>NZ_JIAH01000007.1 GCF_000688415.1 Corynebacterium pseudodiphtheriticum DSM 44287
AGATGCTGATAAGTACAGTAATTTTGAATACAAGATTGAGCAGGAGACGAAAAAGTATTTCAGCACCCTCGTTGCTGACGGCGAGGTCGAACTAGCCGCTGATTATACGACGCCATCGCCTAAAGCTTATTTTGAAGCACGGGAACAGATTATTGAAGCTGAGCTGCGTTCACCGGATGGCGCCATCGTCGGGAATGTCGAAGAAGTTGTCAATAAGCACGCCGAGCTTGTGTACGAACAGCCTGGCTCTAATTTGCACGATGAAGCGGACAAGACGGCGTGGAAAGATGGCTTCCGCCCACTGGTTGAAGTAAAGAAAGAAAAGCTTGAGCTAGCTGCAAGGTCCGCCGAGTTGAAGCAGCAGCGTGAAGAGCTGGTTGCTGCTGCCAAGGAGCTTTTGTCTAAGGTTGAAGAGCTTGACAAGCTGAATAACGATCTGCAGAAGCAGGCTGAGAATCAGAATGCTCGTGAATCTGAATTGGATGAGCGTGAAGCCGCTCTAAAGCAGCAGCGTGAAGAGCTGGTTGCTGAGTTGAGGGCGCTTCTGCCAGAGATTGAAAAACTGGAGAAGCTGCACGAGGATCTGGAGCAGAAGGCTAAAGATCAGGATGCGCGTGACTCCGAGCTGGATGCTAAGGCTGCCGAGCTGAAGAAGCAGCAAGCTGAGTTTGTTGAACGCCTGAAAGAACTGCAGCCGGAGATTGAAAAGCTGGAGAAGCTGCACGATGAGCTGGAGCAGAAGGCTAAAGATCAGGATGCGCGTGACTCCGAGCTGGATGCTAAGGCTGCCGAGCTGAAGAAGCAGCAAGCTGAGTTTGCTGAGGAATTGAAGAAACTTCAGCCCGAGATCGAAAAGCTGGACAAGCTCAACAATGACTTGGAGCAGAAGGCTAAAGATCAGGATGCGCGCCAAGCTGAGCTTGATAAGAAAGAAGCAGATCTCAACGACAAAGCATCTACGTTGGATGAGCGCGAAGCTTCTGTAAAACAACAGCGTGAACAATTGGATGCTGCTGCGAAGGGGCTTCTCCCTCGGATTGAAGAGCTGGACAAGCTCAACAATGACTTGCAGAAGCAGGCCGAAGAACAAGCTGCACGCCAAGCTGAGCTTGACCAAAAAGAGTCTGGACTCGCAGGCCGTAATGCAGAGTTGGAGGCTAAGGCTGCCGAACTGAAGAAGCAGCAAGCTGAGTTTGTTGAGAAAATGAAGCAACTTCAGCCGGAGATTGAAAAGCTGAACAAGCTGAACAATGAGCTTGAGCAGAAGGCTCAGGATCAGAATGCTAAAGAGTCTGAGCTGAAAGCGTTGGCTGAAAAGCTGCAAAAACAAGAAGAGGCATTGACTGCGAAATCGAAGGAACTGCAGCCGCAATTTGACAAGTTGCAGAAGCTGAACAACGAGCTGGAGCAGAAGGCTCAGGACCAGAGTGCTAAGGAGTCTGAACTCAATGCTCAGGAAGCTAAGCTGAAACAACAGCGTGACGAGCTGACTGCCAAGGCCGGAAAATTAGCATCCGATCTGCAGCGACTTGAGCAGCTGAAGAAAGAACTGGATAAGGCAGGCCAAGACAAGGGCGGTAAAAAGGAGCAACCTAAGCCAGGTCTGCTTGATGGATCGTCTAACTGGTGGAATCCAAGCGGTGCATCGGATTCTGCTAAAGGAATTTTCGGTATTGCTGCCGGCGTAGGTGCACTGGGACTGCTCTTCGGCGGACTATTGCAAATCGTCAACTATTTCACCGGAGCTGGCAACGTCCAAGCCCAGGTTCGCGATGCTCTAGCTAAGATTGGCATTCGTTTCTAAAGAAAACGGATCGCTAGTTTCAGTTTGATCCTTGATCGCTGAAAGCCGCTGCTTCCACTGAAGCAGCGGCTTTTTCGTGCCCATTGTCCCCAGGATCACTACGTGCGGAGACATGAATTACACCTGGTCAGGTGTCATTTTTCTGTCAGCCTCCTTTTATCTTTTCGCTAACAAACTCATGGTTATTTTTGTTCAGCTACACATAAAACGGAGTTAAGTTGACACGTACAAAACATCGGCAACCGCTGATGCACCCTGAGTACTTATTTGAAAGGGGACAGATCGTGTCCAACCTTAAGCTTGTCGCCGGAACCGTGAAGCGTCGCGGAATTGCTATTGCGGCGGCAGTGGCCGTTGCAGGAGGTAGCCTCGCTACTGCTAACTATGCAATGGCGGTAGAGGTAAATGAACCATCCTTTGATGAGCTCCACAATGAATTTTCCGGCACAGAAGCAGGAAACGTTGCCGTTGATACCGTGAATGAGGCTGCGACTGCACTGAAAAATGGTGCGACCGATGATGAAGTTCGTCAGATTTTGCAGAATGGTCTAAAAAGTGCTGCCGGAGTTCCAGGTTCAGATTTCTCCAAGCAAGATCTAGACGAATATCCGTCGGATGAGCTGCAATCTCAGCTCCAAGAAACGGTAGCCTCTGCAAAACAGACTCTGGCGGCAAAGAATGGTGCGCCGGCTGACCACCCATCTGCACCAGAGAGTCCTGCACAGAACCCGGCGGACTGGGCAACCCCTGCGCCAGCAGGAAAATACTCCCCGCAGCGTCTCGAAGCTGAGTTTGGAGGAACTTGGAAAGGCCAAATAGCAGCTGTTGCAGCAGAAAATGTCGCGAAAGCAATCCGCGAAGGTAAAAGCGATGCTGAGATAAAAGAAATCCTCAGGAACGGATTCAAGGCGGCTGGGTTTACGGACGAAGAGATTTCTACGATCAAAGACGAAGAACTCAATAAGTTTGTAGGAGAAGCGAAAGCTAAAACCCAAAAATCTTTGGTGGAGCTGAACCATACACGGCAGGATGCGTTGCATGAGCTGAGCCACCTGCCAAATCTGAACCCACTGCAACGCGATGTCTTTTACAAGCAGATTGAGTCTGCAGACAACGCAGACACGGTGAATACAGTTTTGGCTGCTGCCAAGGCCGAAAACGCTAACCCTGTTGCTCCATTCGCAACAGCTCCAGGTGCACAGACTCCAGTAGAAACTCCAGACACCGACGTCGAAAAGGCACTGGACTACACCAAGGCAGAGGCCTTGGAGAAGTTGCGTGGATTGTCTCACCTGACCGAGCAGCAGAAGGCTTTCTACGAGAAGATGGTCAACGATGCTGAGCACGTTTACGAAGTGGAAGATGCCTACGAGGCTGGCGTTGCCAAGAACCAGGTAAACGAAGAAGCAAAGAAAGCATCTGGATTCTTGGCTAAGGCGATTGCCCGCACCAAGCACCTGGCCCTGCAACAGTTGGAAGGCTTCACCGAGCTAACCCACGAGCAGAAGAAGGAAGCCCGCAACAAGATCCTCGCCGCCAAGCAGGTATTCGAAGTCGAAGCCGCTTTCCACGGTGCAGAAAAGCTGAACAAGGCTGCGAAGTAAGCTCTGCTCCGTAGTAGCGTGCAACTGTAGCTGCGTGTAACGCTAACTCGTTCCCTCCTAGACTGCCGCCGTCCCACACGGGGTGGCGGTTTTCGTCATGTGTACGCGGTGCCAAGAATGTCGGGTGGTGAACGCGCAAGGCAGCGTGGCGTCGGCAAGAAAACCGTGAATAACGGCACACGAACGCCTCTAGGCAACAGAGAATAATGAGGGTAGGCTTATCGTTATGCCAACTATTCAGTTTGACGTTCTCATCCCCGTAGAACCCGCACAACGCCTGCGCGAAAACTACGAGCTTGCCTGCGATAAACTCGTGAAATCCGAGATGCTGAAATCGGTGAAGCTGTCCTTCGACGACAAGCCTAAAGTAGCCGAAGACGTCGTAGAGCAACTGCACCGTATCTACGAGGACGAACACAACGACGCGGAACTCGAAGACGGTGTCATGCACCGCTACCGCTTCGAAGTCGACGGGGTAAAAGGCTCGGTCAACCAGCTGACCATGGCACTGTCGCGGTTTTTAACACCGGAAGCGCCACTGCCGAATGACCGCGTGCTGCTGGAAAACGAGAAAGCCTATGAGCAACCCGCAACCTACCCATGGACGGTAAACATCTTTCGCTAGATATTGCGAGCAATAGGCCTAGCGATTATAAGCGGGTTTGCTGAAATTTTCGGGCGATTTCCTCCCCGGCCGCACGTAGTTGATCTGCCACATCTTTACCCGGCGCCAGCTGCACGGCGAGCACATTGTCGCCCGGCTGCACATCGAACTCAGCCGCGGCGATAGCCAATACTGGGTCAGGTTTCTCGCTGGTGTTCTGCCGAGCTGCATCAACCAGCTGCGCGATCTGGCTGATTACCTTTCCGCGGCTGGATTGCTCGTCAAAACGGCCCTCACCGGTAATCACTAGATCGGCTTGCGCGATAGCCGCGAGAAGCCCTAATTCCTGGGCTACAACGGCGGCACCAGGCAACAGGTGCACGTGATCATCGGTGCCATAGATTAAACGCGACAACCAGATTAGTCCCGCTGGAGTGGCACCGGCTGCGCCCATGAATTCTGAGTCAGGATCTACCCCAGTTACCTCACACAAATTGCGCAAGGCAGCATCTAAATGGGCGACTTGCTCATCATTGGCCCCTTTTTGTCGCGAGAAAACCTCTGCGCTGCCATCCAGGCCACAGGCGGGGGCAGTCGTATCGGCCAACAACACGAACTCCATACCCGCAGCGGCGACATTTAAGTTCGCAGTGTCAATGTGTTCTAGGCGATCCAACGGCCCGCCACCTTTCGGCAAAGGATAACCACGTTTATCGTGTGGTGCCGCCCCCAAAGCCACCAGAATTCCCATACCGCCATCAGTGGTGGCCGAGCCACCCAAACCCAGCACGACTCGTTGCGCTCCGCGTGTCTGTGCATCCGCGATGAGCACGCCGGTGCCGTAAGTGTCAGCACTTAACGCGTCGAGGTTGTCGGTCACCGCAGGTAGCCCAGAAGCAGCTGCGATATCGATATAAGCAGTCTTCGTGGCACGGTCGTAGCGATAGCTCGCCTCGGTTAAGCGCCCGGCGGCGTCAGTCGTTGGCAGGGTGATGGTCTCACCGGAAAACCGCTCCGCTGTGCCTTCGCCTCCATCGGCCATACCGGCGGTGGTGATAGTGGCATTCGGAAAAACCTCGGCGACTCCGTCGGCAAGCCAGGCTGCAGCTTGCTCGGAAGTAGCGAAACCTTTGTAAGAATCCGGAGCGATAACGATATGCATAGCCGTCAGGGTAGTCGAGTCGGCGGATCGGTTGTTGATTAGTTCTTGGATACCTGTCGAATGGCCGTTGAAAAACGACAGGCTAACGCGGTGACGGAGTGTTGAATAATGATCCAGTGCACACTTATGGGGGTAGGTTCCAATAGGATGACCGGTATGTTCCTGAAGTTGGAGTGTTTTTGTTTGCGAAATCCACGCGATGCGAGAAAACTTAAAAATTATTGGTGCAAGCCACTTTGGTGCAATCCACTAGAAAGGCCATAGACGTGAACGTCGAAAAGCAAGTCAACAGCTACTACGACCGCCTGCTCGAGCGCAATGCCGGAGAGCCTGAATTCCACCAGGCTTTGGCAGAAGTAATGGACTCCCTCAAGATTGTCCTGGAAAAAGATCCGGAATACGCCAACTACGGTCTCATTGAACGTCTTTGCGAGCCGGAACGCCAGCTCATGTTCCGTGTGCCGTGGACCGACGACAATGGTGAGGTACAGGTCAATCGTGGCTTCCGTGTGCAGTTCAACTCTGCTCTGGGCCCATACAAGGGCGGTCTGCGTTTCCACCCTTCGGTAAACCTCTCGATCATTAAGTTTCTGGGGTTTGAACAGATCTTCAAAAACTCTCTGACCGGCCTGCCTATCGGTGGTGGCAAGGGTGGTTCCGACTTCGACCCAAAGGGGCGTTCCGACGTTGAAATTATGCGTTTCTGCCAGTCATTCATGACTGAGCTGCACCGCCACATCGGTGAATACCGTGATGTTCCAGCTGGTGATATCGGGGTTGGCGGGCGCGAGATCGGCTACCTGTTCGGCCAATACCGTCGTCTGGCTAATCAGCACGAATCCGGCACCCTGACCGGAAAAGGACTGACCTGGGGCGGCTCGCTGGTGCGCACCGAAGCCACCGGTTATGGCGTCGCCTACATCACCAAAGAAGCTATGAATCACTTCGGCGACAGCTTCGAAGGTTCCAAGGTTATTATCTCCGGTTCCGGAAACGTCGCCATCTATGCCGCCCAAAAAGCCCAGGAGCTTGGCGGCACTGTCATCGCTATGTCCGATTCTTCCGGCTACATCTCCACCCCAGAAGGTGTGGATGTAGAGAAACTCCGCGACGTTAAGGAAAACCGTCGCGAGCGCATTAACGTTTACGCTGAAGAAGTAGACGGTGTTACCTTCCATGAAGGTGGCAATATTTGGGAAGAATCCGGCGATATTGCACTGCCATGCGCCACCCAGAACGAGCTGGATGAGGACGATGCGAAGCGCCTGGTGGAAAATGGCGTGAGGTACGTTGCCGAAGGTGCGAACATGCCATGCACCCCGGAGGCTGCGCATTACTTCCAGTCTAAGGATGTTGCTTTCATCCCAGGCAAAGCCGCCAATGCCGGTGGCGTCGCCACCTCCGCACTGGAAATGCAGCAAAACGCCACCCGTGATTCCTGGTCTTTCGACTACACCGATGAACGGCTGCAGCAGATCATGGCGAACATCTTCCAGTCGATTTCGAAGACGGCAAAGACCTACGGCCGCGAAGGTGACTATGTCGCCGGTGCTAACATAGCCGGTTTCAAGAAGGTTGCCGACGCCATGCTGGCACAGGGTGTCATCTAAAACTGCTTGCTAATCTGCCAAGTTGCGGGTCTGTCATGTCTCCACCGACGTGGCAGACCCGTTTTTGTATCCAGCTAGTTTAGGATGTCGGTTATGTATCGTGTCTTTGAAGCGCTTGATGAACTAGTCCAACATGTCGAGCAAGGCTACGGCGTGCCAATGACCTCCAACTGCATGGTCCCGCGTAACGACATGCTGGCCTTGTTGGATGATCTTCGTAACGCCCTGCCGACGGAGATTGATGATGCGCAAGACGTGTTAGATAACCGCAATGAGATTCTTACTGGTGCAGAAGAGCGCGCTCGCCAGATTGTGGATGACGCCCAGGCAGATGCTGAAGACATTCTTGCCGACGCCCAGACTCGTGCTACCGACATGGTTGACCGTGCAGAGGCAGATGCTGAAGCCGTGACTACACGTGCTCGGGAAGAAGCCGAAACCACCGTAACTCGTGCACGCGATGAAGCAGAGCGCCTGGTCGCAGACGGTAACGCCTCCTACCAGCGCAGCGTTGACGAAGGCATAGCGGAGCAACAGCGTTTAGTCTCCGAGGCGGAAGTTGTGCGCCGTTCAGAGGAAGAAGCCCAGCGCATCGTGTCTACAGCACATGCCGACTCGCAGCAGCTACGCACCGAGTGCGATGACTATATCGATGCCCGTCTCGGTGAATTCGAAGAAAACCTCAATGGCGTCTTGCGCACGGTGACCCGCGATCGCGCCGCCCTGCGTCGTGGGGCTGGCGCAGGTGGGGCAGTCAGTGCGAACGGGCGCGGTGCCCGCCGCTGGGATGAACGCGATGAAGGTTACGACTACTAGTTCGGGCTAGCCCGGTATGCTAGGACGAGTTATGACATCACCATTTGTTTTCGACGTCAAAGCGCTGCTGACACAGCAGCAAGGCCCAGAGCAGATCACGCATACCGGACCAGCGCCACGACGCATCGGCGCAGAAATGCTCGCGATTGAAGAGGGAGCGGAAGTCACCGTCGATGCCGTGCTGCACTCGCTCGGTTCCGGCGTCATGGCAGATGCCGACGTCAGCGCAGTGCTGCGGGGAGAGTGTTCTCGCTGTTTAAGCCCACTCGAGCGTCCGACCGAGTTCCGGATTAGTCAAGTTTTTGCTGCCGACGATGAGTTTATTAGCGGCGACGCGGAAGACGACGAAGACGCTGGCTCCGGCGATGAGATTCCACAAGTCAGCCACGAGGACACGATTGACTTGCTGCAAACCGTCACTGATGAGCTAGTAGTCGCGTTGCCGTTTAACCCGGTCTGTGAAGACGGCTGCCCAGACGATGCGCCCACTCCAGCACCTGACGGAGTATCGGGCGAAGAAACCGAAGAACGTGTAGATCCGCGTTGGGCAGGGCTGGAGAAGTTCCGTGACTAGGTCGAATAAGAAAACCCGGCTGACTGGCGAACAAGCCTTAAAGCAGGCTTTTGAATCGACTGATCACACCCCGCTGCTCGACAGTTTGGGGGTGGATTTATCTGATGAGTATCTTTGCCTGGCATTAACGCACCGTTCTTTTGCTAATGAAAACGGCGCGCTGCCGAACAATGAACGCTTGGAGTTTCTCGGCGATGCGGTTCTTGGTTTGTCCATTGCCGCGAAACTGTACGAGCTCCACCCGGACCGCCCTGAATCAGATATTTCGAAGATGCGTGCATCCATCGTTTCTCGCTACGGCCTGGCCGACGTAGCCCGAGAGATTAATCTTGGTCCGCACATTCTGTTGGGGAAAGGCGAAAAACTCACGGATGGTGGAGATAAAGATTCCATCCTTGCCGATACGACTGAGGCCTTGCTGGGGGCAATCTACCGGCAGTACGGTTTCGAAATTGCTAGAGAGGTAATCCTGCGGCTTTTTGCTACCAAAATCGATGGTGCTTCTGCACGCAATCGCACGCTGGATTGGAAGACCACCCTGCAAGAAGCACTTGCGGTCGCAAAACTACCGATGGCCGTCTATTCGGACGAACGCACCGGCCCTGATCACGACTTGACGTTCTATGTCACGGCGACAGTAGGCAAAACCGAGGTTGGCTATGGGCAAGGCCCGAACAAAAAATCCGCTGAACAGCAAGCCGCACGTCAGGCATGCGAATTGGTGCAATCGAACCCAGGTGCGATTAAGGTATAGCCACCGTGCCGGAATTACCCGAAGTTGAAGTAGTCCGCTCCGGTCTGGCCCAGCACACCACCGGAGCGCGGTTCCACAATGTCGAGGTTTTACACCCACGGGCGAACCGAGGGCAGGAGTTTCCGTTGCCCGGTTTGCTACACGGGGCGGTGATCAAGCAGTGGTGTCGGCGTGGCAAATTCCTGTGGGCTGAACTTACCGACGGCCAGGCCCTGTACGTGCATCTGGGGATGAGCGGGCAGATGCTCGTCGGCAAGCCCGGGCAGGTGACTTCCAAACACCTGCGCATTCGGGCAGAGCTGGAAGTCCCGAGCGCCAGCAGTGACGCTGCTGATGCAAAAGACAGCGGTGCTGCTGGTATTGCCGATCATCGTGCGGCCGGCGTCGACAAGCGTGAACTCGCCTTCGTCGATCAACGCACTTTTGGCAGGTGGTTGGTCTGCGAATTTTCGGAAGAGAAGCCGGATCTGCCAGAACCAGCAGCGCATATCGCCCCGGACCCGTTTAGTCCAGATTTTGATTTGTTAGCTGCCGCCCGCGCAGTGCGAAAGCGCCGTTCTGCGGTTAAATCCGTGCTTTTAAACCAAGAAATTGTGTCCGGCATTGGCAATATTTATGCCGACGAAGCACTGTGGGCGGCACAAATCCATCCGGCGACGCCCGCGAACAAACTCTTGCAACGCCAGGCGGTGGCCTTGCTGGAAGCGGCTCACGATGTGATGTCCCGCGCCTTAGATGCCGGAGGTACCAGCTTCGATGCACTTTACGTCAACGTTAATGGTGGGAGCGGGTATTTTGAACGCTCATTAAATGCTTACGGGCAAACCGGAAAACCATGTCTACGCTGCGGAAATGAGATCACCCGAATTGTGATTAACAAACGCTCGAGTCACTTTTGTGCAGTGTGCCAATGACACTATAAAGTGACAAGCTATGAACTTCCTGGAAAGCGTTGAAGCCGTCATCGTTAAGTTTAATGACGGCATTTGGGCAATCATCCCGTGGCTGCTGATTGCATCTGGTGTGTACTTTGCCGTGCGGACAAGTGGTGTACAGGTCACCAAGCTCGGCGACATGTTCCGTTCGTTGGGTGAAGGGCCGAAAGGTAAAGGCAAGAACCTGGACCCCGAATATGGCGGTATCTCCGCATTCAAGGCTTTCACTATCTCTGCAGCCTCCCGCGTGGGCACCGGCAATATCGCTGGTGTCGCGGTAGCCATCACTATCGGTGGCCCTGGTGCAGTGTTTTGGATGTGGATTATCGCGCTGGTTGGTGGCGCGACCGCATTCATTGAGGCGACCTTGGCACAGCTGTGGAAAACCAAAGAAGCTAGCGGAAACTACCGTGGTGGTCCGGCCTACTACATGACCCGTGGCCTGGGCTTCAAACCGCTGGCAGCGGTGTTCTCGGTGGCTTTGGCCTTCACCTTCGGCTTCGTTTACAACGCTTTCCAATCGAACGCCATTGTCGATACCATGTCCACCTCTTTAGGCCTGGAAGGTTGGGTGTTTAATCTCATCATCGGCATTGCCTTGGCGGCTATTTCTTCGGTTGTCATCTTCGGTGGTGTGCAGCGCATTGCGAACTTCACCCAGGTCATTGTCCCATTCATGGCTGGCCTGTATGTGATCATTGGCTTGGTAGTCATCATCATCAACATCAACGAAGTTCCAGGAATGATCGGCCACATTATCGGTCATGCTTTCGGTGTTACCGAGGTTGTCGGTGCCACTGTCGGTGCGGCGTTTTCCCACGGTATGCGCCGCGGTTTGTTCTCTAACGAGGCCGGCCAAGGTTCCGCTCCGAACGCTGCTGCCACTGCTACCGTGTCTCACCCGGTTAAGCAGGGCTTAGTGCAGACCTTGGGCGTTTACTTCGACACCCTCCTGGTTTGCTCTATTACCGCTTTCATCATTTTGCTTGGCGGCGACCACAAGTACGGCCTCGATAACATTGAAGGCGCTGCACTGACCCAAACAGCCTTGGCAAACGAGGTTGGTAACTGGGGCATCCACATCGTCACCTTTATCATCTTCTGCCTGGCTTTCTCTTCCGTACTGGGTAACTACTATCTGGCACAGACTAACCTGCAATACCTCACGGAATCTCCGAAGGTCCTCAATGGTTTCCGAGTAGGCGTGCTGGCCTTCATCGTTATTGGTTCCGTCACCAGCATCCCTGTGGTCTTCGCGCTGGCAGATACCTTCGCTGCGACAATGGTGGTCCTTAACCTGATTGCGATTGTCCCGCTGGGTGGAGTTGCGCTCAAACTGCTGAAGAACTACAACCAGCAAAAGCGCCGCGGCCAGGATCCGGTTTTCCACCGCGATATGCTGCCGGGCCTGAAAAACGTTGAAGCCTGGGATGGGTCCGATCCAGTAACCCGCCGCAGCGAAGAAGACGCGCTGAAATAAACCAGCCTGGGCTGGTTCCAGACATAGTCCACGTAGTCTATGCACTTAAAAGCATTAACCCTCAAAGGGTTTAAGTCATTCGCTTCGGCGACGACAATGAAATTTGAGCCCGGCATCTGTGCAGTTGTCGGGCCAAATGGCTCTGGAAAATCCAACGTCGTGGATGCGCTGGCCTGGGTCATGGGGGAAGGCAGCGCGAAAACGCTGCGCGGCGGCAAAATGCAAGATGTCATCTTTGCCGGAGCGGGAGGGCGCAAACCGCTCGGACGCGCTGAAGTTACTCTGACGATTGACAATGCCGACGGGCAGCTGCCGATCGAGTACACCGAGGTCAGCCTGACACGGCGCATGTTCCGTGACGGTGCCAGTGAATATGAAATCAATGGTGCTAAGGCTCGACTGGCCGATATTCAGGAATTATTGTCAGATTCCGGCATCGGGCGAGAGATGCACGTTATCGTTGGCCAGGGAAAACTGTCTGAGATCCTGGAGTCGAAACCGGAAGAACGCCGTGCTTATATCGAAGAAGCCGCAGGCGTGCTTAAACACCGTCGTCGGCGAGAAAAAGCTCAGCGCAAACTCAACGGTATGCAGGCGAACTTGGATCGTCTGCAAGATCTTACTGACGAGTTATCAAAACAGCTCAAACCACTGGCTCGGCAGGCCGAAACCGCACGTAGGGCTGCAACTGTGCAAGCAGAGGTGCGGGAGGCCCGGCTGGTGCTGGCAGGTGAAAAAATTGTGCGCTTGCGTGGGCATAAAGAACAGGCGGCAGCAAAAGCGGAAGAGCTGCGCGGGCGGGTGGAGACCAACCAGGAACACCTGGAAGAAGCAGAGTTTCGGCAGACGGAAGCCGAAGCCGAGCTTTCCCAGGTCACCCCAGCAGAACAAGAAGCTCAAAACCTATGGTTCCGTCTGTCCGCGTTGAGCGAACGCATCGCTGCGACTGTGCGCATTGCTGCCGACAGAGCACGCAATTCCGGGAACATCGCTGCCTATTCTGGCCAAGACCCCGACGAATTGGAATCCCGGGCGTTACGCGCAGATGAAGAGCATGAAGAACTCGTAGAAGCCGCTGAAGCGGCTGCAGAAGAGCTAGAAGAGATTCGAGAAGAAGTCGCTGAGCTCAATGAAACGGTACAAGAAGCTGAGCGGGAGCACCTGGCACGATTGCGCGCAGAATCCGACCGACGCGAAGGCGTGGTGCGCCTAGTCGCGGAAGAAGAATCCGTCTCGCAGCAGCTGAACAGCGCCCGTGAAAACCTGGAGCGCGCAGAAGAAACAGGGCAGGAAGCTCGCACGCGCCTGCAAGAGGTGCGCAAAGAAGCCCGTGAATGGGCGCAAAAAACTAAGGAACTGCATGGACAGCGCGAAACCTTGGCCGCGCGTGCACAACAAGCCAGTTCCGAATCGACGGCTGCCGAGCAGCGCCTCGATGACCTACGCGAAACTCAACGAGAACGAGAGCGCGTGGTTTATACCTTGCAATCGCGTATCGACACTTTGCAGGCGCAAGCACCGAAGCAAGACATCCGAGAACATCTGGATGATTCTTGGCGTGATCTGGTTGATCTTGTGCGAGCAGATGCCGGATGGGAGGCGGCGCTTTCTGCCGCGTTAGGCGACTATGCGAAAGCATTGGCTGGTCCCGTTTCGTCCGAGTTGCTTGCTGAGGCGGTTGATTCCACACGCGCGGTATTGGTGGATACGAGTCGAAGCGCGACTGCCTGGCATGTGGATACTGCGGTCAGCGCCGAGTGGCTACTTGACCACGTGACTGTGAATGATTCCGTGGCAGTGGCAGTTGGCCGGATGCTTGCCGACGTCGTCGTCGCGAAAGACTACGCCACCGCACGAGAACTGATTCGTGAGGATCCACGCCTGCGCGCGGTTACCCGAGACGGACTGCTGATTGGTGAAGGCTGGGTCGAGGTTGGCTCGCACGCAGGTTCTGCGGTGGAGCGCAGCTCGGAGATTGCGCAGGCGCAACAGGGACTGCGCGTTGCACAAGCGGAATTGGAGCAGTTGGCTGGCACGATCGCAGGTGCGAAGCAGTCGGCGGAAGAAGCCCGTTTAGAATCCGCCCATCACGGATCCGCACTGCGGGAACACGATAAAGACATTCAAGCAGCAGAACGCGAAGAACAGCGCGTGCACCAACAGGTGGAGCGCTACGCCAGAGAGCATGAAACTGCTGCTGAGAGAGCACAGCAGGCGCGCGCACGCAGCGAGGAGCTGGAATCGCAGCACAGGGAAGTTAGCGACCGGCTGGCGCGCGTCGATAAGCACAACGACACCGGAGAAGCCGGTGATGCCAAGGAAGAAGCTGCGGCTTTAGAGCAGCAACGACAGGCAGCGCAGGCAGCATTATCCCAAGCTAAGGCGCGGGAAATGGATGCCGCTGTGGCCGCACGTAGCGCGCAAGATCGGGCCGGGCAAGCGCATGGAAAAGGTGATGCGCTGCGTCGGCAAGCAGAACACGAGAGAGTAGCTAAGCGTAGGCATGAACAAGCCATGGCTCGCCGCAAGCAACAGGCTGAGTTGGCCGAGGCAGTGCTGGGCCATGCCCAAGAAATTGCAGAACGGGCGGAAGCAGCGACCGAGCGGGCCGGACGCCGTCGTGATGAGCTTACTGCTCGACGGAACGAAACAAATACGCGCTTAAACACAGTACGCGCGGAAGTTTCGGCAGCGCGGAGATCGTTGGACGCGGTGACGAAGGAATTTCATCAAGCTGACATGGAGGCCTCACAGTCCGCCGTACGCGTCGAAGAAGCCGAAAATAAAGTCGGTGAGCAGCTGGGTATCGCGATCGAGGATCTGGTGCGCGAATATAGTCCGGGGGAAGATTTCGACCGCGCGGCAGAAACGAAGCGGCTCAAGCGCGCCGAAAAGGACCTGGGGGCGTTGGGAAAAGTCAATCCATTGGCACTGGAAGAATACAAAGCGATGGAGGAGCGTTACAACTACTTATCGCAACAGCTTGACGACGTCATCCAGACCCGGCGCGATCTGCAAACCATGATCACAGAGGTCGACCAGCAAATCCTAGAACTGTTTACGCAAGCCTGGAAAGATGTGGAGGCGGAGTTCCCGCGCGTATTTGCCACGTTGTTTCCTGGTGGCGAAGCGCGGTTGCTTTTGACCGAGCCAGAAGACCTGCTGAGCACCGGCATTGAGGTGGAAGCCCGGCCGCCGGGGAAGAAGGTGAAGCGTTTGTCTCTGCTGTCGGGTGGGGAAAAATCACTGACTGCATTGGCAATGTTGGTGGCGATTTTCCGTGCGCGTCCGTCGCCGTTTTACGTGATGGATGAGGTAGAAGCCGCCTTGGATGATGTGAACCTGCGCAGGTTGCTGGCCTTGTTCGAGGAATTGCGCAGGGATTCACAATTGATTGTGATCACGCACCAGAAACCGACGATGGATATCGCGAATGTACTTTATGGTGTGACGATGCGCTCAGATGGTGTGACGCATGTGCTTTCGCAGCGGTTGGCGCGCGGATAACGGATCCGCTAAGTAGCTGCGGCTGAAGTCTACGTTCAGCAACTAGCACCCGCGATGTGCCGGTAAAAGTGGCATGTTTGCAGGTTGCGGTCAGCGACGTTTAAGGCACGTAGACTAGCGTCTGTGAAAAAGAAAATGACTTTTGTGTCCATGCTGGTGAGTGCCTCGTTGGCCCTGGGTGCGTGCGCGAGTGATCCCAACGACGGCGATGACAAAGAACTGACTTTCGGATATATGACAGCGTGGAGTGACATGCTGCTCATGGCGAACTTAATTGAATACGTCGCCTCTGACCACGGCTATAGCTTCGAGCACACCGACGTTAATGACGTTGCTGCTGTTTATACAGCCGTGTCTAATGGTGATATTGACATTGTGCCGTCTAGCTGGCCGGAGCGTACCAATAAGGATCAGTGGGAGCGATTCAAAAACAATATTGAAGACATTGGGGTTTTCTTCCCGAATGCACGATTGACTCTTGCTGTACCGGAATACAGTGAACTGGATTCTATTGCGGATCTGGTTGGTGCAGAAGCGCGCTTCGACGGCGACATCATCGGAATTGAGGCGGGTTCTGGAGCGGTGAACGTCGTTGAAAACGAGGTGATCCCGGAATATGGTTTGGATGGCTACACGCTGAAAACTTCGTCGACTCCGGCGATGTTGGCGGAGTTGGACGACGCGATTTCCGATAAACGCGATGTTGTGGTGACACTGTGGCGTCCGTATTGGGCAAATAATACGTACCCAGTGAAGGACTTGGCGGATCCGAAAGGTGCTTTGGGAGAGCCAGAAGGCTTGCATACGCTGGCTCGCCCTGATTTTTCCGCTGAGCACCCAGAGTTGGCGCAATGGATTTCTGAAATTTCACTGTCGGATGAGGAATATGGTGCGCTCGAAGACTTATTGCTGAACAAATATGACGAAGGCGAAGAGCAAGAGGCTATCGCAGAGTGGATCGAAAATTACGGCGATTCTTTACCGGCCTGGCCTACTGAGTAGATAACGAAAAGACAACTAAAAACCACGAAACAACAGCGTATGCCAATTTTGGGGATGCGCATGTAAAAAACGAGGAAGGCTGCCAGAATGGAGACCATGGATACTTCAGAATCATGGTGGGATAGTCTCATGGACTTTGCGACGAACAATGCCGTCGCGTTTTGGGTGATTGTTGCCGCTGTTGCGTTGGCACTAATCATCATTATTGCGCTAATCGTTGGCGCGAAGCGCAAAAAGTCGAAGATGGTTAGTTTCGGTGGTGAGGATTCCGAAGAGCCAAAACAGCTAACCCAAGAGCAAAAATCCGGTAATTACCAAGCCACCGGAGGCTTTAATTTTGCTCCGGGCGGGGCAGGGGAAAAACAACCTGCTGCTAAGCCTGAGCCTGAATTTAAGCAGGAACCAATCGCTTCTGAGTCGGCTGATGCGGCAGATGGAGAATCCATTAGGAATGCGGAGGCTGCTGAGTCAGCCGAGCAAGAAGCTTCAGCGCAGCCAGAAGCCGAAGAGTCTGCTGCGGAAGACTCTGTTGACGGAAGGGTAGAGGCAACTTCACCGGCAGCTCCAGACGTAGAGGCAACTTCACCGGCAGCTCCAGAAGTAGAGACAACTCCAGAGGAAGCTCCAGAAACAGAGGCAGAACCGGAGGTAGAGCCGGAACCAGAACCGGCACCGGAATCAGAACCGGAGGCAGTACCTCAACCGGAGCCGAAGCCCCAAGACGATATCGCTCCGGCTACGGGACGTTTGTCTAAATTGCGGGGTCGGTTATCCAAGTCGCAAAATGCCATCGGGCAAGGAGTGTTGGGGCTTCTCACAGCAGGCGATCTGGATGAGGACGCATGGGAAGAAATTGAAGATACCTTGATCATGGCGGATTTGGGAACGAATGCCACCATGAAAGTCACCGATTTGCTGCGTGCGAAAATCTCTGAGCGCGGTGTATCGAGCGAAGCCGAGGCCCGCGCGATGCTGCGTGAGGCGCTTATTGAAGTAGGCAAGCCAGAGATGGATCGTTCCATCAAAGCGATGCCACATGACGGTAAACCGGCCGTTGCCATGATTGTCGGCGTCAACGGCACCGGTAAGACAACCACCACCGGCAAACTTGGTCGCGTGTTAGTAGCAATGGGGCATGATGTGGTTTTCGGCGCTGCTGATACCTTCCGTGCTGCAGCAGCCGACCAGCTGGAAACATGGGGTCGTCGCGTTGGGGCGACCACCGTCCGCGGTGCCGAAGGAGCAGATCCTGCTTCTGTCGCTTTTGATGCCGTGGCTACGGGAGTCAACGAGGGCGTTGATGTGGTGCTGGTTGATACCGCAGGCCGTTTGCATACTTCGAATAACCTGATGGACCAGTTGGGCAAGGTTAAGCGTGTCATCGAGAAGAAGGCGGAAGTCGACGAGGTTCTCCTGGTTATCGACTCCACCGTCGGCCAGAATGGTTTGGCCCAGGCGCGTATTTTCCGTGAGGTCGTCGACATCACTGGTGTTGTTTTGACCAAGCTTGATGGCACGGCAAAGGGCGGCATTGTGTTCCAAGTACAAGAAGAACTGGGAGTGCCGGTCAAGCTCGTGGGCTTGGGCGAAGGCGCGGACGATCTGGCTCCGTTTGAAATCGAATCATTTGTCGATGCGCTCCTGGGCAATGAGCGTTAGCTCTACGTGATAATCTAAACGACGATGATTTTTTCCTTATTAGCGCTACTCGGGGTGACGGTGGCCAGCGCCCCGCTGCTTTCGCGCCTACTAGGCCGAAATGCGGGTTGGGTGTTGGCTCTACCGCTGATCGTTGCAACCATCATGGGGGTTGCCGTCTACGATGGGATACACACGGAATCTGTACCGTGGATTCCTTCGTTGGGCGTGGACTTCAACGTTCGCCTGGACGGTCTATCATTCGTATTTCTGTTGCTGGTCCTAGTGATTGGCGCCGGGGTGCTGATGTATTCCACCCGCTACCTGCACCACAAGGATTCGGCGTTCTACTTCTTTATCACCGGCTTCGCGGCGGCAATGGCTCTGTTGGTGACCACTGACAACCTGTTCGTTTTCTATGTTGCATGGGAAATGACGACGCTGTGTTCGTTCTTCCTCATCGGGAACTCCGGTGAAAAGGGTCAACAGCCAGCTATCCGAACCCTCTTGGTCACTGTCCTAGGTGGTCTGTTGCTGCTGACGGCAACCATCATCATGTCTGTGTCGACGGCTACATTACAGCTTAGTGAAGTTATTGCGTCGGACTATTGGGCTGACAATCCTGGAACCTTGACTGTGGTAGCGATGTTGATCGCCGGGGCCGCGTTTACAAAGTCTGCGCAGTTCCCATTCCAAGCTTGGTTGCCTGATTCTATGGTAGCTATCGCGCCGGTTTCTGCTTATCTCCACGCGGCAGCAATGGTTAAAGCAGGAATCTACTTGATTCTGCGCTATTCTCCGCTATTTGGAGAAGTAGCCATCTGGAATATTTTGCTTATTGTGTGTGGTTTGTTCACGGCTGCTTTTGGCGCCATGACCGCCGTGACCCGCGACGACTTGAAGGAACTGCTTGCTTATTCCACTATGTCGCAGCTGGGACTTTTGGTGGCCACGGTTGGCATCGGCACGGATGCAGCACTGACGGCGGCCATTGTGCACACCATTGCGCACGCGTGTTTCAAGGCTGCGTTGTTTATGTCTGTAGGCATCGTCGAACATGAATCTGGTACGCGTTTGTACTCTGAGCTGCATTATGTCCGTACCAAAATGCCGGTAACCAAGACCTTGGTGGTCATCGCCGCAACATCGATGGCAGGCATTCCATTGCTGTTCGGTTTCGTATCCAAGGAAGGTCTGATAGAGGCTGCGTTGGATGCGCCGTTCGGTGACAACATGAACGTTCTAATCACCGCCGGTGTGGTCGTGACGTCGATGTTTACCTTCGTGTATTCCTTCAAATACATCATCGGTGTCTCCGGAGCACGGGGCAGTGTTGCAGAAACCGACGTAAACAAGACCGTCCCAGAAGCTGCATTCACTTTCTGGGTCATCCCAGCGTTGTTGGCTTTGCTGACGCTTGCATTGGGCCTATACCCGGGTGCGGTCGATAACCTGGTTGATGACGCCGCGCTCGCTGTTACCGGTGCAGACCAACATGTGCACCTCGCCATTTGGCACGGTTTCAACATGGCACTCGGAATGTCGGTGCTCATCGTGCTCGTTGGCATCGTGCTAGTTCTGAATCGTGATCAGTTGTTCCGGGCGATGTCTGTTTTTGGTGCTCCGCTCACTGGTCTATATGTGGTGGAATTTTTGCGCCAAGGGATCATCAATACGGGCGGCAAGTACTTCACAGCCGCTACTGGTACGACGTCGATGCGGCGTCACCTCGTGTTACCACTGCTTGGTGTCATCACCTTGGCGGTGATCGGCATCTTTACCCTGAACGATCTTCCTGAGGTAGTTGGGGAACGGGCTTGGGCCATCGACTGGATTTTTGTTCTACTCGTCGCGATGGGTTGTATGGCCACCGTGATGGCTAAGTCACGCTTGACAGTGGTTGTGGTCGTATCGATCGCGGGCTTTGGCATGACTCTGTGGTTCTACGTCCTTGGTGCCGCTGACGTGGCGAATACCCAGTTGACGGTGGAGATCCTGACAGTTTGTGTTCTGGTGCTGATTCTGCACCGTCTACCGGACCATTTCACTCCAGATACACGTCGTTCGCATTTCTGGTCTATCGTTCTCTCGGTTGCCGTAGGTATCTCCACCACGCTGGCCGTGTTGGCGCTAACCGGACGCCGCGAGATTTCGGATGTTTCCGAATACTTCTTGCGTGAAACGGAAGAACTGACGGGCGGCTCCAATATTGTCAACGTCATTCTGGTCGAGTTCCGTGCCTTCGATACCTTGGGTGAGCTAACGGTCCTTGGCGTTGCTGGTATTGCGATTGCCGTGCTCCTGTCCAATAACCGCTTGCTTGCGGTGCACGATACCCACATGGACAAGCACTCTCCGCTGATTGATGCACGCGCAAACTCTGTGTTCTTGCGTTCGACCAGCAAGCTGGTGGGGCCAATCATCGTCGCTTTGTCGATCTTGCTGTTTTTCCGCGGGCACAACGAAGCAGGCGGCGGATTCGTAGCTGCGTTGATTGCTTCGGCTGGATTCGCGTTGGTCTACCTGGCCGCACCATCGAACGCCGAAGCCAAGATCCGCTTGCCATACATGGCACTGATTGGTGGCGGCATCACAGTGGCTGTAGCTACGGGTCTATTGGGCTTTGTCGAAGGCTCTTTCCTCAGGCCACTGGACACCCACATTTTTGGTTTGCACTTGTCGACGGCCCTGCTGTTCGATCTCGGCGTATATCTGGCCGTGATTGGCATGATTCTGGCTGCTTTCAACCTTCTGGGAATGCCTCGACTGAATTCTGACGAAGCCGATGCCCGCGAACCAGGAGCGGATGCCGACCTTGCGGACCGGTCCCTGGAAGCCGAACCCCAGGCAGAAAGGAACTAATTTATGACACTCGCCATTTCTGCCGGCCTGCTCGTAGGCTGTGCGGTGTATTTAATGATGCGCCGCGACATGCTACGCATTGCGCTCGGCTTTACCCTGCTCTCGCACGGAGCAAACCTAATCCTGATTGCAGCCGGCGGTACTGCTTCGCGTAACGAGCCATTCGGAAGCCACGACACCGCGGCTGTCGCGGAAGCAGCCGACCCACTGCCGCAGGCATTAGTTCTCACCGCAATCGTGATTTCCTTCTCAATTTCGGTTTTGATGTTTGTCACGGCAGCCGTCGGTAAGAAAGACGACGCCACCCGCCCAGAAGTTAACCTTGCACGCGAGCAGGATGTGGTTCTGTAATGGATATTGCTGCACTATTACCACTCTTTACTGCGCTGCCCCTAGTGCTTGGTGGCGTCCTGGTCGTCGGACACCGTTTCCAGTTGTTACAAGACATTGTGCTCTTCGCAACGCTGACTGGCTCTATCGCAGCATCTGCCGCGCTGTTCCCACTGGTTTCTGACGGGCAAACCATCGCTCACAACATTGGTATGTGGGGCTTTGGATATTCGATCCCATTCGTGGCCGATATGTTCGCTGTGCTGATGCTCGTGACCACGGCCGTACTGGGCCTAGTCTGCGCCTGGTTTGCTGCTGCTTCGGGTTTAACCAAGCAGCGCTTTGCCGCACCATTGATCCTCATTTTGATGGCCGGCGTCTTTGGTGCGATCTTGACTGGCGATCTCTTTAACTTTTTCGTTTGTCTTGAGATCATGCTCTTGCCGTCCTACGGGTTGTATGCATTAACGATTCACCAGCGCGGTGGATCACTGCTAGTAGGTGGCATGCGCCTATTCATTGCGTCGAACCTTCTTGGCTCTACGTTGTACATGGTCGGTGTAGGTCTGGTTTACGGCACAGCCGGAAGCATTAACCTCGCTGAGCTAGCCGGTGCCGCCAAAGAAGACCCAGCCGTCGCCCTGGCAGGTGCTGTGTGCTTGCTGGCTATGTTCATCAAGGCGTCGATCGTGCCGGTTCACTCCTGGTTGGCGCAGACCTACCCGTATACCAGCCCTGCGATTACCGCACTGTTTTCCGGCTTGCACACCAAAGTCGGCGTTTACATGATTTACCGCATCTACGCGGTGCTCTTCGATGGCGATGACCGCTTCCTCTGGATCATGGTCGCGCTGTTCAGCTTAACCATGGTCGTTGGTGTCCTGGGAGCAGTGGGTGAGAAAACTACGCGTTCGATTCTGGCATTCCACATGGTTTCCCAGCTCGGCTACATCATGATGGGCGTCGCGTTGTTTACGGAACTCGGTTTGGCAGCAGGCATTTTCTATCTTGTACACCACATGATTGTGAAAGCCTCTCTGTTTATGTCGACCGGCGCAATCGAGGTGCAATACGGAACCGGCGAATTGGGCAAGGTGACCGCGATGGCGAAACGCGAACCAATCATGGCCGTTGCGTTCTTCGTCGCAGCTTTGTCTCTGGCCGGTATCCCGCCATTCTCCGGCTTCGTAGCCAAATTCTCGCTGATGATAGCTACTTGGGAGGTTAACTGGATCTACCCGTTGGCAGTCATGGTGGTCGTCTCTTTGCTCACGCTATTGTCGATGCTGAAGATCTGGGGAGGCGTTTTCTGGGGTAACCCGAAAACCCCACTGCCGGATCCCGCGCACGGACAAGACCCAGACGGCCCTCATGCAACCTTGGGAGGCGGCGTTGCCACATATACGCGTAGCGATTCTCAGACGATGACTGAGGACAAAACCACGAAGAAACCGAAATCGCGTATTGGTTTTTGGCTCGCTGCTCCAGCAGTAATAACTGCCGTCATTACCTTGGTGCTTGGTGTCGGTGGCGAATATTTGATGCAGTATTCCGAGGTAGCCGCTAACAACCTGATGGATACCTCCAGCTATGTTGAGGCGGTGAAAAACTAATGGATATTGTGACTTGGCCATTTCGTATGTTGGGCTTTTGGCTCTGGTACCTGAAAGAATTCGTTGTTGCGAATATGTCCGTTATTCGCGACATTATTTCCCGGGGCCATGATTCGACGCCAGGCGTAGCTTGTTATGAATCTCGCAGTTTTAAAGCCGGCCATTACACGCTGTTTGCGGCGTTGGTGACCATCACCCCAGGTACTTTGGTAGTCGGTGCAGGGGAGACGAAGAACGGTGTACGCATCATGTATGTGCACGGTATGTATAACAAATCTGCCGACGAATTACGCGAAGATCTCCGGGACATGGAAGAACGCATGCTGAAGGGCATCATGTTCCGTCCGCGATTGAATGAGGACGCTAAATAATGACAACCGTAATCGCTATCGCAATCGTTATGATCGCACTGTCGGCGCTTCCCGCAGCGTATCGTATGTTGGTGGGGCCGACCCGTTCGGACCGGGTTTCCGCCGCGGACTTCTTATTGTTCGTACTGGTTGCGCTTCTCGGGCTCAGCGGATTCTTGAAAGGATCCGGTTATACCTTTGACCTGATGCTCGTCGCGTCACTGGTCGGCTTTTTGTCGGCAGTCTCGCTATCCCGTGCTCTATTGAGGGGTGCTCGTTAATGGACGTTATGGAAATTGTTTCCTCGGTATTCATCCTTATAGGCGCTGCCAACTTCGTAATCTGCGGTGCAGGCATGCTTACTTTCCGAGATGTTTACGCGCGTATGTCAGTTCTGTCGACAGCATCAGGCTTTGGTGTGTCGATGATTATTATCGGTGTCTTTTTGTTGGAGCCCCGTTGGTCTACCGCAATCGTTGGCATCGGGGCGATCATCTTACTGCTGGGCACTTCGGCAATCGGCTCGATACTGATTTCACGTTCGTCCATTCTGCGTCACGTCGCGATCGTCGATGTGCAATTTAACGAAGCAAACGTTTGGGAAGGTGAATTCGTCTCTCCCGACGATTTCCAGTACAAACAAGAGACCGGACAAGCGCGCAAACGCGACTAATTCGATTTGATTATATGCCCTAGGCCTTGTGGCCTGGGGCTTTTTGCTACTTAACCCCTAACTATCTTGCGATTGGTTTAGCAAGGCCGGACTGAGTAAGCACTACCGCTGCTACTGTGGCTGTCATTTTGAGTTACCCCGGCCGAAGACGTTATCCGAGTCCGTACTCGGGAAAGCGGCGGAAAAGCAATCTAAATCCTGTGTTTTCGTGGCCCCGGCATTTGGGGGAGTCTGATATGACCTGCGCGGGCAAGACCGGCTAGGCTAGTGGGGCTAGTATATGCCAACGGTAGGGAGTTACACGACGTGTTTGAGTCATTGTCCGACAGGCTACAGTCTGCCCTGAAAGGCCTTCGCGGCAAGGGCAAACTGACGGAGGCGGATATCAATGCCACCGCCCGGGAAATCCGGTTGGCGTTGTTGGAAGCCGACGTTTCGCTCACCGTCGTGCGCGGTTTCATTAAACGCATCAAAGATCGTGCCATTGGCGCAGAAGTTTCCGAAGCCCTGAACCCGGCTCAACAGGTTGTAAAAATCGTCAATGAGGAACTCCAAGATATCCTCGGCGGCGAGACACGGCGTTTGAACTTGGCGAAAACCCCGCCGACAGTCATCATGTTGGCTGGTTTGCAAGGTGCTGGTAAAACCACTCTGGCGGGTAAGCTCGCCAAACACCTGGAAAGCCGTGGTCACACCCCAATGCTGGTAGCTTGTGACTTGCAGCGCCCAGGCGCTGTTGATCAGCTGCGCATTGTTGGTGAGCGCGCGGGAGTCAAAACCTTCGCTCCGGACCCTGGCACCTCCATGGATTCCCAACATGAAATGGGAACCTCGCACGGAGACCCAGTCGAGGTCGCACGTAACGGCATTGAAGAAGCCCGCAAGGCCCAACATGACGTCGTTATTATCGATACTGCTGGTCGCCTTGGTATTGACGAGACTTTGATGAACCAGGCCCGGGATATTCGGAACGCGGTTAACCCCGACGAAGTCTTGTTTGTCATAGACTCGATGATCGGTCAGGATGCCGTTCATACCGCCGAGGCTTTCCGGGATGGCGTCGATTTTACTGGCGTTGTTCTGACGAAGTTGGACGGTGATGCTCGTGGTGGTGCAGCGCTGTCTATTCGTGAGGTAACCGGCAAGCCGATCCTGTACGCTTCGACCGGCGAGAAACTCACCGATTTCGATGTATTCCATCCCGAGCGCATGGCCAGCCGTATCTTGGGCATGGGCGACATGCTCACTTTGATTGAGCAGGCTGAGGCTAACCTCGACCAGAAAAAGGCCGAAGAGGCTGCGCATAAGCTCGGCTCGGGCGAGATGACGCTGAATGACTTCCTCGACCAGCTCATGATGGTGCGTAAGATGGGCCCCATCGGCAATCTATTGAAGATGATGCCAGGCGGCAGCCAAATGTCGAAGATGGCCGACATGGTCGACGAAAAACAACTGGATCGTATCCAGGCCATTATTCGCGGCATGACCCCTGCTGAGCGCGACGATCCGAAGATCTTGAACGCTTCTCGCCGCAAGCGTATTGCGGCCGGTTCCGGTGTGGAAGTCTCCGAAGTTAATCAACTGGTGGAGCGCTTCTTCGAAGCGAAAAAGATGATGAGCAAGATGGCTGGGCAGTTCGGTATGCCTGGAATGGGCGGATCGAAACGTTCGGCGACGAAGAAGAAACCAAAGGGCCGGAAGAACAAGAAGGGCAAACGGAAGAAAGGCGGGGGCGGAGGCGGAGGCATGCCAAACATGCCAGGTATGCCTGGAATGGGAGGCGGAATGCCATCGATGAAAGATCTACAGCAAATGCAGCAGCAGATGCCTCCGGGAATGGAAAATATCGATTTGAGCAAGCTCAACTTCGGTAACAAGTAAGCTATTTGACGTAAGGTTTGATAATCGGCTCCAGCAAAGGCTGGGCCGATTTTGCATATGCATTCGAAATATGGTGCATATCGCGATAGACAGCGATATTGCCGATAACAACTTCACAGCGTCGCTGGTCGCAGAACCAATCTGCTGTATCTACGGCCTTCATTCCCAGCTCATTCAACACGGATTCGGCGGGGTCGACTTCTTGATACACCTGCTTCCGTGCGACTGAACACAGCCCGCCACCGTCCACTAGGCAGTTACTGAAGTTGAAAGGCTCGCCGTTGGGTCGAAAGCCCCAAGGGTTATCGCGTATCCCGACAAAATCGATGTCAGCGTCGGCAAGCTCTTGCCAAAAAGCTGCGTAGCCATACGGGACATAATCTGGGCCATGACCAAATTCGCCTACCGGTCGGGTCGAATTTGAAATCACGAGGTCAGGTTTTTCTTCGAGCAATTTCTCAATTACCCGCTGACTCCAGTTATAGCAGCGCTGATCAATTTGATGAGTGCCGACGATCAAATCATTTGGTCCCGTGACAATCGGGCAGCCCGCGCGCAGCATCACCTCTAAGCGGAAACCGTATCTTTTTCCCAGCGCATCTAACGGTCCAGCCCACTGTTCGGCGTGTGAGCCTCCTACTAAGTAAACGGTCTTGTCTGCATCACGGTCACCGAAAACGCAGGGTTCCCCATAGCGGGATTCCTCGAATTGCACGGTCGAAGAAGGATGATCGGCCGGGATAAAGCAGTGGACCTCGGACACGACAGGGGCGAGGCTAGAAACGAGATGTGGATCTGGTGCGACGTCTACATTCTTTGGGACGTCGTGCCCAGATTGGGCCAGCACGCCAGGATACATTTCCTGCGGTAACGGCAGGCTGCGTTCATTGTGTAGACGCTGCGTCCACCATGGTTGGATGCAGAACAACGCGAGCAAGGCGGCAACCGTAACAGTGGCTCCGGTGGCGCGTGCACGGTGCGAGCTAATGTTCTGGCGCAGTTCCTTCCAGGTGATCTGTGGAGACTTGCTCGTCCGGCGGGAAGATTTTTCCCGCAGCGGTTTTTCTATGAACCTATTTGTGATCCACGCCAACAGCACGGAAATAGCGATGATACTGATGCCCAGTATCGCGCTGGGTTCGGATTGCTTCCAGTAATTCGTAGCAATAATGAGTAGGGGCCAGTGCCAAAGGTACAGCGAGTAGGCGATTTCACCGAGCCAACGCATCGAGCGAGTGGCTAAAAACTGTGCGATGTAGCCGTTGCCACCTATGATCAACAGTACGGCGCCACCAATTGGAAGCAGCGACAATGGCCCGGGATAGGCCGTGGAATCTTCGACGATGATGCCTGTGATAAACAGCAACACCAACCCGGTGACGCCAGCAATGTCGGAAAGCCAACGGTTCAGGGCTAGTTTGCTGCCGTAAATCACCAAAACTGCCCCGAGGCTTAATTCCCACATCCGTGACCAGGTGGAATAATAATTATCTGACATGCCGTAAAGGCCGAAGCGGGAAGCATAAGCAAATGAAATGGCCGTGACGATGGCAAGTATCGGCCCCGCAACCCGCTGTACCAGGTGCCTACGGTTCTGTAGCGCCCACGCCAGCAACAATGCGAATCCGATGCCCAGCACATAAAACTGCCCTTGCACTGCCATCGACCACAGATGTTGCAGTGGGGAGATTTCCGCTGCCGCCGCAGCATAATCCGCGTCTTGCCTGGTCAACTCCCAGTTTTGGTAATAGGCTAGGCTGGCGGTTATCTGCTGTGCCAGTTCGATATTCATCAGCCACGGGGTGGTGGTCAGCACTAAAATCACGGTGATGCCCACAACTAATGCGAGTGCGGGGACTATCCGTCGAATTGTGCGCCAGATGGGCCACCATGGATTCAGCGAGGCGTTGTCACCAGAGGCATAGCGGAGCTGTGAACCAAGAAAGAAATAACCGGACAACAGTAAGAACACATCCACGCCACCGGATACCCTGCCAACAAAGACATGGAAAACTACCACTAGGGCGATGGCAAGGCCGCGTAGGCCGTCCAAGTCATAGCGGTAGGAGGGTTTATTTGGTGTAGGAGTCAAAGCGGGGTCAAATAATCAATCGGTGATAAGACTGTTGCGAAACGGGAGCGAATAGCGATATCGATTATGGATACTTGGGTAGTTTAACGTCTTTTTCTTGTTCGCCCTATTTGACTCACCCTGCAGGTGCTTTGCTTAAGCCGCTGCTGGTCAACTTGGCTTAAGCCCTTGCTGATTAACTTGCTGTTGACTAAACCGCTGCTGTGCGAATATGCGGCAAGAAAACCGTAGTTGGCCAACAACAAGTTTCCGGGCTATACTCGAGGGCTGTCTGTGTATCTGCGTAACATCGCGGTCGTCTACGGTCGTCGCGGTTGGGATCACGCGCAGACTAATCCAAGGGTTGAACCGGCCTGTATTCGCAGGTGTCAGAACTGCCCAGTGAATCTCTACAAAGAAAAGGAGCCAATAATGGCTGTCAAAATTAAGCTGCAACGCCTCGGCAAGATCCGCACTCCACAGTACCGTGTGGTCATCGCCGATTCTCGCACCCGCCGTGATGGTAAAGAGATCGAGGTTATCGGTCGATACCAGCCTAAGCAGGAGCCTTCCCTGATCGATATTGATTCCGAGCGCGCTCAGTACTGGTTGTCTGTAGGTGCACAGCCTACCGAGCCGGTTCTCGCTCTGCTGAAGGTCACCGGTGACTGGCAGAAGTTCAAGGGCTTGCCTGGTGCAGAGGGTACTCTGAAGACCGCTGAGCCGAAGCCTTCCAAGCTGGAGCTGTTCAACAAGGCCCTGGAAGAAGCCAACAACGGCCCATCTATCGAAGCCATCACCGAAAAGAAGAAGAAGGCTAAGGAAGAAGCCGACGCTAAAGCTGCTAAGGAAAAGGCAGAAGCTGAGAAGGCTGCTGCTGCTGAAGGCGAAGCCGAAGCTGAATCCAACGACTAAAAGTCTGCAGTCGGTCTGAAAGATTCCGCAGGCTTTGCAACACCGCGTGGCGTTCCCGAACCGGGAACCCGCGCGGTTTTTGTATGACGGACACGCTAAATTAGGGGATATGGACGTACGAATTGGTCGGGTCGTTAAGACCCATGGCATCCGTGGCGAAGTCGTGGTGGAAACTACTACCGATGACCCGGAAGGCCGCTTTGCCCCGGATACTGTTATCGAGGGCCGTCAGTCAGGTCGCACGCAATCATTACAGGTCCGCAGTGCGCGTCCGCATAAAGGGCGTTTATTACTTGCATTGAAGGAAATCACGGACCGCACTACGGCGGAATCGTTGCGGGGCATGGAGTTTTATGCGCCGGCTGATGATTCGGACGAGGATGGTTATTATGACCATGACTTGGAAGGTTTGCGCGTGTGGCACGATGGCATGGAGATTGGCGCAATTAGCGGTGTCGTCGAAACCATCAACCGTAGTTTGCTGGAAATCACGCTGACCGACGACGGTCGCACCGTTTTAGTCCCATTCGTCGACGAGTTCATTGCCGAA
Source organism: Corynebacterium pseudodiphtheriticum DSM 44287 (assembly GCF_000688415.1). GTDB lineage: Bacteria > Actinomycetota > Actinomycetes > Mycobacteriales > Mycobacteriaceae > Corynebacterium > Corynebacterium pseudodiphtheriticum. The sequence continues at coordinate 28,736 of NZ_JIAH01000007.1, forward strand.
GTAGATTTGGAAGCTGGAACGATGACGATCACTCCGCCGGAAGGGTTGTTGGACCTGTGAGACTTGATGTTGTCTCAATATTCCCAGAATATTTGCAGCCATTACGTCACGCGTTGCTTGGGCGCGCAATCGAGCGTGGTCTGATCAGTGTCGGTGTGTATGACCTCCGCGACTGGGCCACGGGGGTGCACAAGTCCGTCGATGATTCGCCTTATGGAGGCGGGCCAGGAATGGTAATGAAACCCGAGGTATGGGGCCCTGCGCTCGACGAGATTGCCGCGGGAAAACGTGCAGGAGGGGCTGAACAGTTAGATTCCGCAGTGCAGCACATCCACGGTGCTACTCACGATGAACTGTCCGGTACTGTTCCGCAACGCTACGATGATCGGGATGTCTTGGCAGGCGAGGACCCGAATGCACCGTTGCTGCTTGTGCCTAGCCCTGCTGGCGCAGTGTTTAGTCAAAATAAGGCACAAGCCTGGTCCAATGAAGACCACATTGTTTTCGCGTGTGGGCGCTACGAAGGTATTGATCAACGCGTTATTGATGACGCGGCCCACCGCTACCGTGTGCGTGAGGTTTCGATCGGTGATTACGTCTTGATTGGCGGCGAGGTTGCGGCTTTGGTGATTGCCGAAGCTATCGTTCGGTTAATCCCCGGGGTTTTGGGCAACCAACGTTCGCACCAGGAAGACTCGTTTTCCGACGGCTTGTTGGAAGCGCCGTCATACACCAAGCCACGCGTGTGGCGCGGTTTAGAAATTCCGGAAGTACTAACTTCCGGGCATCATGGCAAAGTGGCGCAGTGGCGGCGGCAACAAGCGTTGCTGCGCACGCAGTCACGGCGCCCAGATCTATTGGAAAATGTGGAGCTGAGCACAGCGGACCGGAAAATTCTCGCCGCTATCCGGGAAGAAGCAGCAGGTATCGGCGAAAATTAGCGGGGATATCAGGCGGTCCGCGGACTAGCCTTCTGCTAGAAGCTCGCCTAAAGGTGGTGGAGACAGTGGCGAATAACTAGGCTTGGCCCAATGATCGCCAGTGTTATTGCCGAAGAATTAGGTGTTTCCAGCAACCGCGTGCAGGCAGCATTGTCCCTGCTTGCCGAAGGAAACACCGTTCCGTTTATCGCCCGTTACCGCAAGGAAGCTACCGGCGCGCTGGATGATACCCAGTTGCGGCACATCCAACAGCGTGCGGACTACCTGGAAGAACTCGCAGCGCGCAAGGAGACGATACTCGCTGCAATCGACGAGCAAGGCAAGCTCACCGATAAGCTGCGCGCGGAGATTAACGAATGCGATTCCAAGGCTCGTTTAGAAGATCTCTACCTTCCGTATAAAAAACGCAGGAAGACCAAGGCGGACAAAGCTCGGGAAGCTGGCCTGGAGCCGTTGACGGACACGTTGATTGAGAATCCGTCGGTGGATCCGGAGACCGCTGCGCAGGATTATCTTGTCGACGGCTATGCTGATGCCAAAGCGGCCCTGGATGGCGCCCGAGCGATTTTGGTCGATAGGCTCGCTTTGGACGCGGACCTGGTCGGGGAGGTTCGTGAGCAATTTTTCCGTGATGGCACTCTGGGCGCTCAGGTCGTGGCTGGGAAAGAAACTGAAGGTGCGAAATTCCGTGATTATTTCGATTTTTTGGAGCCGTTGACCGCATTGCCTTCACATCGCATTTTGGCGTTGTTACGCGCGGAATCGGAAGGCATTATCCAGCTGGAATTCGATGGTGGTGATGACGCAGGCTACGAGCATTTGATTGCTCAGCGTTTCGAACTAGATACCGCGGCCTCGAGTTGGTTGGCACAAGCTGTGCGTTGGGGGTGGCGAACCAAGTTGATGGTCTCTGCTGGGTTGGATGCGCGCAACCGTCTGCGTAGCTATGCAGAAGATGAAGCCCTACAGGTTTTTTCGACGAACTTGCGTGATGTTTTACTGGCTGCGCCCGCTGGGCAAAAAGCCATGTTGGGTATGGATCCGGGCTACCGCAACGGTGTGAAGTGCGCGGTGGTCGATGCCACCGGAAAAGTCGTGGATACCACAGTGGTATATCCGCACCAGCCACAAAAGCAGTGGGCGCAGGCGGTGGAGGTGTTGCGCGGTTTGTGCGCTAAGCACGCCGTAGAGCTCGTCGCCGTGGGTAATGGAACGGCCTCCCGGGAGTCGGAAGAGTTAGCAGCGGAAGTTGTCGGCACGTTGGAAACACGCCCGCAAGTTGTTGTGGTGTCGGAATCTGGTGCATCGGTGTATTCCGCCTCGGCACAAGCGGCGGCCGAATTGCCGGATATGGACGTTTCTCTACGTGGAGCAGTTTCGATTGCCCGGCGTTTGCAAGACCCGTTGGCTGAGCTAGTGAAAATCGATCCGAAGTCCATCGGTGTGGGGCAATACCAGCACGATGTGAATCAGACCAACCTAGCCCGGGCGCTGGACGACGTCGTCGAGGATGCAGTAAACAGCGTGGGAGTGGATGTCAACACGGCTTCGGTTCCGCTATTAGAACGAGTGGCCGGGTTAAACGCGACCGTTGCGGAGAATTTGGTGACTTACCGGCATCAGAATGGCCGGTTTGCTACGCGCAAAGAGTTGGTAGAAGTACCACGTTTAGGGCCCAAAGCGTTCGAACAAGCGGCAGGGTTTTTGCGTATCAATGGCGGGGATAATCCTTTGGATTCCTCTGCGGTACACCCCGAGGCTTATCCGGTAGTGCAAAAAATTGCGGCTGCGGTTGGAGCAGGCGTGGAAGAGCTAATCGGTGATTCTGCTCGTCTGGCGAAGTTGCAGCCTGCTGAGTTTGCAGACGAGGAGTTTGGTGAGCTGACCATCGCCGATATTATTGCTGAACTGGAGAAGCCCGGCCGCGATCCGCGTCCGGAATTCCGAACAGCGAGTTTTAAAGAAGGCGTGACGAAGGTAGCGGATTTGCAACCGGGCATGATCTTAGAAGGCACGGTTACCAATGTTGCTGCTTTCGGAGCGTTTATAGACGTTGGGGTACACCAAGATGGCTTGGTGCATATTTCTGCGATGAGCAACAAATTCGTGTCTGATCCGCACACAGTGGTGCGTTCGGGTGAGATTGTGAAGGTGAAGGTCATTGATGTTGATGTTGACCGTCAGCGCATTGGATTGAGTTTACGTTTAGACGATGAGCCTGGCGCTGGAAGCAATAAATCGGGTGGCAACAAGCCAGGCGGTGGGTCTTCCCGGAAGTCCTCGAATCAGGGTGGTCGATCCGGGCGGTCGGGTGGTGACCGTGCTGAAACTCGTGCTGGAAAGGGGCGTGGAACCAAAAACTCTGCTGCCACGGCGAAGAATAAACCAGCTGGTTCTATGGCTGATGCCTTGCGCAACGCCGGTTTCGGTGCCTAACTCTTGGTTAGTTTCGTGCGTCTTTAACGCACGGCTGTTGGTTTCTTTCGTGCGTCTTTAACGCACGGCTGTTGGATTCTGTTGGAAGCAGGCAGTATACTGTAGGAGACGATGCCCGGGTGTAGCGCACGTGCTACAAGTTATGCCCGGGTGCGAGTTTAGAAAGCTATTCAAAGGGGCAAAGCATGAGTACCAAGCAGGACCGGCAAGAAGAGGCCCGGGACATTAAAACCGGTGATGATCAGCCGTCGAATATGTCTGAGGTTTATCTGCCGTTCATTGGTTTCTTCGTTGTGATGGCAGTTGGCCTTGGTCTGGTCATCGGCGGTTTCAACGCTTTGGAATACCTCTAAAGCTTTCCCGTTCTTATTTGCCCGCTCCCTTCTCGGGAGTCGGGCTTTTTGCGTGCCAGCAACGGGCTTGGATTCTAGGGTTTCCGATGGTCGGTACCGAGCGCATTGAGCCCGCCGGGTAGGCTGCATAACTGCACTTGCGGTAGCGCAGGGCCATATTCGTCGATGACGCGTTGGCTGCGCAGCCCGGAAGCACAAAAAACCACGACTTCTGTAGCGGATCCAATTGTGGTCTCGATGTCTGCGCTGTTGGTGATCGTACTAAGCGGTAGTCGCAGTGGCTGGTAATGCTCTGGAAGGTCTGCCAGGTATTTCTCGTGCGCTTCTCGTACATCAAGCGCTACTGCTGTGCCCCCAGCCACTCGTTGCAAAAGCTTGCGTGCTTGTGTGGCGTGGTCTTTTTGTCCATTTTGATCCGAAAGGCGTTTCGGTTCAGTGGCAGTCGCCGCGCAACTGGCGCCATAAAACTCTGCTAATTGTGTGGTTAATGGGCGTTGCGGATCAGTACGGACACGGAAGCTGGTCAGCGCAGCTGGCATAGCCTGATAACGCAAAACCCGGCCCGGTTCGTAGCGCATTTCGGTGAGATAGGCGATGGCTTCGGTAGACATCAGTCCAGCAATCACGGACGTCGTCACTCCCAACACTCCGGCGGTTGCGCAATCTGGTGCGCTTGTGGCATCGGGTTGTTCGGGAAATAGGTCCCGCAATCCAACACCACGTTGCTTCGCTTGCTGGGAACCGTCGCGTTGCTTCTCTTGTACGTCTGGGCCTGAGTGCCATAGTGCAACCTCACCGGAATACTGCAAGACCGTGCCCCATACCAGTGGGATTCCCAGAATCTCGCAGGCATCAGCGACTAAATATTTTGTAGCAAAAGTATCTGAGCCATCCAGCACCAGGTCGACGCCGTCGAAAAGTTGCAAGACATTATCGACGCGTATGCGTTCTGCCAGGGCAATAACTTGAATATCGGGTTGCAATTCCCGAGCGCGCGCGGCAGCAACCTCGACTTTGGGTTTGCCAACATCACCGGCGCCAAACAAAATTTGCCGGTGAATATTGCTTAAATCCACTGTGTCGTCATCCAGCAGCGTAATCTTGCCGACGCCAGCGGCCGCCAGCTGCTGTAACGCTGGGCACCCCAAGCCACCGGCACCAACGATAAGCACATGGCTGGCATGTAAACGTGCCTGTTGGCGCGGTCCAAAACCCGGCAAATTCATTTGCCGCGCAGTGCGCTGGATCTCGCGGTCGGGTAGTCGGGTGAGGAAATCGTGTGCTTGCGCGACAGAATTAGTGGTCATGCTCCACATCTATAGCACTTGATCGGGCCACGAGGCGAGACCAGAAAAAGTACTGGAGGCTTGGGCATGTTCCCGGCGCGGGATGCGTCCTGCGCTACGTGAAAGATGTCCGCTGGTGACGGCGTGACGCATCGCCTCAGCCATCGCTACCGGGCTTTGGCACCGATTGATGGCACTGGCAAGCAAGACACCGGAGCATCCCAACTCCATGGCAAAGGCGGCATCTGAGGCAGTTCCGATACCGGCATCGATCAGCACTGGTACTTGCGCGCGAGAACAGATCAGCTCAATATTATGCGGATTCAAAATTCCTAAGCCCGTGCCGATCGGTGAGCCCAATGGCATTACTGCAGCAGCGCCGGCATCTTCGAGTTTGCGAGCTACCACCGGATCATCAGAGGTATAGGCTAAGACGGTAAAGCCTTCGTCGATCAGCAGCTCGCAGGCGTCCAAGGTTTCGGTGACGTCGGGTAACAATGTGTGTTCATCGGCGATTACTTCGAGTTTCACCCAGTTGGTGTCGAGTGCTTCGCGGGCCAATTTCGCGGTAATCACAGCATCGCGGGCGGTGCGACAGCCGGCGGTATTGGGTAACGGGTCGATACCCAAGCGCTGCATTAACTCAAAGACAGATTCGCCTCCGCCGGTAGCTGCCGAATAGCGCCGCATCGCGACCGTTGTGAGCTGTGTGCCGGAAGCAATTAGTGCTTTTTCCAGCATTTCCTGTGAGGAAGAGCCACCTGTGCCCATGATCAAGCGGGATTCATAAGAACGATCTGCAATAGTGAGCATGTGGTCACTAGCCTCCTTGCCGTGCGTTGAGGATATCGACGGTTTCACCGTCGTTTAGTGCGCGACACCATTGCGAAGCTGGCACTACTTCACCGTCGATAGCAACGGCAATGCCCGCTGTGAGATCTTTACCGGTGATTTCTTTAACCAGCGCGGTGACATCAATAGCCGAAGTCGTGTGCGGCTGGTCGTTAACCGTGATTTCAACGGTCTTAGCAGTATCGGTAGAGCGATCTGTCATGTGGATCCTTTCAACAGCTATAGGCTGGGTGCTGGGGTCAGATAATCGGTTCCGGGGTAGATTTAGCGCAGAATAACGGATTGTTAGCGGGCGTCGCGAAACGGGGCGCAAGCGCTGATATCCACGCTGAGCTGATCAGGTGTTGCGCCTTCAATGAGTTCACGGCTAACGCGCGCAGCCAGTGCGGAAAGCAAAATCCCGTGTCGAAAATAGCCGGTAGATATCACCAGATTAGCACTGACTCGCCCCAGATAAGGTAGATCATTGGGGGTGCCAGGGCGTGCGCCGGTGGTAGCTTCGAGAAATTCACATTCTTCAATTCCGGGCACGAGGCGGATGGCATCGCGCAGAAGATCGTAGACTGATGACGCTGGGGGGCCAGAGCGGTGATCTTCGCGACTGGTTGCACCGATCGTGATGCGGCCGTCGGAACGCGGGATGATGTAGATCGGACGGTCTTCCACAAAACCGCGGATTACTCGATCGCACAATGGCTGCAAGTGCTCGGGGCACTGGAGTTGTAACACCTCGCCATAGACCGGGCGAAGCTGGAACGCCTCCTTTGGGCTTGCTGGGTTGGTGCCGGTTTCCGGCAAGACTCCCGCGATATCGCGAGCGCCCAAACCATTGCACAGTACAGTTTGTTTCGCAGGATATCGTCCCTGGGCAGTAAGCACCGCACCATCTTCGAGCTTCGTGGCTTGTTCTCGGATTATCTCCACGCCCATGTTCCTGAGTGCATCGAGCAGCGCAAGGGCAGTCTGGCGAGGAAAAATTTGGTGGTCCCCCGGAATTTCCACGGCTCCCGCCACCGCCGGAGAAAGTGCCGGTTCGAGTTTGCGGGCTTGGCGCACCGAAAGTTTCGCCACATCCATACCATGCGCATTCTGATAATCCATCAACTCCGTCAGATGTTGAGAATCTGCGCGGTCGGCAGCGACCACTAACGTGCCCTCGGTGCGATAGCCAGTTGGAAGATCCGTGTGTTCGGCAACGATCTCCATCAGCTTGGGATACCACTGGCCGGAATACTGCATCAGCGGGAAGAGTGGGTCTTGTTGATAGACGACCTCCGCGGCAGGTGCGAGCATGCCACCGGCATGATGTGTGGCACCCGATGCAGGGCTCGGATCTAACACCCGGACGCTATGACCGTGGTGTGCTAACTCCACTGCGGTAGCCAAACCCACCATTCCAGCACCGATAATATTGACCTCGACCTGCTCGGCTCTGCGGGAGGCCGCCTGCCCAGCGGTAACATTCTTGACGACGCCAGCTACATATTCTTCTGGGTTCGCAGCATGCATAATCCCGCGTACGATCGCGACGCCGGCAACTCCGGTGGCGGCTAAGTCCTGGGCATCGTCGATAGTGACATCGCCAATGGCAACGACCGGCACTGCGCTGGCTGCGACGATTGGTGGATAACCAGAAATGCCCAGCGGGCTACGTCCGGAATCTTTCGTCGGAGTTACCCGAAACGGACCGCAACCGATGTAATCCAGCTCTTCGGCGTAGGCATTCGCAGCTCGCGCTAGTTCAACTGTGCCCGTGGTCAAGCCGATGACCGCGCCGGGGCCAAGGATTTCGCGAACCTTAGCGACGTTCATGTCATCTTGACCGACATGGACTCCGGCAATGGGGTAGCCATCGGTTTTGAGCTTGGCGACGAGTTCCACGACATCGTCGACCAGAACCGCACAATTCGGGTTGACCTGTGTAACAGCCACCGAGACATCGGCGGCGAGCCGATAGAGATCTGCCTCCGTGATTGGTTTGGAGCGCACTTGGATGATGCCGGCGCCACCGCGAGCAGCAGCAACCGCACGAGCAACAATCTCGTCGTGGCTTCCTGATCCGGTGACAAAGTAGCAACGGAAATCCAGGTGCTCCCGGGCGCTATGGGCACGAGTAGGGAAAGGTGCAGACATGAAACCACCGTTTGTATTGCTGGAATAGATTTGAAATCTGTTTAACTATTGTGCCAGACTAGAGCGGTTGATTGTTAAGGATACGAACCGGTCACATCACGCAGAATCGTAACTGTCATGCTGATGATTCTTTGTGATTGCTAGGCTCCTCTTTCCCGACGTATTAAGGACACTGCTATGAACCACATTCTCGACAAAGTCGATGCTGCGCAGCTGCGCGACGACATCCCAGAATTTCGTGCCGGCGATACCCTGGACGTAGAAGTCAAGGTTATCGAGGGAACCACCCAGCGTACCCAGCTTTTCTCGGGCGTCTGCATCCGTCGTCAAGGTTCCGGTATTCGTGAGACCTTCACCGTACGTAAGATCTCCTTCGGTATCGGAATTGAGCGTACTTTCCCGGTACACTCTCCAAACATCGACTCGATCAAGGTTACTCGCCGCGGTAAAGTCCGTCGCGCGAAGCTGTACTACCTGCGCAACCTGCGCGGCAAGAAGGCTCGTATCAAGGAAAAGCGCTAAGTTTTTCACAGATGCTGCAATCACCCAGGCTGAATTATTCTGCCTGGGTTTTTTGTTGCTCTGAATACCTCTAGTGCTGCTCAGTACGTTGCTGATCTGCCGCCTGTACATTTATCCACTGCTAAGGTGTAATCCGTGACTAGCGAAGAAAACCGCACTGGAGATGATCTAGCCAAAAGTCGGCGCCTGCGAGATGAGGCTGTGCCTGAGTCTGTGGCTAAGACCGAGGCTGCAACAGCGGCTGAGGCCGGGACTGCGCCTGAAACCGGGGCTGTAACAGCGGCTGCGGCCGGCGAGGAAACTCAAGCGACTAGGGGCAGTGAAGCTGCCGATAGTGATGCCGCCGACAGTGGTGCCGCCGAAGAAAAACCGCGGATGCCAGCTTGGGCCGAGACCATACTGACGGTTTTGGTGGTTTTGGTGGTCGTCGGGCTGTTTCAGAATTTCGTCGGCCGCCAGTACGTGATCCCTTCGGCGTCCATGGAACCGACTTTGCATGGTTGCCCGGAGTGCACGGATGACCGGATTTTTGTGGAAAAGGTCAGCTACTACTTTTCTGAACCGCAGCCTGGCGACGTCGTGGTGTTCGAAGGCACCCCATCCTGGGACGGCATGTATCAGTCACCGCGTTCCGATAATGCTGTCTTTGCTCGTATTCAGGATGGCTTATCGTTGGTTGGTTTGGCCGCGCCAGATGAAAATACTTTGGTGAAGCGCATCATTGCTACTGGCGGGCAAACAGTGTCCTGCCAGGAAGGCGACACGGCTGTGATGGTAGACGGTCAGCCGATTGATCAGTCCTACGTGCAAAGCCCATCACAGTATGCGGTCGATGAGTCTATAGGTTCGGAGGCTTGCGGCGGCCCGTATTTTGGCCCGGTTGAGGTTCCGGAAAATTCCTATTTCATGATGGGGGACAACCGGACTAATTCCGCAGATTCTCGGGCGCACATGTTTGATGATCGTCAGGGCACTATCCCGGCGGAAAATATTCGCGGCAAAGCAAAATTTGTCTTTTACCCGTTTAACCGCTTTGGCGGTATCGATGACCCGGACATCCAGCAGTAGTTCTGCCCCGACCACTGTGCGCCGAAGTGCTCCGCAGGCGTGGCGTTGGCGGATTATGCTCGTCACCGCTGTCGTGAGTTTTGGTGTTCTTGCTGGGGTGCAGGCTTTCGTCGGCAGGTTTTATGTGGTGCCTTCGTCGTCGATGGAGCCAACCTTGCAGGGGTGTGCAGACTGTCCGGAGAGTAATGATCGCATCGTCGTCGACAAGTTAGCCTATCGTTTTGGTGATCCACAGCCGGGCGATGTAGCAGTATTTGATGGTACTGAGTCGTGGCGCTCGGGTTTTTCTTCCCCGCGCAGCAACAATCGTTTTCTGCGTGGTGTACAGAACGTAGGCTCTGCGATTGGTGTGGTCGCCCCGGATGCGAATAGCTTCGTTAAACGGGTCATCGCTATTGAGGGCCAGACCGTGCAGTGTATGCCCGGTGACCCTGGGGTGCTTGTCGACGGACGAGTTATCGCAGAACCATATCTTGCTGACCCGCCTGCGCATCGTGTCGACGGACCCGGTGGTGCACAAGAGTGTGGTGGGGACTATTTCGGCCCCGTGACTGTGCCCCAGGGCCATGTTTGGGTGATGGGGGATAACCGTACAAATTCCCTCGATTCGCGGGCTTACCTGGGCGATCCGCAGCAGGGCACGGTTCCGGTGGATAATTTCATTGGGAAGGTCCGCGGAATTTTTCTGCCTCTGGATCGCTTTGGCGGACTGGAGTAAATCCATGGCGGTAACACGAAACGCGCAGAAAGCGCACAAAGATACGGCTGGCACGAAGCTATATGGAAGCCCAAGCTGGATGGAACTGCAGCTGGAAAGTAGTGGGTTTGGGCCAATCGCGGGAGTAGATGAGGCTGGCCGAGGTGCCTGCTGTGGGCCAGTGACCATAGCCGCGTGCGTGTTGCCTGCTGCATCATTGCCGAAATTGGCAGCGTTGACCGATTCGAAAAAATTAACTCCTGCTAAGAGAGAGAAGCTCTATAATCTCATCGTTGATCAGGCGGTGGATTATAACGTTGTGCATATCTCGGCGGCACAAATTGATGCTCGGGGAATTCAGCATGCAAACCTTTCCGGGATGCGTCGCGCTGTGGTTGGTTTGGCGCACCCCGTTGGCTACGTGCTTAGCGATGCGATGAAAATTCCCGGTTTGACTGTGCCACAGCTTCCGATCATTGGTGGTGATGCTGCAGCCCGGTGCATTTCTGCGGCAAGTGTGCTGGCAAAGGTAAGCCGTGATCGTCTGATGGTGGAGTTAGATCAGCGTTATCCCGGCTATGGGCTTGCCGGGCATAAAGGATATGGCACCAAAGCGCATAGTCAAGCGATAGAACAGCGGGGAGCTTGCCCGGAGCACCGTCGCAGTTACGCAAATGTGGCGGCTGCTCATGCGTACTGGGAAGCCACGCAGCCATAATTCTGGCTAGGCGTTTGTGCCCCGGTGCGCCGCAGCCGTGCAGGGGCGATTGCCAGTTAGACTGGTTTTCACATTGTTCGCAGACACCGGATCCTTAGCCGGCCGCGTAAGGAGTAATCGCAGATGAGCGCAGAAGAACTGGACAACTACGAAGCTGAAGTCGAGCTGTCTCTGTATCGTGAATATCGCGACGTCGTCAGCCAGTTTTCCTACGTGATCGAAACTGAACGTCGTTTTTATTTAGCCAATGCGGTAGAACTCATTCCGCATACCTCTGGTGGTGGCGACGTATATTACGAGGTGCGCATGTCTGATGCTTGGGTTTGGGACATGTATCGCGCGGCGCGTTTCGTTCGCTATGTTCGAGTGATTACCTACAAAGATGTCAACATCGAAGAACTCGATAAACCAGATATGATTATGCCGGAATAGTGCCTGCACTACCGACAAATCTGGCGTCCGGCAAACCTGACTTTCGGAATAGTTGGATTCTGTCAAATCTGTTTACGCCAGGCTGTGGATAACCCCCATTGTCCACAGATTAAGCGGTAGCTCGGTGGTTGCTTCTTGTAGCAGACGACGTACCGACGAAAACTAGTGATATCTGAAAAAGCTTCAGATGATTAACAGTTTTTGTTGGGGGAATCTGTGATGCCAACTCATGCACGGCAACTAGGCCAACGCGGTGAGTCTATTGCCCAAGACTTTTACCGAAACCGCGGTTACGAAGTTATCGCTCGTAACGTTTATTATCGCGGTGGAGAGATAGACCTGATTGTCCGGCCCGGTGATGGGCCGCCGGGGTCAATCGTGTTCGTGGAAGTTAAAACCCGCACCAGTAGGGCCTTCGGAGGGGCTGAGGCGGTGACCACGAAGAAACTTCACCGTATGCGGCATGCTGCCTCCCGGTGGCTCAGCGAACAGCAGCACTGTGACGGTGCTGCTTTTCTGGGGCAGATTCGTTTTGATGTAATCGTCGTCAGCGCGGACACGGACCCAAGCAAAGGCGTTGCCGTAGAGGTCTTTGAAGGGGTTGAGCGTGGTGCTTGCTAAAACCCATACTGTCGCACTGTCTGGTGTCCACGCCGATATTGTCACCGTCGAAGCAAATATTGGGCCAGGGCTGCCAGGGATTCATGTCGTGGGGCTGGGCGATACAGCCGTCAATGAATCACGTGATCGTATCCGTACAGCAGTCGCAAATGCACAACTAGGCTGGCCGAAAACCAAGATTGTGGTTTCTATGTCGCCTGCGGGCTTGCCCAAATCAGGATCACATTTCGATCTCCCTACTGCTTTGGCAATTTTGGAAGCCGCGGGGCACACTGGACGACGTCAACAACGTGATTTGAGTTCAGTCCTGGTGCTCGGCGAACTAGGTCTAGATGGGCGGGTACATGCTGTCGCTGGAATTGTGCCTGCCTTGTTAGCGGCTCGCCGCTACGGCTTTGAAACTGTGATCATTCCACCAGCCAATGCGCCCGAGGCAGCGCTGCTGGAGGACATGCACGTGTTGGTAGCGCCCACGTTGACGGCAGCTTATCGCTGGATATGTGGTGAGACAGAACTTGCCGACGCCCACAGCTATGCCCGCCATTCAGATACCTCCGGGCCTCCGAGTCTGGATTTTGCAGACATTGCGGGCCAGGAAGATGCCGTTAGAGCTGCAGAAATCGCCGCTACTGGTGGACACCATATGTTGCTAATAGGCCCGCCGGGTTCAGGTAAATCCATGCTGGCCGCACGGCTGCCCGGAATTATGCCTGAACTATCAACATCGCAATCCTTGGAAGTTAGCGCAGTACATTCCGTCTTAGGAACTGGTAGTGCCCCGCGATCTGTAATCACGAAAGCCCCCTATATAGCCCCGCACCACTCCATTACTCGCGCCGGGTTATTGGGAGGAGGATCCGGTAATCCCCGTCCTGGTGCAGTCAGTCTGGCCCACCATGGGGTGTTGTTTCTCGACGAAATTTCAGAAATGCCGGCCGCAGTGGTTGATAGTTTGCGCACCCCGTTGGAGCAAGGCGAAGTACGGTTAGTGCGCAACCGCCGCGAGATTATTTTCCCGGCGCGCTGTCAGCTGGTTTTAGCAGCTAATCCCTGTCGTTGTGCTGCTGAAGATGCCACGAAATGTCGGTGTCGGCCGCATGAGCGCATGCGCTATTTGAATAATCTGTCTGGGCCGATGCGCGATAGGCTTGATATGACCGTGCGGACGCATTCGCAGGCAGCGACGTTAGTCAGTGATCGGGCACGGACGTCGGCAGACATTGCTGAATCTGTCGCAGAAGCACGGCAGCGCGGTAATTTCCGCTGGGCACAAGCTGGTATTGCGGCACGGACAAATGCAACGGTGCCCACTACCTTGCTGCGCCGGGAATTTGCGGCTGATTCGGCGGGCATGGCTTTGGTGCAGGCGCACTTAGCAAATGGGGATATTAGCCAGCGGGCAGTGGATAAGATTTTAAAACTTGCTTGGACGCTGTGTGATCTTGTTGGCAGCGCGCAACCTGGCTTGGAAGAAGTCGCGCAAGCCATAGAAATCCGTGGTGACATGACTCAGGTACACCAGGAGGTCGTGCTATGACCTCAGGTAGCAACAAAATTGATGCAGAGCGCTATGCGTGGGCTTATCTCAATCGGGTGATCGAAGGACCTTCTCAGGCATTGTGGCAATTACTGCGCTCCGGCAGAGACTGCACAGAAATTGCCCGTGGTATTCGCGCACGAGCGAGCTGGTTGAATGGGGTATTGGGACAGACTGAAGCCCGACATGATTGGTGCCGCTGGGAAAAAGATCTAGAAATAGCTGCGGACTATGGGGCGCGCCTGGTGACTCCAGATGATGAGGAGTATCCGGCAGAGACATTCAATGCGGCTTTTGGTTTTGCTCAACTGGGTGCTGAACGTGGAAGCGGCTTAGCTAGCAAGCACACTGGGGCCAGTTCCCCACCGCATAGCCTGTGGGTGCGTGGCAACGATCTGCGGGAGCTCGTCGCCCAAGCCGTTGCTGTCGTGGGGACGCGGTCCATAAGTTCTTATGGCAAAGCAGCCACCGAACACCTTGTGCGAGGCCTATGTCCAGCGCAATGGACTATTGTCGCTGGCGGCGCGATCGGTATTGATACTGTGGCACATTCTGCGGCTCTCGCAGCAGGAGGTACAACCATGGCTATATCTGCCTGCGGGGTGGATAGAACTTACCCCCGCGTCAACACAAAACTCTTCAACACTATTGCCTCAGGTAGCCACGGAGCCTTGGTCACTGAATACCCACCAGAAACACCACCACAACGACACCGATTCCTCACTCGCAATCGCCTAGTAGCGGCCTTGACTGAAGGCACAGTCGTAGTGGAAGCAGCATGGCGTTCTGGCGCATTGAACACTGTGCACTGGGCAGAAGGCTTCGGTAAAACCACCATGGCAGTACCAGGGCCTATCACTACCGTGGGTTCGCTCGGCTGTCACCAGCTAGTCAAAGACGGTCGCGCACAGCTGGTTACGAGTGCCGATGACGTGCGTGAACTACTCGGTGGTATCGGCGAAATTGATGCTACCGGCCAATACGAGATGCAGTTCGGCCCGGATCCTATACAAAAACTCTCACGCAATGAACTTCAAATTTACGACTGCACACCGGCTCATGGTTTTCCCGGTAAGCAAGCAGAGCAAATAGCTACCGAGGCCGGAATGCCACTAGGGCTGACTGTTCATTTGCTACTCGATTTACACAAAAACGGATTCATTGCACGAAAGAACGGACGGTTCACACGAACACAGCAAAATGATTAGCAAATACCGTGAGCAGAAAATGCTGTGCCATGACAACGCAGGACCATGACATAGCGAGCCGGCCTATAATCAAACGATATGGAGACCGGCACCCATATATCCAGTTCACAAGGGGCTCGGCGAAGCCAATTACACGAAGCCATAGACGACTTCGCCGATTACCAGCATTACGTGCAAGGACGCTCACCGGCCACCGTACGCAGCTATCGCAGCGATTTATATGACCTGGCCACCCTTGTACCGACCTTCGCCGAATTCACCCTGCCCAACTTACGGGCATGGCTTGCACAGGCGGTACGTGAGAGAAAATCCCGAGCAACAATAGCGCGCAGGGCCTCTGCGACTCGCGCTTTTTCTACATGGGCACAACGCCAAGGACATCTTGAAGCCGACATAGCAGCACGACTACATAATCCAAGTGCTACCTCAACGTTACCCACGGTACTTGCGGTCAACGAAGCTGCCGACGTCGTAGCACAACACAATCAAGACCAAACCAAACCCAATAAACGTGACCCCATAAGCCAACGTGATACTGCAATCCTCGAATTGCTCTATGCCTCAGGAATGCGCGTTGCCGAACTCGTTTCCCTCAACCGGAATGATCTAGATACCCAACAACAAACCATCAAAGTTACTGGCAAAGGAAATAAACAACGCATCGTGCCATTCGGGAGAGCAGCTGCGAATGCCCTGGCAACCTGGATCGCCGACGGCCGTGTCGTAATACAAACCAAAACCAGGAATGATTCCACGGAACCTGCACTATTTATCGGCGCCCGCGGGAAGAGAATCGACCAACGCCAGGTACGGCGAATAGTAGAACGCGCCGGGCTACAGCAAGGAATTACGGGCTTGAGTCCACATGGATTGCGGCATTCCGCAGCAACACATTTGTTAGAAGGGGGAGCAGATCTTCGTGTGGTGCAAGAAATTTTGGGGCATGCTTCGCTGCAAACAACTCAGCGTTATACACACGTCACTGCTGAGCGTTTAAAACAGGTGCATTCGCAGGCTCACCCAAGGGCCTAATAAATTGCCAGGTAAGCTGACGGTTTATCTCAATCCCATGGTTTTAAACGGATAATCGCTTCGCCCAATAGATCTAGCGGGTTGATGTATGTCTTAGGGCCGGTGCGAGCACCCCAGTGCAGGCCCGGGGTTCCGTCGGTGGGGGAGGCTAAGGTCCCAATGATTTCCCCGACAGTTACGTGGTCGCCAGCTTTGACTCGTGGAAAGACCGGCTGATATGTCGTACGTAGCCCTCCAGCGTGATTGATGGATACGGTCGGTGTTCCGGCTACGTTTCCGGCAAAATGCACAATACCTGCTCCTGCAGAAGCAACGGGAGCACCAATCGCTACATCCAGATCCACTCCTCGATGTCCTGGCAACCAATCTTTTTCTGGTGGATCAAAACCACGCAAGATTGGCGATGGGGTAGCGGTACGGGTGCCGGGATCAACATAAACGCCTGAAAACGCCTCGGAATTGGCAGACCTTTCGTCCAGGCTTAGCTGGTCGACAGCAAGTGCGTGTGGAATTGCGGTAAAGACCACTAGTGCGAGCACGCACGCGATGCTGGATAACTTGCGTGGGAGAGCTATCCACCCGGTTGTTTCATCGTGCTGGCGAACAGTCGGTAGAGCCAGATAATGCACACTTTTCATAAATCCAAGTCTCTAGGAAGAGCGTGTAAATAGTGCGGTGGGAATGAAAAGTGTGTGAATAGTGTGGCGCTTGAACATCTTAGTGACATAACGCAATTGAGCTGTGGATAACTCAGCAAATAAATTGGTGTTATCCGAAGAATTAACCTAAAATACGGCCCAGCAGTGTGTGTTATGCGCACTGACTACGCGCGATGAAGTTTTTCACCATTCCATAACAATATAGAGGGTGGTGAAAAACCGGCGCTGACGTGGTCTCCACGTGGTATTCGATTCTATGTGAATCACGAAAGTTTACCGTGGAGTGTTAGCGGCGGACTTCATTGCTAGGGCAAGGGATAAAAACCCTTGCAGCACAAAAGTAGGGTGTAAGCCCTGCGATGTCCTTGAAAACCAAAACTATCTACCGAGAAGGAAGCTAACCATGGCAGTTGTAACCATGCGCGAGCTCCTCGACGCGGGTGTCCACTTCGGTCACCAGACGCGTCGCTGGAACCCAAAGATGCGTCGCCACATCTTCACCGATCGCAACGGCATCTATATCATCGATCTGCAGCAGACTCTGACTTTCATCGATGAAGCATACGAATTCGTGAAAGAAACCGTTGCTCACGGCGGCACCATCCTCTTCGTTGGTACCAAGAAGCAGGCTCAGGAAGCTGTTGAAGAAGAAGCAAAGCGCGTTGGCATGCCATACGTGAACCACCGTTGGCTCGGCGGTATGCTCACCAACTTCCAGACTGTCACTAAGCGTCTTGGCCGCATGAAAGAACTGCAGGCTATGGACGCTGCTGAGGATGGCTACAAGGGTCGTACCAAGAAAGAAGTTCTAACTCTGACCCGCGAGCGCGAAAAACTGGAGCGCGTTCTGGGTGGTATTTCCGAGATGACCAAGGCGCCATCGGCCTTGTGGATCGTTGACACCAACAAAGAGCACATCGCAGTTTCCGAAGCTCACAAGCTCAACATTCCGATCGTCGCTATCCTGGATACCAACTGTGATCCGGACGATGTTGACTTCCCAATTCCAGGCAACGATGACGCCATCGGCGCCACTAAGCTGCTGTCCCGCATCGTCGGCCACGCAGTTGAAGAAGGCAAGAAGGCACGTGAAGAGCGTAAGCTCGCTGCTGCTAAGGAATCCGCCGGCGATTCCGCAGATAAGGAACAGCGCGATGCTGCAGAAGCAGCGGCTGCTGCTGACCCAGCATCGGCAGAAGGCGCTTCTTCCGAGAACGCTTAATCGCGATAACGAGACGTACTAAGAAAACGTTTCCCGTTCCCACATCGTTCCTACATAAGGAGGATCGTCCACACTATGGCGAATTACACCGCTGCAGACGTTAAAAAGCTCCGTGACATGACCGGTTCCGGCATGATGGACTGCAAGAAGGCTCTGGCAGAAAACGACGGCGACTTCGACAAAGCTGTCGAAACCCTGCGTATCCAGGGCGCCAAGGACGTCGGCAAGCGTGCAGACCGCGACGCTTCCGAAGGCCTAATTGCAGTTTCCGGAAACACCATGGTCGAAGTTAACTGTGAGACTGACTTCGTTGCGAAGAACCAGGACTTCATCAACTTTGCCCAGAAGATCGCTGAAGCTGCTGCTTCCGCTAAGGCTAACTCCCAGGAAGAGTTGCAAGCAGTTGAAGTTGATGGCTCCACCGCCGGTGAGCTGATCCAAGAGCAGTCAGCCAAGATCGGTGAGAAGCTGGAACTGAAGCGTGCCGCAACCGTAGACAGCGACAAGGTTGCTCTCTACCTGCACAAGCGCTCTGGTGACTTGCCACCATCTGTTGGTGTCATGGTTTCCTACGAGTCTGATGCTGACAACGCTGAAAACGTAGCACGTGCTGCTGCAATGCAGGTTGCTGCGTTGAAGGCAAAGTATCTGACCCGCGAGGACGTCCCTTCCGACGTTGTTGAGAAGGAAAAGGCTATTGCTGAGCAGATCACTCGCGAAGAGGGCAAGCCAGAGAAGGCAATTCCAAAGATCGTAGAAGGCCGTCTGAATGGTTTCTACAAGGATGTCGTTCTATTGGAGCAGCCATCGTTAGAGGACAGCAAGAAGACCGTCGCTCAGGTAACTGAGGAAGCAGGCGTGAAGCTGACTGGATTCCGTCGCTTCGAGGTTGGTCAGGCGTAATAACCTGAATTAACAATCGCGCACAATGCGTGTCTCACAAAGCCCTTGCCATTTTCTGGCGAGGGCTTTGTTGTAATTTAAGGGTGGTTAACGAAGCTAGGAAAGAAAAACTGCCGACCTTAGTGTCCAATTGCTAGGCTAGTGAACCGAGAAGGTAGCATAGAATCCAATGTCTGCACAGCCAAGGAGAGAACAACGGTGACTGACACCGAAAGTGCCCAAAGAGCCCGTTATAAACGCGTCATGCTGAAACTCGGCGGTGAAATGTTCGGCGGTGGAACCGTTGGCATTGATCCGGATGTGGTGGAAAATGTCGCCCGCCAAATTGCAGAGGTAGCCAAAACCGGCGCAGAAATCGCGGTAGTTATCGGCGGGGGAAATTTCTTCCGTGGTGCCGAGTTGTCCCAGAGAGGGATGGACCGAGCACGGTCGGATTACATGGGCATGCTCGGTACAGTGATGAACTCGTTGGCGCTGCAAGATTTTCTAAAACAACTGGGAGTCGATTGCCGTGTACAGACTTCCATCAATATGGCCCAGATCGCCGAACCATACCTACCATTGCGTGCTGATAGGCACTTAGAAAAGGGCCGGGTTGTCATTTTCGGCGCAGGTATGGGCATGCCGTATTTCTCCACAGATACCACTGCCGCACAACGGGCTTTGGAAATTGGGGCAGAGGTACTGTTTTTGGCTAAAGGGGTTGACGGCGTCTATTCCGACGATCCACGGCATAACCCGGATGCCGAGCTGTACAGTGAAATCAGCCCACGGGAAGTCATCGAAAAAGGTCTGAAGGTCGCAGATGCCACTGCTTTCAGCCTTTGTATGGACAACGATATGCCGATTTTGGTGTTTAACCTGCTGACTGAAGGCAACATCGCACGTGCTGTCGCAGGGGAGCGAATTGGCACCCTGGTATCCTCACAGGAAAGCTAGAAACCGTGGCTAGCTGGCTGGGCTAGACACTTTTCAAATCTGTAATACACGATTAAGTACAGGATCTATTCATGATTGACGATATTTTGCTGGAAGCAGAAGAGCGTATGGCGGCTTCTGTTGAGCACACACGCGAAGACCTCACCACTATTCGTACTGGTCGGGCGAACCCATCCATGTTTAACGGTCTGGTTGCGGAGTACTACGGTGCTCCTACCCCAATTACGCAGATGGCGACGGTTTCGGTTCCTGAGCCTCGTATGCTGCTGATTAAGCCTTATGAGCAGTCCATGATCGGTGAGATTGAAAATGCCATCCGGAATTCTGATCTGGGGGTTAACCCCACCAATGATGGTCATGTCTTGCGGGTCACTATCCCACAGCTCACTGAAGAACGTCGTAAAGACATGGTGAAGCTTGCTCGCTCCAAGGGCGAGGATGGCAAGATCGCTATCCGTAATGTGCGCCGTAAAGCGATGGAGCAGCTTAAGAAACTACAAAAAGACGGAGACAGCGGCGAAGACGAAGTTAAGGCTGCTGAAGCAGAGATGGAAAAAGTTACTGCGAAATACGTCGAGTCAATCGACGACGTCGTAAACAACAAGGAATCCGAATTGATGGAAGTTTAAACTACCTCCTCAATTCTGCTTACGTCGCACTGTGAGCGCGGTTTACTCGCAGTGCGACGTCTTTCTACAACGAGCAAGTAATTCCCAGGTACCTAGGCGGAAAGCGAGAAGATACCTACAACGGTGTTTCCGCCTGCTGTGCCATGCATTCCGTAACAATAGCCTTGAGGAGGGGTATGAAAGAATCTAGATCTACTTGGTCACTACGTGGCCATCTTCCATACCCTAAAAACGATGCTGGCCGTGATCTTAGGGTCGCGATCCTGGTTGGTGTGCTGCTGGGAGCGCTAGTAATCGGTGCGCTATTGATCGGTCCGGTTGCTTGGTACCCAGTGGTCTCGGTCGGAGTGGCCGTCGCAATGTGGGAAGTATTGTCCCGACTGCGTGAGAATTCCTATAGCCTGCCGTTTTATCAAATGATATTCATGGGCCAGGCGATGGTATGGCTTTCCTGGCCATTTGAGCTCACAGGATTGGTAACGGCTTTTGTCGCGTCCGTTCTCATTTTGATGTTCGGGCGGTTGTTCCATAACGGTCGGCATTCTGCTCCGCAGAATTACCTGCGGGATATGTCCGTCGGCGTTTTCGTGCTGATGTGGATCCCATTGTTTGCCTCGTTCGCGGCTATGCTCTCGCATTTGTCTACCCCTTGGGCGTCGGGGAGTGCTTCGATCGCAACTTTCATGTTGTGTGTCGTTGCTTCTGACGTCGGTGGTTATGCTGCTGGCGTAATGTTTGGCGCACACCCGATGGCTCCTGCAGTGAGTCCAAAGAAGTCTTGGGAGGGCTTCGCAGGCTCAGTTCTATTTGGCATTACCACGGGCGCATTAACTGTACATTTCTTATTACATGATGACTGGCGAATCGGCATCGTCTTAGGGCTGGGACTGGTCATCTGTGCCACTCTCGGTGATCTTGTGGAGTCGCAATTCAAACGCGAATTTGGCATCAAAGACATGTCTGCGATACTTCCTGCCCATGGTGGGGTCATGGATCGAATTGACGGCATGTTGCCCGCTGCTATGGCAACGTGGCTATTGATCAACGCACTGGTGCAATATAGCTCATAGTGATTTGTTCCTGCCCGCCGAACAAGGCAGTATGGTCGTCATGCCACAACCTGTAAAACTCGATTTTTCCTCCCCGAAGCGGGGCCTTCCGCCGAAGCATTTTGCGGATTTGAGTGACGAACAGCGCATTGCTGCGTTGGCCGAGTTGGGGCTACCAAAATTCCGGGCTAACCAGATTGCTCGTCATTATTACGAGCGTTATGAAGCAGATCCATCGACGATGACAGATCTCCCGGCCGATGCCCGTGACAAAGTTGCCGAAGCGTTGTTCCCACAACTGATGACGCACCTGTATTCCAAGGAAACAGATGACGGCCACACATCAAAGTCGTTGTGGCGCTTGCACGACGGGACACTGCTGGAATCGGTGGTGATGCGTTATCCGAATCGCGCCACGCTTTGCATATCTTCGCAAGCGGGCTGCGGTATGAACTGTCCGTTTTGTGCAACTGGCCAAGGCGGATTGGATCGTAACCTTTCGGTTGCAGAAATGACAGAGCAGGTCCGCCATGCGGCTAAAACCTTGGCCGCCGAAGGTTCTCGTTTGTCGAATATCGTATTCATGGGGATGGGGGAGCCTCTGGCGAACTATAAACGTGTTAAGGAAACTGTTGCCCAAATTATTGCTCCCGGCCCCAAGGGGTTTGGGATTTCTGCACGCAACGTGACGGTTTCCACTGTGGGGTTGGCTCCGGCTATTCGCAAGCTTGCCGACGAACAAATGAACGTTACGCTCGCAGTATCTTTGCATACCCCAGACGATGAATTCCGTGACACCTTAGTACCAGTAAATAATCGTTGGTCCGTGGAAGAAGTGCTTGCTGCGGCGAAGTATTATGTGGAGAAAACTTCGCGTCGCGTATCCATTGAATATGCTTTAATCCGGGATAAGAATGACCAGGACTGGCGGGCGGATTTACTTGGTGAGAAATTATGGAATGCTTTGGGCACCAAGGTGCACGTGAACGTTATTCCACTGAATCCAACTCCGGGATCGGAATGGGATGCCTCGCCAAAAGATAGGCAAGACGAGTTTGTTCGCAGAGTTTCTCAGTGGGTGCCGTGTACTGTTCGTGATACTAAGGGGCAAGAAATCGCGGCGGCTTGTGGTCAGTTGGCTGCTGAAGAAGAAGCTGGTAGGAAAATGGAGGCCGAGGCCCGCGCTTAGAAAGCCTTTGCTTAGCTTTTTGTGTGAGCTTTGATTCCCCTCGATTTATGACCCCAGACAGACTAATAGCCACCCCGAAACTGGGGTGGCTATTAGTCTGATACGGCAATTTGCTGGCCGGCATGCTGTAGCTGGCCGTGGAAATCAGGCCGGGAAGGGTGCTTAGCCTTCGATCGCTTCGTTGCGCTGGCCGGCACGCAGCTGAGCAACACGAGCAGGGTCGATGTTCATAGAGCGCAACTGGGAATCAGTCAGGTCAGCATAGACACCGGTCAAAGTTGCCTGTTGATAGGCCCATTCTGGTTCTTTGTGGTTTTCACCCTTGTTTCGACCAGTAATGGTGCGTACTTGCGATAGCTTTGGCTCAAACAGGTGAATGAGCAGGCCGACTGCGATCAAGATCGCGAAGAGGAATAAGTAAATGGTCTCGACATGGCCTTCGTGGTTGCCGAAGTTCAAGCCCAAGAGCCACAGAACGGAAAGCCAGCCAGTTACCTGGATGGTGGTGCGCTTAACGGCGCTGTAACCCCAGGCAGCCGAGGGAACATCGAGGGTAGATACACCATTATGTACCTGCGGTGCGGGTTCATGGGAAGCCACAGCGGATACTCCTTCACATCAACGTCAGTTAAAACCTGTGTACGGCACACCGCCGAGGAGAACCCGGAGAATTCACTGTGGCGGTAGTTACCGAACCTAAAATATAGCTGCCATTATTCTCGCATATCGGCGGGCATAAAGCGATTAATGTCGCTAGACGATAAAGTAACGGCTGTGAATCTCGCACAACTAGACCACCAGTCTTCGTCCCGGAAATCTGCATCCCCCCGCACTGTTGTAGTAGTGGGCTCGACAGGTTCGATTGGCACGCAAGCTCTGGAATTGATCGCTGATAACCCAGACAAGTTCCAGTTAGTTGGCCTTGCGGCAGGAGGCTCGCGCATAGAGCTTTTTTGTCAGCAGGCACGAGATTTTTCGATTCCCGCAGATTGCCTCGCCATCGCTGATAACGATGTCGCGAGAAAAGTTTCCCAGGAGCTCGGCGCAAACATCATGGGAGGCCCAGATGCTGCTGCTGCATTGTGTGCAGCCACGCAGGCTGATGTCGTACTCAATGCCATGGATGGCTCGCGAGGGTTGCCGGTTACTCTTGCGGCTCTCGAAGCGGGCTCGACGTTGGCGTTGGCGAATAAAGAATCATTGGTAGCTGGCGGTCGGTGGGTGCTCGAAAAAGCTAATGAGGGTCAGATTGTCCCCGTTGATTCCGAGCATTCTGCCATGGCACAAGCTCTGCGCTCTGGTCGTCGTGAAGAGGTCTCGCGTTTGGTACTAACAGCTTCTGGAGGGCCCTTTCGCGGTTGGAACCGTAGCCGTATGTGGGAGGTGACTCCGCAACAAGCGGCAGCACACCCAACCTGGTCGATGGGGCAGATGAATACGCTTAATTCGGCCACTTTGGTAAATAAAGGCCTGGAACTGATTGAGGCTAGTTATTTATTCGATTTCCCTGCTAGCAGTATCGATGTGGTTGTGCACCCGCAGTCGATTGTGCATTCTGCAGCGACCTTTTATGATGGCTCGACGCTCGCACAGGCCTCACCGCCTTCAATGAAGCTGCCCATAGCACTCGCTTTAGCTTGGCCCGACCGGGTGCCACATGCGCAACCGTCTTTGAACTGGCAGGATGCACAGTCTTGGGATTTTCTGCCCGTGGATAATGAGGCGTTTCCCGCTTTAAATTTGGCGCGTACTGCTCTAGCCACCGACGGAATGCCGGCCGTATTCAACGCGGCTAATGAAGAAGCCGCCGGGGCATTTTTGCGCGAGCAAATCCATTTTCCGCAGATTGTTGACCTCGTTGGAGCGGTGATGGATATGTTTGCAGGAAGACCAGGGCCACTTGCTAGCAGTTTGGATGATGTTTATGAACTCGAAACTGCAGCCCGGCGTATCGCCCGTGAGCATATTGCAGCGCTGCACTAGTGGCTCGGCAGTAGAGATCTAGAACATATCCGTCTGAATTAGCGTGCAGTTGAGGTAGAGTTTTCGCGATGGCTTTTATTCTTGGCATTTTCTTGTTTGCGCTGGGCATTGCGGTCACTATTGCCTTGCATGAAGCAGGACATATGGTTTCTGCCCGGGCATTTGGGATGCGCGTGCGTCGTTTCTACGTTGGGTTTGGCCCTTCGGTGTTCTCTTTTACTAAGGGACATACGCGGTACGGCCTGGCAGCACTGCCTCTTGGCGGTTTTTGCGATATCGCGGGTATGACCGCGATGGATGAGATGACCGAGGACGAAAAACCCCACGCCATGTATTCCAAGCCAGCTTGGCAACGAATCGTGGTCTTGGCAGCCGGTCCGTTCGTCAATATTGTGCTCGGTTTGCTGATCTTATTCTTAGTTGCTGCTAGTGCTGGGCTGCCAGATCCGCACGCTGATGTTCGCGCCACCGTTGGTGAGGTTACGTGCTCTGCAGACCAAAAAGCGCCCACCCAGTCTGATGCGCCTGCTGAGCTAGAAAATTGCACAGGGCAGGGAGCTGGCGGTCAGGCCGGGGTGCAGTCCGGAGATATTATCACCGGTTTTAACGGCGAAAAGCTTGATAACTTCATGCAGTTCCGCGATGAGGTGCAATCCCGGCCAGGGGAAACCATCACGCTGGATATCGAGCGTAACGGCCGTGAACTACAGTTGGATGTAGAACTAGATTCGGTGGTGCGTTATGACGCCGAGGGGCAACCACGAACCGTGGGATCGGTAGGTTTAGCAAGTGCTCCTTTGGACGTGCATCGGGATTACAGCGTTGCCGGGGCAATTCCAGCTAGTTTTGAATATTCCTGGTTTATGTTGCAAGCGACGGTTGAGGGCATCATTGCGTTCCCAAGCAAGATCCCCGCAGTCGCCGCTTCTATATTCGGGGCTGAACGGGAGCAGGATAGCCCAATAAGTGTGGTAGGTGCCTCGCGTGCGGGTGGTGAGCTCGTCGAGCGTGAATTATGGCCAATGTTTTGGATGATGCTGGCAACACTTAATTTTTTTCTCGCACTGTTTAACATGATTCCATTACCGCCTTTCGATGGCGGTCACATTGCGGTAGTGCTGTGGGAAAAGGTCCGCAACCTGCTTCGCCGACTACGGGGACAAGAACCTGGCGGCCCAGCAAACTACGAGAAATTGCTGCCGCTGACGTACGGCATGGCTGCGATGTTGTTAACGGTGGGCGTCATCGTAATTATCGCGGATATCGTGAATCCAATCGCACTGTTTTAGCAATGGGTAGCACCAGCAGGCAGTGCTAGAATATTGCCAGCACATTCGCAATTTGCAAGGAGAGTACATGCCAACTCCGATTGGACTCGGAATGCCGGAAGGTCCGCCGCCAACTCTGGCTCCGCGGCGGAAAACACGTCAGATTATGGTCGGTGATGTGGGAGTCGGATCGGATTATCCGGTTTCTGTGCAGTCGATGACGACAACGAAAACCCACGATATTAACGCTACGCTGCAGCAGATTGCCCAGCTTACGGCGACGGGCTGCGATATCGTCCGGGTTGCGTGCCCGAAGCCTGTCGATGCTGAAGCTTTGCCGACGATTGCTAAGAAGTCTCCGATTCCGGTCATTGCGGATATTCACTTCCAGCCGAAATACATTTTCCAGGCCATTGATGCTGGTTGCGCTGCGGTGCGCGTTAATCCCGGCAATATTAAAGAATTCGATGGCCGCGTGAAAGAAGTCGCCAAGGCGGCAGGCGATGCGGGCATTCCCATCCGTATCGGCGTCAATGGTGGCTCACTGGATAAGCGGTTGTTGGAGAAATACGGCAAAGCCACCCCAGAGGCCCTGGTCGAATCCGCCATTTGGGAGGCTTCTCTGTTTGAAGAGCACGGTTTCGGGGACATTGCCATTTCGGTGAAGCACTCCGATCCGGTGCTCATGGTGGAGGCTTACCGTCAATTAGCTGCAAAAACGGATTACCCCTTGCATTTAGGTGTGACCGAAGCTGGTCCGTTGATGATGGGAACCATTAAATCCTCGGTTGCCTTTGGTGCTCTGCTATCACAGGGAATTGGCGATACAATTCGCGTTTCTTTGTCTGCGGACCCGGTGGAAGAGATCAAGGTCGGTGAACAGATCCTGCAGGCAATGAACCTGAAGGAACGCAAATTGGAGATCGTCTCGTGCCCGTCCTGTGGTCGTGCCCAAGTGAATGTCTACAAATTGGCGGAAGAAGTTACTGAAGGCCTCGACGGTTTGGAATTCCCGTTGCGGGTGGCCGTGATGGGATGCGTCGTTAATGGCCCTGGCGAGGCCCGCGATGCAGACCTTGGTGTGGCATCCGGCAACGGAAAAGGCCAGATTTTTGTGAAGGGGCAAGTCGTCAAAACCGTCCCAGAATCGCAGATCGTAGAAACGCTGATTGAGCAGGCAAACATCATCGCTGAGGAGCAAGGTTTGGAAGCGCAAGAAGGCGCAAAGGCTGATGTGCGCGTCACTTCCTAAAACCGTGCCTTTGGCGTGTTAGTCTTCTCGCTATGAAAAAGACGGTTGCGCTGCTGGTTTCTGCCGTTATTAGCGGCTCTACGCTGGTGGCGTGTACCCCGAAGCCTGCCTCTGCAGATCCAGTCGCCCAAGATTTTTTGGATGCGATGGCTGAGCGTGATGCGGAGGCTTTATCTGAGGTAATCGATAATCCTCAGAGTGCTGTGCAAGCAATCGATGAAACTTTCACCGGCTTGCAAGCAGAAGGCTTAACCACAACGCTTGCCGACGTTGACGTCAACGACTCCATCGCAACTGCACGTTATTCCATGCATTGGAATCTTCCGCGTGATCGCGAATTGGTTTATGAAACAGAGATGACGCTGACTAAGGCCTCCGATGAGTGGACGGTCCGTTATAAGCCCACTATTATTCACCCGGATCTTGGAGCTAACCAGCATTTGGAACTCCGCGCAGTAGAGGCAGCTCGTGCCAGCGTGGTTTCGTCAGACGGGGTGGAGCTCCTATCGCCGGGAGTATCGCACCGGTTGTTGGTTGATGCTGCGCAGCTGGAAGATCCGCGTGCGGCTGCAGCGCGCATCGCTAGCGCAGTCAATGCTGCTAGTGGGCGTGATGCGACGATATCGCCCTTAGATGCCGGAGAACTAGCGTCATCATTAGAAAGCATCGACGGGATCTATTCGGTGGGGGTGTATTCTGCTGATGCAGGCCCAACGATTGTCGACGATCTTTCTGATATTCCCGGAGTTCGATTGAACGAAGAACCCGCGATGGTTCCTCTGGAAAAAGACTTTGCTCCGGACATTATGTCGCGCGTGACTCGCATCGTCGGCGATGACCTGGAAGGTGCGAACGGTTGGAAAGTTAGTGTGGTTAATCCCCACGGTGCTGCGCTTTCCGACGTGAGCGTGCATGAAGCAGATCCGGCCCCGGCACTAAAAATCGCGATCGATTACAACGTCCAGCGGGCTGCACAAGATGCCGTTGCTCTGCGGCAGGACAAACAGACAATGTTGGTTGCCATGAGGCCATCGACTGGTGAAATTCTTGCAGTCGCTCAAACGCCAGCAGCGGATAAAGACGGCGATATTGCGCTTAATGGGCATTACCCGCCTGGTTCTGTGTTCAAGATTATTACCGCGGCAGCCGGGATCGAGCATCAAGGGCTTAACCCACAAAACTCCGTGGGCTGTCCTGGAGTAATGAATATTCAGGGCCGTACCGTGGTCAACTACAACCAATTCTCGCTAGGCACAGTCCCGTTGCAGCGCGCATTCGCGGCATCCTGTAACACGACCTTTGCTGAGATGTCGACGAACCTTGCGCCGGGTGAATTGGAACAGACTGGCAAGAAATTTGGCCTGGGAATTGATTACGATATTCCGGGATTGCTGACCATCACTGGGGAAATCCCGGAAGGAGAAACTGCGTTTGAACGTACGGAAGCCGGTTATGGCCAGGGCCTGGATCTAGCTAGCCCATTCGGCTTTGCTTTGGTGTCGTCGACGGTGGCTGCGGGGTATCGTCCTGTGCCGACGCTGATCGAAGGGCACGAAACTAAACCGAGTGAAGAACTTCCTGGTCCTTCCCCGGCAGCCATTGATGGTTTGCGCTCGATGATGCGGGAAGTCGTTGTTTCGGGAACTGCTGCGGGTATGCAAGCCGGTGGCACGATTCACGGAAAGACTGGTGAAGCGGAATATTCCGGGGGTTCGCATGCTTGGTTTACTGGGTTCCGGGACGACGACATTGCCTTCGCGACGCTGATCGTTGACGGGGGAGGTTCGACAACGGCGGTCAATGTCTCTGACCGTTTCTTCCAACGTCTTGATGAACTCCGGGCAGGGGCGGGTGCTTACGCGGAACCGGGTCCGCTTGAAGAATAATGAAGCGAGGTAAAGCACAGCGGTCTGTGATCTGCGTTTTGCTTAATTCATGTCAGGCAGTGAATCTATAGACAGACCGGCAGCAACAACCGACCCTAGGCTGTCTGAGACAGCAAATAACGCCCCGGCCTTGGATAGAAGGATGTGCAGCGTTGGACTGGGTCGTGTCTTGTCACTCGGAATCGTGGCGTTGCTGCTGGTGCCTGGTTCACCAAGAAAGCTACCTAGCTACTACCATGGGGAGTCATGACTCAACGTGGAAAGCTCTCCCCAGGCAAGCCAACTCCTCTCCGTACTGTTCCGGATAACATCGAGCGCCCAGAATACGTATGGAAGGACACCGTCCAAGAAAATATTGGTGAGCCGTTCATTCAAAAACCAGAAACCATTGAGGCTATGCGCGAATCTTGCGAGATTGCGGCGAACGCACTTGAAGAAGCAGGCCGTGCCGTAGCCCCGGGTGTGACCACCGATGAACTTGACCGCATTGCTCATGAATACATGTGTGACCATGGCGCTTATCCGTCGACCCTTGGCTATATGAGTTACCCGAAATCCTGCTGTACTTCACTCAATGAGATCGTCTGCCACGGGATCCCGGATACCACCGTGATTCAGGAAGGTGACATCGTCAATATCGACGTCACCGCATACAAAAACGGCGTCCATGGCGATACCAATCGTACGTTTTTGGCTGGTGAGGTATCAGAAGAACACCGGTTGCTCGTAGAACGCACGGAAGAAGCCATGATGCGCGCGATTAAGGTGGCGAAGCCAGGCAGGGAAGTCAACGTCATTGGACGTGTGATTGAATCCTATGCCAACCGTTTCGGCTACAACGTGGTGCGTGATTTCACGGGTCACGGCGTTGGACCGACTTTCCACAATGGTCTGGTCGTCTTACACTACGATTCTGACCACTACCGGGATGTCCTAGAGCCGGGCATGACGTTGACTATTGAGCCAATGATCAACCTGGGATCGCTAGATTATGACGTTTGGGATGATGATTGGACTATCCAAAACTCTGACGGCAAATTCACAGCTCAATTTGAGCACACAATCGTCATCACTGACGACGGTAACGAGATTCTGACAAAGCCGACCATTTAAAACCGGCCTTTTAGAGAATCAGCTAATGGCGCTGCCGACTGTGCTTGCAACGTCGGCAGCGCCTTGATTTTGCTCAGGAATATATTGAAAATTCCAGCCTAGAATTCTAGGCCGAGGAGCGCGTTTTCCGTGAGTTCTGGCAGCGCTGGGTGAATCCAGTACTGCTTGGTTGCTACATCACGCACGTCTTGGTCAAAGGCCATCACCTGTACCATTTGTTGGATCAGAGTGGATGCTTGCGCACCGAAGTAGTGCGCTCCGAGTAGTCGCCCGGTTTTGCGATCAGCAATCAGTTTGCATATGCCTTGTGAATCATTCATGGCCCAGCCATAAGCGACGTCACCGTAGTTTTGTACCTTCACGGTGATATCGAAACCAGCCTCTTTGGCTTCGTCCTCGGTCATGCCGACGGTGGCGATCTGCGGATGCGTGAAAATCGCTGATGGCACGTGGTCGTGCGGCATCGGGCGCAGATCTTCTGGGTGCAGCATATTGTGCTTGAGGGCTCGGGTCTCTGCATTAGCGACGTGCTTCAGCATGTACGGCGAGGATACATCGCCGAGTGCCCAGACTCCATCTGCAGTCGTGCGGCCGTAGTCGTCGACTTTCACACGTCCGTCTTCGCGCATTTCGATGCCCGCGGTATCCAGATGCATTTGATCGCCGTTAGGCACGCGTCCGGTGGCGACCAACAGGACATCTGCTTCCTGGGTGCTTCCGTCGTCGTAGGTTACGCGGACACCATGATCGGTATTTTCCACATCCGTGATGTTCAAGCCAAAGCGAACATCGACGGCATCAGTCATCGCCTTGTTGAAGCGGGACTTGATGTCGTGATCCAAGTGTTTCAGTAACTCTTGGCCGCGAACTGCAACAGTGACGTTCGTGCCCAGACCGTGGAAGACATGTGCGAATTCCATAGCGATAAATCCGGCACCAACAATAATCATCGATTCTGGTTGCTTGTCCAAACGCATGATGTCTTCGTTGGTATAGAACTGTGCACCAGATTCGGCGATTGGCCTTGGAATCATTGGACGGGAGCCAGTAGCAATCACGATTTCATCGCCGGTAACGATGCAATCAGAACCATCAGCACCGGCACCTGTCACGGTAATCGATTTTGGTCCGTTAAAAGCTGCATGGCCGGTGTAAACGTCAATATTTGGGCATTCGTCGCCACGGCGATATTCTTCGCCGCCCTGCGCGATGAGGTCAATCCGGTTGGCGAATACGCGTTCCACGATGGAATTCCAATCAACTTTGGTGATTTCACCATGGATGCCCAGGTCTTGTGATGTGCGTGCTGCTAATGCGATATCCGCAGCGTAGACATACATTTTCGTTGGAATACATCCGACGTTTAGACAGGTTCCGCCGAATCGACCCTTTTCGATAATCGCGATTGATTTATGTGCAAAATTCTCGTCTGGAATCGAATTTGCCGAGCCGGTACCGATGATCACCAGGTCATAATGCTTGGAGTGCTTAGGCTGTGCAGAATTATTCGTTGCGGATGATGTCATTGAAGATTCCATGCTCATTAGTTTGCGATTGCTCCGTTTCGGTGTAGCCACTTCAGGGTAGTCTCGAATGCTTGTTCACGCACAGACAGGCGGGAAAGAAATACATCGTGCATTGCTCCTTGTATAGGGGCAAGCGTGACGTCTGGCGCCAAGTGTGGCGTCCATGTCCACATGTGTTCAACGGCCAAGATGATATCGGCCTGGTGAGCTTTATCCATGGTGGAAGTTCCTACCGCTGATTGTGCTGACGACAATGTCAACACCGGAACTCCGGTATTTATTTCATCGCGGTGGATGCGGCCTTGTGCTTTGATGATTGCGCGGATCCAGCCCATATGCTTTTCGAAGCTGTGCAATGGCTTAAATCTTAAATCAATGTCCCATTCGCCGTCGTAGTTTTTGTGCAGTGAGCGACCATACAAGTCCATGACACCACCTGGAAACGGGAGACCAGGAAACATCTTGCCGACGCCTGCCAGCACTGGGCGCGCGATTTTTGCCAAAATATCAGCGACTGGTAGCTCCATCCAGGGGCTATTCAGAACCAAGGCAGCACAATGTGCATGCAGCTGTGGTTTTTCCCGACGTAGGTAGTCAAGCCAGAGTGGCGCGATTAATCCGCCAGTCGAGTGGGCTAATGGGATGATTCGTTTGTTCGGCGCCTGGTTGTGTGCTTGTGCGATAAGTTCGGCTGCTGCATCAAGCTCTTCGTAGTACTCTGCGACATTCAGGCAGTGGTGTGGTGTTTGGTCTGCGCGCAGAGAGCGACCGCATTTACGTAAATCAAGCGCGTAGAAGGCGAATCCGTGCTCGTGGAAGTAGTGTGCCACGTGCTGGTGAAAAAAGTAATCAGTGAGCCCATGAATCCATAAGATTGCCGGCCGGCTCGCCCAATCGTCGGCAAGGGGTTCAGAAGCAGGCACAGCGGTATCCCGCTCGTGCGCGGCGGGGTGATGGGGCCCTGGGTAACGCACGAGTGTCGCATAAGCCGTGGTGTTTTCTGTTGGCTCGATTCCGAAATTAAAAGTGAACTGCTCGAACGGGGCTCCGAGCAGGCTGTCGGTCTCCCAAGAGTTATGCATGGCAACAGTCTAGGTGCAAGGTTTGCTTTCGTGTTAGGTACAGGCGTGGAGCGGGCAGTGTTTGTTGCACAAGGAAATCCGTTTTGTGCTGCAGAAAATGATGCAGGGGATAAACATGCCACAGTTATTCGCGTATTAGCTCACACGGGGCGTATGGTAAAAGGCGAGTAAATTTTCGCTGTGCGTATCGCGAAGCGCTCAACTTTTCGGGCGTAGCCGTTTGCGCGTGGCGGAAGTGGTGCAATCGAATACGAAGAGGTAGTCAGGTGTCCAAAAACCCAAACCCGAAACCCACCGATGATGTAGACATTGTTCTTGTCGGCGGAGGAATCATGAGCGCCACGCTCGGTGCCATGCTCCGTGAACTGGAACCTAGTTGGTCACAAATGGTTATTGAGCGTCTGGATGCTCCGGCCATGGAATCCTCGTCGCCGTGGAATAACGCGGGCACTGGTCACTCCGCACTTTGCGAACTGAACTACACCCCAGAAAAGAACGGCACCATTGACCTGTCTAAGGCCGTGGGGGTGAACGAGAAATTTCAGATTTCTCGTCAATTCTGGGCGCACCAGCTTAATAACGGAATCTTGTCGGATCCCAAGGAATTTATTAACAAAGTTCCACACGTGTCTTTTGGTAAGGGAACCGAC
The DNA here is from genome assembly GCF_000688415.1 of Corynebacterium pseudodiphtheriticum DSM 44287. Taxonomy (GTDB): domain Bacteria; phylum Actinomycetota; class Actinomycetes; order Mycobacteriales; family Mycobacteriaceae; genus Corynebacterium; species Corynebacterium pseudodiphtheriticum. The sequence goes on from NZ_JIAH01000007.1 coordinate 61,922, forward strand.
CAGGTTGGCTATATCGAGCGCCGGTTTGCAGCACTGCGCGGTAACCACATGTTCCCAGACATGAAGTTCACCGACGACCGCGATGAATTTGCGGAGAAGCTGCCTGTGATGGCGAGCGGCCGGAATGACAACGAAAAAGTTGCGATCTCTTGGACGGACAAAGGCACTGACATCAACTTTGGTGCCTTGACCAAGCAGTTCTTTACCGCAGCGAAGGCCGCTGGCACCGAAATGCGCTATGGGCACGAGGTTAAAAAACTCCATAAGGACGGAAACAAGTGGAAAGTAACCGTCAAAAATCTACACACTGGCGATACTAGTGTAGTGAAAGCCAACTTCGTGTTCGTGGGTGCCGGTGGTTACGCACTCGACCTGTTGCGTAAAGCAGGTTTGTCTGAGGTGCATGGCTACGCGGGCTTCCCGGTCTCTGGTCTGTGGCTACGTTCGACGAACCCAGAGCTGATCGACAATCACTACGCCAAGGTCTATGGGCAAGCCATGACCAAAAATGCCCCGCCAATGTCGGTTCCGCACTTGGACACCCGCGTGATCGACGGCAAGAAGGGCCTGATGTTTGGTCCGTATGGTGGTTGGTCGCCGAAGTTCTTAAAGAAGGGCTCTTATCTGGATCTGTTCAAGTCGATCCGCCCAGATAATATCCCTTCTTACCTGGGAGTTTCGGTTCAAGAATTTAACTTGACCAAGTACCTGATCACGGAGGTGATGCAGGACTTTGATCAGCGGATGGAAAACTTGCGTAATTACGTCCCAGACGCAAAGAACGAGGACTGGGAGATCGTTACGGCCGGCCAGCGCGTGCAGGTTATTAAGCCAGCAGCTCCACCGCGTTTCGGATCCTTGGAATTTGGTACTGCTCTGATTAACAACACTGAGGGATCGATCGCCGGCCTGCTTGGTGCATCCCCAGGAGCTTCTATCGCGCCTGCCGCAATGCTAGAGCTGTTGGAACGTTGCTTCGGCGAGAAGATGATTGAGTGGGCAGACAAGATTTATGAAATGATTCCGTCCTACGGAACGAAGCTGTTCAAGGATGAGAAGATGTACCACGAATTGTGGGAGTTCACGCAGAAGACCCTGAAGCTGGAAGACTAGGGCAAAGAAAACAAGCTGGAAAGCAGAATCATTCGAGCAACTCCAGCGGGCAGTCTTGCCCGAGGTGGTTGATGGCATGAAGGGCTCGCACCTAATGGTGCGAGCCCTTCATCTTCTGAAAACCTGTGTGGCCTAAGTACCGCAGAAGGTTTGATACGTTGCGCTGAATTCTCGGGGCGCTGGCTTCAGGAATTCCGGTGGATGCTTCTTGCCGAATGGATGCGTTACGGCGTGGAGTAGCTGGTGGAAGGGCTCCAGATCGCCATCGGTCGCCGAGCTTAGCGCGTTTTCCACCAGATGGTTGCGCGGAATAATCATCGGATGTAATCGTGCGAGTGCATGGGGGCTAGGCGCGTGGTTGAGCCAGCGAGCAATCCATTCCCGAGCTGGTGCCGTATCACCAAGGTGGCGAGCGAGCACGTTAACCGGCGATCTTGCGGTGTCGACTCCGGGAGCCGCGATTGTGTGCCTATCCCTGACTGCCGCGTCTACTAGAGCCCGGTGTGCCGAGGTTAAGTCTGGGTTCGCTTTGCCGATTAATTCGTAGAATTCGTCGGCAAGCTTGGCGTTATCTTCGCTGTATTCCACGCCGATTGCACGGCACCGCTCGGAATTGTGTGCCTTACGCCAACGTTCTTGAAATGTATTCATGGTTTCTTGTGCGAAGCCCACTGCCTCGTCTGGATCAGCGGCAAAGGTTGGCAACATCGCTTCGGCTAATCGTGCAAAGTTCCATCCGATGATGTGTGGTTGATTGTGGTAGCGGTATCGGCCACTGTGATCAATGGAAGAAAACACTGCATGCTCGTTAAATTCATCCATGAATGCGCAGGGGCCGTAATCGATAGTCTCGCCGGATAACGTGGTGTTATCGGTATTCAGCACGCCGTGGATGAAACCTAAGCGCATCCATTGTGCGACGGTGGCTAATTGTGCATCGAGGGCGTGGTGAAAAACTTCGCGGGCATCAGCGGCGTCCGGGTAGTGACGATTACGGGTGTATTCTGCGAGTTTGCACACAAGCTCTTCGCCGCCGGTTAGTTGCGCATATTGAAAGCTGCCTATGCGGATATGTGAGCTTGCAACGCACACCAACAGTGCGCCCGGGACTACGCGTTCGCGAGCAATTGCTCTGCCGGTAGAAATTACCGCCAACGAACGAGTCGTCGGTACACCTAGTGCGTGCATAGCTTCCGAGACCAAGTATTCGCGCAGCATTGGCCCGAATGCGCCCCATCCGTCACCGCCGCGAGAGAATACCGTTGGTCCGGAGCCCTTAAGATGAATATCACGTAGTTTGCCCGCGCCATCTCTCACTTCTCCCAGCAGGAGGGCGCGCCCATCACCTAATCTGGGTGAGAACTGGCCAAACTGATGACCTGCATAGCCCATTGCTACCGGCTGTGCGCCTTCTGGCAGATGAGTCCCACATAAAAAGCCGATTCCTTCCGGGCTGCGCAACCAGCTTGGATCTAGCCCCAGCTCGTGGGCGAGCGGCTCATTGAGGCACACAATCTGAGGCGCTGGGGCCTTTGCAGCCCGCCAGTCGAGGCACAGATTTGGGAAATGATCAGCGAAGTCGTGGTGCAGATGCTGCACTGTTTATTTAATTCCTAATTGGGTTGCAATACGACCAGCAACAGCCAAGTCTAACCAAGGCATACCGGTGGTCTTAAAGACAATCGGGGATTCGCGGTGCAATGACTTGTCACCGGTGATGATGTCGCGCAGGGTGACTGCGTGGGAGAGGTCCGCACCTTCTTGTAATGCACGAGCGGCATCACCGCCGTACTGCAGAGTGACATCGCCACCTTCCAAGATGATCTGGGCTTTTTCCATGAAATTGGTGGTCAACTCGCGGTCGTTGGGGTTTCCGGCACCTAAAGCAACGACCAGTGCATCGCTGCGGACTTCGTCGATATCCAGGTAGGCCTCGTGTGCAGAGGTGGAGCACACCACGACCTCGGCTTGCTTGGTAGCTTTTTTCGCTTCTTCGGAACCAATCTCTACCCAGTTGTCCAGGTCGCCCGGATTGTTACGGGAAATGAAGGTATAGCTCGGGTTGCGCTGCCCAAAATTATCGTCGATGGCTTCCTTATGTGCTCGTGCCTGCACGCCGGAGCCGAAGATGGCGACCTTGAGGTCTTCATCCCGGGCCTCAATAAAATCTTTGAAAGCGGCCATCGTTACGGCCGGGGTTCGTAGGTTGGTCAGTTCCGCACCATCAATAGAGAACAACGGACCGTAGGTGGTGTTGGAAAACAGTACGTAGGTGCCTTGTACAGTGTCGCGGCCGCGGGATGGGTTGATGTGGGCGACCGTGATCAGCTTGGCCCCGAAATAATCCGGGTTGATCGCTGGCAGGAGGAGGAATTTCGCGTTATCTTCCTTGTCGACGACTGCGCGGGTTTTATCGAAATCATCGGCAGGGTCGAATCCATCCAGAATCGTTTGCCTTAGGGCATCGGCTGCGCTTTTTGGACTCATCAATTCGCGCAGTTTTTCTGCGCCGATGTGGAAGAAATCTTGGGTCATGAACGAATCTCCTTGCTATATGGACACGGTGCTATATGGACACGGTTTGCCCCGAGCTGCTTGGCTTCGCTGCCACCAAAGTGGAGGCCCTCAAAGTGTAGCAGGGGTCACGTTCATTCAGTCTAGTGGGAAAAACGGTCGGCGGGTTGTAATTCGTTCAACAAGTTTCTTTTCCACAATTTATTGTGCAGCGCCTTAGTGCGTAGAGGAAACTACCAGCGTGAGCTCGTGGCAATTCTGCTTGTCGACGGGGCCTTCAAAGTGCATACCGGCGACCCGCGCGATATCTGCTATTTCGTCTGCTGAGTCCGGTCGTGCACCCGCAGCTGCCGCCAGAGCTAAAACTCTAGCTAGCTCACCCTTGTAATGTTTGTTAAAGTGCGAAACTACTTTCCGCGAACCATCTTCACGCAGGGTTTCTACTCTTACCGTAACCGCGGGGACACGGCCGAGTTGTTGGTAGGTGCCAGAGCGCAAGTCCACTATGAGCTCTTCTCGTTGTTTTAACGCCGTGGAAATAGCCGAGCCCCAACGCTTTTTCATCGTGGGGGTGTCATCGCCGCTACGTCGCGGTAGCTTGCTGCTGCCGGAAAGGCGGTAGTAAGGAATCGGATCACTAGAGGACACAACACCAAAAAGTGCAGAGCCGATTGCAAGCGAATCTAGGGCAGCATCTGGAAGATTTCCCGGATCCAAGGCGTCGTAAAGCACACCGGTGTAACGCAAAATTGCTGGCATAGTTGGGGCTTGGTCAAGCTGCTGGTTGGCTTCTAGTTCCGGCCGCATTTTTTCTGAAACTCCAAGGACCGCAAACGCTTCTTCTATGGGTAATGCGCCGAGGTCTTGTGCGATATCTCGTCGGACCTCGTGCAAGCTCGGGAACGATAAGTTGGGCAAAGTGTCCCAGTTCAGTGGGGCGCCATCGCCGCCAAACGCTTTGGTTTCAGAAGGAGGAAGAACTATCAGCATGCCCCCATACTAGGCAGTAGTAACAGAATGTAAGCTAAGGGCCATGATCACACGTATGTCCACACTGTTTTTACGCACTTTGCGTGAAGACCCTGCAGATGCCGAGTTTGTTTCCCACAAGCTGCTTGTGCGTGCCGGCTATATTCGACGAGTCGCTCCAGGAATCTACACCTGGCTACCGTTGGGATTAAAAGCACTACGCAGGTTGGAAAGTATCGTGCGGGAAGAAATGGACGCGATCGGTGGCCAAGAATTGCTGTTTCCTGCATTGCTACCGCGTGAGCCTTATGATGCTACCAACCGTTGGCGGGAATATGGCGACAACTTATTCCGCCTACAGGACCGTAAGAATGCCGACTTGCTTCTGGGCCCTACCCACGAAGAAATGTTTGCCACCGCAGTTAAAGACATGTTCGGCTCCTACAAGGATTTTCCGGTAACTCTGTACCAAATCCAAACCAAATATCGGGATGAGGAACGCCCGCGTGCGGGAATTTTGCGGGGCCGGGAATTTCTCATGAAGGATTCTTATTCCTTTGACCTCACCGATGAGGGGCTCGACGCTGCTTATCAGCGCCATCGCGACGCGTATCAGCGTATTTTCGATCGGGTGGGCATCGACTATGCCATTTGCCAAGCTACTTCCGGAGCCATGGGGGGTTCGGCTTCAGAAGAGTTCTTGGCAATTTCCCCGAGCGGTGAGGATACGTTTGTCAGTGCGGGCGATTACACGGCAAACGTAGAGGCCGTAACCACCCAACCTGGCGCAGAATCTGATCCTCTGGCCCGTCCAGCTGCGGAAGAACATGAGACTCCGGATGCTGAGACCATCGATGCTTTGGTGGAGTGGGCAAATAAGCAAGGAATCCGCATTGCCGAGCACGAGGTCACTGCTGCTGATACGTTGAAGACGGTGTTGGTGAAAATTCAGCAGCCAGCGCCCGTGGCTACTGACGCTTCTCATGTTTCTGATGCTGGTGACACTGATGGCACGCCGGGAGAACCAGAGTCCGAGTTGGTTGGCCTGTTAATTCCGGGTGATCGTGGGGTGGATATGAAGCGCTTGGAGGCCACTCTGGAACCAGCAACGGCAGAGCTGGCAGATGCCAAAGACTTTGCTGCACACGGCTTGGTCCGCGGCTACCTTGGCCCACGCGGGTTAGCAAGCGCGGGAATCCGCATATTGGCGGATCCGCGCGTGGTGCGTGGTACCAGCTGGATTGCCGGGGCTGATAAGAAAGACCACCATGTGGTGGGCTTGGTGGCTGGACGTGATTTTGAAGTCTCGGAAACTATCGAAGCCGCGGAAGTTAAGGATGGAGACATTGCACCGAATGGCGAAGTACTTAGTATTCAGCGAGGCACTGAGCTAGGACATATTTTCCAGCTTGGTCGCAAATACACCGAAGCGTTTAAAGCCACTATCCTCGATGAAAATGGCAAGCAAGTGGTGCCTACCATGGGCTCATACGGAATTGGTGTTTCCCGCATGTTGGCAGTGCTGGCGGAGCAAAACCACGATGATAAAGGCTTGATCTGGCCTGCCGCTGCAGCGCCGTACCAGGTACATGTGACGGTGGCTGCAAAGGGCGAGGAGGCGCAGCAGGCCGGCGATCGGTTGGTCACCAGCCTGTCTGACCACGGGATGGACGTTCTTTACGATGATCGCCCGAAAGTCAGCCCTGGCGTGCGCTTTAAAGATGCCGAGTTATTAGGAATGCCGTTAATCGCCGTCGTCGGGCGCGCATATGCAGAAGGAAAAATCGAATTGCGTATTCGCGGCGGCGAAACCTTGCAAGTGACTGAGGAAGAAATCGTCGCCAAGATCATTGAGCTGCTTGGGCATGACCGTCAAGTTCAGCCAATGGTTTAAAAGCTTCACTGGGAGCGGCGTTTAACAACGCCGACTTTCCCAGCGACGCCAACCTTCCCAGCTATAGCAGCTAAACGTTGATAGTGCCGCGGATGATCGGGGCAACTTTTCCGCCGACCCAGATTTCGGAATCAATGTTGATATCAATCTCACCGTTGAATCCGATGCGTGAACCCTGCTTCGCGCGGTAGCGCTTCGGAACAGCGTTTTTTGCGTGCAGAAACTGTGCGATGGCTGCATTGGCAGATCCTGTTACAGGGTCTTCGTGCGAGCCGTGCACCGCGCGCACCTCGAGAATTGCGTCGCCTTCCGAGGCATCGCCGGCATCAGCAACAAATTCTTCATCTATTGCGCCAACGATCGGTTGCGCGTGTTGGTGGGTGACGGATTCTTCGAAACCAAAAATTGCCATGTTCACGTCACCGTGGGTGCGGGCCTTGATGCGGCGTACCGCGTCGGCGTTCTTCAGCTGGATCAACGCCCAGCCTGGTCCGTTGTCGCCCCAGGAGTGGTCGATAATGTCGTAATGGGAGATTCCCAGGGCGCGCACGATGGTTCCAATAGTGTTGTCATCAAGTGGCCCGGTGCGCCGCAATTCGGGGGCAGCGAAGTACCACTTGCCAGCCTCTTCGCGCACGCAAACGGTGCCGGCTTGGCATTGCTGCGAGATTTCGGTTTTGTCGCTGCCGCCAAACTCTCGCCAAGCAAATGCTGCGCCGAGCGTTGGATGTCCAGCGAATGGTAGCTCCCGGTCAGGCGTGAAAATGCGTACCTGGTAATCTGCGTGTGCGTCATCGTCGGCGGCGCATAAAAAAGCGGTCTCAGAAAGCCCTGTCCACCTGGCTATGTCTTGCATTTGTTCGGCGCTAAGCTCATCGGCGTTGTTGACTACAGCCAAGGGGTTTCCGGTGAAAGCGCTAGTGTTAAATACATCTAATTGCAGAAAATCATGGGTACTCATGCCGCCAGTCTAACCATGATTGCTTTTAGTTTCGGCGGCAAAAAGTACGGCGAGTTTCTGCCATGAAGCATCAGTGGCCTCGACAGCCTGCTGTTTCCAGCGTTGAGAGGTCTCTTCCAGTGCATGAGTGACGAACTGCTGAGTGTTTGTATCGTTGAGCCCCTCAGGAAAATTTCCGGGGTTGTAGGCCAGAGCACGTTCAGGTCTGGCAATGCCATGCTGGCGCAAAAGTGCTAAGCGAGCATCTGATTGCGATGCAGCCTCGTCGATGCGTTGTGCATCTTCACCTGAGCTAAAGGCGCGCGCCATTTCCAAGCCATAACCGAGACGATATTCCCAATCCACTAGCGCATCCCAGTTGGCAGGAGTAGAGGGCGGTTCTAGTGGCAGCTTTTCTGCGGTCAACTCCACCGTAGCTTCGTGGTCGCCTATGGTTTCGGCGAGCGCGACAGCTTGTTCAATCAGCAGAGGATATGACTGCTGCGGGGCGTCGGCAAGTGCTGCTAAAAACTGGTCCAAAGCCTGTTCAGGGGTGGTTGCTACGGCATGCTCTCCGTCGTAGTTGCTGCGTTGCGCACGATCTATTTCGCAGGTGGTTGGGGAGGTACCATCGGGATAATCGCCACAGATACGTGCAATTTCTTCGAATATCGCCCCAGCCTGACCGGCGCGTAATTCCGATAGTCCCGGGTGGGATTCGGCAAAGTTCGCAGCTTCATCTTCGGCGCTGAATGCCATTTTGACCAGTGCAGAGTCAGGTTCGGGGCCAAAATTCTCTGCGATGGAATCGAGCGAGAAGTTACAACCGCTCAGGGCTAGGCCCACAGCGATAATCGAAGCTGCGATGCCGGTGCTACGGAGATGGTTGTTGGGGTTCACAGCAAATAGGTTACCGCTGACGGTTAGGCTAGTGGGCATGGCATTCCCGTCGACGCGACAATTAGAAGATGTTCTTAGCCCGATTGCTCATGCGCAGCAACTAGATATTGAGCACATTAAAATTACCCGCGCGGGTAAAAAATCACAGGTTGGGGTCTACCTTGATGGAGATCAGCGGCCTGGTTCAGATATGTTGGAGCAACTTTCACAGCAAATTGGGGAGGAGCTCGATGCCCGCGAAGAAGCCGGAGAAATGAGCTTTGGCCCTGGCTACACTCTGGAGGTTTCTACTCCTGGGTTGGATATGCCGCTGACTCATCCGCGGCATTGGCGACGCAACCGGCACCGTTTGGTAGCGATTCAGCTTAGTGGGCAGGGTACGGCCGAGGTCTGGCGTATTGGTGCGCTTGCCGACGACGAGACTGCGGTAATTCTGGTGCCCACAAAACAATCGGGTGTTGGGCCAGCTGGTTCTGGGGCTAAGAAAGGGGGCGGACAGGCAAGCGCTAAAACGCGCCGTACCCCGGTCGCCCTGGAATTAGCGCCAACGGTGCACGCGGTGGTAGAAATTGAGTTCTCGCAGCCGCCGCATGCAGAGTTGGAGCTGACGCGACAACCCTTTGGTGGGGTAGAAATATCGGAGCGGCTCGCGATAAACCCGAACGCAGATGATGAAACGATCAGCAGCAATAACCAAAGCACAGCCGAGATGGACAGCACAGACTAGGACGATCACAAGTGAATATTGATCTCAACGCATTACGCAGCATTGAAACTGAAAAAGGCATTCCGTTTGAGGAATTGCTGGAAACTATCGCCCGAGCATTGCTTGGCGCATACCGTGAATACCGCGGAATGGAAGAAGATCTATCCGGAGCCGGTAAAGCCAATCGTGCGCGGGCGGCGGCCGCAGGAGTAGACGGGCCGACCGACCGTGCACGCATCGACATTGACACGAATACAGGTATGGCCACGGTGATCGTGCAAGAGATTGACGCTGCAGGTGAAGTGGAATCAGAATATGATGACACTCCAATTAATTTCTCTCGTATCGGTGCTCCTGCCGTTCGTAACGCAATTGTCCGGAAATTGCGAGAAGCGGAAGCCGGGCGCACTTTTGAAACTTATTCCGAGACCGAAGGACGTGTGGTTTCTGGAGTAGTGCAGGCGGATGCACGCGCAAACGAGCGTGGCATTGTCGTCGTTGAGCTAGGAACTGAGATCGATGCCCAGGACGGAATCTTGCTTCCTGCGGAACAAGTACCCGGCGAAAAACTAAAGCACGGTGACCGCGTCAAGGCCTATGTCGTTGGCGTGAACCGGCAAAATACCAATGTGCAGGTGAACTTGTCACGTACCCACCCTGATTTGGTGCGCGGCCTGTTTGAACTTGAGGTTCCGGAAGTCGCCGATGGAAGTGTGGAAATCCTTTCTATTGCTCGCGAAGCTGGGCATCGGACAAAAATTGCGGTGCGTGGTAATGCCAAGGGTTTAAACCCGAAAGGTGCATGTATTGGTCCGCGTGGACAGCGTGTGAACAATGTCATGCGCGAGTTGGGTGGAGAAAAGATCGACATTATCGGTTATTCCGAAGATCCAGCCGTGTATGTAGGTAACGCGTTGGCGCCGTCGAAAGTTGTGAAATCCGAGGTGCTTGACGAACATGAGCAGCAAGCTCGTGTGGTAGTTCCGGATTATCAACTGTCGCTAGCCATCGGTAAAGAGGGGCAAAATGCGCGCCTGGCTGCGCGTTTGACCGGCTGGAAAATTGATATTCACTCCGATAAGGAACAATTGGAGCCACTGGAACAGGTTCGAGCCCGGGTGCAGCAGGCTGCTGCGGATGCCCAAGAGGCCGAGGAACTTGTCGGAGGATTGCCCGAAGAAGAGGTAGGCAGCACTCCAGCAGCTGTAGTCAGCAGTGACGGTGTGGAATACCGCGGAGCGGAATTTCCAAGCGCTTTGGCTGAGGGAACAGACAACTAACTACTTCGCCAAGTTCACCTTTTGCCTGCTTTCTATTAGACTGGGCTATTGCGTGCAGAGCGACTGCAAGCGAGTATGTGTGTCAACATAGCGAAGGGATGCGATGAACAAAGGTATGAACCCAGTTCGAACCTGCATCGCTACTCACAAACGCTTTGACGACGCTCTCCTGCTTCGTATGGTGATTGACCCCAATGATCACCACCGCATTCTCGCGGACCCTGGCCGCGGTCTACCTGGCCGCGGAGCATGGATCACGCCGGAGTTATCTGCACTCGAAAAGGCGCTGCAACGTCGCGCTTTCGCGCGTGCGTTCAAAACATCCAGGAAACTGGATGCTGGTCATGTACGGACGTACCTGGAAGCCCGCGCCGCTTCACCGACTAGAGAATGTAAGGAAGACCGACACTGATGAGCGCTCAACCATGAAGTTGCATCAGCGATGAAAGTCACTAGCACACACTAGGGGTCACAAGGGTTTCTTGGGCCTCTAGTAAACAACAGAGGAGTCAAGTGCCCGGAAAGTTACGAGTGCATGAGCTTGCTAAACAGCTCGGCATTACCAGTAAAGAACTACTAGCGACGCTGAAAGAAAAAGGCGAATTTGTCAAAACGGCGTCGTCGACAATTGAACCGCCTGTCGTGAAGAAGATGCGCGCTCACTACGAGCAGAATGCATCTAACGAAACTGGCGAGGCAGCACAAGCTGCTACGCAGAAGCCACAAAACCAGGCCAAGCCTGGTGCAGGCCAAAAAGCGCCTTCGGCTGCACCGAAACCTGGCGCTGCGAAACCGGGGCAACCGAAACCTGCACAAGGCACCGCAGGAGCACCAAAACCAGGCCAAGAACGTCCAGCAAAGTCTGGCGCACAGGCTGCTCGTGCACCGAAGCCAGGGCAGCAGCGGCCTACGAAGCTTGCGAAGAACCAGCAGGCGGCAGCACAACCTTCATCGAAACAAACTTCCGTGGGTGCAGATAAGCGTCCAGCACCACGGCCAGGTGCCAATGCGCCTAAGCCAGGCGCCGCTAAACCAGGGCAAGCTAAACCAGGTCAACCAAAACCGGGACAGGCTAAACCCGGTGCGCCGAGCCCAGGAAACTCGATGCCACGGCCAATGCCGAAGCCAGGTGGCCGGCCGAAGATGGCGAACAACCCATTCTCGTCGGGTGCTGGCGATGACCGTGCGAAACCAGGGCCACGTCCTGGAGGGTCGAAGGGCCCGAAGCCGGGACAAGGGCAGGGCAAACCCGCTCGTGATGGCGGTTCCAAGCCACGTGATAATCGTTCCGGCTCTTCGAATGAACGTAGCGGTGGTGGACGTCGTCCGACCCCAGCTATGATGCCGGCAACTCCAAGTCCGGCGGCGATGCCGAACAAGCAATCTGGTGGCGGGCGTGGACGCGGAAAAGCCGCGCCAGGTGGTGGCCCGGGTCGTGGTGGTCCACCAAGTGGATTCCGCGGTGGTCGTGGTGGTCGCCGTGGCGGCACCGCTGGTGCATTCGGTCGCCCAGGTGGTCCTCCACGTCGTGGTAAGAAGTCTAAGCGCCAGAAGAAGGCGGAGTACGAGGAGCTGCACGCACCAAACGTAGTTGGTGGTGTGCGCTTGCCAGACGGTAAGGGTAAGACCATCCGCCTACGCCGTGGCGCATCGGTATCGGACTTTGCGGAAAAGATTAATGCCGATCCAGCTGCTTTGGTCCAGGCTCTGTTCAACATGGGTGAAATGGTCACAGCTACGGCTACGGTTTCGGAAGAGACCCTGCAGTTGCTGGCTGCCGAGATCAACTATGAAGTGCAAGTTGTCTCGCCAGAAGACGAAGACCGTGAGCTGTTGGAGTCGTTTGACCTGCAGTTCGGCGAGGATGAAGGCGGCGAGGAAGATCTCGCGAAACGCCCTCCAGTCATTACCGTTATGGGTCACGTCGATCACGGTAAGACCAGATTGTTGGATACCATCCGTAAGACCAACGAAGGTGAGGGCGAAGCTGGCGGTATTACCCAGGGAATCGGCGCTTATCAGACCGAGGTCACTGCCGAAGGTAAACAGCGTACTCTGACCTTCCTGGATACTCCAGGTCACGAGGCATTTACTCAAATGCGTGCTCGTGGTGCGAAAGCTACTGACCTGGCGATCTTGGTGGTTGCTGCCGACGATGGCGTGATGCCACAGACTATTGAGGCGATTAACCACGCCAAGGCCGCTGACATTCCAGTGGTTGTGGCAGTGAATAAGATCGATAAGCCAGAAGCGCAACCTGATAAGATCCGTGGTCAGCTGACTGAATATGGTCTTATTCCGGAAGAATACGGTGGAGACACCATGTTCATCGATATCTCTGCCCGGCAGGGAACGAACATCGATGAACTTCTGGAAGCGGTAGTTCTGACTGCAGATGCAGCACTGGAGCTGACCGCGAATCCGGACATGAACGCACAGGGTCTGGCGATCGAGGCAAACCTGGACCGCGGACGTGGCCCTGTTGCCACTGTGATTGTCCAGCGCGGTACCTTGCATGTTGGCGATTCCATCGTTGTCGGCGATGCTCACGGCCGTGTGCGTCGTATGGTCGACGAGTTTGGAAATGACGTGGAAGAAGCTGGACCTTCGCGTCCGGTGCAGGTACAGGGGCTTAATGGCGTACCAGGCGCAGGTGACTCCTTGTTGGTTGTAGAAGACGACCGGGTTGCGCGCCAGATTGCTGCGCAGCGTGATGCCCGCCGTCGTTCTGCAATCCAGGCAAAGACGAAGAAGCGCGTTTCTCTGGAAGATTTGGACAAGGTGCTGAAGGAAACCAGCACGCTGAACCTGATCTTGAAGGGCGACAACGCAGGTTCTGTCGAGGCCCTGGAAGATGCGTTGCTGCAGATCGATATCGACGACGAAGTCGAGCTGAACATCATCGACCGTGGTGTTGGTGCTGTTACACAGACCAACGTGTCTTTGGCTGCTGCTTCGGATGCCGTTATCGTGGCATTCAATGTCCGCGCAGAAGGTAAAGCTACAGAAGCTGCCAACCAAGAAGGCGTCGATGTGCGGTACTACACCGTTATTTACCGCGCGATCGAAGAGATCGAGCAGGCCCTCAAAGGCATGCTCAAGCCGATTTACGAAGAACGCGATACCGGTGAAGCCGAAATCCGTGCGCTGTTCAAGTCTTCCGCGGTTGGCCTTATCGCCGGCTGTATGGTTAACGAAGGCTCGGTCAAGCGTAACGGTAAGGCGCGCATCTTGCGTGACGGTAACGTCATCGCGCCGAATGCCACGATCGAGTCTTTGCGTCACGAAAAGGACGATATGACTGAGATCAAGGCCGGTTATGAATGCGGTATGACTCTGTCGTATCCAGACATTGCGGTTGGCGATATCATCCAGGCTTACGAAGAGGTAGAAGTCCCACGCGACTAGTACCTGTTCAAGTAGCGATCGCGGGCAGTAACCTGACTGTCACGCTATTGCTCACTTATGATGCTGGCTAGCACACCCACCCGATTTGCCTCACCGGCAACGGGTGGGTGTTTTTCGTCTGCGCTAAAATATCAGCAGTTAAAACTTATTTATGTGAAAGGTGGCTAGATCATGGCAGATAATGCGCGTACCGGTCGAATTGCGAAGCGAATCCAAGAAATTGTGGCAAGTGCCTTGGAACATCAGATTAAGGACCCGCGGTTGGAGCTCATCACCGTTACGGATACCCGGGTAACTGGTGACCTGCATAACGCTACGGTGTATTACACCGTACGCGGACGCGATATCAGCGAAGAACCTGATCTCGAGCAGGCGGCACAGGCGTTGCACCGACACCGGGGACAACTGCGCAAAATCGTTGGTGATGTGCTTTCAGTACGGTTTACACCGACCCTTGAGTTCGAGTTCGACGAAGTCCCACAGGCTTCCGCACATATGGAAGGCTTGTTAGCGAAAGCAAAAGCTCGTGACGAAGAACTGGCTAGATTGCGTGAACAGGCCCGCCCGGCAGGTGAGTCGGATCCCTACAAAGAATCCGAATAATAGCGCAGAATAAAGGTGCCGAATAATGATATATTCGCAGGTTGCAAGCCTTATCAAGCAAGCTCGACAGGTAAATATCCTGGCTCACGTTAATCCTGACGCTGATGCCATTGGGTCGGCTTGTGCGCTTTCCCTGGGATTAAGACAACTCGGCATTTCTTCGCGGATGTTCGTTGGTCAAGAAAAAAGCATCCCGGAAAATCTTTTGTCGATTCCGCAGGCAAATAGGGTCGAGCTCTTCGGTGCTGCCGATACGTTACCCCCGGCAGACATACTCATCAGTGTGGACTGCGGGTCGCTTTCCCGGACAGGTACAGCTGCTTCCAGTTTCGAAGATTTCACTGGGCACACCATAAACATCGATCACCACGCAACAAACCCCGGATACGGAAGCATCAACTTGGTGGATGCAAGCCGTGAATCAACGACCGTGGTTCTTTATGAGTTGTTCGCGCACCTGGGAGTAGAACTTGATCAATCCATCGCGCATGGTTTGTATGCAGGGTTGATGACGGATACTGGAAGTTTCCGTTGGGGCAGTGCCTTAATGCATACCATGGCCGCGGAATTGATGAAGTTTGGTCTGGACACCAAACAAATAGCGGAAGATTTGGTGGATCTTACTGCTGCGGACGATTTGCAGATGACGGGTGAGGTTTTATCCAATCTGCAGATCAAAGCCGCTGGTTCGGTAAACATGGCAATTTTGCAAGTTCCACACCGCATCATTGCAAGCCACAGTCAATCTGCCGTGGAAAAACTAGTTGATTTTGTGCGTTCGCTCGATGGCACGAACCTGGGAGTCGTGTGCAAAGAAATGGCGCCAGGCTACTGGAATATCTCATTGCGCTCAGGAGAAATTGATTGTTCGCAGATTGCCATGCAGCTCGGTGGTGGAGGGCATGTTCCCGCCGCAGCTTTTTCTGCGCGGGGAACCAACCTTGCAGTACTAAATCAGCTTTTCCGGGTGATTGAACGTGAGTGTCCATGACCAAAATTTCTGGTAATAACAGTTCCGAACTTAACGACGCCGTGCATAAAAGAACTGACGTAGATCGTGAGGTTACTGCACGCAGTATCTTTGGTCTCGCACTCCCAGCGCTTGGTGTATTGGCCGCGATGCCGTTGTATTTGCTGCTTGATACGGCGGTTGTTGGTCGTTTAGGCAGCTTCGAATTAGCAGCACTTGGTGCTGGGGCGACTGTGCAATCGATGTTGACAACACAGCTGACTTTTCTGTCGTATGGCACTACCGCCCGTTCGTCGCGGTTATTCGGGCAGGGTAAGAAATCTGCCGCGATAGCTGAAGGAGTGCAAGCAACCTGGATAGCACTTGCTGTGGGAGCGGTGTTGGCCGTTGGATTGTGGATATTCGGTTCTACGATTGCGCAGTGGTTGACTGGCGATCCGGAGGTAGCTGCGGCCACGGCTAACTGGTTGCGAGTATCGGCGTGTGCGATTCCACTGACCCTAGTGATCATGGCCGGCAACGGCTGGATGCGGGGCATCCACAACACGCGGTGGCCGTTCTATTTCACCTTAATAGGCGTTATCCCGGGGGCACTTGCCCTGCCATTTTTGGTCTCCACTTTCGGGCTGGTGGGCTCAGCATGGGCGAATGTGCTTGGCATGGGGCTGACAGCCTCGTGCTTTGTGCTGTGCTTGATTCGTGCACATGAGGGCAGTTGGGCACCACGAGGTCAAGTGATTGCACGGCAATTGGTATTGGGTCGCGATCTGATTTTGCGTTCGCTGGCTTTTCAAGTGGCCTTTTTATCTGCGGCAGGTGTGGCTGCACGTTTCGGCACTAATGCTTTGGCAGCCCACCAGATCATGCTGCAGTTGTGGAATTTTTTGACATTGGTGCTGGATTCATTAGCAATTGCCGCTCAAGCGCTCATTGGTGCTGCTTTGGGTGGACGCACGGTTGCGTTGGCGCGGCGGACAGGCTTAAAGATTATCTGGTACTCCACAATTTTTGCGGTGGGGCTAGCTACAGTTTTCGCCGTGTTTTCTGGGTGGATACCTCGATTATTTACCGAGGATGCCGGAGTGCTAGAGACAATCATGACTCCGTGGTGGCTGCTGATCATCATGATCGTGCTGGGAGGTGTGCTATTTGCCATTGATGGCGTACTGCTTGGTGCAGGTGATGTCGCGTTTTTACGCACGATTACGATTGGGGCAGTCTTATTGGGGTTCTTGCCTGGCGTGTGGATCGCATACCTTGCCGACGGCGGACTGGCTGGCATTTGGTGCGGTTTGTTGGCATTTATCGTGTTTCGCACAGCTGCGGTGGTTTACCGTTTCTACTCGATGAAATGGGCCATGACGGAATGAACCATCCCCGGCCTACTTTGTGGGCAGTAGCTGATTTGCATGCCGCGGTGCGTGCGAACCGACTGCGGCTCGATGAGATTAGCCCGCGACATCCGGATGATTGGTTGCTGGTCGCAGGCGACGTCGCAGAACGCCTAGATTTGATTTCTACGGTGTTGAGCGAGCTGCGCAGTCGGTTTGCGCAAGTGATTTGGGTCCCCGGCAATCATGAGCTGTTTTCTCGGTCGACGGACGCGCATAGGGGAAGAGCCAAATATGATGCTTTGGTGCAGATATGTCGCAGTATTGATGTTTTGACTCCGGAAGATACTTTCCCTGTGTTCGGTGATACCACCGTTGTGCCACTATTTACGCTGTATGATTACAGTTTTCGTCCAGCAGGTACTGGGGTA
Source organism: Corynebacterium pseudodiphtheriticum DSM 44287 (assembly GCF_000688415.1). GTDB lineage: Bacteria > Actinomycetota > Actinomycetes > Mycobacteriales > Mycobacteriaceae > Corynebacterium > Corynebacterium pseudodiphtheriticum. The sequence continues at coordinate 78,981 of NZ_JIAH01000007.1, forward strand.
GAAGAGGCTTTGGAGCTTGCTGCACAGAAAAACGTAGTGATGACTGATGAAATCGCGATTGCACCATTCGCCGATATCCGGGCATGGTGCTGGGATCGGTTGGCCTATTCTATTACGCGTCTATCACGTGTTAACGGGCCGACAGTCTTAGTCAATCATTGGCCTTTGGTACAGGAACCGACGTTGCGTATGGTGTTGCCGGAACTTGCGTTGTGGTGCGGCAGTCGGCATACTCGCACTTGGCCGCAGCGCTATAACGCGAAGGCCGTGGTCTACGGTCATTTGCATATGCCAGCAATCTTTGAACTAGATGGCGTGGAACACCATGAGGTCTCGTTGGGATATCCCCGGGAATGGGGCCGAAGCGATCAGAATAGAATTTGGCCCTGCCCAGTGCTAGAACTGGTTGCTGATCCGAACGGTGGACAGATTGCGCAGCGGGTAGGATTCAAGCAGTGCCGTGAAAGTCACCCGGAGCTACGTATGCCGCGACGTCGTGGCAAGGGGAGCGATGGGGTATGACCAGAAATTATGAGTTTTTGTTGCCGGATTCCGCCCGAATCGTTACGGTTCGTAGCGATGCAGCGGGGGACTTGAGTAATTTTCACAGGTTGCACCCGTTGGAACAATCGCTAGTCTCACATTCAGTGGAAAAACGCAAAGCCGAGTTTGGTGATGCTCGATGGTGCGCTCATCAAGCGCTCCGGCAGTTGGGGTATTCCAGAAACGAGCCTATTTTGCGGGGAAATCGAGGCATGCCGCTATGGCCGGAGGGGTTTTGCGGGTCCATGTCGCATACCTCTGGTATGCGGGCGGCGGCTGTGGCGCCGACTCATCGGTTACACAGCTTAGGAATCGATATTGAACCAGCGGAAAAATTACCAGTGGATATTGTGGATTTGATTCTACGGGGTAGTGAAAAGCCACAAATTTCGCGTTTTCGAGCAACCGGAATATCGTGTGCGGATCGCATCATCTTTTGTGCGAAAGAAACCGTGTATAAGACGTGGTTTCCGATGACTCAGCGATGGTTAGGTTTCGAACAAGCCGAAATTGATCTTCGCGAAGACGGCACCTTCGTGGCCTATTTACTGGTACGCCCGACCCCGGTGCCGTTGATAACTGGGAAGTGGATGATTGACGATGGCTTCGTATTTACTGCAGCAGCCGTGACCGAATCATCTCTGAGAACATGAGACCGCTAAAAGCTGAGACGACGGGACTGCTGAGTCATCAACTTATAAAGTACTGGGACGTGCCACGAAGACGGTTTTAATTTCGGCTCGTGCTCCTGTGGTTTCGGTGACTAGTGCTATCGCTCGCCCATTTGGGGCAATGGCCACAACTACACCGTCCAGACCGCAAGCGGGCAAACGTTTACCCATGGATAGATCGATTGCTTGTTGTTCAGTGACCTGCCAGTGGGGGTAACTCCGTTGCAGAGCGTCGTCGAGGCTTAAGCTGAGCTGTGGATTGTCGGCCAGCTCGTCGAGGGTTGCCGCATCGCTGAGCCCATAAGGGCCAACGTGCGTTCGGCGTAGCTTCGTCAGATGGCCACCGACGCCCAGGTCTGAACCGATATCTCTGGCCAGGCTTCGGATATAAGTTCCGGAAGAACATGTCACGGTGCATGCAATATCAATAAAAGCAGTACCGATCTCGTCGTCACTGCCGCGTCGTATGGAATGCACAGTAAATTGGTTGATCGTTACAGTGCGCGCGGGAATTTCTACGTCTTCGCCTTCGCGCACCCGCTGGTGGGCTCGTTTACCAGCAATTTTCACGGCGGAGACTTTCGCAGGGACTTGTTCGACTGTGCCGGTCCAGGAAGCAACTGCAGCTGCAATATCGTCGTCAGATAGGCCGGATAAACGAACACTGACCTGTTCTTGGTTCAGCCCGTCTTCGATTGTCGTTGCGGGAAGAAAATCGCCCTCGGCATCGTCAGTAGTGGTAGCAGCACCTAGCCGGATGGTTGCTTGGTAGGTTTTATCCGCGGCCACCATATGGGCTAGAAACTTGGTGCCACGCCTAATCCCGGCGACCAGTACTCCAGTTGCCATGGGGTCTAAAGTTCCCGCGTGTCCGACTTTTTTGGTGCGGAAGATGCGGCGTAACTTGCCGACGACGTCGTGTGAGGTCATGCCCGCTGGCTTGTCGACGACCACTAACCCGGAACCGTCTAGTGGGTCTGGCTGCGAAAAATCCGTAGCTGAATTCATAGCAGTCAGTGTATGCCTTAAGCTGGCAGGGTGAATATTTGGCAGGGTATGGACGAGATCCCCGAACGCGTGGAATCCTCTGTGATCACCATCGGAGTTTTTGATGGGGTGCACCGCGGACATCAAGAGCTTATTTCTGCTGCGGTGCGCAAAGCACGAGCTACTGGGCAGCAATCGGTTCTGATTACCTTCGACCCGCACCCGGTTAGCGTATTTTTACCGGAACGCGCTCCGTTAGCACTGAGTAGTTTTGATCAGCGTATGTCCGTCGTGGAGAAGATGGGCATCGATAATGTGATGGTGATTGATTTCACCGTCGAGATGGCGGGTTGGTCGCCGCAGGAATACGTCGACCGGTTGCTCGTCAACAAACTGCACGCCAGCCACGTGATAATCGGAGAGAATTTCACTTTTGGTAAAGACGCCGTTGGCACGCCGGAAATCATGCGGCAGCTGTGTGCCGCGCGTGGGATTGGTGTAGACGTGGTGCAATTGTTGCATGATAAGACACTTGCCGACGGTGAGATTTTGGTTTGTTCGACAGCCGTTCGCAAATATCTTATGGCCGGAAATGTGGCTGCTGCACGTCGGGCATTGGGGCGGCCGTTTAGCGTCTATGGCCCGATTGTGCGCGGAGCCGGGCGGGGTGGTAAAGAACTTGGATTTCCTACCGCGAACCAGTATTTTCCGGAAAACCTAGCCCTTCCTGCTGATGGAGTGTATGCAGGTTGGCTTGTGGTTGAGGGGTCGAATTCCCCGGTGAATGGGAATATGGTTCCGGGGGTGGCTTATGCTGCTGCTATTTCCGTGGGCACAAACCCGACTTTTGGCGATGACGAGCGCAGCGTGGAGTCTTTTGTATTGGACCGAGAAGCGGATTTGTACGGTTATGGTGCCACGGTTTATTTCGTTGATCGAATTCGATCGATGGAGAAATATGACAGTCTAGATGCACTCCTGGAAGCTATTTCCCGTGATGTTTGCAGCGTTCGTGAGGTCTTAGCACAGGACCTGGAGATGCGCGATAGTTCAGTTATTGATCATGATTCAGTGGCGGGGGAGTTTTTCTTGCAGCGTGCTTTACAAGGAGGTTCGCGGGATTAGTGTCGATAGCCAGTCTTGATTATGAGTTTGGCCAAACACAACCTCGCCATTTGCTCGTTAGTAGCCCTGGCGGCTAGTATGAGTGACTGGTTTGCGACTATGGTCCGCAGTGGTTGCAAATAAATTTTCGTGTGGACTGAAATAAGGAGATAAGCATGGCTCTTTCTACAGAAAAGAAGCAAGAGATCCTGAAGGAATACGGCGTTCACGAGACTGACTCTGGTTCCCCAGAAGCCCAGGTCGCGCTGCTGACCTACCGTATCACCAACCTGACCGAGCACCTGAAAGATCACAAGCACGATCACCACTCTCGCCGTGGTCTGTTGCTGTTGGTTGGTCGTCGTCGTGGTTTGCTGAAATACCTGCAGAGCAAAGACATTAACCGGTACCGTGACCTGATTTCTCGCTTGGGACTGCGTCGATAATTCGTCGTCGTTAAACAGCCTAGGCTGCACGCTTATCGCCACCCGTCCGGCTTCCCGGGCAGGGTGGTTTTTGCGTATCACGGGTCTGTCTCATGCTAAACTGATTCTGGCTTATAAAATCTGCCAGGAATATTTCCGAAATAGGTATAGGTCTTTTATAAGAGATGAAGATCTTTTGGCGGCTACGATGATCGTCACCAGGAACGAGCTCGTTTAAGAGCAAGGAGTTTGTATGAGCAGCAACCAGGCTGTGCAAAAATTTATTGATGAAGAAGTCGGAATCAACGGTGTAGAAACCACCATCGACAACGGGGACTTCGGAACCCGTACCATCCGATTTGAAACTGGGCAGCTTGCCCGCCAAGCAGATGGCTCGGTGACCACCTACTTGGATGACGAGACAATGATCTTGTCGACGACGACCGCCTCTTCCAAGCCGAAAGAGGGGCTAAATTTCTTCCCACTGACTGTCGATGTGGAAGAACGTATGTATGCTGCGGGCCGTATTCCGGGCAGTTTCTTCCGTCGTGAAGGTCGACCATCTACCGAGGCGATTTTGGCTTGTCGCTTGATTGACCGTCCGCTGCGTCCGACTTTCGTCAAAGGTTTGCGCAACGAGGTACAAAATGTCAACACAGTACTGTCGATAGCGCCGGGGGAATATTACGACGTGCTGGCCATCAATGGAGCTTCGGCAGCTACCCAGATTTCCGGATTACCGGTTTCTGGTGCGGTCGGAGCGGTTCGTATGGCTCTGCTGGCCGACGATGAACACCCAGAAGGCGCGTGGGTTGCCTTCCCGAACCATCAACAGCACCAGGAAGCGCTGTTTGAGATGGTTGTGGCAGGCCGAATCGTGGAGAAGAAAGAAGGCGGCCAGAAGAAGGGGCGTCGAAATTCTAAAGGCAATAAAGTTGCCAACAATGATGTGGCCATCATGATGGTGGAAGCTGGCGCGGGTGTGCAGGTAGCCGACCGTGTGGCTGCGGGAGCGCCGGCTCCAACCGAATCCACTGTCGCGCAGGGCCTGGAAGCAGCGAAGCCTTTTATCTCTCTACTGTGCCAGGCACAAACAGAATTGGCTAAGCAGGTTGCGAAAGAAACCGCGGAGTTCCCCTTGTTTAAGGAATATTCCGACGAAGTCTTTGAAGAAGTCGCAAAGAAGGCTCGCAAGAAGCTGCACAAGCTGCTATCGATTGGTGAGAAACAAGCCCGCGACGAAGCTATCAATGACTACATTGCTGAGTGGGACGAAGACCTCGCCGACGATATCGAAGAAAAATATGACATCGACGATGACGATGCGTTGTCGGAAATCCGTGCTGCATACAGTGCCTTGCAAAAAGAGATTGTCCGCGAAAAGATCTTGCGTGATGGCTACCGTGTAGATGGACGTCGCACCACTGACATCCGTGATTTGGAAGTGGAAGTCGAGTTAATTCCTCGAGCACACGGTTCTGCGTTGTTTGAGCGTGGCGAAACTCAGATCCTGGGGGTTACCACGTTGAACATGCTGGAGATGGTTCAGCGGGTAGATTCTTTGACCCCCGGTGAATCTAAGCGATACATGCACCATTACAACTTCCCACCATTCTCAACTGGTGAGACCGGCCGTGTCGGCTCCCCGAAACGCCGAGAAATTGGTCACGGAGCGCTTGCAGAGCGAGCGGTTGTGCCGGTAATTCCTTCACGCGAGGATTTTCCGTATGCCATTCGCCAGGTTTCTGAGGCGTTGGGATCAAATGGTTCGACTTCCATGGGATCTGTGTGCGCTTCTACCTTGTCGCTGTACAACGCTGGTGTCCCTTTGAAAGCACCTGTGGCTGGTATTGCTATGGGCCTGGTGTCCGGTGAAGTCGATGGTGAGGATCGCTTTGTCACCTTGACTGACATTTTGGGAGTGGAAGATGCATTCGGTGACATGGACTTTAAGGTTGCTGGTACGCCGGATTACATCACGGCTCTGCAATTGGATACCAAACTCGATGGCATTCCTTCTGACGTATTGGCCGAGGCTTTGGAACAGGCGCGCGAGGCACGCCTGACAATCCTAGAAACGATGACAGTTGTTATCGATTCACCGGATGCCTTGGCTGATACCGCACCTCGGGTGATCACCGTAAACATCCCACCTTCGAAGATTGGTGAATTGATCGGCCCTAAGGGCAAGACGATCAATGCCATCCACGACGAGACTGGTGCTGAAATCTCTATCGAAGACGATGGCACCGTCTATGTGTCGGCGGCTACCGGCGAGGAAGCAGACGCCGCGGTGGAAAAGATCAACGCCATTGCGAACCCACAGCTTCCTAAGGTTGGGGAGCGTTTTTTGGGAACCGTCGTGAAGACTGTAGCTTTCGGCGCGTTTATTTCGCTAATGCCAGGCCGTGATGGTCTGATGCATATCTCCAAGATCGGCGGTAGTCGTCGCATCGAAAAGGTTGAAGACGAAATTAACGTCGGAGACAAGGTGCAGGTCGAGATCGCTGATATCGATGATCGAGGCAAGATCTCACTGGTGCCGGTGGAGGAAGATTAAATTCCACACGGTCGTGGCCGGTGCAGTATAAACCGGTCACAATAAAGGCAGCGTTCCGAGCGGTAATTTACACCGTCGGAGGCTGCCTTTGTTATTACCCCGAGCTTGCCCGCGCGGGGACTAAAAACTGTTATTGGATATCTATTTCTGGATATCTACGACCACACGCGTTGGATTTTCCAGGCGGGTAACGGAATAGGGTCGTGGCTTATCTAAGCCAATGATGAACTTAGACTGAGCTTCGAAGGCTCCGGCTAATTTGACTTCGGCAACCGACCCGGCGCCCGGGAAGCTTGCATTGAGATCGATCCATTGCGCTTGCTTTTGTGGATCAATTGGGGCAGGGGTGCCTTCTATAGCGATATTTAAAGCTGTATTGCCTTGATACTCCACGGGAAAGCCGGAACCAGGTTGTGCCGGGGTGTCTGTGTAGTGTGTGAACCAACCTGGCTTGCCGACACCTGCGAACTCGAATACGACCCGGTCAAATCCTTGGTGGGTACCGATGCGCACATCCGTGGGGCTTAAATCACCAAGACCGTCAGGAAGGTCCTGCCGGTCTTCCATCGAAGGCGTGCCAAGCATCTGCGCACCTGTTGGCTGAGCTGATTCTTGACCACGCGCAGCGGTCGTGCGGGATGTATCTTGCGCGTCGTTTGTTTTGGTTGTCGTTTTGTTTTCGGTAGTTTCTGCTGGCTGTGGGGAGGTCGAGGTCACGGTGCTGGTTGGCCGCTGCGCGGAATTATCCGTATTGTCAGCGGTAGCGCATGCGCTTAACACCAATCCGGAAGTGATAATGGTGGCAGCCAAGCTGAGAAATGTCCGAGGAGTTTTCATGGTTCTAGTTTATCGTTTCTCTCGCAAATATTCGGCGAAAACTAAATACAGAGTCGATACAATTAGGTAACGAGATAGTCGGATCACTAAGCCATACTAAAAAATATGCGCTCTCATCATGGGGCGTTCTACCTAAGGAAGATTTATGACCATTAAAGTCGGAGTATTAGGAGCACGAGGCCGCGTCGGCAGTGCGATTGTGGAAGCTATTGACGGAAGCGATGACCTGGAACTAGTTGCTGCTGTCGATAGAGATGACAGTCTGGACATTTTAGTGGAAAAGCAGGCTGAAGTCGTCGTTGATTTTACCCAGCCAGCTGTGGTCATGGGGAACTTACAATTCTGCCTAGCACGCGGTATCCATTGTGTTGTCGGGACCACGGGTTTTGACGAGGAGCGTCTGGAAGAGGTGAAGCATTGGGCTCAGGCGGATGGGGCTGGCCACGTGTTAATTGCACCGAATTTTGCAATCTCCGCTATTTTGACGATGCACTTTGCCCGTCAGGCCGCTGAATTTTTTGAGACCGCTGAAGTTGTGGAATACCACCACCCAACAAAACTTGATGCACCCTCGGGTACCGCGATTCATACCGCGCAAGGCATTGCTCATGCGAGACGGCAAGCGAACATGCCGGAGATGCCGGATGCTACTGAGCAATCACTCGACGGCGCGCGTGGAGCAAACGTTGATGGGGTTCCAGTCCACGCAGTGCGCACCCGTGGGATGGTGGCACACGAAGAAGTGATCTTTGGTGCGCAAGGCCAATCGTTGACAATTCGACAAGATTCCTATGATCGGACATCCTTCGTTCCAGGCGTATTTACTGGTGTTCGTCAGATTAAAGATCACCCAGGTCTGACTGTGGGCCTGGAGAAATTCCTGGGCCTGAATTAGCACATGGCCACATCTAAGAACCTGAAAGTAGATCTTCTCGCTGCTACTCAATTTTTTCCCCCACAGGATCCAGAGATAAATTGGCAAGCAGACTCTTCTGCAACGGATGCTGAATCTCTAGTGGAATTCGCTGGTCGTGCATGTTATGAAACGTTCGCGAAGCCAAACCCACATACCGCTGCTAATGATGCTTATTTGCACCACATCATGGAAGTAGGGCACACCGCGCTACTGGAACACGCCACCGCGACACTGTATATTCGTGGGATTTCGCGCTCAGTGAGCCATGAACTTGTTCGGCATCGGCACTTTTCTTTTAGCCAGCTCTCGCAGCGGTTTGTGCATTCGGGAGACGCACAATTCGTTATGCCGGATGCGGTTGCGGGGGATGAGGAATTATCTCGTTTAGTGGGACAAGCAGTAGATGATTCTCGATTTGTCTACAACGAGTTGCTTGCTGCTCTGGAAGAAAGACTTTCCGGCGAACCAAATGCCTTGTTACGCAAAAAACAGGCTCGGCAAGCAGCGCGTGCTGTGTTACCAAATGCGACGGAATCGCGCATTGTGGTGACGGGAAATTACCGCACGTGGCGGCACTTTATTGGTGCACGCGCGAGTGAGCACGCGGACGTGGAAATGCGCCGTCTGGCGGTCGAGTGTCTGCGGTTGCTTCAGAAACAAGCGCCATCGTTGTTTTCAGATTTCTATATCAGTGCGTTATCGGATGGTACCTATATGGCGGCTAGCCCTTATGCCTAGCCAACGTTCAGACTGAATATTCCTAGGGTGCCTAAACACGGTCGAAAACCAAATCATACGCTCCAAAGGGTGCGCCGGTTCGTGGTTGGGCGTGGTTAACGGGTAACCTAGAGCAGCATGAGCACAGGTTTGACAGTCAAGACTGGAGTCGAGACATTCGGCAGCGTCAGTGTTGCCATGGTGACCCCGTTCGATAAGGACGGTGCCTTGGATATACCGGCTGCTCGAAAACTAGCCGCTCACTTGGTGGATAACGGCCTGGATGCCCTTGTAGTATCCGGTACCACCGGAGAGTCACCGACTACGACGGTGGACGAGAAACTTGAACTTCTGAAGGCTGTCAAAGATGAGGTCGGTGACCGTGCCAAGATTATGGCAGGTGTCGGTACGAATAACACGGCAACTACGATCGATCTAGCAAAAAAGTCCGCTGAAGCGGGAGCCGATTCTTTGTTAGTGGTCACGCCGTATTATTCGAAGCCGAGTCAGGCGGGCCTTATCGCTCATTACACAGCGGTGGCGCAGGCAACCGATTTGCCCATCAGTTTGTATGACATTCCTGGACGCTCGGGCATCTCAGTGGAGTCGGACACGATTGCCGAACTTGCTAAGTTGCCCACCATCAAAGCAGTCAAAGACGCCAAAGGTGATCTGCATGCTGCTTGTAACCTCATGCAAGAAACTGGACTCGCATGGTATTCCGGTGACGACCCGGCCAATTTGCCGTGGCTGTCCGTCGGGGCCAGCGGCTTTATTTCCGTTATCGGACACGCCGCGCCACGAGCTTTGCGTGAGTTGTACGACTCATATGACGAGGGAAATCTCGCCCGTGCGCGAGAAATCCACACAAATGTATTAACACCGTTAATCCAGGCGCAGCAGCGTCTGGGAGGTGCCAATTTTGCTAAAGCAGCCCTGCGCGAACAGGGAATTGAAGTAGGCGAACCACGTCTGCCACTCGCTCCGTTAGACGACGAGCAGGTGGATGGGTTACGCCGTGATTTGGACCAAGCTGGAGTCTTATAGATGACTGAATCTCGCACCCGTTCCCGGAAAGTTTCCCGAAAAGCGGGGCCACCGGAGGACGTTGCAACCGTAGCGCAATCACTGTCACAATCTAGTGGTGCCACTGATACCGCACCAAGCCCTTCGTTCAAGCCACCAGAGGCGAATTCACAGTCTGGTGGATCCGACGACGATGGTGCTGGTAACAACCAAAACCGACAGAAGTCGAACAAGCCTAATAAACAGGGGGCGCAGAAGCAGGGCAAACCCAATAAGCCGGATAACAAAAAATCTGGCAAGAATCCCCGCTCTAATAACCGGGAAGACTCTGGTTCGAATAAACAAGGCGCCGCTAAAGACAGCGAAAACAACCATGGCGACGGCAAGGACAATAACGGAGTCAACTCCGCTAAAGGTCGTGGCCGTGGCTCCCGTGGGCGAAATAACCGTGGCCGTGGTGGCAACAACCAGGGTAGCGGTAACAACCAGGGCGGCAACAACAATCGTGGTCGCCGTAACGTACCGAAATCGATGCAAGGCGCTGATCTCACCAAACGCCTGCCAGAACCACCCCAGCTGCAAAAAGGCTCGCTGCGTATGTACGCTCTTGGTGGAATTTCGGAGATTGGTCGCAACATGACCGTCTTTGAGTACGATGGCAAGTTGCTGATCATCGACTGTGGCGTGTTATTCCCGTCGTCTGGAGAACCAGGCGTCGACTTGATCTTGCCTGACTTCGGCCCGATCGAAAAGAAGATCGATAAGGTAGAAGCGCTTGTTGTGACACACGCGCACGAAGACCACATTGGGGCTATCCCATGGCTGCTGAAGCTGCGGCCAGATATTCCAATTGTGGCTTCGAAATTCACTTTGGCGTTGATTGCTGCGAAGACTAAAGAACACCGCCAGAAGCCGAAGATGGTGGAAGTTAACGAAAAGTCAGATGTCAGCTACGGTCCGTTCCGTTGCCGTTTCTGGGCTGTCAATCACTCCATCCCAGACGCGCTGGGAATCATGTTGAACACCCCAGCTGGTTCAATCATTCACACGGGCGATATTAAGCTGGATCAGACCCCATTGGACAATCGCCCGACAGATCTTCCAGCCTTGTCACGTTATGGTGACGAAGGCGTAGACCTAATGCTGTGTGATTCCACCAATGCAACCGTTCCTGGTGTTTCTGCTACCGAGGCAGATATCGCTCCGACGTTGAAGCGGATTGTGGCGTCTGCGAAAAACCGTGTGATCGTTGCGTCATTTGCATCTAACGTTTACCGTGTGCAGGCCGCCATTGATGCCGCGGTAGCAGCGCACCGTAAGGTCGCTTTTAACGGACGCTCGATGCTGCGAAACATGGAGATCGCGGAAAAGATGGGGTACCTACGTGTACCAAAAGGAACCATCATCCCGATTGAAGAAGCCTCAAAGATGGCCTCGCACAAGACGATGCTCATCACTACCGGCACGCAGGGTGAGCCGATGGCTGCATTGTCGCGCATGGCTCGTCGCGAGCATAGGCAGATCACCGTTCGAGCAGGAGATCTTATTATCCTGTCTTCCTCGCTGATCCCTGGTAACGAAGAAGCAGTTTTTGGCGTGATGAATATGCTTTCGCAGATCGGCGCTGAGCTGATTACCAACGCAGATGCTAAGGTGCACTCGTCGGGCCACGGTTATGCTGGTGAACTGTTATTCCTCTATAACGCAGCGCGACCAAAAAATGCATGGCCAGTCCACGGTGAATGGCGGCATCTACGTGCCAACAAAGAGCTTGCCATTTCTACCGGGGTTCCGCGCGAGAGAGTCATGTTGGCCCAGAATGGCGTGGTCATTGATATGGCTAACGGTAAAGCAGAGGTTGTCGGACAAAAGACCGTTGGAAACCTCTACGTTGATGGCCTAAATATGGGCAACGTCGATGCGGATACCTTGGCTGACCGTACGAGCTTGGGCGCTGGTGGCGTCGTTTCTATTACGTGCGTGGTCGATAACCGAACTTCACAGCTTTTGGAGCGCCCACGTGTGGAGACAACGGGCTTTGCAGAAGATGATCGTGCCTTGATCCCGCAGGTTGTCGAGCTCGTGGATAATACGATGAATGATCTTGCTGCGGAAGGTGAAAACGACACCTACCGCATGGTGCAGAAGTTGCGCCGGAAAGTATCTCGCTTCATCGAGCAAAATTGGAAACGCGAACCTGTTATCCTTCCGACCGTTGTACCAATGGCTTCGGAAATAGAGATCGTCGACGACGAAGAAGTCGATAATTCTCGCGAGTCCGTCTAAGCTCGCTTTTCCTCAGTAAGACATGTTTCCCAGGGTACCCTGGGAAACATGTCTTTTTCTGATTCGGAACGCCAGTGCTTGGCAGACTTAATGCTCAAACGTGGTCCTGATGCTCCAACCTTATGTTCGGGTTGGAAGACAGCAGATTTAGCAGCGCACTTGTGGGTGCGCGAACATCGTCCGGATGCGGCGTTAGGTATGTTTGTCCCGTCATTGTCGTCGCATCTTAGGAAAGTGCAAGAAAAGGCAAAGGCACAGCGTTACGAGCAGCTTGTAGAAAATTGGCGGCAGGGGCCTCCGCAGTTTTCCTTATTCCGATTGGTTGAAGCGAAGGTTAATGCAGTAGAAAACTTTGTTCACCATGAAGATGTCCGCCGTGCGGAACCGAATTGGCAACGCCGGGAAATTAGCTTGGAGGGGGAGAAATCCTTAGCCAGAGCCTTGCCCCTGCTTGCTAAAACAATGCTGGGGAAATCTCGACTACCCATCATTCTCTCTGCGACTGGTTTCCCACCATTGACCTTCGGTGGAAGCTGGGGCGTAGTCGATAAGGGTGATGATGTGGTGCGTGTGTCAGGGGATATTGGTGAATTGATCTTGTGGGGATTTGGACGTAATGCAGTCAGCGTTGAGATCACAGGGGAAGAGAGCGCTATCGTTCGATCAAGCTTTTAGACTTGACTAACAGTTGTGTAAGTTAATACACGAAATTGGTGTGGCGCTTGGGGATATTGGGCATTGAGGCATTAGGGTATGGGGCATGTCTGTAAAGTCCACCAGCCCTCGCAATCATCGTGGTGGCGGCGAGCGTAACAAAGCCCGCGCCAACTCGACTCGCCCGGCTCCGCGCACCCGCTCTGGTCGCACAGCCGGGAAAAAATTAAGTTCTGGAATGCCGGAAAAAACTGGTGGAGATCCCGCGAAATCTAGGGAGGAGAATTCTGATTCTGCAAACCTAGAAACTGTAGTTTTTGGTTCTGCGCAACGTGCAGCCAATACTTCGCATGAACGCACGGGAAGTGCTTTCCGTGCTGTGGGCTCAGGTATTGCCACTGCATTTTCGAAAACATCAGGTGCGCTCAAAAAGTTCGGAAATATTGGCCAGGATGATGACGATTACGAGGCATATGCCGACTACGACGACTTTACCGATGGTGTCGACACAGATGCCGATGCTACCGAAATGGGCCGGCAAGCAGCTGGCAGGAATAAGAAGCGGAAAAATTCACCTGCAGGATTAGACGAAGATCTCTACTCGACAGACATGACGGGCAAGAAGGCTAAGACAAAAAAGGGACAACGTAGTTCAGGCGTGATGGCGCAATCACGAGAAAAGAAACGCGCGACCGATAATCATGTGTCAGCTGATGGCTTAGACCAGCAGAGTGATGATGCACACGCTGAGCAGATTGAGGGGAGTGAGGTCGGTACCTCCGAGTCAGCTCTCCCTGCGGTGAAGCCGGAGGCGGGCGTACCTTCGTCACGCTCTGATGCGATTGCCTTAACACTGATTGGTGTTGCCATCGTTCTGGGTGCTTCTGTGTGGCTTGATATCGCTGGATTTATTGGTCGGGCCATCGCGACGGCCACCCATGCCGTGTTGGGGGCCGGTGCCTTCATTGTCCCCGTCGCGCTCATTCTCGCAGCATCGGCGTTGTTTTCCGGCAGACGCGTGGCTGTAGAACACAGGGTTCGTGTATCCATGGGGACTGCGTTGATCGTTATTTCTATGCTCGGATTGATCCATCTATTTTCCGGAGCACCAGCAGAATGGCCGGAACGATTTGTCGCTGGTGGTGCACTCGGGGCATGGACAGGCGGAGCATTAGCTGCTGGATTCAGTCCCTATGTTGCTGTTCCTCTGTTGTTCCTAGTCATTATTTATGGTGCATTGAAGGTCACCGGAATTACGGTCAAAGAGTTTACTGAGTATTTGCGTAATGTAATTTCTGGAAATAGCAACAAAAATTTGGATGCTGATCCCGATCGGGAGTCGGTCGGCGGCCACAATGAATACGGGGATGCCTACGGGCGAGCGAACGACGAAATTGCAGCCATTGCATCTGGAGCACAACGCACGCCACGTCGACGCGCGCCGTTGCGGACGAATCCAGTGGCTTCGCAGTCTAAGCGGCCAGGTTTCACAACAACCCAGTCAAGCACCGCAGGGACACACGATGTAGTTGCTAATGCTAAGAAGAGCACCGGACTTTTTCCTCGCATCGAACAACCATCTCAGGTAGAGCACACTGAGGTGCTTTCCAGTAATGGTTCTCGAGAACATCAGGAGCAGGTTTCGAAGACTGCTGCTGGTTTGGAAAATGCGCCGACGGCAAGTGATACGGATGAGTTTCCTGCGGTCTTGGACAGTCCAACGAGGTCCAGGTCTGCTCGTACGGAACCAGAAGTAGAGAAGACAGAAGAGCTGCCTCTAGCGCCAGAAGATGCTGTGGACCAAGCTCAATCCGGGCTGCAACAAAAGCAAGCTGCAGAAAACCCGCGCACCGTGGATACCAAGTACCAGGATACGGCGCGACAAACTCGTGTGCTCGGAGTAAAACCGCAGTCTGGCGCTCGTCAGCCTGAGGCGCAACAAGCAACCCAGGTTGGTTTGGCGTCGCAGATTAATGATGGACCGCGTGAAGACGCAGGCGCGACTCAGCAAGCATCGAAATTGGCCACTGAATATACGATTCCTTCTGCAGGTCTATTGGAACCGGGGCGAGCTCCGAAAACCCGGACGGAGATAAATGACCGCACAATTGAAGCCATCGATGCATGTTTTGCGGAATTTAAGGTTGATGCGCAGGTCACCGGTTTTACCCGTGGGCCAACAGTGACGCGTTATATCGTTGAGCTTGGGCCAGGTGTGAAGGTTAGCAAGATTACGAACTTGCAATCGAACCTTGCCTACGCGGTAGCCACTGGCAGTGTGCGTATTCTCGCTCCGATCCCCGGAAAGTCTGCAGTCGGTATCGAAGTGCCGAATTCCGACCGGGAGATCGTTCGCTTGCGTGATGTCCTGGAATCTGAGGTTATCGCGGGAGATGAAGATCCGACATTGGTTGGGTTGGGTAAAGATATTGAAGGCGAATTCATCTCGTCGTCGATTCAGAAAATGCCCCATTTGCTGGTCGCCGGTTCGACTGGTTCTGGTAAATCGGCTTTCGTTAATGCGATGTTGGTTTCACTGTTAACTCGCGCCACTCCGGATGATGTTCGGTTGATCCTGGTGGACCCCAAGATGGTGGAATTGACCCCGTATGAGGGCATCCCGCATTTGATTACACCGATTATCACGCAACCGAAGAAAGCCGCAGCGGCGTTGCAGTGGTTGGTGGAAGAAATGGAGCAGCGCTACCAAGACATGCGCTCGGCGCGCGTGCGTCATATTAAGGATTTCAACCACAAAGTGCGCACCGGTGAGGTGCAAGCCCCGGCGGGGTCCGAACGGAAGATGGAACCGTACCCATTCATCGTGTGCGTGGTGGACGAGTTAGCAGATCTTATGATGACGGCCCCGAAGGAGATCGAGGAATCCATCGTGCGGATCACGCAAAAAGCGCGTGCAGCTGGTATTCACTTGGTCCTTGCTACGCAACGTCCATCGGTAGATGTCGTTACTGGTCTAATCAAGACTAACGTGCCGTCGCGGTTGGCGTTCGCGACTTCGTCTTCCACAGACTCGCGTGTGATCCTGGATCAAACAGGCGCAGAGTCGCTTATTGGTATGGGTGATGGTTTATTCATTCCACAGGGTGGAAGGCCAGTGCGTATGCAGGGTGCATTTGTGTCCGACGATGAGGTGTACGCCGTCGTCGAGGCAGCGAAGGAGCAAGGGGAACCGGACTATACCGAGGGCGTTACCGAGGACAAACAAGCCGAGGCGAAAAAAGCAATCGATGATGATATCGGCAAGGATATGGACGACTTGCTGGAAGCCGTCGAGCTTGTGGTGACTTCCGGATTAGGCTCAACATCTATGTTGCAGAGGAAGCTACGTATCGGTTTTGCAAAAGCTGGGCGCCTGATGGACCTCATGGAAACCCGCGGAATCGTCGGCCCATCGGAGGGCTCGAAGGCGCGCGAAGTATTAACGAAGCCAGAAGAACTTGACACTACGATTTGGATGATCAAGGGAGCAGATCCGGCCGACGCCCCGCGAGAAGTGCAAGAGCAGCAGAATCAGGGGCAGCCAGATAACGTTGTCGAGGACTCCGCTGGTGACACGGATGGTTCAGCTCATATTACAAAAGCTACGTATAATCCAACGTCACAAGCTTTTTAGCGCATTGAATAACCACATCTTTGGTTCAGTGCGCTAGACTGTTGTGCAGTCCATGGAGGGGAGTATCCTCGACGCGACAGTAATCGTCAACACGGTACGAAGCCTTCTGTACCCGGTTCTGTCGGCCCAGTATGAGCGCATTGAGGCTCCTAAGAGCTCGTAATTATGCGGATACTGCGGTAGGAGAGACCTCTGGTCCATCTACATGCTGACCGGAGGTCATGGTGGGAGTACCACTTTTTATTTGGTTAATTACGATCGCTGTCATCGCAGGGTTCTTCATTTTCGATTTCTATAGTCACGTGCGCACGCCACACGCGCCGACACTAAAAGAAGCTGGCTTTTGGTCGGCGTTTTATATTGGTCTGGCTCTTCTTTTCGGTGCGGTCGTGTGGTTTGGCTGGGATGCTGAGCATGGAATCGAGTACCTTACGGGCTATGTGACTGAGAAAGCCTTGTCAATCGATAATCTCTTTGTCTTTGCATTGATTATCGGAGCTTTCCAAGTGCCTCGTAAGTATCAACAAAAAGTATTGTTGATCGGCATTGTTTTGGCTCTCGTTTTTCGCTTGATATTCATTCTGGCTGGTTCTGCCTTGATCTCTGCATGGTCCGATATCTTCTATATATTCGCGATCTTTTTGCTGTATATCGCGATTAAACTTGTCGTTGATGAGTTTCGGGATAAGCCAGAAACCCATCCGAATGACATGTTTATCATCAAAGCAATACGCAAGATTATGCCAGTGACAAAGGACTATCACGGGGATAAATTGGTCGTTCGTAAGTCCGGAAAAACCGCTGTCACACCGCTTCTGGTAGCACTGTTGGCAATTGGGTTTATCGACGTCATGTTTGCTTTTGATTCAATTCCGGCAATTTACGGTATTACGACCGAGGCTTACCTGGTGTTTGCTGCAAATGCCTTTTCGTTGATGGGACTGCGTCAGCTGTATTTCCTTCTCGACGGGTTGCTAGATCGCTTGATCTATCTGGCGTACGGATTAGGCGTGATCCTAGGATTTATTGGCATCAAACTTCTGCTGCATGCACTGCATGAAAACAACCTGCCTTTTATTAACGGTGGCGAGAATCTTGCAGTGCCAGAAGTATCCACGGTCGGTTCGCTAGTGTTCATTGTTGCGACATTGGTTGTGACCGTTATTGCCTCGATCATTAAATCTCGTCGCGATGTAGCTCAAGGTGCCGTTGATACCCGCAAAGCCGCGGGGGTATGACCAGACGCGTAACGCTGAAGGGGTAAGGTTCTAGGTGTGAGTACCACATCTGCGAAGCCGTCTAACCTAAATCTCCCGAACGTTCTCACGAGTATGCGGATCGCTTTTATACCGGTCTTTGTATGGCTCGTCCTTGCAGGCGGGGGAACCGAAATCGCTTGGATGTGGGCTGCTTTCCTGGTTTTTGCGGCTCTTATGGTCACGGACAAACTCGATGGAGATATAGCCCGAGCGCGCGGGCTCGTGACGAACTTCGGCAAAATTGCAGACCCTATTGCCGATAAAGCACTCATGACGGCAGCCTTAGTCAGCTTGAATGTCATCGGCGAGTTGCCAGTTTGGATCACTGTTGTAATCCTCGTTCGCGAATTTGGCATAACAGTTTGGCGTTTTGCCTTGCTGCGTCAAGGAAAAGTGGTTCCTGCTAGCCAAGGAGGGAAGCTCAAGACGGCGCTCCAGTCTCTCGCAGTTGCCCTATATCTTTGTCCACTGCCAAGTTGGATGAATATTCCGACGTTGCTTGTAATGTTAGCCGCCGTTGCAGTTACTTTATGGACGGGATACGTCTATCTTCGGGATTCTCAACGGGAGAATTAGTGTGAGTGAAGCAGACGAAAACTTTATTAATGCTGGAACGGTGCTTGGGGTATTGGAATCACGGGGGCAGACTCTAGCTACCTGTGAGTCTTTGACTGCCGGTGCGCTGGCAGCACGGATAGCCGATATCCCGGGGGCTTCGGCAGTGTTACGAGGTGGGTTGGTGACTTATTCTGCGGATCTGAAAACTTCTTTAGCTAGAGTCGATGCCGACGTGATTGCACATTATGGTGTTGTCTCTGCAGAATGTGCGAGGGCAATGGCCGCCGGAGCCCGCATAGTTTGTGAGAGTGATTGGGCTGTGTCTCTGGCTGGTGTGGCTGGGCCAGGGGCTGCGGACGGTCACGCTTCTGGTGATGTTTATGTTGCGGTAGCCGGCCCGAAGATGGGAAACGGCGAATCGGCTTTCTATCAATGGCCGGATGTCTCGCGTGCGCAGGTTCGTGGTAATGCTGTGGATGCTGCAATTCAGCTTTTATACGAGAAAATCACTTTGCACTAGAGCACCTTAAATTAACCATAGATTCTTGTTCCTTCGTGCTAGACAGCTCTCGAAAATGCTTTTGCTTAAACCGGTAAAGTCCGTCCTTCGCGTGAAAGGTCGTTGTATACTTGCCGAAGATCCCACATTTCGAGTGGGAACAAATAATGAACTCGAATCGTTGGAATTAGTGATGGCAACTCAATCAGTAGTACTCGATACTCCGATTATCACCGGAGAGCGCACTGCGTATCATGAACGTCTGGCGCAGCCGGAACCGTTATTGCGGCAAGCCTTAGGGCTCGCGCTGCGTGCTTTTCGCGCCGATAAAGGTGTCACGTTGCGTGAACTTGCGAAAGCGGCTCGGGTTTCGCCGGGCTATATTTCCGAGCTAGAGCGCGGACGCAAGGAAGTCTCGTCGGAACTATTAGCATCTGTCTGTCACGCGTTGAATGCAACTGTTGCTGACGTGCTCATCGAAGCTGCTGGAAATATGGCAATGACTTCGGTAGACCAAGAACTGGCGAAAGCTTCCCCGGCTGCAGCAGAACCAGTCTCGGAGCTGTAGAATTCGCGCAGTTCGTCGGTCCATTGATTCCGTTGATTTGTGGTTCTATAGGGACTGCGAGACCTACTTATTGACCTCGATACGCACATAGGAAGGCGTTTGATTAAGCATGGCTAATCCTTTCAGTAAAGCATGGAACTACTTCATGGCTCTGTTCGATTCCAAGATCGACGAACATGCGGATCCGAAAGTTCAGATCGAGCAGGCGATTAGCGACGCAAAACGCCAGCACCACGAATTATCGCAGCAGGCAGCTGCTGTTATTGGTAACCAGCGGCAATTAGAAATGCAGTTGAACCGCCGCCTTAATGAGGTCGAAAAACTTCAGTCCAATACTAAACAGGCTCTTGAACTGTCAGATAAGGCTCGCCGCGAGGGCGATGAGCGCAAGGCAGTTGAATACGAAAATGCTGCTGAAGCTTTTGCTGCACAACTGGTGACTGCAGAACAATCCGTGGAAGAGACTAAGCAGCTACACGATCAGGCGCTAAAACAGGCGGATCAAGCCAAGCAGGCAGTTGAACGGAACAACATGCAACTGCAAGAAAAGTTCCAGCAACGGTCGAAGTTGTTGAGCCAGCTGGAACAGGCCAAGATGCAGGAGAAGGTTTCGGAGTCGTTGAACTCCATGAACAATCTCACCAATGATTCTTCTCCTTCACTCGATAGTGTGCGCGACAAGATTGAGCAACGTTATTCTCGTGCTCTCGGTCAAGCTGAGTTGTCCGAGAATTCAGTTCAGAATCGCATGCACGAGGTCAAGCAGGCCGGTATCCAGATGGCAGGGCATTCGCGACTCGAGCAGATTCGTGCGGAGATGGCTGGCTCGAACTCTGCGCAACAATCCGTCACGCAAGGGCAATCTACTGCCCCGAAACAAGTGGAATCTGGACAGCAAGCCAGCTCCCAGACGCAGCAGAATTCACAGCCACAGGTTTCACAAGATGAGATTGCGAAACGTATGCGTGAGCTCCGTGGCGAATAAGTCACATCAGCACCAATAAGATGTCGATTTTAAGGCGGTGACGTTATGCGGTTAACCGAATTCAGTCGCCTGCTCAATGATGAGTTTGGCGAAACTCAGGCGAAATGGATAGCGCATTCACATGTGTTAACAGGCCGTGAAGCTACTGCCGACGAACTCATCGACGCGGGATGTGATCCGGCAGAAATTTGGGATGGAATCATGCATGATTTTCGTATTCCAGAAGAACGTCGCCTAGGTAAAGATAATCCCGGCTGGTAAGGGTCCTGCTACCGCATGAATCCCGCGTCGCCAGGTGCAAAACCGGTTAGCTGGGGCAGGATGATCCGTGGAACCAAAAGTAAGCGGACGCAGTCTAATTGATATGCAGTACAGGAAAATGACGATCGCGGTTGCATGACAGTACATGCCGACGCGGTTAATTGATGTGATTAGGTACTCTCCATGAGTCCTAGTGAAAGTAGAGGAAATGGCAACAAAGAAAAAAACTAATAGCAAGAAATCCGATAACGCCGGGGCAGACCGCCAGAAGGCCTTAGATGCCGCGATGGCGATGATCGAGAAGGACTACGGCAAGGGGGCGGTTATGCGTTTGGGTGACGATGACCGTCCTCCAATCCAGGCGATCTCATCCGGTAATACCGCAATCGACGTCGCATTGGGGATTGGAGGATTCCCGCGTGGTCGAGTCGTGGAAATCTATGGCCCAGAATCGTCGGGTAAAACGACTGTAACTTTGCATGCGATTGCAGAAGCTCAGAAGGCAGGCGGTATTGCGGCGTTCATCGATGCTGAGCACGCGCTCGATCCGGAATACGCTCGACTCTTAGGCGTCGACACCGATAACTTACTGGTCTCGCAACCAGATACTGGAGAGCAAGCATTAGAAATTGCGGATATGTTGATTCGTTCCGGCGCAATCGACATCATCGTGGTGGACTCGGTTGCCGCCTTGACACCAAAGGCCGAGATCGAAGGCGAGATGGGAGATTCGCACGTCGGACTGCAAGCGCGCTTGATGTCGCAGGCATTGCGGAAGATGACTGGCGCTTTGTACAACTCTGGTACCACCGCGATCTTCATTAACCAGCTGCGCGAGAAAATTGGTGTGATGTTTGGCTCACCAGAAACCACCACTGGTGGCAAAGCTTTGAAGTTCTATTCTTCAGTTCGTTGCGATATTCGTCGAATCCAAACTCTAAAAGACGGCCAAGATGCGATCGGCAACCGGACAAAAATCAAGATTGTCAAAAACAAAGTTTCGCCACCGTTTAAGGTCGCTGAATTTGACATCATGTATGGTGAAGGTATCTCACGGGAGTCTTCGATCATTGATCTGGCCGTAGAAAACAATATCGTGAAAAAATCTGGTTCCTGGTTCACCTACGAAGGGGAGCAGCTTGGCCAAGGAAAAGAAAAAGTCCGTCAGTTCCTGAAATCGAACCCTGATTTGAGTGATGAACTAGAGCAAAAGATTTTCCAGAAGCTTGGAATTGGTAAATACGCAGCCAAGAATAATAAGGATGCCGAAAACTTCGATGTTCCAGGATCAGATACACCATTGAGCGATAACGCAGACGTTAATGACGGTGCGCCAGATTTCGATGACTCCGAAGAGTAACCAGCCTGCGCATCAATCTCGTGGCGATTCGCAGCCGAGTGCACGAAAAATTACGCAGTTGCGGGATGCCATTGCCGCACACACCGCCAAAAACTCGGATGGTTCGGCTTTCATCGATCGCGAGCTAGAAGAAGCAAAAACACCGGTGCGCAAGAAGGCCCTCGGCCTACTCAATTACCGTGCACGCTCCACGCAGGAGCTGCGCGGTAAACTTCTCGATGCAGAATTCGAAGCAGAGGTTATCGACGAAGTCATCGCTGATTTAGAACATTCTGAATTATTGAATGACGAGAAATTTGCACACGAGTGGGTCCATCAGCGACACCAGCGACGTGGGAAGACACGGTTGGTGCTCGACCATGAATTGGCGGACAAGGGCATCGCCCCGGGGATCAGGGCGCAGGCACTAGAACAAATCGATGACGACGACGAGGCCGCGCTCGCAGAAACCTTGGCAAGGAAAAAAGCCAAGAAGGTAAAGCGAATGGAAGATCGTGCAGATTATGACAAAGAGCTGCGGAAAATTGTCGGGGTTCTTGCGCGGCGAGGTTTTGGCCAGGGGATGGCACTCGGCATTGCACGACAAGCTCTCGACAAGCGATGTGATGAGTTAGGAACCGAAGTTCGCTAGGGTTTGGCCCAGACCGGCAGCAAATCACGATGAGAATGTAGAGTTCTCAGTCGATGTTTTAAACCGCATATATGTAGCAGGTTAGCTATATTACGGAGAAGGCGCCGAGAATCTACTGGACCTGGGTAGCGGCGAAACTGAGATGTTCATAGCAACCTGTTACTTTGACGGTGAAACTGACGAAGAAGAAAAACTTGCGGCTCGGAACATGCTCTCGTGCACGGGTATTAGTCCGTGTATATATGGTTTTCAAAATTAGAGGAGAGCATTCATGTCCGGAATAATTGCCAACGGACTGTATAAAATTTTTGGGAAAGATCCTGTTCGGGGGGTGCAAGCACTGAGAACTGGGACCACTCGTACAGAGCTGCGTGACCAAGGTTTGACAGCTGCAGTCATCGACGCAAGCTTCGAGGTGGTTCCTGGAGAAGTGTTCGTCGTCATGGGGCTATCCGGAAGTGGAAAATCAACCTTGCTGCGCATGGTCAATGGACTGCATCCCGCGACAGCCGGGGAGCTGAGCTTAGGTGGTCGTCTCATCACCGAGATGTCAGAAGCTGAGCTGCGTTCAGTGCGTAGAGACAATATCTCCATGGTATTTCAAAACTTTGCGCTATTACCGCACCGAAGTGTAGGAGAAAATGCCGCTTATGGCTTAGAAATCAAAGGTGTAGGCAAAACTGAGCGCGAAGAAAAAGCAACCAAAGCCCTACAACTGGTGGGGCTTGACGGCTGGTCGCATTATCGCCCGGATGAGCTCTCAGGTGGTATGAAACAACGCGTCGGCCTCGCCCGTGCTCTTGCTAACGACGCCGAGATCCTTCTGATGGATGAAGCGTTTTCTGCTTTGGATCCGTTGATCCGGAAAGAAATGCAAGATTACCTGCTAAATCTCCAAGCAGAGCTAGGAAAAACTGTGGTATTTATTACTCACGACCTGAATGAAGCCATGCGTGTGGGAGACCGAATCGCAGTCATGCGAGATGGTCGTATTGAACAGATTGGTACTGCCGGTGAGATTTTGCGCAAACCCGCAAATAGCTACGTAGCTCAGTTTATTCAGGATATTGACCGTGCTCGCGTGCTAGTGGCCGGAGATATCTGCACACAAGCGGAATCGCAGCAATTTGTTAGCGCAGCGCTTAGCAGTGAGCTCATCGTGAACTCACGGACTCCAATCGCGCATTTATTTACGCATTCTGCTCGCAATGATGCCCCGCTCGTGGTCAAGAACGACATCGGTGAGATCGAAGGCATTATTACTCGAGAACGTTTGCTTGCTGCTGCGGCGAACGATACTAACCTTCTCGAAGAAAGCGGACGCTAATGGCATTGAGCGAAGAAATTATCCCGCGCATCCCTCTCGGCACCTGGGGCGATAATGCGCTCATGTGGCTGAGGGAGAATGCCTCAGTGATCTTTGATGTTTTTTCTGAGATCACAAAATTTCTGGTCGAAGCTCTCGCGGATGGGTTAAAAGCAATACCAGCAATCCTGTTGTTGGCCATTTTTGCTTGCGCAGGTTGGGGACTGCGGTCATGGCGGCTAGCGCTTAACGCGTGTATGAGCTTCTTGTTAGTGATGGGGCTACGGCAGTGGGAACAAATGCTCGACACTATGGCGATGGTGATAATCGCGACGCTGGTCGCAGTGGTCATTGCGCTCCCTGTCGGGATCTGGGCGGCAAAAAATGATCGGGTTTCGGCAGTGGTACGCCCTATCTTGGATTTTATGCAGACAATGCCGGCTTTTGTCTATCTGTTGCCTGCAGTGATGTTCTTTTCTATCGGTGTGGTTCCGGGAACCTTTTCGACGATCATCTTTGCTCTGGCCCCGGGGGTACGTATGACTGAACTGGGGATTCGCCATGTTGACCCCGAGGTCGTGGAAGCGGGACGTGCCTATGGTGCTACTGATCGACAAATTTTGCGCGGAATCGAACTTCCCATGGCGATGCCGTCGATTATGGCGGGGATAAACCAAATAATCATGCTTTCGCTGTCGATGGCGGTTATTGCAGGCATGGTGGGTGCCGACGGTCTTGGTAAAGAAGTCGTTGCAGCGATCTCGACGCTTAATCTCGGCCAAGGTTTGGAAGCAGGTCTTGCTGTGGTGATTTTGGCTGTATTCTTAGATCGGCTAACAGCGGCCTTAGGTAATTCTGGTGATTATCCATCGTCATTATTAGCACGGTGGCGGAAAGCTCGGCGACAGCGACAGAAAGGAAGAGTGGAACAAGGTCTGGTCGAGAACGCAAAACCGTAGTTCACCAATTTCGGTTGCTGCAGGGAACGGACACGATGAAACTGAGGCACCAACCTAGATCCCTATATGGTGGCATGTCGGCGCAAGAGATGGCTGGTAGCGTGCTGTTATGAACTCGCGCTGCCAGTAACTACAATGAACTCCCGTGAGCATGCGCAATGAATATAGGGAAAATAACACTGAAATGTGGCAACCGTCCGTTGACGTGGCTGAGCCGGCGAAGACCGAAAAAGTCTGTCACGGGGCTGCCAAAGAGAATTGCGCAGATGTAGCTGAAAATTTAGCAGACATAAAAACAGAACAATCGGAAACGAGCCCTCGGACGTACGAGGTTCGTACTTTTGGCTGTCAAATGAATGTACATGATTCTGAACGCCTAGCCGGATTGCTGGAAGATGCTGGATATGTTTCGGCAGCAGAGTACCGTTCGGATAAGAGCACTGATTCGGAATCCAAAAACTCTGGCCCAGTCGAGCCGGATCTTATTGTTTTTAACACCTGCGCAGTGCGTGAAAACGCTGATCAACGCTTATACGGTACCCTTGGTAACCTAAAGAAAACCAAGCAAAACCACCCAGGAATGCAGATTGCTGTTGGCGGTTGCTTGGCGCAAAAAGACAAAGATGCAGTTTTAGACAATGCACCCTGGGTGGATGCTGTGTTCGGCACTCATAACATGGGGTCGCTGCCTGCCTTGTTAGAGCGTGCGCGGCATAATGAACAAGCTCAGGTCGAAATTGTTGATGCTTTAGAAGATTTTCCTTCAGTCTTACCGGCAAAACGCGAATCTGCGTATTCTGGGTGGGTCTCCATTTCGGTTGGATGCAATAACACCTGTACTTTTTGCATCGTACCGTCCTTGCGCGGTAAAGAAATCGACCGTCGGCCAGGAGATATCCTCGCCGAAGTTGAGGCGCTGGTACAGCAGGGGGTGAGTGAAGTTACCCTTTTGGGACAGAATGTCAATGCTTATGGCGTCAACTTTGTTGATCCTGAACTCAAACGCGATCGCAGTGCGTTTTCTAAGCTGCTCGCAGCGTGCGCTCAGATCGAGGGGCTCGATCGTTTGCGCTTTACTAGCCCACACCCTGCAGAATTCACCAGTGATGTTATCGACGTAATGGCCGAATACCCGGTCATCTGCCCGCAGTTGCATATGCCTTTGCAATCAGGATCTGACAAGGTCCTCAAAGACATGCGCCGGTCTTATCGCAGCAAGAAATTCATGAAGATTGTCGATGAGGCGCGCGAGAAGATTCCTGGTGCTGCGATCACCACTGATATCATTGTCGGTTTTCCCGGTGAGACTGAGGAAGATTTTCAGGCCACAATGGACATAGTTCGGCGTGCTCGGTTCTCGTCGGCCTTCACTTTCCAGTATTCGCCGCGTCCTGGTACACCGGCAGCAGAGATGGAAGCTCAGGTGCCTAAAGAAGTCGTGCAAGATCGCTTCGAGCGGTTGGTTGCTTTGCAAGATGAGATCATGTTGGAAGACAATCGTGCGTTGGTAGGGACTGAGGTTGAGTTACTTGTCCAAGCAAGCGGAGGACGTAAAAATGAGAAAACCAACCGGTTATCTGGGCGTGCCCGCGACGGCCGTTTGGTGCACTTTTCTCCACGCGGAGACTTAGACGGTGAGATCCGTCCAGGAGATGTCGTCACAACCACGATCACTGCCGCAAAACCGTATTTCCTGATTGCTGATGGTGGAGTTAGCCAACATCGTCGAACTAAGGCCGGTGATATGTCGAGTGCAGGCAAGACCCCGAGCACCGCACCTGTTGGCGTAAGCCTGGGCTTGCCGACGGTGTCGACTCGCAGCAATTAACGCTGTCTAATAGCATCGAAAATATGACTACTTGGCCATCACAACAACCAGCGAGATCAAATTCTCGACCGGACGCGGAAAAATCTGCGGCGGTAGAAAAACGAGCAGCGCGCACTATGACTTTGGGTAAAGCTGTCTACCCACTGGGAGGCGCAGTTTTCGCGTATGTGGGGTTCTTGATTCTCCCGTATGCTGGTAATACTCGCGGCTATGAAATGTTGTTCGGTAGCAGTGACATAACTACTGTGATTGAACAAGTCTGGGCAGTGTTGTTAACCATAGGTATTGGGCTTGCGAGCACCTCTGTGCTGCTCACCAAATTCGCGCCCGCTGGGTTGGTCGGTTGGATGTGCGTAGCGGTTGCCTTGCCGTATTCTTTGTTCTCGTTGTGGGTGCGTCATACGGGCCCACACGGTGGTGAGAACGCGCCGCATTCCATCGGCATGTATGTTGGCATTCTCGGCGCGGTGCTTGCGTTTGGCGCGTATTGTGCGGTTGCTTTGAAAAAGAATCCGGAACAACGAGCTGCAGCACGCATGCGTGCGGATTCGACCACGGTTGATGAGGTTACTCGGTTAAAGCGCGTCTCCGGTATGACGGTGCAGCATACAGATTATGATTCCAACCCATTGTTTGTTGACGACAGGCGTCGTCGGGCAGGTTCGCGTGCTAGCGAGAACGATTAGTTGGCATCGAGCGATTTTTCCCAGGTGGAGCTGCAACTGAATTCGGAGGCTCCCAGGGCGCGATAAATAGCGCGCATCTGGTCGGGCTGCTCAGGGACCGAACCATAAATGCGTTGCACACTTGGCCAGTGTGCACGCGCAGCAGCGATTGCGTGACGTTTGACCAACTTTGCTAGACCCTGATTCCGATTTTCGCGTGCAGTGACCGTTAGAGTCCATTCCGCTACCGAGGGATCAGAGCCATAGTGTCGGGCAATTTCTGTGAGTGCACAGATCTTTCCTGTGTGCTTGTCGACGATTCCGACCAGCAGGGTAGTACCACCGCGTGCCCGCAAGCGCTTAGCGGCTTGGGCCATCCGACTTGGGGTCCAGTGGATTGGCTCTAGTTCCAAGCCTCCGTTAGGGACATCGACCGAAGCTATGGTCAATAATTCGCGTATTTGCGAAGAATATTTTTCCGTAATTGCGAAATCTAGCCACGTGACAATTTCGTAGTTTAGTTCTCTGCTGCTTAGTCCTGTGCTGCTTGGTCCTCTGCTGTTTCGGGTGTCTGTAACGGGTTTTTGTTCCTGTTTCTCGACTGGAATAAATGCTTGGACATGCCCTAAATGCTGTTGATAACCGGCGTGTGTGATCGCGAAGTAAAACGGATCGGCGCTTGGTGGGTGGTTTGCTGGATAATGCAGCGTGATCTGTGCGCGAGTGCGGCCGAACTGGATAGCGATATCTTCGGTATAAGCGAGTAAACATTTTGCTACTGCTGTCGCTTTTTTACTAGCGCGCTCACCTGGTAAAGGAAGAAGGTCCAGGTCAAGTACACACTCGATTTCGGCGATGGTGGTATCTTCCAGCAAGGGCAAAGTGAGGTGAATAAAACCTGCAAAATTAGGCTCTCTGCCGGGCCAAGCATGCCCGCGAATTCCGGATTGTTGCGGGGGCTCGGTAGAGCTAATAAGAGGATAGGACAACTCTGAGACTTCACCCAGGGGTGCGTTTTCGCAGAGAGCGAACAGATAGGTCGCCGATTCCGCCGAACCCGCTAATTGGGAGACAACTCGTTCAGGTGCTGTTGAAGCTGCAGGGTCCTTTGCGGCATCTTGGGCTGCAACGTTAGCAGCAAGCACAAAATCCCGAATCTCATCGCTGGGGATGAATTGGCTCTCAGGAAGATTTTGCGCTTGCGGCGTGAAATCCGAAGGTTCTTGCCGAGACTGGATGGGAGTGGAAAATTGCGCGAGCTGCATGAGAATCTAGAAATTCCTTTATTGTTCAGGATTCTCTAGGCTCTGTTCAGCCATTCGAGTCCATTCGCGCCATTGTTCGGCCTGGTGGCGCAAGTTTTCGGCTTTGGCTTGTTTCCCGGCCTTCTGCGCTGCATCGGCTTGCGCAGTGAAATCATCGACTTTTGCTTGAAATTGGGCAATACGGGCTTGTGCTTCGGGGTCTGTGCGCTTCCATTCCGCATCCTCTGCTTCCGCTACCCGAGCCTCTATAGCGGCGATCTTGTCTTCGTATGTACGAACCTGATTGCGCGGGACGAAGCCAATCGCGTCCCATTTCTCTTGCAATTCTCGGAGTTTTTCTCGGGCGCTGGAAATACCTTTCGACGGATCAATTAGCTCGTCGTAGTGGGCAAGCAACGCATCTTTTTGCTCTGCATTTTGAGCAAATTCTTCGTCTTTGGCTGCTTGTTCGGCATCTCGTGCGCTGAAGAAGTGATCCTGGGCAGCGCGGAATCGGGTCCATAAGGCATCGTCAGCACCCCGTGGCGCGCGCCCAGAGGCTTTCCATTCGCGCATGAGATCCCGATAAGCTCCAGCCGTACGTGACCAATCTGTGGAGTTTTGTAAAGCCTCGGCTTTTTCTACCAATAATTCTTTGCTTTTTTGTGCTTGCGCGCGTTGTTTATCTAGATCTGCGAAGTGTGCACCTCTTCGCCGGTGGAATGCGTCTCGAGCTCGGGAAAAACGTTTCCACAATTCGTCATCGGTGGCTCTGTTGAGGCCTTTAATGGACTTCCATTCTTCCAGAATCGCACGCAACCGGTTACCTGCTGCTTTCCACTCTGTGGAGTTGTCTGCAATTTCTTCGGCTTCGGTTGCCAAACGGTCTTTGGCAATTTTGGCCTCGGTTGCACGGTGCTGCTGATCACGCTTGGCTTGCTCGGCGGCATCGTCGCAGCGTTTACTAATCTCGGCGAGCCGCTCGTCCAGGGCGGGTAGATTACCGATGACTGCAGCATCGTGGAGGGTTTCGCGTTGTGATTGTGCTGAACGGGCGATTGCTGCAGCATCATGCGGATGCGCGCGTAGACGAGTTTCCAGCACCTCAGCTTGGGTGGCTAATTCGTCGAACTTAGCCCCGTAGTGTGCTAGCCCTTCGTCCTTGCTGCCAGCTTGCCAATAGCCGACTACGCGCTCACTTCCAGCAAGAACACTGGTGAGGTAGACGGTTCCATCCGTGGAGATATAGCCATGGTCCTCCGGATTAGAGGTAATCGGCGCAGATACTGGCACCGGTGTCGGTGTGGAGGCAGACATGGAGGATGAGCGTGCGGAAGCGTGTGGCCGAGGCCCCGGTTTAGGAATAGATGCGGGGGTTGGGTTAGGGGTGTGCTGCTGTGTCATCGCTAATTGTCCTCGAAGTTTCGTGAACTTAAACAAGCCGGTGCTGTCTAGGCGTTGTTTATGTGCGGTCTGGGTTGTTCTGGTCTGTTAGGGGGTAGCAAGTTAGTACTTCTAATTTACCTGCCATACGCCTTTCTTCGTCGTTTCATACAATATCGTTCTTTCCCAAGGTACAACCGTTAGGCTAGATATCGTGAGTATGAATTCCGTATCTTCAGCTGAGTCGGCAGAAATCACCCCTGCAGAAAAGCATGCAGATGATTTACCGATATGCCATTCGACCCTGGCATTTCCTTTGTGCATCGTGCCGACCAGTCCTGCACTTGTTGCGCAATTAGCGCCAGCAGATACCGCTAGCGGCCGTATTCGCTACCGCGTTCGCGAAATATTGAGGATGCTTGTCGACACCACTCGCGAATCGGGCACACCTGTTACCGAGATTGTTTTAGTCGGCTCGCAAGATCCTCGTTGGCGCACCGAACATCGTGGTAATTTCCGCGCGTGGGGCGCACCGGAGATTCAGCTTGCCGACGGACACTATTTGGCGGAATTGGTCCTACGCTACCTGTGTAATGAACTGGAGCCTTTAATCACTGCTAGCTACGGTAGCCTGCAAGAATTCGCCGCTCACCAACACGAGTTAGGAACACTGGTGCTCATGGGGATAGACGGCAGTGCGGGCCTGAGCCAGAGCGCACCGTTGGCCGAACTACCGACCGCGTCGCACGCACATCAATGGTCGCAAGCATTGCTCGGTGGCAACACTAGCGGGCCTGGCTTCGCTACACATCCGAATAGCGAGCAGTTATCTCGCGCAGGGGTATGGGAACCAGAGCTTTGGCTGGAAATTGCACAGCTGAAAGCTGCAGGAGGAATCACGTCTTTGCATTTGCACGATCTCGACACGACCCACGGAGTGGCACGCTATATAGCAACCGGTTTAATCGAGCCTGCAGCTGTTTTCAATAGATTTTTCCAGCAGGAATTTTAATAGTTTTCACAAAGGGGTTTGCAGAGGATATGGCAAGCGCAAATAGAATTCATACCCCACGACCATTAGCAGTAGTGGGGCCCACTGGGGTGGGAAAATCAGATCTCGGACTCGCCTTGGCGCAGTATTTCGACGGGGAAGTTGTCAATGTTGATTCCATGCAGCTTTATCGTGGTATGGATATCGGCACCGCTAAACTGCACCCGATAGAACGTCAGGGAATTCCGCACCACCAACTCGACGTGCTTGCTGTCACCGATACCGCCTCCGTTGCGGCCTTTCAGCGTGCCGCAGTCGCGGATGTTAACGATACCCTGGACCGCGGGAAAACACCGATCATCGTCGGTGGATCTATGATGTATGCCCAAGCTTTGCTGGACCAGTGGGAATTCCCTCCCACCGAACCCGCCGTGCGTGAGAAATATTATGAGTTACAGGAAGAAATAGGTACTACAGCACTCCACCGCAAATTGCGGGAGGTAGACCCAGCTGCTGCTGCGGTGATCGAAGAAAACGACCCACGCCGCATCGTCCGTGCCTTGGAGGTCATCGAACTAACAGGGAAGCCGTTCCAAGCCAGCCAACCAGATAAAACCTCCGCTTATCGTTGGAACGCCACGGTTTTCGGCTTATATGTCGATTCACAATGCTACAACGAGCGCATCGCCACGCGTACGCGCAATATGTTTCAGCAAGGACTGGTAGAAGAAGTACGAGCACTGCAAGGACAAGGATTGGTGGCTGATTCCACCGCTGGCCGTGCCATTGGATACGCGCAAGTTTTAGCAATGCTGGACGGCGCGCTCACCGCAGAAGAAGCCGAAGAAAAAACACTGATTGCGACCCGACAATACGCCCGAAGGCAACGCTCATGGTTTCGTCGTGATAAGCGCATCGTCTGGCTCGATGCCACAGCAGACCCGTACCGGCAAGCCATTAACTACCTGGACACTATTGGTAATTCGAGCGCGACTATCGAAAATCCTCACAGTTCGTTGTCACCCCGGTAAACTTAAAACCTGTGAACTTCCAGATAGATTTTGCAAAAGGCCACGGAACCCACAATGATTTCGTCATCATTGACGATCCCAGCAATCAGAGAGACCTCACGGAGGAACAGGTTCGAGCATTGTGTGACCGCACCGGTGGCATAGGCGCCGATGGCATCCTACGTGTTGTTCGCACCGAGCACGTAAAACCACACGTGTCGCAAGTATCCGAATCGAATGCCACTTGGTTCATGGACTACCGCAACGCCGATGGTTCTATAGCTGAGATGTGTGGCAATGGAACTCGAGTCTTTGCTCATTGGCTCTATCGTCAGGGCTACGAGACGGTGCCACAATTCAGCATTGCTACTCGCGCCGGGGATAAAACCATCAAGGTTGCGGAAGTTGACGATTCGGGGCGGATACCGGATAGCCAGCAAGCAGTTATCAGCGTGGAAATGGGGCGGGCTGAAATCACAGGCTTGTCGACGGCTCATATTGGCCGGGAATCTTTTGCAGGAATTGCGGTCGATGTGGGGAACCCACACCTTGCGGTGGTAGTTCCAGGATGGAACTCGGAGGATATTGCTCGTCTCCAGCTGCAGACGCCGCGTATTGATGAGGATTTCTTCCCGGCAGGAGTCAATGTGGAGATCGCGACTCCACTAGTGGATGGCACAACGCATATGCGCGTTTTTGAACGTGGGGTTGGTGAAACAAAATCCTGCGGAACTGGAACTGTAGCAACAGCTTGTGCAGTCCTTGCGGATGCTGGCAAGCAAGAAGGCACGGTCACCGTCGTCGTACCGGGGGGAACTGTAACTGTCGAAATCCGTGAGGATGGTGCAACGCTGACAGGCCCATCGCGCATCGTTGCCCAAGGTACCTTCCACATTGAACTGGCGGACCAGTAACAGTTTTTGCAACTACGGATTCTGTCCCTCGGACCGGAGTAGCTACCGTTAGTTGCTTCTCGTGGAGCCGGGCCCTTTGCGCTGGGCGGCACGACGCGCGGCGAACCAATGTTCCCGGAGGTTGGACACTCGTTCGTCCGAAATTTTTAATAGTCTTTCAAGCTGGTTTACTCCCAAGCGGGGGTTAGCTAGATGCGCATGCATGCGGTTGCGATAGCGCTGTGCAGTGGAATATTCGTAGTGAAAACGTTCGATCTCTGGCTCATCGCTGTCGCTATTTAACAGTTCTGGGCGGTGAATAGTTCGGTCAGCCAGAGAATCCGGTTCTTGGGAGTAAGCGAACTCGTCGTATTCGGCGATCACATCGTCTAATTCGTCGAGTGAAAGCTTTATCGAGGCACGTAGTGCTTGTACCTCATTTGAGGAAGGCCGCGAAGAAACGTAATACCAGGCTAAGACGCCGATTACCAACACCAGGATGATTCCGGCGGCTTTCAACCACCACCACACCAGGAAGCTCGCAAACAATGCGACAATGATGATGCCGATGCGTTGGCGAGAATAACCGCCGGGGGTAGTTGAAGACATAACCTAACCTAAAAAACTAGCGTGACATACAAAGCTGCTACTTGATAGTCGATCGTTGGTATACCTCGGGTCCGCTTACCAGCCTATATCTACTACAGTGTTTGTGCTTGTGCCTGGGGTACTAGTGTCCGCCGCAGCCACAGCCGCCGGAACCGCAGCCACAGCCGCCAGATCCACAACCGCCGCTAGGGGCAAGGATTGCAGCGGTCAACGTACCATTACCGTGTACAATCTGCCCCTTTTCTGGAACTGTTGCTAATGCATCGGTGGCGATGCAAACGTCCAGTGGGAACTGGGCATCCAATACGAGATGATGAAATTCCTGTCCGGTCAGCTGGTTGCGCAACGTAGTGGACTGGATTACTTGACCGGAAAAAGTCGTGGCGGCATCTGGGGTTTGTGCTCCAGAACCAGACTCGATAATCGCAGCACCACGAGAACTGACAGAACCAAGCTGTCCGTCCGGGTTGCGCTGTTGCCATGTGGCGGCATCGGAAATGACTTCGACGTCGTCGGCAAGCACCGCCATGGTGACTTGCTGCCATGGCTGCGCAGGTTCATCGGCAAGCAATGGCCCCTGTGCTAGGTGTGCAGTCACGGTTGCTACGGGCGTTCCTTGCGGATCAATAATTTCGCACAGGCTGAGCACGTCGTTGATCATTTCGACGTGAGCATAAGTCTGGCTTAACGAATTGAAACCAACGAAAGTAGAAAATGGCTCTACAGCCAGAATGTTTAGCTGTGCGCCGGAAGAGTCGTTGAATTGCACCAACTGGCCACCGCGGACTTCTCCGGTGACCATGAGCTGGTTGGTGGCGATGGCTGCTTCAACGGCATCCTGCCAGTTATCGAAGTGCATGCCGATCGCGGATAAGTTGGTTTGTTTCGTCGCCGTCATAGCGCCCCAGTGTAGCGAATACCGGAAAAGCTGCGAAACCTCGATTTATAGCGATGTGGCTGGCATAATGGGAAACAAGATGACAAAGAATTTTTCACATAGCTTTTCTGCTGGCTCTAAAAATATTGACGCCAAGCATAACTCCTCTAAAACCTCTAACGCTGCGCATGATGAACTCCTCGAAGCAGCATTCAAAGATAATGAAGCACAGGATTCTTTCGCAATCACTGACGCGCAAGATGCTTTGAGTGAAATTGCGGCTGGGAAATCTGAGGCCATTCGTAGTGACCTGGTCTCTGGAGATAATTCTAGAGATAGTGCGCCGACTACCGGGGATATGGATTTGGCGGAACGAAACGCATTCCGTCGCGTCACTCGGGATACCACTATTCGCACGGAGGACACCACTGATGGCTATGAAGTCGAATATCGAAAGCTTCGTCTCGAGCAAGTAATCCTCGTTGGTGTATGGACAGAAGGAACTGTCGCCGAATTGGAGGCGACGCTAGAAGAACTAGCTGCTTTGGCTGAGACCGCCGGCGCTGAGGTACTCGAAATTTTGTACCAAAAGCGTGATTCGCCTGACTCTGGGACATTCATTGGCTCGGGTAAGGTACAACAGTTGAAATCACTGGTTCAGGAATATGGTGCGGACACCGTTATCTGTGACGGCGAGCTTAACCCAGGTCAGCTCACGGCTTTGGAACGCGAGCTTGATACCAAGGTTATTGACCGAACGATGCTGATTTTGGACATTTTTGCCCAGCATGCGAAGTCCAAGGAAGGCAAAGCCCAAGTCTCGCTCGCACAACTTGAATACCTTTACACACACACCCGAGGTTGGGGCGGCAGCCTGTCCCGCCAGGCTGGTGGTCGTGCCGGTTCTAATGGCGGTGTGGGCTTGCGTGGTCCGGGTGAAACTAAGATTGAGACAGACCGTCGCCGGATTCGCGCAGAAATGGCGCGATTGCGTAAGTCATTAGCCGGGATGAAAACCGCCCGGGAGGTTAAGCGTGCTCGTCGGCAAGGTTCTTTGGTGCCACAAATCGCGATTGCTGGCTATACGAACGCCGGAAAGTCCTCTTTGATTAACGCGATGACTGATGCCGGCGTACTTGTCGAAGATGCATTGTTTGCGACTCTTGATCCGACGACCCGGAAAGCTCAGCTTGGCGACGGTCGCAGCGTCGTTTTCACCGACACCGTCGGTTTCGTGCGCCACCTACCGACGCAACTTGTGGAAGCGTTCAAATCGACGTTGGAAGAAGTGCTTGCGGCCGATGTGATGCTGCACGTGGTCGATGCTGCAGATCCATTCCCGTTGAAACAAATTACAGCTGTGAACAAGGTCATCAGCGATATTGTCGAAGAAACCGGCCAGCAGGCTCCTCCGGAAATTATTGTGATGAACAAGATTGATGCTGCAGATCCACTAGTGCTAGCCGAGATGCGTCATGTGCTGGAAAGAGACAACGTTGTGTATGTCTCTGCGAAAACGGGGGAAGGGATTGCTGAGCTTTCTGGCAGAGTGGAGCTATTTTTGAATTCGCTGGATACCCGGATGCTGCTGGAAATTCCATACACCCGAGGTGACCTTGTTTCTCGTGTTCACGAGTACGGTACGGTCCACAGCGAAAGCTACAATGCAGAAGGCACGGTAATTGATGTCCGTCTACCAGCGGTGATGGCGAAAGAACTTGCAGAATTCGAATCCGATTACCAAACCAGCTAAGTCGCCGACAATAATGACTAACCGTGACTACTTCGATGGGCTGGACGCTACACGGTGACGGTAAGAAGATAAACAAGGGCGCAGTTGTTGCGCCTGAGGAACGGCTCTCGTGGCCCCGGACAATAGGCATTGGCATTCAGCATGTCTTTGCGATGTTTGGGGCGACTTTGTTGGTTCCGACTCTGACAGGCTTCCCGGTCAACACCACACTGTTGTTTTCTGGTTTGGGCACGATGCTGTTCTTGCTTATTACCCGCAACCGGTTGCCGTCGTATCTTGGCTCCTCGTTCGCTTTCATCGCACCGCTGATTGCCTCACAGCAGCACGGTATCGGCGCGCAGCTGGGCGGAATTTTTGTTACCGGCATCGTGCTTATGTTGGTGGGGCTGCTAGTGAAAATTGCCGGCCGTTCAGTGATTGATGCTGTGTTACCTCCTGCGGTGACTGGTGCGATTGTGGCTTTGATCGGACTTAATCTAGCGCCGACTGCGACAGAAAATTTCCAAGCTCAACCACTGGTTGCTGGTATTACTCTGGGCGCGATTGTACTCGCTACGGTGGCTGGACGCGGTATGATCAGCAGATTGAGCATCCTCATTGGAGTGGTTGCAGGGTGGATTTTTGCCGTTATCACCGGGGAAGTTGATGCCGAAGCTGCACAGGCGATTGAAAATGCACCGTGGGTCGGAATTCCGGAATTCCATACACCAGAATTTCAGCTCTCGGTCGTGCTAACCACGCTGCCGGTGTTGGTGGTGCTGATCGCAGAAAACGTGGGCCACGTGAAGGCTGTGTCTGCGATGACGGGTCGCAATGTTGACCACCTGGCTGGAGACGCCTTACTCGCTGATGGGTTAGCTACTACTTTGGCCGGTGGTGCAGGTGGTTCAGGCACAACCACTTATGCAGAAAATATTGGAGTCATGGCTGCGACCAAGGTCTACTCGACTGCTGCATATTGGGTAGCAGCATTGGGAGCGGTTGCGCTAGCATTTATCCCGAAATTTGGGGCTTTGATCTTCAGTATCCCGGTGGGAGTGCTGGGAGGCGCCACGCTGTTACTCTACGGCTTGATTGGCATGTTGGGTGTACGCATTTGGATGGACAATAAGGTCAACTTCAACAACCCGGTGAACCTGACTGCTGCTGCGATTGCTTTGGTTGCGGGGATCGGTAATTTAACGCTGTCTGTTGGCCCAATCGAGCTAGAAGGTATCGCCTGGGGGTCAGTAGGAATCATGGTGCTGTATCCGATTATGCGTTATCTATATGGGCGAATCGGAGAGGGGCAGGCCTAACGCAACTTAAGTCGTCATGCGACAGGGCTACGTTAACGTTGGACGACGATGACGTTCACACCCTGTTTCTTTACAGCAGTAACGAGAGAATCTGGTGCTGCAGAGTCAGTGATCAACACATCGATATCTCGGATGGTTGCGAAACTAACGAGGTAATCTCGACCAAGCTTGCTGGAATCGCAAAGCACTACGACCTTTTCAGCGTTCGTCATAAATGCGGTTTTGATAGCCGCTTCTTGGGTGTCTGCAGTGGATAATCCATGTTCCACAGTCAGGGCATCTGTACCGATGAAAGCGACGCTGGCTCTTTGTAAAGCTAAATAGCGCAAAGCGGTGGGACCGACTATGGATTGGGTCATACCGCGCACGGTTCCGCCTAGTAGTTGGACATTATCGAGACCGTAGGAAGCAAGGCTCAAGGCGCCCGGCAAACTGTTGATGACGATATTGAGGTCGGCTGCGCGTTCCGTTTGCCCTAAAAATTCCGCCAGTGAATTATTGGTGGTTCCAGCCCCGATAAAAATTGTGCCGGATTTCGGAACAAAGTCTAAGGCTGCCGTTGCGATAGCGAGCTTCGCTTCTGTGGCCGAACGATTTCGATCGGCCAATGGCACCTCTGAGGTCTGATAGCTGTGCGCTGCACGTGCGCCGCCGCGTACACGGTGAACGGCTCCAATTGCATCGAGAGCCGCAAGATCCCGACGAATTGTCTCCGAGGTTACTGCGAAGCGCTCGGCAAGAGACCCAACTTTGACCCAACCATCGACTGCCGCCAGGGAAGCAATATGACGGCGTCGTTCCTCGGCGTACATGTTTGTATAGTGTCCTTTCTGCTGAGCCGGAGTGGGCCAATCTCGGGTTAAAGTTTGCGCATCACAGAAACAACCTTGCCCATTATTTCGGCTTCATCACCGGGAATAGGGCTAAATGCATCGTTGTGGGGTAGTAGCCAAATTCCGGACGAATCGCGGTGAAATTCTTTGACAGTGGCTTCGTCACCGTCTAACAGCGCGGCAACGAATTCGCCGACTTCGGCCACTTTTTGTGAGCGTACAACCACCCAGTCGCCGTCTAAGATCCCAGCGTCTTTCATGGACTCACCAACGACTTGCAACATGAAGAGATCTCCGCCACCGACGATTTCTTTCGGCATGGGGTAATACGAGTCGATATTCTCTTCTGCGGTAATAGGAGTACCGGCAGCGATACGTCCTAATACGGGGACGTAGCAATAACCAGAAGCATCTGTTGGTGCTTGTGACCCGCTATTAACGTTGCGTTCTGCGTTATTTGTGCGCCTACCTGGTTTTTTCGTCTCTGGCATATTGCGCACGATCATGGCGCGCGGTTTGTTTGGGTCGCGCTGTAAAAAGCCTTTTTCTTCCAGCTGTTTTAACTGGTATGCCACAGATGATGTGGATTGCAGGCCGGCGGTATCACCAATTTCCCGAATGCTCGGAGGGTATCCACGCAGCATGACAGCATCACGGATAACTTCTAGGATGCGGCGTTGTCGGTCGGAGAGTTGTTCGAAGGTAGGTTTCGGTGCTGATGAAGTGCGTGGGCGCGGCATGCATAACTCCTTAAATTCTCGTCAACGATCGTCCAATATGAACAACCTTAATGCTGTAGTTCACATTTTGGATATTGAATGTAGATGGAAAATTGCTTCCGTGTGGTGAATCCGAGTCTAATCGAAGTACTAATCGAACACAATTACTAGTTTTTGTAGGGGTGGTGTGAGACTCACTTTATAGGATTCAGTGTAAGCCGATTGAACGGCTAGGCAATAGTCGGTCGGTGGTGAGCTGGTATTCGGTAGCTAGCCGAAGTTACTAGTCCAATTCATCGCATGAGTTCGGAAGGAGCGTGGACTGTCGTCATGATTCGCATAGACCGGGGTACGTCCCCGCGCGTGGTTGTGGTTTCTAATCATAGACCTAATAATGTTGTTT
Organism: Corynebacterium pseudodiphtheriticum DSM 44287; assembly: GCF_000688415.1. GTDB lineage: Bacteria > Actinomycetota > Actinomycetes > Mycobacteriales > Mycobacteriaceae > Corynebacterium > Corynebacterium pseudodiphtheriticum. The sequence continues at coordinate 118,233 of NZ_JIAH01000007.1, forward strand.
CCCCTGTTGCGCAGTGGGAGCCCCAGCAATGCACGAATGAGCATCCCCGTGAAATGATTTACACCTTGCAGCCAATTTCGCTGGTTCCGGATGATCTGGAGCAAGGTAGTCTACAGCTGTCTCGGGCGGCACAGCCGCGATCTTCGGTTGGTATAGCACCGTATTTGATGGGAGTAGTGCTAGGGCTGATTATGGCCCTGGGAGTTTTCGTTGGTGCAGCTTAAATGCCTAAGATCGTTAGTGATTGCTATTAACCGTTCGGTTGTCTTAGTGAATCTGTTGAAGGCTTACGCTACAAGGAGGATGACTAGGCTGTGTACTGCCCATTCTGTCACCATGAACAGTCCAGAGTCGTAGATTCGCGCCTAGTCGATGCCGGTGTTGCCATACGCCGACGTCGGGAATGTACCGAATGTCAAGGGCGTTTTACGACTGTAGAAAAATCAGTATTGCTGGTGACAAAGAGAAATGGGTTGACCGAGCCGTTTTCGCGCGACAAGCTCATCCGCGGTGTCCACCGCGCCTGCCAAGGGCGGCCTGTTACCGAAGATTCTTTGAAACGACTGGCACAGCAGGTTGAAGAAACTGTTCGTGGGCACGGCAGCTCTCAGGTTGATGCAAACGCTATCGGTCTGGCTATCTTGGAACCCCTTCGTGAACTCGACGAAGTGGCTTATTTGCGTTTTGCCTCGGTCTATAAATCGTTCGACAGCGCACAGGATTTCGAATCAGAAATCCGGTTGATGCGCCGCCGTGAACGCGAAGACTAATTACATTCGGTCTACGTAACAGCAGTGCAACGCTGTTACTTTTGTGATTTAGTTGGAGAATTTTTACCGACGGCATCGATAGCTTTGTGGATCCGTCGCGCAGAAACAGGATGTGCAGTTCCCAAGCGCTGTGCGAATAAGCTCACTCGTAGTTCTTCGATCATCCACCGAATTTTTGCCACAGCCGAAGATCTTTCCGCTCCGGAAGGAAGTCGGCGTAGGCGATTTTCTAAATAAGCGTGGCAGTCATCGATAATGTCTTGGCGTTCTCCATCCTTGTCTGGGGCAGTTGTCATGTCAGATAAACGAATTTCTATCGCTCGCAAATACCGAGGCAGATGACGTAGCTGTTGTATTCCGTGGGTGCTGATAGCTTGCTTGGGGAATAAGAAATCCAATTGACCTCTCATATCATCAATCGCTGGACCTTCCCAGTTGCTTAGCTCGTCGGCGAGTGCAGAATACCGCACCAATCCGGGTGCCAATGTGACGACGGCTTGACGTACTTCGCGTGGGAGTTTTCCTCCGATAGCGGCTTTCAGTTTCTCGAATTCATCGGGGCTCCGTACTGGCCCTCCTTCTGCTATCAGTAAATCGCGCAATGCTGCAATGCGGGCATCAGCGACCAACCCGTCGGCACCGCCGTGAGGGCAGTGTTCGACAGCGACTCGTTGTTGCAGCGGTAGACCATTAACCATTTTCTGGGTATTCACGCTCAAACTTCGCAATAACAATGTCAGCGTGGCGGTCATCATCGCAGTATCTGCAGCTGCGCGAGTTGGGTAGTACTGAACTGATAGCCCTTGTTCGTTGATCGTGAGCGCGGGATAGGCCGTGACCAAATGATTATCGACTTCGTGCTCGATCTGCTCGGGGATGGTGCCCAAGTTTTCTTTAGTCCAAGCAGAGACGTATGTGCGCTGGGTAGTGTGCATACGGGGTCTAGCATCTGTTTGCGATGAATTTTGCGATTGCTGGACCCTGTTTTCCATTTTTTTGGTAATTGAAGCGCTAATTTTGCCTGCTTGGCGCTGTTGCAGAGCACTGAGATCTTTATCGTCATCGATAATTTTCCCGCGCTTATCGATAGCAGCAAAAGTCATGTGTAGATGCGGAGGCAGTTTCTCCGGTGAAAAATCGCTGGCATTAATGCCACGTGCACCTATTTGGTGGAAAGCTTCCGCAACCTGCTGCAGTAAATCTGTTTCGTAAGGCAGTAAATGATCTATGGCTTGTGCGGCGAAATCTGGTGCTGGAACCAAGCTGCGGCGTAATGCTTTAGGCAAACTCCGAATCAGCTCTGTCACTAGCTCTTCGCGTAGCCCAGGAACCAACCACTCGAATGGTTCTGGATCTACGTTGGCCAACATGGGCACCGGGATATTTACCGTTATGCCATCACGGCGGTGGCCTGGTTCAAATAAATACGTCAGCTCTAGGTCTAATCCACCGTGCCGCCAATGATTTGGGAAATCTTGTTCAGTGACAGCACTCGCCCCGTCAGTGAGCAGCTTGTCGGGATCAAAATCCAGCAAGTTCGGTTGTTTTCTGCGTGCTTTTTTCCACCAGCCATCGAAAGCTTTCGAATGGGTCACAGAATTTGGAATTCGCTGGTCGTAGAATTCGAAGAGGGTATCCTCATCAACGATGATGCCTCGTCTACGGGCTTTTTCTTCATATTCGCCTGCAGTAGAAAGCTTCTCTAGGTTTTGATGAAAAAACTTATGTGAAGTCTTCCACTCGCCAGCAATGAGTGCATGCTGAATAAACATTGCCCGGGCGGCTTCTGGATCGACACGATGATAAGAAATCGTTCGATCAGCGACGATAGGAACTCCATAAAGTGTGGAACGTTGGGTTGCCACCGCAGCTCCGCGTTTATAGGACCAGCTCGGGTCTGAGTACTGGTGTTTGAGTAATGAGCGGGCAGCGGTTTCCACCCAGGAGGGCTCAATAGCAGCCACACCACGTGCGAAAAGTTTCGAGGTTTCCACAAGCTCGGATGCCATCAGCAATTCTGGAGGCTTTTTTGCCACTCCAGACCCCGGGAAAATCATAAAACGGGTCCCGCGCGCACCTTGGAATTCCGCAGAATCACTCACGCGCGATCCGATATTCGACAGCAAGCCTGTGAGGAGCGCGCGGTGTATCGCGGATGAGTCGCCGGAGAATTTTCCATCGGTGATCGAGATGCCACCGTGTTGTTTATCCTTGTTGTTTGAGATCGTCCACTTCATATCCAGGGCGATGTCTTGGAGCTGACGGACCAAATCGAACCACTCCCGGATTCGCATGAAATGTAAGAATTCTTCTTTCATGCGTTTCCGAAATTGATTGCCGGACAATTCCGCGCGTTGTTCAGTGATATAACCCCACAATGACAACAAGCCCAAAAAATCACTGGAGTGAGAGCGGAAACGTGCATGGGCTTGGTCCGCTTGTTGCTGCTGTTCAAGAGGGCGTTCACGGACATCTTGCAGCGTCATGGCCGCAACGATAACGATGACGGGTTGCAGACATTCTAGGCGTTCAGCTTCTACCAACATACGGGCCAAGCGCGGGTCAACCGGAATTCGTGCGAGTTGTTTGCCGATTTTGGTTAGTTGTGGTGCAGAATCGGAGTTTGCGGTCGAATCAATTGCGTCCAGTTCACTTAGCAGAACTAACCCATCGCGGACTGCTTTATGTTCCGGCGATTGCACAAACGGAAAATCCGCAACTGCTCCGAGCCGGAGCGCGGACATTTGCAAAATGACGCTCGCTAGGTTGGTCCGCAGAATTTCCGGGTCAGTAAATTCTGGGCGAGAAAAGAAATCCTCTTCAGAGTACAAACGAATCGCGATACCATCTGCGATGCGTCCGCAACGGCCAGCGCGCTGGTTGGCGCTGGCTTGTGAGATAGGTTCAATCGGTAAACGTTGAACTTTTGTCCGCGTCGAATATCGGGAAATACGTGCCGTTCCAGTATCGATTACATAATGGATCCCGGGCACTGTCAGTGAGGTTTCAGCGATGTTCGTGGCCAAGACAATCCGCCGTTTCGAATGAGGTGCGAACACTCGGTGCTGTTCTTGGTTCGACAAACGACCAAACAATGGGACAATTTCGACACCGCGAAAGCGCTTTTTCTCGAGTGCTTCTTGGGCATCGCGAATTTCACGTTCACCAGGGAAAAAGCACAAAATATCGCCGTTTCCTTCGGCTAGTAGCTGTTCTGCCGCAGTACACAAACCATCTAGGGGATCGATGGCTACAGTCTTGCCGTCAACCTCAATCTCGAGTGGTTGATAGCGAACCTCAACCGGGTAAGTACGGCCGGACACTTCAATCACAGGCGCGGGCTTGTGCGTCTTCGGATCGCGGAAATGCTCGGCGAAGCTCTGCGGGTCAATTGTCGCCGAGGTAATAATGACCTTGAGGTCTGGTCGTTTAGGCAGTAGACGCTTGAGATACCCTAGTAGAAAATCGATATTTAAACTGCGTTCATGAGCCTCGTCGATAATGATGGTGTCGTAAGCATAAAGGTACGGATCTCGTTGCAATTCTGCCAGCAGAATGCCGTCAGTCATCAGCTTGACTGCCGCATTTTTGCCTACGCGGTCATCGAAGCGAATGGCGTAGCCAACCGATTGTCCAATCTTTTGGTTCAGTTCATCACTAATGCGCTCAGCAACGGTTCGTGCTGCAAGCCGACGTGGCTGAGTATGTCCAATCAACCCATAGCGGCCACGTCCGAGTTGCAAACAAATTTTGGGGATTTGCGTAGTTTTTCCCGAACCGGTCTCACCAGCAATGACGACGACTTGATTTTCAGTGATTGCTTCGGCAATTTCGTCGACGCTCTGGCTCACCGGCAAAGTACCGGGAAAATCAATGGTGGGAATGTGTTGTTCAATAGCCGGAATGATTGCCGCAGCTTTGTCGAGATCGTCGGAAATAGCGTTTAAGGCTTTCGCGGTTTTGGCTTTCGATAATCTACGGCGGAAGCGTTGCTGGTCTGCGTAACGTAACTGCTCAAGACGCTGGTAGAGCTCGTGCTTGCTTGGAACAGTGTCAGTTTGGTTTTGGCATTTTGAGTTTGTGAAAGAGGAATTCATAAGAGGGTTTATAGAAGGCGAAGAACGCTGGTGATCCACATTTTTATGGCTTTGGTTTGGTTGTTCGGAGTCATTCATAACGATAGTGCTAGTTTAGCGGTCGTGAGTCTGGCTAACCTAAATCCGATGAGAAACTCGGTATCATGGATACCGGAAATGAGTTTCGATTGGATGAGCAGCGAGATTAGGGAGTGCTATGACTAACCCCCCACGCGGACATAATGCAGACGACAATTCTAATAGCAAAGAAAACCCAGATGGTGGCGGTTCACAGCAACAACCGTTTTACCCACCAAGCAACCACCCGGAAGACCGTCCTGAATTCGGCTACCAGGGGTCTGAGCAAGCAGCGTATGGTGCTTATAGCAATCCTGGGGAAAGCTCTGCTCAACACAACGGGCAAGTGTCTGCGCAACAAGAACCAGGAAAAATCAACATTCTTGAAGCCATTTCTTGGGGATTTGCTACGACCTTTAGAAATGCGAAGTTGTGGATTGTTTTAGGTCTGATTGTGTTTATCGGGATTATTGCAGCAGTGGCTGCGCAGATCGCAGTCATAGCGTCAATTGCTGATCCGGGAACGCTTGAAGAAACCGGGGGAGAGCTGTTTTCGGGGACAGTTTCTGATGTAATCACGCTTGGCATCATCCTGATCACCTTGGTTCTCACCCCATATTTTTATCGGTTGGCAATCTTTCAAGTAGATGATGCAAATACCGGGTGGGGGTATTTGTGGAAAGACACCCCGTTGCTTCGGGCTATTGGCGTAATGTTAGCCGTCTCGATTGTGAGCGGAATTCTTTATTTTATCGCAGTCTCCCCATTAGGACGAGCTTTCAGCGATGGAGCACCAGAAAGCAACAGTTTTAGCGCTTCCGGCATCGCCATGATGCTTATTGGAGCCGTCGCGATGGTTGCGTGGTCGGTGTTGAGCATGTTTATGAGCTGGGCAGCAGTCAGCGGGCAGTTCGGTTTTGGAGCAAGTATGAAAACCGGCTGGGGGATCGGCTGGACTAATTTTGCCAAGTTATTGTTGTTTGCGATCGTCGCTAATCTGGTAGTGACTGTCGCTTTGCTGATTAGCTTTGGTTTGGTCTTAATTGTTGTTGTTCCCGCATGGTCGCTTGTGACGGCTCACATGTTCCGCCAGGCGGTACCTAGCACCGCATAGCCGACCTGCAGCTTAGGAAGAGCGAGTTTGTAGATCGCGGGCACGCTCGACCGCTTGGTGAAATGCTTTTTCTAGCACATCGCCGAGTGCAGCAAAATCGTCGCCACGTGAGCTGGAAGCGCGGTAAACCAACCCAATACGTCGGTCAGCTTGTACCGCGCTAGCAAAATGCGATACAGACAATCCCGGTTTACGGCATTCTGCATCAAGTGCAGACTCCGGAACCAGGGTTGCTCCGAAGTGCGCGACTACTAGTTGCATGATTGTGGTTAGTGAGGCAGCGCGTGTAACCCACGAATTTTGTGATTGTGGTTGGCGGTCAATAAGTCGGCATAGTTCCAAAATTTGGTCCCGGAGACAATGGCCGTCGTCAAGCAATAACAACTCAACTGAATGCAACGCGTCGAGTGTAAGGTCGGAACGGTCAGCAAGTTCATGCTGGTCGTGGATAACTAAAGCCATATTTTCTGTATATAATGGCCGCTCCACGAACGCAGGGACATTGGTGGGGAGTGCTAGCATTGCAACATCAATTTGCCCGTCGCGCAGCTGCTGTAACAAATGGGCAGTTTGCTCTTCGACGATATGTAGTGTCAGGTTCGGGTATTCAGCTGCCGTTGCCCGCAGGACATCCGGCAAAATATACGGTGCCACGGTCGGTATGATGCCTAACGTTAGCGGGCCTTCCAATGTTCCCGCAGATCCACGCGATTCTGTAACGAACAGCTCCGCAGCTTGCAGCGTAGCCAAAGCGTAAGGCAGTAACCGTTTGCCTGCTGCAGTAACAATCACCTTGCGCGTAGATCGCTCAATAAGCTGGACGCCTAGCCCCTGCTCTAAAGTAACTAGTGCTTGCGAAAGTGAGGGTTGGGAGATGCCCAACTTAGTTGCGGCGGTACCAAAATGCCGATTCTCGGCGACAGTCGCAAATGTGCGTAGTTGTGACAGTGTCGGACTAAACTCCTTATTAGGCATAGTTATGATTTTATCGAAAATTTTAGTGTGGGGCTATCAACGGTGAGCAGAGACTAGTGGCCACCGGAAATCAGTAGGAATAAGGTTGCGCAGAACCACGGTATGACCATGGCATGACTGTGCTGGCAATGCCAGCCGTGGACAGTGGCGAAATAGCATGCATTCTTCCTGCAGCATTCGTTAGCGCTCGATACGCAGATCCCTAAGCCTAACTTCACCAGCATCGTCACTGGCGTCTAAGTCGACGGTAGCAACGAACTGGAAGTCATTATTTCCTTCTGGATCTCTAATGATCTGTCGGACGGGCCAGAGGCGCGAGCGTGCAGAGGCATCGAGGTGAAAATATTCCGGGCCGCGTGCTTCGGGGCCAGTATCAAGATCGGTGTATTGCTCAAAATAATCATCCAAAGCATCGCTGATATCTGGATAATTCTCCAGGTAATCAAGCAACTGTTCGAGACGCTCTTCTCGTTCTAGGGCAAAAAGTTGCACTAGACGGAACATATAGTTGCGTACCATGATCTTCAAAGCGCGTGGGTTCGCGCTTAGTGCGCTAGGATCCTCTACACCGAATGCCAGCTCGCGGTCGACTCGTTCTTGCGAGACCGGTGCATCTTCGTCGGTCATGGTTGCCCACTCGTCGACAAGCGAAGAATCCACTTGTTGAATCAGCTCTCCGAGCCAAACGATGATATCCGAAAGCTCATCAGTCTTGGCCTCGGCAGGGACAGAATGGTTCAACGTGCGCCAAGCATCGGTAAGATACCTCAGTACGACCCCTTCGGACCTGGCCAGTCCATAGGTTGCGATCAAATCCGAAAAGGTCATGGAGTTTTCCAACATATCGCGCACGACCGACTTTGGCGAGATGTCAAATTCTCTGGCCCAGGGGTGTCCCTGGCAATAAGTCTCAAAAGCTGCGTCTAATTCTTCACGACATGGCATTGGCCAGTTGATTTCCTCAACGATTTTCATTCGTTCCGTGTAATCAACGCCTTCAGCTTTGAGTGCATTGATTTCTTCGCCTCGTGCGAACGATTGCTGCGCCTGGAGAAGTTGGCGAGGATCATCCAAGATGGCTTCAAAAGTGGAAATCACGTCTAATGTGTAAGTGGGAGAGTCCGGGTCCCATAAACCAACCGCCGCCAGAGCAAATGGAGCCAAAGGTTGGTTTAGCGCGAAATCACGCTGTAATTCTTCAGTCAGGTGGTAGCGTCGGCCCTGTGAATCCGTTCCCGTCTCGTTGGCGGGCTTGTCCACGATACCCGCATTTCGTAAACCACGGAATAGGGAAGTCGCGGCCAAAATTGACTGATTTTGTTGTGCTCGGGTGTCGTGGTTGGAACGAATCAGATGCTTCATGTGCGCATAGACATCTCCAGGACGGGCGATCACATTGAGCAACATAGAATTGCTCATCTGGAACTGGCTGCTGAGCGATTCCGGCTCGGAGTTGATGAGCCGCTCATAAGTCTTTTCTGACCAAGAGACTTCGCCATCACGTGGAGCTTTCTTTTTAAGCTTCTTTAAGCGCTTTGGATCATCGCCGGCTTTGCGACGCATCTTTGCGTTCTCAATTTCGAACTCGGGCGCCAGTACGACGACGGTGCCTTCCGTGTCGTAGCCAGCACGACCCGCACGGCCGGCAATTTGGTGGAATTCACGGGATTTGACGATGCGTTCTCGTCGCCCATCGAATTTTGCGAGGCCAGTCAACAGAACCGTACGGATCGGGACATTAATGCCCACTCCGAGGGTATCTGTTCCACAAATGACCTTCAGCAATCCAGTTTGCGCTAGCTTCTCTACCAGTCGCCGGTATTTGGGCAGCATTCCTGCATGGTGCAAACCGATACCACGGCGAATCATCTTCGACAGTTGCTTGCCGAAAGTGGTGCTGAAGCGGAAATCACCAATCTCCTCGACCATTCGCTGTTTTTCTTCGGAATTTAAAAAAGAGGTTGCGGTTAGTGATTGAGCCTGTTCAGTGGCTTTGCGCTGCGAGAAATGCACGACATAAATGGGGGCCTTGTGGTTGTCCACAAGGGTATCGATCATTTCCTCGACAGCAATGAATTCATAGCTGAATGCTAAGGGGACCGGGCGGGTGGTACCCGTTACTAGGGTAGTTGTTCGACCAGTGCGTTGAGTGAGGTCTTCACGCAGCCAGCTGACGTCGCCGAGAGTCGCCGACATTAGAACAAATTGCGCTTGGGGCAACTCGAGTAGGGGAACTTGCCAGGCCCAACCTCGGTCTGGTTCCGAATAGAAGTGGAATTCGTCCATCACGACTTGGTCGATTCTGGCGTCTTTGCCGTCACGCAAAGCGATATTAGCCACAATTTCCGCAGTAGCAGCGATGATAGGAGCATTGCCGTTAACCGTGGCATCGCCGGTCATCATCCCCACGTTTTCCGGGCCGAAGACGTCACAAAGCGCAAAGAATTTTTCGCTTACTAGGGCTTTGATCGGGGCAGTGTAAAACGAACGTTTACCTTCCGCGAGACAGAAGAATTGTGCAGCAGTTGCCACCATAGTCTTTCCGGAACCGGTTGGCGTCGACAGAATGACGTTGTCCCCGGCTAAAGCAGCGAGACTAGCTTCTTCTTGTGCGGGATAAAGGGATATGCCTTTATCCTTTGTCCAGCGAAGAAATGACTCCCAGATGGATTCCTCAAGCAATGAGGAGGGAACTTCTGACAGATCAGGCACTACGTCGTTAAGATTCACATCCACCACCGTAGTCGATCAATGAAAGCTACTCTTCTTCGTCTGCTTCTCCATGCTCAGTACCGTCGAGGGAATTTAAGAACTGTTCGAACGATGCTCCGATCTCATCACCAGTCGGCATATTTTGCTCACCTGGCAAGATAGCTTGAGGATTCTTTTCTCGGTAACGTTCTAAACCCTCATCGAATTGTTCTTCTAACCCAGCTACTAGGGATTGCACCTCATCGGCTTGATAAATCTGTTCTTCTAGCTGTTGACTGGTGCGCTGGATGTCGTGCTCCAAGCTCCCCAGCGGCAAATCCAAATTGCTAGCGTTAGCGACTGAACTAAGCAAATTGTACGTCGCCAGCGGATAAGGCGAGGAGGCTACATAGTGTGGAACATGAGCTGTGTAACCAGCGACATTACGACCTCGCTTGTGCAACGCACGCTCTAGGTAGAGAGCAGCGGAGCCTGGCACCATGAGTTTTTGATCCCACGAAACTAGGCGCTTGATTAATTCCTGAGAATTGCCGTGGCCGGAAATCGTCATCGGTCTCGTGTGGGGGACGGTCATGGGGGCGGCGTAGAGACAAATTGTCTGTTGCACATCCAGTTTTTCGACGAGGTCAGCGACCGCCTCGGTGAATCCATTCCAACGCAAATCTGGTTCTGGTCCGGACAGTAGCAAAAACGGCTTACCCTGGTTATCTCGCAAAACCTTGATGCTAATTTCGGTGTTTTCGATCTCGACCGGCTCGTTGTTTGCGATGGTTACCGCCGGGCGCCGAGAACGGTAATCGACTAGTTCATCTGAATCGAATGTGGCTACTGGGCGATGGTCTAGCGCCGAAATGAGGTGGTCGGCAGCCGCCTCCACAGCCATTCCAGCATCAGCATAACCGTTTAATGCCACCACTAAAGTCAGGCGGTCGTTGGAATTGTTACCCATATCGGGTGCCGGATATTCCAGTTCGTACATTTCACGTGCATCGTCGTACATTGGCGCACCTCCTCGTTGCATTCTAGCGCTGTTGCGCGCGACTGACATTCAGTCCTTCTCCGCATCAGTTTCTACATGGTGTAACGCCGAAATATGAGACCTTATTCCGTGCATAGCTGGGAGGCAACCCAGTTGCCCGCGCGAGTGTGGATAACTTTAGTTATCCACAGATTAGCTTGCTCGTGCTCGAATAGCATGGAAAGGCATAGTAAAAGCATTGACACTGGTTGGCATGAGGAACCGGAATTCGAAAAGATCACATGCTCGATATCGGCACGGCAATGCTGCTAGAAAAAGCGCAATGCACGAGAACCGTAGTAGTGGTGAAAATGGGCTCCTAGCTGCGACGCCGGACGAATTGATTGCAAACCTACCGGGATTGCTAGGTTTTTACCCAGAAGAATCGTTTGTAGTCCAGGGATATTATTCAAAACCGGACGGTAGCGTCTATATTGGGCCGACAGTCCGAGTTGATTTGAGTGATGATTTTCCTAGTGGAGAAATAGCCCGTTATCTGGCAAATGCGCAATGCGCATTCCACGTTGGGTTTATTGTCAGCGACCGTGCCGTAGGTAATGACCATGAATATTCAGGGTGGATTGAAAAACAAGCCTGGTTTCAAGCTATTCAACAGGCAGATGCGGCTGGAAAAGTTCCGCTCATGGGGTGTTGGTTGGTTGATGAAACCCGTGAAGGCGCACGGTATCGCTTGTTATTTGGTGTAGAAGTGCTTTATGACGAAATCACACCAACGATCTGGCGGACTGGCACAGTTGGATCGGTTGTGGCATCTCCGGCGATGCACCCATGGAGTCTTCGCAACGAACTTCCTAGCTTAACCAGGCAAGAAGCGTTTGCTTATTTGCTTGGTGATGACACCGACAGTGACGAAGAACAACGAACAGCTCGTACTCGTGAGATACAACGGCGGGTCAACCGATCTTCGAGTGTTGACGCAAACGCAAGTAGTGATGCAACAGCATTGCTGAATGGCCTTGCCAGAAATGACGTAACGACAGAGGAGTTGTTATCCGAGGAAGAAATAATCGACTCGGTCGGGATCTGGATGTCGCGTACTGTGCTTAGGGATGAAGTGATCGGCGTGATGCTAGACGCCCCGGAAGCTGCGAAAAATCTGTTGATAGCAGCGGTGCGCAGCCTATCCGGGGAGTTGCGTGCAAATGCCCTGGCAACACTCGCACTGGTTTTTCTTGAACTCGGGCAGGTCTTATCTGCAAGCCAGGCATTAACGGTCGCGTTACATGAGCAACCAAGCCACAATTTAAGCCAATTATTATTTGCGGCTGTAAGTTCCGGAATGCACTATGCGGCTCTCGACGCGGTTAAGTGCGGGCTCTTGGATGAGAATGAGCGTTAACACCTAACTGGCGAGTGAATTCCCAGGCGTCTGCAACAATAGTCGGCAGGTTTGTGCGCGTGGGGTTCCAACCGAGTTCGGTGGTGATCTTGGCAGAAGAAGCAACGAGGGTGGCGGGATCACCTGCACGACGTGGGGCCAATTCAGCCGGGATTGGGTGGCCAGTCGTCGCGCGAACCTGGGAGATCACTTCCTGCACTGAATAACCATTACCCGAACCCAGGTTGTAGACCCTGTGCGAGCTTTTTATATTTGACTCTAGAGCAAGCACATGGGCCTGAGCCAAGTCGTAAACGTGGATGTAATCTCGCACGGCGGTGCCATCTGCCGTGGGGTAATCGTCACCGAAAACCATGATCTTGTCACGATGACCGAGTGCTACCTGCAAAATTAGCGGAATAAGGTGAGTCTCTATACGACGATTTTCACCAATTTTGCCGTAGGCTCCAGCGACATTGAAATACCGCAAGGATGTCGCTGCCAGTCCATAAGCTTTAGTGTAAGAACTAATGATATGGTCAATCGCTAATTTGCTGGCGCCGTAAGGGTTGGTGGGTTTAGTAGGCGCGGATTCCTCAATCGGCACCGACTCGGGTTCGCCGTAGGCTGCAGCCGTGGAGGAAAAAACGAGATTGGAAACCTGGTGTGCCCGCATAGCGTCGAGTAAACGAAGTGTAGTGACTACGTTTGCGTGCCAATACAACTCAGGGTTAGACACGGATTCTCCAACGAGGCTGCGTGCAGCACAATGCACGACGGCGTCAAATGATTTCTCTGCAAGGACTTGATCAATTATCTTGCTGAGCTCACCTTCGATTAAGTGGGCTTCTGCCGGCACTGCATCGCGGTTGCCGGTAGAAAAATCATCAATGATGCTCACGTCATGGCCGGATTCGAGGAGAACAGCACTGCAAACGCTTCCGACGTATCCAGCGCCACCAGTGACCAACACGTGCATGTTTATGTGGCTCCTGTGTTCGACGTTATGAAATGGGATGGCTAGCGACTAATTAGTCGCGATGCGGATCGCGTGGCCCAGGGTTTCGTTAAGAACAACTTTCGGCCCATCACCAGCAGTCAAAATTACGGAATGGCCATAATTAACAACATTGACTTTGGCGCCAACCACGATGCCAGCATTGGTCAATTCGCGTAGCCGGTCGTTTTCGGACTGCAAGATTTCGTTAATCTGCGCAACAGTTCCGTCGATTTCTTGCTCTTCTGGAAGATCAATTGCGCGTGCAACCTTAGGGAGAGACTCGACATCGACGCCGAGCTCTTCTAGAGCCGGAACCGGGTTGCCAAATGGAGAGCGGGAACAGTCCTGCACGATGGATGCCACGTGACGCTCAACGTTGTCACTCATTACGTGTTCCCAACGGCAGGCTTCGTCGTGCACGTCGTGGATATCGACGCCGAGGACTTCAGTAAGTAGCAGCTCCGCTAAACGGTGTTTGCGCATGACCTTAGTGGCTAATTCACGCCCGTGAACAGTCAGATCCAAACTGCGGTCTGGACGGACGTGCAGCAGGCCGTCGCGTTCCATGCGTGCGACAGTCTGTGAGACCGTCGGGCCTGACTGCTCTAAGCGTTCTGCGATACGAGCTCGCAGTGGAGTGATTCCTTCTTCTTCCAGCTCATAGATCGTACGCAGGTACATCTCAGTGGTATCGACCAAGTCCCTCACGTTGGGAAACCTTCCTGTTAATTCGTCTAATGCCTGCTGGCTATTCTATCGCAAAAAGAAGGCCTGGTACGGATTAACCAGACCTTCACGGTGCTTCGTGACCGTTAATAACTGTTGACTATTGCGCGTATTCGCGTAGGCGATCAGCGCGGTGGCCGTCACGTAGCTTTGCCATCACTTCTCGCTCGATTTGGCGGACGCGCTCGCGAGACAGTTCAAATCGCCGACCGATCTGGTCCAGGGTGCGTGGAACCCCGTCATCTAAACCGTACCGTAAGCGGATGACATCTTGTTCTCGTTGTTCCAAGGTGCCGATGACATCCCGTATATCGGAGTGTCGAAGCGAAGCCACGACTGCAGATTCCGCGTCGGTCGCTTCAGCATCTTCGATGAAATCTCCCAATGGTGCCTCTTCGTCGGCGCCGACAGGCATATCGAGAGAGACCGGGTCACGCGATTGGTGGAGCAGCATCTCTATCTTGTCCTCGGGAATGCCGGATTCTTCCGAAAGCTCCTCGTTGGTGGCCTCGCGCCCTAGAGACTGGTACATTTCCCGTTTGATTCGGGAAAGTTTGTTGACCTGTTCGACAAGATGAACTGGAAGGCGGATGGTTCGTGACTGATCTGCCATGCCACGTGTAATTGCCTGACGTATCCACCACGTTGCGTACGTAGAGAACTTAAAGCCTTTGTCATAGTCGAACTTTTCCATGGCTCGAATCAGCCCGAGGTTGCCTTCTTGTATAAGGTCCAGCAGGGGCATGCCACGCCCGGTATAACGCTTGGCGAGGGAGACCACCAGACGTAGATTAGCCTCCAAGAGGTGGGAGCGTGCTTTTTTCCCTTGTTTCGCAAGGACCTTCAAATCACGTTTTTTGGCGCGAGTTAGATGCTGCTCTGGATCGTTAAGCAAATGTTGCGCATACAAGCCAACCTCGATTTGCTGTGCGAGTTCAATCTCGTCGTCAGCGGTCAACAGATCGGTTTTACCGATGCCATTCAAATAAACCCGAACTAAATCCGCAGATGGATTGTCGTTCGTGTGGCCACGACGGGAGCCCCGATCCTGCTCTTCTTCGTCGAATTCTTGCACGGGAGCGGTAGTCACAGTGATGGCCTCCTCAAGTTGCCGTTTACATAGCTAATAACGATTCATTGACATGTGTTGTTCCCTGTGTCATTGCAGGGGTAATTGTCGGGGGTAATTTAAGGCGAAAATAGGGTTTATGGTGACTAGGTTTCCACCAATACGGTAAACGGTCCTTGATTGACAGAAGAGACTTCCATTTTCGCACCGAAGCTCCCGGTGGCAACATCTAATCCTCGTTCACGTAGATCTGAGACAATGTTGTTTATTAGTGGTTCCGCAACCTCGGCGCGGGCAGCTTCTGACCAGGACGGGCGCCGTCCCTTAGCAGTTTGCCCGTAGAGAGTGAACTGACTGACGACAAGAATCGGCGCATCGCTTTCCGACGCCGACTTTTCCCCGTCTAGAATCCGCAACTCTGCAATCTTCGCGGCCATTTTTTGCCAGGATTTTTCCTGGTTGGCGTCATCGATCCCCACTCCAACAAGGGCAAGAATCCCCCCGGTTGTTGGTGCAGAAATCTGGCCGACGACTTGATCGTTGACGGTTACACTTGCTGAAGATACACGGGTTAGTACAGCTTTCATCGTGATAGCTCCCTTGTTGATGCTGGGGTGGCAGCGGCCTGCACGGGGGTGATATCGGCCGCCAGGATTGTGCTTGTTCAACTACTGCGGTATTGAATCTGCCTGTTAAACGTCGAGAAGTTCTGCAGGAATCACCACCCCGTGCCTGACCAGGTCTGCAATAACTCGGGTTGCTTGGTCTAGAAGCTCGCCTTCGAGTCCGTGCGCGGCGGTATACATCTCGACGACTTCTGCTAGTGCTAAGCCTTGCGGATGTAAACCGGCTACGATTGCTGCCACATGATGATCTACTTCGTGGGACCAGCGTGGGCCATCCATTCGGGTGAGTCGGTAGACCGAGGGGCGAAAGCCCATCCCGGAGTCGGTATCAGGAACCTCGATTATCTCTCGGGCTACTTGTGGCCGCAGTTGAAACTGACTTTCAGCAATGGTGTCTTTTGTTTGCTCGCGCAGCCAAGCTGCACGTAGAAAATACTCAGACACTTCGTCGGCAAGCCGATCGTCGTACGCTTGGGGGATTTCTTCAGCGATGATTTCTGAAGGCTGATCGCCGATGTCTTGAATCGCGATATAACCAAAACCGATGGCATGGACATCAGCATTATTGAAATGTTGTAGCCATTCGGCACTGCGTTCGCTGGCTTCTTGGGAACGCAGATCGATTGCTTCATCACGTAGCCACGTACTGACGTAATGTGCCGGATCTGCGAAATCTCGCTGCAGGATCCAGGCTGCAACACCATGACTCGGCAACCAACCGGCTACCCGATGCTGCCAAGGTATATCGCCCTGGTGGACCCATGATCCGAGTAAATAAGCAGAGCCACCCGGGGCTAAATAATCTGAAATTTCCGACACGACTAGTTCGCTGGCACCATCTAATTCCAGACCTGAATCACGGTACGTGTGGGTGATGTCCGTGGACCCGACCACAAATGGTGGATTGGCAACAATTCGGTCGAATTTTTGCCCGGCGACCGGTGCAAACCAGGGCCCAGTGGAGAAAGTAACTTTGTGCGCAAGTCCAGCGCCCCGAACTGTGGCATCTGCCAAGGCGAGTGCACGGGTAGAAATATCCGTTGCGGTGATCTGATCTGCAGCTTGTGCCTGCCCTAAAATCTGTACACCCGAGCCTGTTCCTAAATCTAAGACCGAACCGACTGGTGTCGTGGGGCAAAATTGCATTAGCGATAATGACGCGGCCCCGACACCCGGTACATGGTCCTCGGCCGCATCTTGACGCACCATGGCGGCATCAGGGTCAGAAAACACCCATCGACTAATGCCGTTAATGATGTGTGGACGCACGTCGATGACTACGCGCACAATCGCAGGGCCATGGGTAACCGCAATATTTGCAGCAATGACTTTATTTGCCAGCTCAGTGCCGAGGAGCTGCACAAAATCGGTTTTTTCCACCGGGTCGCGGAGTATAAAAGCCTGAATAAGCCTGTCTAGGACGCTTCCTGTCTGTGTGCGAAAACGCAGGGCCCCGGGATCGCCACGGTGTAGTGCAGAGAGGTATTCTGGCCCCAAGTGGGCAGCTAAGCCGGCTGAGTCAAAACCGACCTCGGTGAAGTATGCGGTTAAATCGCTTGCAGCCTCGCCGAAACGTTCGGCTGGGTCAGGGGTACTGGAATCTAGGTGAGTGCTCATCAATGAATCATTGTAGAAGGTTATTCGTTTCCTATCGTCTTTATTACTCACGCGAATCGCGAGGTTCGGCGTCGATGATTCCCGGCGGAAGCTCGCGCGGCGGGTCGTACGTGGCATCAGACGAAGGTAGCTGCTGTTTAGTGCGCTGCTGGGTTTGGCGAACGATAGCGGGTTTATATACTCGCGGCTGGCGTTTGTCTTGGGGGGCGCCGTCTAAGTTCGCAATGATTACAGCTATCCACGGCAATGGAAACGTAAGCGTGGCCAGCAGGACGGGAATGAGCACCCAATCCCAAGCCACATACATTCCGACGCACACCAGAGTTAGCGGAACTCTTAAGAATTGGAGTAATCCGTACCACCATTCGCGCTTTTTTCGGCCTTGCGCGCGGGTCATACGCGCAGTGGTAATCAGGACGGGTTTATTCCGGCGAGAACCGTTACGAAAGTGACGCCGGAGTGAGCGCCGCGGGCTATGAGGCCCGTTAGTACCACGCGAGCTTCCAGTAGTCATGGTTCCCAGCCTAGAGCCTGGCTACCCAAATGCCTATGAATACGGCAAAATGGATGCCCATGACGACTACATCAACGCAGACTCTAGAACGCCCAGAAACTCGAGATCAGACAGGAACCGACGACGACACACCAAAGTTCTTCCACTATGTGAAAAAGAATCAGATTGTAGATTCAGCGGTCAGTGGCAAAATGATTGTCGCGTTGTGTGGAGAAAAATTTCCGGTTCGCAAACAAGCCAAGCCTGGCTCGCCGGTATGCCCGAAATGCCAGGAGATATACTCTGGCCTGCGTAAAAAATAGAATTCACTCGATATTTTGGGGCAAGCAACAAAAGCTATTTCTAGCAATGGTGGTATTTAGTGGCGAGACCGCGCAGATTCAACAATAACTCCAGGCTGCGTGCGTGGCAGCAGGCTGCGTTGCAAAAGTTTTTGACGTCGCGTCCGCGAGATTTCATGGCAGTCGCGACTCCGGGTGCAGGTAAAACCACCTTTGCGATTAGGGTCGCGACTGAATTATTAGAGGATCGGTCGGTAGATCGTGTCATCGTTGTAGTACCTACTGAGCATCTGAAACGGCAGTGGGCAGCAGCTGCTGGTCGGGTGGGAGTTTCGCTGGATGATCGTTTCACCAACGCTGGCGTCATTAACCAGGCTTACGACGGCATTGTTGTCACCTATGCCCAGGTGGGAATGCACCCATTAAAACACCATGCATTGGCCTCGGCGAAACGTACCTTGGTGATTCTTGACGAAATTCACCATGCCGGTGACGCAAAAAGTTGGGGTGATGGTGTTCGTGAAGCATATGACGAGGCCGAATATCGGTTGGCGCTTACGGGCACGCCGTTTCGTTCAGATAATTCTTATATTCCCTTCGTACGTTATGAAGAAGACGGGGAAGGCCACGAAATTTCCCAGGCTGACCACACTTATGGTTACGGCGACGCGCTTGCCGACGGTGTCGTTCGCCCCGTCGTCTTTTTGGCATATTCAGGTGAAGCTACCTGGCGTACAAGTGCGGGTGAAGAAATTTCTGCGCGTTTAGGAACTCCACTAACCGCAGAAGAAACTGCGCGTGCTTGGAGAACAGCTCTGGATCCGAAAGGTGAGTGGATTCCGGCTGTATTGCAAGCGGCGCACACACGGTTGGAACAAATCCGTACCAATATGCCTGATGCGGGTGGGCTGGTAATTGCTACCGACACGACCACTGCGCGTGCTTACGCTAAGATCCTGGAGAAGATTTCTTCTACTCCTGTATCGGTGATTTTGTCTGATGAGCCTGGATCTTCTGAGCGCATTAACGCTTTTTCTGAGTCCACGGACGAGTGGATGGTTGCGGTGCGTATGGTATCTGAAGGCGTGGATGTTCCCCGTTTAGCGGTAGGAGTGTATGCCACTTCGGCGTCGACGCCATTATTCTTCGCCCAAGCCATTGGGCGATTCGTCCGATCCCGCATGCCTGGAGAAACTGCCAGTGTGTTTTTGCCCTCTGTGCCTACGCTGTTAGATCTTGCGGAAAAACTAGAAACCTCTCGCGATCACGTGATCGGCAAACCGCACAGGGAAGAAGCTTGGGACGAAGATGCTGTCGCTGAAGCGAACAAAGAAAAAAATGAGCGGACCGAAGAATCGTCTTTTGAATCTGTGGGTGCATCGGCAGAACTTGATTCCTTGATCTACGATGGTTCGACATTCGGTACCGGTGCGTTTAGCGGATCCGATGAGGAAGCGGACTTCCTCGGACTACCTGGGTTGCTTGACCAAGAGCAGGTCAGAGCATTACTGCGAAAAAGGCAAGAAGAACAGCTTGATGCTCGGGAAGCCGAGGAGAAAGCTCGGAGGCAAGCCGAACTCGAATACCAACACAAGCTTAAAAACGGATTAGTCGAACCAGCATCTGGGGCGCCTCGAAAAATAAATTCCGATGTGAAAGGCGTAAATTCCAAGGAAACCAATGATGTTGCTGCGGTGGAGATTCCCAAATTACGCCAAGAACTGAACACGCTGGTTGCAGTCCAAGCTGAACAATCAGGGCGTCCGCACGGAGCGATACATACGGAAGCACGTAAAGCATGTGGGGGCCCGCCGACGGCGTTGTGCAATGCACAGCAGTTGAAAGAGCGCATTCGTTATTTGCGAAAGTGGTAGAAGAAAATAGCCTGTACTAGTTAGCCTTGTGAATCCGATGTGGAGGTCTCCGCTCAAGGCGGAAGCACTACATAAGTGGGACTAAGCAAGGTAAGGTAAAAATAGTTAATTACATCTATGCGTGAAGGGATAGCAAAGTAGATGACTACCCCCAATAATCCAAACAATTCTGACGGCCAATACGGCGAGTATGCGGAAGGCAAAAATTCCGGCTTCGAATCTGGCAATGAAGGATATGGATCCGGAGGTTATGATTTTTCTGTAAATCAGGATCAGTCCGTGGAGAATCACACTGCACATGATGCGTACTACGCTGGAGGATATTCGGCTCCACAATACGGCGGATTCGAAACACAGCAAGAGTCGAAAAACCCAGTTGCGCCGTGGGCTCTAGGGGTTGGCATTTTGTCATTGCTCGGATCAATTGTTGTATTCGGCTCGTTGCTTGGCATTATCGGCACGATTCTTGCGATTGTAGCCCTGGTTGTCGGTCGAAAACGTCACCCGGAAAACCGGCGCACCGTGATGTCGGTGGTGGGGTTGGTGACTTCGATTCTGTCGATGATCGTAGGAGTAATAATCATGGTTGCTGTCTACAATATTTTCGATGAGGTGGGGATTGTTGACTGTATTGACCAACACGGTGATGATGAGGATGCCATTGAGCAATGCATCAACACGAATGTGGAGAATTACGACAGCTAGTTTGGCTTCGCTTTTGCATTGTTTCGGCCGCTCTTCCAGCGCTCGGGACATGAGCGCATAATAAATACGCAAAATCCTCACCCGCATATGAGCGGGTGAGGATTTTGCGATGTCAGCTTTAAAAGCTTAATCGAGGTAATCCCGCAATACTTGTGAACGAGAAGGGTGGCGCAACTTCGACATTGTCTTCGATTCAATCTGGCGAATACGCTCCCGGGTAACTCCGTACACCTGTCCGATTTCATCCAGGGTGCGTGGCATGCCGTCAGTCAAACCGAAGCGTAACCGGACCACTCCAGCCTCCCGTTCAGACAACGTCGTTAAGACATCTTGCAACTGGTCTTGCAACAGGGTGAAGGAAACAGCGTCGACCGCGATTACAGCCTCAGAATCTTCAATGAAGTCACCGAGCTGGCTATCTCCCTCGTCGCCGATGGTTTGATCCAACGAAATTGGTTCTCGGGCATATTGTTGGATCTCCATCACCTTTTCTTCGGTGATGTCCATTTCTTTCGCGAGTTCCTGGGGGGTCGGTTCGCGGCCTAGATCCTGCAGTAGTTCGCGCTGAATACGACCCAGTTTATTGATGACCTCAACCATGTGTACTGGAATACGGATGGTCCGGGCTTGGTCTGCCATCGCGCGGGTAATTGCTTGACGAATCCACCAGGTGGCGTAAGTAGAAAACTTATAACCCTTGGTGTAGTCGAATTTTTCAACTGCTCGGATCAATCCCAAGTTACCTTCTTGGATCAAATCCAAGAACGCCATACCGCGTCCCGTGTAACGCTTAGCGAGTGAGACCACAAGACGAAGGTTGGCTTCAAGTAGGTGATTCTTAGCTTTTCGGCCATCACGAGCGATGGACCGGAGATCACGCTTGAGCGCAGGCGATAGTTTTGCCTGTTTGTCTCCGGCTTCCAAAGCCTTCGACATTTCTTCTATGCGGAACTGTGCATACAGGCCGGCTTCGATACGTTCTGCAAGAGAAACCTCTTGTTCTGCATTGAGCAGCGCGACTTTACCAATTTGCTTTAGGTACGCGCGCACTGAATCCGCTGATGCTGTTAGCTCGGCGTCCTTGCGGGCTTGGCGGAGAGCTGCAGATTCATCTTCGTCCCAGACGGAACTGCCGACATCTTCGTCGTCATCCTCTTCGCCGAGCTCCGGTTCAGCGGGTTCTGGATCATCGTCTAGGGGTTCGTCTACAAATGCATCGGCGTCGGCAAGATCCGGCTCAACGTCGGTGTCTTCGTCGTCTCCAGGTTCATCGAGTAGTGGATCCGCTACCGGTGCGGTTGCAGGCGAGATTTCTTCGGGATCGATGGACACACCGCTTTGCGGGACCTTGTCGGTTGTTGCCTTTGCGGTCTTCGGCTTGCTGGTTGACTTCCTAGTTGCTTTTTTCGCGCTTTGCGCGCGAGCAGAACTGGGTGCGCCCTCAGCAAGAGACTGATCGGAAGATTCAGTGGCTGACACGTACGCCCTTTCGCCGGATTGTGCTGACATCAATGATCTAGCCTACCTATGTATACAGCGTGTTGTGGACGCCGGTGTGAGGACCATGTCACACCAACACCATAGTAGATGCTAGGGAATGAGCGCCCAGTATAACGGACACCGTATGGTTTTGCGTTGTCAGGGGGTGACAACGCGGTCCATCAATCTGTGGTTCACGGATGTTTCCACTAACCTGCCAGGTAATCAGGGGAATGTGCGGCTAAGGCTGCGCCGACTATCCCCGCCCGATTCAGGAGGGTCGCAGGGATAATTGGTGTTGAAATTTCTAAGAGCGGTAGCCAGCGTGCAGATTTGCGTGAAATACCGCCACCAATGACAAAAGCCGAGGGATTGAAGAGCCGTTCGTATTCGGCAAGAACTTTTTCTAGCCGTGGTGCCCATTCTGTGAAGCTTAGCCCAAGCGAGTTTTTGACGCCCGACGAAGCAATCTTTTCTGCCTCTTCTTCACCAACGAAAAGATGTCCTAGCTCAGTATTTGGAAACAGCTTGCCATCCACTAGAAAAGCCGACCCGATACCAGTGCCAAGAGTCAAAAATATGACAGCGCCACTTCTCGATTGAGGATTACCATAGGCGACTTCTGCCAAACCGGCGGCGTCGGCGTCGTTCAAGAAAGTGATGTCACGTGCGCCAAGAACTGACTGAAATGCGTCATGGATGTTGGTATGCAGCCACGAGGCGTCGATATTCGCTGCAGTCAGCATTGATGAACCGCGGACGACACCGGGCAGAGTGATCCCGATAGGTCCGTCCCATTCTGCTAATTCAACAATGCGTGCAGCGGTGGCCGCGACTGCCTCTGGAGTAGAGGGCCTGGGGGTCTCGAACTTGATGCGTTCACCAATAAAATCGCCTGTTTGCAAATCGACCAGCGCGCCCTTTGTGCCGGAGCCGCCGATGTCGATGCCAAAACCGAGTTGCTGTTCTTGCATGGATGACAGACTAGCGCACGAGCAAGCAATGATTCGTGATCAGAGTCCACAAAATACTGGAATGGCTAAGATAAAAGCATGACTATGTCCCGAGAACAAGTAATAAACGCTTTTGTTGAGCATCAAAGCATGCATCAGGACTTGTCTCCCGCCGGGCTTAAGGAGATTGCGTGCGGGCTAGCAGAATTGGGCGGGGAAGTTATTTCTCACAGTTCCAATGAAATAGGCACGATATCTGACATCGCTGACACAGTAGACACAAAGAGCAGTTCGGTCGATCCGGTCACGGCCGTTGATAAAGCAACCGAGAGCGCACTGGTTGAAAAGCTGCTGACATTACGTCCAAACGATGGCGTGGTCGGGGAGGAAGGCACTGGACAGCAGGGGTCAACCGGTATCGATTGGATTATTGATCCGATCGACGGAACAGTGAATTTCTTGTACGGTATTCCAGAATACGCAGTGTCAGTCGCTGCGGTATGGGGATCTGCCCCTGTTGCCGGAGCGGTTTATAACGTCGCTGGTGACGTGATGTATTCCGCGCATATAGGCGGTGGGGCGTACGCTATAACCCCTCATACAGTGAAATCGTCCGACGGTTTCACTCTCGTCAAAAAGCCGAGAAGATTGCGCACGAATTCTATAACTGATTCATCTGCCGCATTGGTCGCTACTGGATTTTCCTATCTGAGCGACCGGCGGCTTCAACAAGCGAGCATTCTGGCGCGATTGTTGGGTGACGTGAGAGATATTCGTCGGATGGGGTCTGCAGCGTTAGATCTCTGTCGAGTAGCTAGTGGCCAAGTTGATGCCTTCTATGAGGCAGCGTTGAATAAGTGGGACTATGCTGCAGGGATGTTGATTGCACAAGAAGCCGGTGCAGTGGTCCGCGCACCGAAGCTCTCGACTGAAGGCAGCGCAGGAGAAGTCTTGGTGGCGTACGCGCCTGGCATAGCTGAAACCATGGATGAAATTCTACGGGGCGCGGGTGCGCTAGCATCATTGCCAGTAAACCAATAATGGTTTCAAAACCACGTTTGAGCTGCAAATATGACAATATAGTTATTTTGCCTTAGTATCCGTCCCACATAGACAAAGATCAACTGTTTGCTGATCAACTACCCAATAGGACGTGGATAAATGGCTACTGATTACGATGCGGCTCGTACTCGACCGGAAGACGAACTGGAAGCAGATTCGCTGGAAGGGCTGAAGGCTGCGGAGAACGATTCTGACCCGATGGATGAAGACGGCGAAATTGTCGAGCCATTTGAGCCACCAACAGTCGACGTATCTGGCGAAGAACTGAACGTGAAAGTCGTGCCACGCCAGGCCGACGAGTTTACCTGCGATAGCTGCTTTTTAGTGCAGCGAAACAAACGCCTTTCACATGAAGAAGATGGGCAAAAGATTTGCCTGGACTGTGCCTGATT
The DNA here is from genome assembly GCF_000688415.1 of Corynebacterium pseudodiphtheriticum DSM 44287. Classification (GTDB taxonomy): domain Bacteria; phylum Actinomycetota; class Actinomycetes; order Mycobacteriales; family Mycobacteriaceae; genus Corynebacterium; species Corynebacterium pseudodiphtheriticum. The sequence continues at coordinate 142,613 of NZ_JIAH01000007.1, forward strand.
CTTTCGTGCCCCGGGGCTATAAGTCAGCCGGAATCATTGTCTCTGAGCGCCACCCTGGAGTTGGCATTATTTCCGTCTAAAGCGAGCTAGCCCTGCATTTGGCGCGCAGCGTCCAGTGCTTGATCGGGTAAAAAGGCTTCGAGCAAGGCTTGGGGGTCTTTCGAGCTGACTAGCCAGTACGGAGTCGGATCGTCTTTATCATCCAATACGAGCATGGCCAAGTGCGGTACCCAGCTGTGGGTGGCAAGAAAAGCTGCAGGGTCCAGCTGTGGCCCCATTGCGTTCCGCCGTGCACTTTTAGGAACAGCCAAGCTCCGACTTACAATATCCGCGGGTAATTGTGCATCTCCGGTAATTAGCCAGCGTGTGCCGTCAAAATCTTTTTCTACCTGGATGACGGTTGAGGACAGGTGGAAAAGAACCCATATGGCGAGCGCAGCGAAAATCAAAAAGGGCACGGCAAACCACCACAAATTGCGGTTCAGGGCTAATTGCCCGGTGCCAACCGTCACTGCTGCCAATGCAATCAACCACCAATGCCAAGGCACCCATTGGCGCTCGTGGTAAAGAATTTCCGGGGCAGATTTTACTTCGCTCATGAGCGATATTTTAGCCCGCGAAAACTACAGAACCCCAACCCTGGGCGCTTGAGTAAAAGCAATGGGGAGCGATTGTCTTGTTCAGTGCAGCCTTTGTCCGACGACTACTTTGCATACAGGGTAGTCTGCATACATGAGCTTGTCTGATTTGAGTCCGATAAAAATCCAGCGACTGGATCCGGAAATAGCTTTACCGACTCGAGCCCACGCGGGTGACGCAGGGGCTGATTTGTGCGCAACTGAAGATATTACCTTGGAACCAGGCCAAAGGGCTGTGGTCGGAACCGGAATTGCTATTGCATTACCGGAGGGGACCGTAGGTTTGGTGCATCCACGCTCTGGACTAGCTGCACGTCAAGGCTTAAGTATCGTTAATTCTCCGGGAACTATTGATGCGCAATATCGTGGTGAGATCAAAGTGTGTCTGATTAATCTTGATCGAGTCTCACCTATTGAGATCACTCGTGGTATGCGGATAGCGCAATTGGTGATTCAGCGCGTTGAGCTTGTGGACTTTGTGGAAGTTGCACAATTGGATGAGACTGCTCGTGGTTCTAGTGGCTACGGCTCCACCGGTACCCATTAGCTGGGCACGCTTCGGTTTCTGTCACGCAAAACATTTGAACCCAAAATCGGTTTTTAGCCTAAAGACGTAGTATGCATATTACTGCGGGAAAGGACAACACTAGTTATGGCGTTGTTTGGAGTTTCGAAGTTTGGATTTTCGAAAAAGAAAAAACCAGCGCAACAAGCTGGCGCGAACGCGAATGAGAAATCCAGTGGGGAAGCTCAGCGGGATGCACAATTGAACCTGGAGAGCGACCGAGCTGGAGCTCAAACTTCAGCTGTTGCCAACGAGAAGGCGGCGGGAACTAGTGCCGAGGCGCAGGAAAATGCAGATTCTGCAGTATCTGCTCACGATGCACCGATTATTCCCGTGGAAGCTGGAGCGATAGGGGAAACCGGCCCATTCGACGGAGACACCGTTGACATTAATGAATTCGACTTTGGTGAGTTTTCCTCCGGGTTGTTAGACCTTGGTTCACTGAAGCTTGCCGTACCGAAAGATTCGCAGGTACAGGTTGAAATGGGTGAAAAAGGTCCGAAGATGCTCCACTTGGTCACCCACTATGGTCGGCTCACTCCGATTGCTTTCGCTGCACCATCATCGGCTGGCCAGTGGGAGGAAGCTGCTGATGAGATTGCGCAAAGCATGAAACAAAGCGGTGCCGAGGTCACTTTTGAACAAGGTCCTTGGGGTAGAGAGGTCGTTGGTGAAAACAAACAGGCTGTAACACGCGTGATTGGTGCGGAACGGCCACGGTGGATGTTGCGGGTAACGTTGGCAGGTCCGGCCCAACGGGCAGATAAACTCGCGGAATTGGCACGTGAAGTTATTGCGCGGACTTTCGTCTACCGGGGAGATAAGCCTATTTTGGCAGGTAATTCGTTACCGGTCACAATGCCCGCTAGCCTAATGCAGCAGGTACAACAGGCAATGCAGCAGCGGCAAGCGCAAAGCCAACAACAATCGCCCCGCATAGCTGATGCGCAACAAGCAGTTAGGGAGGCTGCTGGTGGGACCAAATCTCGTGAGCACGGTGATGATGAAGGCGTTGCTCAGCCTACGAATGAAAAGGAGCAGCGATAAGCGTGCCTAACCTCGAACTTTCCATTGACCGGATGGGACATGGTGGTGTCGGCATTGGTACTGCGGACGATGGACGCGTGGTATTTGTTGCTTCTGCTTATCCTGGTGACAGAGTAAAAATTGATGTTACGAAAGAAAAGAAATCTTTCGTTACTGGTGAGATCCTAGAAGTTATCAGCCCCAGTAAATATCGTGGCAAGCCAACCTGTCAGGCGGCTGCCGCCGGAGCTGGGTGTTGTGACTTTGCGACGCTTGATACCACCCAGGAAACGGAACTGAAGCGTTCGGTTTTTCTTGATCAGCTCGCGCGAATAGGGAAATTTTCGGAAATAGAGCTGCCAGAACTCAACGCCGTTGAGCTTGCCCCTGTACGCGGTTGGCGCACCCGGGTGCGGTTCGGTGTGGATGAGAATGGGAAAGCTGGTCTCCGGAAAAAACATAGTCATGAACTGGTTACACAGTATCCCTGTAGTCAGCTCGTCGACGGTCTTAGCGAAGGCATCGTTGGAACCGGAGCTCGCCGTTTCCGGCCGGGTGCAGAATTGATTGTGGCAATTGATTCAACTGGTCAACGGCATGTCGTGGAGTCGCGCAAAACGGGGCGTGGGAAGCGCTTGGAGAAAGTCGAAAGAGTTTTAGAAGGCAGCGGCGAGGTCACCGAGATCGTTGATGGCAAAACATTCCGTTTTCCAGTCACCGCATTTTGGCAAGCGCACCGCGCAGCACCTCAGGCGTATAGTGCGATTATTGAGGAATGGCTAGCTGATCCTGGACAACCCGCAGGAAAAATCGGCTGGGATCTGTACGGGGGCGTTGGTCTGTTTATACCTGCAATTGCGCGAGCATTGAGCCCGGAAAACCCTGCGGATTCAGTGCTGCACAGCGTCGATACTTCTTCAGCAGCTCTTGAGAATACACAACCAGCACTGCAAGGGCTTAACGTTTCGATGCATAAACAACACGTAGAAAAAGCAGTTGCTCAGTTAGCCGCTCCTGACTGCGTAGTTCTCGATCCGCCACGCAAAGGGGCAGGGGCAGCTGTAATCGACGAAATAGCTGCGGCCGACCCGAAAACAGTGGTTCACATTGGTTGTGATCCGGCAACTTGCGCGCGTGATTTAAGGAGCTGGTCTGATAATGGGTATCGGGTCGACAAGCTCACGTTAATAAATGCATTCCCGGGAACACATCACTTCGAACTTATGGCGTTATTAAGAAAATCTGCTTAACACGCACGTGAATAGTAAGATTTTTCCTAGTAAATCGCCGGTTCCGATTTCTAGGGAGGTAGCGAGTAAGATGGATACGTTAGTTACCGACGAATGCAGATGAGACGAGGAGTTGAGGTAGAGACAATGAGCCTTCTTCGCGGAATACAGACTCCCGCCGACCTCAAGGCTTTGTCCCAAGAACAACTCCCGCAATTAGCCGAGGAAGTTCGTGACTTTCTCATCGAGAACGTGTCGGTGACAGGCGGCCACTTGGGGCCGAACCTTGGTGTGGTGGAATTAACGTTGGCTTTGCACCGAGTATTCGATTCCCCGGATGAGCCCTTTATCTTCGATACCTCCCACCAATCTTACGTGCATAAAATAGTGACTGGTCGTGCACATCTTTTTTCTACTTTGCGTCAAAAAGATGGTTTGTCTGGTTACACCGCTCGCGCTGAATCCGAGCATGACTGGACAGAATCGTCACATGCTTCAGCATCACTCGCTTATGCGGATGGTTTGTCAAAGGGATTCGCTCTGGACGGGCGAGGACAACATAACGTAGTGGCGGTTGTCGGTGATGGCGCGTTGACTGGTGGCATGTGCTGGGAAGCGCTGAATAACATCGCCGCAGGAAAAGACCGAAACGTAGTCATCGTTGTTAATGATAACGGACGTAGTTATTCGCCGACGATTGGTGGCTTCGCTGAAAATCTGGCTAACCTGCGCATTTCTGGACCATACGACGGCCTGATGGAGCATGGAAAGAAAACTCTGAAGTCTATGGGGTGGGTTGGCAATCGTGCGTTTGATGCGCTTCACGCTTTCAAGGAAGGTGTGAAGCATACGGTCTTGCCGACAGAGATGTTCCCGGATTTGGGCATGAAATATGTTGGCCCTGTTGATGGTCATGACTTTGATGCTCTGGAACAAGCTTTTAGCTATGCAAAAACGCACCATGGCCCGCTTATCGTGCATGTTGTGACCGAAAAGGGGCACGGCTACGCACATGCGGTTAACGATGAAGCCGACCAGATGCACTCTACCGGTGCGATCGATCCGGCTACGGGGCTGCCGATCTCGAAATCTCAGCCTGGCTGGACTCAAGTATTTACTGAAGAACTGCTTGCGGCTGCTGAGAAACGCTCAGATATTGTTGCGATCACTGCCGCGATGGCGGGCCCTACTGGTTTGACGCCATTTGCACAACGCTTTCCAGATCGTTTTTTCGATGTAGGGATCGCGGAACAACACGCGGTCGCTTCAGCCTCCGGTCTGGCACTGGCAGGAATGCATCCCGTTGTTGCAGTGTATTCCACCTTTTTAAACCGCGCCTTTGATCAGCTTTTGATGGACGTAGCGTTGCTCAAGCAACCCGTCACCTTGGTCCTGGACCGCGCAGGCGTTACTGGTTCAGATGGCGCAAGTCACAATGGGGTTTGGGATATGTCTGTGGCGAGCGTCGTACCAGGGGTCCGTATCGCTGCACCGCGAGATGGGGCGCAATTGGGCCGTTTGTTCCGTGAGGCGCTGCTTGTCGACGACGGGCCTACGCTTGTGCGTTTTCCCAAAGGAAACTTGCCTGCCGAAATTCCAGCTTGGGCGAATCTTCGTGATGGTGTCGATATTGTTTATTACGCCGATAAAGTTACTGAAGAATCTACTCCGGCAACTCGTTCAGTTTTGGTGATCGCTATGGGAGCCATGGTCGAGGCAGCGGTATCTGCGGCAAAAACCTATTCCAACGTGACCGTCGTTGATCCCGGTTGGGTTGTCCCAGTAGCGGAATCCTTGTTCAGCTTGGCGGCTGATCACGATGTCGTTGTGACCGTAGAAGATGGTATTGTCCGCGGTGGTATTGGATCGCTGATTGCTGAAGAATTCGCTGCAGCAGGGATAGATGTGCCTGTGCGGCATTTGGGATTCCCATCGGTGTTTCCATTGCATGCTTCACGTAACGAATTGCTGCATGAGGTCGGGCTTGACGAGACCGGCATCGCTAATGTGCTTGCAGAGCTTAGCTTGGAAGAAAATCAGCAAAAATAGGCCAGATAATATCTTTTTGCCATTCGCGCAAACCGTGTTTTGTAAAAGACGCTTCTAGATCGCCTTCGGAAAGAATGGTTTTCGCGACGGTAATATCCCAGGTGAGATTTTTTGCCTTGGCAACGCTGATTAAGTTCTCTGTAGGTACAGCAAATTCGTCGGCGAAGACATTGAGATCGTCCCGAATGAGTTGCCAGGTATTCCAAGAGTCGGGGTCGTTTTTCTTCCAATTCCGGGTATTAATGCCACCCGACGAATACCAATACGCTAATTCTCCTTTTCCAGGAATTGGAAGCTCCGCCTCTGCTAATGCTTCAGCCTGTTGAATTGCGGTCAACCACACTTCTGGTGCTAACCGTGAATTTTGTGAGCCACGAACGCGTGTTAACTGAGAAAGCGTGTTGGGGCGGATATTAGCGAAGGCGAGTAGGACCTTATTCGGTAGTAGACTGCCTGGTGCAACATCATCGTTTGCTGCAGTGGTCTCCCGAATTAGCCACAGCTCGCGGGCAACTGCCAATTGTCGAGGTATTTTGAGTCCGCGCATCCCTTTCATCAAATGCCACGCGCGGGGTTCTGGTCCGGTGATTGTGGCGTGTTGGTTGCGCACATACTCGAACTCTTCCAGTGCCCATTCCCACTTGCCTTGGCTGCGTAAAAGATACTCTACCTCGGCAGCCAGCTCGAGTAATTTTTCGACATCGAGAGCAGCATAAGCGACCCATGGTTTGGGTAACGGCGTCGAGGACCAGTTTTGCGCGCTGTGTTCTTTGGCTACGCGTATGCCAAGTAAATCCTCATACATTGCAGCGAGACTGACACGGGATAAGCCAGCTAAACGACCGCCGAGTTCTGTGTCAAGTAGCTGTGCTGGGTACAGCCCAAGCCAGGCAAGACAGGGAAGATCTGATACTGCAGCGTGTACCACCCAAGTTAGGTTGTTGATGACGGGTGATAAGGCTTCGGTGAGGTGCTGGCGGACGCCTTCTGGTGCGAAAAGAAAGGTACCGGCACCCGCACGTTTAATCTGGACTAAAAAAGCGCGATCGTTGTAGCGAAATGCGGAAGCACGTTCTGTATCAATCGCGATTGGTCCGTGCCCACCGGCGATTGCCTCCGCCGCTTCGTGAAAGTCCTCAGGGGTTGTCAGTACGGGCGGGATACCCGCGGCTGGGCGACGAAGGAATTCGGTCATGATCTTTCAGTTTGAGGCGATACGCTGATAGATGAGTCAGCAAGATTATAAACGGGAAGGCTGTCGCGGCATAGCTTTAGCGACGTAGCTGACTTACCCCTTCTGGTGGTAGACCAGCGACATGGGCGAGCACTTCTGCAAAGGCGTCCACATGATCGGCAAGTTGATTGTTTTTCGCTGTCCACGATGCCCGCAATTCGAGTTGGTAAGCGCGAGGAGGGCCACCGACTTCGCCAAAACGGACTGAGGTTGTAGAAGTGACGGTACCTCCAAGGTTTGTGTAGCCAGCAGAGTGCGTTTCTAAACCTTCTTCGAGCCATTGCCATGCAACGTCGGGTAACAAAGGATCGGTAGCAACTGCTGACTCCATGTCGGCCTGGATGTAGGCGACTAACCGCATTTCCCCTTCCCATGATTCCTGTGCTCCGGGGTCATGCAAGAGAATCAGCCGACCGAAAGCATCGCCTTCAGAATCGGTCGGGGTGTTTTCTTTATCGAGATGGTCTACTTCCAGGCCTATTGCATGGCTAAAAGGTGCTAATCGCTGGGGAGGGCGGATTGTCCCGAGTGAAATACCTTGACGCAGGTTAGCCTGGTGCATTGATTCCACGGCTTCGCTAAAAGTCGGGGGTGTCAGGCCACGCTCTAACTTAGAAGCAGTGGTGCCCTGCAAGTTCATCGACGCATCTGTCTCATTCACAAGGTTCAACCTAATGTTGAGACTCTTCATAGTGGTGAAGGCGCGCCGTGGGGTAGGATTGGTGGCAGTACCACCTATTGCGTGGTCGCTTTTCGGTGAGCACTGCTTTTGGGTTTCGCTTTGTGCCTTGTGCACAAACCACTCCAGAAACTTTGCTTGTCACGATAATTTTGCGAACCAAACTTGCAAAACCAGGAGGTTTTCATGTCGGCGTCTGAACACGAAGCCCAACAAGAACTGAATTACGATGAGCTGAATAAGCTGCAGCGTTACAGCCAGCACGCGGTGTTTAAGCTTGACAAGGGATTTACTGCTGGCGATAAAACATCGCGCGAGCGAATGGCAGCTGAGGCGCAAGAGTTTTTCGACAAGCTTGCCGACGAAGGTCTCGTGACCGTTCGTGGTATTTATGATCTTGCGGGTATGAAAGCCGATGCTGATTTCATGATCTGGTGGCATGCAGAAAACTTTGAGGAGTTGCAAGCGGCTTTTGCCGCATTCCGTCGTGAGACTTCTCTGGGTAAGGCCAGTTCGTTGGTGTGGGCAGGAAATGGTGTGCACCGCCCGTCAGAATTCAACAAACGGCACCTCCCAGCTTTCATTATGGGAGAATCGCCTGAAAAGTGGTGCTGCGTTTACCCGTTCGTTCGCTCATATGACTGGTACATCATGGACGAGGAAAAACGTGCCCGTATTCTTCGCGAACATGGCTTGAAAGCGCGTGATTTTGCAGACGTGCGTGCTAATACCATCGCTGCCTTCGTGTTGAGTGATTACGAATGGATGTTGTCGTTTGAAGCCCAAGACTTGGGACGCATTGTTGATTTGATGCACACTATGCGCTACACGGAGGCCCGGTTGCACGTACGTGAAGAATTGCCGTTTTACACCGGTCGAATGGTGGAAAACTTGGACGAGTTGGTGCAGATTCTTCCCTAAGCCCTAGAAAAGGATTAGGGAATTCAATACCGCCGGTATTCCGTCGCTTGAGGTGCTAGTGCTACTCGCACCTCAAACCTGTCAGACTTAGGATTCTTTGAGCGTCATCGCCACCGAATTAATGCAGTAGCGTAAATCGGTGGGGGTGTCATAGCCTTCCCCAGCGAATACGTGTCCCAAATGTGAGTGACAGCTGGCGCAGAGGACTTCCGTGCGTACCATTCCGTGTGAGCGATCTTCCCGCTCAATGACCGAGTCACCAGCCAGTGGCGAAAAGAATGATGGCCAGCCACAATGTGACGAAAATTTTTGGTTAGAGCGGAATAATTCTGCACCGCACGCTCGACAGGAATAAATGCCCTCAGTGGTCGTGTTTGTGTATTCACCAGTGTGTGGAGCTTCCGTGCCGCCTTCTCTGAGCACACGGTATTCTTCCGCGCTGAGGCGTTTGCGCCATTGGTCATCGGCAATCAAGGAAAAATCTGTCATGGGGGATATTCTACGCCTGCGTAAGCGGGAGTAAGTATCGCAGGTGTTTCATTTTCCGTACGCTCTTATCTGGGCTTCCGGTGCATGGCCCGCAGTTAATTACCGAGTTGCGAGTCCGTATGCTGTCGGTCGTGTAAATGCCATGCTACGGAACAGCACACCGTGGTCAAGAGCAATAGGCCCCAGCCAGCGGTTGCAGCGAAATAGTTTAGCCATATCCCCAGTGGGGGAAAGTCACGCGGTGTCCATGTGGTAGCCCAACTTACTGGAAGTAAGAACAAAATTGCTGCTAACCACGATGGCCAGATATGGAACACGCTGCGTTGCCTGGCTACGCTGAAAATCATTGGAAACAGCAGCATGGAATAATACATTTGCCCTAAAGAAGACAAGAAGAAGACACCGCAGAACAATACTCCAGATGTAGTGACAAGCCAGAGCAGATGGTCTTTTTTACGCAGAGATAACAGTGTGAGTACTGAAATGACGGCTAGCCCCGCAAAAAAGATCCACAATAAGTAGTAAAGCCAGCTGGGCATGGCGAAATATTCGGCGAGCCCCGGTAGTGAGGAATTAGCGAAATCTCGAGTCTGACGTAGATGCGGGATGAGTTCTGTGCGGTAGTTGTCAGCACCAGGGGTTATTGGCCAAGCGACGAAGTTGAGAACTAAGGGCACCGCGATGCCTACGAATATCGTGAACCACCAGCGCATAACCAAAGGTAAAAATAGCAGTGGGGCAAACTGCGGCTTGATGAGAATCGCGAGTCCGATGATGATCCCGCCAGTCCAACGGGCCCAACGACGATCGTCAGTCAAGCACCATAGGTAGCTTACGAGTGCAAGTAGGAGTAGACCGTTGACGTTGGAAAAAATAAGGGTATTGCGGACAGATTCGGTCAGGGTGGCTACTGTGATCGTCAGTGGAAAAATAGGATTCCGCAGGGAAAAACCGAACATTCGGATTAAGATGCCCAACGAGACTATGATGGCGCCGAAATTAGCGAAGATGAATAATGCTCGTGCAATTCCAGCATGGGTAACAAATCCGAGTGGGGACAGCAAAAGCGTAGCGCCTGGATTGTAAAGGTACAACGGATCAGTGTGGTGGTAGATCTGTTGATAAACATTCTCTCCGTCAAGGAAGCGTTGTAGAGCAGAATAGACGGTTGTGAAGTCGTCGGTTACTGCTCCGTTGAAGCTGTCGACCAACACCAGCTGCAACCCAAGCAGGATAGCGAGTGGCCATAAAAAAGCCTGTAAGTGCTGATTAGACACCTGCGGTAGCTCGAGTTCCTTCATCACATTGAGTTTACCCGCGGGTGGCCATAGCGCAGAAAGAGTGTGCTATCTGGGCAGTGCATGGAAGATTCTAAACGCATTTTGTGTTTGACGGTTGTGTCACTGGTGCAGCGAGTAATCGGTGATTCCACCGCGTTGGTCAATGTAGGATCGATAGTGAGATAGAACTGATCTACAGCGTTTGCCGAAATTAGGCCGCCCAAGATCGAAGGGCCACCTTCGCAGCTAATGCGTACAAAACCACGATTGACCAATGCCGTTATACATTCCCGTACTGTACCGCTGCCGGTGGAAATAACTTCTCCGAAGGCTTGCAACTTTTGAACCTTGGTGTAGTTGGTTGGATCCTGCAACGAAGATTCGGGCACCATGAACAAATGCGGGACATGGTAGTCGTGAAAAAATCGTGAATCGTAGTCGAAATCTAGTGATGAAGTCATGACTGCCAGCGGCGCTGGGTTGGGTTTTTTATCGGTTGGTTGGACGCCGGCATAGTCTTCTGCACGAACAGTTCCTGAACCGACGACTATTACCTCTGCCCATTCGCGAAGCCCTAGTAATAATTCCGTATCGAGCTGGTTGCCCAGATCCTGTGAACTGCCGTTGGCAGATGTAGAGCCGGTGATGGTGCTTGCAAAGACTGCGCGAACCCAGTAATCGTCTTGGTTTCGCCGTTCTGGGCCGATAAGTTGATCGATGCTGGGCCACTTGTACATATCGCTCACATTACCGTCGTAGATTCGGGAGACGATCAAGTGGGGTGTTTTTAAAGACTCGTTGAGGTATAGGCTCGTATAGGTGAAGGGCTCGGATATGGGTCTCACCTCGTGATTTGGTATTTCTGCAGTGGTGCCACTAGAGTCTCTTAAGCAGTGCGCGAAGCACTGCTTGCGGATGTAGCGCAGTTGGTAGCGCATCACCTTGCCAAGGTGAGGGTCGCGAGTTCGAGTCTCGTCATCCGCTCAGCGCAAAGCGCCGGTTCTGGCTCCATTTTTGATGGGCTGGCCCTGGTGTTGAGCGTCGAGTGAAAACTCCATAGGCTAGCGCGATTAGCTCAGTTGGTAGAGCACTACCTCGACACGGTAGGGGTCACTGGTTCAAGTCCAGTATCGCGCACAGAGGGCACATCTCACGGTGTCCTCGCCCGCGGATGTAGCGCAGTTGGTAGCGCATCACCTTGCCAAGGTGAGGGTCGCGAGTTCGAGTCTCGTCATCCGCTCTGGTTCCCGATTTTTGGGTATCCTGTTAGAGGCGGTATTGCCACGGTGGAATGGCCGAGTGGTGAGGCAACGGTCTGCAAAACCGTGCACACGGGTTCGATTCCCGTTTCCACCTCTAGTCACAATGGCGGCAAGCTCGTCATTGTTGGCGCGATTAGCTCAGTTGGTAGAGCACTACCTCGACACGGTAGGGGTCACTGGTTCAAGTCCAGTATCGCGCACACGAGAAATCTCGACGACGTCGAATTTCTCCAAGGAAACCGGGCCTGTGGTTTTCTTTTGCGGATGTAGCGCAGTTGGTAGCGCATCACCTTGCCAAGGTGAGGGTCGCGAGTTCGAGTCTCGTCATCCGCTCTGGTTCCCCGAAAAGGACTAGCGCCGCTTCTTTATATGGAGAAGCGGCGCTTTCGCATGCTTGCATGGAATGGCTTGCACTTTGGCATTGTGGGCGAGATAACTTTAGTAAACTGGTGTTTGTCGGAACTAATCGTTTAGGTGTAACGACTACTCATGTGAGACTCGTCCGAAGCTCAACACCTAGTGAACAAAACGGAGGCCGAACTTGATGGGCAATGGTGCTCAGAAAACACATCTACGCCGTATGAACGCAGGCTTGGCGGCGACCGCCTTGAGTGCAGCTGCTTTGTGGTTGTCTATGCCACATGCGTCAGCTCATGATGTTGTCGTTGATAGTAACCCTGCTGATGGTGCTGTCGTTGAGGAATTCCCAGAGACCATTGTTCTTGAATTTTCTGGAGAACCACGCGAAGGCTTTAACACAGTTGCGGTAACGGATTCGAATGGTCGAACTGTCTTTGATGCTGAGCCAGTGCTGGACGGGAGGATGCTGACAGTCGAGGTGCCAGATGGTCTCGATACTCCTGATGGGGCATATTCCCTGGGCTATCAGATCACCTCATCTGACGGCCATGCGACCCGCGGTGGTCTGGAGTTTATCGTTGGTGATGAATCTGATGCCGAGGGATCTACCAACTCGGGGTCCAATGCAGATAGCAAATCCACCGAGACAGATGAATCTGCTGACAATGCTGACGAGTCGGATGGCATCGGTGCTGCCAGCATCATTATTGCGATCGGTGCTGTCGCTGCTGCTCTTGCGGTTATTGTGTTGTTGATCCAAAAACGTAAGCGGTTCGATAACTAATAACTGGAATTGTGTGCAAATCTCGAGCACGGTATCCGTCCTGTGCAATGGGAATCTGGCACACTGTAAAACAATGCAATCTAGTTAGTGTAAGTCGTCTAAAGCGAAAAGGATGAAAATCATGAAGCACAAAGCCGTACCATTGACCGCTCTTTTTCTGACAGCAGGTTTGACCTTGGCTGCATGCGCGAATGATGAAGCTGACAGTAGTGCTAATCCGGCGACTTCTGAAAGCTCTACCGCCGAATCGACCACAAAAGCAACGGAATCAGCCGACAGTGAGCTTATTCTGGAGGATGGCGTGGTCAAGGCGAAAGCTGCTGGTGAACCGATGACAGCTATTTTCGGTGAACTGAAAAACACCTCCGGTGAAGACATCGTCATCGAAAGCTTCACCACGAGCTTAGGTGAGGCGCGGTACGAAATCCATGAGGTTGTCAATGGTTCCATGCGAGAGCGGGAAGAGGAATTGAAAATTTCTGCCGGGGAGTCACACAAACTGCAGCCTGGTGGCGGTCACTTGATGATCATGGAGTATGACGAAGAAATCTCTGCTGGCGACGAAATCGTCATCACACTCAAGCTTAGTGACGGCACGGAAGTGGACCTAGAACCCGTTCCGGTCCGTACTATCGGTGCGGGAGATGAAAAATATGGTGATCTAGAAGGTCACGATGGCCATGACCATGACAGTCACGGCCATAGCGACCATGATCATGAAGGTCACGACCACGGCGACCACAAGTAAGAATCGTTAATTCCTTGCGACACTATCGCGGCAGCGACCGCAACGCTGAGGAAAGAACCTAAACGACAACGGGCAATAGCATTAAAAAGGAGCTAGTTTCGTGGCTGGTTTTTCACGCAGGCACTTTCTCGCTGGTTTAAGCACTGGCGCTTCCGCGATGGCTTTGCAGGGATGCTCCCAAGCTCAGCAGTCTACGGTAGGCCGGGAAAGCCGAAACGGTGCTCCCGGTAGCGATGGCATGGCTGACGTAAGGTTGCAAAACGCCGTCGTGGAATTCGATGGTGAACATCAGGCAGGAATTAAAGAAGCACAGCAGGCACGCGCCAATATAGTTGCTTTCAACCTGAAGGAAGGTGTGGACCGCGTTGGAGTAGCCAGGCTTCTGAAGCTATGGACCGAGGACGCACGGCGATTGACCGCCGGTATCGCACCCCGTGGCACGTTGGAGCCTGAATTGTTGAATATTCCTGGAAACCTGACCATCACTGTTGGCTTTGGTCCAGGGCTGTTTACCGTCATCGGTGCTGAAGACCAGCGTCCAGACTGGTTGGCGCCGTTGCCAAAATTTGACCGTGATCAATTAGATCCCCAGTGGGGTGAAGCCGATTTAATGCTGCAGATCGGCTCTGATGAGCCAATTACAGCGGCCTATGCATTGCGTCATATGATTCGTTCTGGCGTAGATTACGTCGATGTGGCGTGGTTGCAACAAGGATTCAACCATGCTGATGGCGCCCGTGCTAAGTCCACTACACCGCGTAATCTTTTCGGACAATTCGATGGAACTGTAAATCCTAGGTCAGAGCAAGAATTTGCCAACCAAGTTTTTATCGCAGATGACTCTCCTGCACCATCATGGATACATGGTGGTAGCGCGATGGTTATTCGACGCATTCGGATGAACGTGGATACATGGGAGAAACTAGACCGGGCATCCCGCGAAAATGCTATGGGACGGAAACTCGATTCCGGGGCTCCATTGACCGGAACAGAAGAACACGATGATCCAGATTTTGCCGCCCGCGATAAATTTGGACTACCTGTTATTGATCCCACCAGTCACATGGCACGTGCGCGCAATCCGCTAGACAAACCGCAACAGAAACTCTTGCGTCGTCCGTTTAGCTACGATTTGCCCCCAGAGCCGGGAGACGGTCAGCTTTCGAATTCAGGGTTGATATTTATCTGTTTCCAGCAGGACCCGCGTGAGCAATTTATTCCGATTCAAAGCCGTTTAGACGAAGTCGACAGACTTAACGAGTGGATTACGCACATTGGATCTTCGGTCTGGGCTATCCCTCCCGGAACCGATGTAGAAGGTAAGGGACGAGATGAGTATTGGGGGCAATCCTTATTAGAGACTCATGGTAAGGGGTAAGCGTGAGTGCTGTATGTCTCTGAGCTGGTGTTGGCTAGCCTGGATGCAACGTGTAAAACCTGAGGCGCTAAAATAGCTCGGTAACTAGTTTTCTTCAGGCTGCGGCCAGGTATGCCGCAGCCAATGAGCGCAAAGGAGCGCAAACTTTCATGGTCCACACACTCGAGCCTTTGGCGAACCCCGAACAGCCTTTTAGCGTTCATGCTGGCACACCAGTTGGTGCTGCAATGAAGGAGCTTGGGTTTCCTAATAAAGGTCCGGAAGCGGTCGTGTGCGTCAAAGACGCCGATGGCGCGCTAAAAGACCTTAGCCATGTTCCCGAAACCAATGGCGATTTCTGGCCAATTATCGCAGGCTCTGTAGAAGGCCGTGGAGTCATCCGCCACTCCTGTGCGCACGTACTAGCGCAGGCTGTGCAAAAAGAATTTCCTGGCACGAAGTTGGGAATTGGCCCGGCCATCGACAACGGCTTCTATTACGATTTCCAGGTCGCAGAACCATTCACTCCCGATGATCTGAAAAAGATCGAAAAACGGATGAAAAAGATCATCAAGACAGGACAACGTTTTGTCCGTGGTGTATTCGCTGATTCCGCTGCCGCTGAGTTAGCACTTGCTGACGAACCGTTTAAGCTTGAGCTGGTAGCCGATAAGGGAAACGTGGATCCGGATTCGGATGAGGCGACGGAAGTCGGCGCCGGAGAGCTGACATACTACGACAACCTCAACCCCCGCACCGGTGACGTGGAATGGTCGGACCTCTGTCGTGGCCCACATCTTCCGACGACGAAGTACATCCCAGCCTTTAGCCTGACTCGGGCTTCGGCAGCATATTGGCGTGGTGACCAGTCGCAAGCTGATTTGCAGCGAGTCTATGGGACTGCATGGGAATCGTCTGAAGCTTTAGAGGCGTATCAGACGATGATGGAGGAAGCCGAAAAGCGTGACCATCGGCGGCTTGGCGCTGAATTGGACCTTTTCTCCTTTCCAGAAGAAATTGGTTCCGGGTTCCCAGTCTTCCATCCGAATGGTGCCACCGTGCGCATGGAAATGGAAGAATTTTCGCGCCGTCGCCACATTGAAGCTGGATACTCTTTTGTCAACACCCCACACTTGACTAAGGGGGATCTGTTCCGTAAATCTGGCCATCTGGACTTCTATTCCGAGGGCATGTTTCCGCCAATGCAGCTTG
This sequence comes from Corynebacterium pseudodiphtheriticum DSM 44287, assembly GCF_000688415.1. Classification (GTDB taxonomy): domain Bacteria; phylum Actinomycetota; class Actinomycetes; order Mycobacteriales; family Mycobacteriaceae; genus Corynebacterium; species Corynebacterium pseudodiphtheriticum. The sequence continues at coordinate 158,446 of NZ_JIAH01000007.1, forward strand.
ACGGTGAATATGATGCGGAAGGCAGCGTTACTAAGCCGCCGCAAGACTATTACGCTAAGCCAATGAATTGTCCGATGCATAATCTGATTTTCGCGTCACGGGGACGTTCCTATCGCGAATTGCCTTTGCGTCTGTTTGAATTTGGTACGGTTTATCGTTACGAAAAATCAGGAGTCGTTCACGGCCTGACCCGTGCACGTGGCTTCACTCAGGACGATGCCCACATTTATTGCACGGAAGACCAGCTGGAAGATGAGCTTCGGAAAGTCATCGATTTCATCATTTCTCTACTGCGTGACTATGGGTTGGATGATTTCTATCTAGAACTTTCCACCAAAGATCCGAAGAAGTTCGTTGGTTCTGATGAGATCTGGGAGCGCTCGACTGCCATTTTGCAACGCGTCGCTGATTCTTCGGGGCTGAGCTTGGTGCCGGACCCCGAAGGTGCTGCATTTTACGGGCCGAAGATTTCGGTCCAGGCGCGCGATGCCATCGGTCGTACTTGGCAGATGTCGACCGTTCAGCTGGACTTCAACTTACCGGAGCGTTTCGAGCTCGAATATACGGCGCCAGATGGCAGCAAAAAACGCCCGATCATGGTGCACCGCGCCCTGTTCGGATCAATTGAACGTTTCTTTGGGGTTTTGCTCGAACACTACGCCGGCGTATTTCCGGCCTGGCTTGCGCCGCAGCAAGTGATGGGCATCCCGGTAGCTGATGAGTTTGTTCCTCACTTGGAAGAGATCACGGCACAGTTGCGAGCACGGGGCATTCGCGCGGACGTGGATACTTCCGACGACCGGATGCAGAAAAAAATTCGTAACCACACCACCGGGAAAATCCCATTTATGTTACTCGCCGGTGGACGTGATGTGGAGGCCGGGGCAGTATCATTCCGTTTCCTCGACGGCACACAGTTAAACGGGGTTCCCGTCGCTGAGGCGGTTACGTTGATTAGTGAGTGGATCGTTCAGCGTCGTAACGATGCACCGTCGAAGGAGACCTTTGGCAAACGAGATTAACGAGCAGCAGTGGGTTGACCAGGGCGCTGGGGAAGCGGATCGTTTGCAGCGCCTGTGGGCTCCGTATCGTAAGGCTTATATTGCAGCAAAAAGCGAAGATCCCTTCCTTGAGGCACCAAAGAAAAGCGACGAGGACGGACTCATCGTTGCACGAGGTGAAAAGGTCTATGCTTTGCTGAATCTGTACCCTTACAATGCAGGTCATATGCTGGTAGTTCCGTATAGAAAAGTTTCGAATCTGGAAGACTTGGATTTCGAAGAGTCGGTGGAATTGTTCCAGTACACCCAGATGGCCATTCGGGTTTTAAAGCATGTTTCCAGTCCACATGCGGTCAATGTCGGCATGAATCTCGGCGGGGCTAGTGGCGGTAGCGTTCGCGACCACTTACACATGCATGTGGTGCCGCGTTGGCAAGGTGACGCCAATTTCTTGACAATAATTGATGGAATTAAGGTGTTGCCGGAGTTACTAGCGGATACACGCAGTATTCTGGCGGAAGGCTGGGCAGAAATTGCCGCAGAAAATACTGATAATGAGGGAGTGAATAACGCCACCGATGCTTAGCGTTCATGGTCGAAAACCCGCGGCAGTGGTTGTAGAACCCCTCGCCAAATTGGCAATTGCTGCTGGCTTAACCCCGAATATGGTGACGGTGATTGGGGCAGTTGTGACTACTGCGATTGCCGTCGTATTGATTCCTGCAGGCTTTCTATTGTGGGCGGCGATTTTGTCAGGACTGTTTGCCGCGTTCGACATGATAGATGGCACGATGGCACGCCTGAAAGGCGGGGCATCTGGTTTCGGAGCGACATTGGATGCTACATGCGACCGAATCACTGACGGCGCGCTGTTTGCGGCAATTACTTGGTGGCTGATTTATTCTTACGACGCCCCAAAACCTTTGATAGTAGCTTCACTATTGGTCCTTGTGTCTTCACAAGTCATCAGTTATGTCAAGGCTCGCGGTGAAGCGTCCGGGTTGAATCTGGTTGGAGGGCTTGTAGAACGACCGGAACGTTTGATCGTTGCTTTAGCCGGAATTGGTCTGCAAGGCCTCGGGGTGCCGTACGCGATTGATTTCGCATTGTGGATTTTAGCGGTCGGTTCGGTGTTTACGGTTTACCAGCGGATTTCTATGGCCCGGCGTCTCGACTCTATTGCGAGGAAGGCCACTGCATGAAAAAAGATTTCGGATTACACAAACGCCCTCCATGGCAAGAGAATATCGTGGCTTACGGCTATTTTGCAGGATGGTCCCTAGTGCGGCGTTTGCCTTTATGGTTAACACGCAGGATCTTTGAAAAAATTGCCGACGCGGTTAGCAGAAATGGTAAAGGTCCTGAACAGCTACGGAAGAATCTGACCCGTGTCGTCGGACCTGAAAATGTGACTAGACAATTGGTACGCGACTCAATACGAAGCTACTTCCGTTATTGGTTAGAAGCCTTCCGGCTTCCTACTATGCAGTACGAACACAACCTGCCGCAACGGCTCGCTGCAGGTGTATCTGGGCGTTCTGCTTTTGACGCCGCGCTAAGTCGCGGGCGTGGAGTAGTGCTCGCGCTGCCGCACACCGGCAATTGGGATATGGCTGGTGCGTTTGTTGTCGCCCATTACGGACAATTTGCTACAGTTGCCGAGCGAGTTAAACCTGAATCTTTGTTTGACGCTTTCGTAGAATATCGCAACTCGATTGGGTTTGATGTCATCCCTCTCACTGGTGGGGATAAACCCCCGTTTCCGTACCTTAAACAAGTGCTTAATGACGGTGGGGTAGTTGCGCTATTATGCGAGCGTGACCTGAAGAATACCGGAGCGATTGTTGATTTCTTCGGCGAACCTGCTTCCATGGCGGCGGGACCAGCTGCTCTTGCCAGAGAGACCGGAGCTACCTTGTTTGCTGTGCACTCGTGGTACCAAGGAATTGACGATGGTGCATCGCCGAATTGGGGCCTAGCGGCCACTCACGAAATTGAGGTCAGTGATGTGCAATCGACAACTCAGCGTCTAGCCGATGCATTCGCTGAGAATATCGCGAAAACTCCGCAAGATTGGCATATGCTGCAGCCCGTGTGGTTGCGAGACCTCGATCCGGAGCGGATGAGCCAACAACAACTCGATGCTTTGCGCGCGCATACCCAGGAAGAAAAATAGGTCGATTCACGATGCGCATTGGAATAGTCTGTCCATACTCTTTTGATGAACCGGGCGGGGTGCAGGCTCATATCTATGACCTTGCGACAATACTGATTACTCGTGGACACACCGTTCGTGTCCTTGGTCCAGCTGCTGAAGAAACCGACGTTCCTGATTTTGTTGTTAAGGGCGGTGGATCGTTTCCCATCCGATATAACGGCTCAGTTGCGCGTTTGTCCTTTGGTCTACACGTTCGTCGAACCGTAAAAAGATTTCTTCGTGAAGGACAGTTTGATGTTCTACACATCCATGAACCGAATTCACCGAGTTATTCGATGGCGGTTCTGCGGATGGCGCAGGGGCCGATAGTCGCTACTTATCATGCCTCAGCGGAGTCTTCTTTGCTCTTGAATATTTTTAAGCCGATTTTGCGGCCAGTTTTGGACAAGGTTCGAGCGGGTATTGCAGTGTCGGAAATGGCGCGTCGCTGGCAAGTTGAACAACTCGGTGGTGACCCGGTGCTGATTCCGAATGGCGTCGATACTTCAGTCTATGCCCAACACCGTGTTCCGTTAGAAGAGAAAACCGCACCGGTTGAGATCGTGTTTCTCGGACGCTTAGACGAATCGCGTAAAGGTCTGGACGTGCTATTAGAAGCCCTGCACCAGCTCGACCGAGACGTGCGGGTGACGATCATGGGCGGAGGACGCAAGCGCGAACTGCCGGGGATAGATTTCGTCGGGCGGGTGAGTGATGCTGAAAAGGCCGCGATTTTGGGTCGTGCTGATATTTACGTCGCACCCAATTTAGGGGGCGAAAGCTTCGGAATCGTGTTAGTCGAAGCGATGGCGGCAGGATGTGCCGTCGTTGCTAGTGACCTTGAGGCTTTTGAAGTTGTATGCGATGCAGCGAACGAATCACCCGCAGGGGTATTGTTCCGGACCGGTGATAGCGCTGACCTCATGCGGGTATTGCGAATGCTTGTTGATAATTTCGAGCATAGAAGGCGTTTAGTGGAAGCAGGGATCAAGCGTGCACACAACTTTGATTGGGAATCCGTCGCAACGCAGGTAGAAACGGTGTATGAAACCGTAGTCAACGGTACGAAGGTGCGATACGGCAAATGATGTTTGATCTTGCTCTCGCGTTGCTATTGATTTGTGTCGTTAGTGCATTATTATGGATTTATTTTACTGCTCAGCGCCTACATCGCTTGCACATCCGACTCGATGCGGCACTGCAATCATTGCAAGCAGCACTTGATCGTAGAGTGGCTGTGGTTGCTGTTGTGAGTACCCATTTGGCTCCCCAAGCTAGGGAAGTGGAATCGATTCGTCTCGCGCACGGCAATTTGGCTCCGAGAGAAGGTGCAGAACGGGAACTATCCGCCAGGGTCAACAAAGAGTTTGTGGCGGACAAAGCTGTCGATGATTCTGCAACCGGCAGCCTTGTTGCCCACGAACTCAGTTCCCATTATGCGGAGCTGGTTGATGCGGATGTACGCGTTGAGCTTGCACATAGGTTTTACAACGAAGCAGTTGCGAGCACACGTGGCTTAAGGTTGCGCCCGCTGGTAAGAAATTTCCGCTTGGGTGGTAGAGCACCGCTACCAGATTTCTTTCAATATACTTCGTATTTGAGCTCTTAAGCGTCGCAATTTTCTTTCCGTTCTGGGGCATTGCACTGTATTGGTTTTCGTACGGTTATTCGTTGATGATGTCTTCTACCGATACTGGTGGTCCTAAAAGCAGTAGAAGACTGAATATGGTCGTTACCACTACTAACACCACAACGATACTGCGGGCTGGGTAGCGAACGGTTTGGTATAAAACCCAGTCAAAAATCCCTTCTGGATGAGTCTCTGTTTCAGTATTTCGGAACCGCCAACCGCCTTCGAGGTGGCCTTGCTTTTCTGCCCAACGAGCAAACGGCCATGCGGCGAACGGTATGACTGATACCAACAAACCAGTGAGGCCCAGGATGGGAGTCCATCGATTATTGACCCAGATCAGTGTCGTCATTACCACGAAGCATAAGAATCCAAAGCCGTGGATGCTACCGGTGATGGGAACGACAGAATCAGTGGTGTCAGAGTATTTTAGGGTCATACCCAAGAGCAATAGCGCCCAGGTGATCGTTTCCAAGATCGCCGCGGTTCGGTGGAGTTTTTGTGGAGTCATGATCGTAACTCTAGTTCTTCAACAATTTGTGAGTATATGACACACGGAGCTTAGTTTAGGGGCAGAGTAAAACTTCACGATAGTCGTATAATCTTTATCACTAAGCTAACGGTGAATGAGTGGAGCGCTATGGCAGCGAAATTAAGCGAGGTAAGTCGTGTTCTGCGTGTGGATGAGATTCCATTATGCCAACGACTAGAAAGTGACTCGAAACCTCCGGAAAGTTGTTGGCTCCACGCACCTTGGCGCCCGTCAAGGTTGGAACCTACTTATGTCAGACTTGTCGCAATGGTGACGCAGGAAGCAATGGTGCGGACCATCGGCAGACTCATTGCTTTGATAGAACCAATTAGCAAACCTAAACGGCCGGTATATATGAGCTTGCAGTGGCACGTATACTTAACGGAGTTAAAGACGCTTAGAAACTATGACATTTAGCTGTTGAAGCTGTTGAAAGGAATAACATGGCAGGCCACTCAAAATGGGCAAACAACAAACACAAAAAGGCTGCCAATGATGCCAAACGAGGGAAAGAATTCGCGAAACTCGTTAAGAATATTGAAGTAGCCGCCCGCAACGGTGGCGGTGACCCTGCGGCTAACCCAACGCTTGACGACATGATCAAAAAAGCGAAGAAGGCCTCAGTTCCTGCTGACAATATCGAACGTGCACGGAAACGTGGATCCGGGGAAGAAGCTGGAGGCGCGGATTGGCAGTCCTTGATGTATGAAGGCTACGCGCCAAACGGTGTGGCAATGTTGATTGAATGCCTGACCGACAACAAAAACCGCGCTGCCACCGAGGTGCGTACTGCAATGACTAAGAACGGCGGAAACCTGGGTGAGTCCGGATCTGTGGCTTATATGTTTAGCCGGACGGGCTATGTTCTGGTAGATAAAAAGGCTAGCCTGACCGAAGATGAGCTTTTGCTTGCTGTTTTGGAAGCTGGCGCAGAGGAAGTTAAGGACCAAGGCGAGAAATTCGAGGTTATCTGTCAACCAACGGATGTACCGGCCGTGCGTAGCGCACTAGAAGAAGCGGGGATCGAAGTTGAGGATTCAGATCAGGATTTTCGAGCATCAGTCGATGTGCCGCTGGATGCCGAAGGTGCTAAGAAGGTTTTCAAATTGATTGATGCTCTCGAAGATGTAGATGATGTGCAAGACGTCTACACAAATCTAACTGTGTCTGATGAAGTCATGGAAGAGCTTAACTCTTAATTCGGATGAATTTGGCAGGGCTACGCGTCATGGGGATTGACCCAGGGCTAACGCGCTGTGGACTATCCGTTGTGCAATCGGGTAAAGGCCGAGCTATTTATCCGGTGTCCGTAGGCGTAATTCGTACCCCCAGCGACGCTCCGTTGACTGATCGTCTCCTCCGCATCTCGAACGCCGTAGGAGAATGGATCGATGATTATCAGCCGGACGTTGTCGCCATTGAGCGTTTATTTGAGCGCGGCAACGTCTCGACAGTCATGCACACAGCACATGCCGTGGGGGTCTTGATATTGGCAGCTGCGGAACGTGGACTGCCGGTAGATATGTACACGCCTTCCGAAGTGAAAAAAGCTATTACAGGAAATGGCCGGGCGGATAAAAAGCAAATGACGGCCATGGTTAAACGAATTCTGGGCTTGTCTGAAGCCCCAAAACCTGCAGATGCGGCAGACGCCCTCGCCTTGGCTATTTGTCACTGTTGGCGTGCGCCAGCCTTAGCCCAGAGACGCCAGCTGTTACACAAATCACTAGAGAAAGATTCCTAACCTGACTATGATCGCCTCTTTACGTGGAACAGTAATCGATATTGGCTTGAATGCCGCCGTTATAGAGTGCGCGGGTGTCGGTTACCGGGTGATAGCTACACCGAAGACTCTCGCCAGTCTTAACCTGGGTGAACAGACGTCAATTTTGACTACGCTTGCGGTCAGAGAAGATTCAATGACGTTGTATGGCTTTAGCGATATCGGTGACCAAGAAATGTTCACCGTATTGCAAACGGTGTCTGGTTTTGGACCGAAACTGGCCATGACAGCATTGGCTGTGCTGAACGCCGAAGAACTTGCGATCGCAATTTCCACCGGCGAAGCAAAAACCCTGCAGCGTATCCCGGGAATTGGCAAGCGGGTAGCTGAGAGATTAATTGTCGAGCTGAAAGATAAAGTAGCGCAATGGCAACCAGCAGAGGTCGAAGGAACATTGAGCGCTAAGAGCGATTCCACTACAGATTTTGCAGAGAATGCCCAGGCGGGGATAGCTGACCACGTTGTGGAAGCGCTGGTTGGATTGGGCTTCAGTGAAAAGCAAGCAGCCGGTGTTGTGGATCGGGTTCTGAGACAACAACCAGACGCGGATTCGTCGGCTGCGTTACGCGGCGCACTTGCCGAGCTGGGGCCGAAAAAATAATCCGGAAATGAGCTGGTGAATAATGTCAGATATAGAACGCACAGAATTTGAATTGCCCCAAGGTTTAGCTTCACATAGCGAGATTCATGGCGGTGGCGCTGCGACTTCTGCAAAGGGCATCCGGTCAAAAGATGCTGCAGTGGACCCGCATCGGCATAGCGGTGAGCAAGACATTGAGCGTTCACTACGCCCGAAGAGCTTGCACGAATTTATTGGCCAACCGAAGGTCTGTGAACAGCTCTCGCTTGTGCTCGATGGCGCACGTGGACGGAACGTTACTCCTGACCATGTCTTACTTTCTGGACCGCCGGGTTTGGGAAAAACTACCATGGCAATGATCATCGCTGGCGAGCTAGGATCCAGCTTACGCATGACCTCTGGTCCTGCGTTAGAACGAGCGGGTGACTTGGCAGCGATGTTATCGAATCTTATCGAGGGCGATGTGTTGTTCATCGATGAGATACATCGCATGGCACGCTCAGCAGAAGAGATGTTGTACATGGCCATGGAAGACTTCCGCATTGATGTCATCGTCGGCAAGGGACCGGGTGCGACGTCTATTCCACTAGAAATTCCTCCGTTCACGCTTGTCGGCGCCACAACTCGTGCCGGAATGCTTACCGGCCCATTGCGAGATCGATTCGGGTTTAATGCCCAAATGGAGTTCTATGACACCGAAGATCTCACAGAGGTGATCGAACGCACCGCAACAATATTGCAGGTCGACATTGACCATGACGCTGCAATCGAAATCGGATCACGTTCGCGGGGAACTCCACGTATTGCTAACCGTCTGTTGCGCCGCGTCCGTGACTACGCTGATGTGCATGGCTCGGGTCGCATTGATTTAGCATCGGCACGAGGAGCTTTAGACGTGTTTGATGTTGATGAACTTGGTTTAGACAGACTCGACAGAGCAGTTTTAGACGCCTTGGTCAAAGGGCACGGCGGTGGCCCGGTCGGTGTTAACACACTGGCAGTTGCTGTCGGCGAAGAATCCGCAACTGTCGAAGAAGTATGTGAGCCCTACTTAGTTCGTGCAGGGCTATTAGCGCGAACTGGCCGTGGAAGGGTAGCTACCGCCCGTGCGTGGCGTCATCTTGGATTGGAACCACCAGAAACCGCACTCGGCCAGTACGACTAAGTCGTTTCACCATCGAGCGCAGAAATTCGGTGCGGTAACGGCAGGCTCTTGTGTTCGATAACCTCCGTAGAGGCTGACAATGATCAGCGATCATGGCTAAGTAGCATTGCCTTAACCGTGTCTGGCACACTATGGAGCATGGATATTATTCTGATCATTGCTCTTTTAGCCTTGTTCCTACTCCCTTCCTTTTTCATGATGCGCAAACAGCGGAAACAGCAAGAAGAGCTACGTAGTTTTCAACAAGCTTTAAACCCTGGTGACCGCGTGATTTCGGCTGGAGGAATTCACTTGGTGCTGACCGACATCGGTGAAACCACTGTGACTGGAGAACTGGCTCACGGCGTTGAAGTCACTATGGAGAAGATCGCGATTCTTCGCCCGGCAGATCAGGTAAGCCCGGCAGATCAGGTAAGCCCGGCAGATAACACCTCGACAGCTAATGGTGCACATCACCCAGAAAATGATGAGCGCGACCGTTAACTAAAGAAATACCTCATTGGTTCAAATCGTTCTTCAGGAGAGACACCCTTGCCGGAATTAACAAATAAGGCCAAACACGTGGGAAATTCCCGTAGCTGGCCTGTTAAGGCTTTAGCCTGGTTTATCCTCGTCACCGTGGCGTTGTTTTCCCTCATTTTATTTACTGGGGATCGCCAAGCGGCGCCTCGCTTAGGCATTGACTTACAGGGTGGCACCCGCGTGACGCTGGTGCCACAAGGTGATGAACCAACTCAGGATCAGCTAGACCAAGCGCGCGCGATTTTGGAACAACGCGTCAACGGCATGGGAGTCTCTGGAGCCCAGGTGGTCGCTGACGGGAACACGCTCGTTATCACTGTGCCGGGCGAAGACACGGCACAGGCCCGGGCTGTTGGTCAGACTTCTCAGTTGTTGTTCCGTCCGGTTGCCCAACAGCCATCTCCAAACCCAGCAAAATTGGCTGAAATTCTTGGAGATATGGCAAATCGGTGGGTGGAATACGATTTAATAGACAAGACGCATGCAGAAGGAACCATCGACCGTATCTATGCGGCTTTCGAAGAACAAGAAGGCCAAAGTGAAGCAACTGCGGGTGTGAACCTAGCGGAAAAACCTAAAATTACTACGAAACCCAAACCGGAGCCTGCGAACTCCTTAGAACAAGCAGAACGTAGGGAAAAGACTACCGAGATGCTGATTGAAGATCGGCAATCAGAAGATCCTACGACGCAAGCAGCCGCTAGCGCACTGATGACCTGTGATGCAGATGTTGACCCGTTGTCTGGTGCTGATGATCCCGCACGTCCACTAGTTACCTGTGACTATGATCAAGGCCATCCATACTTGCTGCAACCTGCTCCTTTGCTGAATGGCATAACTGACTCAGACGGACCCCGGCTAACGGGTAACGAGATTGACACTAATAGTCCAATCAATGGTGGTTTCAATCAGCACAGCGGTCAGATGGAAATTTCTTTTGCGTTCAAAACAGGCTCGGGGCCATCAGGCGCACAAACCTGGGCTGATTTGACGCAAGAATACCTACAACAACAGATCGCGATCACTTTGGACTCGAACGTGATCTCGGCGCCAGTGATCCAGGGCGTAACTCCCTATGGCTCTACCACGTCAATTACTGGCCAGTTCAGCCAGGAGGAAGCTCAAGAATTAGCCAACAACTTGCGTTATGGTGCGCTGCCACTTTCCTTCGTTGGTGAAGACGGTACGCCAGGTGGTACTGCGGAAACAGTGCCACCGTCGCTGGGACAAGCTGCACTGAAGGCAGGATTGATTGCCGGGCTAGTCGGTCTTGCTCTAATCGCAGTTTTTGTTTTCTATTATTACCGACTGCTTGCGCTAATTTCTCTGGTGTCCCTCGCAGCAGCTGGCTTGATTACGTATGCCGCAATTGTACTTTTGGGGCGCTGGATTGGTTATTCGCTAGATCTTTCGGGAATCGCGGGTCTGATTATCGGTATCGCGACAGCAGCCGATTCTTTCGTGGTGCTTTATGAGCGCATTAAAGATGAACTACTGCAAGGGAGAACGTTCCGATCTGCAGCTCCACGAGCATGGGATCGTGCAAAGCGCACAATTGTCACAGGAAACGTTGTAACGCTCATTGGTTCCGTCGTGGTTTATTTCCTCGCAGTAGGCGACGTCAAAGGCTTTGCATTTACGCTGGGCATCACAACTGTATTTGATATCGTCGTGTCGTTCTTGGTGACGGCACCATTGATGATCATGGCGGCACGGAAGCCGTTCTGGGCTAAACCACAAGTTAATGGACTAGGAAAGGTCTATGACCTCGTCGAAGAGCGGCGTACGGAATCTGAAGAAGCGGGCGAGGAGAAAACCCATGGCTAAACAATCTCTTGTTAACCGCTTGACTACTGGTGACGGCGGCGTCGATTTCATCGGGCGTACCAAGATTTTCTACATTATTACCGTCGCTTTGATCCTCATTAGTTTGGGGTCAATGCTGTTCCGCGGTTTTTCAATGTCGATTGATTTCCAGGGCGGCACTAGGATGACCATGCCGGCCGGTGATCTTGTTGCGGAAGAGGTTGAGGCAACTTTTGTTGAAGCAACAGGGATCGAACCAGAGGTTACACAAATCGTTGGATCCGGTGATTCCGAAACTCTCGAGATTACTTCCGAACACCTCTCACAAGCCCAAATCGACGAAGCGCGCCTGGCTATCTATGAAAAACACGAGCCGCTTGACCACACTGGCGCTCCGTCTCCGGATGCGATTGGTGATTCTACGGTTTCTGAATCTTGGGGCGATACGATCACCCATCGCATGCTGCTGTCGATGGTGGTTTTCCTAGTGTTTGCCACGATTTATGTCGCGTTCCGCCTGCAAAAGTATATGGCCGTTGCTGCTATGGGGGCATTGGTCGTGGACGGCATCGTGATTGCCGGTATTTATTCGTTGTTCGGTTTCGAAGTATCACCTGCAGTCATCATTGGCTTGCTCACCGTGTTGACATTCTCCATCTATGACACGGTCATCGTTTTCGATAAAGTGAACGAAAATACTGAGGGTGTTACTGCTTCTCGGCGAGCAACGTACAGCGAAGAAGCTAATAGAGCAATTAATCAGACAGTGATGCGTTCGATTTCCACCTCGGTGATCTCTGCATTGCCGATTATTGCGCTATTCGTGGTCGCCGTATGGTTGATGGGAATTGGAACGCTGCGCGATTTGGCCTTGGTACAGCTTATTGGTGTGATCGAGGGAATTTTCTCGTCGATTTTCCTAGCAACACCGTTGTTGGTATCGCTGGTGAATCGGAGCAAGAAAATTAAGAAACACAACCAAGAAGTTGCCGACTATCGTGCTGCAGAAAAACATCAGGATCACAGTATGGACCCTGATACCGACGGGGATAACATTGAGCATCGTACCTTTGCTCCGCCTGAGGTAGCCCCGGTCGCTGCCCCAAAGCCAGATGACGATGGTCGCCTTCGTAATAGCGGTGGTAGCACCTGGCGCCCGGAGTAGGTCTCGTAAGCAAACGCGAGACTTGATAATGATGAGGAACGACCACCCTATGACGTATTCTCGAAATTCGGAAACGTTATGTCCCCGCCGTGGAGTAAGTCGCTTCGGGGCATTAGCGGTTTCGTTGGCGCTGGGGGCAACGTTAACAGCGTGTGCAGATGAGCCAGCACCGGAGGCCGTGGACCGCCCAGGGTGGATCACAACTGTTGACGACGGAACACAGGAGCTTAATTACCAATCGTCATCACCGTTGACGACCACGAACGCAGGTTCGATCACCGGTAGTTCAACAGCTGCGCAACAGTTGTCTGCTCGCCTGTACCCAGGAGTCCATGTTCCGGGACCACATGGGCAGTTTATTCAAAATAGTGATCTGATTAGCACGCGTTTTTTGCCGGGTCTAAAGCCACAGGTCATTTACACCATTGCTGAGAACGCTCAATTCTCGGATGGTGCGCCTGTGACGTGCTCCGATTTCTTGCTCACTTATACTGCTGGCGTGATGACGGAATTATTCGATTCGCAACTACCATTGATGCAGCACATCGAGGAGTTTGAATGCCAGCCGAATTCTTCACGCTTCGTCGTCAAGTTAGCTGAAGGGACCGGACTGCGGTGGCGTGAACTATTCTCTCCGGGCACGGTGCTGCCCGCGCACGCGATTGCGTCGCGGGCGGGGATGCCTTTGGCTGCGTTACATAATGCGTTGCAGAATCGTGATGCGCAAGCATTATTGGAGCCTGCCAAAATTTGGTCAGAAGGTTTTGACCTCGCGAATTTCGACCCGTTATTGCAAGTTTCTTTTGGGCCGTTTCTTATTGATCACGTCACTGATGACGGCGCAGCAATCTTGACTCGGAATGAGACTTATTACGGGGATAATACTCAGCTAGGAAGTCTTGCGGTCTGGCCCGCAAGAGCTGAGACGGCCGCATTACTAGAACGCGATTCCTTGGATATCGTCGATGTCAGCGAGGTTGAACCGGATTGGTTGGACCGTAATGCTGCAGGCAATAAGTTCGATGTCTTCCCGGAAGTCGGCGAGCTCACCGACGCGTTGTTGCTTTCGGATAATGGCATCTTTGCCGAAGCACCGAAGCGTCGTGCATTTGCTGCGTGTATTGACCAGGAAGCAGTTGCAGCCGCATCTTCTGCGGCATCTGGAGTGGATGTCGGTGCTGTTTTATGGCAGAGCGTTGAACATGAGGATCCTGCCCGCCAACATTTGCGGGATATTTCTGATCCGCATCGTGCGGTAAATATGGAGGTGGCTCGAGAATTAGCCGGCGAGACAATTCGCATAGGCTATCGTGGACAAGATCAACGGCTCGCCAAAATGGTGGAAAAAATAGCCGAATTATGTAGGCCAGCCGGTATCGAGGTTGTGGACGTATCAGTTCCCGAGACGACCGCAGAGGATTTGCATCGTAGCGACGGACCTTTTACCGACGCGACTTCCGCCCGGGGGGACAACCCCGAAGGTGTGGAAGCACTAGGAAACTCGGTGATCGATGAGGGGGCTTCGAGTGCCGAAAACGCTGAAGATACTGCAGATGCAGCAGAAAATATCTCCGGACAGAAGATTGATGCCTACCTAGGTGCGATTTATCCGCCAAATCTCGATGTGGGAGCGACGGTACATACCGACGATGTTAATGCTCTACGTGATGCGGAGAAAAGAATGTGGGAGCAGATGCATACGATTCCACTGGCAGCGCAACCTCGAGTATTTGTTATCAACCGAGATGTCGTTAATGCTGTGCCTTATACTGGTGAATCGGCGATAGGCTGGAATATGGATCGCTGGTGGATATCGCGTTAGATTACTCGCAAAGCAACTGGCGAGATTGGGAATAACCACCTTCCAGTTTCATTCTTCGCTAACGTCAAACGTGTTGTTGCTTAGCCCTGAACACAGGCTTGGTAACGAGGACTACTAAACCGCCAACATTGGAATACAGACTGTGACTGAATTTACTAGAACCAACACTCTCGTCGGAGCCCAGAACGTTCTGGAGAAAAAGATTCGTCGGGTCCACGATTTTCCGCAGCCCGGAATCGTGTTTGAAGACTTGACTCCCGTGCTCGCGGACCCCGAATCTTTTGCACAATTAGTCGACGCGGTCGCAGAACAGTGCCAAGCTGCAGGTGCGGAAATCATTGGTGGTCTGGATGCACGTGGTTTCTTGTTGGGGTCTGCAGTTGCATATAAATTGGGACTAGGAATTCTTGCGATACGCAAGCAAGGGAAGCTTCCTCCACCAGTGCACAGCCAAGAATACAGCCTGGAATATGGCGAGGCTGCTTTGGAAGTTCCTGCGAACGGAATTGAGCTTTCTGACAAAAACGTTGCACTTGTCGACGATATCTTAGCGACAGGGGGTACCCTCGGCGCTGCAGCCAAACTGCTTGCTACGTGCGGAGCGAATGTGGTGGCTAACGTTGTGATTTTAGAAATACCCGGTTTGGGTGGGCGGGAACAGCTTGGCGGCGATAACCTAGTAGTTATCTATCCCAACAGAGGACGCTAATTTCCGGAAAGGCCATCTATGACTGACAACAAAGCAGCGAAACGGCCGTCACCGAGTGTGCGCAGCATGTCCGCGCGCCTCGCGAGATCATTGACTTCAGGCAAGGTGAAGATCAAACCTGTACTGGAACCATTGATGTCGATTCACCGCGAATTTCATCCAAAAGCTGACGCTGATGTTATCAATCGAGCCTACGAGACGGCTGAACGATTGCATGAGGGGGTAACCCGTAATTCAGGTGATCCTTATATCACGCATCCGCTAGCTGTGGCGACCATCGCCGCCGAGATTGGCATGGATACCACAACCGTGGTGGCTGCATTGCTGCACGATACGGTTGAGGACACCGATTATTCGTTGGAGGACCTGACACGTGATTTTGGAACTGAGGTTACGCGGCTGGTCGATGGCGTCACAAAACTGGATAAACTAGCTTTCGGAAGTGGTGCAGAAGCGGAGACGATCAGGAAGATGATTGTCGCAATGTCTAAAGATCCGCGTGTGTTGGTAATTAAAGTCTCCGACCGCCTGCATAATATGCGCACCATGCGCTTTTTGCCCCCTGAGAAACAGGCAAAAAAAGCGCGTGAAACCCTAGAAATCATCGCCCCACTGGCGCACCGACTGGGTATGGCCTCGGTAAAATGGGAACTAGAAGATCTGGCTTTTGCCATTCTTTACCCGAAGAAATATGACGAAATCGTCCGAATGATTGCAGATCGAGCTCCCCAGCGCGATCGTGTATTGAAAGAAACTACTAACGAAGTTTCTTCGACGCTGAAGGCCAATGGTATCGAAGCCGAAGTACGTGGCCGCCCGAAGCATTACTGGTCGGTCTACCAAAAAATGATCGTTCGAGGTCGCGAATTTGCCGAGATCTTTGATCTGGTTGGTATTCGTATTTTGGTCAACGACGTCAATAGTTGCTACGCGGCGATTGGCGTGGTTCATGGTTTGTATTCTGCTTTGCCGGGCAGATTCAAAGATTATATTGCCCAGCCGAGGTTCGGGGTTTATCAGTCTTTGCACACTACGGTAATTTCTGGTGCAGGTAAGCCATTAGAAGTGCAAATACGGACGCATGAAATGCATCATAACGCCGAGTATGGGGTAGCTGCACACTGGCGTTACAAAGAGCTTAAAGGAAAAAACAGCGGCAAAGATGCCGAAGTAGATCAAATGGCGTGGATGCGTCAACTGTTGGACTGGCAGAAAGAAGCGGCTGATCCAAACGAATTTTTGGATTCTTTACGTTATGACCTTACCTCCAGCCAGATTTTTGCCTTTACGCCGAAGGGCGACGTTATAACTCTTCCCGCTGGGTCAACTCCAGTTGATTTTGCATATACGGTGCATACTGAGGTCGGTCATCGTTGCATCGGTGCCAAAGTTAACGGAAAACTGGTGGCTTTGGAATCTGCGTTAAAATCGGGCGACCGCGTGGAAATTTTTACCTCAAAAGATCCCAATGCGGGGCCATCTCGTGACTGGCAGAACTTTGTAGTTTCGCCGAGGGCTCGAGCAAATATCCGGCAGTGGTTTGCGAAAGAGATGCGTGAGGTGCATCTAGAGGCCGGTAGGGATGCGTTGGCGGCAGAGATCCAACGTGGCGGGCTTCCAATGCATCGTCTTTTTACGACTAGCTCCATGAAGCAGGTAGCTACTCAGCTGCATTACCCAGACATCGATGCCCTTTATACTGCAATTGGCGCTGGTCATGTGTCGGCACAGCACGTCGCGAACCAACTTATGGCAATGTTCGGCGACCAAGAAGATGCCGTGGATGCACTGGCAGACCGCACGCCATTGAGCGAACTATTGCAATCCAAACAGCAGGCAGCCCATCAAGATCACAATCGTAGCGGGATTTTGGTCGAGGGCAATCCGGATGTGCTGGCAAAAATTGCTAAGTGTTGTCAGCCTGTTCCCGGCGATGAAATTTTTGGTTTTATCACGCGGGGTGGGGGCGTATCGGTGCACCGTGCTGATTGTACTAACGCGACTAAATTGCGCGATGAGCCAGAACGTGTGCTTGAAGTCAGTTGGGCGAATAACGTTGATACTGAGGGGGCCTTTAGTGCCACCTTGCAGTTGGAGGCGCTAGATCGGCAGGGGCTTTTGTATGACCTGACCGGGATTTTTCAGAAATCTTCGTTGTCAGTGCTTTCGATGAATTCGCAAAGTTCGGAAGACCATGTGGCGACGGTCCGGTTTACCTTTACTGTTTCGGGCAGCAAACAGCTGGGAGCCTTGATGAATACTCTGCGAAACACTGAGGGCGTATTCGACGTTTACCGGGTGACAGCCTAGTAATTAGGCCGATGATTTTCTCTCGTCGGCCGTAATTGATTCACCATCGCAAAACAAAGGGGACTCGTTGAGCAGTACAACTGCTCAACGAGTCCCCTTGTTATAGATCAACCATGATCTAGACTTATTTTATCCGGGAACGCCCGAAATAACGCGTTAAGTCGAGAATTGTTAACGGGCTTATGCCTCGTTAGCCTCTGGTTAGATTACCTTCAAGCTCTTCAAGAAAGCGAAGATCGTGCTGGCAACGCCAACGACACCGGAGATGGCCTTCAAGATTTTGTTGAAGCTATCAAAGTTGAATCCACCTTCGCCGGTTGAAGAGCCGTTGCCGGTCTCCTTGGCGCCAGTTCCGGATTCTTTGGTGTCTGCATCATTTGAAGAGCCGGCGAAGGTCTCAGAGATGTTAGAGCTAAATGTTGCAGTTTTGTTCTGAGCAGGCTGTCCCTCAACAGCGATAGCTGGAGCGGCAGTCAGGGCAGTAGTGGACAGTGCGAGGGCAGTTGCGCCGGCCAAAACTGCCTTGCGAGGGGAAAACTTCATATTGCCTGAATTCCTTAGAACTAGATGTGTCTGGACTTTGCTCAGCATAACGCAGGTTCCTCTCTGCTTGCAAGTGTTTTCACTAGGAGATGTCAGATTGTTTAAGACTCCTGTACAACAGCTTTCTTGATTCGGACTTCTTCAGATGGTGTACCGTCACCGGAGCCGTCCTCGGTGCCGGCTTGCGCAATTGCGTCCAATGTCTTCAGTCCCTCGTCGTTGATTTGTCCGAAGTAGGTGTAATTGGCTTGTAGCGGGGAATCTTTATAGTTCAGGAAGAACTGTGAACCATTGGTGCCGGCGCCTGCGTTAGCCATGGCAATGGATCCACGGGGGTATACAACTTGAGTTGACGCGGCTTCATCTCCAAATTCATCAGTTGGGTATTCGTTGGCGAACTGGAATCCCGGACCGCCGGAACCTTGGCCTGTTGGATCGCCGCATTGCAAGACGTGGATTCCAGAAGTAGTCAGGCGGTGGCAGACGGTGTCATCGTAGTACCCCGCGCTTGTCAAATGTTCGATTGCATTCACCGTGCATGGCGCCACTTCGCGGTCAAGCTCCATGCCGATTTCGCCCTGCGAGGTTTCCAACGTGACATTTACGTGCCCCCGTGCAGAAACTTCATCCGTATCCGGAATGCCTGCGTCGGAAGCCCCATTTTCGGCGTCGCGCTTCTCATAGGTGCAAGTCACGGTTTGGGGAAGTTTTTCGGAGCGCTCCAATGCGAGGGGCTCTACATCTGGAGCGTCTGGGGTTGTGCTTTCTTCTTCTGCAGTAAGATCCGCCTCGTCACCGTCCCGGGTTGCCAATAACCAAATGCCTCCCACTAAAACGACGATTGCGAGTGCTGCGATCGCTGCTATTCCCAAAGGGCGGGATTTTTCTTTACGTTCGCGAGACTTGAGCGCTTTGTCGAGTTCGTCAAGCGATTCTGCGCCTCGTTGTTGGTTGTTTTGTTGTTTCTTTTCCACTGTTGGACTTTCTACTAGCGGTTACTGTCCTGAGCCTAGGCATCTGCGAAGAGTTTAACGAATATGGCTGACAGTTGGGGAGCATAAGTCTTTGCAATATCTTCAATAGCACTGAGGATTTCATGACAGACCACCTGCGACTTGCTGCCGATAAGTCAGAAATGAATACAATGGCCACCCAAATGGTGGCGGGATTTCCTAGCCATGATTACTATTGTGGGCATGGCTACTACTAAATTTCACGATGAAGAAACTGCTACCGTCGGAGAGCTGCCAAAGGTCGGTGACAAGCTGCCTGACTTTACCGTTGTTGGCTCCGACCTGCAGGAATTTTCTTTGGCGGATTTCTCTGGCAAGAAGCTAGTTCTCAATATTTTCCCGTCCTTGGACACGGGTGTTTGTGCAACTTCTGTGCGTCGTTTCAATGAAGAAGCTGCCAGTCTCGAGGACGCTGCCGTTTTGGGAATTTCCGCGGATTTGCCAATGGCACACGGTCGGTTTACCGATGCAGAAGGCATCGATAACGTTAAAACGGGCTCGGTCTTCCGCTCCAGCTTTGGCAAGGATTATGGCGTCACACTCGAGGGATCCCCGCTGAAGGGATTGCTCGCTCGCACCGTGATCGTCGCTGATGCGCAGCACACCATCACCCACGTGGAGCTTGTAGAGGAAATTACCTCTGAGCCTAATTACGACGCCGCTTTGGAAGCGTTACAGAAATAGCTCTGTATACGACAGCGCGGTGGCCCGGCAATAATCCGTTAAAATCTGCCCATGGAGATTTCTGGATTTGCTGCAGGGCCGTATAAAACCAACTGTTATATTGTTTCAGATAATGGGCGTGCGATCGTGGTTGATCCCGGAATGCATGCTGTAGACCGCGTCGTGCAAGCAACTGAATCGTTGCAGCTCGAGGCGGTTTTTCTGACCCATGGGCATTTTGACCACACGCGATCCGCCGGTGATTTAGCCGCGAAATTCGATATTCCGGTTTATATTCATGCTGCTGATGAATTCTGGTTGAATGATATGACCGAGCTCCCGTCCCAGATGCAGGCGCTATTCGACGTAGCTAACATGGTCCCGATTAAAGACTTGCGTATTATCGGAACCCCAGGTTCGCGCAACGAACCAATATCGCTCGAATTGCTGGGACACCATTTTCGTGTGGTCCACGCGCCAGGACATTCACCTGGCTGTGTGATGTTGCAAAACGAAGACGTTATTTTCTCTGGTGACGTGCTGTTTCGGGGAGCTATCGGTCGGACTGATCTGCCTTTTTCAGATCAGCAGGCAATGATTTCTTCTTTGCGTGAGGTTGTCGCAGTTTTGCCTGATGAGCTAGCCGTCTTGCCTGGTCACGGTCCTACAACCGTAATGAAATACGAGAAGGCTACCAATCCATTCTTAGCGGAGTATAGGGGCTAAACTGGTTGCCTGTGAGTACTTCGAAATTCAAAGCAGCAGCCCCGAAGGGTGTGCCAGATTATGTTCCGCCACAGTCAGCGACGTTTGCGAAAGTACGTGACACGTTAGTGCATCATGCTCGTTTAGCAGGATTCGAGCATATTGAGCTCCCGATTTTTGAAGATACACAGCTTTTCGCCCGAGGCGTAGGTGAATCAACCGACGTGGTATCGAAAGAGATGTATACTTTCGCAGACCGTGGTGATCGTTCTGTGACTTTACGTCCGGAAGGTACTGCGGGGGTGGTGCGTGCTGTCATCCAGCATGGTCTCGATCGTGGTCCTCTGCCAGCGAAATTGGTATACAATGGGCCGTTCTTTCGCTATGAACGGCCACAAGCAGGTCGCTATCGGCAGCTCCAACAAGTTGGCGTTGAGGCGATTGGTACAGATGATCCTGCACTGGACGCTGAAGTAATAGCGATTGCAGATCGGGCATATAAAGCGCTTGGTCTCCGTGGTTACCGTTTGGAAAT
The DNA here is from genome assembly GCF_000688415.1 of Corynebacterium pseudodiphtheriticum DSM 44287. Taxonomy (GTDB): domain Bacteria; phylum Actinomycetota; class Actinomycetes; order Mycobacteriales; family Mycobacteriaceae; genus Corynebacterium; species Corynebacterium pseudodiphtheriticum. The sequence continues at coordinate 179,127 of NZ_JIAH01000007.1, forward strand.
CACTAGTTTGGGTGACCACAATTGTCGTCCGCAATACCGTCAGAAGCTGCAGGATTTCTTGTTTCAGCTAGATTTAGATGAGGAGACTCGTAAGCGTGCTGAAATCAATCCTTTACGAGTACTGGATGATAAGCGTGAAACGGTGCAAAGTCAGCTTGCCGACGCGCCCCTAATGCTGGATTACCTTAACGACGAGTGCCGTGCTCACTTCGATGCGGTAACGAACTATCTGGATGAGATGGGAATCGAATACACGATTAACCCTCGTATGGTTCGTGGTTTGGATTATTACACGAAGACTTGCTTCGAATTCGTCCACGATGGTTTGGGTGCACAATCGGGCATTGGTGGTGGCGGCCGTTACGACGGGCTGATGGCTCAACTCGGCGGACAGGAACTGTCAGGTATAGGCTTCGGTCTGGGAGTTGACCGCGCGATCCTGGCATTGGAGGCCGAAGGTATCACGCTGAAAGGAACTGAACAGAGAGTTGAGGTTTTTGGTGTTCCGTTGGGCGAAGTCGCCGGTGCTCGCATGCCACTGTTGCTGAACTCTTTAAGGCAAGAGGGTATTTCTGCGGATATGGCCTACGGGGGCAAAGGAATGAAAGGGGCCATGAAAGCTGCTAACCGTTCCGGCGCGGCCTATGCCTTGGTGCTTGGCGAGGCAGAGTTAGCCGAGGGCGTGGTGGCGGTTAAAGACCTTGCTGCGCACCAACAAACCGAAGTCCCAGCCGAACAACTAGGGAAGTGGCTACTCGAGAAACTGCGTTAGCACTCGACCTGACTGACTGTAAAGCCTAAGGTTTTTGCTAGGCCGCCAATGGATGTTTCTTTGTATTTAGAGAGCATATCGCGGCCAGTTTCAGCCATTGTATTGATCGCATTGTCCAGTGTGACATGGTGGGTACCTTCGCCGATCTTGGCTAGACGTGCAGCGTTGATTGCTTTCACTCCGCCAATCGCGTTGCGCTCAATGCACGGAATCTGCACTAATCCACCGACTGGGTCGCACGTTAACCCGAGGTTGTGTTCGAGTGCTATTTCCGCGGCATTTTCAATTTGTGCCGGCGTGCAACCCAGTAGTTGTGCCATTCCTGCAGCGGCCATGGCTGAAGCAGAGCCCACTTCGCCTTGACAACCAACTTCTGCACCCGATATTGAGGCATTTTGCTTGATGATCATGCCGATAGCGCCAGCGGTTAGCAGGTAGCGTCGGGCGGATTCCCTGGTGAAATTGGCTTGGAAATCGCGGGCGTAGTGCAAAACTGCAGGAATGATTCCGCAGGCACCGTTGGTGGGTGCAGTTATCACACGACCGCCTGCAGCATTTTGTTCGTTTACTGCTAACGCGTAGAGATTGACCCATTCCATAGCGGAAAAACCGTGCGACGTGTCATCGACAGCGTCGAGAAGCTGCTCATAGACTCGGTGTGCACGGCGCGGTACATGCAATCCGCCAGGTAAATGTCCTTGGGTAGCGATGCCTTCGGTTACGCATGAACGCATAACATCCCACACAGTGGTCAAGTGGTTATTGACGGAATCCAGGCCACCGTTGTCTTTATGTAAAGCCTTTTCATTTGCTTCGACAAGTTCCCAAATTTCCCGGCCCGATTCTTCGCACATGCGCAGTAGTTCCGCGCCTGTCCTAAATGGGTATGGTACTTCTGACTGCCCATCAGCTGCAGCCATACCGGCAGGTACTTCGTTGTCTGTTTCGAGTTCTTTATCTAGCTCTTCTCGCGTGAGGATAAACCCTCCGCCGACAGAAAAGTATTCGATTCCGTTGGCAAGACATTCTCCTTCGGCGTCCCATGCGCTAAATACCACGGCGTTGGGGTGTTGTGGAAGGGGCTCATTAATGAACCGTAGTTCGTAGTGGATTTCCCTATCAGGGCCGGTGGCTGACCCTTTAGTTGGAATGGGTTGGTCTGCTCGGGGTTCGGCGTCGAGTGGTACATCAAGCGGATCCCAGCCGACGAGGCCAAGAATAACTGCACGGTCAGTGGCATGGCCACGTCCAGTAGCGGCTAAGGAACCACGGAGTTCGGCTTGGACTCGGTGAGGAATGGCCGTTAAAGAATTGATGAATGATTTTGCTGCACGCATGGGGCCAACCGTATGAGACGAGGATGGTCCGATGCCGATGGAGAAAATATCAGTCACACTTATGGTCATAGAGATGCCCTCGATTCTTTTATGGGTGTGCACTCTTGCTTTTCGCTGGACTAACCGAGTAAGAAAAATTGTTTAACAATTTTCGAAGCTTGAGGTGTCTAGTCTACGTGCCTTGGAGCCGAACTATCTAGGTGTCAGATTCCCGTAATTTTGTGTGACCGAAATATAAATCGTGAATATGCGTACAAGGCTGTCTCCATGGAAAAATTCGTTCGTCGACAGATTAACCCCGGCATGTGAAGAGTAATAATCAAACAATGTAGGATTGGGACAGTCTAAATATGGTTCAGCGCCCCTTGTTGCGCTAATGTTACCGCTTACGCGTTTGCGGTGCGGTGAGACAAGCAATGCGTGAGAACCATTCGACCCTATGGAAGGATTTTCGATAATCGTGCTGCGCACACATTCAGCAGGACAGCTTGGCAAAGACCTTGCAGGAAACTCAGTAACCCTTGCCGGATGGGTTGCTCGTCGCCGTGACCACGGCGGCGTCATCTTTATCGATCTGCGAGATCATTCTGGATACGTGCAAGCTGTATTTCGTGATTCACAGGTCGCCGAACAAGCCCATGCGCTGCGTTCGGAATACTGCATCGCGATCACCGGAGAAGTAGAGCCACGTCCAGCTGGATCGGAAAACCCAAACCTGTCATCCGGTGAGATTGAAGTTAACGTCACTGAGCTCAAGGTCTTGTCAGCCTCTGAAGCGTTGCCATTCCAGGTCGAAGATGCTTCGTCTAACGACGTAGGCGAAGAAGCACGCTTGCGTCACCGCTATCTGGACCTCCGCCGTCAGAAGCAAGCAGAAGCGTTGAAACTGCGTTCACGTGCTAATCAGGCTGCCCGCCGCGTGTTGGACAAGCATGATTTTTTGGAGATTGAAACCCCAACTTTGACTCGTTCCACGCCTGAAGGCGCACGGGATTTCGTTGTGCCAGCACGTCTGAAACCAGGGTCCTGGTATGCACTACCGCAGTCCCCGCAGCTTTTCAAACAGTTGTTGATGGTTGCAGGCATGGAACGGTACTACCAGATCGCGCGTTGCTATCGAGATGAAGATTTCCGTGCGGATCGGCAGCCAGAGTTCACTCAGCTTGATGTCGAAATGTCATTCGTAGACCAGGAAGACGTTATTTCCCTGGGTGAAGAGATTGCTGCTGAGCTTTGGAACCTAATCGGACATGAGATTACGCGCCCAATTCCACGCATCACCTACGCTGATGCCATGCGTAAATACGGCTCAGATAAGCCAGATCTACGCTTCGATATTGAGATCACCGAATGCGCCGACTTTTTCAAGGACACAACTTTCCGCGTCTTTCAGAACGAATATGTCGGCGCAGTAGTAATGCACGGAGGGGCCAACCAGCCACGGCGACAGCTAGATGCTTGGCAGGAATGGGCCAAACAGCGAGGCGCTAAGGGGCTTGCTTATATCTTGGTTGGTGAAGACGGCACGCTATCCGGGCCTGTCGCTAAGAACATCACCGAGACAGAACGTGAGGGAATCGCAGCACACGTTGGAGCGAATCCTGGAGACTGCATCTTCTTTGCTGCTGGCGATACCAGGTCCTCTCGTGCACTGCTGGGCGCTGCTCGCAATGAGATTGCACAGAAACTAGGCCTTATTAAAGACGGCGACTGGTCGTTCGTTTGGGTTGTTGATGCCCCATTGTTTGAACCAGCGGAAGCCGCTGTAGCTGACGGCGATGTCGCATTGGGCGACTCGAAATGGACCGCGGTGCATCATGCTTTCACCTCCCCAAAGCCAGAATGGATCGACTCTTTTGATGAGAATCCAGGTGAGGCTACTGCCTACGCTTATGATCTGGTCTGCAATGGCAACGAGATCGGTGGCGGTTCGATCCGTATCCACAACAAAGATCTGCAGGAACGGGTATTCAAGGTTATGGGCATCAGCGAGGAAGATGCCCAAGAGAAGTTTGGCTTCCTATTGGAAGCTATGAGCTACGGTGCACCTCCACACGGTGGAATCGCCTTTGGATGGGACCGTATTGTTTCGTTGCTCGGCGGATTTGACTCCATTCGTGATGTCATTGCGTTCCCGAAGTCCGGTGGCGGTGTAGACCCATTGACTGATGCACCAGCACTAATTTCTGCTGCACAACGTAAGGAAACCGGAGTGGATTATAAGCCGAAGGCCGGAAAACCGCAGGCAGAAAATCCGAAGGCTTAGTCTTTTTCGGTGCCTGTTTTCGGTTTCTTCCCACCGCGCGGCTGATAGCTATTTCACTCTCCAGTTGCGGAGAGCCTGCAAAAAACTATGAGCAGCGCGGTATTACCACATTATGGAGTAAGTAGAGTGCCTAGCAAGGAACAATTAGTACGTATCGCCCAAGATTTGCTATCGCACCGATTTGGCGGTTCCCAACGCCTTGAAAATGTTGAAGTGCTTGCAGGATCTGGAGAATCCACGGTGTTGCGTGCACAGGTTGCCAGCCAACCATTTTTGCAGCACCGCACGGTGGTATTGAAATTTGTTCCAATGACCGGCGAGGTACTTTACGACGCTGCTTTGATGCGCGAAGTGGTGGCCTACCAATTCACAACGGCTCTTCCAGAGAATGTCCGTCCTGGCCCGGTCCTCTTGGCTTATGATATGGATGAGCGGTTAGTGGTGATGACAGATTCCGGGGACGGCGATACCTTTGCTGAGCTGTTAGAAACCGCTAAGCAGGACACACGGGGTCATATTTTACGTAACCTTGGTAGTTCGCTTGGGCGCATGCATGCTGGTACTGCAGAGCGCGAAAAGGAATTCGATATTCTGACTTCGCGCATGCTTAAACACCACCCGCAATTTAGTGAAAACCAAGGCGTTCGGGATGCGGCCTTAGAAAAGTCGATTCTATTAGGTGAGCAGATCTTAGAGCACTCTGGATTTGTTTTACCACAAGCTTTTCGCGACGCCGCGCAGATTGCGCGCAAGCGGGTACTAGGGGGATCGGCCCGAGCATTTACGCCATTTGATTTGTCACCGGACAATATTATTGTCTCAGACAGAACTCATTTTTTGGATTATGAATGGGCTGGATTTCGGGACGTGTCTTTTGACATCGCTTGCGTCATTGCGGGCTTTCCACAGTTCGTTTTCACCCATCCTATTACTGACGATGAAGTTGAGACCTTCATCTCAGCTTGGAAACGCGAGATCAAAGGTGTATTTCCTAAACTCGCTGAGCCAGAGTATCTCCACGGCAGAGTGTTAGCTGCGCTTGTTGGTTGGGGCTTGTCGACACTCGCGACGATGGCTGCCGGGAACTTGAGTGGGGTCGTCGGGATGTTAGAAAAAGGCGACGATATTACTGCAGATCTCGAACATGCGGCGAGACTATTACGGGTTGGTGCAGCCGACAGTTTCACTGAAGACGAAATACTCGCGCGCCGCGATATCTTTGAAACTTTCGAAGCTATGTCGAGGTATGGCACGTATGGAGGTGCAGCTTTTAGTATTCAGATTGCAGAGTTCGCCCGCAGCATTGCTCAGCGCGTCGAAAAGCCTGGTTGGAAGTAATGAGTCAGGATTCATTGTTTGGTTCTGCCCGTCTTGGATCCGATACAAACGATCCAAGCGAGGATGTGCAAAACCTTCGCGGAACACAGCTCTTCCAAACTGGGGACGATGCACCGTTGGCAGCTCGCATGCGTCCAAGGGCATTGGACGAGGTTTTGGGGCAGGGGCACCTCCTAGATGAAGGCAAACCGCTGCGCAGGTTAGTGGAAGGTTTCGGCCGTAGTTCAGTCATACTCTATGGTCCACCTGGAACGGGAAAAACTACAATAGCTTCACTTATAGCTGCGCAAATGAATCATAATTTTGTGGGTTTGTCCGCATTAGATTCGGGGGTTAAGCAAGTCCGCGAAGTCATTACCGTGGCACGTCGTGATGCGCAGCTTGGCAAGAAGACCGTGCTATTTCTAGACGAGGTCCACCGATTCTCGAAAACACAGCAGGATGCTCTTTTAGCTGCGGTAGAAAACCAAACCGTGCTTTTGGTAGCTGCGACAACGGAGAATCCCTCGTTTTCGGTTGTGTCTCCTCTGTTATCTCGTTCTTTGTTACTGACTCTGCAACCACTGGATAATTCTGCTGTTGCTGAACTCGTCCGTCGGGCAGTTTCTGATAATCGTGGACTCGCGCGTCGCGTGGAGATTTCAGATGCGGCCGTCAAGGACATCGTGCGCATGGCAGGAGGGGACGCTCGTCGCGCCTTGACATACCTAGAAGCCGCTGCAGAATCTGCTTTGGCTGAAGAATCAGCTGTAGATGGAGATGCGACTCAAACTGCTGTTTATCGGAACGATGAACAGGATACTCCCGAAATTACCGCAGACATGGTGGCACAAAGCGTCGACAAGGCTTTGGTCCGGTATGACCGTGATGGTGATCAGCATTATGACGTATCCAGTGCCTTGATCAAATCAATCCGTGGTTCCGATGTCGACGCCGGGCTGCATTACCTTGCACGCATGATTGAGGCAGGGGAGGATCCCCGGTTCATCGCACGCAGGTTAGTGATTTTGGCAAGCGAAGATATTGGTATGGCCGATCCGCAGTCGCTGCAGGTTGCAGTTGCAGCAGCCCAAGCGGTGCAACTTATCGGGATGCCTGAAGGAAAATTAACTCTCGCACAGGCAGTTATTCACCTTGCAACTGCACCGAAGTCAGCGAGTGTATATCAAGCGATTACTGCAGCACTGGGGGATGTTCGCGCGGGGAAAACTGGAATGGTGCCAGCTCATTTGCGTGATGGACACTATCAAGGGGCAAAACGCCTCGGGAACGCGCAAGACTATGTCTATCCGCATGATGATCCGCGCGGTGTTGTCAAGCAACAATATATCCCGGATGGGTTAGGCGACGCAGTTTATTACCAGCCTACTGACCACGGTAATGAGAGCCGTATTTCGGAATACCTGGGCAGACTGCGTAGGTTGGTACGAGGTAAGAAATAAGAACGAGAAGCGAGTTAGTAGACTCGCTTCTGAAAACGATTTTGACAAAGAGAAAAGGACTTCGCAGTGAAAACTCATGAGATTAGAGACCGATTTATTCAGCATTTCGCGCGTCGTGGACATGAGGTTGTGCCGAGCGCTTCATTGGTTTTAGACGATCCGAATTTGCTATTCGTGAACGCGGGTATGGTTCCATTCAAGCCGTTTTTCTTGGGGCAACAGAACCCTCCGTACCCGAATGGGACTGCGACCTCGATTCAGAAGTGCGTCCGTACTCTTGATATTGATGAAGTAGGTATTACGACGAGGCACAATACTTTCTTCCAAATGGCTGGTAACTTCTCGTTTGGTCAGTATTTCAAAGAAGGCGCCATTACCAATGCCTGGTCTCTGCTGACCAACTCGCTGGCTGATGGTGGTTTAGGGCTTGCCCCGGATCGCCTTTGGGTTACTGTCTATGAGACCGATGATGAGGCCGCCGAAATCTGGCAAAATGTTGTCGGAATTCCAGCTGAACGCATCCAGCGAATGGGTGTTGAAGACAACTATTGGCACATGGGCGTACCAGGTCCGTGCGGACCATGCTCCGAGATCTATTATGACCGCGGACCAGAGTACGGTATTGAAGGCGGCCCCGCAGCCGATGAACACCGGTATATGGAGATTTGGAACCTCGTATTCATGCAATATGAACGTGGTGAATCGACTGGCTCCGGTAAGGGCGATTTCGAAATTCTGGGGGAGTTGCCAGCGAAAAACATCGATACTGGCTTAGGCATCGAACGACTGGCTTGTCTGCTTCAGGGCGTAGATAATGTGTACGAAACTGATCTGTTACGCCCAGTGATTTCTGCAGCGGAGAAGCTCACTGGTGCCGATTATGGTGCTAAGCAAGGCGATGACGTACGGTTCCGGGTTATTGCTGATCACTCGCGCACCGCGATGATGCTAATTCTCGACGGCGTAACACCGTCGAATGAAGGCCGTGGCTATATTTTGCGACGCCTTCTACGCCGGATTATTCGTTCTGCTCGTCTGCTTGGTGCCCGTGCTGAAACCATCAAGACTTTTATGTCGACCGTGATGGATACGATGGAACCGTCGTACCCAGAAATTCAAGAAAGCCGCGAACGAATTCTGGCTGTATCTTCAGCAGAAGAACGAGCTTTTTTGAAAACGCTGGAATCGGGAACAAGCCGCTTTGATGAGACCGCACAACAGCTTAATCAACGTGGCGAAAAGGTACTCACTGGCTCAGACGCCTTTTTGCTGCACGATACTTACGGCTTTCCTATTGACTTGACGATGGAAATGGCGGCAGAGGCTGGCTTAGACGTGGACATGGACGGTTTTCACAACGCCATGGCCGAGCAAAAAGCGCGGGCGAAAGCTGATAATAAGGCGAAGAAAAATACCCATGCTGACGAATCCGTCTACCGCGAATGGGTGGATAACCAACCCACTGAATTTGCGGGCTATTCAGAGCAAGCGACGAATTCCACGATCATCGGTTTGGTTCGCGACGGTCAATCGGTCACAACTGCCCACAGCGGCGAGAATGTGGAAGTTATTCTGGATGTAACCCCGATGTACGCGGAATCCGGAGGCCAACTGGCAGATCGAGGTACGATTACCGCGGGGGACGCCACCGTCGAAGTCACCGATGTGCAAAAGATTGCCAAAAAACTGTGGGTGCACCGTGGTCAGCTGCTAGGCGGTTCTATTGAAATCGGTCAGGCAGCGACGGCAGAATACGACCAGCAATGGCGTCACGGCGCACGGCAGGCGCACACAGCAACTCACCTTATCCACGGTGCTTTGCGAGACGTTCTTGGCCCAACTGCAGTGCAGGCGGGGTCGATGAATCGGCCGGGGTATTTGCGATTCGACTTCAACTACACCGAGCAGCTGAGCGCTGAGCAGATGGATCAGATTGCGACGATCACCAACCAAGTCGTCGACGCAGATTATCAGGTTAACACCATGGAAACTACGCTTGATCAGGCTAAGGAAATGGGAGCACTCGCGCTATTCGGTGAGAACTATGGCGAACGAGTTCGGGTAGTCGAGATTGCTGGCCCGTTTTCGACAGAGCTATGTGGCGGTACACACGTTAGCCATTCTTCGCAGATTGGTCCGGTTTCAGTTCTTGGCGAATCATCCGTGGGATCCGGCGCACGCCGAATTGAGGCCTACTCTGGATTGGATGCTTTCCGTTATTTCTCGAAAGAAGCTGCATTGGCCCATGGTGTGGCGCAGTCGTTGAAAGCTAAACCGAATGAAGTCCCGGAACGAATCGAAGCACTAACCCGCAAGTTGAAAGATGCCGAAAAACAGGTAGCGGCTCTCCGGCAACAACAAATGGCAGCACAGGCCACGGAATACGCAAACGATGCAGTAGATGTGAACGGAATTGCTGTTGTCTGCGCACAATTGCCATCTGATGTTAATGGGGGGCAGTTGCGTTCGATCGCCGTGGATATCCGTAATCGCATTAAAGATCGCCCAGCCGTGGTCGTTCTGGCTGCAGATAATGACGGTAAAGTGCCGTTCGTAGCTGCCGTAAGCTCGGCTGCAGTCGACAAGGGAATCGCAGCTGGCAAATTGGTATCTCTGTTTGGAAGCTATGTTGGTGGAAAAGGTGGAGGCAAACCAGACTTAGCGCAAGGCTCAGGGAACCTCGCAGCTGGTATAAACCAAGGCTTTGCGGCTGTACGCGAGGAAATTTCTCAGGTTTAACGTGATATTTCGAGAGGCTATAGGCCGTAATAGCCGCGCCGATCGCCATTTTGTTACCGTTTAGTTATAGAATACCTACGAAGCCGAATACAACGGACCTGTCGGCACCAGAAAGGTAGAACGTATACGTGAGTATGCCCGAGCCAGACGCGCCAAGCGTTGATTCTCCTAGCGACTATGCTTCAATCGCTGGGCGTCGAATCGGTCTCGATGTCGGTACCGTTCGTATTGGTGTTGCTGCTTCGAACCGTGAAGCGACAATGGCATTTCCTGTGGAAACTGTCCAGCGCAAAACTGGGTTCAAAGATCGCGACCAAAGCGATATCGATCGTTTACTCAGCCTGATCGAACAGTACGAGGCTGTGGAAATTATCGTCGGACTGCCTAGGGATCTACAAGGTCATGGCTCAAAAAGTGTAAAACACGCGAAAGAAATTGCCTTTCGCATCCGACGTCGTCTGCGTAATGCTGGTGTCGAAACCCCCGTAGTGTTCGCTGATGAACGATTAACTACCGTGGCCGCATCCCAAGCATTGCGAGCATCGGGTGTATCTGAAAAAGCCGGGCGAGCGGTGATCGATCAAGCCGCAGCTGTGGAAATTTTGCAATCGTGGTTGGATTCCCTTGCACTCGCCCGCCAGCGTGAAAACGACTCGCCGAACTAAGAAGAGATTATAGAGATGAGCAATCAAACTCGAGTGCGCGTAAAGCGCAGCATGGACCCGAAGTATGTCAAACGTCGGCAGCGGGGTCTTGCTGTCCTCATTGCGTCATTTATCTTGATAATCGGTGTGAGCGCCTATATTGCGTTCAATGTCGTTTTTGCTCGTGGAGGTGCATCTGTGGATGACTACGACGGGAACGGCAATGGCGTCGTTGCCATGGTGCAGATTAAAGAGGGCGATTCTATTTCGTCATTAGGCCCGGAGCTAGAAGAACGTGGCATTGTAGCATCTGATTCCGTATTCCAGACTGCTGCTGCTAGTAATCCAGACGCTGGAAATGTACAGCCTGGATTTTATCGCCTGGAAGAAGAGATGAGTGCTCAAGCTGCAGTCGCAGCGTTGCTGGATCCAGCTAAGCAGGTCGACCTGCTTGACGTTCACGGCGGCGCTACTTTGCAGGATGTCAACGTCAAAGGTGGTAATGTTCGGCTTGGGATATATAGCCAGATTTCCGATGTCAGCTGCGCAGATAATGAAGAGGATCAGTGTGTTAGCGCTGAAGAACTAGCATCTGTAGCCGCTAATAAAGACCCTGCGGATCTCGGCGCGCCTGAGTGGGCGCTGGATCCTGTCCGCGCGCAAGGCTCTGATCCAAAACGTCTTGAAGGATTAATTGCTCCAGGTCAATACGTCATTGACCCGAATATGGATGCAGAAGAAATCTTAACGGATCTGGTAACGCGAACAACCAAGCGGTACAACGATTCAAAAATTGTCGAACGTGCGCGAGCAGTGGGCTTGGAACCATATGAGCTATTGATTGCGGCTTCATTGGTAGAGAGGGAAGCACCAGCGGGCGACTTTGACAAAGTCGCGCGTGTGATTCTGAATCGTTTAGACGAACCAATGCGTCTAGAATTTGATTCGACGGTAAATTACGGGTTGGATGATGTAGAACTCGCAACCTCGGATGAAGATCGAGCACGCCAAACTCCGTGGAATACTTATGCGATGGATGGCTTGCCGGCAACCCCGATTGCTGCGCCTTCAGATGATGCATTACATGCTATGGAACATCCTGCCGAGGGGAATTGGCTGTTTTTCGTGACGATTGACAACAAAGGCACCACAGTATTCAACGACACCTTCGAAAAACACTTAGAAGATGTAGATCGGGCGCTCGAATCCGGAATCTTGGATCACCATGAGTAGTTCCGTTCCGAGTAGCTCGGAAATCGTGCACCGTGCAGCCGTGCTGGGGTCGCCGGTCTCTCATTCGCTCTCACCGGTATTACATAATGCTGGTTACGCTGCATTGGGGCTTGACCAGTGGCACTATCTATCCTTCGATGTTCCTAAGGGACAGTTAGCATCGTTTGTGGCTAATGCTGATCCCTCATTTCAGGGGTTTTCAGTCACCATGCCGGGAAAATTTGAAGCACTCCAAGTCGCCGATTCCGTCAGTGGGCGTGCCCAAATGATTGGTGCGGCGAACACCCTGGTTCGCCGCGAAAACGGCTGGTTTGCCGATAATACTGATGGAGATGGAGTGCTTGGTGCATTAAAAGAGCTGTTTCCACAGACCAGTAAACAATTGGAGCATGTCGTGGTGTTGGGATCTGGGGGAACTTCCCGGCCTGTCTTGTGGGCGTTGGGTACGCTCGGTGTTTCTACTGTCACCGTCGTAAACCGAAGGGATCGTAGTAATGAATGGGCTCCGCTAGCAGAAGCGGTCGGACTTAATTGGCGGACAATTAGTTGGGAAGACAAAGTTCCGGATAGTGATGCTGTGATATCGACTGTTCCTTCCGCAGCTTTGCTTGGTCATGAACGACGTGTTGCTCATGCACCGGTTCTCGATGTGATTTATGATCCGTGGCCGACAGCATTGACCACCCAAGCTGCTTCTAATGGGCACCGCAGCGTAGGCGGACACGTTATGTTGGCCTATCAGGCTTTTGGCCAGTTCACAGCCTTTACCGGAAAGTCCGCTCCCGAATCAAGTATGTGGGAAGCATTGGAAGGGGTACTGGCGTCTCGCATCGCATAATTGTGGCTTATAACCGGTTGCTTTAAGGACTTGCGGTAGCGTGAATAAGCATGGGGGGATTATCACTACATGCATTAGTTGTTCTTGCAATCGTGTGGGCTAGCGCTCTGATCTACTACGACTTGCGCTATCACCGGTTGCCAAATTTACTTACCGTGCCTGCTGCATTGGTGTCGGTGGTTTGGGCTCTTTTTATGCAGAACACAGGTCAGATCCTCTGGTCTGCAGTAACCTGGCCGGCCTTGTATATTGCACAACTTGTTGTAAGTTTTTCCTGCAATGGGCGGGACGGATGTAATCGCGGAGTTGGTGGCGGTGACATCAAACTCGCCGTTCCCTTGGGGGTTGCCGCAGCCGCTGTCGGCAATGTTTTTGCTGTTTTACTTGCATCGATGACTGCAGCAATACTGAGTTTGTGCACTGCAACACTATTGCGGCGCAGCTACGTTGCACATGGGCCATCTATGATATTGGCCACTGTGATGGTTTCAATAGTGTTTGTGGAATAATGGTGTCTATGCTTCGTTGGACAACCGCTGGGGAATCACACGGCCAAGCACTTGTGGCTGTCGTAGAGAATATGCCTGCACACGTTGAACTCACTTCAGATGATATTGCGCACCAACTCGCACGCCGTCGCCTGGGCTATGGGCGCGGGGCACGCATGAAATTTGAAGCAGACGAGTTAAGTCTGCTTGCAGGGATACGGCATGGTAAGACACTGGGCAGTCCAATCGCGATCATGATTGGTAACACAGAGTGGCCGAAGTGGGAAACTATCATGGCTGCGAATCCGGTTGATGTAGATGACCCCGAGATTGCTAAAGCAATGAGCTCGGGGCGTGGTGCGCAGTTGACGAGACCTCGTCCAGGGCATGCAGATTTCTCAGGCATGGTGAAATATGAGCATAGCGATGCTCGTAATATTCTTGAGCGTTCGTCTGCACGTGAGACTGCTGCGCGAGTAGCCTGTGCGACGGTTGCGCGTAATTTCTTACGGCAAGTTCTCGGCGTGGAAGTTCTTTCCCATGTAATCTCCATTGGGCCATCGCAACCCTATGATGGCCCTGCACCAACGCCGGATGATATTGACCGCATCGATGCTTCTCCAGTGCGTGCTTTTGGCAAAGATGCAGAAGGATCGATGGTCTCTGAAATAGAAGCGGCGAAGAAAGCTGGTGACACGCTTGGCGGCATCGTCGAAGTCGTTGTCGATGGTCTTCCTATCGGCTTAGGTTCTCATGTTTCGGGTCAGACTCGACTGGATGCACAGCTGGCGGCAGCCTTGATGAGTATTCAAGCCATTAAAGGCGTGGAAATTGGTGATGGTTTCACTCAGGCTCGTTCACGAGGCTCAGCAGCACACGACGAATTTATGCATGCAGCATCTGGTTTAACCCGCGCGACGAATCGCGCAGGTGGTTTGGAAGGAGGGACTACCAATGGTGAACAGCTACGGTTACGCGCTGCTATGAAACCAATTTCTACTGTCCCCAGAGCTTTACGCTCCTTCGACATGAATACCGGCAAGTCTTCGACTGCTATTCACCAGCGTTCGGATGTCTGCGCGGTGCCTGCTGCCGGAGTTGTCGCAGAAGCTATGGTTGCCTTGGTACTTGCACAGGCGGTGCTCGAAAAATTTGGTGGCGATAGCGTTGCGGAAACGCGTCGCAATTTTCAGGCTTATCAAGAAAGCGTCGACAAGCGGTTTTCGTTTTTCGGAACTCAGTCGGCAGGAGGGGCAAGTACGGGACCAGTAGAAGAAGGGGACCAATGACTTCTGCAGAACAACCACGCCCTTCTGTCGTACTCGTTGGTCCTCCCGGAGCTGGAAAAACCACTATTGGGCGTCGCTTGGCGCGGGTACTGAACCAAACTTTTGTCGATTCTGATTCCGTAATTGAACAACGTGCTGGGAAAACCTGCGCCGAGATTTTCGCTGATAGCGGAGAAGATGCATTCCGTGAGCTGGAAGCCGAAATAATTGCTGAAGCATTACATGAGCCCGGGGTTCTTGCACTCGGCGGTGGCGCAGTTATACACGAAGGCACTCGTGGGTTGCTTGGAGAACAAACCGTAGTCTTTGTAGACGTCAGTGATGAAACCGGTATCGAGCGGACTACTCGACCGCACAACAGAGACCAGCGCCCGTTACTAGCTGGGGCTGACGCCAACGAACGGTACCGAAAATTAATGGCGCAACGGCGACCGTTGTACCGAGAAGTCGCTGATTATCGTGCGCGGACAGAGCAACGCAGCCCGCAGCAGGTTGTTGCCGATATTTTGGGATTCTTGGAAACCTTATAGCGCCTGGAAGGCAGTACACGACGATGAACTTCAACATGTTTTCACCATCGCCGGATAATCGGCAATTTACCCGCGGTACCACGGAGGTTATTGAGGTTAACGGCCCTAATCCCTACCAAGTTATTGTCGACCGTGGCTTGACTGATGCGATAGCAGAGCGGAGTAAACAGACTGGCGCACAAACCGTGGGTATTATTCACCAGCCGACGATGGCAGCCCCGGCGCGTCAGCTAGCATCTGCCATCGAAGACCGTGGCTTACGAGTGCATTTGTTTCCAGTACCCGATGCAGAAGCCGCGAAGAGCCTAGAGGTTGTCGGCGAATTATGGGATAAGCTCGCACAGCATAATTTTTCTCGCCGCGACGTGGTCATTGGATTTGGTGGTGGTGCGGTCACAGACCTCGTCGGGTTTGTTGCTGCCACTTGGATGCGCGGTATCAAAGTCATTCAAGTACCTACCACGCTTTTGGCAATGGTGGATGCAGCTGTTGGTGGAAAAACAGGAATTAATACTGGTCACGGTAAAAACCTGGTGGGAGCGTTCCATGAGCCCGATAGCGTATTTGTCGATCTGGACCGGCTTACGACGCTTCCGCAAAGCGAAATCATTGCTGGATCAGCTGAAATTATTAAGACTGGATTTATCAGTGACAGCATTATCATCGATCGTTACGAGGCAGACCCACAGAACTGCCTAGACCCAGATGGTTACCTTCCAGAATTAATTGCGCGTTCGATTGCAGTAAAGGCGAACGTCGTCGGGATGGATCTTCGTGAGTCTGGATTACGTGAGACTTTGAACTATGGACACACCTTCGCACACGCAGTGGAATTGCGAGAAGAATTCCAGTGGCGCCACGGCGATGCTGTGGCTGTCGGCATGATGTATGTTGCGCATCTCGCGCACAACCGCAAACTGATTGACGAAGATCTTTTGCGACGTCATCGAAGCATCTTGCAGTCTGTCGGTCTCCCGGTTTCGTATGAAGCTGGACATTTTTCTGTACTGCGCGACGGTATGAGTCGAGATAAGAAAAATCGTGATGGAAATCTGCGCTTTGTCGCCCTGACAAGAATCGGTGAGTGCACTCGCATTTCAGATGCCTCAGATGAGGAATTACGCGCAGCGTACACAGCGATCAGTAGCTAATACTGTAGGTGTGCAACGTTAAGGAGGAATTAATGTCCAGTGATAAGCATCCGACGATTTTGGTGCTTAATGGTCCAAACCTGAATCGTTTAGGGAAGCGGCAACCAGATGTTTACGGCGCTGTAACCTTGCCGGAACTGGAAAAACAGCTGGTTAGCGCAGGTCATGCACGAGGCCTGCAGGTAGTATGTCGACAGTCGAACGCAGAGCACGAATTAGTGGAATACGTGCATGAAGCTGCGGATAAGCAGTGGCCTGTGATCATTAATCCGGGTGGACTGACACACACGTCGGTAGTATTGCGTGATGCGCTAGCAGAAGTTGCCGAACAGAAGGGGTTCATTGAGGTACACATCTCCAATATCCATGCCCGCGAACCGTTTCGTGCGCATTCCTACCTTTCTCCTATCGCTCGAGGAGTGATTTGCGGGTTAGGCGTTTCCGGTTATTACGCAGCAGTAGATTATTGGGCGAAGAATTTGGCGTAACATCGTGATTTGTAATTCTTTTTCTAGAATATGAGCAAGAGAGCAAACAATCGCGAATCACCGCAGATTTTAATTCGATCATAAGATTTAGTTTACGATGAGGAGAAAAATGGCACTGGCAGATACTCGTTTCAGTAACCGCCGTCGTAAGTTGGCGACTGCAATGGCGGAAGAACGACTCGATGACTTTTTGGTTACTCACTTAATACACGTGCGCTACCTTTCTGGATTTTCTGGATCTAACGGAGCAGTCCTGCTGTCGAAAGACCAATCAGCTGCTATTAGCACTGATGGTCGCTATGCAACACAGATCGCTGAGGAAGTACCGGATATCGACGCGGTGATCACGAGCGCTATCACGAAAGAGCTGTTGCAGAAACTGGAAGGACCGCGTCGCGTCGGGGTTGAATCCGATTTCGTGAGCATTGAGCAGTTTAAGCAGCTCGAAAAACAGTGCCCGGATGAAGTCACCTTAGTACCTATTTCCGGGATGATTGAGAAGATCCGCCTGGTAAAAGATAACGTTGAAATTGAGCGTTTGACTGGGGTAGCAGAATTAGCGTCGCAAGCACTGGAAGACATGATTGCTGCTGGCGAAATTGCAGCGGGCCGTACCGAGCGGCAGGTGGCGGCCGATTTGGAATATCGTATGAGGCTGTTGGGGGCCGAACGACCTAGTTTTGACACTATTGTTGCAAGTGGCCCGAACGGTGCGAAACCACACCATGGGGCGGACGATCGAGAGCTGCAAAAAGGGGATCTAGTCACTATCGACTATGGTGCGCATTTGCGCGGGTTTAACTCGGATATGACCCGCACCGTGGCTATCGGTCCCGTTGATGATTTTGCCCGGGAAATTTATGACCTTGTGCTCAAAGCACAGGAAGCAGGGGTTCGAGCAGCTACTCCGGGCACATCTCTTTCTGACGTCGATGAGGCGTGTCGTGAAATTATCCGAGAAGCAGGCTATGACGAGTATTTTGTCCACTCTACTGGCCACGGAATCGGCTTGGATGTACATGAAGCTCCGGCGGCTGCGAAGACTGGTCAAGGTAGCCTTGAGGCGGGAATGACACTGACGATTGAACCTGGTATTTATATTCCAGGTAAGCTTGGCGTTCGCATTGAAGACACATTGGTGATTACCGACGGTAAGCCCAAGAATCTGTCAACGCCTACAAAGCAATTACGTGAACTGTAAACCAGCGGAGTTTGTGCAGAAGCGTTAGGGTTATACTGGCGCAAGCTAATCTGAACTAAGCAGTGCCGGAAAACAGCGTACTGCCGCTAACTAGACACATTGGAGAGTTGATTCGTGGCTGATACTACTTCGTTTAAAAACGGCGTCGTCCTGAAAATTGACAACAAGCTGCAGCAAATTGTCGAATTCCAGCACGTGAAGCCTGGCAAAGGTCCTGCCTTTGTGCGTACCAAGCTGAAAGATGTCATGACTGGCAAGGTGACCGATAAGACCTGGAATGCCGGTGCAAAGGCAGAACTCGCGACGGTTGACCGTCGGGATATGACGTATCTTTACAATGACGGCACTAACTACGTTGTTATGGATGATAAGACCTTTGACCAGGTGGAGTTAGACGCCGAGAAATTTGGTCGTGCCGTTGACTTCTTGTTGGAAAATATGCGGATTCAGGTTTCTTTCCACGACAACGAGCCACTGTTCGCTGAACTTCCTATCAACGTCGACCTCAAAGTAGAGCACACCGAACCAGGTTTGCAGGGAGATCGTTCCAATGGCGGAACCAAGCCCGCAACGCTCGAAACAGGTGCGGAAGTTCAGGTGCCATTGTTTATTGAGACCGGCAACGTGGTGAAGATTGATACCCGTACCGGCGACTACCTGTCCCGTAGTAACAATTAACGCGCAGGGTATGTCAGTAAAGAAGAATCAGCCTAGTGCGGGTGCTCGATTTACCAGGCTAGACCAACGTCTACACACTAAACGGTATCGGGCCCGCCGCCGTGCTGCAGATATTCTCTATGAAGCTGAAGCTAGAGACCTTGACCCCGTGGCAATCGTCAAGGAACGGGTGGAGTTAGCTAGTTGGGAACAACCTCCTGTTCCACCAGTGGCGGATTACACCAAAGAAATTGTTGCTGGTGCCGCTGAGAAGCTTGATGAAATTGATGAATTGATCGCGCGCTTCTTGTCTCAAGAATGGGAACTGAGGCGTTTGCCGGCGGTGGATCGCGCAATCATGCGAGTCTCCGCGTGGGAGATTCTCTTCAATAAAGAGGTCCCCGCTGCTGTAGCGGTGGTGGAAGGCGTTGAATTAGCCAGCGAGTATTCCACTGATTCGGCCGCCCCATACATTCATGCAGTCCTTGATGACATTGCGCAGACCCAATCGGCAGATAACCCGATGGGGGATGGGGCGACTGCAGAAGCCAGTGATGAATCATCGGAGGGAAACGATTAAGGCAAAATGCGATTCAAGCCCAAAGATGTAGAGCAACTGCGGGCAGACCTTCCTGTCGATCTCGCCGCAATTAATCCTCTGTCCACCCCGGGATATGTAGGCAAGGTTAGCGGAAAACGACTGCGTCGCCGATTCCATAAGTTTGATGAAGAATTGCGGACTCTACAGGAGCAGCTCTTCGCCCATGCACGGATTAGCGCTAGCACCGACGATTCTGCCTCGGGTGGGAGAGGTACGAATAGAGCTGGAGCAATACTACTTATCCTGCAGGGGATGGATACATCAGGCAAAGGCGGGATGATTCGCAATGCTTTATCAGTTTTCGATCCACAGGGCTTAAAACCGATCAGTTTCGGTGCACCGAATGCAGAGGAACTTTCCCACGACTTTCTCTGGCGGATACGAAAGCACACCCCGCAGCCGGGGGAAATTGTTGTCTTCGATCGTTCTCACTATGAGGACGTACTGATTCAACGAGTAGAGAGCATGGCAACGCCGGAAGAAATCGAGCGACGCTATGGGGCCATCGTCGATTTTGAATCAGAATTGGCTGCGCAAGGCGTTACTATAATAAAAGTCATGCTCCACATCTCTCCTGGTTTCCAGAAGAAAAATTTGCTTCGCCGTTTGCGCAGGGTGGATAAACGCTGGAAATTCGATCCGTCTGACATTGAGAACCGCGCTAAATGGGATGATTATCAGCGCGCTTATGAGATTGCGATTGATCGTACCGATAGCGATCACGCACCGTGGTACATCGTCCCGAGTGATAACAAACTTTATGCCCGCACAGCCGTGAAGTTTTTATTACTTCGCCGGTTGCGGGCGATGGGGCTTAACTGGCCTGATCCTGGCTATGACGTCGCTGTGCAGCAGCGGCGCCTAAGCCAGTAGCTTTACTGATCACGATGCTCGTTAAGTTTGCGCATTTCTTCTGCGGCCGCGACCATGGCATCTTGAGCACGGACTACGCCGTCCACGGCCGTTTTAAGATTCGCCTGAAGCTGTTCATCAGAGATCCCCGCCGCTACGACGATGTCGCGTTCGGTACGCACGATTAGTTTTCCTTCGTGCTCTGCGATTACGGCTCGCGCCCCAATCGAGGTGGAGTTAATTTGGTTAGCGGCTAGAAACAGGCCCGCGTCAGCACTGTCATATTTTGTGTCTGTTGCTACCTCTGACCGGACGACCATGGCAGAACCGAGCACAGCAAATGTGCATAACGTGTCATTCAGATTGGCCGTGGCTATTTCTTTGTCTTGCACTTTTGTTAGCTCTACGTTGAATTCCCGCATTGTTGCAATGACGCGATCGATGCTGGCAGGTGCAAGCTGCGTTGCTTGATTCATCCTCGGACTCCTATTTTTATTTGTTGTGTGCGTGATTGCTTTCCCAGGTGACTGAATCCGGGAATTGTTTTTCGAGTGACTGGAAGGATTCAAGTACTGCATCCAGCGTGCTGAGAAGGAACGCGCCCAATTGGTTACGCGTCATTCCGGTGCTGACATCTGCCTCACGTACAGCCGAGATTGCGAGTAATTCTTCGCCCTGTTCGAAAAAACGCAGCGTCGGCGCAAATTGCGCTTGGTTCCAAGAGTTTACGACCGCAAGCACATCCACGGCTTGGCTGGTGCTCAACTGTCCACGCCAGAGGGAATCGACGATGAGAGTATTTTGTCGTACGCTTATCGCGATTGCTGCGTTGCTAAACCCGGTTCGTACCACCTGCAACGTGCTGCCATCGGGGGTGTTTTGTTCTTCATGACGGTAAATGAGGTTTTCCGCTTCGAGGATTTCGCCGATCCGCTCAAAGGTTACTTCTGCGATGTCACCGACGGTTTCTGGGGAACGTTCTTGCTCATTCGATACGGACTGTTGGCTCATGGGTTGTTTCCATTCTGGGGTTCGACTTGATCTAACTACTGCCACCGTACCGGGAAATACTCCCGAAAATCATTGTAGTCTCACATGCGTTAACGCAAAGACATTGGCGAAATCGGTATTTTCGACCCTCGGCTTGGTTCGGCGAATGCATTTTTGCACTACTCCGGCTGTATTAAAGATAAGCGCTGCTATCCTGTAGTTGTTCACCTCCTAGTTCGTGCGCTAGCGCTGCCTCGATGGTCGAAAAACGGAAATTATGGCCCAGTTGACGTATTTTCGCACTTGATACTCGTTGGTCAGCTAGAGCTAATTCATGAGCACCTTCTTTGCCGAGTAAAAGTTTTGGGCCAAAGGTAGGGATAGGCAGCAGGGTTGGGCGATTGAGTTCAGTTCCGAGTGCCTTCGCCATGTCCTTATTGAGCACAGGCTCTGGGGCAGTGGCATTAACTGCACCACTAATTCGATGGTCGACGATCGCGCGGGTATAGATATCGGTTAGATCGTCCATTGCGATCCAACTAAACCAGAAATTGCCATCGCCGAAACTCCCTCCCAAACCGGTGGAAAACAATGTTTTGAGAAGCGGCAGCAGACCAGAATTTCCGGAAAGCGCCACTCCGGTACGAATATTGACCACACGTTTTCCAGCGTCTGCAGCTGGATGGCATGCGTGCTCCCAGTCAGTGACGACGTCGGCGAGGAAACCATCGCCGCGATCAGAACTTTCCGTGAGTTTTTCTGCACTACGATCTGGCCCGTAAATGCCTATTGCAGAAGCGCATACCATTGTGGTGACGCTCGCGGATTCAGCGACTAACCGCGCTAGCTTGTAGGTAGGGTTTACTCGTGAATCACGAATCTCTTTTTTATGTGCTTCGTTGAAACGACCAAAAATGGGTTCTCCTGCCAAGTGCACGAGCACGTCAACGCCTGCAAGCAAGTGTACTGATGGATAATCGGTATTCCAGTGGCGCTGACCGGTTGTGGTAGTACCGCGAACTAACTCGATGACTGTATGCCCAGCTGTAGTTAGTTGAGCCTTGAGATTACGACCTACAGAACCATGCGCACCGGTAATGGCAATAGTAAGTGATTTCGTGGGCTTAGTAGTCGCAGAACCGTCAACGAGCCGGAGGGATGTTAAGAAAGACAAATCCGAGATGAGTTGTTGTTGCCGGTAGGCAAATACTGAGCGCAACAAATTCGCTGGTGCACGGGTATGAACGGTGTCGGTGATTAGTGTGGTGTTTGGCTGCGTACCGTCAGCGAAATGGTGGTCGTGACGCCATTGCGCAAGTTGCCGCACCGGCGAATTTAAACATATATCGGAAAAGGATATTTCTGGTTGGTAACGAGTCAGATCGTGGCGCGAGACCCATTTCAGGCCGGCAGGCAGGCGGAAAACTGTGGTTCCGGTGGCGAGATTTTGGGCCTCAGAATGGGGGGTCATTGGCATAAAAGGCGGGGTGAGACGACTGATTGCCCCAGGTCGGGTATGCCAGTCCCACACTTGGGGGCGTGGGGCCGGAACGAGGTGCTGGGAGGAGAAGCTCACGCGCGTAATCCTTAGTGCTAGACTGAAGCGGTGTCTCCATCATAGACTCAAACAGAAATGCAGTCGGCATCCTTTAAAGTCCGCACAGAGAGGCGGGGAAGGAGGGCACGATGACAGTGGAAGAACCGTCCGCGGGAGTAGCAGAGACAACTGAGTTGTTGAGTGCAGCTGCAATTTCGCGCACGATCGCACGCATCGCGCACCAGATCATTGAGAAAAATGCTATTGGTTCACCGGAATCAGCGCCGGTGCTTTTATTGGGCATCCCATCAGGCGGCCTACCTTTAGCAGAACGTATAGCGGAAAAAATTGACGAATTTTCCGGACAATCTGTTGCCACTGGTGCGTTGGATATTACCCTGTACCGTGACGATCTTCGTTCGAAGCCACATCGTGCACTGAAACCAACTTCTATTCCGCGTGGTGGCATCGATGATGCCATTGTGGTGCTTGTCGACGACGTATTGTTTTCTGGTCGCACGATTCGCGCGGCGCTTGATGCGATGTCGGATATCGGTCGCCCGCGCGCGATTCAGTTAGCTGTTTTAGTTGATCGTGGCCACCGTGAACTTCCGATCCGCGCAGATTTCGTCGGTAAAAATCTGCCAACTGCCCGTTCTGAGGGTATTTCGGTTTTAAACGCAGATATTGACGGTCGAGACGCAGTGATTTTGTCGCGCGGTTCGCGTGCCACACAGGCGCTAGTGACATCTGTCGGCGAGCAGACTAGCCAAGGAGAACAGTAGTGAAACATTTGTTGTCGATCTCGGACTTGAGCGCGGATGAAATTACGGCTTTGCTGGACGAAGCTGAACGGTTTTCGGAAGCCTTGCTCGATCGAGATGTGAAGAAACTTCCCACCTTGCGTGGTCGGACGATTTATACCTTGTTTTATGAAAACTCGACGCGTACTCGTTCTTCGTTCGAAACTGCGGGGAAGTGGATGAGCGCCGATGTGATTAATCTGTCTGCATCCTCGTCATCAGTGTCTAAAGGGGAATCGCTGCGTGATACAGGATTGACATTGGCAGCAATTGGCGCAGATGCGATTATTACCAGGCACCCATCGTCTGGAGCAGCCCAACTACTTGCTAACTGGGTGGATACTGATGGGGCAGGCCCGTCAGTGATTAACGCTGGTGATGGAGCGCATCAGCATCCTACCCAAGCTTTGTTGGATGCGATGACCCTGCGCCAACATCTCGGCGAAATTGCCGGCCGCCGGGTGGTAATCGTTGGAGACTGTTTGCATTCCAGAGTTGTGCGTTCAAACGTTGATTTGCTAGCCACAATGGGCGCGGACGTAGTGTTAGTGGCTCCACAGACTTTGTTGCCGCATGGTGTGGAAAACTGGCCGGTACGCACCAGCCATGATTTTGATGCCGAATTAGTTGAAGCGGATGCTGTCATGATGCTGCGCGTACAAAAAGAACGTATGAACGGTGGGTTTTTCCCATCGCACCGTGAGTACGCTACCTATTACGGACTCTCGAAAGATCGTGCGGCGCTGTTACGCGATGAAGCTATAATCATGCACCCAGGCCCCATGTTGCGTGGCATGGAAATCAACTATGATGTCGCCGATTACCCCAATACCGTCGTATTGGGGCAGGTAAATAACGGTGTGCATATGCGGATGGCGGTGTTATTCACGTTGTTGGCCGGGTCCGGGGTGGCGTAATGCGAGACAGGTTAGACAACATATATAAAGAACAAAAAATGACAGCACACAAACCACATAACACAGGGGAAGCGACGAACATGTCTCACGCACACCATGCCCCGACTCACGGAGAATATCCAGCCACCGGGGAGTTGCGTCCAGCAGCACCGCAATCGCTGTTGTTGCGCAACGTGCGCCCGTACGGAGAGGGCAGCCCAGTCGATGTGCTACTTGCCGACGGTCTCATTCAGGCGATAGAGCCTACCGATTCACCAGCCGCTGCGAAGCTTAATGCAGATGACCAGCGGGATTTGGGTGGCAATATCTTATTACCTGGGCTGGTAGACATGCATGTGCATTTGCGTGAACCGGGCAGGGAAGACACAGAAACTATCGTCACGGGATCCGAGGCGGCGGCACGCGGCGGTTTTACTGCAGTCTTCACCATGGCTAACACACAGCCAGTTACTGATCAGCCGGTGATCGCAGAGTCCGTCTGGTACAAGGGTCAGCAATATGGGGTTTGCGATGTGCATCCCGTGGGGTCGATTTCCCAGGGGCTGGAGGGAAAAAACCTTACAGAGTTTGGCATGCTTGCACGCAGCGCCGCGAAAGTGCGAATGTTCTCTGACGACGGTAAATGCGTCAACGATCCACAATTGATGCGCCGTGCCCTGGAATATGCCAAAGGCTTGAACGTATTGATCGCGCAGCACGCAGAAGACCATCGTATGACCCAAACAGCGGTTGCTCACGAGGGGGCGACTGCCGCGCAGCTTGGATTATCGGGCTGGCCGAGGGTCGCAGAAGAATCGATCGTCGTCCGGGATGCGCTATTAGCACGGGATTACGGAAACCGCGTGCATATTTGCCACGCTTCTACTGCCGGAACCGTTGAGCTTATCCGCTGGTCGAAGCAGAATAATATCCCTATCACCGCGGAAGTCACGCCACATCATTTATTGCTCCATGATGAGAAGCTGCGCACGTATGATGGAATTTTTCGTGTGAATCCTCCGCTACGCGAGGAATCAGACACGATGGCTTTGCGCCAAGCTTTGATTGATGGCGTAATTGACTGTGTGGCAACCGATCACGCACCGCATGGTAGCGAAGACAAATGCGTGGAATTTGAACACGCGAAACCCGGAATGCTCGGATTAGAATCATCTCTGGCTGTCATAGCGCAGATTTTTGTTGAATCAGGAATGGCTGACTGGAGATTTGTCGCGCGGGTCATGTCCGAACGCCCTGCGCAAATTACTCATCTGCCGGATCACGGTCGACCGATCGCAGTGGGAGAACCCGCCAACCTTACGGTGGTAGATCCGGCTCATCCCTGGACGTCGAAAGCCGAGGAATTTGCCTCTAAATCTAGGAATAACCCATATGAGGGTCTCGAATTTGGGGCGAAAGTCACCCACACTATCTTGCGTGGTGGCTTGAGTTTTGAGCTTGCCAAGTCTGCACAACCGGCGAACAAAAAGTAGTCCCACAGGGAATAATTGCATTGAGTACTCGAGAACACGAACACAGCAAGCGAAAGGCAACGACCGTGAATAATCCTGCAGCCAGAAGCTATCCACCGGAGGCAATACCTGCAGTCCTTGTCCTCGGAGACGGCAGTGTATATCCGGGGTTTGGATTCGGCGCAACCGGAAAAAACCTCGGAGAGGCTGTATTTACAACTGCGATGACTGGTTACCAAGAGACGATGACGGATCCGTCGTACCATCGTCAGATTGTGGTGGCCGCGGCTCCGCACATTGGTAATACCGGCTGGAATGAGGAAGATGATGAGTCACATGATGGGCGAATCTGGGTCGCAGGGCTCGTTATTCGTGACCTGGCTCATCGCGTGTCCAATTGGCGTGCGACGAGCTCGTTACCCGAAGTTATGCAAAAGCAGGGAATCATAGGAATTTCGGGTATCGATACGCGCACGTTAGTTCGGCGTCTCCGTAATCATGGCTCCGTGAAGGCCGGAATATTTTCTGGTGCGCAAGCACAACGTCCGCATGCTGAGCTGATTGCAGAAGTTCAGGGGCAGAACGACATGACCGGTGCGGATTTGGCCAGTGAGGTGTCGGTAGATAAAGCCTACACGGTGCCTGCAGAAGGGCAGACCCGTCACCGCGTAGTTGCCTTCGACATGGGTATCAAGACTGCGACGCCGCGCAATTTTGCGCGTCGTGGAATTGAAACTGTCGTGGTTCCGGCGGGTACTAGTTTTGCGGAAGTGCAAGAGCTGCAGCCTGATGGAGTATTTATCTCTAACGGCCCGGGAGATCCGGCCACAGCGGATGAGATGGTGTCTACGCTACGCGAAATTCTGGCTGCAAAAATTCCGTTTTTCGGTATTTGTTTCGGTAATCAGCTGCTTGGGCGAGCGTTGGGTTTAGAGACGTACAAAATGAAGTTTGGGCACCGTGGAATCAATGTTCCAGTGGTGCACCATGAGTCAGGGAAGATCGACATCACCTCGCAAAACCACGGTTTTGCCTTGGCCGCGCCTGGTAATACCAAGACTTTGACTGCTGACAGCCCAGAAACTGATCGAGCGTTTTCCACTGATTTCGGACCGGCGTTAATCACTCATACTTGTCTTAACGATGGCACTGTTGAAGGCGTGGCACTTCGTAGTGGTTTAGCTTATTCGGTTCAATACCACCCAGAGTCAGCTGCGGGGCCACACGATGCCCACCCACTTTTCGATCAATTTCTCGCTCTGCTTGATCAGCACGACCAGGAAAGGAAAGCTTAATTATGCCAAAGCGCCCTGATATTCAACACGTCCTGGTCATTGGATCTGGACCAATTGTTATTGGCCAAGCTTGTGAGTTCGATTATTCGGGTACACAGGCATGCCGGGTTCTGAAGGCTGAGGGCCTACGGGTAACCTTGGTGAATTCAAATCCAGCTACGATTATGACCGATCCGGAGTTTGCTGACGCAACTTACGTTGAACCGATCGAGACTGAGTACATAGAGAAAATCATCGAAAAAGAACGCGCCGGTGGCCATCCGATTGACGCTGTGCTTGCGACACTTGGCGGACAAACTGCGTTGAATGCTGCGATCCAATTAGACCGTGCTGGTGTTCTGGATAAACACGGCATTGAGCTTATCGGTGCTGATATCGATGCGATCGAACGTGGCGAAGATCGTCAGAAGTTTAAAGACATCGTCGAGAAAGTCGGTGGTGAATCAGCACGTTCCGAGGTGTGCTACACGATGGACGAAGTCCATGCGTGCGTCGAGCGGTTAGGGCTTCCGGTCGTAGTGCGTCCATCGTTTACCATGGGCGGCCTTGGTTCAGGGCTTGCTTACACCTACGAGGATTTGGAAAGAATTGCCGGTGGAGGTATCGCTGCATCTCCAGATGCGAATGTTCTCATTGAAGAATCCATATTAGGTTGGAAAGAATTCGAGTTGGAGTTGATGCGCGACGGTGATGATAACGTCGTGGTCATTGCCTCCATCGAAAATGTCGATGCCCTCGGCGTGCACACGGGTGATTCGGTAACGGTAGCGCCTGCCCTGACGCTAACCGACCGTGAATTCCAGAGAATGCGTGATCTGGGTATCGACATTATTCGCGAAGTGGGAGTGGATACCGGCGGATGTAATATCCAGTTTGCGATCAACCCGGACGACGGGCGCATCATTGTTATTGAGATGAACCCGCGAGTGTCGCGCTCGTCAGCTCTGGCATCCAAGGCCACTGGATTTCCGATTGCAAAGCTGGCAGCCAAGCTCGCGATCGGATATTCCTTGGACGAGGTTAGCAATGACATCACGGGGACTACTCCGGCAGCCTTTGAGCCGACTTTGGACTATGTCATCGTAAAAGCACCCCGTTTTGCCTTTGAAAAATTCCCGGGTGCAGATGACACTCTGACGACCACTATGAAATCGGTGGGCGAGGCCATGGGAATTGGTCGTAACTATATCCAAGGCTTGAACAAAGTTATGCGCTCGCTGGAAGCCAAACCGTTTGGCCTTTGGACTGTGCCAGATGAGGTCATCGCTGGCGAGGCAACTGAGGTTTCTGAGATTCTTGATCGCTTGCGGCGCCCAACCGCAGGGCGTATGTACGATGCTGAATTGGCTATTCGTTGGGGTGCCAGCATTGATGCAGTGCACGAAGCTTCCGAAATTGATCCCTGGTTCCTTGCCGAATTAGCGCACCTCGTGGAATTTGGTAATTATCTGCGCACCGCACCGGTCTTAGACGAGCAACTACTCCGGCAGGCGAAAGTTATGGGCCTGTCAGATGCACAGATCGCTGCGCTTCGACCAGAGTTTGCTGGCGAAGACGGCGTGCGTTCATTGCGCTGGAGCCTGGGCATCCGCCCTGTCTACAAGACTGTTGATACCTGCGCTGGAGAATTTGAAGCCCATACGCCGTATCATTATTCGGCCTATGAATATGATCCAAACGCAGAATCAGAGGTTTCTGAGCAGCCTGACAAGGACAAAGTCATAATCTTGGGCTCTGGGCCAAACCGCATCGGTCAGGGAATCGAGTTCGACTATTCATGTGTGCATGCCGCGTTGGAACTGTCGCGTATTGGCTACGAAACCGTAATGGTTAACTGCAACCCTGAGACAGTCTCCACGGACTATGACACGGCTGACCGCCTATATTTTGAACCTCTGACTTTCGAAGATGTCATGGAGGTCTACTACGCTGAATCTCAGTCCGGAAACGTCGCTGGCGTGATCGTGCAGCTCGGCGGACAAACACCACTCGGCCTGGCCGAACGTCTCGCGGCTGCCGGGGTACCAGTGGTGGGAACCAGTCCAGAGGCCATTAATAATGCTGAAGATCGTGGGGTCTTCGGTAAAGTGTTGGCGCAAGCTAAACTGCCAGCACCAGATTTTGGTACTGCGACCACGTATGCTGAAGCGCGCGAAGTCGCTGCGCAGGTCGGCTACCCAGTGCTTGTGCGCCCTTCCTACGTGCTTGGTGGACGCGGCATGGAAATCGTCTATGACGAGGCCAGCCTGGAAAGCTATATTGAACGCGCTACGGAGCTTAGTGAAGACCACCCGGTCCTAGTGGATCGCTTCTTAGATTCGGCGATTGAAATTGATGTTGACGCTCTGTGCGACGGGGAAGAAGTCTATCTTGCTGGCGTGATGGAACACATTGAGGAAGCGGGCATTCACTCCGGTGATTCGTCGTGTGCATTGCCGCCGATGACATTGGGGCCGGAAGATATCGACAAAGTACGTGAATCGACCAAAGCATTGGCGCACGGCATCGGTGTAAAAGGCTTGATAAACGTACAGTTTGCGCTCAAAGATGACATTCTCTACGTCATTGAAGCGAACCCGCGCGCTTCTCGCACAGTTCCGTTTGTTTCGAAAGCTACCGGTGTGCCACTGGCCAAGGCTGCAGCGCGGATTATGCTTGGTGCGACGTTGCAAGACTTACGTGCTGAACGAATGATTCCAACGACTTATGATGGCGGGTCACTCCCATTGGATCACCCAATCGCAGTGAAGGAAGCCGTGATGCCGTTCAAGCGCTTCCGGCGTCCGGATGGTACTCCATTAGATACCTTGCTGTCACCGGAAATGAAATCTACCGGTGAAGTAATGGGCTTGGCAGATAACTTCGGCGCTGCTTATGCCAAAGCGGAAACCGCAGCTTTTGGCTGTCCGCCCCGCCAGGGAACGGTGTTTGTTTCCGTGGCAAACCGGGACAAGCGTACTTTGATCGTTCCTATTCAGCGTCTCGCTTCGCTTGGATTTAACCTCGTAGCGACCGCAGGCACTGCACAGATGCTTCGTCGTAACGGCATTGATTGTGAGATTGCGCATAAGGCGTCGGAAATCCGTGCCGGCAAAGTCGAAGGAAAATCCATCGTTGATCAGATCACTGAAGGCGATATTGATCTGATCCTGAATACCCCGGCTGGCTCTGCTGGTGCCCGCCATGATGGCTATGACATTCGTACTGCAGCAATTTCAGTAGGAATTCCTGCCGTTACCACCGTCCAAGGAATCACCGCAGCGGTGCAGGGAATCGAAGCTCTCCGCGGAGATGAGTTGACCGTCCGTAGCTTGCAGGAACTTAACCATGGCGACTAGTACGCGAGACAATTCTGTTAGTTTTGGCGAACGTCTTCGCGAGCGTGCCGCCGAGCGCGGGCGGCTATGCGTCGGTATTGATCCGCATGCAGGTCTATTACAGGATTGGGGGCTTGCCAACGATATTGCTGGGTTGCGAGAATTCTCCCGGCGTTGTGTCGACGCCTTTGCGGATACTGCATGCGTCGTCAAGCCGCAGGTCGCGTTTTATGAACGCTTCGGTGCTGCAGGTTATGCGGTGCTGGAAGAAACGCTCGACGCGCTACGAGACGCAGGTGCGCTGGTAATTGCGGATGCCAAACGCGGCGATATCGGTTCCACCATGGAAGGATATGCGTTTGCTTGGCTCGATCCGGATTCGCCGTTACACGCTGATGCTGTCACAGTGGCTCCATATCTCGGTTTGGGGGCACTAAAACCAGCAATTGCAGCTGCGGAGCAAAATGGAGCCGGCGTTTTCGTGCTAGCGGCAACTTCGAACCCGGAAGCGGTAGAACTGCAAAGCTTTCAACAAGCAGGCGTCAGTTTAGCGCAGCACGTAGTGGACTATTGCCGGGATTTTAACCAAAACCGTAATGCAGCAGTGCTGGGAGTTGTCGTGGGAGCTACAGTGTCTAGCCCGCTCGATCTGGGCGGATTCAATGGTCCAATACTCATGCCCGGAGTTGGGGCGCAAGGCGGCACTGTGGCTGACATCGCACGGATTACAGCAGATGCGACAGAATGGTCATTTCCTAATGTCTCTCGGAGTGTACTTTCCGCAGGCCCCGATGTTTCTGACCTGCGGAAAGCGGTTCTGAAGGAGGCTAATAATTTTCCTGGGCGTTAATATTCAGTCGTTTGTACCATTTGAATATTCTGCGAGAAAATATCGTGGATGAAGCTGTGGCATGACAGAATTATGCCGTTGTGCCTGGTGCAATATCGCGGATTGCCTGGTTGCGGTGTTAAGATATGCGAAAAGCTGACGTTGTCAGAAACGTGAGTGGCACAAGTGGCTAGTTCACGTCAATTGACCGCGTCTCGGCTCTATAGATCTCGGCTCTATAATTCCTAGTCGGGAGGCAACTGATACAGTTGCCGAAGATAAGAACCATAAACCCACATTGAATCGGAGGAATCCACGTGGCCCTTCCAAAGTTGACTGATGAGCAGCGTAAAGAAGCCCTGGCAAAGGCTGCTGAGGCACGTAAAGCACGCGCTGAGCTCAAAGCCGAACTGAAGCGTGGCGGAACCAATCTAAAAGAAGTTCTGGACAAGGCTGAAACCGATGAGATCATCGGCAAGACCAAGGTTGCGGCTTTGCTGGAAGCTTTGCCTAAGGTTGGTAAGGTCAAGGCACGCGAAATCATGGAGGACCTGGAGATTGCTCAGACTCGTCGCCTTCGCGGCTTGGGTGAGCGCCAGCGTCGTGCATTGCTGGATCGTTTCGGATACTCCGAAAACTAAAGCTAATGACCGGCGTGATACCACGGGGCCGTTTGGTCGTGTTAGCTGGGCCGACGGCCGTTGGAAAATCGACGGTCGTGAAACAACTGCGCACTACCGTTCCAGATCTCTATTTTTCAGTTTCTATGACCACCAGGGCACCGCGTCCTGGAGAGGCTGATGGAGTCGACTATTATTTCGTTAGCCCCGAGCGTTTCCAGGAGACCATTGACAGCGGGAAAATGCTTGAATGGGCAGAGGTACACTCCGGCTTGCAGCGTTCAGGTACACCTGCTCAGCCAGTAACCGAGGCCTTGGAACAAGGCCGCCCTGTGCTTGTAGAGGTGGACCTGGAAGGTGCAAGAAATGTGAAGGCAAAGATGCCGGAAGCAACCACGATATTTTTGGCGCCACCGTCTTGGGAGGTGCTGTGCGAGCGCTTGAGCAACCGGGGTACCGAACCAGACGATGTTGTCCGTCGTCGCTTAGACACAGCTCGTATAGAGTTGGATGCACAGGGCGAATTCGATCACGTTGTGGTTAACGATGATCTAAAACAGGCCGTAGAGTCCATTAGTGAATTCTTGCGCAGTTAGCTCTTGTTTCACCTGGACGGCTAATATATTTTCATACACTCAACGCGAAAAGGGGTTGGTCTCGTAGTGGCTACTGAGTCCACGAAATCTGACAGCGTCTTCGACACACCCGAAGGCATCACTGATCCACCGATCGACGAACTACTGAATAAAGTCTCGTCGAAGTATGCTCTGGTGATCTTTGCTGCGAAGCGCGCACGCCAGATTAATAGTTATTACCAGGAGCAAGACGAGGGCGTATTCGAATTCGTCGGTCCGCTGGTCACCCCAGAGCCAGGCGAAAAACCTCTCTCTTTGTCTTTGCGTGAAATCGAAGAAGGCTTGTTAGATCACGAAGAAGCTCGCTAATTCGCTCCGCTGCAATGAATAACTTTTAGTGTTGTGTAGGCTTCGACGCTTAGCTGGTATCGAGTCTCTGCTTCATTGCTTATTCTATAACCCACTGTCCCCGAGAACGGGGCGGTGGGTTTTCCGCGTGCAACGCCCCTCTGAATTCAAGCTGTTCGCGCACTTAACAGGGAACTCTGGCGTTGGCACAAGCTGTGGGGCGCGTGAGAAACCTGACAATAACTATAAAGTACGCTAGGATTCCACTGTTTGAGAACCCTGGTTCTGATGAGTTGTTGAATGGAGTGATGAATGCTCGAACTGCTGTTTCCCAGCATATTGCATATTGTGGTGTTTAGTGTCGGACTTGGTTTGGCCTTTTGGAAGCTGAATTCTGAATTGAAAAACGCCCAGCACCCCGCCGAGCAGAACGGGGAGGTTGAGAAATAGTGGATACATTCACGATCACTGTAATCCTCTCGTTTATCGGGTTTTTGGTAGTCGGAATTTGGGTTAGTCGGGGAATTAATAATAAAAACGACTACTTTGTTGCGGGTCGCAACGTCGGCGTTTTGTTCATCGTCGGTACGCTCGTGGCTTCCTTTCTGTCGACGGTGGCGCTCATGGGTGAGGCGGGTATGGCCTACGACGGTTTCCCTTGGCCAATCCTATTACTCGGTGTCATGTCCAAAATGGGCTACCTGGCCGGGGTCGTACTGTTTGGTCGTTATCTCCGCGATTCTGACGCATTGACCATCCCGGAATTTTTTGGCAAGCGGTTTAACTCGTCTCGGTTACGGGCTCTAGCTGGGGCTTCAGTGTTAGTGGGTATGGGGCTCTATCTGGTTACCGTTACTCGTGGCCTAGCGGTCGTTATCGAAGCAATTCTGGGGATCGATGGTTTTTGGGCGGTGTTCATAACCTGGGTGGCATTTACGATTTTTACGGTGTTGTCTGGATCCAAGGGCGTAATTATTACCGATACGATGATGTTCTTTTTCTTTATCATCGGAGGCGTGCTGGGGTCGGTAGCGATTTTCCGGGAGGCCGGTGGTGTAAAAGAAACCTTCAACAAACTGGCAGCTGACCCTACGCTGCGCGAAGGCTTGTTGTGGCATGGTCAGGTTGAAGGACCAGGTGAGCGTCTGAACTCGATAGGGGAAGCCCTCATCTATATATTCACCTTTGGTCTGGTGTGGGCCTTTGTCACGGCTGTGAGCCCGTGGCAGGCTTCGCGTTACATGATGGCAAAATCCAGTCACACTGCTATACGGGCGGGTATTGTTACCCTGCTGATAATCCCATCTTTCTATCTTTTCGTCATGTTCGCGGCGTATGCCGTGAATTTGATTAACCCGGAGATTGAACCGAACTCCCAGGTATTCATTTGGGCTGCATACAACATCATGCCGACTGCAATTGGTGTTATTCTTGTCACGGGTATCGTCGCTGCTGGTTTATCTTCAGCATCGACGTTCTTGTCGTTAGTCGGCTTCAGTGCAGCACACGACGTGGGGCCGATGTTCCGCCGTGGTGAAGGTCTCGATGGTGGAGATACAAAGACTGATAATGTGCGCAGTGCTCGTTGGGCAATGTTGATCGTGGGGGCCATCGCGTTGCTGTTGGCCTATATTGCTACCCCGAGCGTGCTCGATATTGGTTATATGGCTGCATCGTTTTTTGCTGCTTCCTGGGGAATTGTGGCCTTCGCCTCTACACAGTCAAAGCGGATTTCCGAAACTGGCGCGTTTTGGGGAATGTTGTTGGGTGGCGTGATTACCTTGATCCTGG
Source organism: Corynebacterium pseudodiphtheriticum DSM 44287 (assembly GCF_000688415.1). Lineage (GTDB taxonomy): Bacteria > Actinomycetota > Actinomycetes > Mycobacteriales > Mycobacteriaceae > Corynebacterium > Corynebacterium pseudodiphtheriticum. The sequence continues at coordinate 213,466 of NZ_JIAH01000007.1, forward strand.
AGAGCATCAAGACCTTCGGGGGTGTGGACTGGCCGATGGCATTCCACCCGGTGTTGTTCGGACTTGCGGCAAGTTTGATCGCGGTCATCATTGGATCAATGCTTCGACCAGTCGAGAAAAACTCGTGGCAGTACATTTCGGAGTTAAAGCAGCGCGTAGAGTCGGACGTGACTGTCGCGGAAGTCAAGGTGACTAATCGATACATTTACGTAGCGATCGGCTTTATTGCCATTTTGTTTAGCGCGGTAGGATTTTTCTACGTCCCCATTATGAGCTAGCCCAACCAGCAGGAGGCCAACGTACGATGCCTGGAGATCAAAGCCAGCCACGCAACCTCGTCATCGGGGTATGTGGTGGGATTGCTGCTTATAAGTCTTGTCAGTTGATTCGAGACTTCACCGAAGCAGGTGACCAGGTTCGTGTTATTCCCACCGAATCTGCCTTGCGGTTTGTGGGTAGCGCGACCTTTGAGGCGTTGTCCGGTAACCCTGTTTCTACCACGGTGTTCTCTGAAGTTGATGAAGTCGCCCATGTCCGGCTAGGTCAGGAAGCGGATGGCATCATTATTGCTCCCGCTACCGCAGATTTTTTGGCTCGTGTGGCTCATGGGCGTGCTGATGATTTATTGGCGGCTACCGTGTTGGTGGCGGCTTGTCCAGTGATTATTGCACCGGCTATGCACACAGAAATGTGGGAGAATCCGGCCACGCAAGCTAACGTTGCAACGCTGCGTGAACGGGGGATCGTCGTGGTAAATCCTGCCACCGGTCGTCTGACTGGCAGAGACTCCGGCCCGGGGCGATTGCCGGAACCCAGCCATATCGCTGATATTGCGCGAACTGTTTTTTCCGGTGCCAGCATGAAACAGACGCTTGCGGGGGTTAACGTACTTATTAGCGCAGGTGGAACGCAAGAAATTATTGATCCGGTTCGTTTTATCGGTAACCGCTCTTCTGGAAAACAAGGCTTTGCCTTGGCAGAAATCGCAGTACAGCGGGGAGCTACGGTCACTGTGGTCGCTGCGAATTGTGCCGCCTTGCAAGCTCCTCCCGGGGCCACCGTTATTCCGGTGGAAACAACCCGAGAACTGCAGCAAGAGCTGCACAATCAGGCACCGGAGGCTGACTTAATCATCATGGCTGCAGCGGTGTCGGATTTTCGTCCGGCGAATCCAGCAGAATTCAAAATGAAGAAATCGAATGAGACGGACAGTCCCAGTCTGAACAGAATTGAGATGACGGAAAATCCGGACGTGTTAGCTAGCCTGGTTAAAGCGCGGGCAAACCGCACGTTGGCTCCAGAGACTGTCATCATGGGTTTTGCTGCTGAAACGGGCGACGATACCCAATCGATTCTGACATATGCCCAAGAAAAGCTCGAACGTAAGGGCTGCGACATGCTGATGTGCAATGAAGTCGGTGTTGGCAAAGTTTTCGGGCAATCCACTAACCAGGGCTACCTCCTGGATAAGGACGGCGGGATTAGTGAGATCGCTGCGGCGACGAAGCATATGGTGGCTGCCCAGATTTTGGATAAATTGGCATTGCGCCTGTAGACAGCTTTGTCTATAGTAATCTATACTAAGTGGTATTCAGGCGTGGTTTTCTGAAGTAGTTATCTGCGCCACACAAGCTGTTTTGGACAGCATGAATAAGCAATGTACGTCGTTTTCTCTGCTCATTAAGGATTTTTTGTGGCTGCACCAGTTCGCGCAAGCGCCTCGGGCCTGCGTCTGTTTACTTCAGAATCTGTGACAGAAGGTCACCCCGACAAGATTTGCGATGCAATATCGGACAGCATATTGGACGCTCTCCTGGCTAAGGATCAACATGCACGCGTGGCAGTGGAAACACTAGTGACTACCGGGCAAGTTCATGTCGCTGGTGAAGTGCGTACCAAGAGTTACGTAGAGATCCCGCAATTAGTTCGGAAAACCCTTGTCGATATTGGTTTTACCAGTTCAGATGTTGGTTTTGATGGTCGTACTTGTGGCGTGAATATTGCCATTGGTGAGCAGTCTCAGGAAATTGGGGATGGAGTCGATCGCTCACACGAAGCGCGTTCGGGATTGCAGCTTGACGACGATGATCTCGCTGGTGCCGGTGACCAAGGGCTCATGTTCGGCTATGCAACGAATGAGACTGCAGAGTTTATGCCGTTGCCAATCGCACTCGCGCACCGGTTGTCTCGTCGACTCACGGAGGTGCGGAAGCAAGGAATTGTTCCGCACTTGCGCCCGGACGGTAAAACTCAGGCGACGTTTGCGTATTCCGGTGATCGTCCATCGCACATTGACACTATCGTGATTTCTACGCAACACGATCCGGAAGTTACGCAGGAATGGTTGGAAGAGCAGCTCCGCACGCACGTCATCGAATACGTTATTGCTGAAGCTGGTCTGCAGAATTTCTATACCGACGATGTTACGCTGCTTATTAATCCCTCCGGTTCCTTCATCCTGGGCGGTCCTATGGGCGATGCAGGCCTGACCGGACGCAAGATTATTGTTGACACTTATGGTGGCATGGCGCGTCACGGCGGAGGAGCCTTTTCCGGGAAAGATCCGTCGAAGGTAGATCGTTCCGCAGCCTACGCGATGCGTTGGGTCGCTAAAAATATTGTGGCTGCGGGTCTGGCTGACCGTGCAGAAGTACAGGTCGCATATGCTATCGGGCGAGCGAATCCTGTGGGACTCTATGTCGAAACCTTTGGCACTGCGCACCATGGGTTGGACGATGAATCAATTCAAGCTGCCGTCGCGAAGACTTTTGACCTTCGCCCTGCGGTTATTATTCGTGAGTTAGATCTATTGCGTCCGATTTACCGTCCTACCGCTGCTTACGGCCATTTCGGTCGCACAGATTTGAATCTGCCATGGGAACAGACGAACCGTGTTGAGCAGTTACGGGCTGCCGCGGGGGTATCCTAGCTCTTCATGGAGAGTTTATGGAGCTAGCTCATCCGGTTGCGCATGTGTTGCCTCTTTTGGGGTTAGCACATCTGGACCGTGGGTTTGATTACTTAGTCGCAGACAAAGACGACAAAGTAGCCCAGGCAGGTACTCGTGTGCGCATTCGATTTCACGGCCGACTCGTCGACGGGATTGTGTTGGAACGTCGTGCGCACTCAGAGCATTTAGGGCGATTGCGTTATCTAGAGCGGGTTTATTCCGAGCACGTTGTCTATCCGCAGCAGACCGCACGGCTTGTGGAATCCCTGGCGCAGCGCTATGGCGGCACCCGTGCGGACCTCATCAGAACCGCGATACCTCCGCGTCATGCCCAAGCGGAATCCTCCGATTTTGTTACTGCCTGGGACAAACTCGGCGAAGCTATTGAGCCGGACCTTTCTGGTTGGTCGAATTATCGGCACGGGCAGTCTTTTGTTGATTCAGTACTGGCTCGCCGTTCCGCACGCGCTGCATGGCAGATCACACCAGGCGATGACTGGGCAGGCATCGTGGCGTCGTTGCTAGCGAAAGTGGCCATTGATGGGGGCGGAGCACTGGCTGTGGTTCCTGATCAAAGGGATCTTGACCGCGTGGAAACTGCCCTTCGCGAGCATTTGGGGCCGAAGCAAATCACGGTGCTTAACGCTCAGTTGGGGGCGCAGGGACGCTACCGTAGATTTTTATCCGTCTTACATGGACAAGCACGGGTAGTAATTGGTACGCGCAGCGCGGCGTATGCGCCACTGAAAAATCTCAGTTTAGCTGTCATTATCGATGATGGAGACGAAAACCTCATCGAACAGCGCGCTCCTTATGCTCACGCTCGGGAAGTGCTGACCACGCGCGCTGGGCTGGAGGGCTGCTCGTTGCTCATCGGCGGGCTTGCCCGCACCGCGGAGACACAGCTATTGGTGGAAGCCGGCTGGATGCACGGTTTGCTTGCTTCACGCGATCGAGTACGCGAATCGTCCCCACTTATACGAGCGGCAGCCGATACGGATTTTGAACTGGAAAAAGACCCGGTAGCCAGGCAGGCTCGTGTACCAGGGCTCGCGTTTGATGCAGCTCGTCGGGCGCTTTCTGCAGGAAAGCCAGTATTGGTGCAAGTTCCACGGAAGGGCTATATCCCGACGCTGTCTTGCGCACAGTGCCGACATCCAGCGCGATGTCGTATCTGTAATGGGCCGGTAGGATTACCCGGGCAGGATCCTGCGGCTGCTGTGGCAGCATCCACGACAAGCGCGATACAGTCACAGTCACGAGTTGCGACATCAACCGAATCACGAGCGGAAGTGCCCACATGTCGATGGTGTGGAGCGATTCACTCAGCGTTTCGGTGCGGCGAATGTGGCTCACAACGTCTCCGGGCAGTGGTACTTGGTGCGCAACGCACCGCGGAAGAATTGGGGAGAGCGTTTCCGTCCACACGTGTGATTACCTCTGGTGGTTCGCGGGTATTGGATTCGGTTCCAGATTCACCCGCGTTGGTGGTTGCGACCCCAGGTGCGGAACCCCTGGTGGATGGTGGCCATTACGGGGCCGCGTTGTTATTAGATACTTGGGCTTTGCTTGGCAGGCAGGATTTACGTGCCGCGGAAGATACTCTGGCGACGTGGATGCGCGCTGCCGCTTTAGTGGAAAGTCGTGCTTCAGGTGGCATGGTCATCGTTGTGGCTGAAGCTAGCTTGCCGTCCGTGCAGTATTTGATTCGTTGGGACCCCGTAGGCGCTGCAACAGCTGAATTGGCAGGGCGTAGGGAGACCAAATTTCCCCCCGCCGTGCATATGGCTGCTATTGATGGCGCGGATGCGAGCCTGGACATGTTTCTTGACTTAGTTGAACTTCCAGCGCACGCGGAGGTACTGGGCCCAGTTGACCTGCCTTATTCCACCAGGTTGCCTGGGGACTATGATGAACAGCGCTTTGGCCTCCCACAGAGAATTTTGGTGCGGACCCCGTTGGGGCCCCGGGCGGAACTAGGTGTGGCGTTGCGGACCGCTGCGGTGGCTCGTAGTTTGCGGAAAGACGAGCTTCCTTTACGGATTCAGGTCGATCCGCCCCATATTGGTTAAATCAGAATCGGTTAGTCTGAATAGTTATGGACCATTAAAGGAGTAGGAAGAACAATGCGGATTGTGTTTGCTGGTACACCGGAGCCGGCTGTTGTGGCTTTGGAAGCACTCTTGGAATCTGAGCACGAGGTCGTCGGTGTGCTTACCCGTCCAGATGCACGGAAAGGGCGCGGTCGTAGTTTGGCGTCGTCGCCGGTTGCAGCTTTGGCTCGGGAACGTGGGATTGAGGTGCTTACTCCCGAGACTTTGCGTGCTGACAGCGAGGCTGGTTCTCAGGTTCGCGCCTGGTTGCAGGAATTAGCTCCGGAGGCAATCGCGGTGGTGGCCTACGGTAAATTGATTAGTACGGATTTGTTGGACGTTGCCCGGCATGGCTGGATTAATCTGCATTTTTCTCTACTTCCACAGTGGCGCGGAGCGGCTCCGGTGCAAGCTGCAATTGCGCATGGCGATGATATTACTGGTGCCAGCACATTCCGGATTGAAGAAGGGCTTGATACCGGGGACGTATTTGGCACGGTGACGGAGGTTATTCGTGACGACGATACGGCGGATGATCTGTTGACGCGTCTGGCTTATTCCGGCGCGGATTTGTTGGTTGCTACCATGGATGGGCTGGCCGACGAACGCTTAGAGGCGCAGCCGCAATCTGGTGAGGCCACCTACGCCCCGAAAATTTCTGCTGAGCAGGCGCACATCGATTGGTCACAACCAGATTTTGCGATCGATCGGCACATTCGGGCTTATACACCCGGTCCTGGCGCGTGGACGATGCTCGGTGAGCAACGTTTAAAGATTGCACCGGTGACGCTGGTTACAGCGGGGAGTGACGCTGCGGCCCTGTTTGCGAAGAAATCTTTGTCTGCTGGCGAATTGTATGTTGCGAAAAACGATGTGTTTGTTGGCACCGCTACTACACCAGTGCGCTTGGGAATGGTCCAAGCACCAGGAAAGAAGAGAATGGATGCCGCAGCTTGGGCGCGCGGAAATCAACCGGAAGGAATTTTGTCATGAGTGCAGCAGCTGGCGGATTTCGATCTCGGTCGCGTTCCGGCGAATCCCCACGTTTAGCGGATAAAGCAGGCAACCAGACTGGAAAAAAGACGGATGCTCGAGGAGCTAAGTCGCAACAGCATGACAAGCGGCGTCCACACAGCTACAAGCAGCAGAAGCGACAGAAGCGAACACACCGCGAGACAGCGGGCGTCGACAAGCCTCGCCTGCTTGCCTTTGCGGTCTTGAATCGGGTTAGCGACGATGATGCCTATGCGAATTTGATTTTGCCGAAATGTTTGCGGGAAGAGCGTGTTAAAGGGCGTGATGCTGCGTTTGCAACAGAAATCACCTATGGCTGTCTCCGGTCGCTTGGCGTTCTCGATACTGTGATTGACGCGTGCTCGTCACGCGAGTTGGACTCGCTCGCCACGCCGGTCCTGAATGCCCTTCGCTTGGGAACTTACCAGTTGTTGTTTACGCGCGTTGATGATCATGCTGCTGTGGATACTTCAGTACGGCTAGTCGAATCGGCTGAGCATGGTAAGGCTAAAGGTTTTGTTAACGGCATTTTGCGCACGGTCGGCCGAACCCCCCGAGAGCAATGGATCGCACAGCTGCGACCAGAAAGTGAACTCGCTGGTTTGGCATTTGAACATGCGCACCCTGAGTGGATTGCAGGGGCGTTCAATGAGGCGTTGTTAGCGGAAAACCAAGATGCCAGCTTAGATGTGGAAAGCCCGCATTCTGACGGGATTCATCCAGAACTTGCCGCTGCGCTTGCGGCCGATTCAGAGCGCCCATTGGTGCATTTGGTCGCGCGTCCAGGAGAGATTAGTGCTGAAGAACTCGCGTTGATGATTGGGGGAGAAACCGGCAGGTATAGCCCATATGCGGTGTACTTGGAGTCTGGTGGCAACCCGGGGGCACTGGAACCAGTGCAGCAGTCAATGGCGGCAGTGCAAGATGAAGGTTCGCAGTTGATTGCGCGTGCGGTCGTGGAAGCCGAGGTGCTGGGAGAGGACTCTGGGCGTTGGCTCGACCTTTGTGCTGGGCCTGGTGGAAAAGCTGCTCTGTTAGGTGCTTTAGCCGCCATCGATGGTGCCTCGGTAGACGCGGTGGAAGTCTCGCCTCACCGTGCGGAATTGATTCGCTCAACGGTGGCTGATTTGCCGGTCACAGTGCACGTGGCTGACGGTAGAAGTCCGGGGTTAGCAGCTGGCTTTGACCGGGTGCTTGTCGACGCCCCATGCTCAGGGCTGGGAGCGTTACGTCGACGTCCGGAAGCACGCTGGAAAAAAGACGATCGCGATATTCTGGATTTGAATACACTGCAAGTGGAGTTATTACGCTCAGCGCTGCAGTTGGTGCGACCAGGTGGGGTGGTGGTTTATTCCACGTGCTCGCCAGACCTGCGTGAAACGCGGTCAATCGTTGACACAATTTTGGGGGATACTGACGGCCCGGCGGTAGAAGAATTATCAGCGTTGGCAACTCTTCCGGACATTCCAGGAATCGGCACTGGGAATTTCCTTTCGGCACAGATGTGGCCACATAGGCACGGCACTGACGCTATGTTTTTTGCTGTGCTCCGCCGGAAGAGTACCTAAACCAGTGGACTAGACGTTAGCCCGAATAACCGTAGAATGGCCAGTATGTCTGTTCGTGATTCAGCAAATTCCTCTCCGGGAGTCTCGCCCCTTGATGCGTCGTCTTCTATTTCTGATCCATTAATCAAGCGGCGGGCCTTGATCGCGCCGTCTATTTTGGCTGCGGATTTTTCCAGTCTTGGCGATCAAGTCCGTAGCGTTGACAACGCTGACTGGATTCACGTGGACATCATGGACGGACATTTTGTCCCAAACTTGTCGTTTGGTCCGGATGTGACCGCAACCGTCGATAAGATCACTGAGCAGTATTTAGATGTGCATTTGATGATCGAAAATCCGGAGCACTGGGTCGATACCTATATTGCTGCCGGTGCTGATTGCATCATCTTCCATGTAGAAGCGACTGATGACCATGTTGCTTTAGCCAAAAAGATCCGGGAAAAAGGCGTTCGTGCTGGCTTCTCGCTGAAACCAGCTACCCCGATTGAGCCGTATCTTGCGGATCTTGAACATTTCGACTTGGCCTTGGTAATGAGTGTCGAGCCCGGATTTGGTGGACAATCGTTCATGCCTGACCAATTAGACAAAGTTCGCGCACTGCGCCAGGCCATTGATGAGCGGAATCTTGATTGTCTCATCGAGATTGACGGCGGAATTTCAGAACATACAATCGAGAAATCCGCTGAAGCTGGTTGTGACGCCTTCGTTGCAGGCTCCGCGGTCTTCAAGAAAACAGATCCGGCAGCAGCGGTGAATCATCTTCGCGCGTTAGCGACTGGGGCGACACAACACTAAATGACTTCTGAATTTTCTGCGAGCGCCTTAGACGCTCGTATTCTCAACGCTGCGCTCTCGGCAGCTCACCGAGCAGCCCTGGAGGTCCGTGGTAGTACAAGCCCGAATCCGCCCGTAGGGGCAGTAATTCTGACTGAAAATGGAGATATTTGTGGAGTCGGCGCCACTGAACCGCCAGGTGGGCGACATGCAGAAATTGTTGCGTTGGACCAGGCGGGTAGGTCTTCGAAGGGTGCGCATGTAGTGGTCACCCTCGAACCGTGCAACCATCAAGGCAGGACCGGCCCGTGCTCGCAAGCTCTCATCGATGCAGGTGTGGCTTCAGTGCATTATTTACATGCTGACCCCAATGTGATTGCAGCCGGTGGTGCAGAAAAACTACGCGCGGCGGGAATTGCGGTTCATCATCTTGGGGCCTCTGGTCTTTTGCAGCGGGATTCCACCGCGATTTTAGGCGACGAGCTGGAGCCATGGCTGCAGGCTACAGCCATGGGACGAGTGCACGTCACGGCAAAGTTCGCACAATCGGTCGATGGGTTTAGTGCTGCATCTGACGGATCAAGCAAGTGGATCACTGGTTCTAAGGCAAGAGAGAGGGTGCATCTCGATCGCAGTAAACGTGATGCGATCATTATTGGCACGGGGACAGCGTTAGCCGATAATCCATCGTTGACCGCTCGCTATATCTCCGAAACCGGAGAAACCTTGTTGTATAAGCAGCAGCCACGTCGTGTGGTAATCGGCAAGTCAGATTTGTCCGCATGCAGTAATTTGCAGCGTCTCGGCTTTGCACAATATCCCGATATTCCTACTGCTCTGACTGCCTTATGGGAACAGGGCTGTCGAGATGTGCTAGTCGAGGGCGGTCCGAAACTCCTGAGTTCATTTGTCGGGAGTGGTTACGTCGATGCAGTGCAAGCATATGTGGCACCGTTATTGCTAGGAGACGGGCGTAGTGTGCTTGCTTCTGCTGTTGGTGTGAATCTGGCAGATGGCATGCGTTTAGAGATCAATCGTGTCGAAAGACTTGGCAATGATGTGTTGTTGACCATGGTGCCGGGAGCGAAGTAGATAAGCTACGGAGAAAGGCGATAAATGTTTAGTGGATTGGTAGAAAACACTGGTGAGGTCGTAACGGTCGACAACGTCGGTGATGCGGTTCGTATGAGCATCCAAGGTGGGAGAATCATGCACGATGCCAGCCTGGGGGATTCCATAGCAGTCAACGGCGTCTGCTTGACGGTTGCGGAGTTGGATGTTGAATCCGGAGTTTTTGGCGCTGACGTCATGCAGGAATCACTAAATCGTTCAGTGCTGGGCGACTTGCGCCCTGGCAGCATAGTGAACCTCGAACGTGCACTCCGTGCCGACGCGCGACTTGGTGGGCACATCATGCAAGGGCATGTTGATGGTACAGCGCGACTGGTTTCTCGCACTCCCTCAGAGAACTGGGAAGTTTTGCGCTTCGAATTACCAGCGCAACTGGCAAAATACGTCGTAGAAAAAGGGTCTATTGCTATCAGCGGTGTGTCTTTGACTGTGTCTGCTATTTCTGAGACTCCTAGACCATCAGCTGCGGCCACGGCCGCGACATCGACTGTGCCCTCTGGTCCAGAATTTGAAGCGATTCCTAGAACGACTCCTATCCCTAATGCTGACAGTGGCGACTGGTTTGAAGTCTCCTTGATCCCTACGACATTGTCCGAAACCACCTTAGGCACCTTGGCAGTGGGCGAGAGGGTTAATCTAGAGGTCGACATCATCGGCAAATACGTCGAAAAGCTGTTGGCCGCGGGAACACCGACCGGTTATAGCTTTCCGTCAGACACACACTAAAGTGGAGACATATGAGCATCGAGGTCACCCAGGATGGCAAAGCAATCAAGCTTGATAGCGTCGAACGTGCAATAGCCGATATTCGGGCAGGCAAAGCTGTAGTGGTCGTAGATGATGAAGACCGCGAAAACGAAGGCGATCTAATTTTTGCCGCAGAAAAAGCTACTCCAGAATTAGTGGCTTTTATGGTCCGGTACACCTCTGGTTATATCTGCGCGCCGATGCTTCCAGACGACCTCAATCAGCTGGGCTTGCCGCCTATGGCGGCGGTTAACGAGGACGTGCGCGGTACGGCTTATACCGTGACTGTTGATTTCAATGACGGCACCACTGGTATTTCTGCGGCTAGTCGTGCCAAGACCTTGCGTGCATTGGCGTCCGCGGATGCGCATCGGGAGCAGTTCACCCGCCCGGGCCACGTCGTACCCCTGAGCGCTCGCCCTAATGGTGTGTTGGACCGCAACGGACACACCGAAGCTTCTGTTGATTTGGCACGCTTGGCAGGTTTGCGCCCGGCCGGTGTGATCTGTGAAATTGTGTCGGAAAAAGACCCGACCGATATGGCACGTCTTCCGGAACTACGGGAATTTGCCGATACCCATGACCTGGCTTTGATCTCAATAGAGCAAATGATTCAGTGGCGACGTCGTAATGAAATGCAGGTGGTCCGTGAGGTAGCAACCAGCTTGCCGACGGATGCTGGACCGATGACTGCGCTCGGGTACCGCCACCAGGTGGATGGGACGGAGCATGTGGCACTGATCGCGGGCTCGGTGGACGAGTTGCACAATGCCACAGACGTCCCAGTACGCGTGCATTCGGAATGTCTCACTGGTGATGTTTTCCACTCGCGTCGCTGTGACTGTGGACAGCAGCTGGATCAAGCGATTGACTATATCCAAAGAGCTGGTAGCGGCGTAGTGATCTATATTCGCGGACACGAGGGCCGGGGCATCGGGCTTCTCGCCAAGCTTAAAGCTTATCGTCTGCAGGAAAGTGGTGCCGATACCGTAGACGCGAATTTGGAACAAGGGCTGCCTGCGGACGCACGCGAATTTTCCGTGGCTGGTCAGATTTTGGCTGATCTGGGAATCGCGAGCGCGAATTTGTTGACCAATAACCCGTTCAAGGCTGAAGCCTTGGAAGGGTTTGGCGTCGAAGTATCTAAACGCACTGCACTGCTTACCGAAGCGAACGAAGATAACATCGCGTATCTACGTACGAAACGTGACCGCATGGGGCATGACTTGCCAACGGTTGCGGACTGGGATGTGCAACGTCCACAATAATCCGCGGCAAATTTGCGTCATCATATATCTATTTACAGCAAGGAGCTGACATGGCACACGGTGGAGCACCGCAGATCCCCCTAGGCAGCGCTAAAGGGGTGCGAGTATGCGTAGTGAGCACTCGCTGGAACCAGGAAGTCTGTGAGCAGATGCGCTCCCGGGCGCTAGCCGTGGCTGCTGAAGCAGGGGCCACGGTTTCGGAAGCACGTGTCATGGGTGCGATTGAGCTGCCAGTTGTTGTCCAGCAAGCGGCACGGCAATTCGACGCCGTGGTTGCTTTGGGTTGCGTGATTCGGGGCGGAACCCCGCACTTTGATTATGTCTGTGATTCTGTGACCCAGGGGTTGACCCGGGTGAGTCTGGATGAATCGACCCCGGTTACCAACGGGGTGTTGACCGTGAATTCCCAAGAGCAGGCACGTGCCAGAGCTGGGTTTCCGGATTCGATTGAGGATAAGGGTGGTGAGGCCATGGCTGCAGCGCTTGACACATTGGCTACCCTTCGTGAGCTGCGTGCCACTGCGCACCACCGTGAGACAGACATTTGCGAGGAACAAGCATGACGTCCCAATCTGATGAGACGAATTCCCACCAACAGTTTCACAAAGAACAGCAGCTCGACGAAAAGAAATTAGCAGCGTATACCGCGTTGGATCCATTTTCGGTGACGAGCAATAAACCGTGGGAGTTAACCATTACTTCTCGTAAACTGCGCGTCTACGCCACGCTCTTGATCCCGATCATCATGGCTGTTCACATTTTTATGGCGTGGCAACTTAGCCTCGAATTTACTGGGGCATCGGTCACTGGCGTCGATTTCATTGCATTTCCCGGCGTCGGCGTGATTATTTCTGTTTTAGTTTGGCTCGCGCTTTCGCGTCCTCGTGTGCGGGTCAATAGTGATGGCGTAGAAGTCCGTAATATTATCGGAACTCGGTTTTATTATTGGCAACTCATTTACGGACTATCCGTTCCCGAAGGTGCTCGTATGGCACGTCTCGAACTTCCTGAATTCGAGTATATGCCGTTGTGGGCGATTCAAGTTTCTGATGGTGCGGACACCATCCAGGCGGTACGAAAATTCCGCGAGCTTGAAGCCCAATACATGCCCGAAGAATAGCGAAATTTTTCTTAGCGATGAGTGATCCAGCAACGTACCGGCCGGCGCCCGGAACTATCCCCACGGAACCCGGCGTCTACAAATTTCGTGATGAGAATCGTCGGGTAGTTTACGTCGGTAAGGCGAAGAACCTCCGGGCACGTTTATCGAATTATTTCCAGGACATCACGCAACTGCACCCCAGGACACGGCAAATGGTGCAGACCGCAGATTCTGTGGAATGGACAGTCGTCGCTAGCGAGGTCGAAGCACTTCAGCTGGAGTACACCTGGATCAAGAGATTCGACCCCCGATTTAATGTCATGTACCGCGATGACAAGACATATCCGATGCTCGCGGTGTCAGTGGGAGAACAGGTTCCTCGAGTGTTTTTCTACCGGGGGCCAAGAAAACGTGGAGTCCGGTATTTCGGTCCATACGCACATGCTTGGGCGGTGCGAGAAACCATGGATTTGTTGTTGCGAGTTTTCCCAATGCGTAGCTGTTCATCCGGTGTATATCGCCGACACGAACGGTTGGGCAGGCCATGCTTGCTAGGTTATATCGGCAAATGCGATGCGCCGTGTATTGGACGGGTCAGTGCCGATGAACATCGGGAAACCGTGAACGGGTTGGTTGGTTTCATGCGTGGACGAACTAACGACGTCGTTAAGCGTCTGACTGCAGACATGGAAAAAGCGTCAGAGGAACTCGAATTTGAGAAAGCGGCACGCTTGCGTGATGACCTAGGGGCGATCGACAAGCTGATGGAGCAGCAGACGGTGGTGCTGGGGGATGGTACGGCAGCAGACCTTATCGCTTTCGCAGATGATGAATTGGAAGCTGCAGTGCAGATTTTCCATGTGCGCGATGGACGTATCCGTGGTCAGCGCGGCTGGGTAGTAGAAAAATTGACGGAGCTTCCAGAACTGATAGAAAATTTTTTGGTCCAGTTCTATTCCGATGCTGCTGAGCGTGAAGAAATGGAAGCAGCGGAAGACGCTAAACTCATTGACAGGCGCGGGGTAGATCAAGAATCCAGGCTAGAAATCCAAGAACACGACGAAGCAGCGCGGACTACCACGCGCGATGTGATTCCACGCCAGATCATGGTGCATACCGAACCACAAGATGTTAAACAGGTATCGACAGTATTATCTGATCTACGTGGTGGGTCAGTGGAAGTTCGGGTACCACAACGAGGCGAGAAAAAAGCCCTCATGGACACCGTGTATCGGAATGCCCTAGATGCGCTGAAACAGCACAAGCTAAAACGCGTCGGTGATCTCACCGCGCGGTCGGCGGCCCTGCAAGATCTGCAGACTTCTCTGTTCTTGGATAGCGCCCCGCTACGTATTGAGTGCATCGATATTTCGCATATTCAGGGCACAGACGTGGTCGCGTCATTAGTCGTTTTTGAGGACGGTCTTCCACGCAAAGCAAGTTATCGTCGTTACCGAATAAAGGAAGCTGCAGGTGGTGGGCATTCAGATGACGTTGCTTCCATCGCTGAGGTCACGCGGCGACGGTTCAAGCGTCACCAGGATGATAAATTGCATGTGCCTGATGAAGAATTTGAAGCGAGCACGTTTGCAGACGAGGACGTCACAGAAGAATCCGCGGATGGGAATCGTTTTGCCTACCCACCGCAATTATTCGTCGTCGATGGTGGCTTACCGCAGGTTAATGCAGCACAGAAAGTTTTCGATGATCTTGGCGTTAACGATGTAGCATTGATTGGTTTGGCTAAACGGCTCGAAGAAATCTGGGTTCCCGGTGAAGAAGAGCCGATTATCCTTCCACGCGGCAGTGAAGCACTTTATTTGCTGCAGCACATTCGCGACGAAGCACATCGCTTTGCAATTAGCTATCACCGTCAGCAGCGTTCCAAGCGCATGCGCAGCTCAGCGTTAGACGCGGTACCTGGCTTGGGTCCAGCCCGGCGCGCAGATTTGGTGAAGCATTTTGGTTCGGTCAAAAAGTTAAAGCAAGCCAGCGTGAAGGAAATTACTGAGGTGAAGGGGTTTGGTCCTGCGTTAGCAGAAAGTATTTATGCTGCGCTCCATAAGTAAGGAAGCGAATCGCACTGGTGTGATCCAGCGACTATGCTTTACAGCATGACCGCATTCGCCACGTCGCCAATTTTGCTTACCGGAATGTCTGGAGCCGGCCTGTCTACAGCTGCTCGTGTACTGGAAGACAAAGGGTTCTATGTCGCTCATAATTTGCCACCGGAGCTTATGGTGCAGTTGTTTGATTTGTGTGCAGACGACAATTCCCCGGTTGACAAAGTGGCAGTCGTAGCGGATGTTCGCTCGCGTATGTTTGGTGGCTCGATCTTGTCTGCTATGGATGAGCTAAAGAATCGGAATATGCCGGTCACAGTTTTGTTTATGGATGCCCGTGACGATGTTTTGATTCGGCGTTTTGATTCGGTGCGCAGAACCCACCCGTTGCAAGAAAAAGATACCTTGCAAATCGGTATTGAACGAGAACGGGCAGCAATTTCTGCACTCAAAGAACGAGCTGACGTCATTATCGATTCTTCAAATCTGTCTGTGCATGATTTACGTCGTGCAATGGAAGCCAGTTTCGGTTCCACAGGTCTGGATAAGCAGCATGTCACTGTCGAGTCATTTGGGTTTAAACATGGGGCACCACGGGATGCGGATTTGGTCCTCGATGTGCGATTTTTGCCTAATCCGTATTGGGTTCCGGAATTGCGAGAATACCGCGGCACCGATGGGCCAGTAGCCGACTATGTCTTGGCTAGCCCGGCTGCTCATAGTTTTATCGCGAATTTCGAGAAGATGCTTGATTCCATGCTTGATGGTTATCGGCACGAAGGTAAAAATTTCATCACGGTGGCAATAGGTTGTACTGGTGGTCATCATCGATCAGTTGCCATTTCGGAGGAGCTTGCTCGGAGGCTGCGGATCCGTGATGAACTCGAGGTTACTATCATGCATCGTGATTTTGAGTGCTCTTAGCTGCCTTAGGGGTCGAAGACAGAATTGTTGCTAGAGACCCTAGGTACTGCTCCTTAGTACCCGCACTCCGTATATGTAATACAACCTACGAAGGAATAATACTGCGCTATGGCTGCAGAGTCAGAACAGTCCGAACAGCCCGAATCAACCCCATCGAACGCGGTGTCTTCGCGTGTCTTAGAAGTCCAGCAAGGTCAGAAACAGCCAGGCCCCTTACGTATTGCCTCATTAGGGGGCGGCCATGGGCTGTTTCAAACGCTGAAAGCTGCGCGACGGCTTGCTCCAGAGGATATTTCGGCAATCGTCACTGTCGCTGATGACGGTGGTAGTTCTGGGCGATTGCGTAAGGAATTCGATATGATTCCGCCTGGTGACCTCCGCATGGCGTTAGTCGCCTTGTCAGTGCGCGATGATGCGGAAGGTAAGTTTTGGGAACAGACCCTTCAACATCGGTTTGGTGGTAGTGGCGCGCTGGCTGGTCATGCCTTAGGTAATTTATTGATTACCGGTTTGAAAGAAATTCTTGGTCAGGAACAGGCCGCTCTCGATGCGGTCATGCGACTCACCGGTGCTCAGGGCCGGGTACTGCCGGTGTGTACAGAGCCGTTGGATATTCAAGCGGACGTGTCTGGTCTAGATGACGACCCAAGGGTAATGCGTTCAGTTCGTGGTCAGGTAGCTGTCGCATCGACACCAGGGCAGGTACGGCGAGTCAGTGTTATTCCAGAAAACCCTGAAATTAACCCCGCAGCACTCGAGGCTATCCGTGGAGCTGATCTGGTCACGCTAGGCCCCGGCTCATGGTTTTCTAGTGTGATCCCGCATCTTGTGCTTCCACAGGTAGTGCGTGCAATTAATGAGTCCGATGCTTTAAGAATCTTGGTGCTCAACCTCAATGGTGAGCCTGGCGAAACGCAGGGATTTTCCTATGAGCGTCATATCCACGTCTTAGCGCAACATGCGCCGGGCTTGCATGTCGACGTAGTCATTTGTGATTCGGCATCGGTAACCTCGGAATCTGAGCGCGAATATTTGCAGAAAGCAGCGCGCATTCTGCAGGCCTCGATGGTTTTTGCTGATGTTCGAGAAATCGACGAGGCTGGCAGAGCAAGTTCGCGACATGATGAACTAAAACTGGCCCAGGTTCTGAGCGATGTTTACGTTAGATACACCCATGACCAGGAGCCGGCCGAAATTGAACCAACCGAAGAGAAACAGGGGTGACGCGATGGGACTGACAGAACAGGTCCAAGAAGAACTCACCAGGGTGGTTCCGACGAAACAATCTGCTCGAAGCGCGGAAGTCGCCGCTATCCTAC
Organism: Corynebacterium pseudodiphtheriticum DSM 44287; assembly: GCF_000688415.1. Classification (GTDB taxonomy): domain Bacteria; phylum Actinomycetota; class Actinomycetes; order Mycobacteriales; family Mycobacteriaceae; genus Corynebacterium; species Corynebacterium pseudodiphtheriticum. The sequence goes on from NZ_JIAH01000007.1 coordinate 230,419, forward strand.
GTCTTGCATCCACCATGGAAGTCGTAGGTGATGCACTCACCTTTGAAGTAGAACTCAGTTCACGGGCGGTTGCGGAACGTTTGGCCAAAGACATAGAAGAATTGTTTAATATCGTGATTCGCCCCACTCCCACGGGCCTAGCAGGTACGCACAAGACTCCTCGGTACCAGTTGCGAATTAGCCGGAATGCGAAAACCATTGCCCGGCGACTCGGTTTGGTCACGAAATCCGGGCACCCCGTGGTCGGGTTACCACCGCAGGTGATTTCCGGGACTATCGCTGATAATGAAGCAGCTTGGCGTGGGGCTTTTTTGGCGCAAGGATTGTTGACCGAACCTGGTCGTTCTTCTTCGCTGGAAGTTGCTTGTCCGTGCCAAGAGGCCGCGTTGGCGTTGGTAGGTTGTGCGCGCAGGCTTGGCATATCCGCAAAGACGAAGGAATCACGTGGGACTGATCGCGTGGTTATCCGCGACGGGGAAGCAATTGGCGCATTGTTGACACGCATGGGGGCGCAAATGACGCGTTTAGAGTGGGACGAAAAGCGCCTGCGTCGGGAAGCGCGTGCCTCACAAAACCGTTTGGCCAATTTCGATGATGCTAATTTGCGTCGCTCTGCACGTGCGGCAGTTACTGCAGCTGCCCGGGTACACCGCGCAATGGAAATTTTGGGAGATGACGTGCCCGAGCACTTGGCTGAGGCAGGTAATCTGCGAGTGAAATACAGGCAGGCTTCCTTAGAAGAACTCGGTCGCCTCGGGGATCCGCAAATGACGAAAGATGCGGTAGCCGGACGTATCCGCAGATTGCTGTCAATGGCTGATAAACGCGCAGAAGAACTTGGGATTCCGGATACCTCAGAAGGCATTGATGAAGACCTCTTCGACGATGATTTGGGAGGCGCTGAGCACTTCACCGGCGAGGGAGATAGTTAAGAGCCGACGAAGTCCTAAAATACCGGGTAAAATATAAGCATGACTCGCGTAGCAATTAACGGCTTTGGCCGCATTGGGCGCAGCTTTCTGCGCGCCGTCCTAGAATCACCGGGCGATATTGAGATCGTTGCCATTAATGACGTGGCAGAACCAGAAACCTTAGCTCATTTGTTGAAATTCGACACCGGGCTCGGGATTCTAGCGGCAGATGTCTCGATCGAGGCTCCTAGCAAAGAAGGCTCGGCTGCTAATGACGCCCACTTGGCAGCAGAATTGCTGGTTGATGGACACCGTATCGCGTTAACTAACATCAAAGATCCCTCACAATTACTTTGGAAAACCTTCAATGTAGATATTGTCGTTGAAGCCACTGGTAAGTTCCGTTCTAATGAACAGGCTCATCCACATCTGGACTCAGGTGCGAAAAAGGTCATCTTGTCCGCACCGGGCAAAGACGTCGACGGCACATTCGTTTACGGCATCAATTCCGATAATTATGACCCTGCGCAGCAGAATGTCATTTCCGCGGCCTCGTGTACTACAAATTGCTTGGCGCCAATTGCGCAAATCCTAAACCAAGAATTTGGGATCGCAAATGGTTTAATGACGACTATCCACGCTTACACCGGTGATCAGCAGCTTGTCGATGGGCCGCATAAAGATCTACGCCGGGCTCGCGCTGCTGCACAGAATATCGTTCCTACCTCTACCGGTGCAGCGAAAGCAGTTGGTTTGGTGATCCCGGAGCTTGCCGGAAAACTCGATGGGTATGCGCTACGAGTCCCAACTCTGACCGGATCTGCGATGGAATTGACGTTCCAAGCTGAGCGAACTGTCTCAGTGGAGGAGATTAACGCCGCCGTGCAGAAAGCGGCGGACGGTTACTTATCTGGAATCGTCCAATACTCAGACGATCCGTTGGTGTCTAGCGATGTCGTGGGCAACGGACACGGGGCGATTTTTGATGCCCCCTTAACCAAAGTGATTGGTGACAATCTAGTTAAGGTAGTGGCGTGGTACGACAACGAGTGGGGATACAGCAGCCAATTGCTGCGACTGTGCAAACACGTCGGGGCCCAACTCTAGCCTTGTTACAAGCTTTTGCTTGTACACTCGCACACGAAAACCTGATCGCGTAAAGGAAAATACATTGGCATTTCGAAAGCTAGCGCAATTGTTGGAGCAGGACCTCGAGTCCCGGCATGTTTTGTTGCGGGCAGATTTAAATGTACCGCTGACAGATGAGGGAGAAATCGCTGATCCGGGTCGCATTACCGCAGCTTTGCCAACGATCCAGGCACTTGTTGCTGCCGGCGCCAAAGTCGTTATTGCTGCTCACCTGGGACGTCCAAAGGGGCAGTTTAACCAGAAATATTCGCTGGCCCCGGTTGCAGAAGCGCTTTCAGATGAACTAGGTCAGTGGGTGGCATTGGCTCAGGATGTTACTGGAGAAGACGCACACGAACGCGCCAATGGGCTGAACGACGGCGACGTTTTGTTGTTGGAAAATGTGAGGTTCGACGCACGTGAAACTTCCAAAGACGCTTCGGAACGCGCAGAATTCGCCGCGGAACTGGCTGCCTTGGCAGCTGATGACGGTGTGTTTGTCTCGGATGGATTCGGTGTCGTCCACCGTGCACAGGCATCGGTTTACGACGTCGCGAACAAACTTGATGCCTACGCCGGATACTTGGTGGAAGCCGAGTTGGAAAAGTTGTCCGCTGTAGCCGATAATCCAGAGCAAGATTACACCGTGGTGTTGGGTGGATCGAAAGTATCCGACAAGCTGGGCGTTATTGAAGCATTGGCTGGAAAAGCCCAAAACATCATTATCGGTGGTGGAATGTGCTATACTTTCCTCGCGGCACAAGGCTATAACGTGCAGAATTCCTTGCTGCAGGAAGACATGATCGATACCTGCAAGCAGCTGTTAGACCGCTTTGGCGATAAAATCTGCTTGCCAGTCGATTTGCTCGCTGCGGATGAATTTTCAGCCGACGCAAACACAAAAATCGTAGAATTGGCTGCGATTCCAGAGGGATGGCTCTCGCCAGATATCGGGCCAAAATCCGTACAAAAATTCGCAGAACTAATTACTTCGTCGAAGACTGTTTTCTGGAATGGTCCAATGGGGGTTTTCGAAAAAGAACCATTTGCGCGAGGCACAGAAGGCGTGGCAAAGGCCATCATTGCAGCTACCAGCAACGGTGCATTCACTGTCGTTGGCGGTGGGGACTCTGCATCAGCCGTGCGGGCTTTGGGGCTTGATGAGAGCGGATTTAGCCACATTTCGACAGGTGGTGGAGCATCTCTGGAGTTCTTAGAAGGGAAAGCACTACCGGGCGTTGCCGTCCTGGCTGGTTAATAATTTCTGGAAATCCGCGTAAATCACAAGAAGGAGAAGCACATGCCACGAACTCCATTGATCGCCGGCAACTGGAAGATGAATCTTGATCACCTTGAAGCGATTAAAAACATCCAGAAGCTGACTTTCGCTTTGCCGAAAGAATATTACGAGCAGGTAGATATCGCGGTATTAGCACCATTCACTGATCTGCGCTCAATTCAAACCGTAGTGAACGGGGAGAAAATGAAGATCAGTTACGGCGCCCAAAACCTAGCTCCACAAGAAAAAGGAGCATATACAGGAGATATTTCTGCCCCGATGTTGGCAAAACTCGGCTGCGAATGGGTTATCCTGGGGCACTCCGAACGCCGTCAACACCATCATGAAACTTCAGATTTGGTGTCGCAAAAGGCACAAGTCGCACACAAGCACGGAATTAAACCGATAGTGTGCGTAGGAGAGTCCTTGGATATCCGTGAATCTGGCAGCTATCTCGATTATATCGTCGAGCAAGCCCGCAATTCGCTGGATGGTTTGGAAGCTCAGCAGCTGAAAAACACAGTCCTGGCATACGAGCCGGTTTGGGCAATTGGTACCGGTAAGGCAGCGTCGCCGAAAGATGCACAAGAAGTTTGCCAAGCATTGCGAACCTTAGTTCGGAGACTTTCAGACGACGAAACAGCTGATGCTATTAGGATCCTGTACGGCGGTTCCGTGCAGACTGATTCGATCGCTGATATCGTCGCACAGCCTGATATCGATGGTGGCTTGGTCGGCGGAGCGTCGCTAGATGGAGAAGAATTTGCCAAATTGGCCGCTGCGTCCGTCGCGCAACTCTAGCTTGTAAGCGAAGCTTGTACGTAGATTGAATTATTTCCTGTAATCATGCTCGTCTGGCTGAGCTTTACAGCGTTGCAAGTTACGATGCTGTAAGGTTGTGCACAATCCTCTAGAACAGTCACGCATTGCGTGGCTAAAATGGGTATACTTAACGCACGGCAAGCCCATACAACTCGCACTTTCGTGAAGGAACACCTGAATGCAATTAACGCTGCAGATCATCCTGCTGGTGACAGCTATTTTGATGACCATTTTCGTTCTGCTCCATAAGGGCAAAGGCGGCGGTCTGTCGAGTTTGTTTGGTGGCGGGGTGCAGTCGAATTTGTCAGGTTCTACTGTCGTCGAGAAAAACCTGACGCGTTATACGATTGTTTTGGCGTTAATTTGGATTGCCGCGATCGTCGCCTTGAACTTGTTGCAGGCTTATAATTTATAGGTGGAGGCTTCCGAGCAAATTCCTGCATAAAATATCCACCGGTGGAGGTTAACTCCCACCGGTGGATATTCTTTTGTGTGGGGCTCGTGATCGCGAGCAACCCACACGCCTAATGTTTTGATTTGTTGCGCGCTTTAGAATGCGCGCAAGCAGAGCAGTTAGTGCGCCGGGATTACATCGCTAAAGAGAAGCGATTCAATGCGGCCGTGTACGAGTGTGGCAGGGCATGAAGCATCTGGAGAAGTGGTGGAAACTAAGCGAGCGATCGCCTCAGATTTATTTTGACCTGCTGCCAACAGCCAAATTCGGTCAGATTGGGCAACCTTCTTTAAACCTAAGCTCAAACGCTGCGCGGGAGGTTTCGGGGAATCAGTCACGATAATGACAGCGGAATTGTCTTTTAACCCTGCATGGTGCGGGAACAAGGAATTGATATGCCCATCATCGCCGACGCCTGCCAGGTGGATGTCAAAACCAGCGGGCGCGAATTTTTCGAGCATCGCGGTGTATTCCTGTGCACGTTCTGCCAGATCATCTGCACCGGTTAATCCATAGCCGTGGATATTGGTTTCGGGTATATCCAGTTGATCGAGGAACGCTCGCCGCGCTTGTCCTTCGTTTGATTCTTTGTCGGAAATAGCTAGGTTTCGTTCATCGCCAAAGAAAAAGTGGACACCAGACCATTCGATATCGGAATCCGTCGTAGCCAACGCCTCTAACACTGCAATCCCGGAAGTTCCTCCTGTGAGAACTACGCGAACGATGCCGTCATCATGCGAGCCACCCCCAGTATTTTGGATTTCAGAAACCAATTCTACGAAGCGGTGCGCAACCTTGGAAACTAGGTCGTGTTTATCTCTAGCAGGGAAAATCGTGGTCATAGTTTTATCCTTCGGCGTGTGAGTTATCGAAGTAGATGGCCCGTAACGCCCGCGCATAGGTTTCGTCTGGTTCCAAATGCCGTAGCTCTTCAGATAGACGTTCTGCCCAACTGCGAACGTTGAGGGCAACGAGATTACGCGCGGCTCCGGGCACCTGGACACCAACGGTGTGGCTATCGGCGCGGGTGATGCTAATTGCTTCTCCATCGTCCATCACCAGTGTCAGGCTTTCGACAGCAAACTGTTCTTCGCCTTGGTGGTTAGCGTCGTCGGCTGAACTGCTATCGGGCATGGCAGTGGTTCTAGTGACCGGAACGCCTAGGGCATCGGCCAACCAACCTGCAGCAATCGCGTGTTCTGGACCTTGGTTGCCGCTGATGTTGATAGACCGTACCTCGTGATGTGGGTAACGGTCCAAAGCAGATGCAACGATGCCACGCCAAGCGGTAATCGCAGACCATGCCGTATCTGAGTCACCGGGGGAATAGTTGCGAGATAACTGCGAGAAATCCTGTGCACTGGTAATGCGGCGTTGCGCAATCTTGCCGATTGGATCTTCTGCTGGGCTCTCCGGATGAACGTTGGGCCACCAGGCCACGATCGGAGTATCTGGGAGCAATAATGGGGTCACGATGGACGAAGGGTGGTGAGCCATCGCGCCGTTAAGCGTCATGACGACGATCTCAGAAGCGCCGGCCTCACCGCCAACGCGAAGCTCTGCATCAAGGTAGGTCTCATCCATGGAGTCGCCCGTCAACAAGATCAGTACACGTGCTGGGTGCTCGTGCGAAGCATCACGGCTGGCACGCAGGATTGCTTCTACGTCATCACTGGCAGAGGCCACGATGATCAGAGTTAGCACCCGTCCAGTAGTTAGCGTGTAGTGTTCTTGGGCGAGATTTAGTTCGCGGGCAATGTCTGTGGTGGTGGTATCCGTGAGGAAATGAATCATGGTTGTTAATTACTCCTTGTACAGGTCAATCACGGACACAGATTATGGTCGGCGCCAAGCATGGCCACGGCGTGCCAGCATGGCATCACCGCTTGCCGGCCCCCAGCTGCCTGCCGGGTAGCTTTCTGGCTGTTCAGCGTGCTGCCAATATTCCAGCATCGGATCAAGGATCGACCAGCTCAACTCCACTTCCTTGTTGGTAGGGAACAAGCTGGATTCGTCCAAGAGCGCATCGAGGATAAGACGTTCGTAGGCAGCTGGAGATTCTTCGGTAAAAGCTTCAGCGTAAGAAAAGTCCATGTTGACGTCTCGAACTTCCATGCCCGAACCTGGGACTTTGGAGCCAAATCGCATCAACACACCCTCGTCAGGCTGGACGCGGATGACTACGGTGTTTTGTCCGTGCTGTGCACCATTTTTCGCAAACGGTTGATGTGGAGCGTGCTTAAATACTAAAGCAATTTCTGTGACGCGACGCCCTAAACGCTTGCCGGTGCGCAAATAAAACGGCACACCAGCCCAACGACGCGAGTTAATCTCCAAGGTGCAAGCTGCGTAGGTCTCAGTTGTTGACTCTGGGTCAAAACCGTCTTCTTCTCGCAAACCTTGTACCTTTTGCGAGCCCTGCCAACCTGCAGAATATTGTCCCCGGGCTGTGCTGTGCTCGAGTGGCGTAGCTAGCGAGGTAGCTTGCAAAATCTTGACCTTTTCCGCGCGCAGTGCATCCGGCGTAAATGAAATAGGTTCTTCCATCGCCACCAACGCCAACAATTGCAGTAAGTGGTTTTGCATTACATCGCGTGCTGCTCCGATGCCGTCATAGTATCCGGCACGCCCACCGAGCCCAATGTCTTCAGCCATGGTTATCTGCACATGATCGATGTGTCGAGCATTCCAGATTGGCTCAAATATTGAGTTAGCAAAACGCAGGGCGAGGATGTTCTGTACTGTTTCTTTACCCAGATAATGGTCGATACGGTAGACCGATTCTTCCGGGAAAACCTGGTTGACGATTTCGTTGAGCTCGCGCGCGGATTGTTCGTTGTGCCCGAAAGGCTTTTCAATGATGACACGGCGCCATGCCCCTGGTTGCGCATTCACCATGTTTGTGCGCTCGAGCTGGTGACATACCTCGGAGAAAAAACTCGGTGGAATGGATAAATAATAAGCCCAGTTACCAGCAGTACCGCGCTGCTCGTCAACTTCGGAAATACGTTCAGCTAAGCAGTCAAAACCGTCATCATCGAAACCACCGATTACAAATTCCATTCCGGAAGCAAGCTGGCGCCACACATTTTCACGGAATGGTGTGCGTGCGCCATCTTGGACTGCCTTCTTCACGTAGTCCACAAAATCTTGGTTAGACCAATCTCGGCGGCCGAAACCAACCAAGATGAATGCCGACGACAATAACCCGCGGTTTGCTAGGTCGTAGATAGCAGGCAGAAGCTTTTTGTAGGCCAGATCGCCTGTGACTCCAAAAATCACCATGCCCGAAGGGCCGGCGATCCTCGGCAGTCGGGAATCGTGCGGGTTGCGCAGGGGGTTATGCCAAGGATTCGACGTCACAGGCGAATGTCCTTTCTTAGCCCGGATTTGGGCGGTTGTCGTGCTGTTTAACTGGCGTGGTTTGGTTAACGCAGCCGTTGAGACATGGATTCCAGCAGTTCTTCCCATGCGTTCACGAACTTATCGATGCCTTCGAGTTCGAGCTTCGCATAGACATCTGCGAAATCAATGCCTGCAGATTCTAATTTGCGGAAAATAGCTTCAGCCTTATCACCCGCGCCAGTCAAAGTATCGCCATTGATAGTACCGCCATTTAGAACCGCTTCGAGTGTTGCTTCCGGCATAGTGTTGACAGTGTCTGGGCCTGCCAGTTCCGTGACGTACATGTCAGCAGGGTAGTCGGAATTTTTTACTCCGGTAGATGCCCATAATGGACGTTGCTTGTGCGCACCTGGAATATCGAAGTTTTGGAATTCCTCGATAAATAGTGCGTACGCGCGCCGTGCATTGGCAATGCCTGCCTGCCCGCGCAAGTTGCGTGCTTCTTCCGTGCCAATCTGCTCGAGGCGCTTATCCACTTCGGTATCGATACGGGAAACGAAGAAAGACGCAACCGAATGGATCTTGGAAAGATCAAGACCGTTTTCCCTGGCTTGCGCAATGCCTTCCTTGTACGCCTGGATAACTTCTCGGTACCGTTCTACAGAGAAAATCAAGGTCACGTTGACCGAGATGCCTTCCGCGAGCGCAGCAGTGATGGCTGGCAGCCCTTCTGGTGTTGCTGGAATCTTGATCATCGCGTTGTTGCGGTCGACGCGCTTCCATAGGTCGCGTGCTTGCTGCAAAGTTTTGTCCGTGTCCGCAGAAATTCGCGGGTCCACCTCGATCGATACGCGTCCATCGGCTCCGCCAGTACGCTGATAGACCGAAGACAAGATGTCGCAAGCATTTTGCACGTCGGAAATAGCAAGCTCATAGACAGCTTGGTCGGCAGAGATGTCACGTGTGGCCAGACGTGCAATATCCGCGTCATAGGAATCCCCCTTGCTCATTGCAGCAGAGAAAATCGAGGGATTAGTAGTTACGCCCAATACCGACTTGGTTTCGATGAGCTCTTTTAAATTTCCGGACACTATGCGCTCACGAGAAAGATCATCCAACCAAGTTGCGGTACCAACAGCTGCCAGCTCTGCCAAGGCAGTGTCGGCGTCGGCAGAATCGATGGCCTGTGCCGGTGTTACCGAGCTAGCAGAAGCGGTAATAGAGGCTGCGTCTGCGCTCACCGAAGTGTCATCGTTATTGTCTGCAGTGTTGCCCCAACCAGGAACTTTGTTAGCTGCGGGGGCTTGTTCCAGTGCCTTCTTGGCTTCGGCCACTACATTGTCGACGGTAAAGCCAAACTTTGCAAAGAGTTCTTCTGCTGGGGCAGAGGCACCGTAATGTTCCAGAGAAATCTGCCGACCAAACGGTGCAGTGTATTTGTGCCATGGCATGGCGAGACCAGCTTCAATGGATACTCGCGCAGTAACTTCACGTGGGAGAACTGATTCCCGGTAGTTTTCGTCTTGCTGTTCGAACCATTCCAAACAAGGCGCAGAAACGACACGTGTTGGTGTGCCTTCAGCTTCTAAGCGTTCGGCAGCGGCCACAGCGAGGTGTACCTCGGAGCCCGTAGCAATCAGAATGAGCTCTGGCGAAGCCGAAGCTTCCACCAAAACATAAGCACCCTTTGCGACGCCTACGGAGGCCTTTTCGGCGGTTCCCTCCAGCACTGGGACGTTTTGCCGGGTTAATGCTAGCCCCTTCGGGCCTTTCTCCTTGCGCATCGCGGATACCCATGCCTGTGTAGTTTCATTGGCGTCCGCCGGGCGGATGACCGCGAGATTTGGAATAGCGCGTAGCGCGGCCAAGGTCTCAACCGGCTGGTGAGTTGGGCCATCTTCGCCCAAGCCGATGGAGTCGTGGGTCCATACGTAGTAGGTGTCGGTGCCCATCAGGGCTCCCAGGCGAACCGCCGGGTACATGTATTCCGAGAAAATCAAGAATGTTCCCCCGTAAACACGGGTGTGGCCGTGTAAGGCAATACCATTCATGATCGCTGCCATGCCATGCTCACGGATGCCGAAGTGTAGATTGCGACCGTGTAACGGGTCAGCTTGCCACATATCCGTAGAGATTGATTGCGGGCCGAACGAAGGTGCCCCCTTGATGACAGTGTTGTTGGAACCAGCCAAGTCCGCCGAGCCGCCCCAAAGCTCTGGCAACTGTGCTGCGAGGACTTGAATTACCTCTGCGGAGGCCTTACGCGTAGCAATGCCTTTAGAATCGGCTTCCCAAACGGGCATATCTTCGCCGAAGTTTTCTGGTAACTCGTATGCCGCCATGCGGTCGAAAAGTTCTTTGCGTTCTGGGTTTTTCTTGGCCCAGGCGTCGAAACGCTGCTGCCATTCTTGTTGCGCTTTGGTGCCGCGGCTAACTAGCTCGCGGGTGTGTGCAAGCACTTTTTCGTCGACGTGAAAGTGCTCATCAGGGTCAAAGCCAAGGAATTTTTTGGTCGCCTGGATTTCTTCTTCACCAAGTGCTGCACCATGTGAGGCACCGGTATTCATAGCATTTGGCGCAGGGTAGGCGATAACCGTTTGCACCCGGATAAAAGTCGGGCGCAAAGTATCTTGCTTCGCGAGCTTGACCGCCTGTTCTAGTGCAGCAACGTCTTCTCCAGAACCCACCTCAAGCACCTGCCAACCGTAGGCTTCGTAGCGTTTGGCCACAGACTCAGAGAAAGCGATGTCGGTGTCATCCTCGATGGAGATGTTGTTGTCATCCCAAAAGACGATCAAGTTACCCAGCTGTTGCGTACCCGCCAGGGAACATGCTTCGGCCGTGACGCCTTCTTGCACATCACCGTCGGAACAAATGGTGTAAACATAATGGTCGAATGGAGATTGTCCGGCAGGTGCATCAGGGTCGAATAGGCCGCGCTCTTTGCGAGCGGCCATCGCCATACCGACGGACGAAGCTAGGCCTTGTCCGAGAGGTCCAGTCGTGATCTCTACACCGTTGGTGTGTCCGTATTCGGGGTGCCCTGGTGTCAACGAGCCCCAGGTACGCAGTTGCTTCAGATCATCCAGCTCTAAGCCAAAGCCACCCAGGAAAAGCTGAATGTATTGTGTCAGAGATGAATGGCCGACAGACAGCACGAAACGGTCACGCCCGGCCCACTGCGGGTCGGCCGGGTTGTGTTTCAGCACACGCTGATAAAGCGTGTAAGCCAACGGGGCGAGTGACATTGCGGTGCCCGGGTGTCCAGAACCGCAATTTTGCACCGCGTCGGCGGCTAATAACCGCACCGTATCTACAGCGCGGGTATCCGTCTCGCTCCAGTCACTCGGGTAGCGACGAATGGTTTTAGCTTTAAGCTTGGGGGACAGTGACACAGCTGGTTCCTCGCATCAATCTGTTTGCAACGGTGAAAACAATGGTGTGCCCCTTAGTCTAAAGGTAGATTCAGAGTTTTGTGTACTTGCACGCGATTATGAGCCGCACGGTGGGTGGCATGTAGGCTATGGTGGTTCGGGACAGTCAGTTTCTATCCGCCTAAAGTTGGTGGGAACTTTCCGCCCTTTGTAAACGACTCTCTCTAGTGCCACTGGAGTCCGACTGGTGGCAAACATAGAGGGACTTATTTGGCACGTTGTTGGAGGATTTTTCCTTGGGAAAGATCAAGGCATATTTCGCGTTAACCAAGCCGCGGATTATTGAACTGCTCTTGGTGGCTGCGCTTCCTGCCATGCTGCAAGCGGAGCGCGGTACAGAAGCGATATCCAATAACTTTGGCCTGATCATACTTACTTTGTTGGGCGGCTGGATGGGGGCCTCAGCGGCACATACCTTCAACATGGTTGCCGACTATGAGCTAGACCAGCAGATGAAACGCACTCGCGGACGACCGTTAGTTAATGATGTCGTTTCTAAACGGGAAGCTGCTGTTTTCGGTTCCCTGCTACTAGTCATTTCTGTGCTGTGGCTGGGGATATTAGCGAATTCTTGGTTGGCGGCCTTATTCGTTATTTTGACGAATGTGCACTACATCGTGGTGTATACCAAGTTCCTGAAACGGCGAACCTCGCAAAATATTGTGTGGGGCGGGCTTGCGGGGTGCATGCCTGTCATGGTCGGTTGGGCAGTCATTACCGATAACGCTCCGGCAGGAGAACCAGCGCGATGGTGGCAAGCGATCGCGCTTTTCTTGATCATCTTCTTCTGGACCCCACCGCACACCTGGGCCTTGGCCATGAAATACAAAGAGGATTACAAGCGTGCTGGCATTCCAATGCTGCCGGTCGTTGCCAAGGAATCTGAAGTTACCCGTCAAATTCTGCTTTATTCAGTGGCAATGGTGATTACTTCTTTCGCGCTGATCCCAGCCGCATCCTGGATCTATCTCGTTGGCTCGGTCAGTACGGCAGCCGTGTTTCTCTACATGGCCAGTCGTCTACACCAAGGGGTGAAAAAAGGCGCCAAGGTACAACCCATGGCGCTGTTCATCTGGTCGAATAATTATCTAGCGATTTTGTTCTTGAGCTTGTCCGTTGACGCCATTATTGGGTGGACACCGTTTCTAGCTTAGTTGCCTGTAGGCTTGCATTTGAGCGGTGTCTCACCGAATTTGGGCGATTCAATTCTCTTTTTTAGATCACTTCTTGGACCCGCAGAACAATAGAACCAGTGGTCTTCCGGTCTTGTAAATCACGGTGCGCTTGTGCAGCTTCTTCCAATGGATAAGAATCGCTCACCCGGAACTTTAGATCCCCATCGACGACGGCTTGTACGACTGCTTGTGCCCGCATCTGGAATTCGCCCTCTCGACTAGTCCACCCGGCCACAGATGGTCGTGTGAGAAATATAGAGCCTTTCTCATTTAAAATCTGTGGATCAATAGGGGCAACCGGGCCGGAAGCTGCACCAAACAAGCAGACAGTCCCGCGATTACGAACCATATTTAATGATTGTTCAAAGGTGTCCTTGCCTACGCCGTCGTAGACTACGTCGACGCCCTTTCCCGCAGTTAATTCTCGTACCTGGTTGGCTAACTCCGGGCCATAACGTAATACATGAGTAGCTCCTGCTTGGTAGGACAATTCTTCTTTTTCATCGGAAGAGACTACGGTGTAAACATTTGCGCCGGCTGCTGCAGCAAATTGCGTAGCCAACAGGCCGACACCACCGGCACCGGCGGTGATCACGCAGTTGTCGCCGTAGGCAAGCTCATAGACACCGTGTGTGAGATAATGCGCGGTAATGCCTTGTAGCAGCATGGAAGCGGCGGTGGATAAATCGAAATCGTTTGGTACCGCAACCAGCTTGTCTCTGGCGACACATACCTGTTCGGCATAGGAGCCGAACGCGGTATTCCACGCGACCATAGTGCCGCTAGCGATCTTCCCAATAGGGTCGTGGAGAACACGGCCAACGCCTTCGAATCCAGGAATAAACGGCGTCGTGGCTGAGTAAATGCCTTCACGGTAGTAGGTGTCGATGTAGTTAACTCCGGCAACGAGCACGTCTACGAGGACTTGATCGTCGGACGGTGTTGGGCTTTCGACCTCAGCGATCTGGAGCACTTCCGGACCGCCGGTGTGAGTAATCTGTATTGCCTTCATAGTTATCGAGGTTACAGTCTGTGGGCGTTGCGTGGGTTAGTTAGTCCGGTGGTTGGTGCGTGCCCGGGTTAATTGGAGCCTTTTCTCTGTGAGACTAAGCCAGACGAGCTGCATGTTTCACGGGCGGAATAGTCCAACTGGAACCGTGGACGTGTGTAACCCCGAGCCCACAAAGCAGCGGTAAAGGCTACGACCACCGAACTCATCGCGATATGAAAAGGTACGGTCCAACGTGGGACTCCAAGATAGAACTGTGCTACACCGATGCCCCATTGAATAATAATTACCGTGACTAGGACCCACGCAGTATATTTCGCACGCTGCGGCGCTTTTTGCTTATACAGCTGCCACACGACGAGTAGTGTCAACAAAAGATAGGCATACATGCACACGGCATGGACTACCGCTAATACTTCAGTATCTAGTTCTAGGCGACCTTTCATACCGGCATCCGCATCACCGGAATGCGGTCCGGAACCGGTCACCATTGTGCCCGTGATCAGCACAATTGATAGTGCGCCGGCGGCAAGAGCTGCAAATTGCCGGGTGTGCGCCGCGAAAATTCGTTGTGGGGATTGTGAATCATCTTCCGCGATCCGGGAGTAGAGTAGCGCAGCTATCCAGACCAAGACCATAGAGGGCAGAAAGTGCAATGCAACAGTCCACCAATGCAACTCCATATGCACGGAGATTCCGCCGATTACCGCTTGCAGGACGATACCTAGAATTGATGCAGCACCATAGGCTTTAAGCTCACGGCGCCTGCCAGCTGTCTTTAGCGCAACCAACACCGCGATTGCTGCAGCTACGACCACGAAAGTCAGCAGACGGTTACCAAATTCGATAATTTGATGGACCCAAGGCTGTGCGCCAGCGACCGGGACCAAAGAACCTTCCTGACAATTCGGCCAAGTATCGCAGCCTAATCCTGATCCAGTCACACGTACGATAGATCCAGAAACCGTAATTCCCGCCTGGGAGAGCAACAGTATTAGCGCAAGACGCCTCTGCCATTTCAGGCTGGGGCTGAAATGCGGACTGTTAGCTGTCTGGCTCGTTTCTGGGCTCGTTGACATAGCTACTCCGGTACTATCTGCCTGCTGATTTACGGTGTTCACAACGATTATCCTACTCGGTGAATACACAGGTTCCGAACGTGCGGACGGTGGATATGTTGAGTCGTTGCCCACATTTCACACGATGCTGGCAGTCCTTTGTTGCCACAGAACAATGTTTCGGAAGTTAAGTCAATTCTGGGTTAGGAGAATCGAAATTTCTTGATCGCCAATCCCGCAGCTGCTAACCCCCAGGCGATGATGATCAGCAGCTCGGTGATAGGGATGATTCCGCGTAAGCCTTCAGCGAGCCCGGAAGCTACTGCAACAGAGGGAACCAATGTCCATAACCCGTTGCTGCCCAAACCTTGTGCGTACAGAACCCAGCCAACGACTCCTAGTAAAACCAGCCACAAAAAGTTGCCCAAGCCAAGGACTTTTTCAGCTGCCAATGTCCCGCCGAGCAATAGCCCGAAAGCAGTAAAGCTGGCAGTAGAGAGTAGCAATACGACGAGCGTCAAAAGGATCTCTGCGAAGCTAGCGCGAAACCCGAGAATTCCAGCTGTAATTGCAAGCACAATTGCTTGTATCAGCGTCACGATAACAATCGCGGTGATTTTGCCGACAATGATCGCGGTGCGCGGCACCCCGGAAGCTCCTGCTCTTTTCAAAGCACCGTAGCGTCTGTCGAAGGCCACGGCAATGGCTTGCCCAGTAAAACCGGATCCCATAGCAGCAACCGCTAAAACCATAGGAAAGATTTCGTCGAGGCCGCGTTCTTCCCCCAAAAACGGGACAAACGCTGCTCCAACCAAAATTGCTAAAGGAACAACGATATTTAGTAGCAATTGTTCGCCGTGACGCAGAATCAGCGAGGTTTCCATTCGGGTCTGTGCACCGACGATACGGAGGAACGAAGCCGGGAGCGGTGCAGGGCTAAAAGTTCCAGCAGGAAAACTATGTGCGGTCATCAACGTCCTCAGTAACGGCTAGAAAGACATCTTCCAGGCTGCGGGCAGTGACATTTAATTCGCGCAGCAAGATCTTGTGCGCGGCCATGGTTGTACCAAGTTGTTCGATTAACTCCGGGGTAGGTGTTGAATGTAAGAGGTAACGGTTGTGACCAATGGAGCTGAGTGACCAGTCGGAAGGCAACATGTCGTCGGCAAGCGCAGTGTCCGTGGTAAACGTTAGACTTTCTCCCGTCGATTGGGCGAGCAGCTCTTGAGGTGTGCCTGAAATTTGCAATTGGCCGTGGTCCATAATGTAGATGTAATCAGAGAGCCGTTCAGCTTCGTCAAGCAAATGGGTGGTTAAAACGACCGTGACGCCATCTCTACGAAGGGCTTCGATGAGTTCCCAGGTTAAGCGTCGTGCTTGGGCATCCATGCCAGCGGTTGGTTCATCGAGAAAAATGAGTTCTGGCCTGGGCAGAAGAGCCAAAGCTAGAGAAAGACGTTGCTGTTGACCACCGGAAAGTCTGCGGTAAGTGGTTGTACTGTGCGGGCGTAAACCAACCAGGTCGATCAGCCATTCGGGGTCATGGGGGTTGGCGTAATACTTCGCAGCCAAATTGAGTTGTTCAGAAACGGTAGCGCCGGAATAACCACCTCCGCCTTGCAGCATCATGCCGATGCGCTGACGGACTTTATCTGGTTCCGTAGCTGGGTTCATGCCAAGGACTTCAATGCGTCCAGAAGATGGTTGCGTGAAGCCCTCGCACATTTCGATGGTGGTAGTTTTACCTGCACCGTTTGGGCCAAGCAGGGAAACGATGCGCCCGCGCGGAACCGTGAGGTGGAGTGCATCGACTGCAGAGGTATCAGCAAAACGTTTGCTGACGTTGTCGAGCACCACGGCGGGCGAGCTGTTGACCGTGGAGTCCTCGAAGCCATCGAAAGTTTTATGCACGTCACTCATTGTAGGGGAGAAGTTTTGCGATGCCGAAGCAGGTAGGAAACAACGGTAACGATACTGGTTATGACCAGGGCAGTGAGCAGTGCTTGTGCGTAAATACCAGCAACAACTTCCGGCGGCAGTGCCATTCCGCGGGGCAAAGTTAAGAAGCTCACTATGACGCAATAGATTGTGACCAGAACCCGGAATACGGCACGGTTGGCCCATGCGGCTAGTGGAACGATTGCCCACAGTAGGTACCACGGGTGTACAACCGGAAAAAATATGACTAACACGAGAGTTGCCATACCAAGCCCCCCGACCGGATGGATAGCTCCCCGAAAAGTGGCGAAGAGCATGCGGAGCAGGAAAATTCCTGACACCACCACACCAAGAGTGCGGGTGATTACCAAAATGGACTCTGTGTGGTCTCCCAACCCCAGCACTGTGCCAATAAAACCGCTGATCACTCCCAATGCTGTTGTTAAAGACAGCCAACTGCGGATGGTCGCAGCCCCGCCTTGCGCACTGATCCAACCGAGGTCGATACCAGTAATTAGTGTGATCACAGCGATGCTGACCACAAGCGTTACAAGGTAGAAACCAGCTGCCAAGACGACCGCTAGCCAGCGGCGCATGCCGTTGTTCGCCAGCCAACGTGCCAGTGCCATGCCGACGAAACCCAAAGCGATAAAGCCGGTAACCTTGACCATCCCGGCGCACGCAAGTAGAAATCCACCGGCGAATAATAAGTTCCATCGCCGTGCCGAACTCGGATTGTCAATACCGCGAAGGGCTAGTTCTATGCCAACCAAGAGGAAGCCCAATAAAATTGCTTCGTTGTGAATACCACCCAGCAAGTGAAGCATGACCACGGGGTTGAGCACTCCAAGCCATAAGGCAGTTTCTGGGGCGATTCCACAACGTCTCGCAAGCTTGGCAAGCGCCCAAGCCATCGCGATGATACCCACTAGGGAAATTAGGCGGTGCGCGAGAACACCGAATACGATTCCGTCGCTAGTTAGCTGGCTGATCGCAGCAGCGATGCCCAAAGCTACGGGGCCATATGGGGAAGGGGATTGCGCCCAGATAAAAGGCACTGAGCGTGCCAACGCGTTTTCAGTCCCGAGAAGTTCCACCGGTCCTGCTTCATACGGGCTCAAGCCCTGCGCAACGATTGAGCCATTCGCCAGGTAAGAATAAATGTCTTGTGTAAATAGAGGAGCTGTAAACACCAATGGCACCGACCAGGCGACCAAAGTTAGTTTTAACTCGCCGGTGCCAATCGTGAGACGCTGCGCAGAGTCGAAACGGAAACTAATTCCGACAAATCGAGCCATAGCAACCCACGAGAATACTAAAATTCCGATCCCCAGCATGACTAATGCAGAGGAGGTCTGCAGCATACGGGCCATTAACGAACCCAACGGAAAATCCGAATATGGGTTGTTAACTACGGGAAGAGCACCTGCACCGAGTCCGCCCAAGCCGATCAGAAGAGTCGCAACCGTGCCCATCCATTGCCAAAGACGAAATAACCGAGCCTCCCGGGGCGTGGGCTCCTGGTGTACCGGAGGTTTTTGCGTGGCGTCGGAGAGCTGCGCAGAGCGTGATCCAGCTGTGCCCACTCGCGGTAAAACCGCGCGGATGGAGGGCCAAGGGTTCAGCGTGCGCAAATTCACGGAAGCCTATTTTAGTCATATTCCTCGGGTAGCTGTAACCCTGTCGGTTCTGCTTTGGCAGGGTATGGGCGATAGCGATTTCATCTCGGCGTGGAAAGTCATAGTTTTTGATGAATATGGCCAGCTGGTTGGTGCTAGGTATAACCCACTCCAGCTGGACACTGCGCGATATTTAAGGAACACTAGTGTTGTCAAAAGGTGAATCACCGTTAAGGGCTAAGGAGGTGCATGATGGCGACTATGCCCGACAGAAGTGTCGATAGTGACAAAGGTTCCGGCGAAGCTACTGGGCTGACTGGAAAAGAAACACGTACTACTGATGGCGATACCCGTCGCCAAGTAATGCACTTGCTGCTCAAGCAAGGGCCGATTACGGCTGGAATGCTTGGTGATCATCTCGGCCTTTCGGCCGCGGGTGTGCGCAGACACCTGGACATTTTGGTGGAGGATGGATTGACGGAAACCGTGCACCGTCGCCCGCGAGGGCAGACGCGGGGTCGGCCCGCAAAACACTTCCGCTTAACTGATCGAGGACGTGCATATTTCGGGCACTCCTACGACCTATTGGCATCGGATGCTCTGGAAGCTCTGCGTGAAGCTGGAGGGGCAGATGCGGTCCGTGCTTTCGCACGGCAGCGTGTCCGGAAAATCCTCGATAAAATAACACCAGCGACATCCCCAGATGACGCTGAGGAGCAAGTTGATGAACATGCGGTGGAGCACACCGCCAAACAGTTAGCGGAAACGTTGAGCGCACATGGTTACATATCGACGGTGCGCCCGTCGGAATCAGGCATCCAGATGTGCCAGCATCATTGCCCCATCGCTCACGTTGCGGCAGAACACCCAGAATTGTGTGAAGCCGAGCATGAGGTCATCACTTCGCTTCTGAGCCAACACGTGCAGCCCTTGGCTACCATCGCGGAAGGCCACGGTATTTGCACCACGAATATTCCCTTGACGCAATCACAAACCATCATGAAAGGAGCTGGTCATGACTCAGGCACAACCTAAGCCAGAGACTCCGCAGATGACCGATGATGAGATTATCGATTCGATCGGTGCCTACGAGTACGGCTGGCACGACTCCGACGCCGCGGGCGCATCCGCTGAACGTGGCATTAGCGAAGAAGTAGTCCGCGACATCTCACGCCGTAAGAATGAGCCAGAGTGGATGCTCGAAGCTCGTCTGAAGGCTTACCGCATCTTTGAAAAGAAACCAATGCCTACGTGGGGCGCTGATCTGTCGGATATCGACTTCGATCAGATTAAATACTACGTCTCTTCGACTGAGGGCCAAGCTGCTTCCTGGGAAGACCTCCCAGAAGACATTAAGGCTACTTATGACAAACTCGGCATCCCAGAAGCAGAAAAGCAGCGGTTGGTTGCGGGCGTTGCAGCGCAGTATGAATCTGAGGTTGTTTACCACCAGATCCGCGAGGACCTGGAGGAGAAAGGTGTCATTTTCGTAGACACTGATACTGGCCTGCGGGAATACGAAGATCTCTTTAAAGAATACTTCGGCTCTGTCATCCCAGCCGGTGACAACAAGTTCTCTGCGTTGAATACTTCTGTCTGGTCTGGCGGCTCTTTCATTTATGTACCGAAGGGCGTGCATGTCGATATTCCGTTGCAGGCGTATTTCCGTATCAATACCGAAAACATGGGCCAGTTTGAGCGCACCTTGATCATCGTTGATGAAGATGCCTATGTCCATTACGTCGAAGGTTGCACCGCACCGATCTACAAATCGGATTCGTTGCACTCTGCGGTCGTAGAAATCGTCGTCAAGAAGAACGCTCGTTGCCGTTACACGACCATCCAAAACTGGTCTCAAAACGTTTATAACCTGGTTACTAAGCGCGCTAAGGCTGAAGAAGGCGCAACCATGGAATGGGTTGACGGCAACATCGGTTCGAAGGTCACCATGAAATATCCGGCCGTATGGATGACCGGTGAAGGTGCCAAGGGTGAAGTTTTGTCCGTAGCGTTTGCTGGCGAAAATCAGTTCCAGGACACGGGCGCCAAGATGGTACATATGGCACCACGCACTTCCTCCAACGTCGTGTCCAAGTCTGTTGCCCGTGCAGGCGGCCGTGCTTCGTACCGAGGTCTCGTGCAGATCAACAAGAACGCGAAGCACTCGACGTCGAACATTGAGTGTGACGCGCTACTGGTTGATTCAATCTCGCGTACCGACACCTACCCATACAATGACATTCGTAACGAATATGTCACTTTGGGGCATGAGGCTACGGTTTCGCAGGTTTCTGAAGAACAATTGTTCTACTTGATGTCGCGCGGTATCGCCGAAGAAGAAGCAATGGCAATGATTGTGCGCGGATTTGTCGAGCCAATCGCGAAAGAGTTGCCAATGGAATATGCACTCGAATTGAACCGTCTGATCGAACTACAAATGGAAGGATCCGTGGGCTAAATTGGTTAACTCTAACGAATTCAACACCACGAAAGCGGCCACGAAGGGCGACCAGTTCACGTCATTTAACGTCGATGATTTCCAGGTGCCAAGTGGTCGTGACGAAGTGTGGCGCTATATCTCATTGCGTAGCTTGCGGGGATTACACGATGGCACTTTTTCTGAGGCCGTGGAACAAAACATCAGCGTAAGCGAACAAGGCGGCGTCAAGAGCGAAAAAGTTGCTCCGGACGATTCCCGTCTGGGACGTGCGGGCGCACCGGCAGACCGTGTCGCAGCGCAAGCTTGGACTTCGATGCCCGCTGGTCAGGTCATCACCATTGACGGCGACAAGCAGTACGACGATGCCGTGGTCATTACGATCACCGGTGCAGGCGACGATGTGACGTCCTTCGGTGCTACTTCGGTAGAGATCGGCAACCATGCTGAGGTCACCGTCGTATTGAACTACCAGGGCTCTGGCACGCACGCAGACAACGTGGAATTTGTCATCGGCGACGGCGCCCACGTCAACGTCGTGGTTGATGCCGATTGGGATGATGATGCAGTGCACCTGTCACACCAGGTTGCTTCTCTGGGACGCGACGCAACCCTGCGCCACAACGCAGCCATCTTCGGCGGCGAGATCGTTCGCATGGTTCCTCGCGTCGGTTTCCGTGCGCCAGGTGGCGATGCGGAATTGCTGGGCGTGTACTACGCTTCCGAAGGGCAGTACTTCGAAAACCGCCTGCTGATGGATCACTCGCAGCCATCGTGCCGTTCCAACGTCATGTACAAGGGCGCGATTCAGGGAGCACCGGGCTCCTCCAAGCCAGACGCCCGCTCGTGCTGGGTTGGCGATATTCTGATTCGCTCAAACGCAGAAAACACCGACACCTACGAGGTTAACCGCAACCTCTTGCTGACCGATGGTGCCCGCGCAGATGCGATCCCGAACTTGGAAATCGAAACCGGCGAGATCGCTGGAGCTGGTCACGCCGCAACCGTCGGCAGGTTCGACGACGAGCAGGTTTATTACTTGATGTCGCGCGGTATCCCAGAAGGAGAGGCACGTCGTTTGATTATCCGTGGCTTCTTCTTGGAGATCATCAACCGCATTCCAGTGCAGAACTTGCGCGAAGACTTGGCAAAGCGAGTCGACGACGAACTCGCAAGCATCTCGGCATAACACGAAATCGAAATCGCTAGGGCAGCGGCTCCAGTCGCCCCTACACGCACGACCTATAACCACGGAAAGAGTGAGCTATGTCTACCTTGGAAATTAAGAATCTGCACGCTCAGGTGCTGCCGTCGGATGAGACCGCAGAGCCAAAGCCAATTCTGAAAGGCGTCAACCTGACCATCAAGTCGGGCGAAACTCATGCCATCATGGGGCCAAACGGCTCCGGCAAGTCGACCTTGGCTTACGCCTTGTCGGGTCACCCTCGTTACGAAATCACTGAGGGCGAAGTACTTCTCGACGGTGAAAACATCCTAGAGATGGAAGTCGACGAGCGCGCGCAGGCCGGCCTGTTCCTTGCCATGCAGTACCCAACCGAAGTTCCTGGCGTTTCCTCGTCGAACTTTATGCGTTCGGCAGTATCTGCCGTTCGCGGCGAAGCACCAAAGCTGCGTGAATGGGTCAAGGAAGTCAACGAAGCCCGTGAGGCGCTGTCCATCGATAAGTCCTTCGGTGAGCGCTCGGTCAACGAAGGCTTCTCCGGTGGTGAGAAGAAGCGCCACGAAGTACTGCAGCTGGGTCTGCTGAAGCCAAAATTCGCCATCATGGACGAAACTGACTCCGGCCTTGACGTTGACGCGTTGCGTATCGTCTCTGACGGAATCAACCGTTACCAGGACGAAACCAATGGCGGAATCATGATGATCACCCACTACAAGCGCATCTTGAACTACGTCAACCCTGATTTCGTTCACGTGTTTGCTAAAGGACGTATCGTCGAAACTGGCGGTGCTGAATTGGCCGACACCCTTGAGTCCAGCGGTTACGATCAGTTCATGTAAACGCAGCCAGTAACTTCCTCTGGCCACGTTTGCGCTGATACGAAGAAACGAAGAAACTAGGTTTAACATCTCGATGTCTACTTTGGATACCGACGCAATTCGGAAACACTTTCCGATCCTGTCGCGTACGGTTCGCGGCGATAATCCTTTGGTCTATCTGGATTCTGGCGCGACCTCGCAACGCCCCGAGGTGGTGTGGGAAGCGGAAAAGGAATTCGTCCTGAATTCTTTCGCGCCCGTGCACCGCGGCGCCTACCAATTGGCTGAGGAAGCTACCGACGCCTACGAGGATGCTCGTGAGGCCATCGCCAACTTCGTCGGTGTAGACGGTGCTGAAATTGCGTTCACAAAGAACGCGACAGAGGCATTGAACCTGGTTGCATTCACCTTCGCTGACCCCCGCTCCGAGGACCTGTGCGTCGGCGAAGGCGATACCGTGGTGGTTAGCGAGCTGGAACATCACGCTAACTTGGTCCCTTGGCAGGAGTTGTGTGAGAAAACTGGTGCCACTCTCAAGTGGTACCGGACGACGGACGACGGCCGCATTGACTTGGATTCACTTGAGCTCGATGAATCCGTGAAAGTCGTTGCGGTCACCCACCAGTCCAACGTCACTGGTGCGGTGGTCGACGTTCACGAAGTTGTCCGGCGTGCTCGCGCGGTTGACGCATTGGTGGTCTTGGATGCCTGCCAGTCGGTGCCGCATATGCCCGTTGATTTCCGGGAATTGGATGTGGACTTTGCCGCGTTTTCGGGCCACAAGATGTGCGGTCCTTCTGGGGTTGGCGTCTTGTACGGCAAACCAGATCTACTGGCAAAGTTACCCCCATTTTTGACCGGCGGCTCCATGATTGAAGTCGTGAAAATGGAAAAGACGACTTTCACCGAACCACCGCAGCGGTTTGAGGCGGGAACCCAGATGACCAGCCAAGTTGTTGGTTTGGGGGCAGCCGTCAAGTTCTTACAAGAAATCGGGATGGACGAAATCCACGCGCATGAGCAAGAACTAACCAAATACTGTTTGGAGAAACTCTCTGCCATTCCTGGAGTTCAGATTGCAGGTCCGCTGGATACAGAAAACCGGGGCGGGGCAGTATCGTTTGTAGTGGATGGGGTACACCCGCATGATTTAGGTCAGGTACTGGATGATCGCGGGGTGTGCGTGCGAGTCGGTCACCATTGCGCCTGGCCGGCACACCGCAGCCTGGGAATGCAGTCCACTGCGCGTGCAAGTTTTTACTTGTATAACACCACCGAAGAAATCGATGCGCTTGCCGACGGCATCGTGCATGCTCAAGAATTTTTTGGAGTCTGATCTAGATGAATCTCGAATCGATATATCAGGAAGTGATTCTAGATCACTATAAAAACCCGCAACACCGGGGATTACGTGAGCCGTATCAGGCAGAAGTCCACCACGTGAACCCATCGTGTGGCGATGAGCTCACGCTGCGGGTGCAGTTGTCCGATGACGGGCAGACCGTCGAGGACGTCTCGTACGACGCTGTTGGATGCTCAATCTCGCAGGCGTCGACCTCGGTAATGGCAGAAGAGATCATTGGTATGTCTCGTGACCGCGCGATGGAAAAGCTCGCTGAGTTTGAGCGGATGATCACCTCACGAGGCAAAGCTGAAGGAGACGAAGACATCATTGGAGATGGAGTCGCGTTTTCTGGTGTCTCGAAGTATCCAGCCCGCGTGAAGTGCGCTCTGTTGGGTTGGAAAGCGTTCCAATCCGCGACCGCGGATGCGCTGAATGAATTGGAGAAATAATGTCTGAGAATACTCAAACACAATCTTCTGACCAGCCGGTTGATCCGTACCAGAATGAGAATTCCTCATTTGATGGTGCACGCGAAAAACCGGAGCAGACAGAAGAACAACTGAGCTTGGCGTATGACTGCGAAGAATTTCTTCGCGACGTCATCGACCCGGAGTTGGGGATCAACGTTGTTGATCTGGGCTTGGTATATGACCTTTGGATTGAAGAAAAGGACGGAAAGACACGTTGTGTCATTAACATGACGCTCACGTCGCCGGCCTGCCCATTGACCGATGTCATCGCTGAACAGGCTGAGCAAGCCGTAGTTGCTAACACCAAGTGCGATGAGCTCGAGCTTAACTGGGTATGGATGCCGCCATGGGGCCCACAGATGATCACGGACGAAGGTCGTGAACAATTGCGTGCTCTTGGCTTCGCAGTATAGCCGCCGCGCTCAGCTGCTGGTCTGATCAGCAGAAGCATTCGACGCCCCGTTGCTAGTTCTACTAGCGGCGGGGCGTCGAACTGTATACCCCATTATGTCGGGCACTGATCAATCCAATTTTTAGATCCAGCCGTTCTTCTTCGCCAGGTATGCCGCTTCGTAACGGTTACCCGCTCCCGTTTTCGCCATGATGCTGGAAATATGGTTACGCACCGTTCCCGGTGACAGAAACAACGCTCTGGCTATGGCAGTCGAGTTTTTACCCTCGAATAGCTGTTGGCATACCTCAATTTCGCGCTTGCTCAGGGGATTATCGGGCGTCAATAAACTTTCTTGTGCAAGCGTTGGGTCTATCACGCGCATGCCGGCCTGGACCCGGCGGATAGCGTCGGCAAGCTGTTCTGGTGGGGTGTCCTTGACGACGAACCCATCCACCCCGACTTCCATTGCACGTTTGACGTACCCGGCTCTGCCGAAAGTTGTGACGATTATGCAACGGCACGCCTCATAAGAAAGCTCCGCTGCTGCATCCAACCCGTTGAGCCCAGGCATTTCGATATCTAACAGGGCTACATCAATCGATTTTTCCCGCACGAGGCGCACAGCCTCTGTGCCAGTGGAGCATTCGGCCACAACTTCGATATCTGATTCCGCGTTTACCAGCGCGACCAGCGCGCCGCGTACCAGCGATTGGTCTTCGGCGATTAGTACTCGGACCGGTGGGGTCATGGGGTAGATTCCTCTGTCACAGCGCCGTTATCGATCAGTGTGTTGTCATCGCTCATGGAAACTAGCACGGTGCTAAGTCCCTCTTTGCGTTGTATGATCAGCCGTCCGCCGGCGGCTTCAATTCTGTCGCGCAAGCCTGACAGCCCGCCCTTCGTATGCGTCCACTGGCATTGAAAACCACAGCCGTTATCTTTTACCTGCAGCTTAGTGTTTGTGATACTTATCCAGCACTCAGTCGCTCCCGAATGTCGTAGCACGTTCGTCGTGAGCTCTCGTAGAGCCCAGGAAAACACCAAATCGTGAGCGCCCGGTGTCGTTAACGGCTCGGGTAGGTGCGCAGTAATTTCTTTAGTTTCCAAAGCCCGGCGTGCTGCTTGCAGTTCGCCAGCGAAGGTGGGGGTGCGCATGCGGGTCACGGTGGAGCGAACTTCGGCTAGCCCCGTGCGCGATAGCTCGCTGATCTCGTTCAGTTCCTGCCGTGCCTGCTCAGGATTAGAATCGATGGCTCGTCGTGCGACCTCGGATTTCAAGTTGATAACCGTCAGGGAGTGCCCTAACAGGTCGTGGACGTCGGTGGCGATATCTTCGCGTTGCTGCGCTAGATCTAGCTTATGTCGAAGTTCGTCGCGAGATTCTTCATATTGGATAAATGCGCCCAACACCACCAGCCCCAACGGTACCACCAGCCCCAACGGTATACCGAAAAGGAGTACGGCGGGCCAGATCGGGTTTTGCGGTGCCCAGAGCCACACTGCCGCGACACCGATTACTCCGGTCGCGACTACGATGGGCAGGGATTTCTTCAGCGGCAAGGTGAAACCCAACATCGCGGCCAGAAATGGGGCGAAATTCGCTACTCCTATGCTGATCACCGGTGCGGTGGCCAGGGAAATTGCAAGCAGAACGCTCCATCGGAGAAGCGCTCGCGGCTGCCGATCCCAACCTCGCGGAAAATAATCCAGCGAGCCAAAGGCGAAGCTATAGAAGGCAGCAAAAGACCCCACGCAGACGGTGACCCATGCCTTGTCCCCGGTACTGAGCTGTGGAGCGGTGTACACCTGCACCATGAGTGGTGACAAAAATAGGAGCGATACCGAAGCAGAGATGAAGTCAGTTCGTCGAAAACTGTCACTACGGTTCATTTAGTTGCGCTCCTTGTCGCGGTTGCGCATCAACAGGCAGAAAGTCACAAATACGGCCGTCCATATCGTGATGTTAGCCCAGGAGTACCACATAGGATCAAAGATCATTCCTGTCGGCTGCAGCTGCGCACCTTCGGCCAGTGGCCAGCGCACCAGTGTGACTGCACCGTACATTGGGGTAAATCGAGCGATTTGCAGCAGGGTGCCGCTGAGGCCGATGAACACGTTTCCCGCGAAGGCAAGGATCACGATGGAGGCCGTGGCGATCGCCACTGTGTTTTCTTTCGGAACCACCAAGACCCAAGCTAAGCCGTAAAATCCGAAGGGAATTGCACAGATAACACAAGCGAAGAAACTTATTGCCCACTGAATTGCTTGCAAGTGTGCGTTGGTGAGAGCGCCGGCGATGAATACCGCTGCGATAGGAAGCACCGCACGCACCGTGATGCTGAGTGTATTAGCGAAAGCGAGTTGCCAACTACGCAGTGGAGTAAGAGCCAATTGCCGCCCCCAGCCACTGCGATCATCAGTGAGCGCCGAACCAGCCGCACCGACCGCTCCGACGACGCCCGCGTACAAAGCCATGGCCAGCATGACAAAGGCGGAGACGTTTCCGCCATTCATTTCCTGAGCGCCGTAGGACTGAGATGCGCCAAAAACGAGATAAAAGAAGACCGGCAAAACAACGCTGAAAAACAAGGTGGTCATGTCCCGGCGCAGTCGCAGCAATTCCTGGCCGGTAAACTTTAGTGTAGTGCTCATGGGGTTAGATTTCCTGGTTTTGGTTTGTCAGCTCAAGGAACATGTTTTCTAGGCTGGGATTGGTGATGCTGAGATTGCGGGCATCAGTTTCCGATAACAGGTAGCGGGCCAGAGCATCAGAGTCCTGACTCACCAGACGCAGATGATGGCCGTGAATTTCATTAGCAGTCACGCCCGGTATGTCCGCGAGTTCCGGGATTTCGCCTGGGAACTCAGCGGTGACGATGCGCTCAGAGCTCATATTCTGCAGCTCATAGGTGGTGCCGTCGGCGATGATTTCGCCTTTGTGCATCAGTACGATGCGCTCGGCGAACTCCTCAGCTTCTTTCAGGTAATGGGTGGTGAAGATGATCGTGCGGCCCTGTTCAGACTGGCACCTCATCGATTGCCAAAACTGGCTGCGCGCGCCTGCGTCCATTCCCGTGGTGGGCTCGTCCAGGATGAGGATGTCCGGGTTACCCAGAATGGCCAATGCGAAGCGTATACGTTGTTGCTCACCGCCGGAGCATTTGCCGACGCGGCGGGTGTAGATTGGCTCCAGGTTGGCTTGCTTGACAACGTCGTCCAGCGGTAGGTGGCGGGGGAAGGTAGCGGCGATCATCTTTACAGTGTCCTGCACCGTCATTTCGTGCAGTAGCCCACCGGTTTGCATTAGCGCACCGATGTTCTGCCTATAAATTGCGAGTTTGGGGGAGTTGTTCAAGACTTCGACGGTTCCAGCCGTCGGTCTGCTAAGCCCTAAGATGAGGTCCACTAAGGTAGTCTTGCCTGCTCCGTTGGTTCCGAGCAACGCGACGATCTCACCACGTTGAACGGAAAGGTCCACGTTCTTTAATGCGTGTACCGGTGAACGAGAGTGTGCGTTGAAGGTTTTACTCGCTCCCGAAACTTCAATGGCTTGTGTTTGCTGCATTGCTTTCATACGGACAACGCTAATGATCTGGGGATTCGTGGCCGTATGGAAATCGTCATGAAATCACCCATGATATTTGTCATGGGGGTACAAAACGTCCGCACTTCCAAGTCTCTATTTATTACGAACCAATGAGTAGCTGGATACTAGCGTGCCTTATCAAACCAGAATCACACCTATCGGCAGAGAGCTTTGGCGGATTCCGGAAGGATTGCCGGGATTCGGATAGTGAGTACGTCTTACCCAGAACAGGGAAGAAGCAGATAAGGCTAACCTGAAACATTGCCCTGCCAGGGCTATTGTCGGACTGACAGGATTTGAACCTGCGACCCCCACACCCCCAGTGTGGTGCGCTACCAAACTGCGCTACAGCCCGTTGTTGCCCAGAAATCCGATCAGGACTCTGCGGCAACGTTTTCACTATAGCGTTTGCTCAATATATCGCGCCAAACTTCCAGCTCACTACGGTTATTAATAAACCGTGGCGACTGCTAAACTGGCTGGTCGTGATTGTTAGCCAAGACCTCGAAGTCCGCGCCGGTGCCCGTACCTTATTGCATGCTCCTGGCCAGCACCTTCGGGTGCAGCCGGGGGATCGCATCGGATTGATCGGCCGCAATGGTGCGGGAAAAACCACCACCATGCGCATTCTTTCTGGCGAGACCCAACCTTATGCTGGTGAAGTACGCATTTCGGGAGATATCGGCTACCTTCCGCAAGATTCTCGTGAGGGAAACATCGAGCAAACTGCTCGCGACCGCGTCCTGTCAGCACGCGGGCTTGATGAGCTGCGCAAGTCCTTGGATGAACAACAGCAGATTATGGAAACCACCTTGGATGATGACAAGCGAGACAAAGCCATCACCAAGTTCTCCAAATTGGAAGAGCGATACCACAGCCTTGGTGGTTATGAAGCGGACTCGGAAGCAGCCACGATCTGCGACAACTTAGGGCTCGAACAACGAATTTTGGACCAGCCACTCAAGACGTTGTCGGGTGGGCAGCGTCGTCGTGTAGAGCTGGCGCAGATTCTGTTTGCTGCCACCAGCGGGGCAGGAAAGTCACAAACCACGTTGTTGCTCGATGAGCCAACCAACCACTTGGATGCCGACTCCATTTCTTGGTTGCGTTCTTTTTTGTCGAAGCACGAGGGCGGCTTGGTCATGATTAGTCACGACGTTGAGCTGCTTCGCGACGTCTGCAACAAAGTGTGGTTTTTGGATGCCGTGCGCTCGGAAGCCGATGTGTACAACATGGGCTATGAGAAATATCTTGACGCGCGTGCCACCGATGAAGCACGCCGTCGACGCGAGCGGGCGAATGCCGAAAAGAAAGCGTCGGCGCTGCAAAAGCAAGCAGCGAAATTGGGTGCCAAAGCTACGAAAGCGGCCGCTGCAAAACAAATGCTTGCTCGTGCAGAGCGAATGATGGGCAATCTGGATGAGGTCCGCCAAGACGATAAGGTCGCATCCATTAAGTTCCCAGAGCCAGCTCCGTGCGGCAAGACCCCAATGCATGCGACGGGACTGACCAAAATGTATGGTTCGTTGGAAGTTTTCGCTGGTGTCGATCTGGCGATTGATAAAGGCTCCCGCGTCGTCGTTCTTGGGTACAACGGCGCCGGTAAAACTACATTGTTGAAATTGCTTGCTGGCGAGGAACGCACCGATGGCGAAGGCGGCATCGTCACCGGCCATGGCTTACGCATTGGCTATTTCGCCCAAGAACACGACACCATCGATCCTGATCGGACAGTCTGGGAAAACACAATTTCTGCCTGCCCTGACGCCCATGAGCAGGAGCTTCGCAGTCTGCTCGGTGCTTTCATGTTCTCTGGTGACAAGCTGGAACAACCCGCAGGTACACTTTCCGGCGGTGAGAAGACGCGTTTATCGCTTGCTACCTTAGTTTCTTCCCGGGCGAATGTTTTGTTGTTGGATGAGCCCACCAACAACCTGGATCCAATATCGCGGGAACAGGTATTGGATGCATTGGCCACTTATACTGGTGCCGTCGTCTTGGTTACCCACGACCCCGGCGCGGTCAAAGCCCTGGAACCGGAGCGGGTCATCATCATGCCAGACGGTGATGAAGATATGTGGAGCGACGAATATATGGAGATCGTGGAATTGGCCTAAGCTGGCACAACCACGCGGGATTTGTGTGATTTTGTGTTCGTGGAACCACAGCCTGGTGCGCACAGTCTATTGGGATAGGACACGAGAAAGGACTATCCATTGAGCCTCGATAAATATCGGAACCGTATTAAGAACTTGCTGGACCGTGCTGCTGCCTGTGAAGGCACACCGGAAGGCGATTTGTGCCGGGTTAAAGCTTTTGAGTTGGCAGCAAAATACGCCTTAGATCCCGATGATGTACGCAAGCAAGCAGATGCGGACTCGGCAGGACAGACCGCGTGGGAATGGGAATTAACTGGTAGCTACAAGCCGCAGCAGCGAGAGCTGCTTGCACATATCGCTAGTGCTCTGCATTGTCGGGTCCTTTATGAGCGTAGCGGCACCGGTCGGCACAACTCTTTCGGATTGGTTTTTGGTGTGCCCCGGCATCTCGAGAGGGTGAAAATGCTCTTTCCCATGCTTAACTTGCACATGTCGGCGGGATCAACAAAATACGCTGCGAATCACGGCGCGCGTGATGCCGCGCATACGAAACGCTTGAAAACTTCCTGGATGATGGGGTTTTCAAATAGCGTCTTTGATTTGCTTGAGCAGGCGGACCAGGACACCGCGTCCCAAGTTGGCCAGGGAGCAGAGGTCGCATTGCTTGATGACGCCAGCGCTGCAGAAAAACTCATGCACGACTATGTTCACGAGGCAGGTTTGGTACTGCGAAACGGCCGACAGAATTCGCGGGCGGTCGATCCAGAAGCGATGCACGCGGGCAGTGAAGAAGGTCGCCGCGTCGACCTAGGCAACTCCCGGCTTCCACAACGCAAGGAACTGTCTGCATAGTTGGCTAGTTCTGTAGTGGCGTAAGGGCCTGCCAATCTGACAGGCCCGATAAACCAACTACTAGTTGCGGAATCCGTGTACCGGGGCCGGGATGAACCCACCACGGTGGATGAACTCGCGGTTGCCGACGGTGTTGACCGGAATGATCGGTGCGTAGCCGAGAAGACCACCAAAATCAACTTCGTCGCCTACCGCAGCACCAGGTACAGGAATAACACGCACCGCCGTGGTCTTATGGTTCATCACACCAATTGCGGCCTCATCTGCGATCATCCCTGCGATAGTTTCTGCAGATGTGGCACCAGGAAGTGCAATCATATCGAAACCGACCGAACAAATTGCGGTCATTGCTTCCAATTTGTCCATGCTGATGCTGCCAGCACGCACAGCATCGATCATTCCTTTGTCCTCAGAGACAGGAATGAACGACCCTGATAAGCCGCCGACACGCGAGCATGCCATCATGCCGCCTTTTTTCACCGCGTCGTTCAGCAATGCCAGAGCAGCAGTTGTGCCGTGGGTTCCGACTTGTTCTAATCCCATGTGTTCGAGGATATGAGCGACGCTGTCACCGAGTTCGGCAGTCGGTGCAAGCGAAAGATCGACGATGCCAAACGGAACACCCAACCGTTGTGAAGCCAAATTGCCAACTAGTTGACCAGCGCGGGTGATCTTGAAAGCTGCTTTCTTGATTTCTTCCGCAACTTGATCCAGGCTTGCCCCCTCCAGGCTGCCCAATGCCCGATCGACGACACCAGGGCCAGATACACCGACGGAAACCACACAATCAGGTTCTTCCACGCCATGGAAAGCACCTGCCATAAACGGGTTATCGCCAACAGCGTTGGCGAACACCACTAATTTGGCGCAGGCGATCGCAGAATCGTCCTTGCTTAATTCGGCGGCGGTTTTAATAACCTCGCCCATGTGTCGGGCAGCATCCATATTGATGCCCGCGCGGGAGGATGCAATGTTCACTGAGCCGCATACCACTTCCGATTGCGACAGAGCTTCCGGGATGGACTCGATGAGTCGACGGTCTGCTTCGGTGGTACCTTTTTCAACGAGTGCAGAGTATCCACCTATAAAGTTAACCCCGACTTCATTGGCTGCTTTGTTAAGTGCCTGCGCTAAATCGGCGGGGTTGCCTTCAACACCGGCTGCAATCAAAGAAATTGGCGTAACTGAAATCCGCTTGTTTACGATCGGAATTCCGAGTTCAGCTTCGATTCCTTCGCATACTTCAACTAGCCGTGACGCACGGGTAACGATTCGGTCATACACCGCATCACAGGTGGCAGACATCGTCGGACGTGTGCAACCGAGTAATGAAATACCCATGGTCACAGTACGAATATCAAGACGATATTTTTCGATCATCTCGATCGTATCGACGATCTGAGCATTCTTAAAAGAAAATGGCATAGTGTAGTTTTCCTGCGCTAGGTGGTGCTAAATTTCGTTGATCGCGGTAAACAGCGATTCAGCCTGAATGCGAATAACTTGGTGGGTTTCTTTTTCTACGGCTTCCATACGCTTTTGAATCTGCGGTATCGACAAGGCTTCATCATCGAATTCCACGCGCAGAATCATCGTGAAATAACCAGACATAAGGGTTTGTGAAACGTCGACAATATTAACGTTTAACTCCGCGAGAGCAGTACTAACAGAGGCGATAATTCCGGTGTTGTCCGCGCCGGTCACGGTCATGATGGCATACATATTACTCATCTTAACTGCCTATCCAGCATTCTTATTAGCCGGGGCAAAAAGCTTTCAACGAAGCGTAGAATTGTGTACATGACAGCAACTCAGTCGCAAGAGAACGTAACTGCCACAAACACACGAGTATTGGTTATCGGCGGATCTGGCAAAGTTGCCAGCATTGCCATTCCCCAATACGCGAACGATTACGAGATCACCGCGATGCTGCGTCGTGAAGAAAAAGCAGAGGAGGCGCGGGAGAACGGCGCAACGCCGTTGGTCCAAGACGTAACTACTGTGTCTGCGGATCAGTGGGCAGCGCTGGTCCGTGATTTTGATGTTGTGGTGTGGACCGCAGGTAACGGCGGGCGTGCCGGTGCCGACGTCACCTATGCCGTGGACCGCGATGCTGCCTTGGAATGCATCAAGGGCTTGGAAAAAGTCCAGGATGAGGTTGGTAAAGATCGCGCGCCTCGGCTCATCATGGTGTCCTATATGGGGTCGTTGGACAACGAAACCGACGATCAAGGCGCATGGCTGGCATACGTAGAGTCGAAAAAGACCGTCGACAAGCGCCTGCTTGATTCTGATTTAAACTACATCATCCTGGCCCCCACGTTGCTGACCCTGGATCCGGCGCAGGGCATTGCCGTCACCGAAAACACACCTGAAAAAGCCGGGGAAAAAACGTCCCGTGAGCTCGTCGGTCAGGTCATCTTCGAGCTGGCTGGGCGGGCGGAGCTGCCAAACCAGGATTTCATTGCCTTCCATGATGGCAACGATCCAGTGAGCACCATTTAGCTGGTAGCTGCGCGTGTTGCGCAGTACCGCACGAAGATAGCGAGCAACTCATTGCTCCATTTCGTGTCAATTGATGGCAAGCTGTTGACGATATCCAGGTAATCTTCGGGGGAGAAATAGCCGTAGTCATAGAAAAAATCCATGCGTTTTTTCATGGCCACGGCATCCATCTCTGCATGAAACTGGCTCGCCCATGTCGAATTACCTACTCGAATTAGCTGCACAGGGCAGGTTGGCCCGTCGGCAAGAATCGTCACCTCCCTGCTGTCGGACGCAGCTAAATCTTCGACGGCTTCAGTGTGTCCAGTCAGAGACGTGAATTCCTGTGGGAGATGACGGGCGAGCACATCCTCGGAGGCATCTGAGGTCAGCCGAACCACGGTTTGTCCAGAGGTTTCTGCGTGCGTGTGACCAACAATTCCACCTACATGATGCGCAAGCCAGGAAGCTCCGAAGCAAATTAAAAAGACTGGTATCTCTGAAGCCGTGAGAATTTCCAGCTGACGATGAATATGAAGTTGCCAGCTGTTCCAATTTTGGTTCGTGATGTTCAATGAGCTGCCGCCCACGATGACGCCATCAAAATTGCTTAGATCAGGAAGCACAACATCTGTGGAATCAATGACTAGGTGCGTAGTCTGCTCCTGGCTCAGCCCTGTGGCTTCACAGATGTCACGATACTCAGCGGCAGCAACTGCCGGTGCGGTCTCTCCATAGCGCAATGAGACCAATAGAAGATTAACCATAGTGGCTACTGTTATACCTTATGCCTTAAACATCATTGCCATCGCGTCGGATAGCTTGTTCTGCAATATCAAGGACGGCTTCATCGGTGGCCATTCCCATGGCATTACGCGTGATCAAACCGTCCATCACCATTTCCAAAAAATATTGCAAGGTATCGATTGGTACGTCGACCCGCATGCGGCCTTCCGCAGCATTTTTTGCTAAACGATCGTGCACTGCTTGATCAAGGACTGCTTGATGTTCTTCCCAGCGTGCACGAAAAGAGGCATCAGTACGCAGCATCTTGGAAATCTCTAAGCGAGTAGCCAGCCAATCGTATTTCTCAGGATTCCGAATAATATCACGCATTACCTCGACCAGCCCTTCACGGGCAACTACTTCCGCTTGCCGTGCGGCATCCTCCCGCGCTAGAGCGAGAAACAAGTTTTCTTTATCAGAAAAGTGATGAAAAATCGCACCCCGAGACTTTCCTGTTGCTTGTTCGAGACGGCGAACAGTCGCCCCTTCGTAACCATATTCAGCGAAGCACTTTCGCGCGCCGACCAAAATTTCTTGGCGACGACGGTTGAGTTCATTTTCACTTACTACTGGCATAGAGGAAGCGACCTTTCAGTCCGGAAATACGAAAACGGGGCTGCTAAGCCCCTGCCACGATCGATTTCTCCGTAACTGGGATCAATAGTCGTAGCGAGAGGTTATGCAGCCCCGCGAATCCTAATGGTTAGGGCTAGCTAGTACTAGCTAGGATTTAACCATCTGACGGAGAACGTACTGCAGAATACCGCCGTGGCGGTAATACTCGGCCTCACCAGGGGTATCGATGCGTACTTTGGCATCGAACTCGATGGTTTCGCCGTCTTCTTTGTGTGCGGTCACCTTAACAGTTTTCGGAATCGAACCGTTGTTGAACTCAGTCAGCCCCTCAATATCGAAGGACTCATGACCAGTCAATCCAAGGGATTCGTGTGACTCACCCTCGGGGAACTGCAATGGCGCAACGCCCATACCGATCAAGTTCGAACGGTGGATACGCTCGAAGGACTCAGTAATTACGGCGCGGACACCCAGCAACAAGGTTCCCTTCGCAGCCCAGTCACGCGAAGATCCGGTGCCGTATTCTTTACCACCTAGCACTACCAAAGGAGTTTCTGCTTCCTTGTAGTTCTGTGCAGCATCGTAGATGAATGCTTGTGGCTTGTCGTCCTTGGTGAAGTCCAGGGTATAGCCACCGGATTCTTCTACGAGCTGGTTGCGCATACGGATGTTCGCGAAGGTACCGCGAACCATTACCTCGTGGTTACCACGACGGGAACCGAGCGAGTTAAAGTCCTGGCGTTCGACGCCATTTTCTTCCAGGTATTGAGCCGCTGGGGTACCAGGTTTGATGGCAGAAGCAGGGGAGATGTGGTCGGTTGTGACTGAGTCACCCAACTTAACCAGTACACGTGCACCCTTGATGTCCTCAACGTCTGCTGGCTCATTCGGCATGTCGTCGAAGTATGGAGCCTTGCGGATATAGGTGGAGGCATCATCCCATTCGAAGGTCTTACCCTGCGGGATATCCAGGTTCTGCCACTGTTCATCGCCCTTGAAAACATCGGCGTAGTCAGCTTCGTACATTTCGCGCGAGATGGAAGACTGGATGGTCTCTTCAATCTCTTCTGGGGAAGGCCAGATGTCCTTCAAGAAGACATCATTGCCATCTTTGTCCTGACCCAATGGCTGTTCATTGAAGTCGAAGTCCATGGTGCCAGCAATGGCGTAGGCGATTACCATCATTGGCGATGCCAGGTAGTTCATTTTGACGTCCGGCGAAATACGGCCCTCAAAGTTACGGTTACCGGACAGAACCGCGGTCGCCGCTAGGTCTTCGGTGTTGATAGCATCGGAGATTTCTTCTGGCAGCGGGCCAGAGTTACCGATACACGAGGTACATCCGAATCCGGAGAGGTAGAAGCCCAGAGCCTCCAAGTCTTTCCACAGGTCAGCGCGTTTGTAGTAACCGTCGACAACCTGAGAACCAGGCGCGCAAATGGTCTTCACCCAAGGCTTGGAGGTCAGTCCCAGTTCGTTTGCCTTGCGGGCGATCAGACCTGCACCGATCATGACCGAAGGGTTGGAGGTGTTGGTACACGAGGTGATGGAAGCGATTGCGACCATGCCGTGGTCTAGGGTGTACTCGCCGCCGGCTGGTGACTGCACCAAGGTTGGGTGGGATGGACGACCTTCGGCACCTTCAGAGGCATCTTCGCCCTGCCCCTTACGGGAAACGTTGTGACCGTCGGTGATATCAGCATCGGCATAGCGTTGAACGCCGCCTTCGGCGTTCATGCGACGGACCTCAGGCTTCTTGCCGTCTTCTGAAACTTTGTCGTCTGTGTAGTTAACCAGGTCCTTACGGAACTGTTCCTTGGCTTTGTCCAGCTCAATGCGGTCCTGTGGACGCTTTGGTCCGGCGATGGAAGGCTTAACAGTAGACAGGTCAAGCTCGATGTACTCGGAGTACTCGGCTTCTTCGTCATCTTCTTCCAACCACATGCCTTGAGCTTTGGCATAAGCTTCGACGCGGTCAATCTGCTCCTGTGGGCGACCGGTGAGCTCAAGGTACTTGGTGGTTTCTTCGTCGATAGGGAAGATCGCGGCGGTTGAGCCAAACTCCGGCGACATGTTGCCGATAGTTGCACGATTCGCCAGTGGAATTGACTTGACACCGTTGCCGTAGAATTCGACAAACTTCTGGACGACGCCGTGCTCACGCAGCATGTCGGTGATAGTCAACACAACGTCGGTGGCAGTAACGCCAACTGGAATTTCTCCAGTCAACTTGAAACCGACCACCTTCGGAATCAACATCGATACCGGCTGCCCCAACATGGCAGCCTCGGCCTCGATACCACCGACACCCCAGCCTAGGATTCCTAGGCCGTTCTCCATAGTGGTGTGGGAATCGGTACCGATACAGGTATCCGGGTATGCCAGACCATCGTTGTCGAAAACAACGCGACCCAGGTATTCGATATTTACCTGGTGAACGATACCGGTTCCTGGAGGAACTACCCGGAAGTTGGAGAAATTTTCCGCACCCCAGCGTAAGAACTGGTAGCGCTCTTCGTTGCGCTCGTATTCGATAGCAACGTTCTTGGTCAAAGCGTCTGCGTCACCGAATGCTTCTGTAATGACCGAGTGGTCAATAACCATCTCGGCAGGATTCAGTGGGTTAACCTGGTCCGCGCTGCCGCCCAGGTTGGATACAGCTTCGCGCATAGTAGCCAAGTCGACGACGCAGGGAACACCAGTAAAGTCTTGCATCAACACGCGTGCAGGCGTGAACTGGATTTCGGTATCAGGTTCCGATTTCGGATCCCAGTTAGCGATGGCCTTGATGTGGTCTTTGTTGACGTTTTTTCCGTCTTCTGTGCGAAGAAGGTTTTCTGCCAGAACCTTAAGGGAATAAGGCAGCTTCTTCAGTCCGTCAACTGCATCGAGCGCGAAATAGTCGTATGACTTATCACCGACCTCGAGTTTCTTCTTAGCGTTGAAGGAGTTCAAGCTTTCAGTCACAGGGAGCTCCATTTCCTTGTTGTGCAAAATTGTAAGACCAAAAAGTCCTAGAACACGGGGTTCACTGCCCCAGTGTAGGTTGACGACCCCTCGTCCTGCCAAAAGTATAACAGTACAACTGTTCTGTTATTAGTCGGTAACCTATTCGCGTGGCTATATAACTGTAAGCTGGGCAAAACATGCCCAAGCCACTCACGTTCCGCCCACTTTGTTACCCCCGGAAAGATTAAACAGAAAGTAGCTATCATGATTCCAGCTGGCGTCGACCTAAGTGATCTCAGTGCACAGTTATCGCAAGGCAATGTGGCTATAGGGGAACATGCTGAATTCGCACGTGCGCAACAGTCACAATTGCGGCAAGCCATCGCAGAAATTAATAGCAACAGCGCGGAACTGGCGAACCAAGACACTGAAAACACAGATACTCTTACGGGCGATGGAAAATTTGGGATAGCGCTCATAGATACGCCTTATGACAAGGCTGCAGACTTGCGTGATGTGGCCCAGGAATTACAGTTGCGCACGGGAGTTGAGACAGTCATTGTGCGGACTCCACAAGGTGGAGCTGCCGTCAGCGATAGTTATTCGAGGGCAGATCTAGAGGCAGCAGAATCGGCGTTTGCAGGAGTATCGACCGATGTTGGTTTGCGTAATTACATAGAGGCGCTTTCGTCACCCAACCCCTCGTGGCTTGTGTTTGCAGTGGTGATCGCCGCAGTCATTGGTACAGCCTTGATTTTAACCTGGAACGCAGTAGCTAAATCGTTACATAATTGAGTCTATTTCCGGCGTGTCGTTACAAACTGTGACAAAAAGCACACTAAGGATTTACTTCCACCTTTCCCCAGGCCATGGCGTTAGTCCACGCTAAACACTTGACGTTACAGTCGGGAATATTGTGAATCGGTGTGTTCATGTTGCCCTTAGTGGCATATGGTTTGGCTATTGGCCCGCGGGTCATAACAGAAAATCCAGACATGGTGGTGGAACATCGCCGAGAGTCGAAAACTATGACTTTTAATCTTTGGACAACTGCAAACACGGGCATGTGGGGAAGCACGCCATGAGATTTGCAGGTACGGAGAATGGGTCATTTTGGGCGCTGCACGTATTGCGGCCGTTGATTTTCTGTGTGTCCTGCGTGTCGGTACCCACTGTCGTAGATTCTAATATGCAGTCAAGCCATTCGGCTTGACTGCGCCTGTCAGGAGTGTGTCGTGCCTTCATCGTCTCACCGGCGTACCTTTCGCGTACGCAGTTTTAGCGCAGCGATTGCCTGTACCGCATCGCTATCGTTATTTGGGTCCTCATCCATCGCGCAAGCGTCGCCGAATGGCTCACTACAGCCTGCAGTTTCCGAGCTAATTTCGACGATTACTGATGCGGAATCAGAGCTCAACAACTTGGATTTAAAGATCGGTGAACTCCGTGAATCCGTTAACGAAGCTTTGCTTATTCTGCAGGATTCTCGCACGGAGGCTTCACAAGCACAACGTGGCGTTAGCACCGCAAAAGAAGAACTTGCTGTTGCACAATCGGATATCGCAACAGCGCAGTCCGAACTAGATGAGCTCTCGCGTTCCAAGTATCGTCGTGCTGCTGGGTCCTCCGGTTTGAGGGAGATAAGCGGTGGGGATCACCGTGATGACGAGCTATTCCGGAAATCGATTCTGCGAACGCAGGCGGAAGAAAAGCTGTCTACTATTGACGAGCTCGACCGGGTGCGTACTGAAAAGGCCAACAAAGAATCACAGTTACGCAAAACTCACGAACTCGCCGAACAACGGGCTGAGCAGGCTGCCACTGCCGAGGAACAAGCCCGCAAATTATTGGAAGCAACCACTGCTAAAGTGGCCCAAGTTGAACAAGAACGTGCCGCAGTCGCACAAGACCGAGATGAAGCGCAGCAGGAACTTGCCGCAGTACGAAGCGGGGAAACCGCCTCTAGCTCGGGCTCCGTGAGTACAGAATTACGGCAAGACGACTTGTCCGTTCCAAACCACAATTCTGCTCCAGATACTGCAAGTCACGCACCAGAAAACAACAGCGGTTCAGAAACTGCGGATTCCGCAGTCGAATTAGACGAACAAAAACCATCCGGGACGACCGGAAACCGCGCCTCCAACTCAACAGAAGCTTCTCAGGACCCTGACGCAATTTCAGCTGAACTCCGTGAGTTAATTGACCAAGCTGCCGACGCTGTTGCTGAACACTTACCTGACCACACAGCCTTAGAAGCTACGCCGCGGGACACTCCCACATCGGAACAGGAATCTCAGGATCCACCTGGTCAAATCCCAGCACTACAAAGAAATACAACTAGAGAAGAAACCACAGCGGAGTCAATAACTGGCACCAATGCTGAAGCGGAAGGGGAAGCTGCTTCAGCATTGGAATCAGAGGATAGTGCCCCACAGAACAGTACTACCGTGGCAGAGACCGCGACAGACACCGCAGATTCAGTGTCTCCTGATAGCGATTCTTCGAACGCAGACGGTGTCTCAGCAACCGATAGCACGCAAAGCGACGTTGTTGAGGAGCTCGGTGGCGTACTGGAAGAACTCGATACCAATGAATCTGTGACAGAAGATGCTTCAGCGGGTTTTGCTAACGTAGCTCCGTCACAGCAAGCGCAAGCCGTCTTATCTCGCGCACGGTCTCAACTCGGTGTGGATTACGCTTGGGGCGGTGGCAACGCGCAAGGTCCGACAGCTGGCATCCGTGACGGCGGCCACGCAGATAGCAACGGTGACTTTGGCAAAGTTGGTTTTGACTGCTCTGGTTTGGTCCAATATGCGTTCGCCGGTGCGGGAATTTCTTTGCCACACTACAGCGGAGGTCAATACCGGCACGGCACTCATGTATCAACAACTGATCTGCAACCAGGTGACCTGATTTTCTATGGACCTGGTGGATCACAGCATGTTGCTATCTATTCTGGCAATGGAATGATGATCGAGGCCCCACATTCCGGCTCGCACGTACGGGAAGTCCCAGTGCGACACACTGGAATGACCGAACACGCTGTTCGCCTCCTGGGATAACCAAGCAAAATAATTTATCAGGAAAATTCCCTTGCTAGGCTAAGGGCATGACTGATTTGCATCCCTTGACTGACTACGACGCGCTCCTCGTCCTTTCCTTTGGCGGCCCCGAGGGAACAGACGAGGTTGTGCCATTTCTAGAGAACGTGACTCGCGGACGGGGAATTCCACGCGAACGCCTAGAAGAAGTCGGTGAACACTATTTCAATTTTGGTGGAATTAGCCCCATCAACCAGCAAAACCGCGAGCTGATTGCAAATCTAGAGGAAGCACTTGCTCGGAGAGAGATTGATTTGCCGGTGTATTTCGGCAACCGCAACTGGCATCCATTCGCGGAAGATGCAGCTGAAAAAATCGCTCACGATGGGCATCGCAAAGTACTCGTGTTAGCAACCTCTGCTTGGGGTGGATATTCAGCATGCCGCCAGTACAACGAAGATATCAAGCGAGTCCGCGAACATCTAGCAGCGAAGAACCTCCCGGAAATTCATTTCACCAAGATCCGCCAATTCTTTTCGCACCCAACTTTCATAGCAGAGACCGCTGCTGCAATCGAAGCAGCCTATGAAAAAATCCCAAGTGAACGGCGTGATCACACTCGGATGTTGTTTACTGCGCATTCTGTGCCGAACCGGCACGATGACGTTGGTGGTGCTGACGGTGATAAAAACCTGTATTCACGACAGGTTACAGAAGCCGCCCGCTTGGCTGCGAACAAGGCTGGCATCCAGGATTATGATCTCGTATGGCAATCACGTTCCGGTGACCCTCGAGTGCCGTGGTTAGAACCAGACATCGTCGACCACACTGAGCACTTGGCGGACAGCCAAGGAACAAAAGCCGTCGTTGTTTGTGCAATCGGATTTATCACCGATCACATGGAGGTTT
The DNA here is from genome assembly GCF_000688415.1 of Corynebacterium pseudodiphtheriticum DSM 44287. Classification (GTDB taxonomy): domain Bacteria; phylum Actinomycetota; class Actinomycetes; order Mycobacteriales; family Mycobacteriaceae; genus Corynebacterium; species Corynebacterium pseudodiphtheriticum. Next base: position 272,520 of record NZ_JIAH01000007.1, read on the forward strand.
TGTGGGATCTGGACACAGAACTCGTAGAAGCTGCGCAAGAAAAAGACGTCCATGTTGAGCGTGCGCGGACTGCAGGGCTAACTCAAGAATTCGCAGAGATGGTGGTCGACATTGCTGCAGAGTCCGCTGCTGGTGAAATTATTGAAAAGCTTGGAAATGTGACGGTCCAAGGAAATACAGACAACGGGGAACCGTGTGCTCCCGGTTGCTGCGACATTTGGACAAAAGCGTAGCGCTTAACAAACTGAGTATGGCGACCCAGGTTCTAGGTTTGTCCGTTCTCGATTTTGGCGGATTAGCGCCAACTGCGCGCGAATTCTGCGCATGCCCGTTCAACCCCAGCCATGCGTGCATGCCGCAGATGACGAAACAGCCCGAATAGATAAGGATCAAGGCTGTGGTCGCCTAGTTTATCCGTCAGCATTTCGATGGTTGCGGCAACAGTATCCGCGCGTGCAAACAATTTTGCAACCCTGGGTGGAACAGAGCCGGGAAGCCCGGGGATATCATAAAAATCAGCCAGCGTACCAATGGTCATACGGGCATTGGGAAGATCTGCTGGGGCATGCCCAGATTTTTCAATTAGCTCAGCCGCAGTATTGGTTGCTTGGCTTAGATAATAATCCGCATCACCAGCAAGCAGGCCAGAGGTAGCTGGCAGTGGCAAGGCTTCACGAATCCAAGTCCATTCAGTGGTCCCGTTAATATAGCGTGGGATAAGAACGTGGTGTAGCTCTGGATCGTTGTCTTTAACCACAATTGCGCCAGGGGCAGGATCGCGCACTAGATTTTGGGCAGACTCTCCAGTAACGGGAAGAGCCGGTGGTTCACCAGGGCCTGCTAGTACAAGTTTAAGTACAGGCTCTGGCTCTGTAAGGATTGCCGAAGTGGCTGCACGTAGGCCAGACAGAAGCTCGATAATTGCGGTACCTTCCAGAGTATTAGTACCACCTAATTCTTGTAATGCATCGATCGTGGCGTCGCTTGATTCGTAGCCATAAAGCCAAGCGGCAAGCCAGACTGCGGTATTTTGCACGGGGGAATAAACTTCGGCGCGGATAGACATCGTTGGCCATCCTAATCGATACACTGACAGGCTATGAACAGTAAGCGGTATAGTGGCGATATTTTGCAGGGCCACAAGCGTAAACAAGCGCCAAGTTTCCCCGACCTAAAAGCACAACCAGGTATGGTCTTGGAAGTTGTTGGAGAAGATTTTGTTGGGGCACTTATCGATATAGACAAGACATTTTCCGGGCACTTAGCACGATTAGAAGATCGCCATGGTACCCGCCGGGTCTTCCCAATTATTCCCGGGGGTTTTCTATTTGAAGGTCAGCGGGTTAGTTTGTCGAAAAGTCTCCAGAAACCCACCCCGCAAATGCCGACCCATTCGAAGTCAGGATCTCGTCGCGTGCACAATATTAGCGCCAAGGTGGCCGCCCCATCGCGCATCTGGGTGGAAGGGATCCACGATGCAGCACTCGTCGAAAAGATTTGGGGCCATGATTTACGCGTCGAAGGCGTAGTCGTGGAGTACTTAGAAGGGCTAGACAACCTGGCAGAACGCCTTGCGGAATTTCAGCCGACGGAGCAACGCCGTATCGGAGTACTTGCGGACCACTTAATTGCTGGTACCAAGGAGGCTCGCTTAACAGAGGAGGTCGGCCCGCATGTTTTAGTTACGGGACACCCGTATGTAGATATTTGGGAAGCAGTAAAACCTGAGCGTGTCGGACTAGAAAATTGGCCGAAAGTTCCACAGGGGCAAGACTGGAAAACCGGTGTGTGTGAGGCTGTGGGCTGGTCTGACCCGAAAGAAGCCTGGCATCGGATTTATAACTCAGTGCATTCCTTCCGGGATATAGACATTTCACTAATCGGCGCAGTCGAGCGTTTGGTGGATTTCGTTACTAATCCTGAGCTGCAGAAATCTGATCTGCTTTAGACAATAGGTTGACGGCTAAACGCCAGCCTGCGGTCTCCGCAGCCCAGCCAGCGGCTTGCAAGCGCTGTGAAACTGCCTGTTTCGAAATCCCCAATTCTTCGGCTGCTTCATTCTGGCTTAACCCTCGCCGAACCAGCGCGGTAGCTTCTCTACCTTCATAGGTGCGCTTGTTGAGTACCTGCCCGAGCAATGCAAAACATGCCGCGACGTCTTCGGCAGTGGCAGGCGGTGCCGAAACCACTGCCACACGTACAGTTCCAGCGCGGGCATTCCGCGGCAGCGTGCGCTGTGCAGCAGACCGTGCGGCCTCGTGTTCTCGGGCAATCCCAATCCCCACTGACCATTCACCGTCGGCAAGCAAAGCCATAGTGATATCGCACACGGTGGATGGGTCAGTCATGGTAGAGACGATGTCTTCTATGCCCACGACGTCAAAGCCATCAACGCCATCCAAACTCGATAAAGCAGCAGCAGATCGCTGAACCAAATCGGCACGACGGGATGCGCTCCCACGGTATCGGGCGTGGACAGCGAGCATAACGCCTCCTAGATAACAGCTAGACGGGCAACAAAACAATTAGCGGGAAGCGGACTGGTGGCAACAACCGCCGTGCTTTCCGAGATCAATCTGGAAGCTAGTCTATACCTCAGACTTGATTACCGTACGAGTCTGGACTGGCATGCGAGCATCTAGAATCAGCCCGCCGATACCAACAACTGCAATAGCTGCCAGCAATACAACAACGAGCGGGTTGGTACCAGCAATCAACGTATCCCCAAACAGCACCCCGACGACGGTTCCTGGTGCAGATCCGATGAGAGTCGCGATTACGAAAGGGATAAAGGGGATCGATGTTAGCGCGGCAGTGTAGTTGACGAGAGAAAACGGTACGCCTGCGATGAGTCTTAAGGACGCAACTGCGAGCCATCCACGTTTGCGCAATCGATAATTGATACCGGCAACCGCAGGGTGTTTGAGGCGAGGAGCCATCCAGTCGCCCAGTAGCCAACGAACAAGCAACAGCGAAATAGCTGCCGACGCCGTAAGTGCGGTCAATGCTATAAGCAAGCCTGTCCAGGGACCGTACAAGATTCCCGATGCCACGGTCCACACCGTCCGTGGCAAGGGAAATTGCGTGAAAAACACGTACCCCAACCAAAACAGCAGCATAAATCCACTTCCTGCAGAATCGGCAGATTCGCGTAACGAGCTCAGCGTAGGGAAATCGATCAGGATGAATAACACGAGCAAGCTGACAGCAATCGCACCAACGGTCAAGAAACGTGCCAGGGACCAGCGTCGAATGGAAGCCCATGCATCACGACGAATGGTGGTGCAAAAATGCATGAAGCTCTTGATCCACGGAGTGCGTCGTCGTGCGCGTCCGACTTTTTCTGACTGTTGCTGGAGCTGGTGCGTGTGGCTTCCTTCTGAATCCATGAGTATCCAGTCTAGTGGTTGTCCGTCAACTCTGGAGCAATGCGGGGCTGGTGTTAAGAGTGTTAACTGTGCTCAGAATGTTTAGGAAACCTCTAATTATGCGTACGGGGGACAGGGGCAGGGACGGGGCAGAGACAAGCTCTCGAACAGCTATATTTGTGATGTGCAACATATGATAGGAAACATTCAAAAACATATTGTTGAGACTTACTTAAATGGGTAGCATAAGCCTGTCCTTATCATGATATTTGCTGGAATTTTTGTTCAAGGAGGAAAATGTCTCGCAATACCAGAAAAATCTTGACGACGATGGCAGCTGGTGTCGTGTCTGCAACGGTTCTTGTTGCGTGCAGTTCAGAAGAAGCCAAACAAGCAAATGGCGATTCTTCTACCGGTAACAACGACGGCGATAACTCTGGCGCTATCACGTTGACCGACATTGCCGGCCGGGAGGTTACCCTCGAAGAAGAACCCGAACGCATCATCCTCGGCGAAGGACGCTCGCTATTTGCCACCGGTATTTTGAATACCGAAAACCCCTTGGACAAGATCGTCGGTATCGGCACTGACCTGAAACAGAATGTGCCAGACTACTACAACCGATTGGAAGAAAAGCTTCCAGAAGTCAGTGAAATTCCTGAAATCGGTGGCCTATCCAAAGGGGACGTCACCGTGGAAAACCTTTTGAGCATGGCGCCAGATTTGGTCGTTTTGTCAATGGATACCTACGAAGCTTCGGAAAAAGCTGGCTTGACCACAAAGATGGACGAAGCCGGTGTGGAATACGTCGTCACGGACTTCCGTGCGAAACCATTACAAAACACCACAAAATCGATGGAGCTGTTTGGCCAAATTTTTGGTCAAGAACAGCGCGCGGACGAATTCAACAAGGACTGGCAAGAAATCGTGGACCTGGTGCAGGAACGCGCAGCCAAAGTTACTGAGAAGCCTAAGACCTTTGTGTGGCGAGCTGCGGGTGTCTTGGATTGCTGTGGCTCATGGAATGACTCAAATATTTCGCAACTGGTTAATACCGCAGGCGGAGACAATGTTGGCGATCACGTGATTGAAGGTGAATCCGGTGCGCTGACACCAGAAAAAGTCTTGGAATCCGACCCAGACATGATCATCGCTACCGGGGGAGATTGGTCTGAAAAGAAAGACGACCAAGGTAACCCAGTGGGCTATGCCGCTGTCGGCTACGGTATCGACGAATCCGAAGCAAAAGCTAGCATCGCTAAATTGCCGGAAGTACAGCCTGGTTTTGAAAGCCTACGCGCCGTCAAAGATAACCAGCTGCACGCATTGTGGCACCAGTTCTACAACTCTCCTTTCAACTACCTCGCTCTGCTACAGATTGCTCAGTGGATTAACCCAGAAGCCTACGAAGACATTGACGTCGAGCAGAAGTGGCTGGATTCACAAAAGAAGTACTCGCCAATCTCTGGCGAGGGTACTTTGTTTAGCACTAATTAATGATGATGAACGAGACACAGCGGATTGTGACAAGAGGCATCTCTGCACCAAAGTCCCTAGCTAAACCACCTGCTGTCGACAAAATAGAGGTAGCAAACAAGGCAGTATTAGAGCTTGGTCGGCAGCATAGAAAGCTGACCTGGCAACGCATCGGTATTGTGTCTGGTCTTTGCGCAGTTGCAATCGCTGCCTTCGTTACGAGTAATTTCGTAGGTGCGATTGATATCAGCCCTGGCGAAGTCATCACTGGAATAGTTAACCCATCGAGTTTGGACGAACAAACCCACACTGTTCTCTGGCGGCTACGCCTGCCGATGGCAGTGATGGCGTTGTTAATTGGGGTTAGTTTGTCTCTCGCGGGCGCAGAGATGCAGACAATCCTCAACAACCCACTCGCAGAACCTTTTACTCTGGGAATTTCAGCTGCTGCAGCATTCGGTGGCGCCAGCGCAATTGTTCTGCACTGGCAGATTGTCGCGCAGCCGCAGCTCAACCTGGCGTTAGTAGCTTGGTTATCGTCGGTAGTCGCTACTGGCATCATTGTCGTTGCTGCCGTGCTGCGAGGCGTACGAGCAGAAACAATGGTGCTGTTAGGCATTGGGCTGGTATTTTTCTTCCAAGCCATGCTGGCATTAATTCAATACCGGTCATCAGCAGAAGCTCTGCAACAGATCGTATTTTGGTCAATGGGATCGCTGACCCGCGCCAGTTGGACCGGAAATGCGGTGTTAGCGGGGGTGTTGGTAATTGCGCTTCCCGTTCTTTGGGCTTTGTCATGGCAATTGACGGCGCTTCGGTTGGGAGATGCCCGAGCAGCAGCGATGGGCGTGAATACTTCCGCGCTAAGGGTGATCGTGTTGGTTGTGGTCTCTTTGGTGGCAGCAACCACCGTGGCCTTTGCAGGGATCATTGGCTTCATCGGGCTCGTGGGGCCACACATTGCCCGCATGCTGGTTGGAGAAGACCAACGGTATTTTATACCTGCCTCCATGGCTGCCGGTGCAGCAGTGATGTGTACCGCACATGCGTTGAGCTTGATCGTCAAACCTGGGCTAGCAATTCCAATTGGCATCGTAACTTCGCTGCTAGGTGTACCTTTCTTTATCGCGATCGTTATGGCTAAGAGGAGGGCGCTGTGGAGCTAAAAAATGCAACACCAACGCCTGCGAATCATGCGCCGATGGAAGTGAAACTCGCAATTACTGGACTGAGTGCTACCTACGGGGCACACCGAGTACTGCATAATGTCAATGTTGAAGCATTGACTGGAGGTCAAGTTGTTGGGCTGCTAGGACCAAATGCTTCGGGGAAAACAACGCTGATTAAAACACTTGCCGACGTTCACCGTAGTTATGCGGGCGACATAGATTTTCTAGTCGACGGAATCGCGCCACGTGGAAAGACCAAGAGACAGCTGACTGGCTACGTGCCACAGGATCTGCCAACCACCGCAGCCTTACGGGCATTCGAAGCCGTGCTTATCGCTGCACGACGAGAATCATGCGAAGATCCGGTACTCCGAACTGGAGAGGTGATGCACGAGCTAGGTCTCGACGACATCGCCACCCGGTACCTCAATGAGCTGTCGGGGGGCCAACGCCAGCTAGTTGCCCTCGCGCAAATGCTGGCGGGGCGGCCGGGGCTAATGCTTTTAGATGAGCCGACTTCCGCTTTGGACCTTCACCATCAACTATTTGTCCTTTCTCAGGTACGCGCAAAAGCACAGAAAGAGGGGAGTCTAGGCCTGATTGCCATCCATGACATCAACCTTGCTGCGCGAATGTGTGACACGCTTATGGTGCTCAAAGACGGGTGCATCCGTGCACAGGGAGTCCCGAAAGACGTGCTGAACCGGGAGTTAGTTGAATCCGTATATCACGTCGAGGCGGATATTCTACTCCACGGAGACGTTCCACTGATTGCACCATTGCAGGCTGTGCGTTACTAACTTCCTCACAGGAGGGCCCAAGATGGGCTCTCCGAAAAGCAAAGTGGAGTAGATAAAAAATCTCGAGGCATCCTAGAAAAAGATGCCTCGAGATTAAAAGTGTGCCCGGAGCGGTGTCTGATTCCATGACATCGTTCCGCTCTGTCTCACGACATCCTTCCGCCCCTCAAGGCTCTGATGTGCCACAACATCGTTCCGCTGTTCCCACACAACCACCCCAACAGGGACAATGAGGACACACGCACCACCTTAGGATGTAGCGAGACATACTTCCGCCCAAAATAGAGCATGGGCAAGAAACACACTTCCAACAAAGTCATCGTCGAAACCATCCTCGCGACCGGCATGAGTCATAAAGATGCCGCCGCACTCTTTAACGTCAGCACCCGCTGGATCCGCGAACTACTCCACCG
>NZ_JIAH01000008.1 GCF_000688415.1 Corynebacterium pseudodiphtheriticum DSM 44287
CTCACACAACACCACCACCCCACTACTCAAGCACCCTTATCAACGAGCACCCTTCCGTAAAGCAGCCAGACCGATGTTACACACCACGTTGCAGAAACACAAACCAGAACACTGTGTCGTTCATCACAACAACCGGAACCAGAAAGCCCCCACAACCAGCGCCACCCACCAACACAACAAACAGCAAAAACCATCCGAAAGCCAGCGAGCATCGGCCCTATAAAATTATCACCATCACCACCAGACAAACAAAGAACACAACCACCAGAACCAACATCCTGTGAAGTTATTTTCTCTGTCAGCCCCTCGCGGCGACTTGGACAAGCTTAAGCGATAACAAAACACAATGCAAATTCGGGATTTATTGCAAAAGTTTCTGCAGGTAAGGGGCTGTTTTTATGAACAACACCATTACGCACAACTCGACCAAGGTTTGCGTGACTATCACGATCGGAACCGCCTCAAAACCATCCGGAAATGCGAAAGCAATCGGCATAACAACTAGGGAATTTCGGGTGACGCCAGAAAATACCGCTGCCACCCCGTCGTCGATACGCAAATTAACCACTCTTACGGCAACAATTCCGACCATCGCCATGATTACTGCGAAGACGACATAGATAGCTACCGCAGGTACCAGCTCGCGGCCTTCGCGGAACACATCTGCGCCGTACGTCGCGGTGATGGCGAATAACGTCACCATCATCAACGGCACCATTGCGGCATCTAAGGTGATTCGAGCGTGTCTGGCTATCTTTCCGACGCTCCGGTGCCGCGACGTGCGTTCACACCGCTGTAGTAACCATGCACAACCCAGTGGGATAGCCAACATCCCCACAACGGCACGCAACATTGGCCCCATCGCAGAATCAACGAATTCCGCCCCAATCAACCGCGGGAGTAGCAGACTGAGCAGCGTCATCTGCAGCAGAAACAGCAACGGTGTGATCGCCAACAGCCGGTGATGCGCGGCTCCGGCCATGCCAGAAAATGGCACCACGTAGTCGATGCACGGGGCCAGCAAAACCAAAGTAATCCCGATGAGCAGCACCTGGTCACCACGTACAGGCTGGATTAAAGCCCAAACAACACACGGCACGATGAGAAAATTTAAAACCAAAATTAGTGCGGTTAGCCGTGGGGCTAATCGCACTCGCCGGAGCGGGAGCGCAGAAAACGTCGACAGCATCAAGAGACCAAGAACCGGAGTCGCCATCTTCTCCAGGTCCCACGGGGAGGCGAGAAGGCCGAGCAGTATCGCCGCAATATAGAAAAGAACCTGGTGCTCAGCAAGGAAATCTATCCAACGCTGCTTCCGCTGTGCCACCAGGTTCTGATTCATCATATCGCCGTCACATTAGCGACGTCATATTTTTCTCTGTCACATTCTCACCGTCGTCGGTTAATCTAGTGATAGCAGGCCAGCAGGCCGTCCGGCCCATCAATCACGGCGATGTTCGTATTGAAAATCTCGGTAAGAATCTGATTTTTCATGACCTCTTCTGGAGTACCGAACTCGCAAATCTGTCCGTCTTTTACCGCACAAATATAGTCCGCGTAGCGTGCAGCGAAGTTAATATCATGCAGCACCAGAATGATGGTCCGCCCGAACTCCGGACCTACTTGTTTCAGGTGACGCATCATCTCGACTGAATGCGCAATATCAAGGTTATTTAGCGGTTCATCGAGCAGCACATAATCGGTTTCCTGGCACAACACCATCGCGACGTACGCGCGTTGGCGTTGCCCACCCGATAGCTGGTCCAAGTAGCGGTTTTCCAACGAAGTGAGATTCAGAAAGTCGATGTACTTCGAAATGACTTCCTCATCAGCAGGCGTCAAACGACCTTTGGAATACGGGAAGCGCCCAAACCCGACGAGCTGGCGCACCGTCAAACGCGTAATGAAATGATTTTCCTGGCGCAGAATGGAAACAATGCGCGCCAATTCCTTCGACTTCGTATTAAAAATGTCTGCCCCACCGACGGTAATCTCTCCGGAATCCGGCTGCAGTAACCGCCCGATCATCGTAAGCAAGGTTGACTTGCCGGCGCCGTTCGGGCCGACGAGCGCGGTGATACCGCCGGCAGGAATCTCCAGATTCACCGGGCCAATCTCAACGTCACTGCTATAGGCCTTGTGCAGGTTTCGGAGGGTAATCACAAGCGTCCCTTTCTCAAAATGACAAATAGGAAGACCGAGCCGCCAACCAGCTCGATGACGATCGAGACGACTCCCTGGGCATAGAAAACGTGGTTGAGCACAAAATACGCACCAGTGAGTACTGAAAATGCGGTCAATACCGCCATGGGGAAAACGAAACGGTGGTCAAAAGTATCGGCAAATTGATAAGCCAACGTCGCTACCAAAAATCCAAGGAAGGTCATTGGTCCGACCAATGCCGTCGAAACCGCCATCAGCACGGATACCAAAATCAGCGTACCAATCGACCACAACTTATAGTTCAAGCCCAGGTTCATTGCTGCGTCTTTGCCAAGCCCCAGCACATTCAACCTGCGCGAGAAAACGAACAATAGTCCGGCCGCCCCCAGGCAGAGCGGAATAGCTAACGGATAATATTCCGGATCAGCATTATTGACCGACCCAAACATTCGTGCGGTCAACACATCGAACTCGGACGGTGTGAGCAAGCGCTGCATGAAAGTCGAAATGGAACCCAGACCGCCACCGATAATGATGCCGACCAGCAACATGGCGTGCATATTTGCATGCCTTCCGGTCAACAGCCAAGAATACAGAATCAAGGAAAGCAGAATCATCACGACGATCTGGAACACGAACGTCGACAAGGTGCGGGCGTTATGCAATCCAGCCGCTCCCAGGAAAAACACGGTCGAGGTATGAATCAGCACATACAGCGATTCAAACCCCATGATGGAAGGGGTAATAATGCGGTTATTCGTAACGGTATGAAAAGCCACCGTCGCCATGGCCTGACAGATCGCGACCACCGCCATCGCGATCACGGAATTCATCCGCCGCTCGGCAATGAGCCAAAATTGCTCGGTGCCCACCGGCATCGGGTTCCCATAAGCCAGAAGGCCGAACCCGCAACCAGCAGCTATGACCGCGAGGACACCGAAAATAATCCAATATTTGCGAGCCGCGGCGGAATTTTGAAAGGCAGAGGCACTGCGTTCCCTTCGTTGTTGCCCTTGGTTCTCGCTTATGCATGCTGCCGCACTCATACCGTCTTCCACACGATCCGAAGACTCAGGATTTCCCACCTGCGCACGATCTGCTGTACGAGAAGTGCGTGCCGATACCTTATTTGTCTCAAGATTATCCACGGCGTGCCTGCCTAACAATCAGGGTGACAAAGACAATGGCACCAACGATGCCCAGAATGACAGAAACGGGCATTTCGAATGGACTGATAATCGTACGTCCGATGAGGTCGCACACCACCACAATCGCGATTCCCAACAAGCAGACCCACGGAAGATTCGAGCGCAAATCATCGCCGCGGAACATGGAGACCACATTCGGCACAATCAAGCCCAAAAACGGCAAGGCTCCCACCACTACCGTGACCACGCCGGTGGCTACAGCGATCAAGGCAGTGCCCGCCAATACGATCCGCGCATAATTAACGCCAACGTTGGTGGCAATATCTTCACCAAGCCCGGCGACCGTCAAACGATCGGCAAAGAAAAAAACCGCAACGGCGATCGCAACAACTACCCACAGCACCTCATATTGGCCTTTGTATACCGAGGTAAACGAGCCCATAAACCAGATGCCCAACGATTGCAGCATATCGAATTGCAAGGCGAAAAAAGTCGAGATCGACGAGACCACTGCGCCCAGCATGATGCCGATAATTGGAACTACCAACGATGACCGCAACGAGACCTTGCGCAAAAACAGGAAAAACACCATGGTGCCGACAAAAGCAAAAAAGACGGCACCAATCATGCGTTCAAGCACCGACGCCGTCGGAATGAAGTACATGACAAACAGCAGACCAAGCCCGGCCCATTCGGTAGTTCCAGTGGTGGTCGGCTCCACAAATCGGTTTTGCGTCAGTAATTGCATGACCAAGCCCGACATCGCCATTGCCGCACCTGCTAATACCAACGCAATAGTACGTGGCAAGCGCGTGATGTAGAAAAAGTCCGAACCGTCAGCTGCTTCAAAAATGTTGTATTCGCCAACCATCAGTGATGTCACCAGCAGCGCTGCGACGACGGCGAAACCGACGGCCAGTTTCCAGTCAAATAATTTCGTGCGTGTCTGCGCTCGCCGTGATTGGGATTGCTGTCCCGGCTCGTCGGGAGGCGGACTTGTGCCATCGGGGGTGCTAGGCGTTGTGGCAGTGGTCATGTCTTGTGCCTTCATTTCTTCATCATCGACCGATGCTCATGGCAATGCCGAGGCTACGAATTCGTAGCCTCGGCTGGCATTGTAGGCCTCACTTGTGCATCATTCGAGGAATAATGACTACTCTCGGGACGATCACTCGCACCTACAAACGAGAGCGGAAGAATTACTTCTTCGCTGCTTCAAACGCGTCAGCGATATCGTTCAGAATCTCGGTGTAGGTAATGATGGATTCGTTAGTGTAGGTGTCTTCTGGAGCGTAGACAATCTGCCCGTCTTTGACAGCAGCGACGTTACGCAGAGCATCGGAACCTTCAATCACATCTTTCGCTGCCTGGTAGCCAGGTTCCAACCGTGCAGAAATTGCAGCGTCGCGGTCCAGCACGAACATCCAGGCTGGGTTCGAGTCTGCGATGGCTTCTACGGAAATATCATCACCTTTGTGGTTTTGTGATGCATCATCAACCTCGAGCGCAGGTTTCAAATCCAGCATGTCGAAGATCGGTCCATAAACACGGCCCTTGGACGGAGCGACATATCCAAGCTCACCACCGGAGACGTTCAGTGCCATCACGCTGGATTCACCATCATAGGCTTTCTTCGCGCGTTCGATCGCAGCATCAAATTCGTCGACGAGCTCTTGGGCATCGTCCTCATGCCCGAGCACCTCTCCGAGTGCCAATGCATGCCGACGCAGCTCTTCCGCGAAGTCTTCGTCGTCACGAGGCTCAAACTCTACCAACGCAGCATCTGGGTTCAGCTGCTTAATGTCGTCGTAGTGCGACTGGAAACGCTGCCCATTGATGATGAGATCCGGCTGTGCAGCAACCAAAGCCTCGAGGTCCGGTTCGCGGTGCATACCCAGATCGGCGACCGAATCGTCCTCGCGGTAAGCATCGACCGTATGCGGAACCAGTTGCTTCGGAGCAGCAACCAGGTCTACTCCCCACTTTTCCAAGATCTCGAATGAGCGGTTATCCGTTGCAGCAACAGCCTTGGCGTTTTTCGGGACTTCCTGGGTGCCGTGGTTGTCTTCAATGGTGATGGTGTCACCGTCGGAGGCAGCATCCGACGAAGAGTCCGCAGCGCTTGATTCTGCCGACGTCGTCGCATCTGCGCTGGTGCTCTCGGCATCATCAGTGGAACAAGCTGTAAGAACCAGGCTGGATAGAGCAAGTCCAGTGATTACGGTATTGCGGATCTTAATTGAAGCCATCTTCGTTCACTTCTCCTCGGGGGTAATGTTCGTTCGCAAAACTGGAAATTCTCTGTGTGAAACCTCTTGTACACACAGCCAAAGCTTAACCCTATTAAGCACGGGTTGACTTAACAAGGATTGGCTGGACTATTACACCCTTAGATGGACACGATTCATTAGGAAATCGTTACTTAACCAGCATTTTCCTATGCTTTTCCAATCTTCCCCCTACCCCCGCTAGTGATTTAAGCGACGTTGCGCTTGCCGACACGCCATGCACCGTAGATTAAAGGAATTTGTAGAGGTAGTCGCATTACGCTCACCACAGCTTTTCGCCGTGACTGCGGCACCCACTGCCTCATCATTTCCACGTTTGCGGGAAACACTGCAACCAAAAACGCCGCCGCGACATAACCGGCAATCGAGCGGGTATGGGGTTTCCGCAGCGCATATGCAAGCCCGAGTTCTGCTGCGCCACTGACATAAGTAGCACACCGTGCAGAGACCGGGACCCACCCCGGAACAATCGAATCGAAAACCGCGGGGCGGAGAAAATGCAGTACGCCCGCGACACCGAAAATCGTGCTCAGCCCACGAGCATCTGGCGTTATTCGCTCATTAAGCCGTTGGAACTGCCCACCCCGGCTGGTCGAAACACCCAGCACGTCGGTTTTCTTATCCCGTGTCATATTCATTTCCCGCGTCGCATTCATTTCCCCAACTTAGCAAAATTGCTTCTTGCAAATTGCAGGACTCATATTCGTATTTTCCACGCTTCTATTCGTCGTTTAGCCCCCTTGTGTTCACAGCACAAAAGTGTAGTTTTAGGCTGTTAACGTAATCATTTTCGTGAGTAAGTTCGAGGATTCTCTCATGTCTACATCTCAGTCGGCGACAGACACCGGCACCGCACCAGACGAAACCGGGCCAGATACCGGTTCCGCAACCTTCTTTGGCCACCCACGCATGCTGGCCAACCTGTTTTTCGTGGAAATGTGGGAGCGATTCTCCTTCTACGGAATGCAGATCATCTTGGTCTACTACCTCTACTATTCCGTTGCCGACGGCGGGTTAGGTCTCGATAAAGGCGCTGCTACCGGTGTAATCGGTGCGTACGGTGGCATGGTTTATCTGATGGCTATTGTCGGCGGATATCTAGGCGATAAAGTTTGGGGCCCCGAGCGCACGCTGTTTTATTCAGCCATTGCGATCATGGCAGGTCACATCGCATTGGCCATAATCCCAGATGTCAGCGGTGTCGTCGTCGGCTTGATCCTTATCGCCGTAGGCTCCGGTGGTCTGAAAACCAACGCATCTGTCCTGGTCGGCTCGCTCTATGACCTCAAAGACACCCGCCGGGACGCTGGTTTCACCATCTTCTACATGGGCATCAACATCGGTGCGCTGCTGGGCCCCTTGGCGACGAACTTCGCCTGGGATGTATCCGGTTTCCACCTAGGCTTCGGCATCGCGGCCATCGGTATGGCACTAGGACTCATCCAATACTGGTTCACCCGGAAAAACTTGCCAGCCAGTGCTCACCACGTGTCGAACCCAGCGTCGGCCGCGGAAAAGAAAAAAGCACTCGCTGCAACCATCGCGTTTATCGTTCTCGTCGTCGTCATGGTGTGGGTCGGCCTCATCACGCCAGGCAATATCGATACCTGGGTTATCGGGCTCATCGCGATCTGCGCCATCGTGTTGTTCGTAATTTTGTTCCGCAGCGACAAAACCAACGAAACCGAGCACTCCCGTGTCAAGTCTTTCGTTCCTCTATGGTTCGGAAGCGTGCTGTTCTGGTCGCTCTACCAACAACAGTTCACCGTTATGGCGGTCTATTCCGATACGCGTTTGAACTGGAATATCTTCGGGATGGAGCTCAAGCCCGGATTGTTCAACTCCATCGCACCGCTGTTCATCATCATGTTCGGCACACTGTTTTCCGTCATGTGGACCAAAATGGGCGAAAAACAGCCCACTATTGTCACCAAATTTGCACTCGGTCTACTGGGCGCAGGTATCGCCTTTGCCATTTTTCTGTTTCCTAGCGGACAAGCAATCGTCAACGTGGGATGGTTAGTGGGTGTTCTGTTCGTGATCACGCTAGCCGAGCTATGCATCTCTCCAACCGGCACATCGCTGGCCACGAAACTGGCACCAGAAGCCCACAAATCCCAAATGATGGCGCTGTTCTGGACTTCATTGGGTATGGGCACTGCCATCGCTGGATGGTTGGCGCAGTTCTACAGCGAAGAAAACGAAGTCGTGTACTTCTCGATCATGGCGAGCGCGTCATTGATTGGTGGTTTCGCGGTATTCTTCGCACGCAAGCCGATCCTAAAAATGATGCGCGGAGTACGCTAACTCCCCACGTGCATCCATCATCTGCAACCCTTGCTGGCCAGACTGAGAAAACCTCGGACTGGCCAGCTTTTCTTATACACCGTCTGCTATAGCTCTGGCTCGTCTGCCCCGTCTGCGCGAATGGCCAACAAAGCGTAGGTGGTCAACCAATGCGTCGCCATAAAATCTCCGTCGACAAGCTGCTTTTCCACGCTGTCCAACATTGCTGGTGTGCGGTCCGCGATCACCTCTTGAGCTTTTCGACCCAAATGTGGTGCCAGCTCACGCAACATCCACGCGCGTGATAGCGTCAAGCCATACAAATGCGCCAATTGACCATCAGACGGGTCCAAAACTTCCGGGGTCTGGGTCAAGAAAACCAGCGCTTTTTCTTGGCTAGACAAGAATTTTTCTAGCCACGCACTAAATTCGGCTTTATCCAGCAGGCGAGAAAGCAACAGCATTTCACACAGCGCATTCGAGAGGAAGTCACTGCCCGACAGCTCCCATTCCACCGGGTAATTGCAATCCCCCAAGAACAGGTTGCGGGCGGCGTCGGCAAGCACATCGGCGAGTCGACCTCGCCCCATCGCTTGCGCGGCATCCAGCATCAAAAACAGATTGAATGCCGTGTTGTAATGCATACCGTGCCGGATCGGATGGCTTAGCGCAGAAACCCACTTCATGATGTGCTTCTCAGTTAACTCAACTAACGGAAGGAATTCTTCCCGCCCAGAACGGCGCGCAAGTTGTAGCAACCAGGCGCGGCCGTAGGGCTGCTCAAAACTGGGATCATTGACCAGATAATCATATTCAGCCTGCAGGGACTGCTTATCCCACCGCTGTTCCAGGATATTATGCAGGCGCGTACTAGCTTCCGACGATAGCTTTTCTTCTGACAACAAGCGCACCGCCGAATATTGCATGTGCACGCTGGAGTGCCAATCGAAACAGCCCCAGAAACTCGGGTGCTGCGTGCGTGGCCGCACATCGCAATCATCGGCAGAGGTACTAATGTGCATATTGACTGCAGGAAATTCCTGCTCCAGCACATCCGCAATACCGCGGGCCCACTTTTCTGCAAACTGCCCTAATGATCTTGTGGCAAAAAGTCCTGGAGTCGAATCAGTCATAGCTCACAGTATGCCGAAGGTTTTGCTGCTGAGCCCGAATTGCGCCCCGATTGTGTCCAACCCACATTTTTCAGACATACGCCAGGCATGTATCCGGAATCTTTCTGGATAGCGATACGGATAAGCATCCGGCAGATCCCATAATTTGGCTGATCGATGCCAGTAGTCGCCCCGTAAGAGCGCCAATAAAACATCCCATCGCCGGTAATCATGTCTCAGGTAATCAAGTGTTTGGTGCATTTTTGCAAATAGGCGCGCTAAAAGCGGCCTTTTTTGTTCACTATTTGCAAAAATGCACCATATGTCGACACGACGACCAGGCACATTCCTGGGGATTAACCCAATTTGGCGTTTAACCCGAAGATCATGGCACATATGAAATATTTATGGAAGATGAATACCCCCACATACACGCCTATGCACGCTACTGCACAGTTAGCATAACCGCAGTACAAGTGGTGATTACATGAGAAAAGCCCAGGTTATTGCTAACCTGGGCTACCCTCATATTGTGGAGCTGCCGGGACTTGAACCCGGGTCCTTCGTTGTTTCGCCAGGGCTTCTCCGTGCGCAGTTCGCGCATGATCCTTACTCGGCCCTCCGACTCGCACGAACACGTCTCGGAAGATGGGCCCAGCCATCAGTGAGTGTCCCTACTGGCCCTGATGACTCAGCCAGAAGGCAAGCTCTTTAGTCGATGCCAGATTCCAAGCCAAGAGCATAACTTGGGCTGACAGACACGCGGTCGCTGCAGCTTAATTAGGCAGCGAGGGCGTAGTCACGCTGAGAGGTCTTCTCTGCGTTTATTGTATTTGTAACGCCGCTTACGGTGGCCGTTACCTTACACCGGCACGCTTCCCCTGGCTCAACAGACGAAGTCGAAACCAAATCAACCCCGTTGTCAGGGAAACCCTTGTAAGCGATCAGAATACACCTGCTTGTTGGCTATGTGCAAGCTTGTGCAAGCTTAGGACTATACAACCCGCAGAGCATACTCGCTCTTGCCTGCGACCACATGCAGATTCGTAATTTCGTTAGCATGAACCAATGCGCACGAAACTTTTCCTCGCTTCTTCGCTAACCACCACCCTATTACTAGCAGCATGTGCTGGACCAGAGAGTTCCAGTGAAAGCCCGGCAACAACAGAGTCAACTGGAACAGCCGAGGTAGCCGAAGCAACTCGAGCAACCGGGGCAAGCTCTGCAGAAATTGCGCCTGCAGATTCCTCATCTGACGCGCAACGAAGCCAGTTCCCCACCGCAGAAAATGACGCGGCGAAGCTGTTGGAAGGCATGACGGTCAGCAATCTCGTCGACAAGAAATCGCAGGAGACCGCGCATAAGGCACTCACCGATGCAGGTGTGCCACAGGAAAGTATCGACGGTTTCTTCCGGCTTGTCGACGAATACAATCACGCCGTTCCGACCGGCAGCCTCATCAACGACGGATTCACCGACTACGGAACGCAAGATCCAGACTATGACGTTGAGGCAATCACCACGGCCTGGCAGCAGCATCACGCCAATTATGCAGGCACGAACTGCCGAATCAACACCTTTACGCTGGCAGATTCCCTGTTCACCGTCAGAAACCAGGACAACCCGAACGAGTCTCTACTGTTTATCGACCAGGAGTCGCTGAACAACGCGCCAGTAGAAATTCTGGATGAGCAAGAGCGCCGCAAGTTCGCTGCGTTCTATAGCAATATCTCAACGACGACAGATCAAGACCCGGCACAGCACATCGCCGATATCCAGGCACATTTCAACGAGCGTGGCATCGAATTCGCCGAGACCGACGCCCGAGTGATCTCAATGTTTTCGCACGACACGCTCACTGACCCGGCGACGCTATTCATTGGGCACACCGGCGTCGCAGTGCCGCTGGACGATGGCTACCTGTTTCTAGAAAAAATCGCCTTCGATATGCCGTACCAAGCCATCACCGTGCGGGATATGCAGCAGCTCAACGACTATTTAATGCACAAATACGACGATGGGCCAGCCCTAGAATATGGCCGACCCATCATCTTCGATAACGACGAAGTCATCGACGGTATGCGCTTCGCCAAGCGCTAATACCCGGGTTCGCTAACCCAGCTAGGCACAAGACGAATTAGTCAGCAACGTCGGCTAGTCTCACAACATCTTCCGGAATGGCCCGGTTAGCAGAGAGTATCGGTGTTTTTATCCCCGTTGACGTATTGCTGCAGCGCATATGTGATCGCAGTAACGTATTCGGTAGCACCAATCGGATCCGGGTGGATACCGTCCTCGCGCAACGCCCCTGGGGTGTGCATCGCGTGAGTGCACCAGTCCGCAATATACACATTGTCATAGGTCTTAGCTGCCTCAATGATTTGCTCGCGGGCGCGCGGCATCCAGGATCGGTCACCATATGGCAGAACCATAACGACGGTGCGGTCTTCGCCCATAATCTCCATCATCGAAGCAATCTCGCCCGGATGGGCCTCGCTATTGGTCCCGAATCCGAGGACCACCGTGTCGCGCAGCAGTCCTTGCGAGGCCAGAGATGATGCAACCTGGATGCCGACTCCCCATGCCCGGGAGACATCCGCATCAACATAAATGCCTGGGTATTCTTCGTTCAACGCCATCAACGATGCCAGCATCACCGAATCACCGATGGCGGTAATTTCATCACCGGCGGGCATGCTGCGATCGGAAACGTCTTCCTTATTTGGCTTGTCCTTCGATTTCTCACGATCGCTAGAACTGCCCGTGGAGCTGCTATCGTTGCTGCTTTTCTCGCCGTCGCTCTTCTCAGTATCTATCTTTTTGGCATCCCCGGTTTCAGCATCGCCAGCTTGCTCCTGCATCTCTTGGCGTTGCTGCCGGTTGTGCTCAGCAAGCGCATCCAAATCTTGCTCCAGCTGCGTTTTATCTGATGAATTCACCACCGCGTAGGCAGTTCCGCTCACCGAGCCAACGGTAAGCACGAGCCCGGCTATCCAAGCAACAGGCGCTTTGGGCGACGCCGGAGCGGAAGCCGAAGCCTTGCGCGGACGGTGCGCCCAGATAACTGCGAAGACTGTGCCATAGCCCTTGCGCCGGAAAGGGTTTTCTATCCAGCGGTAGCTCAATTCCGATAGCCCTAGCGACACTGCCACAGCTAAAAGCCCCCACCAGGCAGCATGTCTGTCCAGTGTCTCCACTGGCGCCAGCTCGCGGATAATCATTATGACCGGCCAGTGCCACAAATAAATGGAAAACGACCGCTGCCCCAGATAACGCATCAGCGGGAATTCGAAGATCCACCGCAGCGGAGCGACTTCATAGATCACTGCGTAGATCATTCCGGCGCCTGCCAGACTCGTGATAAACAATCCGCCCCAATACGGGAAATTGCCATCATCGGCCATGAAAAATAACTGGACTACATAGATCGCAGTAGCACTTACCCCGATCAGTGCGGCCAAGAACCGCGCTCGCGCAAGCTCTAGTACAGGCCAGGAATCACGTGTCGGATCAGCTTTGCTGGTGGTCAGCAACATCGCCAATACGGCTCCGATCAGCAAGCCAAACGCATGAGTATCGGTGCCGTAATACACACGAGTGGGATCAGCATCCGGGGAATAGACCACCGCCATGGCAATCGCCGAAGCTACCGCCGCCAGCAGCGATGCCAGCGCAATATGCAATCGCTTGCGCGCACCCCACACGGCCAGCAACGCGAACAATGCTAAAGGCCACAGCACGTAGAACTGCTCTTCTACTGCCAGTGACCAATAGTGCGCAAAGACTTCGACCTCGTTATCAGCAAAATACGAGGCCGACGTAGCGATCTGAGTCCAGTTGCTGACGAAAAACAGTGAACCCAAAAACTGCGTCCGGATATTGACTGCAAAATCGCCCCCAATAACACCGACAATCGCGGTGCAGACCACAAGCACAACGACCGCCGTCGGTATGATCCGGCGCAGGCGACGTATCCAGAAGTCCTTCAGATTTACGGTTCCGGTCGTGTCATATTCCCGCAACAGCAACGAAGTGATTAAAAACCCCGAAAGCACAAAAAACATGTCAACGCCCAGATAACCGCCTGGTAACACGTCGCCAAAAAAGTGGTAAGCCACAACCGCTGCCACGGCTAAACCACGCAGACCATCAAGGCCAGCGACTTGCCGTAATCGAGCACGAGTTTTAGACATGAGCTCCAGCCTTTTGCGCCATGCACGCCGTTAAGTAAACATAATTCACCGGAACAACCTCACTCCCAACGAAAATTACTAAACGTTGATGCCCTTCACACGACGTCCCAGCTCTCGAGAGACTTCACGGTTGATGTCGCGGCGTTTAATGTCCTCACGCTTATCGCGGTTCAATTTACCTTCCGCGAGCGCGATTTCACACTTCGCTCTTCCATCTTTGAGGTATACCTTCAGCGGGATTAGCGTGCGGGAGCCATCGCGGACCTGCCCCATCAGCTTGTCGATCTCTCGCCGGTGCAGCAACAGCTTGCGGGTACGCTTCGGTGAGTGGTTCGTCCAATGCCCCATGGAGTATTCCGGGATGTGCAGGTTACGCAACCAAATTTCATTTTTGTCCAAGGTGGCAAACGCGTCGACAAGAGAAATCTTTCCTTCGCGCATGGCTTTAATCTCCGTACCTACCAGCACCATTCCGGCCTCGTAGGTATCGAGAATCTTGAAATCGTGGCGTGCCTTGCGGTTGGTTGCCAAGACCGCCGAGTTGGCCGCCACCGCGTTCTTTTTCGCCTTATTTCCCTTTTTCGCCATAATAAATGCAATCCTACTAGCTTTACTTCCGCACGTAAGAGCGCAACGTGATATACGCGGTAACCCCAGAAAAAGCCATGCCTACAACTGCCACAGTCGGGAAACTAGCCCAGATATCGCGCGTACGGATCGGAGCAATCAACTGCGCCTCATAAAGCCCCGCCAATGAGGGATCCACAATCATGAATTTCGCTGCAAACAAACCAGCCCCGGCAACAACAGCACCGAGCAAGGTAGCCAACATCGCTTCAATAACAAACGGCGCCTGCGTGTACCAGCGGGAAGCCCCCACTATGCGCATAATTCCGATTTCTTCGCGACGGTTGAAAGCCGCAATTTGCACCATGTTGGCGATCAAGAAAATCGCAGCTACCGCTTGCACAATAGCCAAAATAAACGTCGCATTCCGAATGGTGTCCAAATTATCCGTGGCCCCACGGACGTCTTCTACCTGATCAATGACGCCATCCACCTGCGGAAGATCGCGAATTGGATCCAGCGGGCTGGTATCGGTCGGGTCAGCCAAACGGACATGCAGTGCAGCGGGCAGCGCGTCCGGCGAAGTCTCTTCCACCAACACTGGGTCGGTTTCACCGAAAACTTCCACAAACCGTTCATAGGACTGCGCTTGCGAGCGGAAAATCACCGATTCCACGCCATCTTCCGACTCCAAAGCTTGTTTAACCTCGCTACATTGTTCCGAGGTGCAGTCTTCATCATTCGCCGAAACTTCTTCATTCAACTGGACCATTACCTCTACACGCTCGAGATAGATGCCCTTGGTATCCGAAGCCATCATCGAAACCAACACCCCTGCGGTGACCAGGCTGAGCGAAATCGCAGTCGTCACAATCAGCGCAAAAGCCATGGTGAAGTTGCGGCCCAAGCCCTTGAATGATTCTTTGAGCACAAAACTCAGTTTCATATATTTCTCCTGCCCCTGCGGGCTCTCGTTCCTAGCGCGCTTGCCTACCGCGATTCGCCATATACACCGTGAGCTTCATCGCGCACGATCTTGCCGAGGCTCATTTCGATCACGCGTTGACGCATGTCGTTAACCGTGCGTGCGTTGTGCGTAGACATAACGACGGTAGTACCCTTGGCGTTAATCTGCCGTAACAGCGTCATGATCTCGTCTGCGGTGTGCGGGTCCAAGTTGCCCGTCGGCTCGTCGGCAAGCAACAACAATGGCCGGTTTACAAATGCGCGGGCAATGGCGACACGCTGCTGTTCACCACCTGAAAGCTCATTCGGCATCCGGTTGGCTTTGGCATCCAGCCCAACCATTTCCAATGCTTCCATGGTGCGCTTTTTAATGCGCTGTGGCCGTTCGCCAATGACCTCCAGTGCAAAAGCCACATTGTCGTACACGTTTAGTTTGCTGAGCAGACGGAAATCCTGAAAAACGTAGCCAATGCGCTGCCGCAGTTTGTTAATTTCGCTGCCTTTCAGCTTGTTGACGTGAAAGTCTGCGAAATGGATATCACCTTTGGTCACGTTGGTGTCCCGGATGAGGAGCTGCAAAAACGTTGATTTTCCTGATCCGGACGGACCGATCAGGAACACGAATTCACCTTTCTCGATCTGCAAATCGATTTCATCCAGCGCGGGACGTGTTGACGTCGCGTATTCTTTGGAGACTTTGTCGAAAGTGATCACACGTAACACTCTAGCCCCAACCGTGTACCTCGGGTGCTAATGTCGCAGCCCCTGGACAAGTTTCCCTCAGTCCAGATATCGTGAGACGGATCACCAACCAGGTGGTTTCAGAATAATCTCAGAAAACCGGCAGTCAGACCAACCACAGATTGGCCACGCAATGAACACTACTGCTCCTCATAAAAACGCCACAAAGAAAAAAGAAAATCAGACTGCCGCCGATAGCGGCGACAAGACAACTGGATCCGCGGGAGGGTTCCTCGGGCTGATCGAAAAGATCGGCAACAAACTACCAAACCCATTCTGGCTCTTCGTCATCCTTGCCGGCATCGTCGCGTTGTCCAGCTGGCTTGGATCCACACTGGGAATGAAAGCAACCCAGCCTGATTCCGGGGAAATCGTTGCAGTTCAAAATCTGCTGACAACCGAAGGTATCCAACGCATGGTTACCGAGGCTGTCGATAACTTCACCAGCTTCCCGCCGTTGGGCGTGATCCTGACAGTGATGCTCGGTGTAGCTGTTGCGGAACATTCCGGACTGCTCAGCGCCCTGGTGCGGTCCATGGTCGCCAAAGTCGGGCCAAAGGTCTTGACCTTTACGCTAGCTTTGGCCGGTGTCACCGGTTCCGTAGCGTCCGACGCGGTTTATGTCATTTTGATTCCGCTAGGCGCAATGTCTTTCCACGCCCTCGGACGCTCTCCCATTGTGGGCGCGATGGTGGCATTCGCAGCCTCCTCGGCGGGTTTCAACTCCTCGCTCATCCTCAACATCACTGACTTGCTACTAGCAAGCATTTCCACCCCAGCAGCACAGCTTGTCGACGAAAACTACGACGTATCGCCTCTGGCAAATATCTTCTTCGTCATCCCCTCCGCAATCGTGCTCGCTTTGATCATCACGGCTGTCACTGAACTGTTCGTGAATAAACGTGCACACGATCTGGTAGATCACGACAAAATTGACTACTCCGAAGTCTCCTTCGACAATGCCGCCGGAGCTAGCAATACATCTGGGGCGGACGAGTCTGCCGACTCTGCCGGCAACAACGAAAACAACAGTAACCAGCTCAAGCTCGCTGCCCATGAGAAAGCTGGGTTGCGCGCCACCGGCATCGCTTTATTGCTGATGCTCCTGGCATATTTTGCTTTGCTGTTTATCCCCGGCTCACCTCTGGCTGGACCTGACGGGGAAATCATGGATTCACCCCTGATCCGCGCTATCGCAGTTCCAATAGCCGGCATGTTCTTCCTGTGCGGCATTGTTTACGGCCTGGTAGCCAAATCCATCACCAGCTCTGCTGATATCCCAGATTTCATGGCCGCCGGTTTAAAAACCATGCTGCCCATGATCGTGCTGTTTTTTGCGGTAGCACAGTTTTTAGCTTGGTTCGAATGGTCTAACCTCGGCGTCTGGACCGCGATTACCGGTTCTGAATTACTCGAACGCGCAGATCTGCCACCAATTCTGCTTTTTGCCGGCGTTGTTGCATTAGTAGCGCTACTGAACCTATTCATCACTTCAGGCTCAGCGCAATGGGCGCTGATGGCACCAGTCCTCGTCCCCATGCTGATGTACGTCGGTACTGCACCAGAAGTCACCCAGATGCTGTTCCGCATCGGGGACAGCCCGACAAATATCATCACGCCGATGTCGCCATACTTTGCGCTGGCACTCACCTTCTTGCAGCGCTACTACAAGCGTTCCGGAGTAGGTACGCTGATGTCGCTGGCGCTCCCCTACTCAATCGCAATGATCATTGGCTGGTTTATCTTCTTTCTGATCTGGTATTTCCTGGGCATCCCGCTGGGGCCAGGATCACCGATGGAATATCCTGCCAACTAGTCCGCAGCAGCGTCATCGCTGCTTGTCTCCCCTGCATCCGACATACGCCAACGGATGGCAGCTTCTAAGAAGCCATCTAAATCACCATCAAGCACCTTGCCCGGGTCCCCAACTTCATAGTTGGTCCGTAAATCTTTCACCATCTGGTACGGGTGCAGGACATAAGAACGCATCTGGTTACCCCACGAAGCATTTCCTCCCGCGCCGAGCGCATCCAGCTCGGCGCGTTCTTCTTGCCGCTTGCGCTCCAACAATTTCGCTTGCAGCACACGCATGGCTGAGGCTTTGTTTTGAATCTGAGATTTCTCGTTCTGACAGGTCACGACGATTCCAGTAGGTAGGTGCGTCAGACGAACCGCCGAGTCCGTAGTATTCACCGACTGGCCACCCGGCCCCGAGGAACGATAGACATCAGTGCGGATCTCAGAATCCGGAACCTCGATGGAATCTGTTTGTTCTACAACCGGCAGCACTTCGACTTCGGCGAAAGAGGTTTGCCGCCGCGCCTGGTTATCGAACGGCGAGATTCGCACCAAACGGTGTGCGCCTTGTTCTACCGACAGGGTTCCATACATGTACTGGCCGTGCACAACGAAAGTCGCAGACTTAATACCGGCTTCTTCAGCATAGGAGACATCATAAATTTCGACTTTATGGCCCTTCCGCTCCGCCCAACGGATATACATGCGCATCAACATTTCGGCCCAATCTGCAGCGTCCACGCCACCGGCGCCGGAACGGATACTGATCACAGCTTCCCGCTCGTCGTATTCTCCCCCCAGCAGCGTGGTGATCTCCATCGCGTGGATATCTTCTTGCAACCCCGCTAATTCTTCATCGGCAGCGAGCATGGCCGCCTCGTCTCCACCTGCGGCGGCTTCTTCGTCGGCAAGCTCGTACAACACCGGAATATCGTCAAGACGCTGACTTAGGTCGGACAGCTTACGTAGTTTCGCCTGATTAGCCGACAATTCTGAGGTGATCTGCTGTGCATGCGCAGGATCGTCCCAAAGACTCGGATCAGCAGCTTTATCCTCTAGCTCACGCACCCGTTCTTTGAGGTGCTCCGGGTCCACGACCTGCTCGATTGAGGCCAGCGTGGTGGTGAGCTCTTTGACTACAGCTGCTTTATCCGATCGCATAACTTTCCAGCCTACTCAATGATTCTGGTTGCTCAATCATGCTGGCTATTCACTCATGTTGGTTGCTCAGCTGCTCAACCCAACACGCTGCAGTAAACAACAGAAAAACTAGCAATAACCAAAAACAACGCAGATCAGCAACGTTGGAAACCGAAATTTTCCGTTGCACGCTTTTCAGGCAAAATAGATGATATGAATTCGCCTGCTGATTCTACGTCCGATTCCACTTCCGACGCGCACTCCGCTCACGATCCACAAGTGGAACTCGATAAAGCCATCGACGCCACCGCCAAAGCTTTCATGGTTGCCCACGTCAGCGATGATGACGGACAACTGGCCCAGGCGTTAGTTCTCAACGCCGGGCGCATTGCCTGGCGCTTGCGGGAAAAGGGCTTGGAACAAGACACCAAGACCTCAATCTCGGATGTAGTGACCAATGCAGATCGTGCAGCCGAGCGTTTTATCGCCGCGGTATTAGAAGGAATCCGGGCAGAAGACGGCATCGTCGGCGAGGAAGGCACCCAAACCCGCAGCCGCTCCGGGCGTAATTGGGTCATTGACCCAGTCGACGGGACCTACAACTTCGCTTCCGGTTCAGACTACTGGTGTTCCGCGCTGGCTTTAGTACGCGGAGCTGTAGATGATCCAGACGAGATTATTGCTGCTGCCGTGCACCGCCCAGCAATGGGATATACCTGGTTTTCCGGATCCGGGCTACGCACGACTCGCGATGGCAAAGAACTAGCGCCGATCGACGATCGCACTCTGGACAAATCTTGTGTGGGCACCTACCTACACCCGACCTGCATGAACAAGGAACCTACCCAACGCGCGTGGCATTCTGTGCTTAGCAACGTCGCCACTCTACGAATGCTTGGCGCAGGATCTGTCGATCTGGCGTCGGTCGCTGATGGCACTCTGCACGCTTGGATGCAGCATTCGGTTCCTGCTTGGGATTGGCTCCCAGGGAAAGCACTGGTAGAAGGCGCAGGCGGGGCCACCGCGATCCAATTTGCAGGCGGGGTTCGCTGGCACATCGCAGGAAATCAACGCACCGTCGCGGAAATCGTGGACATACTGAAAGGCACCGACCATGACTAACCCAGTCTCGGAATCCCGTGTGGAAACCAGCACCGGCTCCGCCTACGCCGAAGACCTCGCACTCGCACTTGAGCTCGCCGATCGCGCGGATGGCATCACGCTGCACCGTTTTAACTCCGCCGACCTGCGCGTGCAATCAAAGCCGGATATGACGCCGGTCAGCGACGCCGATATTGCCTGCGAGGAGATGCTACGCGAACAATTGGGCGGCGCCCGCCACAAAGATGCCATTCTTGGCGAGGAAATGGGTGGCACCCCGGTCTTTTCTGGACGACAGTGGGTCATCGACCCCATCGATGGCACCAAAAACTACGTTCGTGGCGTCCCCGTGTGGGCGACGTTGATTGCTTTGCTTGTCGACGGCGAGCCTGTCGTCGGAGTTGTCTCTGCCCCAGCTCTAGGCCGACGGTGGTACGCGGCCAAAGACCACGGTGCTTTCCGACGCGTATTTGCCGGTGAACCGGATCCATTATCGGTTTCTGAGGTGCGCGATTTAGGCGACGCGTCAATGTCGTTTTCTTCTCTGGCCGGTTGGCAGGAACGAGACAAGCTCAACGACTTCGTGGAATTGAGTGACAAAACCTGGCGACTGCGTGGATTTGGTGACTTCTGGTCTTACTGCCTAGTAGCCGAGGGGGCAGTCGATGCCGCTGCGGAACCAGAAGTATCGCTGTGGGATTTAGCAGCGCTGGACATCATCGTGCGTGAAGCCGGTGGGATTTTCACCAGCCTTGATGGCAAGCGAGGCCCACACGGCGGCTCGGCGGTGGCCACGAATGGTCACCTGCACGAATCCGTGTTGGGCCTTCTGGGTTAATACAGACTGGGTGAGCCAAGCAAGATCTTGTGTTGCCACGCTACCGCGCGGTGCAGTCTTAAGACTGCACCGCCTTTAGTTTTCCGGCAACTGGAAACCGGCTCCTACCCCACCTTGTGCATTGAGATCAGCAAAAAGGGTGTTGGCATCAGTAGCCATGGTTGGTACATGCACGAACCCTTGCAATGGGCTCCGGCAGGATAGATCCAGCCCGGTCGGATTCGCACCACCAGAAATCACTCCTACCAAGCGGTTGCCAGTCAGGAGCGGCCCACCGGAGTCTCCCAGGCTCGCGCATACCTGATTGAACTGAATGCCCTGAACCGCACCGTAGTGAATACCGCAGGTATAACCAGTGGCCACGCCGTTCTTGCACACTTGTTCACCGAAATGCGGGCCATCTGCTATCTCGTCGATGGTGACATTGTTATAACTGCGCGTGACCTCAGCATTGGAACCAAATTCGATCACAGAATAGTCGTGCCGCTCATTGGAAGCGACGATGGTACCGGAATTACCCACTTGCCAGGAGTCACCCGAAGCAACATATTCGCCTTCTCTACCACAGTGTCCGGCAGTAATACCTACCTTGCGGCCTTGTGCATCAGTGCCGGCAACCGCGAGCGTGCAGACTCCTGAGTCACCGACAAATAGTGGCGTACCTGGGCCATACAAAGATTTTCCCTGTGCGAGGTATTCATTTGATTCTTCCGGAATACGAGGCGCATCAAACCAAGATCCGGGAACTCGGTGCAAAATGAAATCCTCGGTGGGCTTGCCCGCCAGGATCTTCGACAGCGGGTCATTAACCCAGCGCATATTAGGATCCACTGCCGGGTTTTCGATAATCGCCGGGCGCTCGCCGATGCCGTCATAAGCTGTGCCGACGCTTGCACCTGTGTCTGCGTCGACAGCTGACTCGTCGACATGAGTTTCGTCGGCAGCGTACGCATTACCAGAGGTTTGGCGGGTGGAAATCTGTTCAACGGACTTTGACTCGTTTGCCGACGACTGCGGGCGCTGCGGGCTCCGATGCTGAGGTAGCACGCTGGCGATCTGCTGGTCGATAGCATTGGTGATCTCTCGGTCTAGCTCCGGGGTTTGAATCCCCCACTGCTGTAACTGGCCACGGGCGTTATCGACGAATCCGGCAGAATCAACCATTGGACCTTCTTCGATGGTCTTGCGGACCTCGTGATACGCCCAGGCGCGCTGATCCCAAGGTTCGGCGTGCGCGGTGGCAGCTCCTGTTACTAGGCCGGTCACACACGTTGCCGCAGACGCAATGATGGCGGTGAACTTCCGCTTCCCGCTACTGCGCGTGTTCACCGACTGTGTGCTTGTCTGCTGTGTTTCACGGTATTGTGCTGCTCGCTGCGCCGCTGGTCGTCCTCGCACGAATCATCCTCTATTCTGCTCGCTCAGGGTAATTCTTTTCTGCCTCATGGTGGCATGCTCATGGTGGCATGGAGTTCCAGTAATCTGGTGGGAATTAATCAGGTCGTTGGATGATAGTTACCAAACGTTTATTACCTGTGAGCGCGAGCTGGGAGAACACTTTTTGTTCACTGCACGCACCACCCCCATACGTGCAGTTAGTCCACGATCTTTTCCGGATCACCGAGCCGCTCGCCAAGCCCCACCAGCACAGCAAAAACCGCAGCCAAAGCCAGCGAAACGCCTGACCAGAACGGGTACAACTTGGGCCCAGCTGCCTTCGCTAACAACGCGCCGAGAAACCCGCCCAGAGTGTTGGAGAGGAGATCATCAGTAGAGCTTCGTCCGATAGAAAATGCGTATTGTGCTATTTCGATACTGAAACTGCACAGCGCAGCCAGTACGGCGACTTTCCATACGCTTGCCCACCCAGTCCGCGGTCCACCGCGCACTCGGTTGCTTCCCCCGCGCGAACTTCCCATGGAAAGCACGATAAACAACAACGCACCAAAGGGAATGAATAAAGCGGTATTACCACCATATTCGAACACACTGAGGAACCAGTTCGATGACGAGCGCCAGACATCGAGTGGTTCCAGAATGATTTCACGCACCCGTTGGTTGTCTGGGTCCCAGAGATAACCGATCTGATAGAAGCTTTTCAGCAGAGTTAAGGCAATGATAACTACCAGCCAAGCTAGAAATGCGATTCGGTGCAGGTTTTTCATTAGTCGTTATTGCCGTTTTCTGGGCTGCGGGCGGAAATCTGCGATTGTTGCAGCTGTGCTGAGTGCCCGCGCAAAGCTTCCAGCCCTGTCGTCGCCAAGGGAATTTCTTCCCGGCGCATTGCTTCGAGCACCGCGAAGATCACTGCATCGGTGGCCTCGCGGGATTCTAGCCGCGTGGACCCAGACCAGAATAATAATTCGAGGCTGACGGTTTCGGTGCCGACTTCGAGGTAATACGCAGTTGGTGCAGGATCGTGCAACACGCATTCCACCGAATCCATCGCTGCAATCGCGGTGTTTTTGGCTTTGGCGAGATCAGCGTTGGTAGCTATATCAATCACCACCCGGGCACGGATGGTTTCAAATCCGGTCTGCACGATGACTTCTCCCGAATGCATGAGCGTATTCGGGATAACGACGAGCTGGCCGTCGAAACGTCTAATGCTTGTGGAACTGAGGTAAATATAAGTGATGGTCCCGGCGTTATCACCCACCTGCACCTGATCACCGACGCGGAATTGATCACGCGCGAGGATCATGATGCCAGCAAACATGTTGCCCAGCACCGTCTGAAAGGCAATACCGGCAGCGATGGAAACGACACCAATGCCGCCGAGAATATCAACCGGGTTAATCGAGGGAAAAACCACCGTCATGGCGGCAGAAAAGGCCAGCACGGCGATGATCCAGAACACCAAACGGCCGAACACCCTGCGTGAACTGTGTACTCTACCGCGTACTCGCAAATAAAGGCGTGTGATAGCAGTTGCAACGGCTGCGATGACAAGACCAATCAGCAGCGTAATAAAACCACGGAATACCCCATCCCACGTAATAGTGCGGATGAGTTCTTCACCAGGTGCATTCACGCCGAGTCCATTCACACTTCACTATCTTAGAAGCCATGAGCTTAGAAAATCGAGTAACTAATCCCGACGGATCCATCACGGCGGTTCCTGTTGCCAGCTATCCGGTGCGTAGGCATGAGATCCTCTTATTCCGTGTCTTCGACGTGCGCGGTGAACAGGGCGGTGAGGGGACGGCACGCCCGGCAGCGTTTTCGGTGCTGGCCGACCGGCTGTGGCCGCGCGGGATCAGCAAAGAAGATCTGCAGCCAGACCTGTGGGAGAAACAGCTGTGCCCGTCGAAAGAACTCCGGGAAGAGTTCCACGACGGGCTGTCTTTCGACGAATTCAGCCAGCGCTACAGGTCCGAGCTAGACCAGCGAGCTGCCAATGGCGAGCTTGCCGACGCCATGACGACCTTGTCTAAAGCAGCGGGGCAAGGAAATATCGCGCTACTGTTCGCCGGCAAGGACACTGAGCACACCCATGCTCGTGTCCTGGCGCAATGGTTGGTGGAAGCAGTCAGTGCAGACGCAGATTCTTAATTCACGAATTGCGTATTGCGTGTTGTTCCACACGCCTGAGCTTTAGTCTTCGCGGGACTTAAATGGGGTCGGAATCCGCACACCGCGCTCTTCTGCGACTTCATTAGCCCGGTTGTAACCAGCATCGACGTGGCGGATCACACCCATCGCAGGGTCGTTGGTCAACACAGCTTCCAGCTTCTTCGCGGCCAGCTCCGTACCATCAGCGACCGTGACCTGGCCACAGTGGATGGAACGGCCCATACCAACGCCGCCACCGTGGTGCAGGGACACCCACGTGGCACCGCCGGAGGTTGCGGTCAGCGCGTTGAGCAGCGGCCAGTCAGCAACAGCGTCGGTACCGTCCAACATGCCTTCGGTTTCGCGGTATGGCGAGGCTACCGAACCAGAGTCCAAGTGGTCACGGCCAATAACGATCGGCGCTTTGACCTTGCCTTCTGCTACCAGCTTGTTGAACAGCAAACCTGCCTTGTGGCGCTCGCCGTATCCCAACCAGCAGATACGTGCTGGCAGGCCTTCAAATTCCACGTATTCATCGGCAGCATCCAGCCAGTTGTGCAGGTGCTCGTTTTCTGGGAACAGTTCCTTGATGGCCTGGTCGGTGACCTTGATATCCTCTGGATCTCCGGAAAGCGCCACCCAGCGGAATGGTCCCAGCCCTTCACAGAACAATGGCCGGATATATGCCGGGACGAAGCCTGGGAATTCAAATGCGCGATTATAGCCAGCATGTCGGGCCTCGTCACGAATGGAGTTGCCGTAGTCGAAGACTTCAGCACCTTCATCCTGGAATTCGACCATCGCTTGCACCTGAGCCGCCATCGATTCGCGTGCTTTCTTGGTAAAAGTCTGCGGGTCAGCCTTCGCCTCGCGGTGCCATTCGTCGACTGAGTGCTCCACCGGCAGGTAGGACAACGGATCGTGCGCGGAAGTCTGGTCTGTCACAATGTCGACTGTGAGCTCGCCTGCGCGGTGTCGCTTGAGCATCTCTGGGAAGATTTCGGCAGCATTGCCGACGACACCAATGGTCAGCGCGCGTTTTTCTGCTTTGGCCTGGTTAGCCATCTCGATGGCTTCATCCAGCGAGGTGGTGACCTCATCCAGGTAGCGCTTGCCTTGTCGACGTTTCAAACGGGTCTCATCAACATCGGCAATGATGCACACACCACCATTGAGTTTGACGGCTAGCGGCTGCGCACCGCCCATACCGCCGCACCCACCGGTCAAAGTCAGGGTTCCAGCCAAGGTGTCGTTGAAACGCTTGGTGGCAACCGCAGCGAACGTTTCGTAGGTACCCTGCAAGATTCCCTGGGTGGCAATATAGATCCAGGAACCTGCGGTCATCTGGCCGTACATCATTAGGCCTTCAGATTCCAGCTTGCGGAAGTGCTCCCAGTTGGCCCAGTCACCCACCAGGTTGGAGTTAGCAATCAGCACACGTGGAGCCCATTCATTGGTACGCAGCACGCCGACAGGCTTACCGGATTGCACCAGCAAGGTCTCATCAGATTCCAGGTCCTTAAGCACATCAACGATGGCATCGAAGGATTCCCAATTACGGGCAGCTTTACCAGTACCGCCATAAACCACGAGATCTTCCGGACGCTCTGCAACCTCGGGGTCCAGGTTGTTCATCAACATGCGCAGCGGAGCTTCCGTCTGCCACGATTTTGCGGACAATTCGGTTCCGCGTGGGGCGCGAATTTCACGGGGTTGCGACATAGTGGTGGGTATCCTTTCACTCAAACACTTCGTTCTTGCTGTTTAATTTAGAAGTTTTCTAGATCACAAAACAGGGACTTGCCGACGGTTATGTCTGAAATACGAGACGGATATGTGCCGCGGGTTATCCCGGATTGCCATACATGCGTGATGAAATGTCGCGCGCAGCAGAACTCAGGTGATCTCGTAATTGTTCGAATTGCCCAGCACGCAAGCTATCCACCGGATACGTCACTGCCAACGCCGCCGCGGGACGCTGCAAATGATCCAACACCGGCACCGCAACACTGGCCTGCCCCCTGCTTACTTCTTGCACTTCCACATCAAATCCGCGTTCGCGGACGTCGGCAAGATGTTTTTGAAACGCTCCCCAGCCTTCGGCGGCATCCGACGCCGAGTAAACCGCACGGTATTCCGTTTCCGGCAAGTGCGCGAGCATAGCTCTCCCAGAAGCCGTGCCCACCGCTGGCAAGCGGACCCCCACCTGACTAATCAACGACACCGCCCGCGCAGCACGCGTTTCCTGCAAATACACAATCTCAGTGGCAGACAAGCGGGATAAGTGCCCCGATCCGCCTGCCAAACTGGCGGCTTTATCCAGGTATTTCTGACTTAATCGCACCAAAGGCTGCTGGGTCGTATAGGCATTTGCCATGGAATACGCAGCCAGGCCGAGACCATAGGTGCGTTCACCAGAAAGGTGGACAACAAAGCCAGCCTCGACCATCTCCGATAACAGGTGGTATGTGGTCGAACGCGGAATACCCAGTTCACGATGGATGCGCGCTGCGGAAATCGGCACATCGATGGTAGAAAGCAACCGCAAAATATCTAGCGTGTGGCGTGCTGCGGGAACCTGCGGGGAATTCATGTTTTCAGACTAACGAATGGTGCTACAACAACAGATACGCAATCGGGGTGGCGATAAGAATCGTCAGCGCCACGCGTTCAAACCAGATGATGACGATAGCAGTCAGGGAAATCGGGATACGGGTAGCCATGATGCATGGAATAAGTGCAGAGAAGAAAATGATCATCGAGATAGAAACCACGCCGACAACGAACTTCGCCACCAGATCTTCCGCGCCTGCCATGCTGGCCGCAGGCAGGAACATTTCTGCAATACCAGTAGCCATCGCCTGGCTGGCATCCATGGTTTCTGGCAGGCGCACGATCCAAGCGAACGGGTAGAACAGATAGCCGATCCACTCAAACACCGGGGTGAATCGCTCCAGCAAAATGCCACCCAGGCCAACCGAGAGAATCGACGGCACGATGGCACCAGCCATCTTGACTCCATCCACGAAGCTATCGCGCACCGCCCGCCACAGGCTAGGGGCATTTTCCAAGGTATAGAGAGCCTCATGCCAAGCGGCTTTAACCCGACTGCCACTGACTTCTGTTTCTGGTTCTGGAGTCGCGCCCTCGTGATAATCATCCGGAATACGCGACAACGGCGGAATACGTACGGTGATTGCGGTGACCAGGAAAGTAACGACTAGCGTGACGAAAAAGAACGTGGTCCAAATTTCCATGAGGCCGAGTGCATTAGCGACGATGACCATGAACGCTGCGGAGACCGTCGAAAAGCCGGTGGCAATAATGGCGGCTTCTTTCGCGGTATAGCCACCTCGCTGATAGACGCGGTCTGTGATCAAGATGCCCAGCGAATACGAGCCAACGAACGAAGCCACCGCGTCGATAGCCGAACGGCCCGGGGTTTTCCACAGCGGACGCATAATCGGCTGCATAAGTACGCCGATAAATTCCAAGAAGCCATAACTGACCAGCAACGCGAGGAACGCCGAGCCAATCGGAACAATCAACCCGACCGGAGTGGCAATCTTTTCCCAGAGAAATGGCACCATGTCTTCGTCGCCAAGCACCCACGGCAGCGCATCCAACACCGCCAGCACCGCGATGATAAAACCGATGACATTCGTGACGACGAAAATCGCAGCGAGCGTGCCTTCTTTCCAGTTTTGGTTATAGATGGAACGAACAACACCAAAACCGGCCAGAGCCAGGATGATCCACGGAACGATGGCGGGCACACTGTCCCGCACGATCGTAACCATGTGGTCGAGCGGGATCGAGCTTTTGTCTTGATAGGTCAGTGGGAAGAAAAAGACGAATGCACCAATGGCGCTGTAGACAAACAATCGCCAGATATTTTTCGGGACCGGCGGGTCAGTGTGCCCAACGCTTGGCACGTTGGTGACGTGCTTCGGTTCTGGAATGGTCGGCGACACGGCTATTCCCCTTTTGCTCTACAGCTGGACTCAGCAGCTGGTTACTCGTTACTACACGTTCACTGTTTCCGCGTCACATGCCGACTGTTGTGCGGGATAGATCAACGGAATAAGTGATACCGATAACATTAGTTTTTGTTGAACAGTGTGAGCAAGACAATACAAAGGGTGCAAGTCTGGGATCACAGATTTTCGGAGGCTACGGCGTCGCCGCCAGTGTCATCGCCGTCCGGTTCCAATTGGTGGAATAAATCCAGGCTCCACCAACGATTGGGATACTGCCCCCGGACGAGGTTGAAAGCGCGTTGTGGCAACAAGCTGAGTCCCGGGAAATAATGGAAAAACAAGGAAAATGCCTAAAAGTCGCAGTGTCTGAGATATCAGGATTGATATGAAGAACACGCATAGTTTTTCCTTTTTATTGTTTAGACAAGTTCGAAGAAATAGAAGACACCAATAGAAATGAAGACAATGCCAGGCAGAAAACGAACAGAAGGAATTCGGGCCAGAGGCGAATTCACTGCTGCTTTCAACAGCACGGACATCATGAGAAATACCAGCAGAGTCACCACTAGCAGAAGGCCGAGAACCAGGGATTTCTGGCTGAATTCTGTGTAATGGCTCATCATTTGAGTAAAGAAAGAGGTAAAGAAAACCAATGCCTTTGGATTCGAAATGTTGGTGACAAAACCCAATCGAAGCGACTTAGCCCATGCACCGGTCCCTAGCGATCGCGCCGAAGGAATCGATTCTGCCACCACTTGGTCGCTATGATTGCTTGCTGGCCTTGCTGCATCACGGAGAGCCAGAACACCCAATATCACGAGAACCACGCAGCCGACCATCGGTAGCACAACTCGCAGAGTAGGAACAGCGACCAACAACGCTTCGATACCAACCAGCGAGAGCACTGACCACACTGCTACTCCCAGCGCAGCGCCGAGAGCCGTCCAGAACCCCGCACGCAGACCATACCGCGAGGTTTGCAGGCCGATAGAAATAATATCGGGCCCCGGCATCGCCATAACAAGGGCCCAACTAAGAAAATCAGCTAGCACTCTCGTCTCCCTTGGCTCTTGTTGAGCTCCACGCGGTGAGAAAATCAGATATACGAAAAATCCCCAGCAGCGCTAGGCGCCACTGGGGGTCCGTTGAATATTGGTAGCGGGGACAAGATTCGAACTTGCGACCTCTGGGTTATGAGCCCAGCGAGCTACCGAGCTGCTCCACCCCGCGTCGGATGATATTCAATTCATCTGCCAGCTGAAGGCCTCCGCTTTCGCGGACCTTCGCGATCTCTCGCTTGCTGACATCATGTAACTATACATACCATCGCTAGATATACCAAATCCCGCCATGCGCTGGGCACACAGCGGGATTATCAACGATCTCGCGAGCAATATCTTACTGACGTTGCATCGCTGCCAATCGTGGTATCGCTAGTTCTGCGACTGGTAGTTTTCCACCGCACGGTCCAAGCGATCCAGCGCACGTCCGTATTCCTCGAAGGAACCATCCCGCGCCTTCTCCAGATCACGGAGAGCATCATTAATAGCGTCGACGCCTTGGCCACTAGCTGGCGGGGTTGGACCAGAACGATCCGCAGAATCGCGATCCGAGTCAGCATCTTTGTCGCTGGAAGCCGAAGCACCAGCCTCTGCAGTATCAGCCGCATCAGCATCATCGGAGGAACCACGGGAACTGTCCTCGTCACCATCGACCAGGTCGATATCCTGTGCCGCCTGTGAGTCGATGCCTACCTGTTCCAGCGCCTCACCAATAGTTGGTGCATAACCAATGCGGCCCTTGTAAGAAACCAACACACGCAGCAGCTTCGGGAAGGCCGAATCTTGGTCTTTACGCTCGGCGTAAATCGGCTCCAAGTAGAGGATTTCACCGCCGCCTACCGGCAAAGTCAGCAAGTTACCGTTGTAGAGCTCGTTCGTGCGCTCCCACAGACCACGGTCACCAGCAACCTGGTCAGACGACATCATCGCATCCTGCGCCTGGCGCGGACCTTGCGTCTGCGTATTCGTCGGCAAGACACGCACGGTGATGTCACCGTAGTTTTCCGGATCCGAAGACACCGTCATGTGCGCCGACAGGAATTCACGCTCCAAACCACGGAACGGAGTAACCATCTGGAAGCTGGACTTGTCCGGGTTTTCTGGGTCCGCAGCCATCACGTAATACGGAGGCTGCGGCAACTCCTGGGATTCCGGCTGGGTTGGGTCCAGAGGAACCGACCAGAAAGCATCGTTGGAGAAGTAAACGCCTGGGTCATCCACGTGGTAGCGCGCGAGCAAGTTGCGCTGCACCTTGAAGATATCTTCTGGGTAGCGGAAATGTGCACGCAGCTCATCAGAAATCTCGGATTCATCCTTCACGGTGTCCGGGAATACTCCGCGCCACGCATCCAATACCGGGTCTTCGGTATCAAACTCGTACAGCTCCACGGTGCCGTCGTAGGCATCCACGGTGGCTTTCACCGAGTTCCGGATATAACCAATACGGTCGTTAATCAAACGCTGCTCGGTGCCATCCGGGTTCAGTGCGTCGCGAGTGGCCTGCGACAACGACATCTCCGTGCTGTAGGGCATCGCATCCAAGGTGGTGTAGCCATCCACGATCCACTTGATCTTGCCGTCGACCACAGCCGGGTAGGTGTGCGAATCGGTGGTCAACCATGGGGCGACCTTTTCGACGCGGGCACGTGGGTCGCGGTCATACAGAATCTTCGATTCTGCACCAACACGGTCCGACAGTAGGAAGTTCATCTCCTGGTATTTCGCGGCATAGATCGCACGCGTGAACCAGTTGCCAATACCTACCCCGCCTTCACCGGTGTAGGTATACGACGAAGAATCAGTGTCGTATTCCACGTCGTTGCCAGTGCCTCCAACAATTGCGTAGTCCAGACCCTCTTGGGCCGAGGCAATGACCGGGCCGTAGTACACACGCGGCTGATCCACCTTGATGCCGAGTTCTTCAGCATCTTCGTCCTCGGCACGGGAAGCCAAGGTCTGCAAGTCAGAAACCGTGTATACCGGGAAACCACCACGGGTGGAACCAGCGGATTCTGCGGCTTCGTTGATGGTATTGGCTTGCGCTGCTACGAAACCGTTGCCATGGGTGTATACAGTGTGGCGGTTAATCCAAGAACGCTGGTTTTCCCGTAGTGCATTCGGATCCAACTCACGAGCGGCCACCACGAAATCACGCTGTTCCCCGTCGATCTCATAGCGGTCCATGGACAACACATCAGGGAAACCGTAGAAGTTACGCAGTTGTTGTTGCTGGGTAAACGTCGGCGCCAAAATGTCTGGATCGAGCAGACGCAGGTTGGAAATGGTGTTTTCGTCTGCAGCGACGTCGTCATCAGAGACTTCTTCCGCGCCCCAGTTCGTTTCATACTCCACGTTGGTTTCATCGATGTTGTAGGCGAAACGGGTAGCCTCGATATTGCGCTCAATCGATTGCGCTTCTTTCAGCGCGCGGTTCGGCTGCACAGAGAACTGCTCCATCAGCATCGGCCATGCAGTACCAACAGCGATAGAGGTCACCAGCATCAGCACCACGGCCAGGCCGGGGATGCGCAGATCCTTGATCACGACAGCCATGAAGAATGCGACGGCCACCAGCGCAGAAACCACAATCAGAATGATCTTGGCCGGCAAATCTGCATGCAGGTTGGTAAACGAAGCACCAGCGAAAATATCGTGCTGGTTAAACAAAATGGTGTAGCGATCCAAGAAGTAGCTGGCAACCTGCACTAGCATCCACAAACCGGCAATAACGGCTAATTGAATGCGCGCAGGCTTCGATACCGAGCCCTTTACCCCCGCTGCCTGGCTACCAACGCGGATCCCACCCAGGATGTAATAGCCCACCAGCGAGAGCACAAAGCTGATGATCAAAAGCACGCTTAGCGAGGACACCAGAATATTCAACAGTGGCAGGTTAAAGGCATAAAATCCCAGATCCATACCGAATTCTGCGTCTTCACGGCCAAAATCACCGCCGTTTAAAAACAACAGAACCGTGCGCCAGTAGGCCTGGCCCATGAACCCTGCCGCGAGTGCGATAATCAACGGTGCACCATAGAGGAATTTGCGCATCGTCGCAGCAATGGAATCTCGGTACTGGTACACCGGCGAATTGACATCCGCCATCGAGACATCGCTCGGACGGTTCTTCCAGGTAAGCCAGCTAATCAAGAAGGTTACAAGACCCGCGACGATACCGAAGGCGAAAAACAGGATGATGCGGGTGATAATCGCAGTGGTATAAACCCCACGGAAATCAACCTCACCAAACCATTGCCAGTCGGTATACAGTGACACCGCGAGCGGGCCGACCGCGAAGAGCACCACGATAATACCCACGAGCCACGATAAAATTCGCGGCGGTTTACGCAGATTAGTTGACGGTTGGTTAAGGCTGCTAGCCAAGTCCAACTCCTTTAAAATAATCGAAAATGGAAAGCGTTATAGTGATCTAGCTTAGGCAATAGTCGACCGAAACAAAAGCACTAGCCAATCGAAGAAAAAGGACGAATTTCTGATGAATACGCAGCAGATAACTCAGCCAATGCTTAATCGCGCGATGATGGAAGCCGTCGACTTCATTCACCCAGAAGGCTGGGACTGCCCGCCGACGCTTTTCGCCTTGGTGCCCACTAGTTTGCTCGCCCAACACGCAGTGGACGTCGACGACGACTCTCCCCTAACCCTCGTTGTGCAAGATGACCTGCCGAGCAATATTGAACCCGGCTCCGAGCACCTGGCCGACTATGTCTCGCGAGTTATCTGGCCAGACAACGTCGTCGGTGCGGTTTTGGCACAAGAGATCAAGTTCAAGGACACAGCAGATTCACAGAGTTCGAAGCCACGGCCTGCGCGCCTATTTTCCGGCGTGATCCGGGAAGAATTCGCCGCCACCAATAATTCGGATTTCGTGGTCGACGAATTGCTTGTCGACGACGCCGACGACTCCGGCGACGCGCAGACCACAGGAACAGAAGGTATAGAGCAGACCTTGCTACAGTTACGCCCTACCGAAGAAGAGCTTGCCGACGCCGGCCCGTTCGCCGAAGACGATATCCAGCTTCGCGGTGGCCCTGGTATTGCTCCTGGTGTTATCGCCGCCTTGCGGCATGGCTTAGACCAAAATGGTAGTGGCGTACTCTAAAGTCTCAATAGTCACAATAGTCTCAACCAGAGATTGAAAGTTTTGCCGAACCCGGGAGTTGTCGTGTCCGCCATCTTTTCTGCTCGCACTTTTCGCACGCGAGCTGTCACACTCGCAGCCAGTGCAGCCCTACCACTAGCACTCGTGTCTTGCTCTTCCGAAGGCGGCAACTCCGATAATTCGGCACACCCAGGAACCTCCACCACCACTACTACTGCTGCAACATCAAGCAGCACCACTTCGGGTAGCGAAACCACGACCAGTAGCACGTCGACAAGCAATACAACCAACACTGCTTCTACCAGCACTGCACATACCAGCACCACTGGCGCAGAAGGATCTGCTGCAAGCAGCGCCGGAGTCGCGGCAGACAAATCCCCTGCCTCGACCGGAACTTCGACGCAATCTGCACAATCTAGCAACCCCGTAGAACTACCGGAATCAGTAGAAAATGCCTACGAAATTTTCGGTTCCTTGGTTCCACGGTCCTTATTCGAAGAATTCGACACCTGCGAGGCCGTCGGCATGCAAAGCTACTACAACTGCACCGGGGCTTCGGTGGGACAATTCCAATTCACTGAATCAAAATCCAAGGCTGTCTCTACGCTGCAAACGCTAACCGAGCTGCGCACCTCACAGGTCGTGGACGATTCCGGTGACCGTGTCGTCGGTTGGTCCTCGTTGGGTTCCACGGTGATCATCACGGTGGTAAGCACGGAATCCGGCCTGGTTATGCAGCACATGATTTCTGGTGATGCGGAAGAACCAGAGCAAAAAATCAAAGAATTAGGGTTGGCAAACTAGCTAATTCCCCTGGCAGAAATCGGCTTTTATAGCTCCGCCGCGCAGGTCTCGACTTCACCACCGTGGGCAAAGGCATCCATCGCCGCAATGGCATCATCCAGGGTGTCAACTTTCGCGATAACCATGTCTCCGTGATCGGCGCGAACGGCTTCCGCACAGTTTTCTGTGGGCGCCAAAAACAATTCTGCACCCACCTCGTGTGATTTCGCTACCTTGTGCGCAATCCCTCCAATAGGCCCGACCTTTGAACTAGCAGAGATAGTTCCCGTACCAGCGACGAACTTCCCGCCTGTGAGGTCATCCTCGCTGAGCTTGTCAATCACTGCCAAGGAAAAAATCATGCCTGCCGACGGACCACCCACATCTTGCAAGTTATACGTGACATTAATGTCAGCATCCGGGACCGAGGTCATGGTAATTCCCAGCAATGCCTCGCCCTTAGCATGTGGATTTTCTAAAAGTTCGACATCTTCGTCGTGTTTTTCACCATCACGCTCAAACTCCAAACGGATAGTTTCTCCCGGCTTATGCGAACGCACCGCGTTTTGCACATCTTCGGGAGCAATTACCTTGTGACCGTCGACTTTCACTAGTATGTCGCCGTCGGCAAGCTGCTTGGCACCGGCAGAAATGTCCAATACTTGGGCAATTGCGGTGCGCGTCGGAATATCCAAATAGTTCAACGCCGCCACCGTGGCCGCATCTTCCGAAGCCGTAAACGCTGCCTCGTTTTGTTCCTGGAATTGCTCACGATTGGTGCCTGGCGGATAAATTTTCTCGATCGGCACAATCGTGTCACCAGACCCGATCCACCGCCCAAAAGCTTGTGCAACAGTCATATTGGTGCGCACGGAAACCGTCGTCATGTTCAGGTTACCTGCAGGGGTTTCGTCCACCGTAAAATCTTCACCTGCTTCAACAGCAACCACCGGGGTTCCGCTGACCTCACTCAAAGTATTAAACGTGGGACCTTTACCTTCAGCGGCATAAGGAACCGCCAAGGAGATATTGGTGCCGGGAATATGGTCCATGCTAACCAATGCACCGAGGATGACCACAGGAACGGCCCCCAACGCAACCGAGCCCAATCCAGGTTTTTTCGTGGTGTCAGCATCGTTCTTCTTGGCAGCATCATTCACGACTCACAGACTACCCTGTTCGCTGTCAGCGTTGCGATTTCCAGAGCCTGCCACAAGCGAAGCCGCCGACATCTTCTGTAAGTTGGAGACATGACTAACGGATTCGGATTTTCCTTTCCCAACAGTGGCAACGGTGATGACGACGATGACCGTAACCACAACAGGCACGGTGGCGCCGGTGGTCTCGGCGATATGCTGAACCAATTCGGCCAGATGCTGTCTGGCATGGGCTCGTCGATGAACAACAGCAGCGACGATTCCCCAGTCAATTACGACATGGCCAAGCGCATCGCCGGCCAGCAAATCAAATCTGCAACAAAAATTTCTACCCAAGACACCAAAGCGGTAGAAGAAGCAGTCCGGCTAGCCGAACTGTGGTTAGACGATTCCACCAACTTGCCGACGTCAGAAAACCGGATGGTTGCCTGGAACGCCGAAGACTGGCTACAGCAGACTCTTCCGATATGGAAACGCTTTGTTGATCCAGTAGCCAAGCACATGAACAAGGCCCAGCTGGATTCGATACCAGAAGAAGCCCGGCAGATGATGGGCCCAATGTCGAACATGATGGGCCAGCTTTCCGGAATGAACTTCGGCATGCAGTTAGGCCATGCGTTGGGTGATCTTGCACAACAGGCGCTAACAGGTTCGGACTTCGGCTTGCCGGTTGCACCGACAGGCACCACAGCGATTTTGCCGCATAACATCCAATCCGTCGCGCGCGATCTCAACGTGAAAGGCCAGGAAGTTTTGGTCTACATCGCCGCACGAGAAGTTGCCCGCCAGCGCCTGTTCAAACATGTACCGTGGTTGAGTGAGCGTCTAGTGTCTTCCGTCGAGGAATATGCAGTGGGCTTAGTTATCGATACCAGCCATATCGAAGAGGCCGCGCGTGATCTGAACCTGGAATCCGGTGACCCGCAAGCAATTCAAAACGCGATGCAGAATCTGCAGGGCATGGACTTGTCCCCTCGGATCACCTCACGCAACACTGCGGCTGTCGCGCGCTTGGAAACCTTATTGGCTCTTATCGAGGGCTGGGTCGAATTCATCGTTGGCGAAGCGCTACAGGACCGTATTCCTTCTACCCAGGCCATGGCCGAAGCATGGCGTCGCCGCCGCGCTTCCGGGGGATCAGCAGAAAAAGCCTTTGAAAAAGTTGTTGGTATTGAACTTAGCGCACCGCGAGTAACCGACGCTGCGGAGTTGTGGCGCCGTTCCACCGTTGCAGTGGGCATCGATCGGCGGGACTCGGTTTGGGAACACCCAGACTTTTTGCCGCAACCAGAGCACTTGGATAATCCTGCCGCATTCATCGATGGTTTATTAGATGACAGTGACGACCAGGAATTCGAGGCCGAGTTCGCGAAGCTGGAAGAGATGCTGCGCAGTGAGGACGTCAAAGAAAACGGCAACGCAGAAAACAATAGCACCGAAAACAACGGTGCTGAAAACAGCGGCGACGGTACCGATTCTGAGGGAAACAACGACCAAGACGGTTCACGCTAATATGGTGTGAGTTAGACCGCACAACTCTCGGGGGGATTGTATGGGAGACGAGCAACACCGGTTTTACTTCGCGCCCGGTGTGCGCGTTGTCCAACGTGATGAAAAGTGCCTACAGTTTGGGGTGGATTCCACCCGCGTGGGCATCGTCGAAACCACACGGCCAGAGACATTAGCCACAAGCTTGCATGAACTTCCGCGTCTGTTTAATCGTAAGGATTTTTCCATCGCCAGCCACAGCGCTGGATTAACCCAACCTGCGGCGCACAGTTTATTTGACGATTTGCTGGCCTACGGCATCATTCGTCCAGCGCTATCCCGGCCAGTAATTGTCCTCGGTACCGGGTTTTTGGCAACAATGCTGCGCAATGCACTAACTGATGCTGACTTTCTGGTGCGCTCGCCTTTGCCAGGCGAACCAGAAGAAACCTATCTCAGCATGCAAAACGCCCAAGACAACAATATTCCAGTGCTCGTGGTTGACCGGTTAGCAGAGACCACCACTATGGCACCGCTATTGTTAGCAATGGCTCGTACCTGGATTCCCGTCTCGTTAATCGATGCCACTGGTGTCGTCGGCCCTATTCATATCAACGC
Organism: Corynebacterium pseudodiphtheriticum DSM 44287; assembly: GCF_000688415.1. GTDB lineage: Bacteria > Actinomycetota > Actinomycetes > Mycobacteriales > Mycobacteriaceae > Corynebacterium > Corynebacterium pseudodiphtheriticum. The sequence goes on from NZ_JIAH01000008.1 coordinate 37,106, forward strand.
GATGGGTCCGTGCCCACTATGCATGGAGTTGCATCGCACCGACCGCGACCCCACGTGGCACGCTGCAACCCAAGGTCTGCGGTCACATCAGACAAGTCCGGGAAGCACAGCGTCGCCAGGCAGCAAAGCAAACAAAGGAAAGAAAATCGCCGACGGCAGTATGCAGCACTTCCCCACTGCAGCTGCGCATTCCACGGTCGCACACGTTATCGTGACTTTGGAGAGCATCTACGAGCTCAGCCCACCACCCGGGGCTTCTCCACACAGGATTCATCCCGGCCAGCTCTACGAATTAGATCCCTATGCCCGCCCGCAACAGCGCATCGTTGATAACCATCCACGTTGCCCAGAATGTTTTATGCATACTGACGGACGATATCGAGCAAATCCTGCCCAAACAGTTCAGCCTTTTTCTGGCCTATTCCGCTGATCGCATAAAGCTCATCCACCGTGGTCGGCAATGCTTCACTTATTGCCTGCAAAGTCGCATCAGAAAAAATAATATACGCCGGGACCTGTTCTTCCCTGGCTACCCGCGCCCGCCAGCCCCGCAGCTGACCAAAGAGGTCTTCGTTTCCAGGCGATTCACACTCTGCATGCCTACCCACGACTTTCTCGCCCGGGGTGGTCAAAACTTCCCTACACACCCGGCACTTTTTCGTCTTCCGCACCCGAGCCGCAGACGGCTCCTCACTGATACTCTGCGCGACTAGACCATCCAGAAACCTGGTTCGTTTGCGGCTTGCGCGGCCACCTTCTTGCCGGGCAGGCGCCCAGGACAACGCCAGGTGTTTCCGTGCACGGGTAATACCAACATAAAACAGACGCCGTTCTTCCTCAATCTGTTCATCACCGGCATCAATCGCGTAGCGAAACGGCAATAATCCTTCGGTAAGGCCCGCCAAAAAGACGGCATCCCATTCCAGTCCTTTCGCCGCGTGCAAGGTCACCAACGTCACGCTGTCGACGGCCGGAGGTTGTTTATCCGCGGCTCGGCGGCGCAGCTCACCCAATACGACTTCTAAAGAGTCCGTGTTCCGCAGCTGCACGATATCTTCCACCAGGTCAACCAAAGCACGGAGCAATTGCCAACGCTCACGCTCTTGTGCGCCATCGGGTTCTTGCGTCGAATAGCCCAGTGGCGCCAACGCCGCCCGCGCAATAGCAACAGGGTCCGGTGGTAGATCGTTTTGCAGGTTGGCACGAATTAGCTGCTGCATGGCATCAACGATCACGCGATTTTCGAAAAAGCTCGTGCCACCGCGAACTTGGTACGCAATGCCGGCGTCGGCAAGGGCTTGCTCCAGCACCGCGGACTGGGCATTGATGCGATACAGCACAGCGATTTCTTTAGCTGGCACACCTTGGTCTAGCAACGTGAGGATCTGCCCAGCAATCTCACGGGCTTCCGCTGGGTCAGACTCGAATTCACGAAATATCGGCTCTGGGCCGGGTTCACGCATACCTTGTAACTCCAGGCGTGTGCCAGCGATCCGGCCTTTCGCTGCACCAATCACCTGATTTGCCAAAGTAGTGACCTGCGGGGTGGAACGATAGTCTCTTTGCAGCTTAACGACGTGCGCGTTGGGAAAATGCCGCGAAAAATCCAGGAGATACTGTGGCGTGGCGCCGGTAAATGAATAAATAGTCTGGTTCGCATCACCAACGACGGTGAGGTCGTCTCGATCGCCTAACCAACCTTCCAATACCCGCTGCTGCAACGGCGTAACGTCCTGATATTCATCAACGACAAAAGTGCGGTAACGCTGCCGGAATTCTTCGGCCACGGCTGGAGCATTTTCCATGGCGCCGGCAACGTGCAGTAGCAGATCCGAAAAATCCAGGTGCATGCCTTCGTCGCTGGTTTTCAGCTGCTCGTAGCGCCGGTACACCTCCGCCACTTGTTCCGCGGGCAGCGGTGGAGTGCGGTCAATGCTGTCAACGTATGCGGCATAGCCATCCGCACCCAACAGGCTGGATTTCGCCCACTCGATCTCGTTGAGCAAATCGCGGATAGTGTCTTTGCTTGGGGTATTCGTTACCGAGCGTGCGGCGCGAGCAACAACGGGAAACGCGCTATCCAGAAGTTTCCATTTCACATCACCGGCGATTTGTGGCCAGAAATAGCGCAACTGACGCCGAGCCGCGGCGTGGAAAGTCATCGCCTGGACTCCCCCGATATTCATACTGGCGAGGCGATCACGCATCTCACCGGCCGCGCGGGAAGTATAAGTCAAAGCCAGCACGCTGTTAGTGGTGGCAAAGCCTTGATCAATCAGGTGCGCAATCCGGTACGTGATGGTGCGAGTTTTACCAGTGCCGGCGCCAGCAATGATCGCAACCGGACCCCGCGGTGCCGTAGCAGCCGCACGCTGATCGTCATCCAACACATCCAGATTCACCATTGGCTAAACCCCTATTCGTTTCCACCGGATTCTTTGCTTTTCAGCTCACGTTGCTCATCAATATGGCGACCGTGGCAGTCCCCGGAGGTATCAGTCACTTCTCGACTCTTAGATTCCCGGTGCGATTTATCTTTCACTTGCTTGGCTTTACCTCCAAGACGTTCCATCTCGCGTTTTTCGTTCTGCTTCTTCCGTTCTGTCTCATCGCTTTTGCGGATGTACAGCAGGCGGTCTTGTGCACGTAGCTCCAGGGTTTCATCCATATCCACACGGTAAACCCGATCATTACGAATCACGCTGAGCACAATATCCGATAAATGTCGCGGATTGGCACCAACCTCATAGCTAGCAACCGGGCGCTCTGCGACTGAGAAGCCTTCCGAGGGCGAAAGCAGATCATCCATCATTTTCACCACCGATGGCGTGGACGTCGACAAGCCCAACAAACGGCCGGCGGTTTCTGAGGAAACCACAGTGGAATTTGCGCCAGATTGCAAAAGGAGGTGCCGGTTTTCTACCTCCCGCACTGCAGCGGAAATCTTTGCCTTTTTATTCATTTCTCGTGCCGACAAAGTGGCCAAGACATTAGTGTCGTCACTATTGGTGGCCACAACGACGTTTTTCGCACGTTCGATACCAGCGATTTTCAAGACATCCGACTTTGTCCCTGAGCCTTGTACAGTCACCACTTCTTGTGCTTCTGCTACGCGCAGGCAGGCACGCTCTGGGTCCACAACCACAATATTGCGCACATCGGTACCGTCATCGAGCAACGCCTGCATCGCGGATTGCCCCTTAGTACCAAAACCGATGATGATTGTGTGATCGTGCACGTGTTTTCTCCATTGCTGAATCTGGAACGTTTTGCGTGAGCGCTCCGTCAGCACAGATAAGGTTGTGCCGACGAGCAAAATTAGGAACATTAACCGGGCTGGGGTAACCAAAAGGATATTGGTTAAACGGGCACCGGTGGTGACAGGAACAATATCGCCGTAGCCGGTTGTTGTCAGCGAAATAGTCGAATAGTACAACGCATCAATGAGATTGAGTTTTTCGTTGTAACCATCTTGTCCGATATAGACAACAGCAGCGACACCTGTGACGATAGCTGCTGCCAGCATGAACCGGCGCAAGATCAGAAAAAATGGGTGCGTTCGCATGCCTTCGGGGATATGAATGACATCCTCTAAGGCATAATTCGGCAGCGAAGTCAGCTCAAATCGCCGCAGCTTCGCTCTGATTCTTCCGCGCATTGCTGTGTTCTAGTTTCCTTTATTATCACTGTGCCCAGCAGTTCCTGCCCCATTCTCGCGCTGCAGCATGCTCGCAAGCTGTCCAGCATCTGGGAGTTGCTTGGGTTCGAAAGTGTAATTATCCATGATGTAGTGGAACGCCGCACGTACCGGTTTTTCGGTGCCACTGAGGCGCTGCCATGCTTCACGATAGACCGCCAACTGAATAACCGCCGAACGCATCTGCTCGCCTTGCGGTGGCCTGCCGGTTTTCCAGTCGACCACCATCCATTCATCTCCCAAATCGAAGACAGCATCCATACGGCCGCGGACGACGGAACTTCCCAAGCTAAATTCGAAGCCTTGCTCAACATTCGTCGGGGTTCTATCCGCCCAGGCGCTAGCAAGGAAAGCATCTTTCAATTTGTCGAAGTCTGCTTCCACGTTTTCTTCACTACCGGGCAGCTCCGTCTCATCCAAGATCGCGTTGGCGCCATAGCGATCTTCGATCCATTGGTGGAATGCTGTACCTCGTTTGGCATAAGCATTTGGCTTAAACGGAACCGGGCGACGTTGTCTCCGAGCGAATTGAGTCGGATTATCACGCAAAGCAACCAACTCGGACGCAGTAAGCTCACCTGGTATTTCTACATCAACGATGGGTGCAGAAAGCGCACGGTGTTCTTCAATAAGCGCGGTGGCTTCGCGTTCCCACAACGAGAACAACTCACCGCCTAGTGCCGGGATTTCTTCATCAGTTCCTAGGCTTCCCATTGCTTGTTGCACTAGCTCAGCGCCACGCCACACTTCCTCCCGAGGGCGTACTGACGGAAATTGTGCAGTGAACCCGGTTAGAACTTCTTCGACACGCTCTTCATTAGGAGTCGCCCCATCGAGCAGTACGGTTTCTCCCATCTCTGTGGCAACCTTAGCGTCCGTCACGTCCCGAAGTTCATCGGCGGCGTCGTCAAGCTGCCAATGCACAATCGTGATTGGTGGCTGTTCTGCCTTCCGCTCGGCTTCTTCTGCACGCTGCTGGGCATAGCGATGCATCTCTGCAAAGTGCTCATACGGGTCCTTCTCCGACCCTGTGACCACCAGTTCATCTTCAGCCCGCGTTAATGCTACGTAAAATAAACGGGAATTTTCTTCCGCATCCACTCCTTTTTGCGCAGCAACAAATGCCTCACCGTTGTTCTGGAATTCTTTACGATCTTCGGCTTCGAATAGTTGCGGCCAATCATGATGTGGAGTACGCGCAGCATCAGTCAAAAACGTACGAGTTTGCGCCTTGTAGGTGCTGGAATCGGCGTGACACACATACACCGAAGAAAACTCCAGGCCTTTCGACTTATGCGCAGTCATAATCTGTACCCGATTGTTTGTCTTCGGTGTCTCACCCGATGCTAACGAATCTTCGTGTTCCCGCGCTAGCTCAGCATAATCAAGCCAAGCTGCGAGGGGTTCACCGTCAAATTCAGCAATGGCTTCTAAGGCTCTGTCCAAGTGCACTGCCCCCGCACGCCGATGTGTGAGCACTTCCGTACGGAGATGGAAGGTATCAATGATGTCAGCGAATAAATCACTCAACGGCTTGCCCAGACAATAGGTGCGCAAATAACGAAGCTTCGAGGACAATTCAGCTATGCGTTCTAATCCCTCTGCGGAATAGCGTTCCGGCTCACCGAGATCTGCAATCGCGTCAGTCAGGCCAACTGTGTGATCGGCTTCTTCCGCTAGGGCTTGCGCTAATTGTGCTTCCAGTATGTCTTCCGGCAACTGTGGTTCATCTACTGCTTGCATGTCGCTAGACTTCTCTGCTTGCTCGGCAATGCCCGAAGTAGACTCCTCTGGTTGTCGCAAACGACCAGCCAAGTTTTTCGCACGAGCAGCCAAGGCTTTGATATCGACCATCCCCAACCCCACCGCAGGTCCAGAGACGATGCGCAATGCTGCTGTCCAATCATCTGGCCGCACCAGCATCGTTGCGATCGCCATCATGTCTGCAACTTCCGGGATTTCTAATAGGCCGCCCAGGCCAACTACCTCATACGGAACACCTCGTTCTTCTAAAGCTTCTGCAATGACCCCTGATTGCTTATTCTTCCGCACAAGTACTGCGGCGCTGAAACGAGCATGTGGGTCATGCTCGTTTCGTTCCAAGTATTGCTGGTATTTCTGGTGCAGGTTTCCAGCAACCCACGAAATTTCTTCCTCCGCATTCGGCCAATACCCAAAACTCACCTCTCCGGTTCCCGCCCCGGCGCGTGGTTCCAGCGGGGCGACAGGGCGATCTGGGCCTGTTCCCAACACGGCATGGGACACTGTATTGGCAATGTCTAACACGGTGGACGGGTTGCGCCAGGAAGTGGTGAGTTCTTTGCTGGGAGCAGGCTGGTCTCCCTCAGCTCCAACTGGGAAATCCTGAGGGAACTGTGCCAGGTTTTCCGAGGTGGCTCCACGCCAACCATAGATTGCCTGCATAGGGTCACCGACTGCAGTTACCGTCAATCCTTCGTGTGGGGTATTACCGAACAAGTTGCGCAAAAGGACCCGTTGGGCATGCGAAGTGTCTTGGTATTCATCGAGCATGACTACCTTCGTCTGCCGTCGTTGTGAAACGCCTACTGACGGATGTTGTTGGGCTAACTGTGCCGCAGCGAACATCTGTTGGGTAAAGGTGACTGCATTACGCTCTATGAGTTCGCGTTCGAGTTGCTCGATCATCGGCAAATAATCGATGCGCAGTTGCTGGCGGTCAACCCAGTTTTGGACATCTTTATTGAGGTCTTTCCGCTGCCGTGGTGCTCGCGGCAAATATTCCACCTCAGCGAAAGCGCGCGCACATTCGCGGAAATCATCGGCGAAGCTCAGATTATTCGCCATGCGTTCAAATAAATCCAGCAATTCCGTAACGATGCTGGATTCTTTTTTATCGGTCTCTAATTTTCCCTCATAGTTACGCACCACGGATTGTGCGATGGAGACCAAATGTGCACGAGTAATCAGCCGGGAAGTAGGCTCGACCGGCAGCAAAAGACCATATTCACGCACCAAATCCCCTGCATAAGAGTCATAGGTAGACACCCGTGGTGCAATGGTTTCCAGATTCGCACGCAAGCTCCCATCCGGATCTATTTCTGGCAAGCGTGGGGAATCACGCAGCACCTGTAACCGGTCGCGAATACGTTTAGCTAACTCTTGTGATGCTTTGCGCGTGAACGTAAGACCAAGCACTTCCTCGGGCAAGGCGTACCGGTTGGCGACCAACCAGACCACGCGAGCTGCCATGGTCTCAGTTTTTCCGGCACCGGCGCCAGCCACCACCAACAGTGGTCCAGGTTCTGCACCAATAATTTCGGCTTGTTGCTCTGTCGGAGCAAAGCGCTGTCCCAAGATCTCCGACAACAGCTGCGGGCTGACGATCCCGGAATGCTTGTGCTCAGTGTGCGTCGCATTAGACATTGGTGATCACTTCCCCTTCTCCCTGTGCTGGACAAACTGGACGCAGTGAGCAAAAGTCACAATGCTCCCCGGGCCGTGCTGTGACCGTTGGCCCGGATAATTCCTCAACCAAAGGTGGTAGCTGTGCCTGAAACTCTTGTAATTGTTCTTCGTCCAGGCGTGGTTGTTCCCGCGTACCGGCAGCTTTCGTCCGTCCCATTGGGTAGAGCAGCATCGCCATACCAATCTCGACCCCGTCACCGGTGACCACACGCACTTCTTGCTTCTGATCCGTGATCAGCTTTCCCTTACTCAACGCGAGCTGGTACGCGCTTAGCTGGGGATTTTTCGCGGTTTCGCGAAAACTCGGCATCGCCGAGGACGACGAAGTTTTCAAGTCCACAATCACGTAGTTGTCTGCCTCGTCTTTCTCTAAACGATCGATGCGGCCACCGATGGAAATTCCCGGCATAATTTCAACAAAAACATCAACTTCGCTTCCTACGTATTCCAATGCATCACGTGTGCTCACTATCCACGCTTTGCTGCGTTCGAGTAGTTGCGTAAATCGAGCCTTCTCAGCAGCTTGGCGCCATACAGGACCACGGTAAGTCTCTTGATATGCGGCTTCTGTTTTTATCTGTGCCCATTCAGGGTCGACCCCGCGCCCGAGTGCTTCGAAATAAGCGTGGACCAATGTGCCCTGTCGCATGGCATCGGTGGAGGTGGAATCACCCAGCTTTTCGACGAGCTCCCGCATCGGGCAATCCAGCAGCCCACGGATCCGTGACGGTGACAATCGGGTTCTCTCGGGTTTTGGCACTTCCCCAGCAACGGTCTCGGTGGCTGCCCACCACTGTGCCGGGTCTGCACCAGGAACTCCCGCTTTCGCCATACGCGCTAGTTGCCTTGCTGCTTGTCGGGTTTCTTGTTCCCCGGAGTCTGGAGAACACACAACGCGGCGTAATTCAGCAACCAGAGCCGATACGGACAATACCCGAGGTACTGTCAGCCCGCCGGTGTGCGTCTCGCCTGCAGTATCGGCACCGGATTCTGCATCATAAGGCTCCTTAGCTGCAGCAGCTGCTCGCTTTAGTGCCTCCTCCTGATCTTGTGCGGTAGCAGCCGAGACTATCCGCTCTGGTTCCAAATCAAATTTCAGGCACCAAGCATGAAAAAACCGGGACGGTTCAATAATTTCGTCGGCATGTGGTGCGTATACCGCTGTCACGATTTGCAGCGCGCGAGCACGACTGGTGGCTACTCGGAAAAGACGACGTTCTTCACCCAAACGGTCTGTGGCATGTGAAACATATTCGTCGGGAGCGATGCCGTCATCCAGGAAATCCACCAAATCTTCCTGGCCGAACAGCGATCCGGTCTCTGAAAGATCTGGCCAATTTCCTTCTTGTACGCCGCTGACCACGACGGTATCCCATTCACGACCGATTGTCCCGTGTGCGCTGACGATTTCCACGGAATCTGTGCGCGAGCCACGTCGCTCACGCACACCAGTAGGCAGTTCTTGTTCCACAATATGCTGCACGAAGGTTTCTACGGATGCGTCTGGGCGGCGTTCTACAAAATCGCCCGCGGTATCGAACAGTGTCATCACCGCATCCAAGTCTCGGTCTGCCTGCGAACCGGCTGCTCCACCACGCAATGCAGTCGCTGCCATACGGCTAGATAGCTCTGTGGCATCCCATACTGCCCACAGGACGTCTTCAACGCTACCGCCCTGCAGTGCTTCTCTGCCAGCTTGAATTACGCCACGAATGCGCACCAAAATATCAATTTCGCGTTCTGTAAGCAGTTCGGCAAAATCAGGTAAAGCTTCGTCAGTGCTCAGCAAATGCACCAAGCTATCAATGCCGCGTCGCTCCGGGTTGAAACGACGCAACCCACGTATCAGCCGACGCAAAGTAACCGGATCTGCTCCGCCCACCGGGCCAAGCACCAGCTTTTCCATCTCTGCACGGCTCAGATCTTCCTGCAGCGCCCTAATTCCTAGTAACAGGTGTGCAACGACGGGTTGTTCTGCCAACACGGTATCGGTGGGGCTGATATACACCGGCACCCCAGCCGCCAATAACGACCGTCGAATGCCTGCCATATCCGTGGAAGAGCGCACCACTACAGCGATATCTGACCAGGAGATGCCATCGTCGAGATGACGACGCCGCACCGCATCCACCACCGCAGCGCTGTTTTCCGTCCCGGAATCTGCCACTAAAGCCCGACGTTGCGGGCTACGGTGCATGTCTCGTAATTCCACCGACTGGTCCGCCGACAACTGGTCAAAAAATTCACTGCTCGCACCGCGGAAATGAAAGATTGCATGCTCTCTATTACCGCCGACAACAGCAAGATCGCAACCATCAATCAGTGTTTGCACCAAGCGACCAGCAGTGGGATCAAGTAACTGGGCATCGTCAACGATAATGGTATGCCATGGACTGAGCTCCCGAATCTCATCTAAATTACGCGAGACCTCGGCCATCAACTCCGCGGCCGAATACCGGTAGGTGCCCTCTAGCTCCATCATTTGCGTGTATTCCCGCAAAAATTGCGCGGCAGCCGTCCACATCGGACGCTGAAATTCCCGGCCCAAATCTTCCAGTTGCTGCGCTGATACTCCACGTTCTACTGCCCGCAACAAAAAATCCCGTAGCTGTCGGCCAAAACCAAGATAGCTCAGGGCGGGTCGCACATCGACGGGCCAATCTACTGAACTTACAGCAAGCTCAGACTCGCTTCCGGCAGCGGCCGCGGAGTATTCCTGCGCTTGCAGGCGCAGGATCTCACGCATCATCGCGTCTTGTTCAGCGCCACTGATTAGCCGTAGGGGTAAATCAGTAACCAGGCGCAACAAACCAAAAGCTACCGAGTGGATAGAACGAACCAATGGCCCCTGCGAATAATATTGCGAGACTTTCTCCGATAATTCCCGCCGCAGCCGGGCGCCCGATTCTTTCGATGGTGCGATCACCACAATGCCAGAAGGGTCTTTGCCTTCTGCTAAGCACTGTTCCACTCGTTCCACAGTGGTATCGATCAAAAAAGATGAGACACCGGAACCCGCTGGACCAGTGATTTTCCAGACCCCGGCTGCAGGCAGCTCTACAGGCCATTGTCGTTGTTGAACTTGTCGGGTGTGAGATACCAGCCTGACTTCCGGGTTCGGATGCATTCTCCTCATGTACTACAGCATGGCATACGCCCGTGACACGAGAAGGTCTTCGACCCGGTTAATATGCGAACGTGTGTTTGCTTTCGCCTCGGGGTGCAGGTTATTCACGTGTCGACGATAAGCCACCGCACGCAAAAGCAATTGATCGATGTCGCGAATATGCGCAAAGCGATCACAAATAGAATCATCAACCGCTCCGGCGATCATGCCGTCAACAATTACCAGCGCACAGGTATAGCCCCGCGGACGCAGAGCTGCCGTCGGCACGAGATCCACAATGGTCGGTGGCAAGAGGTGATGGAAAATCGTAGAGGCCAATAAATCAGCATGCCCGACGCAGAGCTCAGTATCCGGAGCCAGGCTCCGATATGCTTCCCCAGTTTCTTGCCATGCGGCGGCTTCGGCGCGAGCAAAAACATCATCCCGCTGCGCGGTTGGTGCAGGCACAGAAGCCAAACTGTCGGCCAACTTCAGTGCTAACAATGCAGTTTCGTCAACCCGCCGCGCCAGGTCTCCTTGGCTCCAGGCACTAGCTTTCCAGCCAGCCACTGTGTAGCGCCCATCAGTAGACAAAATCGGCCGAGCAATGCGCGCTCCTTCCACAGATAAACCGGCTCGCACCTTGGCCGACCACAATGCAGTCGGGGTGGCTTGCGAAAGCGCCATGTCCCCAATTTTTGTTCCGTTATCCCAAGCATGCCCCAACGGAGCTGGGACTTCTTTCGGCGTCTGAAATGCTTCGCAAACGTGATTAGGTGGCACTGGCATGGCTGTATTTAGGCCTCTTTCTCCGGTTCGTGCAGGGCATGGAGTGCCGCGCCGTTAGGAAGCGGGCGCGGGTACGGCCATGGGTTTGGCCGGCACGTATCAGGATTATCCGGATAAACCTCATCCGGATTCAGTTGAAAAAGTTCAGAATTTTGCAGGCTGATCGTTTGCTGCATCATCACCGGCGCAAGATTCCCATCGCCTGTGCAAGCCTGGTGGTGCGGATAGCCGATCGCATGCCCGACTTCGTGATTGATTAAATACTGGCGGTAAGCACCCAGATCACCTTGAAAAGGAGTAGCCCCACGAACCCAGCGTGACTCGTTGAGCAGTACCGTGGAACCACCCGTGATCGTCGTATGGCACGAGGTTTCTAATTCCAGGTCTACCCCACACATATCAGCGGTGGTAGTCACCGAAGCCAATAAAATCCGGGTGTCAGGATTTTCCTCCGCACCAACATGAACAAATTTAAAAGCTGGATCGTAAGTCCACCCACGCGGATCAGACAATGTTGCATCAACCAAACGCGCAACGGCATCATCACCGCCATAGGGTACGGTGTCCAGACCTTTTTCTACTTCCACCGTATAGCGAATCGTCTTTTCGGTTCCCAGTCCGGCTTCCATCCCTGGGGTTCCAATAGCACGGAATTCGCCCATACCATTGGCGGAATAAATCCCACCCGCAGGCAAATCACGTAATCCCAGCTCCGCTCGCGCTGCCGAACCCGGATCAGGCCCTAACCCAAGTTCACTTTCCGGGTCATCGTGCCCACCGTGCCTGTCATGAGCGCTGCCACCACGATGGTGTTCCGCGGACGAATCCGCATGTGCACCGCCAGACTGAGCAGAATCGCTACTGTCGCCACTGGCGATTTGCACGAGCACAGCAGCGGTTAAAACCAGCAGCACGGGAATAACCACCGCGCGCCGCCAGCCATAATTCTCGACAAATTGCACTACCTGGTTTTTCATAATTCGCTATCGGAGCCTATCCCGGGCCCTTGGGTTCTGCCTGAACTGCAGCGCCCGAACTGCAGCGCCCAATTCCTTAGCTTCCTCAGGTTCTTCAGCTTCTTCAGCTTTCCTAGGGCCCGGCGAGAAATATTCGACGCCCAGGCTTAGGCGCCGCCGAAACCGACAATTGGCTGCTCACTGCTACCAACTTCCACATAAGCGATTGCGTTGGTACGCACCAGGTACTTGCGACCTTTCGCGTCCGCAAGCTCAACGACATCATCAGCTTTGCCCAGTACATCCTTGACGAGCTTCACGGCCTCGTCATGCGACAGCTCAGAGTTGATAACTAGCTCACGTGGAGATTCAATCAGACCAATTTTGATATTCATATCCCATATTCTAGTCAAGTTCTCAAAATTCTGTATCGGTGCGGTTTCTATGCCGGACTAGCCGCAACGGTTAGTATCAAGGTGTGTCTTCCCGCAATGTATCTACCCCGCCCGCCACGCCAACGTTCGCAGAATTAGGCGTGGCAGCGGAAATCTGCGAGGCGCTTGCCGACGACGGCATCCACCACACCTTCGCTATCCAAGAACTCAGCTTGCCCCTCGCACTCGATGGCAAAGATCTGATTGGGCAAGCTCGCACCGGCATGGGCAAGACCCTAGGTTTTGGAATCCCACTGCTCGACCGCGTCTTCGATGACGCAGACATCCCCGAACTCGACGGCACTCCCCGTGCACTGGTGATCGTCCCAACACGCGAGCTGGCAAGCCAGGTCGGCGCGGATCTGTCCCGCGCCAGCCGCTACACACCAGTACGCACATTGACGATTTACGGTGGGGCATCGATCGAAAAACAAGTCGAACAAATAGAAAACGGCGTTGATGTAGTCGTCGGCACACCAGGGCGTGTGCTTGACCTGCATCAACGGGGTTATCTGCAGCTGGATCGCGTAGCAATCTGTGTGCTTGACGAAGCCGACGAGATGCTGGATTTAGGATTTTTGCCGGATATCGAGCGAATTTTCCAGGCCTTACAGCCAAAGGCGCCAGCTGAAACCCCCGCACGACGGGTACACACTATGCTGTTTTCCGCCACCATGCCTGGCCAAATCAAGGCATTAACTCGGAAATTCCAGCACAAGCCGATCCATATTCATGCCGAAGATCCGTCGGCAAGCGCTACCCACACGAGCACCCGACAGGTGGTTTTCCAAGCCCACCAGTTGGATAAGCTCGCGCTGGTTTCTCGGATCCTGCAAAGTCCGGGCCGGGAACAAGCGGTGGTGTTCACCCGCACGAAGCGATCGGCTGCCTTCCTGGCAAATGATTTATCCGAGCTGGGTTTCCGGGTTGCTGCAGTACACGGTGATCTTAACCAGGCGCAGCGCGAAAAAGCCTTAGCTGCTTTACGCGCGCATAGCGTCGACGTTTTAGTCGCTACCGACGTTGCCGCTCGCGGGATCGATATTGATTCGATCACCCACGTAATTAATTATCATCTTCCCGACGACGCCATGACGTTTGTCCACCGCATTGGCCGTACCGGGCGCGCGGGAAAGACCGGCACCGCAGTTACTCTCGTCGGCTTGGAAGAAATATCCAAATGGCGCGTGATTAACGACGAACTAGCGTTAGGCCAGCCAACCCCACCGGAATGGTTTTCTACCTCCACTGAACTTGCCGACGCGTTCGACCTGCCCTCCGACATCAGCAACCGCGTGGGTCCAGCCACCCAGGTCATTGGCGTGGATCCGGATAGGCACCGGAAAAAGCGCACCGGTGACTCTCGCGGCCCGCGGCAGAAGCCGAAGCGCTAGTGACAAGGCGAGAGAACATGACCCCAAAACCAACCATCGATACCCGCACCGGTACAGTGCCATTTTCGGCACCACTACGGCGCACACGCACAGATCTCACCGTCATGGCGGCCGTCGCCACCATCGCGGTGCTTGCCGTGTCAATCGTGTATTCCGGTGCATCGATCCGCAACAGCGAGTTAGTTCTCGCCGAACAGGCCTACGCCGCTCCGGAACCACGCAGCGAGATCCCGAAAGAATTTACCGAAATTGGCCGACTACACTCGGAGCAGTTTCCTGGTGCAGATCCCGCGACTAGCCCGGCACAACCACCAATAGTGGCAGCGGGATTACTCATCACATACGACGAACACGATGGCATGCACCGGGTGCGTGCTTATGCCCCAGAATCTCTTGCCGACGGGCCGCAATCTGGCGCTATTCGGGGCGCCGAAATTGCCCAAGCTACTGCGTCCAGCGAGGAAACGCCCCATACAGAAGCGACACCGCATTGGGAATATTCCCGCGAGTATCCGCTCTGCAGCATCGGTAGTGCATGGGATAGTGTCGTGCTCACCTACCGTACTGCTGCCGGGTGCGGCGATGTCATTGCTTTGGATGCCGCTACCGGACAATATGATGCCACCCGCTCGGCCGTAGCACCGGATGTTGTCGGTGGGGTCCAATCCAATGATCGAGTCGGGATAGTCTCTGCACAACGCGTAGAACTGTGGCGCTCGGATTTGGTTCGCACAGTGGAATACGGTTCTGTGGAAGCCCCGCAAGAACCAAACAGCCAACCAAACGCAAATTGTTCCATCCATTCAGCCTTAACTCGTACAGAATTGCTTGCAGTCGTTGAACACTGTCCCAACGACCCCCAACACAGCGTGTTACGGCTGCAGGAAGCGACGCCGGAAGATTCGCGAGTGCCGGAGGTCAATTCCAGTATTGGCTTAGACCACCCAGGCGCGCATGTCGTTGCTATAGGACAAGATGCTGCAGCCGTCTATCTCCCCGGCGAGCAACCAGAACTGATGTCTTTTAATACCGACGGGACCCGCACGAGCCAGCGTCGTGTAGTCGAAGCAGCAGATTTGGGAAACTTCACCGTCCCAGCGACCGCAGATCTGCCACACCACATGACCTGGTTCGATGGCCACCGCCTGTATTTTTTCACCCCAAATGAACTAGCGGTCGAGCATATTATTGAAGCGGCACTAGGCACCGGAGTTGCGGTGGAAGGCAAAGCGCTAGTGCCAACAGAATTTGGGATCAGCGTTGTTAACTGGAACAACGGAGAAATTGAACGCACCATCCCGTTAGACCGCGGAGATTACCGTGGCCCTGTCTCGCTTGCGGTTGCTGGCGAGCATATCGTCGAAAAGCGCGGAACTGAGTTGGTGGTTCTGCGCTAATTTCGCAGCGGGATCCCCACCCCTACCGATCTAATGCCCTATCACTCAGCCCCTACCATTAGGCACCTGCGATACTCGCTTCGGCAGTATTAGCCTCGGCGACGTGGTGCGTAATGCAGTTCCATCCAAGCATTCGACTGCGGGTGAAAGATCATCAGCAAGGCGATCACAGCCGAAGCCAAGATGAAGATGCCGAAAAACACTGCCCCACCCGACATCATCTGAAACGACGACGCAGCCAGAATCACCTGCAACAACACGATTGGACCGCGCCCCCAGCGCTTACCACGATATTGCGAGAGCGCCGCTGCCACTATCGTGCCGAAGATAATGGCAATGAAACCGGCAGTGCCAGCCCCAATCCAGTTCGCCGTGGCAGCATCTGATGCGATGCTGTTGTTTTCTGCATTGATGATCTCGCGCCAAATCAGCACCCCCGCAAAAATCAGCGCAATCACCGACTGCACCACGGCAATCAGCGACGCAAATTTGATCGTCGCTGGTGGCTGCAAAGGTTTTTCTTTTTTTGCAGGGTTGTTTACTGCGGATTCTGGTTTTTCTGGCATCGCAGAATTTTCGGATCGGGCATTCACGTGCAGTATTCTACCGACTGCAGCAAGCTAGCGATAGATAAAGGATTTGCCGAAAAAGAACCGCCAGCATTCCTCTCGGAAATTACATTCGCGCTGCATGATTTAACTCACTATTTATGGCAGACCCCTAGCATTCACCTTTTATTCATGTAATCATTCCTTCATAGCGACAACATAGGCCGCTAACCGGCACTATTCCGGATCAGCAGCAGCACGCACAGCGAGCAAGCGCACGCACCGCTGATACATCCCGAAGACTCCGGGCCAACTACCGCGCGCCGCGCGAGTTTTTGGCACAAAACCCGGCCGGTAGCACCGCAGAGGTATCCACCTCTCCGATTTATTCCCTGACCTCGACCACTAAGGAGCACACAGCATGTCTGATTGGCGCCACGAAGCAATCTGCCGCAATGAAGATCCAGAACTCTTTTTTCCAGTCGGCAACTCGGGCCCAGCATTGACCCAAGTGGCAAAGGCGAAGCTGGTGTGCAACCGCTGCCCTGTAACTAACGACTGTCTGCAGTGGGCCCTGGAAACTGGCCAGGATGCTGGTGTCTGGGGCGGCATGTCGGAAGAAGAACGTCGCGCCCTCAAGCGCAAGCGCAACCGTGGCCGTCGCGCCCGCGTCAACGCCTAATATTTATCGCGCTTTCCCCTTTTCCGCAACAACCACAATTCATATGTGCGGTTGTCTATAGTGTGAACAGGGTTCGCTAGTATAGTTTCTGTTAACCGTTCCTATTGCTAAAGGAGTGATCACAATGAGCAAGCGTGGTCGTAAGCGTAAAGACCGCCGGAAAAAATCCGCTAACCGCGGTAAACGTCCAAATGGCGGATAGTATGTGAAAACATACAAAAAGGCAGCACCTGCACACTGTGGGAGCTGCCTTTTTCCTTGCCCTACCTCGCCCTCCTCTTAGCTCGGCGCATCAGAGCCATCGCAGAGCTTCGCTGATCCAGACGCCAACGGTCCAGGCCCTGACAATCCAAGCACTAACAAACCCTGAACATTATCGGTTTCAATCACCCTGCTCGGCCGTCGCCGATGGTGCGCTGACTCATACGTACCGTCGTGGTCCGCTCGGTTCGAATAGACACGATGATGCGCTCTCGTAGACTCCGCGGCGCTGCGGTTTCTGCGTTTTCCTCCACCGCGTTGCAACAGCGGTTGAGCATCGCACGAAAACGCTCTTCCTGTTCTAAACGCTGATAGCACAGCTCACATGTGGCGAGTTCAGCCCGTACGTCCTGCAGTTCCGTCAAGTTGAGCGCACCGTTTTCTGCACCGTCGATGAGCAACCCCACTAAATAGTTCACTCGTTCTGGGCTGCACCCACACGGGGCATAACTTTCTGCCTGCCGAGCTGTTTGTCGATTAGCTGCTGTCCACTGAGCATTCTCATCACTAGCTGCTGCATCGTTAGCCCCTACACTGTTGTGCGTGTTCCACTGTTGCATCAGCGCTCACCTTCTTTGCTGTTCGCTGCATTTTTCGCTGCGTCTGCCGTTTGTGGCCCAGAGGCCTTGGACACCGCCGGTTTGTCTCCTGCAGAGTTTTCCACCGCCTCTTGTGCGGCTGCGATTCCGTGTTCGGCCGCCACTTCCTTTAACGTCTCGCGTAGCTTTTTTCTTCCCCGATTCAGCCGGCTCATCACCGTCCCAAGCGGAATCTCCAGCACTTCCGCTATTTCTTTGTACGCCAGCCCGACGACATCAGAGTAATAGACCACGCGTCGGTAGTCCTCAGAAAGATCGTTCAATGCCGCAGCAATCGTGGTGTCCGGCATCATCGCCAGCGCTTCCACTTCTGCAGATACCAAACCGGTGGGATCATGCCCAGAGCTGGTATACAACTGCCCGTCGGTCAGCTCGTCGGCACTGGTATGCACCGGTTGACGCTGTTTTTTCCGATACCCATTGATATAGGTATTGGTCATGATCCGGTACAGCCAAGCTTTCAGGTTTGTGCCCGGGGTGAACTTGGCGAAATTCTGGAATCCTTTCAGGTAAGTTTCCTGCACCAGATCTTCGGCATCCTGTGGGTTCCGAGTCATTTTCAGTGCCCCACCGTAGAGCTGATCCAATAATGGCAACGCTAGTTCTTCAAAGTCGCCGCTTGGTTGCGCCGTAGCGGCTGCGGGCTGTTCGGCACGGTCCGTTTTTAGCGCCGGTGCGTCGCTGAGCTCAGTTCTCATCCACGTGTCCTTTCCTGCACTACCCACCTGGCGCTGCGCACTCCTGTCCAGCGCCACCGATGACGGTCCAGTCTCTATTATCATGGCGTCCATGAGCAATTTCTGGGCTGCCCCGTACGCCGCCTCTCCGGTTTCACACGTACAAACGATCCCGGGGTCCAAATCCCTGAGCAATCGCGCCTTGGTACTAGCCAGTCTAGCCGATCGCCCATCGACAATTCTGCGGCCTTTGCACTCACGCGACACGCAGCTCATGGCACAAGCACTCCGCGCGATGGGGGTCAACGTCACCGAATTAAAAGATCGCATCACCGTCGAGCCAGCACCGCTGCAGCCCGCCACCATCGATTGTGGCCTAGCCGGTACTGTTATGCGTTTTTTGCCGCCGCTAGCGGCACTGGCAGCTGGACCAGTGGAGGTCGATGGCGACGCGCAAGCCCGGGCGCGCCCCATTGGTCCGCTGCTCGACGGACTGCGGGCACTTGGTGTCGCCGTCAGCGGCGAACATCTCCCGTTTCGGATCCTAGGCTCGGGAACGCCAGCTGGCGGCGTCGTCGAGATTGACGCATCCGGGTCCTCGCAGTTTGTTTCCGGGTTGTTGCTCTCTGCGGCCCGCTACACCGAGGGCATTACCGTGCGCCATATTGGCAATTCCTTGCCGTCGATGCCGCACATCACCATGACCGTCGAAATGCTGTGCGATGCCGGGGTGTGCGTTGATGTCGCCGATAATGAGTGGCGTGTACATCCAGGTCCCATCCGGGGCGGAACCTGGGATATCGAACCGGATCTTTCCAATGCCACGCCGTTCTTGGCTGCAGCAGCAGTAACCGGCGGCACCGTCACCATCCCCCAATGGCCCGAAAGGACGACGCAACCGGGCGATGAAATCCGCCCGATCTTGCAAGAAATGGGTTGCGAAGTGCAACTGCACAGCTCTGGGGATTTGCGTGTCACCGGCCCTACCGATGGAAAACTGCTCGGTATCAACCGGGATATGGGGGATATCGGTGAGCTCACTCCCACCGTGGCAGCGTTAGCGGCCCTGGCGACGACTCCGTCGACTTTGTCCGGAATCGCTCATCTACGCGGGCACGAAACTGATCGTTTGGCCGCATTGGCTACCGAAATTAATCGCATCGGTGGCAACTGCGAAGAACATGCCGACGGTTTACACATCGAGCCTTCGGCTTTGCACGGAGGTCAGTGGCATTCTTACCACGATCATCGAATGGCTACTGCCGGCGCAATCATTGGCCTGCGCGTCCCCGGCATCGAGGTGGAAAATATTGCCACGACCGCGAAGACGCTTCCGGGTTTTTCCACAATGTGGGAAGCGATGGTGTCCTAGATGACTCGGCGTGATTGGGACGAATCAGACGTGAAAACTCGCCCGGGCAAAGGGTCAAAACCCCGGACGAAAAAACGGCCGAAGCACAAGGATGCAGTCTTCGGAATGGTGATCGGTAAAGACCGTGGCCGTTGGACCGTAGCATTGGACGACGGCACCGATGTCGTATGCATGCGTGCACGCGAGTTGGGTCGCACCCCTGTTGAGGTCGGCGACCGTGTCGGCGTAGTCGGCGATACGTCGGGGAAAAAAGATACTCTCGCGCGTATCGTGAAACTCTCAGACCGTAGTTCTGTGCTGCGCCGCACCGCAGATGACACAGACCCCTATGAGCGCATTGTTGTCGCTAATGCGGACCAGATGCTGATTGTCACTGCTGTGGCAGATCCCCCACCACGCACTGGGTTTGTCGAACGAGCCTTGATCGCGGCTTTCGCGGGCAATATCAGGCCAATTTTGTGTCTAACCAAAACGGATCTTGCTGACCCCACCGATTTTGCCGCCCAGTTTGCTGGCTTAGATATCGCCGTTGTGTGCGCCGGCACCTCCGACAGACTCGACGAAGTTTCCCGTTTAGTAGCTGGCCATCGCACGGCACTGATTGGACACTCAGGCGTCGGCAAATCCACCTTGGTCAACCGCTTGGTGCCGAATGCTGACCGCGCCACCGGTGCGGTTTCTGCAATCGGTCGTGGTCGACACACCTCAACACAATCGGTCGCATTGCGGCTGCCAGAAACGCTTACCGACGTCGAAGGCTCCCCTGGCGGTTGGCTGATTGATACACCAGGAATCCGCTCATTCGGTTTAGCGCATGTCGACGCCGAGACGGTGTTGCAAGTCTTCGATGATCTCAATGAAATCACCGAAGATTGCCCCAGGGGTTGTTCGCATATCGGCCCTCCCGCGGACCCGGAATGCGCGCTCGACGAGCTCGACGCGCAGGATCCAGATCTCACAGCAACTCGCAATCGCCGTGGCGCGGTACGCAGACTGCTTACCGCGCTGCGCAGTAACGTCGACTGGGAAAACTAATTACTCAACTGCACCAAAGCGTTGAGTTCGTGGGCGTCGTAATACGCCATCAAGTTATCTTGGGCATCGCCTACTGCCAGCTCTGCATCTTCGTCGCCCAAATCAGCCGCATCAATCAGCTCAATAGCTTTGGCGGTAGCCTCTTCGGCATCCGCAACATCCATATGGATGGCTGCGAAATCCCGAATCTCGATAGTTGCGGGATCCAGTTTGACGACTGGTTCCCCCATCTCGGGGTCCGGTGTACACGACGAGTCTGGGACATCTGCAGAAATCACCACCCGGCGATGCGGGAGTTCGGAGTCGCCGGTAGTCAGCAAGCGTAGGGAAGCTTCCGCGGCGGAATCAAAAGCGATCATCGCAATCTCTTCTTCTTCACCGGAGTCGAAAAAATCCCGCAATGCGTCCGTTACGGCAAACGCCCAACCGCCTTGGGCCGGGAATTCGCCTTTCTCAGCGCACTGCTTAAGCAAGCTAAACGTTGCAGGCAGGTAGATGCGCATTCTAGAATTCTCCGTCGATATCGAAAATTGCCTGTACTTCTACACCTGAGCGGTCGAACTGGGTATACAGCACGCCCACCATGCCGTAGCCGACCGAGGCACGCACGTTATCGATGCCGTCATCGACCATCACGCAGTCATTCAGAGGTAGATCCATAGCAGCAGCAGCATGTTGGAATGCGCCCATTTCCGGTTTTTCCATGCCGATCTCACCGGACAATAGGACAGCATCAACGATGCCGCGGTATTCCCATTCACGAATAGCCTCTGCCTCTGGCCCTCCTGGGTGATTAGACAGAATTGCAGTGGCAACGCCGTTTGCACGGGCTGCGCCTAATAGGTTGCGCCAGCGGCGCTGATCTTCTTCGGAGCCATCCAAAACTCCAGAATAATCCAGGATTAATCCACGCATATATTCTTCCTTTTGCCCAGGTTATTTCGTTGTTTCGCCCTAGGATTCGGGCAGTGTTGGCATTTTTTGCCGATACTTCCACACAGGTCGTCGTCGACCAGGCACACTGGATACCATACCTGTTTCACATCTTTTTCGGGGAGGGAAAGCATGCTCGCTGCGATACCGGGCTATGCGCACCTGCGAGTGCATATTCCAGATGAGCCAGAGCACAATGGAGACAATGACGGTACCACTATCGACGTTTTGCACCAGTATGCACCGTTGTTGCAAATTGCCTTGGAAATTTTAAGCGGGGTACGCCCGCCGCATCAAATACGTAGCATGCGTTTCGGTGCGGCGGTGCGCATCCATATCGGCGCGCAGCAGCGCAGGGCACGGGCTGAGCAAAAGAACAAACTTTCTGGCCCGGTGGCGGTTAAGTCCTTACACAGCAGACCATCGTCTACCCAACCCGATGGTTGGGAACTATTTGGTACTGCCTTAATTGGGGACACCACGACCCGCCGCCGTTACGGGTTTACCGCGGTGTGCGGCGACGATCAGTTGTTAAGCCTTCGGGTACTGGCTTCTTAACCACCCATGATGCTGTTGGTGGCGCCGCCACCGGCAGATTGAATCGGGGTGCCAGGATCATTATTTTGCTCGCTCTGTTGGGCGAAACGTTTACGCAGCATGAACAATTGGCGCACGGTTTCTTCCTTAATGCCTTCATTCATGGCGTTAAACATGTCGCCGCCTTCTTTCTGGTATTCCACCAGGGGATCGCGCTGAGCCATGGCTCGCAGGCCAATTCCCTCTTTGAGGTAGTCCATCTCATAGAGGTGTTCACGCCATTTCTGATCAATAATCGGCAAGATGATCATGCGCTCGGTGTTGCGCATTTGTTCATCACCACCGATTTCGGCGACTGCTTTTTCCAGCTCGTCATATTCCTTCTGCGCATCGGCGGTCACGGCTTCGCGAAGCTGTTCTGCGCTGAGTTCGCCCTTAGAGCCATATTCACTGCCGTCGACAAGTGCTTGCCAAGCAATCGTCGGCTCGTACAGGGTGTTCAAGGCATTCCACAGCTCGTCGAGATCCCAGTCTTCGACGTAGCCAACCGCCGTAGCGCCGGTAACATAAGCGCTGATGGTGTCGTCAATCATTTTGCGCACGTGAGCAGAGATGTCCTGTGAGGTCAGAATCTCGTGACGCGTTTGGTAAACCACCTTGCGCTGCTCGTTGAGCACCTCGTCGTACTTCAACACGTTTTTGCGCATTTCGAAGTTCTGGTTTTCTACCATCGCCTGCGCGCCCTTGATGGAGTTCGAGACCATCTTCGCCTCAATCGGAACGTCGTCTGGCACATTGAGGCGATTCATCATGTTTTCCATGGACTGGCCGACGAAGCGCACCATCAGCTCATCACGCATAGACAGGTAGAACCGAGTTTCACCTGGATCACCCTGGCGGCCGGAACGACCACGCAGCTGGTTATCAATACGGCGGGATTCGTGGCGCTCGGTACCCAGCACGTACAAGCCACCGGATTCACGGACCTCGTCGCCGCGGCGTTTACTCTTCGCCTTTTCGTCTTCGATTTCGTTGTCCCAGGCCTCCTGGTAGGCCTCTTCGTCGTCGAACGGATCCAGGCCGCGCTGACGCAGACGCATATCGAGAATGACCTCGGGGTTACCGCCCAGCACGATGTCGGTACCACGGCCAGCCATGTTCGTCGCGACGGTAACGTTGCCCGGCAGGCCCGCACGCGCGATGATATTGCCTTCTTCTTCGTGGTACTTCGCGTTCAAGACGTTATGCTCGATGCCCTTACGAGTGAGCAGCTGCGACAAATATTCAGAGCGCTCCACCGAGGTAGTACCCACCAGGACGGGTTGCCCGGCAGCAACGTGTTCGGCGATGTCTTCCACGACTGCGGAGAACTTTGCTTCCTGCGTTTTGTAGATGCGGTCGGAGTGATCCACACGCTGGTTTGGTTTATTCGTCGGGATCGGAACAACGTCCAGCTTATAAATCGAGTTCAGCTCGGCGGCTTCCGTTTCTGCAGTACCGGTCATGCCGGAAATCTTGTCGTATAAACGGAAGTAGTTCTGCAGTGTGACTGTGGCCAAGGTTTGGTTTTCGTTTTTGATCTCGACGTTTTCTTTTGCCTCGATCGCCTGGTGCATGCCTTCACTGAAACGGCGGCCAGCCAAGACACGGCCGGTGAAGCCGTCGACGATCATGACTTCACCCTCGCGGACGATGTAGTCCTTGTCGCGCACAAATAGCTCTTTGGCTTTCAGCGCGTTATTCAAAAACGACACCAGCTGCGCGTGCTCTGGAGCGTAGAGGTTGTCGATACCCAGCTGGTCTTCGACGTATTCGACGCCGTCTTCACTGATACCGATGGTGCGCTTGCGGTGATCGACTTCGTAGTGCTTGCCTTCGCGCATGCGTGGTGCCAACTGGGCGAACACGGAATAGAACTGGGAACTGCCATCAACGGGACCGGAAATGATCAGCGGGGTGCGGGCTTCGTCGATAAGAATCGAGTCCACCTCGTCGACGATGCAGAAATTGTGTCCGCGCTGCACGGCATCTTTCAACTGGCGCACCATGTTGTCGCGCAAGTAATCAAATCCAAGTTCGTTGTTGGTGCCGTAAGTGATATCGGCGGCGTAGGCTTCACGGCGTTCTTCGGGGCGCATCTGTGAAAGGATCACGCCAACTTCCAGGCCCAACCAGCGGTGTACACGGCCCATCATTTCGGCGTCACGTTTGGCCAGGTAGTCGTTGACCGTGACGACGTGGACGCCTTTGCCTTCCAGTGCGTTGAGGTAGGCCGGGAGTACGGAGGTGAGGGTTTTACCTTCACCGGTGCGCATTTCTGCGACGTTGCCGAAGTGCAGGGCGGCGCCGCCCATGATTTGCACTAGGAAGTGCTTCTGGTCCAATACGCGCCAAGAGGCTTCGCGGGCCACCGCGAATGCTTCCAGCATGATGTCGTTGAGGTCTTCGCCGTCGGCTAGCCGTTTGCGGAATTCGCCCGTTTTGTCCTTCAGTGCCTCGTCAGACAGTGCGGCGTACTCGTCTTCGAGGGCCATGACGTCTTGGGCGATTTTCTTCAGGCGTTTGACGGTCTTGCCTTCACCAGCCCGGAGAAGCTTAGAAAGTCCAAACACAGGTGTGCCATCCTTTAAAGTCACGAATAGGTTTTGCTCTGAGCTATTCTACGCGCGCAGCAACAAAAAATTGCCCTAGGCCGATGTTAATGAGCAACACACTTGGGAATCATCGGCCTGGGCGGGCAAGGTAGCTGGCGATGCGCCAGCCATTAATACGCTGTGGTAGCGATTAGCTCTCGTCGCCTTCGGTCAGAGAGATCAAACCGTAGTCAAAGGCGTGACGACGGTAAACTACCGACGGGCGGTTGTTTTCGGCGTTGATGAACAGGTAGAAATCGTGTCCTACCAGCTCCATTTCGGATAGAGCATCGTCGACGCTCATTGGAACAGCGGCGTGCTCCTTCTCGCGAACGACCTGGCCCGGCTCAATGTCCTCGACGGAATCAGCGTATGGGTCAATATCGTACTTCGACTGCTGAGCCTGTTCTTTAGCTTCAGCTTTCGCCGCTGCAACCATCTCAGCTGCTAGTTCACCGGTACCTTTTGGTGCGCGGTGACCGGACTTAGCGGCTTCGCGACGGACCTTCACCTTACGCAGGCTGCGGGACATCTTCTGAATAGCGGTTTCCAGAGCCGCGTAGAAGGAATCTTCCTTGGCCTCAGCACGCAGCAGGTGACCCTTGCCCGTGGCGGTGATCTGAATGCGGGAGCCTTGATCCTCACGACGAGGGTTCTGCTCTTGCTTCAGCTCCACATGGAAGAACGTCAGCGTGGGGTCCAGCTTTTCGATGCGGGAGAGTTTTCCGTTAACGCGCTCCGCGAAGTGCTCCGGCACCTCAACATTGCGGCCAGTGATGGTGACCTGGGCTTCTGGGGCTTGAGCGTCGTTGTTTACGTCGAAAGTCATAACTGTAATCTTTCCCTTTCATCTCGGTTGCTCTACTTTTATTGTATCAACCGCGAACTAGTTTGACCTGGGTTTGGACTGGGAATTAGCACTTAATTGGAAAAAGTTTTCAGAGCTTTCCTGGCTTCTCCTAGCTTTACGCAGCCGCCAAAACCACACACCCAGCAACGTCTGCACCAGCATAAGTAAGCGTGTCGACAGTCGCGGCCAGTGTTGCCCCGGTGGTTATCACGTCATCCACAACCACCACCTCGGCCCCGCGTGGCACAGAGCGCACCAGCTGAACATTGCCGCGGACGTTGTGCAACCTGTCGTCGCGGTTGAGCCCAGACTGATCCGGCATCGACGACGCGAGGCGCACTGCTTGTCGCGTCGGAAAGCCGCTAGCTGTGCATAACTGGGTGATTGGATCACCACCACGTAGTCTCGCGGAGTGAGTTCGTGTGGGCGCCGGGACGAGTGTTAATCGATGCGAGAATTCGCCGCGCGCCTGCAAGGTTTCTACCGCTGCCCGTAAAACCGCAGCAATATACGGACGGATTGCACGATTATTGCGTTCTTTCATTTCTAAGATGACTTCGCGGTGCGGGCCACCATAGCCACCACAAGCATAGACAGGCGCGAGCACATCAGCTTTCGGGGCGATACGACGAGGCGGCTGGGCCAGCAGCGTACGGCATTGCCGACACAGTAGCTGCCCAGGCACACCACAGCCAGCACACGCGCGTGGCAAGACCAATTCAATAAAACCGGCACGACCAGCACGACGACGAAATTTCGACATGATCCCCCCATTATTGTCAGCCGGCTAGTTCGCCACCACAGGAACCGAACGCTGCCCCTGCAAACCAGGTACTTCCCGCCAGAACGATGTCTCGCTGCCACTGGCTGGAAGCTGCAGCGTCGCATGCGCATCAGTGATATACAGCGTTGAACCAGAAGCCGCTACGGCCACCACCGGTGCGGTCACATTGCCCGAAGGCAACGACGACACCGCCGAGCCATCCTGTTCTACACGCCACACCGGCGTATCAGCCGCAGACGTCCCCACCAACAACGAGCCATCCGGCTGCCAATCCAAACTCAACGCGGTACCACCGATTTCGGTGGCCATCTCATGCACATTCACGATCTTGCGCTCACCAGAAGTCGTGTGCTGTACAACCCCGGTATACACATGGCCATCGATAATCATTGCCGCAACTGCACCACTATTAGACAAGCGCAATACGGAAATCTCGCCGTCTATATCATCCAAGGCTGAGGTATCCACGCTGCTGGTAGTCAGCTCGCCAGAGCTCGTAGCACGCACCACACGCACAACTTTTTTGTCCTGCGTAGACACCCACACCGCGCCGCCGGTCCGCTCCAATGTTGGGCGAGTAATGAACTCACTAGACAGCGCTTTTTCCAGCTTGCCGTCAAGCTCACCGATAAATAGCTGGGATTCGCCACGGCCTGCAGAGTGCGCCACCCCGGTGTTCTTTGCTCGCACCACGGCAACCGTTCCATCAACCCCGATATCGGCGGCACTGATATCCCGTAATTCGCCTGCTGCGTCGTCAAGCGGCACGCGCTGATCTGAAGCAACACGCACCAAAGAACCATTTGCTAAAGCATATAGCGAGCTCACTCCATCGGTCGATGATTTGGGATTCAACCCCGCAAAATCATCGGTCGACAAAGTTTCCAAACCATCAGCCACCGGAACATCATCAATCAAGACTGAATATGGCCCGGGAACCGAAGCTCCCGCCAACGTCCACACCAATTGTGCGGCAAATTGCATACGCTGCTCAGAGCTCAACGAGGACATGCCGGAGAAATTATAAGTGCCCTCATCAATCCCCAAAAAAGTGGCATCTTCCGGCAGATAATCTTTCGTCGCTGGGGCCAAACGTGAGCTAGCACCTTCTACTAGCATCGTTGCCAACGACGCGCCCAGCGATTCTTGCTGCGAATACAACCAGCGCCGATCAGAAACCAGCACGCTGGCAGTGGAATCAAAAAAGTACAGCGACTGCGGCTGATACTGGTTCCGCAGCTCATTACGCTCAATCACTACTCCGGATGGCAGTGAGGAAATCCGCCACTGATTGTCCACCAGCTCCATTTCCACGCTAGTCTCATACAAACCATCTTCGGGCAGATACTTTCCGCCATCACCTAATTTGCCAATGACAGTACCGCGCACGTCGAACTTCCGCTTCGTGGAATCCGCTGGCCCAGACGCAGTGTTGAATTCGATTCGGTCCACAATCAACATGTCGTCGTGGTGTGGCTGCCAGTTGCCCTCGGCATTCTCGGTGAGGTACCGCTTGGCGGCCCGGTAATCACCTTCTGGGCTAGCCGAGGCCCGATAAAATTCCCGTAATAATAAATCTGGTTCTTGCCCATCAGTCGGACCAACATTCATATCATCATCCGGGTTGGAAGACGCCTCAAACGGGCGCAACGCTTGCGGGCCGGTATCACGTGGCAATGAACTACATGCCGCCACAAACCCCAGGCTGCTTGCCACTATCAGCGCAAGGCTTCCACGTCGGAAAACCTGCACACCGCGCTTGCCGACGCCACCATGCTGGGTATCTGCGGAACTCCGTCCAAAGACGCCACATTGGTGGGTACGTCGCTGCTTATTCTGCATTACCATCACCACCAGTACCAGCGCCAGAATCAGCCTCAGCACCAGCGTCGTCTACGTCGTCAGTTAATTCCGGTTCGTCGGCGCCCAGCATCACCGCCAGCTCCAAAGGAGCAGGGTCGACTGGACCACGCGGAGTACGTGGCAAAACTAACCGAAACGTCGACCCCACACCCAGCTCACCGATGGCATCCAAAATACCGCCATGCAACTGGGCGTCCTCGCGAGCGATTGCTAAGCCCAAACCGGTGCCGCCAGAATGGCGCTTCCTGGAAACATCTGCTCGCCAAAAACGGTGAAAGACTAAATCCTCCTGGCCTTCTTTCAACCCCACTCCGCGGTCGGCGATGGTAATTGCGATAGCGTGATCATTTGCCGCAGCATTCACCAGCACCGGATTGCCCTCCGAATGGTCTATCGCATTCGCCAACAGATTCCGCAAAATCCGCTCGATACGCCGAGAATCACCAGCAATCGTCAATGGCTCATCCAGCCCGGTAAACCGCACACGAACATTCAACTTATCTGCTAAATGCTCCACCTGGTTCCAGGCTGATTCCAAGCTAGAACGCACATCAATCTGCGTTTCCGACAAATCCGCGACCCCGGCATCATGGCGTGAAATCTCCAACAAATCGCCCAAGAGATCTTCGAACTTGTCCAGTTCGCGAGTCATCAGTTCCGACGCGCGCCGGGTGTGCGGGGCCAGCGATTCAGAATCGGAAGCGATCATATCCGCGGCCATGCGCACCGTCGTCAAGGGTGTACGCAATTCATGGGAGACGTCGGAGGTGAATTGTCGCTGAAGATTGCCGTATTCTTCCAACTGATTAATCTGGCGCACCAATTTGTCCGCCATGTCATTAAACGACATCGCCAACCGCGCCATTTCATCCTCACCTTCGACCACCATTCGCTCACGCAGGTGACCTCCCGCTAGTCGCTGCGCAGTGCGTGAGGCGGAACGAATCGGCAAAATCACCTGTTGCGTAGCCAACCAGGCAATCCCCACCAGCAACACCAACACAACCACGCCGGCCGTGGATAGCAATCCGCGCAACAGGGCCATCGTGGATGCTTCCGATTCCATGGACAGCGCCAAATACACCTGTGCACCCGGGATATCAGATTCTGTCGGCGAACCAATCAGCAACGCATCATAGACGGTGCCATCGGCACGTTCGACGGGCGTGAACTGATAAGAAACTTGCCCTTCAGAGACGTACCTGCGCAATTCTGCAGGTACCCGAAAACCTTCCGGTGCCGTGGTCAAAGAGCCATCACCGTTATCGACGACGATGATCGTGTCGTAAATCGTGGCTAAATCGGTAGATTCGCTACTCGAATGCGAAATCGACGCGCGCGCAGAGGTAATGCGCACTTGCACGCTGTTTGCTGAACCAGTGGCGTTGATCTGTTGTTCCACAGCAAAGCGTGCACGATCAATCTCCTGGCTAGCGACGTCGAGCTTCTGATCCACCAATCGTTGCGTGATCACCGAGATCAACGCAAAAGCCAGCACCAGCATAACGACCAATGAGGAAACGAAGATAGATACAATTAGTCGCACCTGCAACGAGGTACGCCAAAACTCCACCAACCTGATGCGCAGGTGGCGGAACCGTTTCTTGGCTGCAAACAAAGATTTCTCGGAGTCAGCAGGCTTAACCGGCTTAACCGCCTCAGCGGGCTTTGCGGATTCGTTCACGCTCCTTCACGCCTAAGCGGTAGGCTTCTTGCCCGTTTTATAGCCCACGCCACGTACCGTCAATACAATCCGCGGATCCTCGGGGTCTTTTTCAATCTTCGCCCGCAAGCGCTGTACGTGTACATTCACCAACCGGGTATCCGAGGCATGCTTATAACCCCAGACCTTTTCCAGCAATGCTTCCCGGGTATGTACTTGGCCAGGCTTACGCGACATTTCCAGCAGCAAATCAAATTCGAGTGGAGTCAGCGAAATCTCTTCACCGTTTCGGGTCACCGTGTGTTCACTGACATCAATGTGTAGATCACCCACGACGATTGTCTCCGGAGAATCCGCTTTTGGCTCCCCAGGTTCTACCGCTGGGCGCAAGCGAGCACGGATACGCGCAATCAATTCTTTATGTTTAAACGGCTTAGTGATGTAGTCGTCAGCACCCGATTCTAAGCCCAACACGACATCAACGGTGTCGGTTTTTGCTGTCAGCATCACGATCGGCACAGACGACTCGGTACGGATCGTGCGACAAATATCTACCCCGTTCATGCCCGGCAACATCAGATCCAGCAGAATCAAATCCGGTTCGTGCTCACGAAACGCCGGCACAGCCTCGTTACCGTCAGTCACCGCGATAGGATGAAAGCCTTCAGATTCCAGCACGATAGTCAACATTTCGGAAATCGCGGGGTCATCGTCAACTACCAGAATGGTTGCTGCCATCGTCGTGTTCTTCCTCCGAGAGTGGTGTTTCAGGCCAGTTCGGCCCGGCGCGCTTCGATCGTTGCCATTATCTTATCGATGTCTTCGCTGACTAGCCATTGACTTGCCCAATTTGTCGCAGCAAGTTTGTGATATGCGGCATTTGTTTTGGTTTGTAGGCTGCTATCGCGCTCATAGTGATCACGTTCGCGGCTGGCATCCGCCTGCGCTCGGGAATGTGCGCGCGCAGCAGCGACGTCGACTGGAACATCCAACAGAATCTGTAAATCTGGTTTCGGCAAACCCAAGCGTCCGAATTCGAGTTGTGCGACCCAGTCCGTCACTGTTTCTTCGCCTGTACGCGCCCAGCTATAAGCCGCACTTGAGGCGACGTATCGATCGAGTATCAACACCGAATCGCGGTGGGTACCGTCGGCAAGGTAGCTCCGCAATTTCTCGCGGCTAGCCGCGCGATCCAGAGCGAAAAGGGTGGCCATGGCATAGACGGAATCACTGAGATCACCCATCCGCCCATATAAAGCCTCGCGAGCCAACTGCGCATGGATGGAGTTGTCGTAATCTGGGAACCCCCAGACATCCACGCTGATGCCGCTTTGTCGGAAACGACGGGTTAGCTCTGTGACTGCGGTGTTTTTCCCGGCACCATCGATGCCTTCGATCGCGATAAGCATTAAGACAGAGCTTCCAAAAATGGGTCGAGGTCGAAGTCGACATCCAGCTCGCCCAACAGTTCTGCGGCGGCTTCAGTGAGTTGTTCGTCGCTGCTCCCCACCAATTCGCGAACGAACGGATAAGCAGAGACTATTTCGCCGGCGAAAAATGGTGCACCGCTCCAGATTGCAGCGATCGTGGCAGCTGCATAGCCGTTACTAATTTCGACGTTGTTGGCGTTGTTGCCTGCAGCTAACAGGCAGGCATCGCGGACCGACTCGACTACATCTTCGTCGTCAAGATCTACGAGTTCATCAAGGAAATCCTGATTGTTTTCGTCAGAGAAGATTGCTTCGTCCCAGGATTCTGCATCCTCCCACGATGCGGGCTGTTCCCATGCTGCCGGTGTTGTTGAAGAGGCCACTGCTTACTCCATACCTTTGTGATGTTGTGTCGAACTGATTCAGCTGATCTAGTCTGGTTCAGCTGATCTAGTTTGGCATATTTACTCAACATTTCAGCAACGCAAGCACTGTCTGGGTCACCGGAGTACATCTGAGTTGCCGAAATGCACCTGCGTCGCGGGAGTACATATGAGTCGCCGGAATACATAAGGGGAGGGCGCATATAAAAGCCGACCCTGAACTATCGAGTATAAGCTGTCTCACAATATCGACTTTGCGACGCCAAGGCCTTACTACTTTGGAATGAAGCTGTTATGGTTTGTTATCAAGTTGCAATCAACGCGGAAGGTCATGTGTCCCATGAGCCAGGAAACCCGTAGGGCCATCGCTTTCATCGGTAGTGGCTGTCTTGCTGCGGGCATAATTGGTTTCGGAGTCTGGCAGTTTTCAGAACCGGCAAACTTTTCGACGGCATCACAAGTACAAGAAGCAGGACACACGCAAACTTCGACGACTACCATCACAGAATCTGCCAGCCCAGCCGATTCCACTACAAACTCCGCATCCCAAGACGACGGAAACGCCTCGCGTCAGACTCTCCCTGGCTCGGATTCGACCCTCGGCCAACGGCCTGTCGCACCACAGAACCTTGCCGAAGCCAACGAGCAGGTACTAGCACCACGGGGCACAAAGCCCTCCCGCCGAGCCCAGATTGACGCTGCCGACCCCTTTCTACCCCCTCACGCTGTTCTCCAAGAAAACCCAGACCCGGTCCAGCCGACAGTTGTTTACCGGCCCCGCGGGTTTGAGGCTCTGCAGCCGCAGCAACAACAGGGTACCCAGGGTGGCTCCGGCAGTCGCGAAAACCAAGAGCCACAAGAACCCCTCGTAATCGCAGAACCAAAGCCGGCACAGCAGCAAGCACCAAAGCCGAACTCTCCAGCAGATAACGTCGCCGGCGCAATCCCAAAATTGGCAGATCTTGATCCGCAGCCTCTGATCAACGAGACCCTAGATCGGGCAGGTCTAACGCCCAACAATAAGCAACAGCCCGGAAATCAGCAGCCCGCAGAAAGCACGGGCACTGATGCACGGGTTGCAACCGATCCACAGGCTGCACGCGTACAAAGAGCCCAAAACCAGCCAGCCCAACCAGATCCGGTGGCTCCCCCCGCTCCCGGCGCAGAAACGCAACGCCACCAGCAGGGTAACCATGCCAGCAACCACGCAAGCGATGGCCCCCATGATGCAGTCGGTTCTAATAGCGCGAGCGCAGCTGGAGAAAACCACCCACAACCGCAGGGGCTGCGCGATGCTATCAGTGAAGCTCTAAAGAACTCAGGCTCGTCCCTTAGCTCGTCTTGGTTGAGCAACTAACCTGGCCCACTACCTGAGCCACAGCCTGGGCTGCAGCCGCTAGCTGTAACCTAGCCACACTAAAAAATCCTCGCTACCGGATCAAACGCGGGCGATAAACAACTCGGCACCGGATTCAGCACCGGCGCGCGTTCCGTCGTGAACACTCTCATCAGCATCCACGAGGACAAAGCCATTGTCAGCCGCCCCCGCCGGTAGCCACACCGCTTCTGTCGGCCGCAGCATACGCCCGTTGCATTCCACCGCACCGCGGGTCACTAAAGCAATCGCCGGCCCCCCATAGTCACACCGTACCCTGGGGTGCTGGCTGGTTAACTGGACGCGTTCCAGCAAAAAATCTTCCGTATGCGAGGGATAATTGTACTGCCCCTCAGCAATGAGTTCCGGTTCCATGATCGGATCCCGCACACTGGAAAATTGCAACAATGACAACAGCTCCGGCACATCAACGTGCTTTTCTGTAAGCCCTCCACGCAACACATTGTCCGAACTAGCCATGATCTCCACACCCAAGCCAGACAGGTAAGCGTGTAATTGCCCCGCTTCCAAACGCAGTGCTTCCCCTGGTTGCATGGAAACATGATGCAATAACAGAGCGCTTAGCACCCCAATATCACCCGGGTAGCGACGCTGCAAGTCCACCACCGTGCGCAGGCTGTCAAGCATCCACTCGGAGTAGGATTGCCAGCTAGATTCGTCGGCAAGTACCTCGCAGGCTTTATCCACGATCGCGCTTATCAAGTGCTTACGTTCATCTTCGGCAAGCGTCACCCAACAGCGAAACAGCGTATGTAGCTGTGCTGCTTCGTTGTCCTCTTCCACGTTCTCCAACAGCTCGGCATATGGCTCCAGCTCAGGACAATTCAAAACAGAAAACAGTTTATGGGTGGAGCTCGCTTTCCGGAATCCCGCTAATCCACGAAACGGAGTCAACGCGACAATAAGCTCAGGCTTGTGGTTGGCATCCTTATAATTACGCCGCGGATCATCCAGGGCCAGGCCAGCAGCGTTTTCTCGCGCAAACCCCTCTTCGGCTTCTGCCAGACTAGGGTGTGCCTGCAGCGAAAGCGGCTCACCGGCCGCCAACAGCTTCAGCATGAAAGGCAATCGGGAACCCCATTGTTTTTGCACGCGCGCGCCCAAATGATACTCAGGATCTGCCGCGATTATCTCATCCAAGCCCTTAAGCGCACCGTCAGGCTGCGCCACGTAAGCAGGGCCGGTCGCATGCGCTCCAAACCAAAGTTCGGCCACTGGATC
The DNA here is from genome assembly GCF_000688415.1 of Corynebacterium pseudodiphtheriticum DSM 44287. Lineage (GTDB taxonomy): Bacteria > Actinomycetota > Actinomycetes > Mycobacteriales > Mycobacteriaceae > Corynebacterium > Corynebacterium pseudodiphtheriticum. The sequence goes on from NZ_JIAH01000008.1 coordinate 71,193, forward strand.
ACCGGTGGCTGGTTGCCCAGCCAACTCTGGGATCAAGGTAGTCGAGCCCCAAGGGTAATGGCGAATAGCCGGTCGAAGTGGCTGCATAGATCGAAAATTTTCCTTCTACTGCGGGGTGGTAACTGAGGTCCTGCTACAGGCTAAAGCTGCGGTGAGAAAAGCTGTTGTAACGAAGCTGCTGTTCCGTAACCGTGGCTAGGACACCAACCCAGAGATTTCGTCGACAAGCGCGGAAACTTGCTCGGGTGTTTCCGCCTCTACGTTTAGACGCAGCAGGGGCTCTGTGTTCGACGCACGCAAATTGAACCAGGCAGCGCTACCTTCTAAATCCACAGTCATACCGTCCAATTCGTCGATCTCAGCGGCCCGGTCCGCGAAAGCCGCGCGGACTTTCTCCCGGGCAGCTGCTTGGTCAGTAACCGTGAAATTGATCTCCCCGGAAGCCGAATAGTGCTGATACGACTCCATCAGCTCCGAAAGCGTACCCTCATAGGTGGCCAACGCCGCAAGCATGTGCAACGCAGCCAGCATGCCGGAATCAGCATTGAAAAACTCACTGAAATAATAATGGGCAGAGTGCTCGCCGCCGAAAACAGCATTGTGCTCCGCCATTTCCGCTTTGATAAATGAGTGCCCCACCTTTGTGCGCACCGCGGTTCCGCCAGCTTTCTCTACCAGCTCCGGGACCATCTTCGAGGTAATCAAATTATGGATGATCGTCGCCCCTGGGTAGCGCTGTAGCATACGTTCAGCAATCAGGGCACAAATAGCTGAAGGTGAGACCGGCTGCCCCTTTTCATCAACCAAAAATACCCGGTCGGCATCGCCGTCAAAGGCCAGCCCTAAGTCCGCGCCCTGTTCAATGGTGAAACGCTGCAAATCTACGAGGTTTTTCGGGTCCAGCGGGTTGGCCTCGTGGTTCGGGAACGTGCCATCGAGCTCGAAATACAAAGGGCAGATATCAATCGGCAGATCAGCAAACACCGCAGGCACCGTGTGGCCTGCCATACCGTTTGCTGCATCAACGGCCACCACCAACGGACGGGTGCTAGAAAGCGGCACGAGTTCGTTGAGATAACGCGCGTAATCATCCAGAATCTCGTGCTTGCTAATGGTTCCCCGTTGTTGCGCCGGGGCACCGTTGGTGCCGTCGTCGGTGTGGTTCGCCAAATAATCAGTAATGATTCCGAGCCCGGTATCTTGCCCTACTGGTTTGGCTCCAGCCCGACACAATTTGATGCCGTTGTAGGAAGCTGGGTTATGCGAAGCAGTAAACATCGCTCCAGCACACTCCATTTTTCCAGCCGCGAAATACAATTCATCGGTAGAAACCAGCCCCAAAGCCGTAACATCCAAGCCGGATTCTGCTACTCCTTCAGCAAAAGCCTCTGCCAATTCTGGGGAGGACGGGCGCATGTCGTGGCCAACCGCGACACGAGTCTCGTTGCCGTGGTTTTTCAGGAAATCTGCAAACGCGCGTCCAACGTTACGAACGAAATCCGCGGTAATCTCGGATTCCACCAAGCCGCGAATATCGTAGGCCTTAATGACAGAGTTGAGGAATTGTGCAGAATACATATAGGCCATTCTAACGGTCTCGCCGAGAAGCGTGCCGATGACTAGCCAGAATTAAGCCCGCGGTTCCTCCGAGGAATCGTCGGGCCACAACGCTGCAAAATCTGTCGTCGAAGAGTCACGCAACTCCGCCAGCATGGAATCAACGGGGTCCCCACCATTTTCGCTGGTGGATTGCTCAACAGCGCCCTGGCCATCCACAAAATCAGCAGCTTCGTCGGCAGCGTCTACCTTGTGGCCAGCGCCCGAATTGTCTGTAGATTCTGTAATTTCTGTGACCTCGGCTGCACTTGCGTCATGGATGAGATCTTGCTTGCCGACGCCCGCCCGCTGGCTTAGCGCGTGTCGGCTGCCATTCACGTTTACAGAAGGAGCGGTTGCCTCACTAGCGGAATCTTCGACAGAGTCAGTTTCTGGAACCACTTGCAAGTGCGCACGGCGCTGCTGTTTTTGTTCCACCACCCGTGGAACTCGGTGCACCGGGTGATTAGAGCGCTCCGGATCTGCCGCATCTGCGAATGCCGAAGTATGCGCAACCGGGCTCGCGTCCGGGTCTTCCACCAGACCACTAGTAACACGCCCGTTTTCCCGTACTGCCGCGGCAAGAGCGACCAGATCTTCTTCGTCGTCAATATCTATATCCCCGACGCGCACAATCTCCCACCCGATTGGCGCAGTGATTTTTTCCGAATGTTTCTGACATAAATCCCAACTATGTGGGTCAGGTTGCGAGGTCAACGGGCCAACTACCGCCGTAGATTCGGCATACGCATACGTCAGGGTTGCGAGTGCAGGCTGACCACAGCCAGGACGGGAACAGCGACGAATCTGGTTCACGCTCCCAAGTTTAAAGACTCATCGATCACACACGCAAACGGTAGTTCCGCAAGAATTTTCGGCGTGGCGCAACTAGTGCGCAAGCACACGAGTTCTATGCTGATTCCATGAGCAACAGCGCACAACTACGCCCCTACCGCAACCGCCATGGCCGTGGCTTGCGTGGCGTGGTGTTGCCGCAGCAAACCCCACGGTTTCGTTCACGTAGCCAGCAATTCGACATGGCTGCATTGGATGCCTTTAGCTCCATCCATGCTGCGTTCGCCCCGCAGCTAGAATCATTAGATCTTGCGGTTGATACCGTGCCACGAATGAACCTGGGCTCCGACTTAGCGCTGATCGATGATGAAATCTTCAGCGATGGGCCGGTGCCACTGGGACGGGTGCTACAACCAGGAATTGATGCACAGGGGCAACCCACGCGTGCACGCATTGTGCTATTTCGCAAACCCATAGAACAACGCGCAGCCACCAGCGAACAACGCCAGCAATTGCTACAAGAAATTCTGACGGTGCTGGTGGCGACTTATCTCAACCTTGATCCACACGATGTGGATGCACGCTACCCCTGGGGGGATTAACTCAGATACGGCCACACGGGCCATATAACCGCGAAAATGCTAGCCGATATCTCGCTTCAAGCGGCGACGCTCACGGTCAGATAGGCCACCCCAGATACCGAAGCGTTCATCGTGCTCTAAAGCGAACTCCAAGCACTCATCACGCACCGGGCAGGCCTGGCAAATACGCTTGGCTTCGCGGGTAGACCCACCTTTTTCCGGAAAAAATGCTTCCGGATCCGTCTGCGCGCACAGCGCCTGGTCTTGCCATTCTTGTTCTACCGCACCGAAGAGCTCTTCGATCGATAGAGCTGCCGCGCCGCCACGGAGAATGGCGTTTTTAGCCATATCGTCCACGCCGTGTCCTTTCTCCGTAGTTCCGTTCATATACTTCCAAAGATTAGACAATGAGACACTAAATATCGTCAACCCAGAATCCACTATCAGAACAGAAACCAGCAGAAAACCCCTGCAAAAGACCTCACCAGTCACAGCAGTAACAAAACCGCGACAAAGGGGGTAAATTGCAGGGGTACTATATATAGAGCCGGATCGGTTCTGAAAAACTAATCGGCAGGTGGGCGTTCATTCGTCACACAGAAGCAGAGCTTCTCTTCAGGCGTCGGCGTGTCGCTACCAGAGCATTCAGAAAAAAGTCGGAAGCGTTCTAAGCATCAGAGCTGAAGCGAATCCCAGTGTCCGGAATAATCACACCCGGCCACACACGCATGCCCGGCGCCAGTTCACACCGCGCACCGATCTGCGCTCCCTCTCCGATCACGCAGCCATCGACAATCGCATTTGCCCCAATATGTGCCCCATCTGCAATGATCGAATTCCGAATACGAGCACCCGGCTCAATTGTGGCACCAGCGAAAATCACCGAAGAGTCGATACGGCAGCCACCGCCGATTTCAGCCCCGCGCCCCACTGTGGTTCCTCCGAGCAACAGCACTCCTCCTGCCACTCCAGCGGCCGGATCTACCAGTGCCTCACCAGTCCGGCCTTCCAGTAGCGGTGAGCCCACGATTCCACGCACCAAATCCGACGAGCCCTGCACAAAATCATCCGGACGGCCCATATCTCGCCAGTACGCGGCATCAACATGGCCAACGACACTGCGGCCTTCGTCGAGAAGCCGCGGGAACGTTTCGCGTTCCACTGAAACATTGCGCCCGGCGGGAATCGAAGTGATCAAATCTTTCTTAAAGACGTAACAGCCCGCGTTGATCTGATCAGTCGGTGGATCTTCCGTTTTTTCCAAAAATGCCGTCACCTGGCCGTTGGCGTCCGTCGGCACGCAGCCGAAAGCACGAGGATCTGATACTCGGACCAAATGCATGGTCAAATCTGCATTCTTTTCTTCGTGCGTACGCAAAATTCCGCGCAAGTCGGTAGCTGCCAATACATCGCCGTTGAAGACCATGACGTTATCGCCACGCAGCTTGTCATAGACATTGCGGATACCTCCGCCGGTACCCAAAGCTTCTTCCTCAACGACGTATTCAATTTCTAATCCGAGTTCAGAGCCATCACCGAAATATTCCTCGAAAACCTCGGCCCGAAAGGACGTCGACAAGATCACGTGGTTGATTCCAGCAGCCTTGATGCGCGCCAATAAATGCTGCAGGAAGGGGTATCCGGCAGTCGGCAGCATCGGCTTCGGCGTATTGATGGTCAACGGACGCAGGCGCGTGCCCCGCCCGCCGACCAGAATCACGGCGTCGGTATTGCTCATGGCCCAAAATATATCTGTTGCGTGCGTCGATTCTGTGCTCACACACCGGGGCTCGCCCGATCAGACTCGAGGCCACATCTTCAAGGCTTCACAGCCAGGGATTCACAGCCAGGGGTTCACGGCCAGGGCCGACTGCGGCTGACTGCGGCCGGTTGCGGCTAGCCAGGCCCGAATGGCAGGACCGAATGGCGGGGCTGGGTGGAAAGTTTTAACCACGCGTCAAAATTTTGGCGCGCAAATACAACCCAGCGCGCAGGACTGCCCGCACCGGAGCTTGATACCAGTGTGGCAGTCGGTCGCAAAGATAACGGGCAGCCGATTGATGGTGCACGCGCAACATCGTCGCGGATACGCTTTCAGCCTCGGTGGAATGGCCTTGTGCATGACTGATCCGCGCCTTCGGACAATACACGTTGCTGTAGCCGGCACGGGCGAAGCGATCGCCAAGGTCAGTGTCTTCAAAATACATGAAATAGCGCTCGTCAAAGCCCCCAACCCGGGCGAAAGCTTCTCGCCGCACTAATAAGCAGGAACCAGACAGCCAACCAGCTTCGCGTTCCGTTTCCATATCCTCGCCTTGCCGGTAGCGCGCAGACCACGGGTTTGCAGGCCAGATATCCGCGAAAATCGCATGCCCAATGCCGTCTAGCAGGCTCGGTAATGCGCGAGCCGAAGGGTAGGTGCTCCCATCGCTTTCAATGATGCGTGGTCCGATAGCAGCAGCGTTCGGGTGCCGAGCAGCGCAGAGCAGAAGTTCGTCAATCGCTCCATCGTGGAACACCACATCTGGGTTAGTCAGCAGCACGAAATCGTCGGCAAGCGGAACTGGTTGTGTGCCACCAAGCGGAACACTCCCCACAGCCTGCACCCCGGCATTCATACCCGCGCCATAGCCTAGATTGCCACCAGTGGGATAAAACACCACATTTTCAAAGTCTGTAGCGGCTTGTTCAGGTGCGCCGTCGGTGGAGCCATTATCAGCCAGCACCACTAGAACTTGACGCTCGGTGGCCCCCGACAGTGAGTCCAACAGAGCGCGCAGGTGCTTACCTGGCGAATAAGTCACGGTGATTACCGGCAAACGGGATGCATGGTTTATTTGTTCAGACACAATGCGCTTTATGGTAACGGAAATGTGGCAGTTATGCCCTAAGCTTGAACAGCGTGAATGATCGTAATCGCTCCAGCAGAGAGATTCAGCCCGCCCCGAAATCCCGCTCAACAGTTAAACAGCGCGGTCCCGGTGGGCTTAAGGTCATTATCGCGTTGCTATCTGCCATCACGGTGTTAATCACCGGAGTGGGCTATTGGACGGTCGGTCGCGTTGGTTCCACTCTGACTTCTGCCGGCAACTTGGGGCTGAGCGATACCTCGCAGGGTTCCGGGGAACAAGCCCCTGATGGCGCAGTCGATATTCTCCTGGTCGGTTCCGATTCTCGCACAGACGCACACGGCAACCAGCTCAGCCGCGAAGAACTCGAGCGTCTCAATGCGGGCGAGTTTGCTGGCGAAGACAACACCGACACCATCATGCTGATCCGGGTGCCGAACGACGGATCCCAAGCAACGGCGATTTCCCTGCCCCGCGACACCTACATTCACGACGACGAGTTTGGCAACATGAAACTCAACGGGGTGTACAGCGCGCACAAGCAGGCATACGAAGAATCCGTTCCTGATACTGAGCACGATATCGATCAAGAACGGGAGGCTATGGCAGCCGGACGCTCCGGGCTGATCTCCGCAGTAGCAGATCTCACCGGCATTCAAGTTGATCACTACGCTGAAGTCGGTTTGCTGGGCTTTGTGCTTCTTACCGATGCTGTTGGCGGCGTCGATGTGTGTTTGCAAGAGCCAGTTGATGACCCCATGTCCGGAGCACATTTTCCTGGAGGAACTTCCACTTTGGATGGTCGCGACGCCTTGGCCTTCGTCCGTCAGCGCTACGGACTACCGCGTGGCGATCTCGACCGTATTGTGCGTCAGCAGGCGTTTATGGCCTCCCTAGTCAACAAGGTGTTGGAAACCGGCACATTGACTAACCCATCTACTCTGAACAAAATCTCAAACGCGGTGGAGCGCTCGGTCGTTATCGACGAGGACTGGGACGTCATGAGCTTTGCCACCCAACTATCAAATTTGGCCGGCGGCAATGTCACGTTCACAACCATCCCGGTGACCTCAATTGATGGAGTTGGCGATTTCGGCGAATCCGTCGTGACCGTTGATACCGAGCAAGTCCACGCGTTCATGGACCATTTGCTTGCCGACGATACGGCCGACGAAGAAGGCACCGACGATGATCCTGCCGGTGGTGGCCACGAATCCGTAGACGAAGGCGGCGAAGCACTCGTCGAGATGGTAGCTGCGGGGGCCCAGCTGCACATCCTGAACGCCCAAGCTCCAGCCGGAACTGCTGCAGCGACCGGTGCATGGCTGGACCAGCACGGGTATACCGTGGTTAATACTGCTAATGCGAATGAAGGGTTGTACTCGGTCTCGCAGGTTGTAGCCGCCAATCCGAGTGATCCACGCGCCCAAGCTCTCGCGGATCAACTGGGTATTTCGACGATAACGTCGAATGCGAACCTGGAACCAGATTCCATCGTCGTGGTGGTTGCACCGGATTACAACGGCCCCCTGCTTGAGGAAAAACTGGGGCAAGACGATGCCGACGCCGCTGTGGGCGAAGACTTCGGCAGCGTCGTCGATGCACCAGAAATCGATGCCGGCGGTAACGGCCCACGCTGCGTTCATTAGCAGCAGATCTGTCATAATTCAGCGGAATCTCCACCGGCGATACACAGCTAGCACACTGCATGCCCGCAGCCTGATCCCTAGGATGGGGGCATGGATATGTTGTCTCATTTGCTTGCCGATGACCCCGCGAGCCCACGGCTGACCGTCTATAACGAAGCCGATGACACCCGCATGGATTTTTCTGCTCAAACCACCGAGAATTGGGCATCCAAAATAGCGAATTTCCTGCGCGAAGAATTAGATCTCGACGAAAGCTCGGTAATCCTGTGCGACCTCCCAGTTTCCTGGCACACCGCGATGATTGCCTTGGGCGCGTTGGCTGCGGGAATTTCCGTACGCTTCGCTACTGACGACACCGCAGCCGACCATGCAGCCGCAGACACGACAACTGATTCGGTGACTGATTCGGGTGCCGAACCTGCAGTGTTTTTCACCAGCGCTGAAAAGGTAGCCGAATACGCTAATCATGGGGATGTAGTCGTCGTCACGAACGACCCCTTTGGACGCGGCTTGGAAGAAATGGGTGAACCGGTCCCAGAAGGCGTCATTGATTTCGGCCCAACGGTGCGTTTTTATGGCGATTTTTACCCTGGCCCCACCCGCCCGCTGGCAGAGATCGTGCGTCCCACTAGCGATGCCCAGCGTTTGCTGTCGACCGGTTGGACCGATTGGGATTCCTTCACCCGCCAGGTGCTTTCTCCCTTGGCCGCTGGCGGCTCCGCCGTGGTGGTGGCGGGCATGGCCTCTACGGATCGGCTAGCCGAGATCGCCGAGAATGAAAAAATCACCGCACGGGATTAGCCCTGATCGTTGCCGAAACCTGATTTGTGACATAGACTACGCTCCATAACGAATAACCATTCGTAAACGCTGTTTCAGCTGTTTCAGTTAATTCAGATGTTTCAGATGTTTTAACCGCGAGGAGTCGCATGTCAGAGATCTATATCGCCAGTGGTGCCCGCCTTCCGATTGGAAAGTTCCAGGGCTCACTCTCCAAACTCTCTCCTACCGAAATGGGCACCATTGCTGCAAAAGAAGCAATTGCGCGTGCCGGAATCGACCCCACTGCCGTTGAATCCGTGGTGGTGGGCAACGTAGTTCCCAACGTCCCATCAGATGTTTATCTTTCCCGCAAAATCGGCATCGAATCCGGGCTGAAAGATTCCTCCATCGCCTTCAACGTCAACCGCTTATGTGGCTCCGGCGCCCAGGCCATCATTTCTGCTAGTCAGCAAATCCTCACCGGCGACGCCGAACTAGCTCTGGCGGCAGGCGTGGAACACATGAGTTCTGCACCATACTCCGTCGAAGGCATGCGTACCGGTGGCCAAAAAATGGGGGACGGCCGTTTGCAAGACTGGATGCTCGGCGCGTTGTCTTGCCCATTCGGCACCGGCCACATGGGCGTGACTGCAGAAAACGTCGCCAAGGCCTATGGCATCTCCCGGGAGCGCCAGGACGAATTCGCTGCGGAATCTCAGCGTCGCGCCGCCGCTGCCCGCGATAACGGCGTGCACAAAGAAGAAATTGTGCCAGTCACCCTGCACACCCGCCAGGGCGAGGTCACTTTCGACTTTGACGAACACGTACGCGAAACCTCACCAGAAGCCCTGGCCAAACTGAAGCCGGCTTTCCAAAAGGACGGCACCGTCACGGCTGGTAACTCCTCTGGCATCAACGACGGCGCGGCTGCCCTGCTCCTGGGCACCGAGTCCGCCCTGAACCAGCACGGTTCTCAACCACTAGGTCGCGTGGTCTCTTGGGGCATCGGTGGCGTCGACCCCACCAAGATGGGCTTGGGCCCAATCACTGCCGTACCCAAGGCACTGCAGAAGGCCGGTTTAAGCCTGGACGATATCGACCTTATTGAATCCAACGAGGCATTCGCGGCACAAGCCATCGCCGTACAAGATGAACTGGGCTTCGATCCAGAAAAGACCAACGTGCACGGCGGCGCTGTAGCCCACGGACACCCGGTAGGCGCATCCGGTGCAATCTTGACTGTCAAGATCCTGCACCACCTGCGTGCGACCGACAAGAAATACGGTCTGGTCACCATGTGCATTGGTGGCGGACAAGGAATTGCACTGATTGTGGAGGCTGTATAAACATGACCACCAAGATCATCACGAACCCAGAACCAACCACCGTAGATGCCCCAGTGAAAAAAGCTGCCGTCATCGGCGCCGGCTCCATGGGCGCAGGCATCGCGGCTCTGATGGCCAGTGCTGGAATTCAGGTCACTCTGCTGGACATGGCCGACGAAGGCGATTCCCATGAGGAGCGCAGCGCACGAGCCTACAAAGGGATTGAAACCCAGAAAAATCGCAAAGGCTTTGTGCACCCCAAGTTCGTGGAAAATATTTCCGCTGGGAACACCACCGAAGACCTGGACAAGCTGCATGAATGCGACTGGGTTGTCGAGGCCATTTTCGAGGATCTCGACGCCAAGCGCTCGCTGTATGAAACCGTCGCCCCTCATTTGAACGAGCACGCGCTGCTGTCGTCAAATACTTCCACCATCCCCTTGGCAGAACTAACGGCAAAGCTGCCTGACGTCCTGGCCAGCCGTTTTGCCATCACACACTTTTTCAACCCGCCACGCGTGATGCGCCTGGTCGAAATCGTCGAGGGCGAAAAAACCAGCGCAGCTACCCTGCAAACGTTGAATACCGCTGCTGAGCAGCAACTGGGCAAGGTCGTGGTTGACTGCCGCGATACCCCTGGTTTCATCGCCAATCGTCTGGGCTGTTTCTGGTTGGGTTCCGGCGCAGAACTGGCGATGGAACAAGGCATTTCTTATGAGCTTGCCGACGCCGTATTCTCCAAACCTTTCGGCATTCCTCGTACAGGTGTTTTCGGTTTGTTGGACTACATCGGCCTCCAGCTGGTGAAACCAATCTGGTCCTCGCTGACCAACGCGTTGCCAGAATCCGACCGGCTGCACCAGTTCAATCTGGGAAAAAACGATGTCATCAATGGTCTCGTGGATCGCGGACTCACCGGGCGTACCGGTGATGGCGGCTTCTACCAGGGCCGGGACAAGGTGATCCAAGCAGACTTCAGCTATGGCGAGCGTGAGACCCCAGAAGATCCTGCTACAAAGCACAAGGATGCTGCCGCAGTCATCACCGAAGATAGCCCCGGTGGCCGCTATGCCCGCGATCTATTCGCTGCGACACTAGGCTACTGCTTGGAAACAGCAGAAGAAATCGCCGATACCGTCGAGCTAATGGATAAGGCCATGGTTTTGGGCTACGGCTGGAAGCAGGGCCCTTTTGCTTTGGCAGATTCAATCGGTCTAGAAAAGGTGGCAGAACTTTACGACGAAACACCTTCCCTGCTGCAGGCTGCCATCACAGCCGGAGGTTTCTACCCAGAAGTCGGCAAGGTGCTGGCCACCGACGGATCTGTTGCAGAGACCAAAGATCGCACTGGTGTGGTCACCGTTAAGGAATTGCTCGCCTCAGGCCAAGCCAAGACCGTGCGCGAAGCCGAAAAAGTCCGAGTGCATCTGTTAGATAATGGCGTCGGCATTCTGGACCTGCAGACCTCGCTAAACTCACTAAGCCAGCCAGCTCTGAACTCGATTCGTTCGATCGTGGACGATGCCGACCAGCTGGGTATCCAAGCATTGGTTGTGGGCAACGACGAGCAACGTGCATTTTCTGCGGGGGCAGACCTGACATCCATTGCCAAAGCAGGTGAAAGCGACGATACCCAGCGCATTGATGATCTAGTGCGCAATGGCTCGCAGGTAATGCGTATTCTGCGTAATGCACCATTCCCCGTCGTTGGTGCAGTCCGGGGAGCTGCCTTAGGTGGTGGCTCTGAGCTTTACCTGTCCTGTGACCGCGTCGTCGTCCATGCAGATACCAAGGTGGGCTTCCCGGAACGCAACGTCGGCTTGTTCCCGGCTTGGTCCGGTACCGTCTCCCTACTGGAACGCATGCAGTGCCTGTACGACGATTACCACCAGCGTGCGTTTGACGTGATCACCGATGCTAAACCACTACCAAATATGTATTTTGCAGCAGAATACGGCTTTATCCGGGAAGGCGATGCCATCTTGATGTCGCCGGATCACGTACTGGGTTATGCCATTGAGCAGGCCGCAAGCATGATCGACGGCTATCAGCCACGTGAGGACACCACGATCGCTTTGTACTCTGGCGCTACCCCGCTGGATGAGGGCTGGCCGATTGCGGGAATGACAGACAATGATCATGTCATTGCCCGCCAGCTGGCGAAGCACTACACCGCCGCTGACGGTGTCAGTGAACTAGGCTTCGACGAATTCGCTGACCGGGAAGTCGAGCACGCCGTACCGCTGATTGCACTGCCAGCAAACGTGGAACGCGCTATGCACATGGCGAAAACTCGCAAGCCGCTGAACAACTAGGCCTGGATAGCACAGGCACAGCGCCGTTCTTGCTAAGGGCTACACCTACTACACCGTAGTAGGTGTAGCCTCCCGAGGTAGCTAGCGTTAAGCACGTTATTTAAACGCGCCCACGCCAGTGATCTTTTTACCAATGATGAGTGACTGCACCGTGTCGGTGCCTTCGTAGGTGTGATAAGCCTCGATATCAGCAAAATGACGGGCAATATTATTATCTAACAAAATGCCGACGCCACCGAGCATGTCACGGGCATCAGCAGCGACTTTGCGAGCGCCACGAGTACAACGCAACTTGTTAAAGGAAGCCTGTTCGCCGGTGAGCTTGCCAGAGGCATTGAGTTCAGCGATGTGACGATTCAACAGCATCATTTGGCTGATCTCCAACTGCATATCTACCAAACGCTGCTGAATGATCTGGCTTTCAGACAAGCGACGCCCAAACTGGATACGCTCGTCTGCGTATTCTCGCGCTTTTTCATAACACGCAATGGCCGCACCCAACGCAATCCAAGCCACCCCAGTACGCGTAGCCATCAGCACGGCTGCGGTGTCTTTGAACGTTTTCGCGTTTTGCAGTTGGTTTTCTGCGGGAATGCGCACATCCTTGAGCTTGATGTGTGCCTGGTGGATAGCGCGCAATGAGATCTTATTTTCGATAACCTGCGCGTCGTAGCCCTTCGCATCCTGTGGCACGATGAAACCAGAAACCTCGCCGTCTTCAGTGCGGGCCCACACTACGGAAATGTCCCCGCCCTTACCCAGGCCGATCCATTTCTTCTCCCCGTTGAGCACCCACTCATCGCCATCGCGGGCAGCCGTGGTCTCTAGAGCAATCGAATCCGAACCGTGGTCTGGTTCCGTCAACGCGAAAGCACCCAGTAGCTCACCCTTGGCCATCTTCGGCAAATATTTATCTTTTTGTTCCTGCGAGCCACACATATCAATTGAGCGCATCGCCAACCCCGCTTGCACCGCCAGAATCGTGGCGACGGAGCCATCGATACGGGCGACTTCCATCAGCGTTAAGCCAGAACCCAAATGCGACAAAGTTTCATGACCGGGCACATCCAAGCCGTCGGTGAGCAGATCGCGTTCTACGATTTCTGGAATCAAATCAAACGGAATTTCTGCACGTTGCCAGTAATCGTTGATGACAGCCTCAACCGGTTCACGCAAGCTTGCTGCCCGCTTCCAGGCGTTGAGGTCGGCTTCTGGGATATCGTTGAATACACCGAGCAGGTCTGTGCCTGTCGCAAGCGGGTTGGTGGACATGGTTCAGTCACTCCTTAAAGCGAATCATCGTTAGTATTAAGAGTGACTCACATCGCACTAATAGTCAAGCGGAATGCTCGTAACATTTTCTGGCATGCTTAACTAATAGTGCGTCGTCACCAATAGTGCGTCGTCGCCAACCAGACTGACTAGGAGGCATATACCTCATGGCAAATCCAAAACGTCGAGCACAAATTGCCGAAGCCGCAATGCAGCTTTTCGACGAGCGCGGTTACCACGCCACCGGCATGGAAGACATCGCCACGGCCGTCGGCATGCGGGCCTCCAGCCTGTATAACCACTACAGGTCAAAACAAGAAGTACTGGCGGATATCGCGATTAGCTCTATGGAGGCATTGCTGCGCTTCCATGCGACTGGCTATTCGCCTATGAAAACCAGCGCCGACAAGCTTTTTGCCAGCATGAAATATCACACCATATTCCATGCAGAACAAGCTCAGCGAGCACGCATCGTCAATAACGAAATCCGTGCTTTGCAAGAGCCTTCACGGTCCATCGTCGTACAGATGCGACGTGATTATGTGGCCCGGTGGATGGCGATTGTGCGCGAAGGTATCGATTCTGGGGTCTTTGTTGCCGACGACATCAAGATCGTGTCCTGGGCGCTCATTGATATGGGCATCGGTGTCTCGCAATGGTACGCCGATGGTGGGCGACTCAGCAGTGAAGAGCTCGGCGATATGTACGGCCGCATCGCCTTACGTCAGCTGTGCAAGCCCAGCGCGCATAACGTCCACGACACCTCCAGTCCCAATAGCCAATCCCCGATCACGGACAATGAGCACGACTAAATCCCGCGCCCAGGTCTACAGCGGCTTAAATATTTAAGCTTGCAGCCTTGTGCGCGGGACTCCTTAGCCCTGAAAATTCTTGCCGACTATTACTTACCTACTACTGCTTACCGGCCTTAGCCAGCAAATCCAGTGCACGACGATAGATCGGGGCATCAACATAGTTACCGGATTCTAGCTCTACCGAAGATTCCTTACGCGCTACAGCTTCTTCAAATTTCTCCACGGCCTCACGTGCCCAGGCGATAGCGCTATCTGATGGCTTAAACGCCGCAGTAACAATCTTGCACTGCGATGGGTGGATACACAATTTGCCGCTAAAGCCCAACGCACTGGCGTAGTGGGTGGCATCCACCAGCCCATCTTCGTTAGCAACGTTGAAATACGGAGTATCCACCGGTGGCGATAACCGGAAAGCGACGGAGGCGGTGGCCAGCGTCGAACGGGCGAATAGCAAAGCATCCCGGTTCGAGTGGTTCACACGTAGCTGCTCGGAATAATCGCCCGCACCAAAGGCCAACTGGGACACTCCACGGGTGGAAGCAATCTCCGCAGCGTTAACAATGCCGCGGGCGGTTTCTACCAAAGCCACGATTGGTACCGGAGCGCCGTCCGAGTCTTTCAATAACTGCTTGGTTTCTGTCATCGCCTTGGACTCGTTAACCAGCGGCTGCATAACAAAATCCAGTTGATCAGATACCGCCTGAAGTGCTTCCAGGTCCTTCGGATACTCCTGCGAGTTCACGCCATTAATACGCACACCAATCAACACCGGCTTATGCGCGGCAATGATATCTGAGCTCTGGCCAGAAGAGTATTCCTCGATAAACGAGACAATATTCTGCCGAGCACGCGCCTTGTTCTCTGGTGCACAAGAATCTTGCAAGTCGAAAACGATCGAATCGGTCCCACAATCTACAGCCTCTTGGAAGCTATCAGGGTGGTCACCGGGAACAAACAGAGGCGAAACGAGTGAAATCATATCTTTGAGTCTACGTGAGGAAGATCAACAATACGGCTTTAGGATTCAGATTTCCCGTCCCTGACTTAACCAGGCACATACCAAAATTCGCAGGCCGCTAGTGCGCGTGAATCATCCGGATCAAGCCACCATCCACAACATGTTCATCACTGCGTTCTGGTTGCAGCGCATACGCGGTTAGCTGCTGAAATTGTGCTTCTTGTTGAGCGGAAAGCCCGCAGCCCGGTGCGGGCTGCTGCGAATCTGCGTGCCACATGGCTAACAGCATAACGGGCCAGGCGGGTTAACGGCCATTCCGGATAGCACTCGCTCGTCCTTTCGCTTCCCGCGCGGCGCGCACGCTTGCGGAAGGATGCTTATCTTCTGTCGCCAAACGTTCAAACGCCAAGGCAGCTAATGCCGCGGCCTGATCCCCCAGGATCGAATCATTGAAATTAATCTTCGGTGAGTGATTCCAATCGCGCAGATGCTCCGGCTTGTCCGGATTTGCGGTACCCAAGAACATGAAAGTTCCTGGCACCTGGGCCAACACAAAACCGAAGTCTTCCGAGGCCATCATCGGCGCCTCAAAGGGTTGCACGGCCTCTTCCCCGAACATTTCGCCCCATACAGAGGCCGCGAATTTGGTTTCCCGAGGATTAGTCTTCGTCGTTGGGTACAGCACCTGGAAATCAATATCTACAGAACAGCGATGCGCGGCGGCGACGTTACCGGCTACCTCGGCAATCATTTGGCGTACCGCATCAATCTTTTCATCACGCAGCACCCGCACGGTCGCACCCAAAGTTGCGGTGTCTGGAATCGCATTAAACGCTCCTTCTCCGGCTCGCACGTTGGTCACCGTCACCACAATGGGATCCAGCGCATCAAAACGACGGGTGATAGCCAGCTGCAAGGACGTCTGAATCTCTGCCAACGCTAACACAGGATCAATAGCATCATGCGGGCGAGAGCCATGCCCGCCTTTACCAGTGACAGTAATGGTCAAGTTCGATGATGAAGACATCATCGGCCCTGGCACATAGTGGAAAGTGCCGTAATCCTGCGGGCCAACATGGATACCGTAGGCCGCAATTGGGCGCCGACCAGCAGCATCCAGTACGCCTTCTTCAATCATGGGCGCTGCCCCACCCGGGCCTTCCTCGCCCGGCTGGAACATGAAAATCACGTCACCGGCTAGTTCTTCCCGGTAGCGGCACAGGATTTTCGCTGCTCCGACCAAACCTGCGGTGTGTAAATCGTGGCCACAGGCATGCATGTAATCATTTTTCGAAGCAAAAGGCAGGTCCAGACGCTCACGTACTGCCAAAGCATCCATGTCGCCACGCAGCAACACGGACACGGGGTGCTCGCCTCGCTTCCCGCCACGCAACACCGCGATCACAGAAGTCAGTTCCCTGCCAGTGGTAATTTCCAACGGCAAACCCTCTAGCTCACGCAGTACCTTTTCTTGGGTGCGTGGTAGATGCAAGCCGATTTCTGGATGCTCGTGGAGGTCGCGGCGTAGTTCTTGCAGCTCACTGATGATTTCGCTGGCGGCACCACGGAATAATTCCCCGACCGGTTGGCCACCAACAGTAGCCCGCACGAATTCCAAAGGGTCTTGTGCCTGTGCCGCGCGCTGCGGAAGCCCTTGCCCCTGAGCCTGTGGCTGCCCAGGGCTAACTGGGCGCCCGACGCGCCCTGGGCTGGCGGAACGGCGATTGTTTAGCGGATTAAACTCTGGCTGTTGCAATTCTGGGCCGGGCACGTGAAGTAACACTTCCTTCGCTAAGAAACCACACCGCGCACAAGACGTCTCAGGAAACTACGCGTGCGCGACGCGAGTCGGTAAAACACTTATGCCCTTCCACAATAGTGAATTTTGGGAGCAGTTACCGACTGCGTCTCATTAGCACCAGCCATCGGTCACTAGACGCGACTAATAGCAGTGCCTAACAGCGGCACCTAATGGCAGCACCTAATCACCATCAGTCGACAGTGCCGCCACGAAAGCTTCCTGTGGCACGTTCACCGACCCCAGTGACTTCATGCGCTTTTTACCGGCTTTCTGCTTTTCCAACAGCTTCCGCTTACGCGAAATATCGCCGCCATAGCATTTCGCCAACACGTCCTTACGCATCGCACGAATGTTTTCACGGGCAATAATCTTCGCGCCAATAGCCGCCTGCACCGGCACTTCGAATTGTTGGCGCGGAATAAGTTCTTTCAGCTTCTTCGTCATCTTGTTGCCATAGTGATATGCATGCTCGCGGTGCACGATTGCACTGAAAGCGTCGACAGGATCACCCTGCAACAAAATATCGACCTTAACCAGATCCGCCAACTGCTCACCGGCCTCCTCGTAGTTCAACGAGGCATAGCCTTTGGTGCGAGATTTCAGCATGTCGAAGAAATCAAAGATGATCTCACCCAACGGCATCGTGTAGCGCAACTCGACTCGGTCTTCAGAAAGGTAGTCCATGCCACCCATTTGTCCACGCTTGGACTGGCATAGCTCCATGGTCGGCCCGACGAAATCCGCTGGCACAATGATGGTCATTTTCACGATCGGCTCATAGACCGCATCGTGCTTACCCTCTGGCCAGTCCGCAGGATTGTGCACATACTGCTCGGTGCCGTCTTCTTTGACCACGCGATAAGTCACCGAAGGCGCGGTGGAAATCAAGTCCAGGTCGAATTCACGTTCCAGACGGTCGCGGGTAATTTCCATGTGCAGCAGCCCCAGGAATCCGCAGCGGAAGCCGAAGCCCAGCGCGACGGAAGTTTCTGGTTCAAAGGTCAGTGAGGCGTCGTTAAGCTGGAGTTTTTCTAGCGCATCACGCAGGTCAGGGAAATCTTCCTGCGAGATCGGAAACATGCCCGAATAAACCATCGGTTTGGGTTCGTCATAGCCCTGCAGTGGTTCCTCGGCTCCTTTGTTGGCCCAGGTAATGGTATCGCCAACTTTGGTCTCACGAACGTCTTTTACACCCGTGATGACGTAGCCAACTTCACCAGGGCCTAAGCCTTTACAAGAGGTTGGCTTTGGCGAAACGATGCCCATATCCAGAATTTCCAGGTCTGTCCCGGTATTCATCATGCGTACTTTTTGCCGTGGCTTCAACTGGCCATCGACCACCCTGATATAGGTAACGACACCACGGTAGACGTCGTAGACAGAGTCGAAGATCATTGCGCGGGCGGGCGCGTCGTCTGGATAATCTGTGTGTGGTGGCGGTGTCAGTTCGACGACTTTGTCCAGCAGCTCAACCACACCTTCGCCGGTTTTTCCGGAAACATGCAGGACATCTTCTGGTTCACAACCGATGATGTTCGCCAGCTCTAGGGCATATTTCTCTGGATCTGCGGCAGGCAAGTCAATCTTGTTGAGAACTGGAATGATCTCCAGCTCGTGTTCCATTGCCAAGTACAAGTTCGCCAAAGTCTGCGCTTCGATGCCTTGGGCTGCGTCGACAAGCAAAATGGCTGCCTCACAGGCATCCAGGGCCCGGGAAACTTCATAGGTGAAGTCGACGTGGCCGGGAGTGTCATTCATCTGCAGCACGATTTCTTCACCCTTATGCGGGCCGGACGTCGGTACCCACGGCAAGCGCACAGACTGCGCTTTAATCGTGATGCCACGCTCACGCTCAATGTCCATGTTGTCGAGGTACTGATCGCGCATATCACGCGCATCAACGACGTTGGACAATTGCAGGATGCGGTCCGCCAGGGTGGATTTACCGTGGTCAATATGCGCAATGATGCAGAAGTTGCGCAGGCGCTCGGTTTCGGTGAACGTCTGCGCTGCAAAATTTTTCGACATTACTTCCTCGGACTACCTCTCGTTGTAAACTCCCACCAGCCTACCGAACCACGCCGCAAGGAAAATAGCCAGGACAGCTAAGCGCAATAGCTAGGATGACTAGTATGTCTGCAGCACGGCGGAAAAATAAACGCTGGTCGCCATCCAGCCCCAACGAAGACCTGTTGGAAAAAGGTCTGGCACTAATTAACCAGCGCCTAGGCATGCAGAACACCGTGTCGCGCTCAGTGGCGCGTGCCGCAGCAAAAATTCAAGTATGGAAATCCCGCGCACTGACCCGCACAATTTTCTACGCCCCCGATATGGATGGACACGCTGATTCCGGCGAGGTCGTATGGGTTTGGACACCCACCGACGGCATCGATTCCCCACCACGCGAACGCGCAGTGTTGATTGTTGGGCGGACGAATAGCAGCGTGCTGGCCTTGTTAATCTCGCCGAATCCTACGCATGATCACGATCCGCGGTGGACCAGCATCGGCACCGGGGAATGGGATGAAGCAGGTCGGCCCTGTTGGATTCGGGTGGATCGCGTGCTCGAGATCCAAGAGCAATATTTGCGTCGGCAAGGCGTGTTATTTCCTAGACGACGTTTTGAACGGATCGCCAACCGGCTGCGCAACGAACATCAATGGAATTAGTCGGTACGCGATACAGCGTGACGTGGCAAGGCAATAGACAAGACACGGCGAAGTGAAATGAAGTGGGATTATCGGCCTAATTCTGCTAGGCTCTACAGGGTTGCTCGTCTGTCGAGCTGCACCAAGCGGGGCGGTCAGGACCTTGGGTCCGCCCGATAACGGTTTGGTGACGCGCATCTAGGGTCAGTTTCGGCTGATCGTAATGCTGGAAATGCTTAGGCAGAATGAGTTTTCACGTCAATGTCTATCGACTATAAGAGGTATCTTCACCATGGCAAACATTAAGTCCAAGCAGAAGCGCGTAATCACTAACGAAAAATCGCGCCGTCGCAACCAGCACGTTCGTTCCCGCGTTCGCACCATGATGCGCAACTTCCGCTCCGCTGTTGAAGCTGGCGACAAGGCCGTCGCGGAAGAGAAGCTGCGCGTAGCTTCCCGCGAGCTGGACAAGGCTGTTTCCAAGGGCGTTTTCCACCGCAACACCGCCGCTAACAAGAAGTCTGGCATGGCCAACCTTTTCAACAAGATGGAAGGCTAAGCTAGTTTCTAGCTCAGTCAGTTTCTCACTGAATAGCTGCTAGTCTTGCGCGGTCACCAAAAAGAACCGGCCTGGGTTACTGCACACCCGGGCCGGTTCTCTAGTTTTACAGTCACAACGCTTGAAACTATCCTTAACTTTAGCGGTTAACCTTAGTTTTGCACATGATACGTAAAACATATTTGATATTTCCCACCAAAAGCCCTTAAAATTGGGAGCGCAATGCAAGGATAAACCCGTCTATCTCCGGGATTTTGAATTGCGCAACATTCATAAGGACATCAAGGAGAAGACTTATGCCTTTGCCTAAAGTAAACCCAATGGACCCAACCAACCCACTCGTTGCCGATGCACAGGCATCCAGCGTCGGTAACTTCATCGAGGCTATCGGCGTTAACATCGCCAATGTAATCTCTGGCTTCGCCGAGGCTTTCATTCAGGCCTTCGGCTCCAGCTTCTAATTTAGGCAAATAAGCCTAATGCCTTGGTCTAAATTCACTTAGACCAAATCTGCCCGTCAGCGCTTAAGCGTTGGCGGGTTTTTCCTATTCACGGCATTTTTCTACTTCTTATGTAAATATTAAATTAGCAAAGCATAATATTACTAGATTGCGGTTTTTATCACAGTAGAATCTTTCGACCTGGGATTTTTCAGTTTCTTACTGGGAATCATTTGCTCAATATATTTCCCTGCCCCTAGAGTTGGGGGCGCAATACAGGGCGAGCCTAGAACAACAAGCGTTCGACCTGATTCATCTCTACATTTAAGGAGTCCCCATGGACAAGCTTCCTGCAGACGCACCAACCACCACCGGCATCCTGGCTTTCATCGAACAGATCGGCGTGGGCATCGCATCCGTCATCTCCGCTATCGCTGAGCCTTTCATTCAGCTTTTCGGCTCCAGCATCTAATTTAGGCCAAGGCCAAAACAACCGATTGGGAACCCCTACCCCAGTCAATGCCTAAGGCGGCTAACACAACAGTGTTAGCCGCCTTCACAATTACCCAGCAAGCAACTCAACTTGCCCATCGCGCCAGCCCCTGGGTCAACAACTCCAGGTACAACAACACATTCCTAAAGGAAAGTGTTGCAACGACTCTCTGAACTCACGGCGCAGCCTTAAATGCAAAAACTCCCCAGCGGAAAACCGCTGAGGAGATCTCAAAGTAACGGCAGGAACTTAGAGCCCCACCGCAGCTGTTAAACAGTCAATTACTTGGAGGAGCTCAGAACGTTGGTGAAAACGCCGGAAACGCCAGCGAATACGAACTTAGCAGCCTCGATGAGGTAACCAGCAACGCCGCTAGCGGTGGTGGACAGGTTAACTAGAACATCGTTGATCATGGTCAACAATCCTTTCATATGAAACGAACGGTACGTGACATAGCTTAACAAGCTACAGTCCACCGCCCATAACCCAACGAAAATATATAAATCCATAAGGCTCGCGTTAAACAAAAAGGTTTTTCTGCAAGTAAATGCGAAGAAATCAAATTAACTGCGCTAAAAATCCCGTTTGAACTGTATGAACTCGAACGTAATATTTTTTGTTTTCCACTTTTTATTTTCGTTACAAGCTACCCCCAGATTAGTGCGTTACAGATTCAGATGCCCCATATTTTTGGGGCATAGTACGCTGTCTAAAAGAATCCTATCCCCCGATAGAAATCGGTTTTAGTTACGATCTCACTGCTTATTGCTTAAAAAGGCATGAAAATGCACCCAACCAATCCAGATTGGGCGCATCCAGAGTATTTTCAACGGCTTCCAAGCATTACTTGGCTCCAGATTTTGCAGGTGCCCTATGCCCTCTTTCGCTCTTGGCTCTATAGCCTAAGCCCAAATCATTGTCACAAGCCCGTTAATAGCCAGAGAGCCGCCAATAACCATAAACAGCACTCCAGAAGCAATATCAATCCACGGCCCGGCGGCTAATACACGACGACGTACTGCCTTCGTCGACAAGAAGAATGCCACAACCACAAACAACAAAAACGCTGAAAGTGTCAACGCCGCAATCACAGCAATGGACAAACCAATCGATGGGCTTTGCGGCAACAACGGCGCCACAATTGCCGCTAGGAACAGTACAATCTTCGGGTTCGCGATATTCGTCAACCAGCCAGTTTTAAACGCAGACTTTAACGAGCCCAAACGTAGCGCAGCGTCGGCCAGATCCACCGGCTTGGTGCTACGGTCGCGCCAGCCGGCCATAGCCATATTCCGCCCCATCCAGATCAACGCGATACCACCAATCAGCTGTACAAAGGCCAGCACAGACGGATAGGCAGTCAAGATCGCAGCCGCCCCAAACACCGTCAGGCTAGTCCACATCACCACCCCCAGCTGAATGCCTAGCGCAGCAGCTAATGCGTGCGTCCGCGATCGCGTCGCCAAGCGCATGATCAAAATCATGTCCGGACCGGGGCTGGCAGCTCCAGCGAGATTCAGCGCTAACAGGCTAGCCCACTGTGCCAGCGTCACTTGGTATTCTCAAAACGCTCGAGCAAGTCCGCACGCTCAAACATGCGCGCAGTATCCACCGCCGTCGGGTACCCGTGGTTCGGATCTGCCCCGGCTGCGAGCAACGCGTCTACCACCGCATCTTCCTTCTTGAACACCGCGCCAGCTAATGGAGATTGGCCGCGGTCATTGAGCTTGTCGACGTCTGCCCCACGCTCAGCCAAGCCACGCACCAAATCAGCGTGACCATGATAGGCAGCCATCATCAGCAGGCTGTGGCCTTCATGATTAACCAAATCCGCGTTCAGACCATGCTCAATGTATTCGAGCAACGTGGTATCACCGGCTCGTGCGAAATCAAAAAGCTTAGTGGCGAATTCCTGCAACTGCAGATCATCTGCTGGTTCCGGTTGTTTCGTAGCGTCTTTTTCTGTGTCTTTTTCAGTCATAGCGCCACAATTTTAGCGCGCAAGCTCCGAAATTTTCCGCACCGCTGATTCCAACGCGTACTCGGCGTCGCCTCCCTGGCCTTTCACCTCAGCATCCAACTCAGCAATAATCATCACCGCCTGCGATACATTTTCGCCCCGCCACCGGCGCGCCACCTTCAATGATTTATCCACCAGCCACGGAGGCATTCCCAATTGTCCAGCGAGTTTTTGCGCATTACCGCCATGCTCTGAATACAAACGCGCCACCGTACCCACCTTGCTCGCCAACGCATAGGCCAGTTTCACCGGTGGTTCTCCCAACTGCAGGGCGCGTCGCACCGAAGCCACTGCTTGGGAAGTGTGGCCGGCTACTGCAGCATCTGCGATATCGAAACCGGATACCTCTGCCACGCCTTGATAATACTCGCGTACTGCGGCCTCGGTGACGTTTCCATTGGTATCGGCAACCAGCTGACTCACCGCCGAGGCAAGTTCACGTAAATCCGATCCCACCCCTTCCAACAGGCTGTGAGTAATTTCCGGGCCCACCCGCACGTTGTGTCGCCGGAATTCCTGGGTCAGCCAATTGGCACGCTCAGAGGGCTTTAGCTTGGCCACGCGATGAGTCTGCGACAATTTTTCAATCTTTTTCATTATCGCCTGATTTCGCCCACCACCGGCATAGACAATGATGATGGTGACCGAAGGCGCTGGGTTCACACACGCATCCAACAACAAATTCAATGGTTCTTTTCCAGCGGTTTCTGCATTGGTGACCACCACAATCCGCTCATCGCCAAATAACGACGGGCTGGTGGCTTCAATAAGCTCCGGGCCGGTAATATCCCCGGCGCGCAACGTAGTTTGGTGAACCTGCTCGCCATCAGCGGCATTATTGCGGACTTCCGCCGTCAAGTCTAAGCGCACGCGCTCCGCCAAAAATTCTTCGTCTCCAATAATTAACTGGACGCTGGAATTCAATGCCATGCTTCCTATCGTGCCACAGCTAGAACTTGCCGCTTTCGGCGCGCTGTGAGCCATCGACGTACACGGTTACTGGACCGTCTCGATTGGGGAACATAATCGGGATGCCCGCAGGGGTTGCGGTCGGCCGATCGGCCTTTCTTCCCGACGGATCGGTAACCACAATAGCTTCTGTGTTGCCGGGAATAGTCTCTGCAGCAATCTGGCCGGAATAATCTGTGATTTCTGCAAGTTCATCAATTACCAGCACGTTATCCGGAGAAATTTCTGCTGGCGCCGGTGGACGTTGGAGCCAGCCCGCAAACAACATGCCCGTAATACCGACAGCAATGGTGGTCCGCACCAAGCCCGCCAGCAAGGCTACGATTATCCAGCCATATGTAATCGCAGCGGCCCACGGAGTGACCTCGATGGTTGCCAATGGAAGGTCTTGTGCCCAGCTCGCAACGCGGTAAATCCACCACACAACGGGTTCTGCGAGTTTCAGGGCAACAGCTTCTGCTGGAAAAGGTAGTGGCAACACGGCCAGAATGGTGGCAGTCAACCCAAGCAATAAGGCGATGCTGACCACGGGGGTAACCGCAACATTGGCGAGCACACTCACCACCGAGACCCGGCCGGCCATGAGCGCCACGAGGGGCATGGTCACAATATCCGCGGCAATAGAAACCGCGAAAGCCCGGACGACCACATCAGGTAGTCGAATTCGCGCCAACGGCCGGTACAACAAGGGCACTAACGCGATGATTCCCGCGGTCGCTGCCACCGACAACGCAAAACCGAAAGTCACTGCCAAATCGCTGTCAATAAGCAAAAGAGTGATCACCGCAATGCTCAAAGCATGAATCGGTGGCATGCGGGAGGAATTCACAATGGCCGCAACTCCGACGAGACCGGTGATGCTTGCGCGCAACACAGATGGTGCCGGCCCCACCACACTGGCGTAGAAAGCCAATACCACTAGCGCTGCAATCGATTGGCCTACCGGACCACACCGTGCGACACGGGCGAGTATTACGGCAGCAGCCACAATCGTCGCCACATGCAAGCCACTCACTGCGGTGAGATGGCTTAATCCAGCATCGATATACATTTGGCGTTGCTGATCTGTCTGCGCACTTCTATCCCCCAGTACCATTCCCGGAACCAGGGCCGCGGTATGTTCACCGAGAAATTGTTGACTAGCTGCTTGCAAAGAATCAGAGATATTAGCCGCAAATTTGGCAAAACCGGTAGGAGGTTGTACTTCCAGGATCTCGCCACGGGCTACCACCGGGGCTAATCCAGGACGAGCAGATTCTTGATATGTAGCATCAACCAATATCTGGGATCCGGGAGCTATTCCAGCTGGCTGTTGTGCTGTTTGTCTGGCGGTTTGTTGCACGGTGTCTGCATCCATG
Source organism: Corynebacterium pseudodiphtheriticum DSM 44287 (assembly GCF_000688415.1). Lineage (GTDB taxonomy): Bacteria > Actinomycetota > Actinomycetes > Mycobacteriales > Mycobacteriaceae > Corynebacterium > Corynebacterium pseudodiphtheriticum. The sequence continues at coordinate 96,398 of NZ_JIAH01000008.1, forward strand.
CCGGTGGTAGCCGGTTTAGTGAACAAAGCCAAGTTTGGCGCAAGACCATCTACCTTGACTGGAAAATAGTATCCGCCAAATTCTAGTGCCGTACCACGCCCGGCCACCGTGGCCGACAATTGCTCCGGATAAGAAAAAGCTGCTGCGCGACGCTGGCGGGTGGCTGCCATAAACAACGCTGCACCAGCCGCGGCTACTACCAGCATTGCGTGTTGCCAGTGCCCAGTGAATATGCACACCGCACCAACCACCACGAGTAATACAACCGCCCAACCTGGGCCTCCGGTTAAGATCACCAACAGCGCAACCGCCCAACTCGTCAGTGCACTAGGCAGCAAACGCAGATCTTGCATGGCTGGTTTATACCGTTACTTCATCTTTTAGCCGGGAAAACTTCGCCGGACCAATCCCGGGCACCTCTAAAAGCTGATCTACAGCAGCAAAGCCACCATTCGCATCCCGAAACTCTATGATCGCAGCAGCTGTAGCTTCGCCTACGCCATGTAACGACGTCAGCTCAGCAGCCGAGGCAGTATTCAATGGAATCGGACCAGTATTTGCACCTGGCCCTGTACCGGTGCTGCCGTTTCCTCCGCTGCTCTCGCTGTTCGGTGCAGCAGCTAAAGGAACAGGATCATTCGGACCAAGCACTACTAACTGTTGGCCATCACTGAGTCGTTCTGCATGATTGATGCGAACCAAATCTGCTTCCGGCAACACACCCGCCACCGCCAGCGCGTCAGCGGCACGGGAACCTTCGGGAAGGGTCATTATTCCCGGGTTATGCACTAACCCCACTACCGAGACCACGATCTCTTCAACTCCGTGGGGACCCGCGGTGCCATCACCGGAAGTCTTGGCGCCTGCTGAGGCTTCCCCGGTTGTATCGTTCCTTGCAGTGGCATCACCCGCTGCTCCAGATCCTGCAGTGTCATCCCCTGCAGAGTTCCCACCGGAGGCTGCAGCAGACCCTGCTGCCAGCGCAGCGAAATCCGGCTGCTCCGAATCCGACTTCCCCGAACCTAGTTCATCCGAGCTCAACGCCCACCACAGCACGCAGCCAATCAGCGCAAACACTGCCGCGGCAATCGCTGCGGTTTGCGACAAAGAAAACCGTGGTTTGGGATAATCCACCGCCATGAGGTCTTCTTCTCCAGTCGGGCGGGTTAATTCCGCAATACGTTCTTTTAGGCGTGCTGTTGGGCTCATGGCCGCGATATTAAAAGTACAAAAGAAGAAAAAGAATACGGCCGCCAACAAGCCTGTGAAAAATTACCTGACAGGTCAACACGCTGCAGCGTTCTGTGGATAACTAACGCACAAACAACGCTATTCTTATAAAACCGTGCTAGTAAAAGCGAGCTAATAAAAACAGGCTAATCTGCCACGGTAAAAACAGCAGAAACCCCGATCGCGCCGGTGCCGACATGCACTCGCAACACTTCACTCATCTCCATGACCATCACCGAAGAACCAGGAGCTAAGGCGTCGACAAGCAAGTCATATAACGTCTCTGCTGCCTCTTCTGCCTCGCTATGCTGCACCGCGATAAACGCCGGCTCGCCAGCAGCCTGCTGAGAAATCAGCTCAACCAACTTGTTAAAGGCTTTGGTTTGGGTGCGGGTTTTCCCAACCAACTCCAACTTGCCTTCCTTAAACTGCATAATCGGCTTCGTCGCCAACAATGCGGTCGACAACATTGCCGTTGTCGTCGACAAACGACCTGAACGGCGCAGATCATCAATCCGGTGCAAATACACCCAAGTAGCAGAACGCGACAGGACCCCCAACGCAGCGTCATGACATTCATCGAGGTCAGCGCCCTGTTGTGCGAGTTTCGCGGCCGTCATCACTGCCGCGCCCATTGCCATCGCGATCGCCGGTGAATCGATAAGGCGGATCTCATCATCGTCGAAAAGCCCCACTGCCGTCTGCGCAGAGTTCCACGTTGCAGACAACTCTTTTGGCAAATGCATCACCAGCACGCCGTCCCCCCGGCTGCGCTCTACCAACCGACCATAAGTTGCCGCCAACTCCAATGACGACAACCCCGCTGTGGAACGCTCTACCGAACCATCCTTGGCAGTTTTCTCCATCACGTGCAGATCCAACACAGTGATGCCAAGTTCTGCGATAACGTCCTCGCTCAAACTAGCTGAGGAATCCGTAACCACCTGAACCGCCATTTAGTCCCCTCGACCCATATTCCAGCCTTCAAGAAACCACCGGGCACTACGCGCATCAGCCGTAGTCGAAAACCGCGGACTAGACTTCGCAGCATCCGAGTGCAATCCCGGGCGCGCGACCAGCTTGGCCCAATGTGTATTCTTCAGGCTCGTCAGCATGGGGAACTGCTCCACTTGCAAATCCAATAAAGCACAAGCCAACGCGGAAATCGCGCCATTGTGAGCAACCAACAACACCCCACCGTCGTCCCAGTCGGAATACTCTTCCATCAGCTCGTCAACAACCGGACGGATACGCTTGGACACATCCACGCGAGATTCGCCTCCCGGTGGAGTCCAGCGAGCATCATTGCGCCATTGCGCACGCGCTCCCGGATACTGCTCGTCAACCTCGGTACGAGCCAGACCTTGCCAGTCACCCAAATGAGTCTCGCGCAAGCGTTTATCGGTAGTGACTTCCAGCCCCAAACGATCAGCAATATGACCGGCAGTGGTGGCCGCACGGCTTAAATCTGAAGCAACGATACGCGTGATGCGGACGTCGGCAAGCGACTCCGCTGCCTGGCGTGCCTGGGCGTGACCGCGTTCAGAAAGCTCGGTGTCCAACTGGCCCTGCATCCGCCCGCTGGCGTTGTAGGTCGTCTCACCATGGCGGACGAGATACAGAGAGCGGGTCATGAGCGCTCCTCGCCCACCACCGGAATATCATCGATAGCCTGGGCAGAACGCACCTGCGCACCGTCGAACTCAGAATAAGTACCCGGACGTGAATATTCCACGCCATCGACTTCTACCAGTGGGCAATCGCCATACAAGCGGTCCAGGCCATAAAAATCGCGTTCATCATTGTGCTGGACGTGCACGACAATATCGCCATAATCCAGCAACACCCAGCGATAATCACGCTGGCCTTCCCGACGCAACGGCTTCCGGCCAGCGTCTTTCAGGTCTTCTTCAATCTCGTCGACGACAGCCTTAACCGCGCGCTCCGTATCCGCCGAAGCAATAATGAACACCTCGGTAATGCCCAGGACATCAGAAACGTCCATGGCAACGATATTGGCCGCAGATTTCTCATCAGCGGCGCGAACGGCCACACTCGTGAGTTCGCGAGCGGTATCAGTAGCGGTCAATGCGCACCTTCCTCTTTCTGGCAATAATTTCTTCTGACAGTAGTTAGCTCTGGCAGTAGCTTGTTCTGGCAGTAGCTTGTTTTGGGAATAACTTGTTTTTGACAGCGCACAGCTTCGTGGACTGTGCAGTGAGCGCCAAAGTTGGTCAAGCCCATGAATGGTCTAGTCACAGTTTCGCACGAACTAGCCGGTTTGGGCTAGTTTTCCGCATATAAATTGTTCTTCGAGATATACTGCACCACCCCATCCGGAACCAAATACCACACCGGGCGGCCCTGTCCAGCGCGCTCGCGGATATCGGTAGACGAGATCGCAAGCGCCGGTACATCCACCAAATCTATGCGACGCTCATGAATATCCGGCAGCATCGCCTCAGACAACTCGTAGCCCGGGCGGGTTACCGCCACAAAACGCGCCATCTCGAACATCTCCTCCCACTTATGCCACGACACGATATTCGCCATGGCATCAGCACCCGTGATAAAAAACAGCTCGGCTTCCGGGTATTTTTCCCGCAAATCCCGCAGCGTATCGACGGTATAGGTAGCGCCAACACGGTCAATATCGACGCGGCTCACCCCAAAGCGCGGATTCGACGCAGTAGCAATCACCGTCATCAAATACCGCGCCTCTGCCGGGGTGACTTGCTTATCTGCTTTTTGCCAGGGCTGACCAGTAGGCACGAACAAGACGGTGTCCAAGCAAAACTGGTCCGCCACCTCACTTGCAGCAACCAAGTGACCGTTGTGGATCGGATCAAAAGTACCGCCCATGACGCCAATGCGCTGACGGGAACCGAGCATGCTAGCACGACAAACACCGCGATTATGAGGTTTAGCCATGCACAATCCATTCTGCTAATTCATCGACCACGAGGCCATCGTTCGGATAATCAATGAGGAAATAATCACCGTGAATACCAGCTTCATCCCGCAAGGCAGCTACTGCAGAGAGCGGGGTGAGATCACAGGCGAAATCATCAGTCATACAGTAATTAATGCGCCGCACCGGAGCTAATTCCGGGCGTAACGACGGCGGCACCACTGCGAACCAGCAATGAGCCCGTTACCAACCCGTGGACTGCCCACGATAGAAGGATCGTCAGCGCCTAATTGCGGATTTCCAATATAAACCGCCCCGCGTAATTGGTTTTTCTGGTGCAAATATTTTTCCAGGTGGCTGAGCACAATCGAACCTTGCGAATAACCAAACACAATATAATCCGGGTGGCAGCCTGTGGAATCCTCAAAATCTTCCACGAAACCAGGTGCCTCGTCGATACCTGACCGCAAGCTCCCCACCACACCAGAAATTGCTTCATGCGCGATTACGCGCGGCGGGGTTTCCCGCAAAGTTTCTCCAAGACTGGCGGAAAACTCGAACGCATTCGGGTCACTACCGCGCTCAGCGAGCCCCGTGCAGCAGTAATCGCCAGCCTTGTTGCAGCACGGACTCGTAAGCATGAGGCAGTCATACCGGGGATTATTCCAGCTCACATAATCAAATGCGAGCTGACTTATGGGCGGGTGTGACCAGTGCCCTGCAAAATCCACTTGCTAGAGGTCAGCTCCGGCAAAGCCATGGGGCCGCGAGCGTGCAGTTTCTGGGTGGAAATACCAATCTCTGCACCCATGCCGTAAACCTCACCATCGGTGAAGGCAGTGGATGCATTCAGCATCACTGCAGCGGCATCGACCTCATTGGCGAACTTCTGCAAAATATCTGCATCTTGCGCGGCAATACCTTCGGTATGTCCGGTGCTCCACTTCTGAATGTGCGCGATAGCACCATCGACACCACCGACAACCTTGGCGTTAATGTCCATGGACAGGGATTCTTCTGCCCAATCTTCCTCAGTAGCTTGCACCGCGTTTTCCACACCGAAAGCGGAGAGCTCTTCGACATCACCATGAATAGTTACTGCAGCATCCTGTAGTGCGCGTACAACCTGTAGCTTGTCTTCATCACTCAATGCGGAATCCAGCAGTACAGTCTCGGTGGAGTTACACACCGAGGTACGACGGGTCTTTCCGTTAACCACCATCGCGATGCCCTTGTCAAGATCTGCCGATTTATCAATATAAAAATGGCAGTTCCCAGTACCGGTTTCGATGGTCGGTACAGTAGCACCCAACACAACCGCGTTAATCAGGCCAGCACCACCGCGTGGAATAACGAGATCCACAAGGCCACGAGCAGTAATCAGATCCTGCACGGAGTCACGGGTCTCACAAGGCAAAAGCTGCACGGCTTCACGTGGGTGACCCAATTTTTCCAGAGTGTCCTGCAAAAGTTCCACCAACTGCTTGTTGGACTCACGAGCGGACTTTGAACCGCGCAACAACGGCACATTACCTGACTTAATGGCCAGGCCAAATGCATCCACAGTGACGTTAGGACGAGCCTCATAGACCATGCCCATAACACCAAGCGGGACACGCACCTGCTTCATCTCAATGCCGTTGTCCATGGTGGAACCTTGCAGAATCTCGCCTACCGGATCCTGCAAGCCAGCGACCAGACGCAAGCCATTAGCGATACCCGCGATGCGCTCTTCATCCAAACGCAAGCGATCTAACAGCTGATCACTCAGGCCAGCTTCTTTACCATTGACGATATCGCGCTCATTAGCGCCAAGAATAATAGAAGTGTTATCCAGCAAATGCTGGGCCGCAGTTTCCAAAATTTCATTCTTCTGCGGAGTTGAAAGTTGGGCAATCACCGGGGCCACGTCCTTAGCGGCACGGGCCTTGGTGAGAACCTCTTCGCGCTCCTGGGCGCGTTCGGGCGACAAGTTTTCTGTAGCTTTGTCAGTCATGTCGCCCAGTATACGTATTTAACAGCCTGCTTCCAGGCTTAAATAAAACGGCTGTCCGGCTTAGTAGGCCGCTGAAATTATGAAGGCTGCTGAAATTAATAGCCTGCTGCAACATCAACTTCCGTCGGCATCTTCTCGCCAGCCGCGAAAGCTTCCATATTTTTCAGCATGTGCGCGCCGATGCGCTTACGCACCGAATACAGCGGGTTCGCCAAATGTGGAGTGATGACGCATTCCGGGATCTTCCACAACGGGTGCCCATCCGGCAATGGTTCAGGTTCAGTGACATCCAAACCAGCACCAGCGATGACACCATCACGGAGTGCGTCGACAAGATCATCGGTGTTGACCAAAGGTCCACGACCCACATTCACGACGACGGCGCTATCTTTCATCTTCGCAAAAGCATTGGCATCCACAATATGGTGGGTTTCCTCGGTCAACGGCATCAGCAGCACAAAGTAGTCCGCGCGCGGCCACACCGAATCCAACTCAGTGCTTGGCACGGTCTCATCCGCACCTTCAACGGGGTTACCGGAGCGATTAACCGCAATAATCTCCGGGCCAAAGCCAGAGAGCATGTTAATTAATTCCGCGCCAATTCCACCCGCACCGATAATGGCAACGGTAGAATCTTCGCACAAAAATCGCGTCTTAGCTTCTAGCTCCTCCTGCAACCAAGTTTCCGCCTGCGTGGACGGTTTGTGTGCATGCAGTTGCGCCAAAAGAAGCGCAATCGCAGACTCTGCCACGGTCTTGTCGTACAGGCCGGCAGCATTTGCCCACCGGGCCGACGACGCCTTCATCTGGTCGACGAAAGCATCCACGCCGGCCAGGTGCAGCTGCACAAAACCAAGGGATTCTGGAATCTCCGGCAGCTCATCCGGCTTACCGTTAAACAACATGCAGTCCGCGTCGTCGATGTCGTCGACAAGCGTGTGGCCGGCGTCTTCTAGGGTCTTTTGTACTTTATCCCAGCTGTGCGGGTACATAAGAAACTTCATGGCCCCCAGGTTACCGGGATTTTCGGCGAAGCAACCAATCCTAGCTTCTTCGCCACAACTTCAAGACACCAGTTTTACAGACGCGAAGCGTAGTTCGAGAGGTAGTCAGCATGCACAACCGGACGTTGCATTTCCTCCGGCATGTCTTCGGTCTTCTTACCCATGATCGACTTCAACGCCGACGACGAGTAGTTGACCTCGCCACGGCCGACGACCTCAGAATTCGGTCCAACGATATCCACAATTTCACCGGCACGGAATTCACCATCAACATCGGTGATACCGACTGCCAGCAGCGAATTACCGCCACGAGTAACTGCCTTGAGCGCACCTTCGTCCAAACGCAAAGTTCCACCGGAATCGGCAGAATAGAGTGCCCAGAATTTCCAAGCGGACAAACGGCGTTCTTCACGAGTGTGGAATACGGTACCAACTCGGGCATCTTCCAACGCCGGGCCAATATTATCCGCCGACGTGAGCAGCACCGGCACGCCGCCGCGCGCTGCCAGGCGAGCTGCCGATACTTTCGAGGCCATTCCGCCAGTACCAACCTTGCCGCCGTCACCAGCGGCAACGCCTTTCAGGTCTTTACCAGTGACAACTTCGTCGACGAAGTTAGCATCTGGCTCCGCCGGATTCTTGTCGTACAAGCCATCGACGTCGGAAAGCAAAAATAGCGCATCCGCGCCAGTCAAGTGGGCCACGATTGCCGATAGGCGGTCGTTATCACCAAAACGCATTTCGGAGGTCGCCACCGTGTCGTTTTCATTCACGATCGGTACCGCACGCAAAATACGCAAACGATCGATAGTACGCTGCGCGTTCCGGGTGCGGTCGCGTCGGCCAGCATCCGAGGCAGTCAACAAAACCTGCCCGCACGTACGGTTGTAGCGGGCGAAAGAGCGCGACCACTCATAAGCCAAATGCACCTGGCCAACCGCAGCAGCTGCCTGCTTGGTGGCAAGGTCCTGTGGACGTTCCGTCAAGCCCAGCGGCTTCATGCCAGCGGCGACAGCTCCCGAAGAGACCACAATAACGTCGGAGACTTCCATACGCGCCTGCAACGCATCAACAATGTGATCGATCTTTTCCGGGGAGACGGAAAAATCATCCGTCAGCGAGGAAGAACCGATCTTGACGACGACGCGCTTGGCTTTCGTAATCTGCTCACGCAAAGCAGATTCGTGGCCCATGGCCAAGCTATCTTGTGCTTCTTCCGGCGGATCCGGGAACTTCGCTTCCGGCGAATTATCCTGGTACGGATCCAACGGGAGGTGGGCATGAATGTCACGGTCATGGGCGTTGTGAGGCATACTGCTTAGTCTACAAAAATCCGCGCGCGATCTCACCCATCACACGATCTGAATGCTTAACCCTGCCAACGCTCGCGATCTGATTGTTCTTCGTCGACGTCTCCATAAACCAGTTCGTCGATCAGGCCGCGTCGCGCCTGCGAAGCACGCTTACGCTCTGCCGCGGTAGCACGATCCGTGGTTTCCAATCGAGCATCACGTCCACGACCAGCCAAAGTTGGATCGCCGCCGATCATCGGTTCCCACTCGAAAGTGATCTCGCCGATGGTCACCGGGCAGCCTTCCACCGCGCCTCTGCGGAAAAGCTCTTGTTCCACACCGGCGCGAGCTAAACGGTCAGACAAATAACCAATCGCTTCGTCGTTTTCGAAGTCCGTCTGGGAAATCCAACGCTCAATCTTCTTGCCTTCGACGATGAAGCCACCTTCCACCTGTGGGTCTTCGCGCACTGTGAAATCAGCATGATGGCCGCCCTGTTTCGCACCACGCCCCATAACAGCCTGCGGGCGGATAACTTCTGGCGCCGGTTTTTCTTCTCCAACTGGGCGCTCTGCCCGGTCTGCATCCACAATTTCTGCGAGTTTATAGCGCAATGCATCCAAGCCCTGCCGCGCGACAGCTGAGATGATGAACACCGGCCAACCAAACTGTTCTTCCAGGTCCTCTCTGACAAATTCTGCCAACTCACGGGCTTCTGGCACATCGGCTTTATTAAGCACAATCACTCGTGGGCGTTGCATGATATCGCCCAAACCTGTGTCTTCTTCCAAAGCATCTTGATATTGCGCTAGTTCATGTTCCAAGGCTTCAATATCCGATACCGGATCACGACCTGGCTCAATAGAAGCTGTATCGACGATATGGGCTAGTACAGCGGTACGCTCAATGTGGCGCAAAAACTCCAGACCGAGGCCTTTGCCCTGGGAAGCACCGGGAATTAGGCCGGGCACATCAGCAATAGTAAATACACTGTCACCAGCAGTAACCACCCCTAGGTTCGGGCTCAAAGTGGTGAATGGATAATCACCAATTTTCGGCTTTGCTGCAGACAGAACGGAAATCAGAGACGATTTACCGGCCGACGGGAAACCTACCAGCCCCACTTCGGCAACCGATTTCATTTCTAAAATCAGATCATGTTCCTCCCCGGGCTCGCCTTTCAGCGCGAAACCGGGCGCTTTCCGGGAGGCATTAGCAAGAGCCGCGTTACCCAGGCCGCCATATCCACCTTCCGCAGCCATGAACCGGGTGCCAATTGTGGTCAAGTCCGCCAGCATCTCGCCTTTCGCATTGCGCACGACCGTGCCCACGGGCACCTCCAAGACTAAGTCTTGGCCACGCTTACCCTGGCGATGATCTCCTTCACCGTTGCCGCCGCGTTCTGCCTTGATGTGCGGTCGGAAATGGAAATCTAACAGTGTGTGCACCTGGTTGGAGACTTCCAGGATAATGTCGCCACCATGGCCGCCATTACCGCCGTCGGGGCCACCGAGAGGTTTAAATTTTTCGCGGTGCACCGAGGCACAGCCGTGCCCGCCGTCGCCTGCAGATAGGTGCAGGGTTACTCGATCGATAAAACGAGACATGGCGCGGGCCCTTTCTAGAAAAATGTTGGCGGTGCGTTAGACCATTATTTAAGCAAAAAACGCGCAGCCCCACATTCAGGTGGGAACTGCGCGTTGGAACCGTGTCGGTTCCGACGAGAAGCTCAGGCTATTTATGCGCTGGCTTCTGCGGCTACTTCTTGTGCCGGAACGATGTTGACGACCCGACGTCCGCGCTTAACACCGAAGCTGACGGATCCAGCTTCGAGAGCGAACAAGGTATCATCGCCACCACGGCCGACGTTCTCACCTGGGTGGAACTTGGTGCCACGCTGGCGAACGATGATCTCACCAGCGTTCACTTTCTGTCCGCCGAATCGCTTAACGCCGAGACGCTTGGCCTCGGAATCGCGACCGTTCGAGGTGGACGATGCGCCCTTCTTGTGTGCCATTGTGCTATCCCCTTAGTGCTTTACTTAATTCCGGTGATCTTGACGACGGTCAGTGGCTGACGGTGGCCCTGACGACGCTTGTAACCAGTTTTGTTCTTGTACTTCAGGATCCGGATTTTTGGACCCTTGGTCTGTTCTACGATTTCAGCGTTGACAGATACACCGCTGAGCTCATCAGCCTTGGTCTTGACGGTTGCGCCATCGGCGAGCAGAACCGGGGTAAGAGCCACGGCATCGCCTGGCTCGCCCTCAAGCTTCTCAACCTTGACGAGGTCACCTTCAGCAACCTTGTACTGCTTTCCGCCGGTCTTGACGATCGCGTACATGGAGGGTTACCCCTTATCTATACTCGACTCGGAACATACCCACCGCACACTGCCAAACAGCCGCGGTGCGTAAGCCCCAAGATGGACTTTAATTACTTAAGCGTTACTTGCCACGCTATCCATGTGCCAACTAGATAGCCACCTAGATACGGCTATCTAGCAGCTGTCTGGATAATGATGCGCAGGCTCATAACAGCGACTGTCCAAGACTACCGTGCACACACCCAAAAAGACAAACCCAACTATTTCTTTACTGGGCGTCGCACAACCCGACGCCGCCGTGTGCTTTTGCGCACAGCCGCGTCTTTAGCACTGTGTTGATGTTTCTCACCACCGGTGCGGTGCGTGCTATCACTCGCGTCGCCAGCCTGCTGCTGCGTCGCTGTCGCCTGCGAGTCATCGCCTGATTGGGAAGCCACCGCAGAAATCCGCCGCACTACTCGACGACGCTTCATAGACTTACGCACTGCCTCCTCAGCAGCCCCTACAGCCCCTGCTGTTTCTGTAGCCTGTGCAACTGTGTCCTCGTGCTCCTTGCGGTTCGTGAGGATTCTCTTGGTCGGCGCTGTCTGATTGCTTCCCTGGGTGTCATCCCACCGGAAATCCGCCCTGCGCGGACGGTGATCAGAACGGGAATTACCACGAGTACGACGGCGGCGGCGCGGACTGGACTCAAACTCTGCAACCGCTTTCTCGTAGGCGTTCTTATCACCTACAGGTTGCGTGTCTCCGACGTTTTGCTTCTCAGCGCCGTTCTTTGCCTCAGCGCTGTTTTTTGCCTCAGTGTCGATTTGTTTCTCAGCGACGTTACGTGTCTTAGCGCCATCTTGTGCGGCAACCGAAGCTTGCGACACAACATCATGAGCACGCTTGTTCCTACGATTCTTGCCACGCTTAGCACGGCCAGATTTCGCCGAGCCAGTTGTTGGCTCATCCGAACGATCCGAAGTTCGAGCCTTTGGCTGTTGCTTGCCAATCACGCTAGCCGCCAAATTTTCAAATTCTGCGGCTGCAGCACGCTCTCGTTCGCGTTTGCTCTTCGGGCTCTCGTCCTCATGCACGTCTACTGAAGTCGACGCAGTCACGTCCTCATCATCAGCCGCATCCGCATCATCACTTGCGCTAGCACCATCCGCGCTAGCGTCAGAGCCTGCCAACAGTACGCGATCACGACCATAGCCATTGTCTGGCTCATGATCGTGCGCCTGTGCCGCAATTTCGGCCTGTTTCATGGCATCAACAGGATCACTGTTGATCAGCACTCCCCTGCCCGAACACGTCGGGCAGTCTGCCGCATAAGCTTCCAATAAGCCGGTACCAATACGCTTTCGGGTAAGCTGCACCAAACCTAAGCTGGTGACTTCCGAAACTTGATGACGGCTACGATCCGAAGTCAAACGCTCTTTCAACCGACGCAACACCAGATCCTGGTTTTCTTCCAAGATCATGTCAATGAAGTCAATGACAATCATGCCACCCAAATCTCGCAAACGGATCTGGCGCACAATTTCGTCTACAGCTTCCAAGTTATTGCGCGTGACAGTCTCCTCCAGGTTACCGCCCTTGCGCTTACCAGTGAATTTCCCGGTATTAACGTCAATAACGATCATCGCTTCCGTCCGGTCGATGACCAACGAACCACCGGATGGCAACGGCACATTACGCGACAAGGCCACTTGGATCTGTTCATCAATGTGATATGCAGTAAAGGAATCCTGGTCGTTGAAAGCCTTTGGGTCGTGCTTTGTAATTCGCTTCAACAAATCCGGAGCCACGGACTTCACATAGGAGTAAATGACTTCATAGGCCCGATCACCGTCGACAATGAGCTCAGTGTAGTCCTCGTTAAACAGATCGCGAACCACCTTGACCAGCATATCTGGTTCTTCGAAGAGAGTTACTGGCTCGGTTGATGCAGACTGCATCTCATCTTCCATGCGCTGCTTAATATGCAGCCACTGGTTGTGCATGCGGTCCACATCAGCAGCAATGGCACGCTCCGGCACGCCTTCGGCAGCCGTGCGGATGATCGTGCCACCATCTTCCGGTACGACGCGCTCCAACATGTCTTTCAAGCGTTTCCGCTCTTCCGCCGGAAGTTTCCGTGAAATCCCAGCATTACGCCCGCCTGGCACATACACCAGGTACCGGCCAGAAAACGAGATATGCGCGGTCAGACGCGCGCCCTTATGGCCCAACGGGTCTTTCATGACCTGCACCAACACTTGGTCGCCAGGCTTCAAGGCCGCTTCAATACGACGCTGGTGTCCGCTGAGGCCGCGTGCTTTCCAATCAACTTCCCCGGCATAAAGGACTGCATTGCGTCCCTGCCCAATATCGATGAACGCTGCTTCCATGTTGCGTAACACGTTTTCGACGCGACCCAGGTAGATATTTCCGATCATGGAGCCTTGGTTTTCCGCATTGACAAAATGCTCGACCAACACGTCGTCTTCGAGCAGACCGAGTTGAGTAACCGTACCTGGCCCGTCCATGCGTGGACGCTCGCAGACAACCATTTTGCGCGTGATCGCTGCTCGACGCTCTTGGAATTCACTTTCGGAAACTATGCGTTCTGTCTTGCGGCTTTCTTCCCGCAGCTCGTTGCGACGACGGCGCTGTGCTTCCAGACGGTCGGAGCCGCGCAAACCACGTGGCTCGTCAATCTTTTCGACGGTGTGCTTGTTGTCCGCAGCTTTGTCTTTATTTTTGGCATCACCGGTGTTTTTCGCGTCACCAGAATTTTTTGCGTCGCCGGAATTTTTTGTGCTGGCAACTGCTTCTTCGACACTGCCTTGTGAACCTTCGTTCGAGGACTCCTGGGCACTCTCATCAAAACCGCCGTCTTTCTGGGAAGCGACGTTGCTTCCAGCAACATGGCGATTATCATCACCCTGATCAGCGTCAGCAGTCTGCACCGATTGCGCGCTACCACGCCCACGCGATCCGCCACGGCGACCACGGCGGCGTCGACCGCGGGAATTAGTGCTGCTCCCACCGCGATTATTCGCGGAGTTGTCGTTACGCACCGCGTCATCACCCGTTAGGCCATCACCCGTTAGATCATCGTTGCCCGCTAAGTCATCTCCCACCAAATCATCGGAAGCGACTGAGTTGGATGAATGAGCCGTCGCATCGCTTGCTGCGGTCCGCGCACCATTTCTCCTTACACCGCGCGAGGTTTTTCCAGCACGGTTACGTCCCCGGTTATCGCCGTTTTCTTCAGGTGCACCGGTTGCATCCTCGGCTTCTTCCGTAGCGGCGATGATGTCGTCAATCTCAGATTCGGCAACGTCCGGACCAACGTCCGGTGCACGGAATACCGGAACGTAGACATTCATCCTCGGTTCTGCTGGGGCGGGCACATTCGGAGCTGGCTCAGGCTCATCAGCTACCGAAATGTTTGGCAGATCCGCAGCAACTTTTTGCACGATCTGGTTAATTTCATTTTCCACGTTTTTGCGCACCCGGTGGCGCAATTTCTCTTCCGCTTCGTGGTCTAGCGTCGAATCTGTTTGCTTTGGTTGCTGCGCTTTCTTGCCATGCGTATTTTCGCTCTTATCGGCCGTTTTGCCTTCGGCTTCGCTCTGTTCAGCCTTGCCAGCTGTGCCCGAATCGGCTTTGCCTTTGCTCGCGATATAATCCAGTACGGCAGTGACCTCGTCCGGTGCCACATTCGACTGGGCACGCTTAGAAATCTGCAAATCCGCTAAAACTCCAATGAGCTCCCGCGAACTCAACCCTAGATTTTTCGCCAACGTATACACGCGGGTCTTTTCCGGCCATGCCGCGCTTGTCAGCGTCGAAGCTTTTTCAATTGTCTCTTTGGTGAAATTCACCGTTATCTTTTCTCCTGAGCTCGTCTTAAACCCCGGGCGCAGCCACCTGGCCGCTGCCGCGCAGGGCATCGAAAATATTCAAATATAAAGCCCACACCGGGCTCGTCATACAAAAACTGTGTGCCGTAACGTTCTTCCAACCGCACTCGCGGGAACAACACAGTTGGCATTATGTCACAGAATTCTTGCCGACGGATAGCCGCAAAGCACAACTTCGCCCACAGTTTCCTCCCGCTAGCTGCGTGCCATCTGAACAATCGAACTCGGCAACTCGGCGATTTTGATTAAAATAAGGACATGCTCAGTAGAAAGGGTCACCACCGTTCGATAACTACACAACTGCTTTTCAACGCTGGCGCCGCCGTGCCCGCAGGGCTTGGTTATTCGTTGCTACTGCACGAGCACTGGTTAGCAGCGGTACTCTGCTTCGCCTGTGCCATCGGATCCGGTGTCTGGCTGTTCCATGATTACCTAGTCTCCGTTTCCACCGAGGAATACCGGGACACCGATTACACCCCGCAGCAAAAACTCATGCTGTACCTTCCAATATTCCCGTGGAGTGTCATTCTGCCGCTGCCAATCGCCCAGTTAGACGGCGTTCTTCATCCAGCTGCCTCCATTGCGGTGACGGCGGCGGTGGCGACCATCGGCTTTGCTTTCCAGATCCTCGGCACCAATATCGGTCCGCGTCGCGTCGGCAAGCGTCGAATCCAACAGGCCCTGCGGAAAAGCGATATGGAAGAAATCACCAGCGAGCGACTCGAACTGGTCGCACGCCATCCGAAGGTACTGCGGGACCTGGCGGCCGTCGGAGCCGGGGATAATGTGTTCGTCATGGTCGCAGAATTTGCGGGCGCCATCCACCGGGACACCGATGAAGTGATCACTGAACTGGAAGCATTGCGGAAAGCGCACCTGGTCGAGGCCAAGAAAATTACCGTGCGCGAGCAGCCGCACAAGTGGCAATATAGCTTAACCCCCACCGGTATTCAGTGCTTGCAGCACTACCAGCAGGGGCGTTAGCGAAGTTCAGTGTTACAGGGGATTGCGGTTGCGCTCCCGCTAGCACGGGGTTTGTTAGCACGGGGGTGAGCAGCGCTCAGCGCCACCCTTGGCATAGACGCTGGCGGCAATCCCTAGCTACGGTCATGTGTCTTTTTTACAAATAGTGCTACGAAATCGCCGGTTTTGCGGCCACTATTTGCAAAATTCGCACATAAACTGCGTCGGGTTATATAAGTGCACGGAACGAACACACCGAGTGGATACAGATTCTTGGAACCGGAACCCACTGGTTACAGATCCTTGGAACCAGATCCCGCTGCTTACAGGTTCGGGAACCAGATCCCGATCTCGCGCTCTGCGGATTCTGGGGAATCAGAACCGTGGACGACGTTTTCTGCAACGGACAACGCAAAATCACCGCGGATGGTGCCCGGGGTGGCCTTGCCGACGGGATCGGTGCCGCCAGCCAGCTGGCGCCATGCGTCAATGGCGCGGTCGCCTTCCACGATGCCAGCGATCAAGGGCGCGGAAGTGATGAAATCCACCAGCTCACCGAAAAATGGCTTATCGGCGTGCTCAGCGTAGTGCTTTTCTGCGGTTTCACGGTCTGCCACACGCAAATCGAGTTCTGCCAGACGCAGTCCCTTGCGCTCAATGCGGGAGATGATCTCTCCCACGTGGCCATTCTGTACACCGTCAGGTTTGATCAAAATCAGAGTACGTTCAGTCATGGTCTCTAGTTTACAACTTGTTTCAATGAAAACTTCTTCGGTCTAGCACTTCCCAGCCGACACCAACCCCCGGAAATTCCACGACTAGCGCAGCTAGTCTGTACCCAAATGCTGAGTGGTTAGCAAGCCACGCCGCATGCGTTCCAACAACATCGAGCGCAAATACAGCATGAACGCCCAGACAGCAATGAACAACAGCATGATGACGCCAATGGACCAGTGGATGAAAAACGTCAACAACCCGAGCGCTTGCAGCACCAGAATCATGGGGATAGCCCAGGACTTGCGCACGAAAAAGACTGCGAGCACATGCAAAGCCCCGAGCACCGTTACCGCGACCCAGTTCGGCGTCGTCCAATACACGCCACCATCAATTTTTAAAATGACGGTAAGACCCAAAAAGATGCTGATCGCTTGCATGATCAGCGTGCCCGACATCATGCCGGCCAACCCACGCATGGGGTCTTTTACCGGCGCTTTGCCCGGGCCCAATGGGCCGTACTCGGCAGCGTGGCGGTTATTGTCGTGGCGGGAAGTCTGATCTGTCACGACGGTTCCTTTCCAAATAACGTGCGCGCTTCCCCAGCGGTAACCACCGAGCCGGTGATCACGATGCCAGAGCCCGATTGCACCTCGGCATCTTCTGCCAATTCCACGGCCAGCGCGTAGGCACCAGGCAGATCGTCGATAGTGTGCACGCGCTCTTCACCAAAGATTTCCACGGCGTATTCCGCCAGCGTATATGCGTCCAGAGCTCGCGGAGAACTGTTTTGGCTAATAACCACTTCATCCAGATGCGGTTCCAAAGCCAGCAATACGCCCTTGGCATCTTTGTCGTCGAATACGGCTACCACGCCGATGAGACGCTGGAAATTAAAATCACGCGAGAGCGCCGCACCCAGTGCCTGCGCACCATGTGGATTGTGCGCTACATCGATGAACGTAGTCGGCGAGGTGCGCACGCGTTCTAAACGGCCCGGCACCGACACGGTGCGGAAGCCTTCCCGCACAGTATCCAGGTCAAGCCCGTGCCCGGCGCGAGCTCCAAAGAACGCTTCTACCGCTGCCAGTGCGCACGAGGCGTTCGCTGCCATGTGACTACCCGAAAGAGGGATGAAGATCTCTGGGTATTCCCCACCAAGCCCGCGCAGGTGCAATTGCTGCCCACCTACAGCGACGGAGGTTTCCAGCACCCCAAATTCGCTGTTATAGCGCGCTACACCGGCTTCCACTTCGACGGCACGGCGCAGAATCACGTCCATGGCTTTCGAGTCTTGTTCTCCGATGATCGCGATGTTCTCGGAGGGCTTCAACACGTCGTCCAGGTCATCACGTTGTTTGATGATCCCGGCTTTTTCCGCCGCGATTTCTTCGATGGTCTCACCCAGGTAGTTCTGGTGGTCCAAGCCCACCGGCATGACGACGGAAACTTCCGGGTTCACCACGTTGGTGGAATCCCAGGTCCCTCCCAGGCCAACTTCCACCACCGCGACTTCCACCGGAGCATCCGCAAACGCGGCATAAGCCATGGCAGTCAGGATCTCGAATTTGGATAAGCGCACGTCGAAATGCGCGTCGGTCATCTGCACAAACGGCTCAATTTCTTCCCATTGGCGCACGTATTCCCGCGCAGGAATCGGGTTACCGTCCAAGCAGATGCGCTCGGTAACCGTCTGTAAATGCGGCGAGGTGAACATGCCAGTGCGCCGATGAAAACCACGCAGTAGCGAATCAATCATGCGCACCGTCGAGCTTTTACCGTTGGTACCCGCGACGTGGATAACGTGGAAGTTTTCTTGCGGGTTGCCCAATAAATCCAGCAGGTACTCTATGCGTTCCAGGCTCGGATCGATCTTCGTTTCTGGCCAGCGGGTATCGAGTTCCGCTTCCACCGCAGCCAGCGCGCTGAGTTCTTCTGGCGTGGCTTGCAGCGGGGCTGGCGCGTTGCGTTCTTCATCCGGCAATCCCAGGTTGAGTTTCAACCCGTGCTCGTCGACTTCCACCGCATCGCCGGCCAAGGCGGCGAGGTCCTGATCTAACTCGCTGCTCTCGGAATGGTCTGTGTGTTGGTGACCATTGCCTGTGTTCTGGCGCTCATGGTCTGCGTGTTGACGATCATGGTCTGCGTGTTCGTTTTCTGTCACTAGCCTAGTGCCTCCAGACGCGCGCCGATGCGGTCAACTTCTTCTTGTGCCAGCTGTTGGCGGTCTTTGATCTTGTCGACGACATCTTGTGGTGCCCTGGCCAAGAATTTCTCGTTTTGCAGCTGGCCACTGGTCTGGGCCAGTTCCTTTTCTGCCTTTTTCAGGTCCTTCTGCAGTCGGGCACGTTCTGCTGCCACGTCCACGGCACCAGAGGTATCCACCGCAATGGTGATCGTGGCCTGGCTGAGACGCACCTCAACGGAAGCAGACTCGGTGAAATCTGCGCCTGGTTCTTCCACGTTTGCCAGGTTGCGCACCAGGTTTTCCTGTCCAACCAAGTCGGCAGCAGCAAAATCCAGCTTTCCGGGAATCTTCTGCGACGGCTTCACGCCCTGGTCCGCACGGAAGCGACGCAGCTCGGTAATCAATACCTCGGCATCGGCAATGCGACGTGCAGCAACCTCATCAACCGCGACCCCACCGTTGGTATCAGCTGCGGTAGGCCAATCTGCTACCACCAGAGATTCGCCACCGGTCAGCGCCTTCCACGTCACTTCGGTCACAAACGGCATGGTTGGGTGCAGCAAGCGCAGCACCACGTCCAGCACCCGTCCCAGCACGATCTGGGTATTCCGGCCTTGGGCAGACTCCCCCTCGCGTGGGATCTGGGTTTTGGCGATCTCGACGTACCAGTCGCACAGCTCACCCCAGGCGAAGTGGTAGAGCAGCTCGTTGGCTTTCGCGAATTGGTAGTCGTCCAGATACTTGTCTACCTGCGCGCGTACTTGTTCGGTGCGGTCCAAGATCCAGCGGTCGGCGTCGGTAAGCTCACTGCGCTCGGGCAGCTCGCCCATACCCGCACCGTTCATCAACGCGAACTTGGTGGCGTTAAACAATTTGGTGGCAAAGCGCTTCGAAGCCTCTGCGGCCTCATCACCCACCGGCAGATCCACGCCTGGGTTTGCGCCACGCGCCAAGGTAAAGCGCAAAGCGTCGGCGCCGTAATCGCGTACCCAGTCCATTGGGTCAATGCCGTTGCCCAGTGACTTCGACATCTTGCGGCCGTGCTCATCACGAACCAAACCATGCAGGTAGAGATCCTTGAACGGCACCTGTGGCCGGCCGTCAGCAGCCGTGCCGAAGGTTTCCGGGTCCTGTTGAGCTGCGAAGGTGCCGAACATCATCATGCGGGCAACCCAGAAGAACAAGATGTCGTAGGCGGTGACCAGCACCGAGGTTGGGAAATAGCGCTCCAGGTCAGCGGTTTTATCTGGCCAGCCCATCGTGGAAAATGGCCACAGTGCAGAGCTAAACCACGTATCCAATACGTCGGGGTCTTGCTCATAGCCTTCTGGGGCTTGCTCATCAGGGCCGACGCAGACGATGTCACGCTCGCCGTTTTCATCTTCTGGCCCGTACCAGATCGGAATGCGGTGGCCCCACCACAACTGGCGCGAGATAGTCCAGTCGTGCATGTCATCAACCCAATCGAAGTAGCGCGGCTCCATCGACGTCGGGTGAATCTTGGTATCGCCTTCACGCACGGCATCACCAGCCATCTGTGCTAGCTTGTCCACCTTCACAAACCACTGCAGCGACAAACGCGGCTCAATCGGTTCCCCGCTACGCTCTGAATGACCCACCGAGTGCGTATACGGGCGCTTCTCCGCAACGATGCGGCCTTGCTCCGCCAAAGCCTCACGCACTTTTACGCGGGCTTCTTCACGGCTCAACCCATCAAACTGGGTACCGGTACCAGCGATATGGCCGGTGGTATCCATGACCGTGGGCATGTCCAGGTTGTGACGCAAGCCCATCGCGTAGTCATTCGGATCATGCGCCGGGGTGATCTTCACGGCACCGGAACCGAATTCTGGATCTACGTAATCATCGGCGATGACTTCCAGCTCCAGATCGTCCCGGAATGGGTGCGGGAACTTCTTGCCCACTAGGTGGGTATAGCGCTCATCATCCGGGTGTACGGCCACGGCGACGTCGCCAAGCATGGTTTCTACACGGGTAGTGGCGACGATGACGTGATCTTCGTCGTCGGCAAGCGAGCCGTAACGCAGCGAAACCAGCTCACCGTCGACGTCTTTGTGTACGACCTCGATGTCACTGACCGCTGTTTCCAGCACCGGCGACCAGTTAACCAAGCGGTGCGCACGGTAAATCATGCCCGCGTCAAACATCTGCTTGAAAATGTGCTGCACGGCGCGCGAGAGCCCCTCATCCAGGGTGAAGCGCTCGCGCGACCAGTCGACGGAGTCACCAATCGCACGCATCTGCTGTTGGATGGTGCCGCCGTATTCTTCCTTCCATTCCCAAACCTTGGCAATGAAATCTTCCCGCGAGTAATCCCAGCGAGATTTGCCTTCCTGCTCGCGCAGCTTCGCTTCCACCTTCGTCTGGGTAGCAATGCCTGCGTGATCCGAGCCCGGCAGCCACAGCGTGGAAAAACCCTGCATGCGCTTGCGACGGATAATCGAATCCATCAACGTGTGATCCAACGCGTGCCCCATATGTAACTGCCCGGTGACATTCGGTGGCGGCAAAACCACGGAATAAGCAGGCTTGTCCGCATCTTCGTCCGGGCGGAAATAGCCCTTCGACTCCCAAGCGTCGTAAAGATCTTTCTCTACCTCGCCTGGCTGCCAGTTCTTCGCAAGCAGATCGCTACGGTCGCGACCCGGCGCGGCATCGGTTGCAGAATTACGGTTATCTGGGTTTTGCTGGTTCTCCGTCATCACGGCGACTATTCTAGCGCCCACCCGCAACCTGGGCCGCAGCGCTACAGGAGTTGCCCAGTAGATCCCCAGTAATAATCCGCCACACTGCTAAAATCCGGCCTATGTCTACCCAACCGTCTCTTCCTGCAAAACGTCTGCGCACCCATTATTTTTCTCGCGCAAAAGCCAACGGCACCCCTTTCACTGCACTGACCAGCTACGATAGCCTCACCGCCAGCATTTTCGACGACACCGAGATTGATCTGCTGCTGGTGGGAGATTCCGCGGCCAACGTCGTGTTCGGGCACAGCTCCACTTTGCCGATCACCACCGAGGAACTCATCAGCCTGTCCGCTGCGGTGGTGCGCTCTACCCGCCGCTCATTCGTTGTCGCCGATCTGCCCTTTGGCAGTTACGAAACTTCGCCAGCCCAAGCCGTGGATACCGCGGTGCGGTTTATGAAAGAAGCCGGCGTGCAGGCGGTAAAAATCGAAGGTGGTGTGGAAATAGCTCCAACCATCAAAGCGCTTGTCGACGCCGGCATTCCGGTGTGCGCACACATTGGTTTTACCCCGCAAGCCGAACACGCGCTCGGCGGCTACCGGGTACAAGGCCGTGGTGAGGCCGCCGCGCAGCTACACGCAGACGCCCAGGCAGTGGCAGAAGCGGGGGCTTTCGCCGTCGTCATGGAAATGGTACCCAGCCAACTAGCTGCTCAGATCACCCGTGACTGCCCTATCCCCACCATCGGCATCGGTGCAGGTAACGAGTGCGACGGCCAGATCCTGGTCTGGACTGACGCCTTCGGTCTGGGCACTGGAACGCCGCCGCGATTCGTGCGCCAGTACGCCAATCTTGCCGACGAGCTACGCAAAGGTGCTCGCGCTTACCGCGAGGATGTTGCAGCCCGTACGTTCCCGAATGACGCCGAATCATTTAGTGACGAGAATTAAATGCAGGTCTTCCACACTATCTCTGACGTACGCGAGTTTTGCGTAAAAGCACGCTCGGCTCCCACGGTGGGCACAGCTTCCACAGCCGACTCGACTGCCACGGTGGGTTTGGTTCCCACGATGGGCGCACTGCACGACGGGCATGCCAGTCTGGTGCGCGCCGCACGCGCCGACAACGACATCGTCGTCGCATCAGTATTCGTTAACCCACTGCAGTTCACCGACCTGGGTGATTGCGACGACTACCGCAACTACCCACGAAACCTGGAACAAGACGCAGAATTCCTACGCACGCTCGGCGTCGATGCGGTCTTTGCTCCCAGTGTCGACGAAATGTACCCGGGTTTTTCTGCATCTCCAGACCAGCACCCACAAATCTGGGTACGCACTGGCCGCATGGGCGAGATTCTAGAAGGTGCCTCCCGGCCTGGACATTTTGATGGAGTCGCAACCGTCGTCGCCAAACTGTTTCAGATCATCCAGCCAGACCGGGCCTATTTCGGGCGCAAAGATGCCCAACAGCTGGCGATAATCCAAGCCATGGTGCGGGATCTGGATATTCCGGTGACTATTCACGCTCTTCCCATAGTGCGCGGTGTAGACGGGGTGGCAGAATCCAGTCGCAACTTACGCTTAAGCGCGCCACAGCGACGCGCTGCCCAAGCCCTATCTCAAACCTTATTTGGGCTTCGCGACGGCGAATTCACTAGCGTAGAAGCAGCTAGAGACCATCTAGCAAGTTGCGCAGGGGTGGAGCTAGATTATTTCCGTGTTGTCGACCCAGCAAATTTACGGGACGTTCCTGCCGATACCCGCCCAGCGCTAGCCTTGACCGCAGCCTGGGTAGGCCCGGTTCGTTTGATCGATAACTTGGCTTTGGAGACGTATGAATAATCGCGACGATTCCGCAGAGCTGTCTGCCATCATCAGCGAATTTCTCCGCAATGGTTACGAGCACGCAGATTTTTCGTGGCTCGTGAATTCAGCTGCCGAAGGGAATGCAGACGCAACCGGGGTGGCGGGTGACAAAATAGCCCGGGAAAAACCAGCCAGTAACGAAACAAACGTCGACAAGCACGAGTTATATGCCCAGGCCATCACAGCCTGCATGGAAGCGATTACGCCCCCGGCAGAAGCACTCAATGTCGATTCACCTGTGCCCGCAGAATGCATGGCACACATTGTCTCCGCCCTGTTTACCCAGTTAGACACGCACCGCGAGGCTGTCGCCTTGTTAGCCGCAGATTCCCTACACCCGGTGCTAGAAACCGGAACTACCACCACCATGATGGAATCATCGGAGCTTGGGCTACATCTGGACCGGGTATTGCTACGTGGCCAAGAAGCCGGCGCATTTCGGCCCGGTATTTCTGCCAACGACGTGTTTTACATAATCATCTCGCTGAGCTTGTTCCGGCTCAATCACCGGCACCTGATGGCCACAACTGCCCAGGTCGATACGCTTTCAGCAAGCAATTCGGTGGGAATTCGGCGACTCGTCATCGATGCTGTGTTGTCGTTTTTGACCTCGAATATCGAAGATTCCGAGCACGAATCCTATCTATTCACCAGCGACGAAGAACACGACGGTGGCGGGCTCGGGGTGTACTGGGACTAAACCCAGCCACAGCCTAGCCCTAACTGCAGGCCAGCCCTAGCCACAGCCTAGCCCTAGCTGCAGGCCGCAATCTGAGCCCCTACCCCAGGGGATAGTCCGAGCCCAGCCTGGGCATGGTTTTGCGCTAGGACTGGTGCTTGCTATGCCGATTGCATGTTTTCGGAATAACGCAGTTCGGGATCATCGTCGCCACGTACCGCGGCAGCAGTGACAACCACCTGGTTGATGTCTTCCCGATCCGGCAAATCGTACATCACGGGAACCAACAGGTCCTCCAAAATCGCGCGCAAGCCACGGGCACCAGTGCCGCGGTCAATCGCCAAATCTGCGATTTCCCCTAAGGCGTCGTCGTCGAAGATCAGCTCGGCACCGTCCATAGCGAACAAACTCCGGTACTGCTTAACCAGCGAGTTCTTCGGCTCAGTGAGCACCTGTACCAACGATGCACGATCCAGGTTTTCCACCGTAGCTACCACCGGAAGGCGGCCAATAAACTCTGGAATCAGGCCGAATTTCACCAGATCAGCGGTACGCACCTGCGAGAACAACGCCGCGTTGTCGGTGTCTTTGCGGGAGTCGATCTCTGCGCCAAAGCCCAAACCTTTCTTGCCGACGCGCTCCGCGATTACTTTGTCCAGGCCATCGAAAGCGCCCGCAACAATGAACAACACATTGGACGTATCCAACTGAATAAATTCCTGGTTGGGATGTTTACGCCCACCCTGCGGTGGGATGGAAGCGGTCGTGCCTTCCAAGATCTTCAGCAACGCCTGTTGCACGCCTTCACCTGACACATCTCGGGTGATCGAAGGGTTTTCGCTCTTGCGTGAAATCTTGTCAATCTCGTCGACGTAAATAATGCCACGCTGCGCGCGCTCCACATCAAAATCGGCAGCTTGCAACAACTTCAGCAGGATATTTTCTACATCTTCACCGACGTAGCCAGCTTCCGTTAACGAAGTAGCGTCCGCAATCGCGAATGGCACATCCAGCATGCGTGCCAGCGTTTGTGCCAGGTAGGTTTTGCCCGAACCGGTAGGGCCCAACATCAAGATATTGGATTTCGCAATCTCGACTTCTTCATCCGCATGGATGGAATCGGCCCGCCCGCCATATTTCGAGCCCGAGGTTTTCTGTCCCCCACCGGCACCGCTGTGGGTAAATTCGTCGGCGCGCATGCGCTTGTAATGGTTATAAACTGCCACCGACAGGATGCGTTTGGCCTGGTTTTGGCCAATGACATAGTTATCCAGGAACGCAGAAATTTCCGACGGCCGTGGCAGACGCTTGGCATCGTCGGATTCCTGTGCGCCCGGCTCGTTAGCGATTTCTTCTTCGATGATCTCGTTGCACAGTTCAATGCACTCGTTGCAGATATACACACCGCCACCGGCGATGAGTTTTTTCACCTGTTTTTGGCTCTTCCCACAGAAGGAACACTTCAGCAGATCAGCGCTTTCTTGCATACGTGCCATAGGATCTTTTACGTACTTCTCGTTTCGCGGTCGTGGACAGGTGCGTGAGGATATTTCTGGCGCCACAAGGCAGCCAGATTATTGTCTCTAGTGTAATCACCATGCACCGTTTCGCTGGTAGCCACACGATGGTAGAGCCGATGCCACCAGTCCGAACTCATGATGCAAAACTTACTGTATGGCTACTCCCCGCACCGCTTTCGATATTGGCCCTGCTGCCGGCACTGATTCTGCTGCTGGTTCTGCTTCTGCCGCCGACACTGCTTCTATCGAACACGATGCACACTCTGCACACGATGCACGTTTTTCGCCTACGCTCTTGCGGCGAATCCGGCGTGCCATGGGCGACGATTCCGTCGAACTCACCACCCTACGAATCTGCTGCACCGCAATGGCGGTCGCGCTGTTGGTCTACCTGGGATTGCAATACGTCACCTACGGCTCCAACTACATCGGCGACTGGTACGGCTACCTCATAAGTATCGGGCTGGCCCTGAGCGGGATATTCATGCTGGTATCGGCAATCGTCGGCAAGCTGGTCTGGTTGCGTTATTCCCTGTATACCAATGCACTCGTGCTGTTGGTAGCTACCCTGGCGTTTCCTGTGGCGTATTACACTATGCCCGACCTGGGTCCTGCAGTGCTGCGATTTACCGATTTCACCGGCGCTTTGGCCATCAGTGTGGTTTTGCTCTCCCCGACTAGACGAGCGGTACTGGTTGCAATCTTGATTCAGGTCTTCCCCAGTGCATTACATTCCCTCGTCTACGGGCGCACGAGTATTCCAGAGCTGTTAGCGATCACCGGGTTTGCGGTACTCATGAACTTGATTCCGTTTGTGCTGGGGGCAGTTACGTTGATGCGCGTTGCACGCACTATCGACGAGACTGAACAGAAGGTGCAGGATTCTTTGGCTGAATCCGAGTCCAAGCATGCAGCAATTGCCGAGCGCAGACGCCTCAATGGTCTGGTCCATGACCATATTTTGGGTTCGCTCTCAGCCATCGCCCGCGGGCAAAATATGCAGGCCGACGCCGTACGTTCGTTGCCTTCTCGCCCCGCGACTGGCGAAGACATTACGCTGCAACAATTGCTTGCCGACGTCACCTGCAGCGTGCAGGATCTCACCCCAAATTGCTCCATCACAATCAATGGGCAAGACGCACACAATGGCAGTTCCGACCTTGGTTTTTCTACGATCAAAGATTCTGCAGCCGAAGCCATCCGTTTGTCTGTCACTGAAGCTGCACGTAATTCCCGGAAGCATGCTGGCGACTCGTGTCAACGTCGCTGCGCTATCAACATCACCGATGGTGAGCTGGTTTTTGAATTTTCTGACGACGGTCGCGGTTTCGATATGGCAACGCGTAATCCGCAACGGGCGGGCATCAACGTATCGATTTTGCACCGCATGCGCAGTATTGATGGCGGCGATGCCCAGATTGTCTCTTCGCCTGACAACGGCACAACCGTCACCGTGCGCTGGTGCTTGCGCACCGCAGAATCCCAATTCAATGAGCGCATGGCAGCACAAGCAAATGATTTTTCCGAAGATCAGCTCACAGCCGCAAAGTTAGAGCAACAGCTACTGCAGCCAGCACAAGTTTCCCGATCATGGGCTTGGCCATACCTAATTCTGGCCGTCATCAGCATCGTTTCTGCAATGTGGGTGAACTCCGGCGAGTTCCTGATGGCGATCCCAGCAGCCGCCGTCGCCATTGCTACTTTAGCCCTGCTTGTCTTAGACAGCTCACCCCATATTGACGGCACCAAACGCTTCGTCTTCACGGTCGGTTTTCTTATGTTAGGTCCGTTAAGCATGTTGCAGCGCGTCGATTATGCGGCTGGCCAAGAAAATTTGTGGGCATTGTCGATCATTAGCTTGCTCTGCTGCATTCTGATTTTGCGCGGGCAAATCTTGTGGGGAGCCGGCTGCTTCGTTGCCAGCGCGGCGTTAATGAAAGCCTGCACCTTGCTCACCGCCGGTGCAATTGCTAGCCCACCTCTGGCAGATATTTTGGTGCAGGTAAATCTCGTCATGGCAGCCACGGTGGTTTTTCTTGCTACCAACACTTTGCTGAAGAACCTGCCCCGGCTGCGTATGGAAAAACGCACCGCCTATGCAGAGGCGGCACGGGTACGGCAGATTCAGTTAGTGCACAGACATTGGCATGAACGCATTGAGTTGCACGCGGCGCCGGTGTTTGAAGCTGTGCAGCATTTCCAGACTCCCCCACCGTTGTTGCGGGAAAGGGCCCGCCTAACAGAATTAGCGATCCGCGACATGCTGCGTGCGCCATTGCTGGATCGCCCCGAAATAAAAACTGCTGCTTGGGATGCACGGAAAGCCGGCGCTACGGTATTGCTGCTGGATGATCGGAGTGAACGCGATTCCAGCATGGTCGGCCGTAAATCCGATGGCCGAGATGTCGGCGCCGCGCTGGAACGGCTTGTGCCTTTGGTGCTGGAGCGTCTGAACTTCGCGGGACCAGACAAAGTAACCATCCGTATTTTGCCGCCTGGGCGCAAATATTTCGCCACGATCACCACCGACAGTACTGGGATTACCCGGGTGCCATTCCCGGAGGTCTACGACGGCTGAAAACCTGCTAGGCCCCCGCGATCCTGGCTCTCGGCGGTTAGATTACGAAGCACCCAAATGCGAGTGTTAGTGCGGGTCAGTCGGCCCGGGTAAGAATCCATCTTCTTGGGCACGCTGGTATAAATCCAGCTTCGTAAAGGTATCGCGTCCGACGCTCGAGTACTTCTGCCGAACGCGGTTTAAATAATCGTTAACCGTGTCTTGTTTCAAACCAGTCAAACGAGCAACTCGCTTCGCTGGCTCACCCGAAGCATATAATTCCAAGACTTCGCGCTGTCTATCGGAAAGGTCCACGGATTCAAGTAAAGGATCGCTATCCATCGCAGCGGCCATTTCCGTAGAGATCGTCGGGCACCCACCCAGAGTGCGACGAATAGCGGCCACAATTTCTTCCGATGGTTGTGTTTTGCTCAATACTTCCGCGACGCTGGTACTGAGTACTTGCCGCAGCAAATATGGGCTTTCCAAGGACGAGACCACAACGATATGCGGGGTGAGCTCTTCGATCTTTTCCACATTTTCTACCGGTCGACTGTCATCCGATAAGCGAAGATCAAGCAGAACTAAGTCGACTTTCTTCTTTTTACCTAAGACACTGAGAAGTTGCGGCACGCTGGGTGCGCTGGCGATAACGGTGAAATCCGAATAACTACTAAGCATGGCCTCTAGGCCTTGCCGGGTGAGTTCGTGGTCTTCCACAATCGCTAAACGATAGGTCTTGGAACTAGAAGGTGTCATACCTGTTGCCCTGTGCCTTTGTGTGGTCGTTTCTCTAAGTGTGTATTAGGCGGATCATCGTGTCCGGTTTTTGGTTCACGGAAACCGGCGCTGGTGAAATGATTGCCCCCAACAGAGTTTAGAGGTGCTCACAGCAATCTACGAGTACGACTGACACCACAGCTACCCCCATTTTTTGGGTGTAACACCCATGGGTTGTCTCAGGTGAGTAATACAGGCAAAGATCTACTACCCCAAAAGCGTGTTGGCCAAAATGCAGCAGCACCCTCCCGTCGAGAAACGATCGGAAGGGTGCTGTCGTGCAGGTACAGCCGAAATTGAATGATCGGCAGATTTTAGTCGTGATTAGCCTTGCGGTAATCAAAGACACGATCGATAATTCCGTATTCCACGGCGTCTTCCGCGGTCAGAATCTTGTCACGGTCAGTATCAATGCGGATCTGTTCTGCGCTCCGGCCGGTGTGCTCTGCCAAAGTACGCTCCATCAAAGTACGCATACGCTCAATTTCGGCAGCCTGAATCTCCAAGTCAGAGACCTGTCCTTGCGTGCCCTGCGTAGCAGGCTGGTGAATCAGTACACGAGAGTTCGGCAACGCCGCGCGCTTGCCTGGTGCGCCCGCAGCCAGCAGCAATGCCGCCGCAGAAGCAGCCTGACCCAAGCACACCGTCTGCACATCACAGCGGACAAAACGCATGGTGTCATAAATCGCCGTCATAGCCGTGAAAGAACCACCTGGCGAGTTGATGTACATCGTGATGTCACGGTCGGGGTCCTGAGACTCCAGAACCAACAACTGCGCCATGATGTCGTTAGCTGCGGTGTCATCAACCTGGGACGCTAAGAAGATGATGCGCTCTTCAAACAGCTTGTTATACGGGTTAGTTTCCTTCGTGCCGTTCGCGGAATGCTCCAAGAACGACGGCAGCACGTACCGCGAAGTTGGCATCTGGGATTGGTTCAACATGAAAGTAGTTCTCCTCTTACCTGGTTCGTGGTTCGTGCTTAGTTAGTAACAGTGCCGCCCTGAGCAGCAGAAATGACATGGTCCACCATGCCGTATTCCAAAGCCTGCTGTGCGGTGAACCAACGGTCACGGTCGGAGTCCTTGGTGACCTGTTCAAAAGTCTGGCCAGTGTGCTCCGCAATCAGCTGTGCCATCTCACGCTTGGTCTGCGCGAATTGTTCTGCCTGAATCGCGATATCAGCGGCGGTACCACCAACACCGGCGGATGGCTGGTGCATCATGATGCGCGCGTGTGGCAAAGCAAAGCGCTTGCCCGGTGCACCGGCAGTGAGCAAGAACTGCCCCATGGAAGCTGCCAGCCCCATGCCGTACGTACGCACGTCACACGGCGAATACTTCATGGTGTCGTAAATAGCCATGCCTGCGGTTACGGAACCGCCTGGGGAGTTGATGTAAAGAGAAATATCGCGGTTTGGATCCTCCGCGGAAAGCAACAAAATCTGTGCGCACAGCTTGTTGGCGATTTCATCGTCCACCTGGGTACCCAGGAAGATAATGCGTTCACGCAACAAGCGCTCGTAGACAGAGTCGCCCAGGTTCATGCCCGTCGAACCTGCCTCGCTCGTAATTTTGTCAGACATTAGTGTTTCCAACTCCTGTTAGTCGTCGTACTCAATGACACCAGCGTACTCGCCGTCCGTAGGCCCGTCAGCTGTGTTCGCTGTCAGCGTTTACATGCACCGCACCTACGCAAAACCCGCCAAGCTCAGCTACGTTAGCCAAACCCGGCGGGTGTGGTTTTTCGAAGCATCATATGCTCCGAAAGTCACCGAGAGAGATTACTTCTCCTCGGAATTTTCCTGTGTCGCTGCAGCGTTGTCGGCAGCTTCGGCACCTTCAGCGTTTTCTTCTTCACCGAAGTAGTCCTTTGGATCAACAGCATTGCCGTCGGTATCTTCTACCTGGACATTGCAGATAGCCATCGCCAGTGCCTTGCCACGACGAACATCAGCGAACAAGTTTGGCAGCTGGTTAGCCTGCTGCAACTGCTGCATAAATTGTCCTGGCTCCATGCCGTAGGAACGAGCGGTGAACATGATGTGCTCGGTGAGTTCTTCCTGGGAAACCTCCGGCTGCTCCTGCTCGGCAACCGCATCCAAGAACAACTGGGTACGTACAGAATCCTCGGCAGATTCCCGCGCTTCCTTGTCGAACTGCTCGCGGGAAGTTCCCTGTGCTTCCAAAAGCTGAGCCAGAGCCTTCTCGTCGCCACCAACCTGGCCAAGTACCTGGTGGTACTGGTTGTGCACCTGGTCGTCGACCACGGTCTTTGGAAGCTCGAATTCGACCTTTTCCAGAGCTGCCTTCAGCACCTCGTCGCGGATTTCTGCAGCCTGCTGGGCCTTCACGGATTCTTCAGCCTGCGTGCGGATAGCTTCACGCAACTCATCGGCAGTATCGAATTCCGAAGCCATCTGTGCAAAGTCATCGTCGAACTCAGGCAGCTTACGTTCCTGGGTCTTCTGTACGTGCACGGAAACTTCTGCTTCCTCGCCAGCATGCTCACCGGTCTGCAGCTTCGCGGTGAAGGTGTTGTCTTCGCCGGTCTTCATTCCACGCAAAGCGGTGTCCAATCCCTTGACCAGGTTTCCAGAACCGATCTGGTAGGACATGGACTCAACCTTAGCGTCTTCAATTTCTTCACCATCGATCTCTGCAGACAAGTCAATGACTGCAAAGTCGTTGGTCTTCAGCTGACGCTTGGTTTCCTTCAATTCGCCGAAACGATCACGCAGCTGATCGATCTGCTCATCAGTAGCCTCATCCACGGACTTCAGCGGAGCAACGGAGACCTTGAACTTGGAGAAGTCTGGAACCTCAATATCTGGCTGAACATCAACTTCAGCAGTGAATTCTACGAATTCATTGTCCTCAATCTGCTTGATATCAACCTCAGGCTGACCGATTGGGTTGATGTCATTTTCCTTCATGGCCTGTTCATATTTAACCGGCAGCATGTCATTGACGACCTGCTCCAAAACAGGGCCACGGCCAAAACGCGCGTCGATCAGCTGACGAGGCGCTTTACCTTTACGGAAACCTGGGATAGACACCTGCTGCGCAATGGCCTTATAGGCTGCATCGATTTCCTTGTCGAGCTCAGAGAATGGGACATTCACGGTGAGCTTCACGCGGGTATCGCTCAGCTTGTCGACGGTTGTCTTCACGAGTAACTCTCCTGGTTTCTCATCGAGGGATAGTGCTAGTAATTATTTTATTAAACAGAGGCCCAAAGCACTCACAGCCTGGACCCCATTTGTCGGGGCGACAGGATTTGAACCTGCGACCTTCTACTCCCGAAGCAGATGCGCTACCAAGCTGCGCTACGCCCCGTGACCACTCACGTGCACCAAGTGCACATGAACACGCCCACAAAGTCTACCCGCCTTATTTTCGTCCCGCACAGCCGGGGTCGCCTATCCCATAGCCAGCAGGAGCCTTGGCGGGTTTTTGTTATGCAGAACACACGCTAGAGTGTTATTTATGACACAATTCGCGAGCGTTTCCTTGGCTTCCTCTGCAATCAACACCACGCCTAGTGCCATACCTGGTTCCCCCAACGACAACTATTCGCGACTACTCGCTCCGATCACCGTCGGCAAGAAGCGTTTCCGTAATCGCGCAATTATGGGGTCAATGCACACCGGCCTCGAAGACGACCCAGCGAATGCACCGAAATTAGCTGCGTATTTCGCCGAACGCGCACAAGGCGGCGCAGCAGCTGTGGTCACTGGCGGCTATTCCCCAAACCAGCTGGGAGTACTAAGCCCGTATGCACAACCATTCAATAATCACGAAATGGTGCAAGCACACAAGCAAGTCACCGCCGCCGTGCACGAACACGGCAGCCTGGCGTTTCTACAGCTACTGCACGCTGGCCGCTACGCCTTCCATATGGAATCAGTCAGCGCCAGTGCCACCCAGGCGCC
This sequence comes from Corynebacterium pseudodiphtheriticum DSM 44287, assembly GCF_000688415.1. GTDB lineage: Bacteria > Actinomycetota > Actinomycetes > Mycobacteriales > Mycobacteriaceae > Corynebacterium > Corynebacterium pseudodiphtheriticum. The sequence continues at coordinate 128,963 of NZ_JIAH01000008.1, forward strand.
GATCAGCCCTTTTCCGTCTCGTGCGCTTTCTGACGAAGAAGTTGCCCAGACCGTCCAAGATTTCGCGAATGCCGCCAAACTCGCCGCACAGGCCGGTTACGACGGCGTACAGATTATGGGTTCAGAAGGCTATTTGATTAACCAATTCCTCTCTTCACGCACCAACCAACGCGACGACCGCTGGGGCCAGCAACGCAGCCTTTTCGCCTTGGAAGTAGCACGGGCAGTGCGGAAAGCCGTGCCCGCAGATTTCCTGGTTGATTTCCGCATGAGCATGCTGGAATTGGTCGAAGAAGGCCAAACCCAAACCGAAATTCTAGAACTCGCACGTGGTTTGGAAGAAGCAGGCGTCGACATGCTCAGCACCGGTATCGGCTGGCATGAAGCTCAAGTGCCGACGGTCATTACCAGCGTGCCCCGCGCAGCCTTCAGCTGGGCCACCGCGCTAGTCAAAAAGCACGTCAATATTCCGGTGATCTCATCCAACCGCATCAACACGCCAGAAGTCGCCGAACAAGTATTGGCCGGAACCTGGGACGATACCGGCGTGGAAACCGATTTCGTCTCGATGGCCCGGCCGTGGCTGGCGGATCCAGAATTCATCAACCGCGTGCAAGCTGGCCACGCAAACCAGATCAACCACTGCATTGCGTGTAACCAGTCCTGCCTGGACCATGTTTTTGAAAACAAACGCGCAACCTGTTTAGTTAACCCTCGCGCGGGCTACGAAACTCAACTGACCTTGCAGCCGATCAACGGTGGACACGTTGGTGCTGGCGAGCCTGCCGGTAAGGCGTACCCGGAAAAGGCTGCCCCGAAAGCAGCGGTCATCGGCGGCGGTGTCGCTGGCCTATTTGGTGCTGAAGCTTTGGCGAAACGCGGCTATTCCGTCGAGGTATTTGAGGCTGCCGATACCGTCGGTGGGCAATTCCGCTTGGCTATGCAAATCCCAGGCAAAGAAGAGTTCCACTATTCCCTGCAGTCAGTACTTGCCCGTTTGGATGCACAGAATGTAAAAATCACCGCCTCTACCCCAATGACCGCGCATGAAGCTTTCGCTGCAGGCTTCGACGAGGTAGTGATCGCCACTGGCGTGCGCCCGCGCATACCGGAGATTCCGGGCATCGAACAGGCCATGGCCGGCGAGTTCGACGTCGACGTCATCACCTACGCGGAATTGTTGTCCGGCGCCAAACAGGCAGGCAACAAGGTGGCAATTGCTGGTGCAGGTGGTATCGGTTTCGATGTTGCAGAGTATTTGGTGGAAGCTCCAACGTCCGCAGATATCACAGCCGAGCCCACACCAGCGACCATCAACGAATGGGAATCTGCCTGGGGTGTAAGCCGCCGTGCAGATCTACCTGGCAATCTGGAACGCCCGCACCCGCCACGGGCGCAACGTGAGATCACGATGTTGCAACGCAAACCTTCCCCGCAGGGGCTGGGCCTCAACCGCACCACCGGTTGGGTGCACCGTATTTCCGTGGCCGCGGCCGGAGTAAAACAGGTCAGTGGTGTTGCCTATATGAAGATCGACAACGACGGGCTGCACCTGAACGTGCCAGTCAGCGACGCCGTCAAGACCAGCAAGGCTATCCGGAAGGCACAGAAGGCGGGAGATAAAGCTAAGGTCGCCGAGCTGGAAGACGACCTGAAAAATAACCGCACCGACACCGTGCTGGACGTCGACACGATCGTATTGTGCACCGGCCAAGAGTCAGTCGTCGAAGCAGACTTCGAGAGCTTAACCGAGGACCAGCGCTCCCGCGTGCACGTCATTGGTGGCGCGGATGTTGCCGCTGAGCTAGACGCGGCACGGGCTATCCGCCAGGCCGTCGAACTCGCGGCCGAACTGAAACGCTAAATAGTATGCGCTTACGGACGCGGAATGTTGCGCAGGTTAGAGCGCGCCATCGACAGCATCTTGCCCACGCCACCGTCAAGCACAGTGCGGCCAGCTGCCAAGGCGAAGCCCTTGAGCTGATCAAATTCCAGTGTTGGTGGCATGGACAGCGCATTCGGGTCGGTGATGACGTCGATCAGCACCGGACCGTCCATCTCCAGGGCCTCTTTTAGCTGCTGACGCGCCTTCTTCGGGTCCGTGATGCGCACGGAAGGAATGCCCAGGGCTTCGGCAGCACCGGCGTAATCAACGCCATCGTGGTCGGTACCGAATTCCGGCATGCCTTCGACCAGCATTTCTAGCTTCACCATGCCCAGCGAAGAGTTATTGAAGACCACAGTTTTCACCGGCAGATTATTGCGACGTACGGTCAACAACTCACCCATCAACATTGCCAAGCCACCATCACCAGAGAAGCTGACCACCTGGCGGTTGCGGTCTGCTTGCTGCACGCCAATGGCTTGCGGCAGCGCGTTGGCCATGGTGCCGTGCTTCCAGGAACCAATCACGCGGTTACGGCCGGTGGGGTTAATATAGCGAGCCGCCCACACGTTGCACATTCCGGTATCGACGGTGACCACGGCGTCGTCGTCCAGCAGCTCATCGATCTGGTCGGCGAGGAACTCCGGGTGGATCGGGGTGTGCTTCTCGACGTTTTTGGTGTATGCCTCCACCACTTGGCTCAACTCACGCTCGTGCTTTTTCAGCATGTCATCCAGGAACGAGCGGTCAGTCTTTTTCTTCGTCTTTTCCAGCAGCGCGTTGACGGTTGGTAGCACGTCGCCGCAGATAGCGTGGCTGAGTACCGCGCGGCGCCCCAGGTGCTCCGGGTTGTTGTCAACCTGCGCGATCACTACATCAGAGCCATCTGGCAGGAAGTCCACGTATGGAAAGTCCGTGCCCAGCATCAGCAGCAGATCCGCATCCTGGCAGGCATCGTAGCAAGCGCCGTAGCCCAGCAGGCCGGACATGCCGACGTCGTAAGGGTTGTCATACTGAATAACTTCTTTGCCGCCCAACGCGTGGCCGATGGGGGCGTGCAGGTGGGCCGCTAGATCAATAATCTCGTCGTGCGCACCGGCAGAACCAGCACCGACGAACAGCGTGATCTTTTCTGCTTTATCAATGGCTGCAACAAGCTTGTCGACGTCAGCAGCATCCGGAATCATCTGCCCTTTCTTGCGGGCGATTACTCCACCGCTCACCGGTTCATCGACCTTCTCCGCCGCGATATTGCCGGGGATCACCAGCGTGGATACTTGTTTGTTGCCAATCGAATTCTGGATAGCGGTGTGCAGGATGCGCTGGCCTTGCTTCGCGGAATGCGCGACTTCGATATAGCCGGAGCATTCCTTCAACACCTGCTGTGGGTGGGTTTCTTGGAAGAAGCCGGTGCCAATTTCTTCACTCGGGATGTGGGTGGCCAGTGCCAGGACGCGGGCGCCGTTGCGGTGGGCGTCGTAAAGCCCCTGCACCAGGTGGGTATTTCCCGGCCCACAGGAGGCGGCGCACACGGCGAGTTCGCCAGTAACGAGGGATTCTGCGCCAGCGGCGAAAGCTGCGGATTCCTCGTTGTGGACATGGATCCATTCCATGTCCTTGTGGCGGCGAACGGCATCGACAATGGGGTTCAGGCTGTCACCGACGAGGCCGTAAATGTGGCGCACGCCTTGTTTGGCGAGGGTGTCGATAAGGAAATCTGCGTAGGTTTTCGACATGTAGTCAAAGCTCCTTGGAATGCACTGTTTATGAGCAATTGTTCAACAGCATTCCAGCCTACGCCGATTTGGTAGCAGAAAAATCCCGTGAGACTGATCTTACAACTGAGTGCTTATATCTCTACAGAGATTTTCTCAGTGCTACTAGGTTACTAGCGATCAGCCCCACGGGATTACGTGGAGGGAATGACGGGAATCGAACCCGCGTCTTCAGCTTGGAAGGCTGAGGTATTAGCCACTATACGACATTCCCACGCACCTTTGCGGTGCGTTCAATAGCCTACAACATAATCTCGATAGCGCCAAACTCCTCCTCTTTCCAGCAGTTATGCCCCATTAATCGCCTATTTAAATCGCTCAGCACCATAACCCCACTGGTGCAACCACATCATCACTGGCACCACCTCTGCGCAGACACAACCACTGCCGCGCAGAATCGTTAGAATGGCGACAAAACATTTTGGGAGTGAGAGTAAGCATGGAATTTCTGTTGATCGTTCTGCTTGGCGTCGGCATCGCGTTTTATTTCGCCAGCCGGAATAACAAGAAGCAAATAGAACAAAACAACCAGAATGAGCTGGACGACGCGCGTGCCGACGCACAGCGCTGGATCGACCGCTTAGGTTCGCAGGTCTACAGCATCGACGGCACCGATACCGCCTCGAAGCAAGCCATGTCTGATGCCTCCGAGCGCCACAACGCGGCAGCCTCGGCGCTATCTTCTGCCACCACCGTGAAGCAAGCCCGCTTGGCCCGCGAATCCGCACTCGAAGGCATGCACTATGCCAACGCGGCGCGCGAGATCATGGGCATGTCCACTGGGCCGGAGATCCCACCGCTGGAAGGCCAACGCAATGCTGGCAAGGTAACCGAGCGCCGCGAGATTGACCACGAAGGTGAGCACATCATTGCTTCGCCGAAAGCCAGTGATGATGCCCCGCACTACTACCCTGGCGGCAAAGTCGCTGGGCGTCCGGTACCAGCTGGCTGGTATTCCACACGCTGGTGGGAACCTGCACTGCTTACCGGCGTCTGGGCCATGAGCTCGGCGATGATGTTTTCCATGATGTTTTCCGGAATGGCAGGCGTTGGCTATGGTGCTCAAGATTTTGAATCTGGGGCTGGCGAAGGCCTAGATGGTGCTGGTGCCGACGGGGCCGATGGTATGGACGGCGCAGATGGCGGCGACATGGATGGAATGGATGACATGGGCGGCATGGACGATGCAGGTATGGACGACGGCGGTGGTCTATTCGGAGGCGGCGATGACGGCGGCCTGTTTGACCTCGGCTTCGACTTCTAAAACCAAGGCCTAAGCTAAGCAAGCACCCCATTGTTGGTTCAACAATGGGGTGCTTGGAGTTTTTAGCTGACAACAAATTCTGAGCTAAAGCAAATATCTACCATTTGGGGTAAGCCAGCCACTGAAATAGATACACGAAGATCATAGGGGCCCCTACCAGACAAGCTAGGACATAGCACCACCTCACAGTATCGGCTTTGACCCCGTACGTTTCCGCTACGCCTGCACAGACTCCTGCTATTTGTTTGCCGTCGTCTGTACGGTGCCACTTATTTTCTACGGGAAGCTCCATGAGCAGCCTCAGTTATTCGGCGCTTGGCACTTCTGGGGCTACACCTGTGCGCTCGTATTCCGCCAAAATGTCAATGCGGCGCTGGTGGCGCTGCGCTGCCGACCATTCCTGATCCAAGAAAGCATCGACGATCTGCAGTGCTTCTTCCTCTGAGTGCATGCGCCCACCGATACCGATCAGCTGTGCGTTGTTGTGCTCACGCGCCAAGCGTGCGGTTTCTGGTGACCACGCCAATGCGCAGCGTGCACCTTCGACCTTATTAGCGGCAATCTGCTCACCGTTTCCAGAACCGCCCAGTACGATGCCCAGCGAGCCCGGATCATTAACGGTGCGTGTAGCTGCGTCGATGCAAAACGCTGGGTAATCATCGTCGGCGTCATAGGTGTGCGCACCGCAATCAATCACCTCATAGCCAGCTTTGTTCAGGTGTTCTTTGATCAGGTTTTTCGTCTCAAAACCTGCGTGGTCTGCTCCAAGATAAACGCGCATACACACAATAATAGCCGCCTGGCAGAAACCAGACGGCTAAATTTTTAGGCGTGGCGTGGTGCACACCCGAAGAGAACGAGTGTTTAGCGCACTGGAGTCTCTGCCCCCGCATCGGAATTGCGGTTAGTAATCATGCGGTAGACCAACCAAATGCCCAACGCCAGCAGCAGCCACGGCAAAAGCTTGAACACGACGGCCACGGTAGAAGCCAGGCCGGTGATCACGGCGACTACAGACGCAAGCAAACACACGCCTGCAGAAATCAAAGCCACTAGGGCATTCTGCCGCCAAGAATAAAAGGCAGCGGCACCGCCCAGAGCAGCGATGATCAGAGAAGTAATAAAAGTACCAAACATAGTTACACCTGTGGGTTTTCGGTTCGGGAACGTTTCAGTTCGAAGAAGTATGGGTACTGTCCTAAACGCAGCGCAGCGTCGAAAAGTTCCCCGGCTTCTTCGCCTTCTGGAACACGGGTAATAACTGGGCCGAAGAACGCCGCATCACCCAATTGCATTACCGGAGTTCCCACATCATTACCGACCAAGTCGATGGCCTGCTGGTGGTATGCGCGCAACTTCTCATCGACCTCGTCGCTATTTGCCAGTTTCGCCAGCTCAACATCGGCGTCGATATCTTGCAAAGCCTGCACAATCAAATCGTCGTAAGCGCCATAGCCTTTTTGACCACCGTTGCCCTGCTTATGAATCAAGGTGCCCAAGGCCGTGTAATAGGCATCAACCTTGTCAGGGTGCTGATCTTTCAACGCGGCAGCAACGCGGGCTGGGCCCCAGTTGGCCTTCATCATCTCGGCATAATCGGCCGGAATATCTGCGCCCTCATTCAGCACAGACAGAGAAAACGGCATCCACTCGACCTGCACGTCGCGGACTTTCTCGACTTCCTTCATCCAGCGAGAAGTCTGCCATGCAAACGGGCAGGAAGCATCAAACCAAAAACGTACGGTTTCCACTGTGTTCTCCTTAATTTTTCATTCGGGGCTTTTCCTACGGGGCAAATTAGCCTGCGCACGATGCCTAAATCATGTGCGATCGTGTGCACTGATCCGGTCATCATTTATCCAGTCATAGAGTAAATCCGCCACCACTGATCCTACGGAGACATTAAGCTAGGTGCGAACAACTTCATGACCTAATAGTTCTGTGGCACTGGCCGCAACATCGACTGGCCGTAGCATGGACCAACCGCAGTATTTACTACAACGCAGAAGAAAGGTAATTCATTCCGTGACTTCTCTTAATTTAACGCGCGATGAAGCCCAGCAGCGCTCGCAGCAGATCAAAGTGCACAACTATAAGGTGGCGCTGGATCTGACCGTCTCCGAGAAATTCTTCACCTCCCACACCGTCGTCGACTTCGAAGTCCGTGAAGGACAGCAAGCAGATACCTTCCTGGATTTGCGTGCCGACGAAATCGTGGAGCTTTTTATCGACGGCACCGAGAAGCCGACTGATTACGACGCCGAGCACGGCATCCCGCTGCAGGGGCTGGAACCAGGACGTCACAGCGTCGATGTCACCGCGCGCATCCCCTATTCCCGCACCGGGCAGGGTCTGCACCGCTTCGTCGATCCGGCTGATGACCGGGTTTATCTATACTCGCAATGCGAAACTGCCGATGCGAAACGCATCCTGGCGTGCTTCGACCAGCCGGATATGAAGGCGACCTACGATTTCTCTATCACCGCCCCGCACGACTGGACCGTGATTACCAACGAGACCTCCACGGTTACCGATAATGGCGATTCCCGCGAGTGGAACTCACGGATCGGCTACCAGCTTTCCACCTACCTGATCGCTGTGTGCGCCGGCCACTACTACCAGGTCAGCGACGAATGGACGGGCACGCTCACCGCGCACCCAGAAACCAGCGAAGAAGAGCGCGAAATTACCGTGCCGCTGGCACTGTTCTGCCGCCAATCACTGGCCAAACACCTCGATGCCGAGCGCCTGTTCACCGAAACCAAGCAGGGCTTTGATTTCTATCACCGCAACTTCGGCATTGCCTACCCATTCGGTAAATACGACCAGGTGCTGTGCCCAGAATTCAACATGGGCGCGATGGAAAACGCCGGCTGCGTCACCCACCGCGACGAGTTCGTCTTCCACAACAAGGCCACCCACTACCAGTACGAACGTCGTGCCGATACCTTCTTGCACGAGATGGCGCACATGTGGTTCGGCGACCTGGTGACCATGCAGTGGTGGGATGACCTGTGGCTCAATGAGTCCTTTGCCACCTGGGCCTCGGCGATCTCGCAGGCCGAAGAAACTCAGTACGACACCGCGTGGGTCACCTTCGCGAACATCGAAAAATCCTGGGCTTACCAGCAGGATCAGCTGCCGACGACGCACCCGATCTCCACCGATGCCTCGGACATCGAGACCGTCGAGCAGAACTTCGACGGCATCACCTACGCCAAGGGCGCTTCGGCGCTGAAACAACTGCAAGCTTATGTCGGCCGCGAGGAATTCTTCGCCGGTGTGCGTCGCCACTTCGAGGCACACAAATTCGGCAACGCCACTTTCGAAGATCTGCTGGGCCACTTGGAGGATGCCTCCGGCCGTGACCTGAGCTGGTGGGCGCAGCAGTGGCTGAAAACCACCGGTGTCAACACTCTGGCTGCCCGCACCGAGGATGATGGCAAGACCTACACATCTTTTGCCGTGCACCAAGCCGGCGAGACCCTGCGCACCCACCGCATTGCCGTGGGCCTGTACCGTTTCGACGAACAGTCGCAGAAGGTGGTGCGCACCAAGCGCGTCGAGCTGGATATCGACGGCGAGTTCACCAACGTCGACGAGCTGGTCGGCACACCAGTTGCAGACCTCGTGCTGGTCAACGACGACGACCTAACCTACTGCCTACCGGAACTCGACGAGCGCTCCCTGGCCACGCTATTGCAGCACATCGACAAGATCGCCGATCCGATGGCTCGCACGTTGTGCTGGTCTGCCGCCTGGGAGATGACCCGCGACGGCAGCCTGAAGGCACGGGATTTCGTGCAGCTGGTCGCCCGCGGTGCGCAGGCAGAAACCGAAATGGCGGTGCTGGAACGCATCACTGGCCAGGCTGTCACCGCTCTCACGGCCTATGCGGACCAAGACTGGGCAAAGGCCGAAGGCGCACAGTTGCTCGGTGAAGCGTTCCAAGCGGCCGCAGAAAACGGCAGCGAAGACCGCGCCTTGATCTTCATCAAGACTCTGTCTCACCTGCCGTTGGTTGATTCCACCCGCGCATACCTGCAAAACATCCTGGATAACGACGAGGACGCCGGCCTGCGCTGGAAGGCACTGACCGCGCTGGCTGCCGATGGCGCCATCGGTGAGGAAGCCGCCATACGCGAAAAGATCGCCCAACAGCGTGAGCTGGACAAAACCTCGTCTGGCGCGCAGGCTGCGCTCCAGGTCGAGGCCGCTATCAACAGCGACGAGAATAAGAAGCGCATCTGGGATGAACTGCGCACCGGCGAGTTGGGCAACTTGGAAGCCCGCTTCAAGATGCTGGGGCTGACCTTTACGGGTTCGGCGAAGCACCTGAAGCAATTCAACGAGGCATACTTCGCCGACGCACAGAAAGTCTGGGCGGAATTCTCCCCAGAAATGGCGCTGGCGGTATTGACCGGCACCTACCCAACGTGGGACAAGACGGAAGAAGGCTTGCAGCGTGCCGACGACTTCCTGGCTGGCGATATACCAGCCGGCTTGCGTCGACTCGTGCTGGAAGGCCGCGATCGCACTGCTCGTGCCCTGCGCAACCAGCGCATCGACCGTGGCGAGTAATTAGCGGTCTGCTAGCTCAATGCGTGGGCGCACCCGCAGCTCGGTGAACTGCGTGGTGGGCCCAGCCTCCACGCAGGAACGCACGGCACGGGCTACTTCCGCTGGGGCAATCATGTGCTCGGCGTTGTAGTCGCCCATCAAGCCTTCCAACATCGCGGTATCCGTAGGGCCCGGCGCGACGGTAGTCACGCGGATATCGCGTTCGTCCTTGCGCAAGCAGTCAGCTACGGCATACAGCGCATGCTTGGTGGCTGCGTAGACGACATTGTTCGGGTGCCCTCCGTGGCCGGCTCCGGAGTTGATGTAAATGACATCGCCTTCGGTTTTCCGCAGGGCTGGCAGCAACTGGCGGGTCAGCTCTGCGGCAGCGAAGACGTTAATGTCGAAGTGCTTGCGCCAATCGGCCGGGGTGGCATCGTCGACCGATTTCTTTTCTGCAATCGCCGCGGCGTGCACGACGACGTCGACTGTGTCCAGGCCGAGGACGTCGGCAAGCTGAGTGCCGGGCTGCGCGTCGTCGGCAAGCAATTCTGCCACCAGATCAGCCTGCACCGGGGTAATGTTGGCGCATTCCGAAAGCGCGCCCAACCCTGCTTGGTTGCGACCCAATGCGTACACCTGGTGGTCTTTGCTCAAATCAGCAGCGATCTCACGACCCATACCACCGGTTGCCCCGGTAACAACAGCAATCTTGCGTGGCTGTTCGGACTGGGCTTGTTCTGGCTGGGTTTGTTTTTCCTGTGTCATGTCGACTCCGTATTTTTAGGTAAGTTTTTCGGCTGGATTTCTACGCTATTTTTCGTCCAGTTTGTCCAATGCGTGCGTGAGATCAGCAATGAGATCGTCGATGTCCTCGATGCCGATGGACAGGCGCACCAGATCAGCTGGTGGGGAAAGTTCGGAGCCTTCGGCGGAAACGTGCGTCATGCTGGTTGGGTGTTCTACCAGAGACTCCACGCCACCGAGCGATTCTGCCAGTAGGAACAGCGTGGTGTTCAGACAGAATTGTTTCGCTGCTTCCTCGCTGTGGAAGCGCACGGACATCATCGCGCCATAGCGCTTCATCTGCTTGGTAGCGGTCTCGTGACCCGGGTGTTCACTTAAGCCTGGATAAAGCACAGATTTGATCTCTGGGCGGGACTGGAAAAACTCCGCGATCTTTTCTGCGTTATCGCAGTGCCGGTCCATGCGCACTGAGAGAGTTTTGATGCCGCGGGTGGTCAGGTAGGCATCGAATGGCGAGGCAATAGAACCGACGGCCCCCTGGAACCACAGCAGTTCGGCGTCGACGTCTTTATCAGCGGTGACCACTGCCCCACCGACGACATCAGAGTGTCCACCCAAATACTTGGTGGTCGAATGCAGCACGTGATCTGCACCCAAGCTGATTGGGTTCTGCAAATATGGGGAGGCAAAAGTATTGTCCACCACCAGGGAGGCGCCACCTTTGACCTCTGCGATGGCAGAAATATCGCTGATGGATAGCGCAGGGTTGGTTGGAGTTTCCAGCCAAATCACGCGGGTGTTGTCGCGGATCGCGCCCGCCAGCTCGTTGACGTCGCACGTGTTGACGACGGTGTAATCAACCCCCCACGGCTTAAAGACAGACTCGATCAAGCGCCATGTTCCGCCGTAGGCGTCGTTGCCTAAGATCATGTGGTCGCCTGGGCGCAGCAAGATCCGCAACAAAGTATCGGTGGCTGCCATGCCCGAGGAAAACACACGAGCGTACGGAGCCTTTTCTAAAGCAGCCAGGGTAGTCTCCAGGCTGCGTACCGTCGGGTTAGCCACGCGTCCATATTCAAACCCTCCGCGTAGGCTGGCCAAACCGTCCTGGGCGTAGGTTGTCGAGGCATAAATCGGGACGTTGACGGATCCGATGTGCGAGTCCGGCTCGTAACCAGCGTGGATCGCGGCCGAGCTAAAGCCGTTGAGGTAATCAGCTTTGGCATCGGCAGTGAGTTTGTGGTGCGCAGCCGGGTACTCCGGTGCGGGAATCCGGTGCGGGGTCAGATTATTTTCTGCAGGTGAAGTCATACCTTCCACCATAATCCAGATACGCGGACCGTATTGCGGAAATCTCCGCAACACTCACAGGAAACTTGCAGCGAAATTCCGTAAGATGGCCGAAGTTGCAGCGGAAATCGATTGCCAAAGCAAAGAGTTAAGGATGAGATGAGCACGAATATTTTTCAACTCGCATCAAATTCTGTTCCTTCGGTGCCTTCTGCCGAAGAAACGGTAAATACTGTCAACAATTGGTGGAATAACCCAGAAACCCAGGCCTGGTTGTTCCAACGTCCGATTTATATCGGCCTGATTATTGTCTTCGCGTTGCTGGCGCACTGGATTTTGGTGCGCGGCATCAACAAACTGGCCAACCACAACATGAAAAATGGTCGTAAGAAGACCCCCGAGTCTCGTTCCGAATCACGGAATTCTCATGAGATTCCAGAGCCAGATGCGGAGAAGTTGCATCAGATTGCGCTGATGGAAAAATCGCGGGAGAACCGCCGGAAGTCGCGTATCAAGACGCTTTCCGGTGTGGCGAAGTCTGCCGTCGCCATTTTTGTCTGGGTGTGGGCGGTCATTGCGATCTTGGATGTCGTCGGCATTAACGTCGGCCCGCTGATCGCTTCCGCCGGTATCGTCGGTGTGGCCCTTGGTTTTGGCGCACAATCGCTGGTTCAGGACTTCCTGTCCGGTATTTTCATGCTGATCGAAGATCAGTACGGCATCGGCGACGTCGTCGACTTGGGCGACGGCACCATGGGAGAGATCGAGGAAATTTCGCTGCGCATCACTTCCCTGCGCGATATCGACGGTGCACTGTGGCACGTGCGCAATGGTGAGATTTTGAAGGTCGCAAACCACTCCAGCGATTGGTCGATCGCGCGTTTCCAGATTCCGGTCAGCCACAGCAACGACCAAAACAAGGTTTGGAAAGTGCTTACCGAAGCCATGTCCAAGGCTGCTGCCGACGAGCGGTGCGCCAACGAGATCATGGAGGCTCCAGAAATTCAGGGTGCTTCCGAGTTCAACCCGGATTACCTGTCCTACCGTGTTTCTGTGATTACCATGCCTGGAGAGCAGTGGCACGTTATGCGTGTGATGAACGGTTTGATCATGAACGAGCTGGCTGAGGCCGGTATCAAGACTCCATACCCATACGGCATTGGTATTGCTGGCCCAGGAGGCGAGCCACTTGGACGCTCACAGTCATAGCCAAGACATTCGTTCCGGTGAGCGCCCGGGTTCTGTCTTTGAAGCCATCGGCGGAATGGAAACCTTCGAGACGCTTGTCGACGGTTTCTACGCCCAGGTTCCTGACGACGACATCCTGGCGCCGATGTACCCGGAGCAAGATTTCGCCGGTGCCCGCGACCGCTTGTTGTGGTTTTTAGTGCAGTTTTGGGGTGGGCCGAAGTTGTTTAATGAGCGTCGTGGGGCACCCCGACTGCGCATGCGTCATGCTGAATTTCCGATTGATACCGCTGCAGCGGAGCGTTGGCTCGAATTGATGGGGCGCTCGTTAGACAAGATCGATGAGAAAACGATCCCTGCAGAATACCGCACCGCGATCTGGAACCACATGCAAAAACTGGCGTATATGCTGCGCAATATGCCCGACCATCCGGCGCCAGAACAACAACCTGATCTGGGGATCGTACGCAGAGATTTGGGTCTGCAGTAATATCTAGAGCCAAACGTCGAGTATTCGTAGTACCGGCTGCGTAAGACTTGCACCGTCTGCGCAAGACAGTGGAATAGTCACAGGGCGAGAATATGGTTAGCATTAACCATATTCTCGCCCGCTTTTTCTTTTCCGGAGCTGAATATCATGTCTCAACACCGCCCCCGCCACGCGAAACCGTCCGGTGGTTCGCCCGCAGTGGAAAAGGCCATGGCTTATTCCAATGAGCTGGCGGTTTTTGCTCGGGAAAACCCCAAGCGTGTTGGCACGGGAACCGTTCTGACCGTGCTCTTGGTGCTTGTAGGCACAATTTTTGGTGCTAGCCAGATTGAGCGGCCACCACAAGAAGAGTTGGATGAGGTGGTTGCTAAAGAGATTGTCCCCGAACCTGTAACGCATATTGAACCTGCCCCGGCCGTGGAAATGATGATTCCAGCCTTGGACATGTACGCAGTGTTCGAAGATGAAGCCTGCCGGGTGAAAGACGGCGCGATTGACCCCGCGACCATGGAATATGCTTGTACCTATACTGCCGACGACCGCCCGTATTCCTTGCCTGGCACCGATGCCGATGACATCGTCGTGATCGCTGGCCATACCGGGGCTGGAGTCGCCGGGGTATTTGATGAGCTTTACGACGGCAGCAACGATGAACACAAAGTCTCAATGGAAGACAAATTGTATCTACGCACGGCCACTTCTGGTGATCAGTGGTTGGTGTATGAAGCAACAGACATGCATTCTCCACAAAAAGAGCTGCTTGCAGGTGACCCAAATATTTGGGGCGAATCTGCCACCCCCGGCAGATTACTGACAATCAGCTGCGTACAACCATTATTTCAAACCTCTATCCGCAACGCAGTAGTCGGTTGGCAATACCAAGGCGTCACAAACAACGCGCCACAGCCTGCCATGGAAGATCCAGCACCGAAACACCCAGGTGATACCGGATTTTAACCAATCCAAGGGAGCCCCTGCGGAGGATTCGCACCTGCCTTAGGGTACAGAAAATCTCTAGTACCAAATCCAATTTTTGCCTTCAACACCGACAGAATTACACCACTCGAATTTCACCCCCTATTCCCAGCTTCCTATAAGCACACCCGAATAATTGGCTTGCGGAAGTGAAGGAAGTGACTAATGTGAATATCCGAGCTGCAAATTTTCCTGTGCAGCATTTGGTTCTGTACCCAAGCCTTCCCCAGGAGCACTCTATGAAGAACTCAACCAAGCTCGCCATCGCCGCTCTGATGGCTGGTTCCCTCTCCCTGTCCTCGCTGCCTGTCGCTGATGCACAGGAGCCTGCGGCAACTACAGAAGTAAACGGCGTTACTTACTACCTGAACAAGACTGGTGACGAGCCATTCTATGTGAAGGAAGCATCGGAGATTCACAACCCGGCCGCCACGCCAGCAGACCTATCTGGTGAAGCTACTCCTGATGCTGCTACCGAAGACAACGCAGCAACTAACGGCGAGGAAGTTGGCGCCCCAGCTAAGACCAAGGTTGTCGATGGCGTTACCTACTACCTGAACGAGACCGGCGCCGAGCCGTTCTACGTCAGCGATTCCGCACTGTGGAACACCCCACGTGCACAGGTTCCAGCGAACAAGATCCTGGGCTACGTTGACCCTGCCATCGACGGTGAGTTCGGCGCTCTGCCAAAGACCAAAGCAATTAACGGCACCACCTGCTACCTCAACGAGACCGGTGAAACCCCGTTCTACGTGAAGGACCGCAACCTGTGGAACACCGCGCGCGGTGACATCAAGGACGCAAGCCAGATTTGCGAAGCAACTACACCAGGCACCCCTGGCAGCAGCAACGCTGCCGCAGCTGCTGGCCTCGTAGCCGGACTGGCAGGCCTGGGCTTGCTCATCGGCGGTGTTTGGCACTTCCTGAACAAGGATGGCAAGACCCTGGTTCCGTCCAAGGACCGCGTCAATGCTGAGCCAACCGCAGAAGAGAAGAAGAAGTCCGAAGAACTACTGAAGCAGCACGGCGCTGACATCAAGCAGAAGACCGACGCTGCCAAGGCTAACCCAGCCGAGGCTGGCAAGGCTGCTGACATCGACACCACTGGCGTAACCAAGGCTGCCCCACGTGGTATGGCTGCAGAGACCGGTAACAACACCGTTGCTCGCGGCATGGCTGCAGTTGCTGTTATGGCACTGCTCGGCGCCGTAGCATTCTTCGCACGTCGTCGCTTCGTAGCCTAATAACTACACGCGCAGCTCAAACTGCGTCGTAAAGTACGAAGCTAAAAGCGCAGAAATAACGCCCCAACCAAAACTGGTCGGGGCGTTTTCGCATCTCCAGAACTACTAATCCTTCCAGTCGAAGGCCTCACGCACCGGCTTCGAAATCAGCTTGCCGTCGCGCGTCGACAAGCCATCAGCCAAACCTGGGAAACGTTCAATAGCCTGATCCACCCCACCAGCAGCAACCGCACGGATATACGGCAGCGTCGCAGAAGTCAGCGCACGCGTCGACGTATTAGCTACGGCACCCGGCATGTTCGCCACGCAGTACATCAACGCATCACCAACGCGGAACACGGGATCCTGATGGCTGGTCTTACGGGAAGGCTCGAAGCAACCACCCTGGTCGATAGCAACATCAACCAGCACAGAACCGCGCTTCATGCGCTTGATCAAATCTTCCGACACCAACTTCGGTGCCTTGCCACCAGCAACCAAAACAGCACCAATCACCAGGTCGGCTTCCAGCAGTTCCTCTTCGATGGTCACTGGATCCGAAATTTGCGTGCGCACAGTTCCCGCGTACTGATCGTCAAAACGCGCCAAAGTACCAGCATCAATATCCAGCACGGTGGTTTCTGCGCGCAGGCCATGCGCCATCGCCACTGCAGAAGCACCAACCTGGCCACCGCCGATCACAACGACACGGCCCGCCTTGGTTCCCGGAACACCGGAAGGCAGTACGCCTCGGCCGCCGTGGTGTGACAACAGATGGTGGGAGCCCTCCAGCACAGCCAAACGGCCAGCCACCTGCGACATTGGAGTCAGCAACGGCAAGGCACCGTTTTTATCAGTCACAGTTTCATAGGCCAACGCCGTGGTGCCGGCTTCGACGAGCGCGTCGGTCAGCTCACGCGAAGCAGCCAGGTGCAAATACGTAAACAGCAGCAGATCCTCACGCAGGTACTGGTACTCTTCCTGCAAAGGTTCTTTAACCTTCAGCACCATCTCGGCAGCCCAGGCATCAGCTGCAGTATCGACGATGGTGGCGCCACGGTCGGTGTAGTCACTATCGACGTAGCTGGAGCCTTCACCCGCTCCAGACTGGATGAGCACCTCGTGCCCGTCGTCGACAAGAGCCTGTGCCGCCGCTGGGCTCAACGCCACGCGGCCTTCACTGTTCATGATTTCTGCGGGAACACCAATTTTCATAGGATTGATCCTCAATTCTGGTTGCTTTTGTGCATGTTCGTGCATCAGGCATGCATTACGAGTTTCCGACAAGGGGTGGTGCCGAAAGCTCTTTGCCTTACACTAGGGTACGTGTTGTAAGCTAGCAGCAACGGTTTTGCGAAATGCGCCACAATTTTGAAATTTCTCGATAAAGCTATCGATTTACGAAAACTCAGCGCGCCTACCTTAGGCCCCGCAGGACGCAGCCGTCGACAAGTTTACGCACCACACACGGGTGCCCTGCTGGTACAGGGCTGAGATCACGCTAATACCGCGTGAGCACCGTTCGAACCTGTTGGTTAGTACCAACGTAGGAAGGAGGTGGGCACTGTGGCGAACCATGACGCGCACACCGCTGCCCCCGAAGACGAGATTCATTTCAAGCACTCCTACTCCCCGATTCGCGAGGGTGACCTGGAAGTTCCAGAAACCGAGATTCAGCTTGATGATTCCCCCACCGGCCCCAACAAGCCTTTCCGCGTTTACCGCACCCGCGGCCCGCAGGCCGATGTGCACCGTGGGCTAAAGCCGCTGCGTTTGCAGTGGATCAAGGACCGCGACGATGTGGAAGAGTACGACGGCCGTGGACGCGATCTTGCCGACGACGGCCGCTCCGCGCAACGCCGTGGCGCCGCTAGCCAGGAATGGAAGGGTGAATCACGCCCGCCGCTGCGTTCCAAAGAAGGCAAAACTGTCACCCAGATGCACTATGCGCGCCAAGGCATCATCACCAAAGAAATGCAGTTTGTTGCGCTACGCGAACACTGCGATCCGGAGTTCGTGCGCAGCGAGATCGCCCGTGGCCGAGCGATCATCCCGAACAACATCAACCACCCGGAATCCGAGCCAATGATCATCGGCCGGAAATTCCTCACCAAAATCAACGCCAACATCGGCAACTCTGCGGTGACTTCTTCCATCGAAGAAGAAGTCTCCAAGTTGCGCTGGGCTACCCGCTGGGGTGCAGATACCGTGATGGACCTATCCACCGGCGATGACATCCACACCACCCGCGAATGGATTTTGCGTAACTCGCCGGTTCCGATCGGTACCGTGCCGATGTACCAGGCCCTGGAAAAAGTCAACGGTGTGGCTGAGGATCTAACTTGGGAGATCTTCCGCGATACCGTCATCGAGCAGGCAGAACAAGGTGTGGACTACATGACTATCCACGCTGGTGTGCTGCTGCCATACATCCCGATGACCACCAAACGCGTGACCGGCATCGTTTCCCGCGGCGGTTCCATCATGGCCGGCTGGTGCCTGGCCCACCACAAGGAATCGTTCCTGTACGAGAACTTCGACGAGCTGTGCGAGATCTTCGCCCGCTACGACATCGCCTTCTCACTGGGCGACGGCCTACGCCCGGGTTCCATTGCTGATGCCAACGACGCCGCGCAGTTTGCGGAGCTGAAGACCATCGGCAAGCTGACCCAGCGTGCCTGGGAATACGACGTGCAAGTGATGGTCGAAGGCCCCGGCCACGTTCCACTGGACAAGGTGCAGGTCAATAATGAGCACGCCCAGGCCTGGACCAATGACGCCCCGTTTTATACTCTCGGGCCGTTGGTTACCGATATTGCCCCTGGCTATGACCACATCACTTCCGCGATCGGCGCTGCCAATATCGCGATGGGCGGCACCGCAATGCTGTGTTACGTCACGCCAAAGGAGCACCTGGGATTGCCGAACCGTGACGACGTCAAAACCGGTGTTATCACCTACAAGCTGGCCGCGCACGCGGCAGACGTCGCCAAGGGGCACCCTGGCGCGCACGAATGGGACGATGCCATGTCGAAGGCACGCTTCGAATTCCGCTGGCACGACCAGTTTGCGCTGTCGCTAGACCCAGACACCGCGCAGGCCTACCACGACGAAACCCTGCCAGCGGAGCCAGCGAAAACCGCGCACTTCTGCTCAATGTGTGGCCCGAAGTTCTGTTCCATGCGCATTAGCCAAGATATTCGCGATGCATTCAGCGACGATATGGCGGATCTGGGCATGCCAGCCTTCCAAAAGCCCGTCGACGATGATGTCGCTGCTGCTGTAGCGGAAGCCAATGGCGAAGCCGTCGAAGAGAGCATGGAAGAAAAGGCCCAAGAGTTCCGCGAGCAAGGTTCGGAGCTATACCAGCACGAGGGAAGCTACGTGCCGAAGCGCTAAATTTGCGCTAACCATGCGCTAAAGGATGCCACCGCCAATCAGCGCAATAGTCTCTGAACTGGGCGCCTGAAATGAGGATCTGAGCTGGGAAAACCTCCGAGGAAGCTCCTGCATTCTAAAGCCCTTCCGGGTAAACTGAAATGCACGAGAAACTCGGAGGTTTTCTTATGTCTGTACCTTTGCGGCGTTCTGCGCCAGGGACCAAAGCAAGCACTGCGACTGCTCAATCTAGCGCTGTCATCACGGAATCAGAAGATGTTGCCGAAGCTCAAACGCTTGCTGATGCCGCACTTGGAGCAGCTGGTCATTCAGTTTCCGATCCCTATATCCGCGATCTTGGGCGGTTAATTGCTAGTGGGGAAATCTCCGGTGATGAAGCTGTGCAACGCGCCCTCGCCCACATCGATGGGTTCTAATGCCGGAACAGCGGTGGGGGTATAATAGCTGGGAAGATTACTACATTCCCGGTACCAAAACGGTCCGTAATAAATTTCGGGCCCCAGGCAAGCCGTACGGTGAGCCAAACCCGAATATATTGCACGCCAAAGAAGAGGCTGCAAGCTTTCTTCGGATGCATGAGCTCAGACTAAGGCCAATTACAGGCGATTTCGACTACGCGCATATGAAGGCAATTCACGGCTACATCTTCCAGGATGTGTATGACTGGGCTGGGGAACCTCGCGTCGGCCCACACGGGTGGATGACTAAAGAAGGCCCTAATGTTTTACACCCAGATGACCCCGATAATCCGACGATGGCTTTCACCTATTATCCGGGCACGGAAATCATGCACGAGGATGCCCGCAAGCAATACCGCAGGCTAGCCGAAAAGAATTATTTGCGCGGCCTGGAAAAACAAGAATTCGTGCAAGAATTAGCTGAAATCTGGGGCGAACTGAACGTCATACATGTTTTTCGCGAAGGCAATACCCGAACGCAGTTCATTTTCTTCGAGCAACTGTGCCGTAAAGCCGGCTACCAGATCGCTTCCGAGCGCTTTGCTGTCCGCGACGAGGCAACCATGCAGCGTGAAGCCGCCGCCGGTAGACCATATTTACGCGAGGCCTTCGTGCACGCCCGATTTTATAGCCAAGCTACCGGCAGCAATAAACGCCTAGCCGAAGTTCTCGACCAGGCGATATCACCCTTGCACTAGCATCGTTGCCTTAGCACCGTTGAGAAAGCACCGCTGGGCTAGCTCCGTTGCACTAGCACTGCCCTACTACTTCTTCGGCTTACGCGCAATACCCAAACCGACAACCAGCGCTACCAGTACCGCACCGCCGCCAAGCAGCCACCAGGTGGTGTTGCTGGAATCATCTGCAGATTCCCCAGCAGCCGAGGCAGTGCTGTCCGTGGAGGTATTGCCGCCGCCCTGCGAAACATTCGCTTCCTCAGAGCTGACGGACTCAGACTGCTCGATCATGGTCTGAATCATCCAGTCGTAGCTTTCGGCTGCAGGAGCCACCACAGATTCCGGAGAAGTTGTCGACTCTGGATCATCTGGGTTAAACGCTGCCGAAAGCACACCGTAAAGCTTGCCGTCCATGAATACCGGTCCGCCGGAATCGCCTTGCTGGAATTCCGCATCATTATCTAGGCGAGCAATTGCAGCCTGCTCACCGCCGAATAACGCGAAATTATTCAGCTCTGTGATTTTGCCATCTGCCTTGGGCAGTTTCTCGGTTTTGCCGGTACCCTCTGAAGACCAGCCATAAGATTCGATTGCGCCCTCAGCCGGGGTTTCTTGCATGATCTCCGGATATTCTTTCAAGCCAATTGGCTCCGCGGTACGAATCAACCCGATATCACCAGCTGGAGCTTTGTACCAGTCCGCAACCTTCACCCGCTTTTGATCATCTCCTTGGCCAATGCGAACGCTACCGCCCGGGGTTTCGGAGTTTTCCAGGCAGTGCCGTGCGGTCACCACCCAATAATCCGCCACCGCGGTACCGGTGCAGTTTCCGTCCTCGTCGCCGTCGTCGCCGATCTGCTCGGAAACCACGGCATTAGCGTGCACACTGTCTTCAGCGAATTGATCACTGATCAAGGCTTGCGCAGGTACGGCAGCAGCCAGTGTGGCACCAAGAGCCACGGTTGGGGCGGCGATGGCCAGCAAACGGGAGGTCTTGGAGTTCTTAGAAGTCTGAGACATAATGAGCTTCTTTCTATACGGAATCGGTATTAGTTATTAGTCGGGTTTATGCTGTCGCAGTGACTATCCACCGTGGTTGCTGCTGTGGTTATCACTTCGCTTGCCACTCAGGCCATTTACGGCCTGGGATCCTGTGCGCGCCACCTTTCCAAGCACGTATTCCAGTGGGCCATAGCGGAAGAACATTGCCCAGATACTCGTGCCGACGACCGCGACCACGACGGTGGCGATGGCCAGCTCTGGGTACTGGGTGGCGATGTGCCCACGGTTGATGATGCCGGCAGAAATCACGTGTCCCAGATACACCGTCAGGGCCATGGATCCCATTGCTTTGAGTGGGAAGACCCAACGATCAGTCTGGACGAGCAGCAGGCACAACAAGATGATGGTGAGCGAGCCCGCTATGGTTGCTAGCCCGTCGACAAGCCCGCCGCTGTGCGGCTTCGCGTCCAAAAATCCGTGCACGGCAATCCCGAGGTTGTTTCGCGTGGCGACGGCATATGCCGAATCCACCCAATCGCGTGCCAACACGCCCAACACGGAAATCACAACCCCCGCAGCAGCAGCTAGGAACCCTCTGGTGGAAAATGGCGTGACCTGCCAGTTATTGGCACGCAACCAGTGCGCAAAAAGCACACCGGCCGCCATGTAGGCCAGCCACATCACGATGGGATACGGCTCACGCAACAACGCATGCAAGGTGGTGTGCAGCGTAATCACGCGCACGATGCCAGATACTGCGAGCAATACGATGAATCCAAAGCTTACCCACTTAGTGGACCAGCGTGGGATTTGCAGTAATGCGAACACGATATACCCAATACCCAGTGCTTTGAGTACCACGATGATGGTTCCGGCGTACGGGGTAACCACGATGCCGATGAGCACGAGAATGACACCACGAATAAAAACATCGACGGCGCCGCGCTTGCTGAATATGATAGTCATCGATATTCCGGAAAGAACCGCGAATAGGGCCGACGGAAAGCCTTCGAGGAACGCTCCAGCGAAACCTTTGAGCGGGTATAAATGTGCGATGATCATCGCCAGCAAGGCGATGCCACGGGCGACGTCAACTCCGATGATGCGCCCCGTGACGGCTGGTGTGTGTTGGACAGTATCTGGCATGTCTCCAACCCTAACGCGTGTTACTGAAAATTCCTTGCAGCATTACTTCCGACTTCCAGGCAGTTCTCTGGCCGAAAGTTCAGAATGCCGAAAAAATACCGCTTACGCTGTGAAACCAGCGTGAGCGGGAATCTTTCTTTAGAAAATAACTGTTACTTTGCGTGGCGTGCCGCTGCTATTACAACCCGACTTGGGGCTAAAACAGCATTGCCAACCCGCGCGCATGGTAGACGCTACCAAAGGGAGCATCTATACGAGCCCAGCGGCCCTGTGCAGAAACCCGCAGGTGACGCGGAATATTCATGGGTGCCGAGAAGCCCGGGATTAGTCCTAAGTTTGTGCAGGCGAAAATCATCCGCATTGGGATTTCTACTTCTTCACTACTGCCAGCACTCGCAGACTGAGGGTTTACTGTGAGTTCACTGTGCATGTCGGTGGCAGTTTCCGGTTTCACGGTAAGTACCGTTTGGTTCATCAAACTCTGCGGTGGGCCCATCGGCCCAGAAAATTGCCGGGCCAGATCCCGGCCTTTATCGGCGAGTTCGCGCACTACATGCACCGGCAAATTATCCAATAATTGGAACCCCTCAGCCGGTGGCAACGCGCCTGGCCAAGAGGTATCACGGGCAGGCCCCAGATGAGTCTGTCCGGTTTCCAAACAATGCAGCAAAGTACTGGCTGCCACCACAGCACCGTCGCGGGATACTGTGCCTTTGATACGGCGGCAAGCAACCACTTCAAAAGGGGTGGTCACGAAAACATCAATGAGGTCACCATCCCCGACGTCGTCTTTGAGAACTCGAAACCGAGCCGACGCGCTCGCGTCCAAGCCAACGGCACGCGAAACCAATGCGCGTAGCCCAGGGCCACCTGCTGTGACTTCGAGGGATTCAGACATTAATCGTCGTAACCAATCTCATCGCCATAATCGACTTCGTCACCGTAACCAACTTCATCGCCGTAGTCGACCTCATCGCCATAGGAAATTTCATCGTCGTAGCTGATTTCATCACCGAGCGAGTCTAACTGGACTCCCCTAGCGCTGGGTCCAGAACCCGATTCTGCTTCTGCTTTATCAGCAGCTTTAGCCAGGGTGGATTCCAAACGCATAACTTCACGTTCTTCCTCCGTCAACGGGCGTGGCATCTGCGTATCCATATCCACAGCCACAGAGACCGTTTCCACCACGCAAGCAATACGCCCGTGTTTATCCTTGATCTCTTGGCGGGTCACAAAAGAAGAATTTCCTACCTCAACGACCTGGGATTCCACCAACAGCACCGAATTGCCTTCCGGCTCAATCGGTTTCCGGAAATCTAGGTCCAGTTTGCGCACAAAAGCAGCAAAATCTTCCATCCCAGCGGGATCAAAATAAGCCTCTTTGTACGCCAGGCGAGCCTCTTGGGCGATTTCCACATAATTGGCGTTCATCACATGCCCATAGCGGTCGAAATCCGACCAGCGCAAAGGCACGCGATATTGATGAATTGCCGGGTTATCTGCCATGGAAAACCTTGGAAACCTTTCTAGAGTGGCTCGCCTGTTACTACCGAGTAGCGTTAGCGAGTCAGCTTACGGTGGGTGACGCGGGATGGACGAGCAGCTTCCTCGCCGAGTCGTTCCACCTTATTCTTCTCATAGTCGCCAAAGTTACCTTCGAACCAGAACCATTGGCCTTCTTCCACGTTGCCTTCCCAGGCCAGAATGTGGGTACAGGTGCGGTCCAAGAACCAGCGGTCGTGGGAAATAACCACGGCGCAGCCCGGGAATTTCTCCAGCGCGTTTTCCAGCGAACCCAAAGTCTCAACGTCCAAATCGTTAGTTGGCTCGTCGAGCAAGATCAGGTTTCCGCCCTCTTTCAGTGTCAACGCCAGGTTCAGACGGTTGCGCTCACCACCGGAAAGCACCTTGGATGGCTTTTGCTGATCTGGGCCCTTGAAACCGAATGCAGAAAGATACGCACGCGAAGGCATTTCGTTCTGGCCCACGTGGATATAGTCCAGCCCTCCGGAGACGACTTCCCAGACGGTTGCTTCTGGGTCAATGTTTTCCCGGTTCTGGTCTACATATGACAGCTGCACTGTCTCACCGACGCTGACCTTGCCCGCATCTGCTTCTTCCAGGCCAACGATGGTTTTGAACAGCGTGGTCTTACCCACACCGTTGGGACCAATCACGCCCACGATGCCATTGCGTGGCAAGGTGAACGACAAATCCTTGATCAAGGTACGGTCGCCAAAACCCTTGGTCAGGTTGTCTGCTTCGACAACCTTGTTGCCCAGACGTGGAGGCGTAGGGATCTGGATTTCTTCGAAGTCCAGTTTCTTGTACTGCTCGGCCTCGGCAGCCATTTCCTCGTAGCGCTCCAAACGCGCTTTGTTCTTCGCCTGACGCGCCTTGGAACCGGAGCGAACCCATTCCAGCTCATCCTTCAAACGCTTACGCAGCTTGGCGTCCTTTTTACCAGCAACCTGCAGACGCTCCTGCTTCTTTTCCAGGTAGGTCGAGTAATTGCCCTCATAAGGGTGCAGCTTGCCGCGGTCAACCTCACAAATCCAGCCCGCAACATTATCCAGGAAGTAGCGGTCGTGGGTCACTGCCAAAACCGCACCCGGGTAGTTTTCCAGGTGCTTTTCCAGCCAGTGCACGGACTCGGCATCCAGGTGGTTAGTTGGCTCGTCAAGAAGTAGCAAGTCTGGTTCCGACAAAAGCAGCTTCGCCAAAGCTACACGACGGCGCTCACCACCGGAAAGGTTAGTGACGGGCTCATCCGAAGGCGGGCAGCGCAGCGCTTCCATAGCCTGTTCAATCTTGGAATCGACTTCCCAAGCATCCGCATTATCCAGGTCTTCCTGGAGCTTGCCCATCTCTTCCATGAGCTCGTCGGTGTAATTGGTGGCCATCTCTTCTGCAATGGCTTCAAAGCGTTGCTTCTTTTCAAAGATCTCGCCGAGACCTTCTTCTACGTTGCCGCGAACAGTCTTTTCCTCGTTCAGCGGTGGCTCCTGCTGCAGGATGCCGACGGTAGCACCCGGATCCAAGAATGCTTCGCCGTTGGATGGCTCAGACATTCCGGCCATGATCTTCAAAATCGACGACTTACCCGCACCGTTCGGGCCGACGACGCCGATCTTTGCGCCGGGGTAAAAAGCCATGGTGACGTCGTCAAGAATGACCTTGTCACCAACAGTTTTGCGTACATTTTTCATCGTATAGATGAACTCGCCCATATTTCCCCTTCGCGAAATTAGGTGGAACGACACTAAATCTTTATCTCTGACGAGAATACATGACTTTAACTGCCGCCCCACCACGGATCCCGCACGATATAGGCGTCACTGTGGCTAGCTAGTGTGCACCGACAGGCACTGCGGCGTTTTCTGTAGCTTGCTTGTTTGCTTTCTTATTATCCGTTGCTGATTGTTCGCCAAACGGAGTCGCTGATTTGTCCGCAAACCCGGATGCAGATGGGCTAGCAAGCGCATCCTGATCAAAGACGACGCCTTCGACGTTAAGAACCACCCCGCCATTATCATCACGATCTGCTTTCCTCTTGGTCAGGGCTGCGGCATAGTGTGCAAGGTCTGGGGCAATGTGGGTGGCCTTCAACACCGTTTTCGAGTGTCGCTTTTCCTCATTATCTTCCCACTGCTGGGTCACCAGTGACCCCACCAGCACTACTGGGTACCCTTTGTGCAAGCTCGCAGCTGTGTTAACAGCCAATTGCCCCCAGGCTTCAACGTCCAGAAACAGATTGTCATAATCCCGCCACCCGGATTCTTGTTCCTCGTCACGCACCGCACGAGAGGAAGCAACGCGCATATCAAGCACGCAATTTCCTCCAGCGACGCGACGCAGGCTGGGCTCTTGGGTAATCCGACCGGTGATGGTGATGTGGTGTTGCGACATAGTGTGCGCTCCCCTTCCAAATCTTTAGGTAACCAACGCGATCTGCGCTGGTAACACCTAGTGTCAGGGGAAACGATGGCCAAACCAATCACGGCGGCCGCCTGGTTGTGAATAAATACAGTTATCCACAGAAATCGCACGAATTGTGCTGGCACAGTTGCACACACAAATACCCTGCCATACCGGAAATTACGATGTGCCAGGGTGTATTACTCGCGTCACCCAAGGCTATATGCGGAAGTTAACGCGCAATTTCAGCAGCAATAGCTTGCGAACCCTTGGTTGTCGGGTGCATAGCCATGGTGTGGGTTGGCGAAGTAATATCCAGCCACACCGCAGATACATAACGCTCAGCATCGGGCGCACAGGTGTGGTGATCACGCGTTGCGGCACGAACGTCGACGAATCGCGCGCCCGCTTCCGCTGCCGCCTCCCGTTGCACATTCGCCAGAGCTGCTTCCACCTGGCGTGCGCCCGGCACGATAAAGCCCAGCGGCTGATTCGGGATCACATTGACGAAGCAAACGTGACCTTGCGGTGAGGAAACACTCAAATACGAAGGTATAGTCACCCGCGCATTCGGTGCGAGCTCACGCACCTGGTGAGTGATATTCGCTACGCGGGCTTTGTAGCGGTCAATCACTGCCTGTGGGTACGGAAATGGAATCTCATCCAATTTAAACCGCCACGGATCAAGGCCGCCCACCGCAATCACAACTTCCTCGGTAGCCGGGCCGATATTGCCATCGCGCACAGCTTGCTCCAGCTGATGCTCAACGACGCTGCGGGAAGTTGCCCCGTTACATGAGTAATCACCCAAGCTACGCCCAGTCATGCCTGCCAACTGACGTGGCCAGTTATCTGGATCCTGCCCACACCCACTCAGGCCTAATTCAACCGGCCGGACGAAACCTTTACCGGAATTACTCGAACTAGACGAAGAACCCAAACTTTCTTGTGGTGTTCCCCGCTGCAACCAGCGGAAACCACGAACGTGGCCGTTAGCGGTAAACGAATCCCCCATTGTGACCAATTGCTTGCCTGGGTTTGTGGAATCCCCTCGCACCCCAACCGCATGGCGGCTAGAGCTTGAACTGGAGCTACCATCTTCTGACGACAAACTGGAGCCTGAGCTCGAGACCTCTGCCGACGGCGAAGCACCAGCGGTACCTGGCGTAGCAGTCAAACAGAGTGCAGCAGTAGCCAGTGCGCTCAGCGCAACGGCGAGTGGGCTCTTTTTCATAACGAAAAATTCCTTGGTAGTTGACAGTCAGAGGATTGCCGGCAAGTGTTGGCGCGCTCCAAGCCCCTATTCCGGGGAGTTCCCCCAGCCGGAGCCATCCCCGCCACGTTTCCTACGGAAACGGGATTGGCCCATCTCGGATTCGTGATACTCATCCTCGATGTGTTCTCCGCGGCTCATCTTTTCCAACATCGCATTGTATAAATCTAATTCATTACCAGAATCATTATCGAATCCAAAGTCTTTTTTCGGCGTTTTTTCAGACTGTTGAACACCAACAGTTTTCTGTGCATAAAGCCGGTCGTCGTCGGCAAGGTCGTCGTCGGCAAGATCAGCGTCGACGAGGCCTGCGTCGGCAAGACCAGCGTGGGCGAGATTATGATCTGGCACCCGGTCCATCTCCGCATCGATGGCTTTTTGCTGTTCGCGGTCATAAGTAAACAGCTGTCGGAATAGCTCACCGAATACAACGATCAGCGGGAACGAACCGGCGGCCCAACCAATACCAGCACCAACGCGCTGATCCGCCAGCAAATCAATCGTCCATGGCAAGTTAATCGAGGTGTAAAACTCCTCACCGTAAATCTCGGTGAGCTGCATCATGTACACGCCCAGGTAGAGGTGAATCGGCATGGAGAAAAACAGCCAGGCCAAACGCACCAACGGCTGCTTACGCCCCGGCAAAGGATCCGGCCCCATGACTTCCCAGAAATAAATGTAGCCAGAAACCAAAAATGCCCAGTTCATGATCACGTGACCGGCGTGATCCGAAATCGCAGCCTGGTACCAATCAAAATTCAAGTACAACGCATAAAACACAAAGATGAATTGCGCGAGGTTCACTGGCGGATAGGTAATAATGGACAGCCCGCGCGACTGGCAGAACGCCCGAGTCCAATCATGCAGGTTCGGCTTGCCCGCCTCACCTGGCTCCCAAGCCGTCATGATCAGCGTCAGCGGCGCGCCCAACACCAGGAACACCGGGAAGGTCATCGACAACAGCATGTGGCCGATCATGTGCATGGAGAAGGTCGCCGGAATGATCATGCCGACGCCCGAGCTCATAATCACCGCCATGCCGAGTGATCCCAACAAGAACCAGGCAGTGCGACCACGCGACCAGTCGTGCCCGGTGCGACGCGCACGACGAACCGCATATAGGTAGCCTGCGGCCAGAAGGATTCCCAATGCACTGAACATGACGTCGAAACGCCAGATAGTCCACACATTAAGAATGTCTGGCTCAAATGGGATGTCGTAGCCGACGGTGATTTCCATCGTCGACAAGTTTGGGTCATCCGGTGCAGGTGGCGGGGTGCGCCCCATCGTTACGGCGATGCCTGCAGTCAGTGCCATCACGAGCACTTCTACAACGGCGATTCGCTGGAACACGCGTGGGCGTTGCGCTAATTGTGGGATGCTGCGCTGACGGTGAAGCCAGCCTAGGCCGACGAGGACGAGGGTGAGCACGGTTTTGGCGGTGATGATCCAGCCGTAGTTCGTCGTAAAGAGATGGTGTGGGCCAATACGCAAGGCAGCGTTGACGACGCCGGAAATTGCCATGACCGCGGCAGCAAACAGCGCCAACGTGGAATAGCGGCGAACGGCAAGTTCAAGATGCTCGCCGAGGCGTCGCGAGTGTGCGATTAAGGCGGTCAGCCCGCCGATCCACAGCACCATGAACACCAAATGCCAAAGGTAGGAGTTTGTGCCCCAATCGTGGTCACCACCAGATGCCGAGTGGCCTTCCATACCCAGCGGAACGACGGTGAGTACCGCGCCGATGAGCAAGATTGGCTGCATGGTCCAGCGACGCGCAAATAAACCGACGATGCCAACAACAGCAGCCATAAGCGACATAATCAGCCAGGATTTCGCTTCGGCAACCTGGTCTAGGGCCACATTCCAATGCGCGAAGGTACTAAAAAATGGGGTGCCGGAGACATCGGAAAACGTCATCGAGACCATCACCAGTGCGACGACGGCGACACTAAGCAAGCTCAGTGCACCAGTGCGCGCCGCCAGGTGTCCGTCGACGCTTAAGCGCGCTTGGGCAAGACCAAAATTAGGGGTGGGATCGCCTGCAGCAGAATCGGGCATCCGCGGTGGAATGAGGAATGCGGTGAGCAGATAGGAACCGACGGCGAGCGCGACCAGAATCCAAGCAGCCGCGCGGAAAAATGGCAGACCAAAGGTGGTCAGCATGCCTGGGTCTGGGATACCGAGCGCTGCGAGTGATTCTGCGAGAAATTGCGCAGAAATAATGCCGGCGGCAAGACCGGCGACCAGCAGCATTGCCAAGTACCAGGGCCAGGTGGAACGCACACGAGAGGTCGGGGTAGGCATAGGCTCTAACCTACAACCGATCGCCCGGGATTCTGAACCCGTGTGTCACTTACTTAGACAATCCGGTATAGTTTTTATGCGGATCAGCGCTCATGGGCGCGATCTACCGGCCTCCATAGCTCAGTGGATTAGAGCAACGGGTTTCTACCCCGTCGGTCGCGGGTTCGAATCCTGCTGGGGGCACTTTTAGAGAGGACAAATCAAGAGCGGACTACTGACGATAAAATTTAGTCTCTCATTCCCGAAATGAAGCCCGCCTCACTCTTTCCAACTTATTTCGGTTCGCTGGTGAACTAACTACATTTCCACGTACATCAAAAACCGGTCTCACCGACTTCATAATCTGAGAGTGATGAATTTTGGTTCATTCCGCGAATCAGCCGCTCGCGCAAGCCTATTCAACGATTCCCGCATAGCAGTATTCTCTCGATCTGCAAACTCAGCCGGACCAGAATCTGTTTCTTTCGGAGTTCCTATAGGTTTTTCTGCTGCAAAATAAAAAAGAGCTCCTTCTAATTCACGAAGGTATGAAATTAGCGCACCGACTACTCGCAGATTTTCGGGACGCTCTTCAGCAGCTAATGCGAATAACAGATCAGCCCCTTTCTTTTCCCATCTATTTGGGTCACGCCCGGCAGGTATCTCTGGAGCAAACAACTGGCGTTTCAAATGGGCAAAGCGCGCACCAAACGCTCGTGCGTTATCTACTGGAATAAAAAATCCTCCGTAGCCAAAAGCCGGACTATCAGAGAACCGCCTGTGACTTGTATGAACAAAAGCACCAGGCTGGCCTA
The DNA here is from genome assembly GCF_000688415.1 of Corynebacterium pseudodiphtheriticum DSM 44287. Classification (GTDB taxonomy): domain Bacteria; phylum Actinomycetota; class Actinomycetes; order Mycobacteriales; family Mycobacteriaceae; genus Corynebacterium; species Corynebacterium pseudodiphtheriticum. The sequence continues at coordinate 159,334 of NZ_JIAH01000008.1, forward strand.
TTTCGTGAAGATAAGCCAGTAACATAATCCCCTCCCGATTTACATAGCACGGGAGCCCGTGCACTGCACGGGCTCCCGGAGTTGCTGCCCTGGGTCTTCTTGCATGTGCTCAACCCTGGCTCACAACGATAACAATAGTCTTTGCCGTCAGGAAGCGCAATTACCACCATCTCCAGCCCCGCGCTACTTACGCACCAAGGTAGGGTTGAACGCAACAAGACCCCAAGACAGCTACGCAACAGCGACTCCCCGGTGTGCCTTAATTCCGCCACTGCGGTGAGCGCGCATCGTTAAGGAGAACCATGGCTCTTCCCCACCCCCACGCCAATTCCTACGCCCTGGTCACAGGCGCCAGTCAAGGCATCGGCGAGGCCATGGCACGCGATCTCGCCAAAGCCGGGCACAACCTCATTCTCGTCGCCCGCCGTGAGCAAGTCTTGCAAACCCTTGCCGACGAACTCAGCTCCCACGGCATCACAGCCGAAGTTTTTGCCGCAGACCTGTCCAACTACGACGAAGTCACGGGTTTGTTGGAATACCTGAAAGATAAAAACGTCTCTATCGCAATAAACTCGGCTGGCATTGCAAGCTTCGGCAAATTCGTCGACCAGGATTGGGATTATGAAACCAACCAGTTTCACCTGAACGCCACCGCTGTCCACCGCATCACCAACGCGGTTGTCCGCCCCATGCTAGAGCGCGGTGAAGGCGCAATCTGCAACGTGGGTTCCGCCGCTGGCAACATTCCAATCCCGAACAATGCCACCTACGTGTTCACCAAAGCCGGCGTGAATGCTTTTACCGAGGCGTTGCACTACGAACTGAAAGGCACCGGCGTCAGCTGCACGCTGCTTGCCCCAGGGCCTGTGCGCGATGCCGTCGTGCCTGATGAGGAACAATCGATCGTCGATAAGGTCGTGCCAGACTTTTTATGGACCACCTACGAGTCATGCTCGGCCGAAACTCTGGAGGCGATGGCAAAAAACCGACGCCGCGTGGTTCCCGGCCCACTGTCGAAGGCGATGAACGTACTCAGCCAAATCGTGCCCGTACCGTTGATCGCACCTTTGGTCGGCAGTTTTTATTCCAAGATGGGTTAGTTGAGATGCTCTGATGGCACCGATAGCGTTGATTAAAACCGACTAAAACCGACTAAATATTTCACCACAGGAAATTCTTGCTTATGACCACTACTAATTCAGAAAATTCCCGGCCAAACGAAGACGCTGCTGCAGCTAATATCCCAGCAAAAAGCAACCGGCTGGTGTGGATCGACCTGGAAATGACCGGGCTGGACCCGAAGCAGCACGTCATCGTCGAGGTTGCGGCATTGGTTACTGATGCCAACCTGAACATTCTTGGCGACGGCTACTCTGCGGTCATCCATGCCAGCACAGAAGAACTAGCAAAGATGGATGATGTGGTCGTGCGCATGCACCAAGCGTCTGGCCTGGATAAGGAAATTGCGGAATCTACCACCAGCATCGGTGACGCCGAGCAGGCTGTTTTAGATTTGATTACCCAGCACTGCGAAGCGGACTGGGCGGTTCCGCTGGCTGGCAATTCGATTGCTACCGATCGCCGGTTTATCCAGGAATACATGCCTCAGCTAGACCAGCGCCTGCACTACCGCATGGTGGATGTCTCGACAATCAAAGAACTTTCCCGTCGCTGGTTCCCGCGGGCGTATTTCCAGCAGCCAGATAAAGGCCAGGCACACCGCGCACTGGCAGACATTGTGGAATCGATCCGCGAGTTGGACTATTACCGGCGCGCGGTTTTTGTGGATCCGGGTGCGGTTTCTAGCGACGACGCCGCACACGCAAAAGACGCCGCTACCGACGCTTACCAGCGGTTTTTGTAAATTCGCAATGATGCGCTAATCTAATGCGTGCTGCTTTAGAGCAGCGATGGTGGCTGTAGTTCAGCTGGTAGAGCACTAGGTTGTGATCCTAGGTGTCGCGGGTTCGAGCCCCGTCAGCCACCCCAAAGTTACGCCCTCTTGACCGCAGAAATGCGACCAAGAGGGCGTTTTCACGTAGCAGGCTACATATATCCGGAACAGAGCGTGGGCGAGACTTTCGCCAGAATAATCCCATTATTTGTTCTATTTTCTGATTATTAACCCTGCACACACAAAGAAAAGCTAAGGCTTTTCAATCATAAAACCCCAATTTACCGAGTGTAACTGAATGTCTTTTTCATTTTATAAGTGTTACGTTATAAAAGAGTAATTTCGAAGATTTTTCCCAATCACGCCCCATGATTGCTACCCCCTTGATTGAAGGAACAGCCAATGGAAATTAATCCAGATTTTCCACTCTGGCTCCGCGCCAGCCACCTCATCAACTTTGTCCTGATCGGCATCCTCCTACGTTCCGGCTGGGAGATGCTCGCCTCCATGCCTCGCCTGTGGTGGCGCAATGACTGCGCACCAGGCACCGAGTGGTTGAAGTTCACCAAGCGTGAGCTTCCCAAAGAAGAAGGCGTCTACACATCCCTAATGGATGAAAAGTCCGCTTCCCCAATTTTCACCCTTCCGGGCCGCGAAAACATCGGCTTAGGCCGTCACTGGCACGGCCTAGGCGTGATGCTATGGGTGCTTAACGGCGTCTTCTACGTCATTATGCTATTTGCCACCGGGCTGTGGAAACGGCTAATCCCAACTTCCTGGGATGTTTTCCCCGATGCCTGGGACTCGTTCAAAACATACATGTCGTTCACCGCGCCAGGCATCGAACACTTCCAGCCTTACGACGCGTTGCAGCAGCTGACGTACTCATTCGTGATCTTCATCCTGGCTCCGTTCATGATGCTAACCGGCGTCGCAATGTCGCCTGCCGTGCGCCAGTCCATGCCGTGGTACGTAAAAATGTGGGGTGGGCATCAAGGTGCACGTTCCCTGCACTTCATCGGCATGGCGATGATGTCCGGCTTCGTAATCATGCACGTCGGTCTGGTCATGCTGGTACACCGCAATCACAACACCACGAACATGGTCTTCGGCGTTATGTCCACTGAACGCGCAGGCCAGGCGCTGTTCATCATGGTGCTTACCGTCGTGCTGGTCGTCTGTTTCTGGATCGGACTTTCCTACTGGTCGCTGTCGGATCGCGTCCGCGCCCACAATTTCTTGGTGCTTACTACCGAATGGGGCCGCAAAATCTTCCTGCAGAAACTACGCCCACGCGGAGCTAAGCAGAAAGCCTACACTGACGACGATATTTCGGAATTCCACTGGACCAACGGTCTGCCACCAACGGAAGACGAATCCGAGTACTGGATCGAACAACGCGATAGCAACTGGGACGGCTATGAAATGACAGTCTTTGACGATGTCCGTGACGTCAACAAGACCATCACCTTGGATGACCTCCGTGCCCTTCCCCAGCACTCGTACATCGCCACCCACACCTGTATGCAGGGATGGTCGGCCACGTCGCGCTGGCGTGGTCCGAAACTTACCGACGCGCTCGAGCTATTAGGCGAACGCCCAGAAGGGGCCCGCTACGTATTAATAGAGTCCTATGGCCTGGCGCAAAAGATGATTGATGATCGTCCCCGTGAGCCATTTTACGCCGCTATTGACCTAGAAACTGCCTACGAAGATGACACCATCCTCGCACTGGACCGTAATGGCGAACCTATCGATAACCACCTGGGTGCACCGGTGCGGTTGCGCGTAGAATCTAACCACGGATACAAGCACGTGAAATGGGTATCGCGGATCGGCTGGATTAAGGATTACCAGGACTACCAGGATGGTCGTGGTGGAACCCGTGAAGATTCCGCACTGCAAGCCTTTAACGGCCGCATCTAGATACTCTTTTCGGTAGTGCTAGAACCTCTCTAGACGCGTAATTCTGGAAACCGTATTTCCGAGGAGAATAATGGCACCATTACAAACCACGCACTTTGCCGTTGCAGGTGTAGACAATAAAGACGGTGGCAAGACAAGCAAGAAGATTTTGCAGGCGCTTTACGACATCTTCAGCAGCAAAGGGATGGGCTATGCTGCCTTCGAATTCTCCCCGGATGCACCCGCACGGTTGATCATCAAGCACAAAGCTGACCAACAACCAGATATCGACGCACTCAACGCGCAAATGGCGAAGGTCAGCAAAGCGGAAATCTCAGAGGTGCTGTTCAAATCACGGTAGGTTTCATCCCAGCCGCGAAAACCGTTCTGGATGAATCTTTTTCATCCACTCAGGCATCGTCTCGCCCGCGATCACACCAGCTACCAACTGTGCGGTGCGTGGCGCCAGGCTAATTCCTTGCATGGCATGACCTGTGGCTACAACCACATCTGGGAATTTGCGTAAGGCACCGATATGCGGCAAACCATCCGGAGTCATCGGACGCATCCCCTGCCAGGGTTCCAGATCAAACTCGTTGACCGGCCAATCAGGAAAGAAGCTTTGCACACCTTTGAGGATGCCACCAGCACGAACATGATCCAGGCTTTCATCAATTTCGCTGAACCCCATGGTTCCTGCAACCCGCACGTGGTCCCCCATGGGTGTGGCAACTACTTTGGCATCGGTCATATACAGCGTATCGGTAAGCCAGCCTTGTCCCACTGGGAAATCGAAACCATAGCCCTTACCTGCTTGGAGGGAAATGCGCTGCCCCAGTTGCTTCACCACTTCCCCTGTCCATGCTCCAGCAGCCACTACGACATGATCCGGGTCCATAAACGCCCCGTCAACAATCACGCGAGCTTTCCCAGAGCCACGATCACGCAACCACGCACGCGAAGCAACAAACTCCACCCCGGCTTCCTGGCAAGCTTTATGCAATGCAGCAATAAACTTCGTGGGATCGAGGTGTGCATCCCCGCGTGATTCGATTCCACCCTGCACATCCTCCGAAAGCTTCGGATGAAAAGCGCGCAATTCCGCATCATCCATGCGTCGGTAGCTTAATCCCGGAAAGTTCTCCGCAAAGTGTGCAAGCTCATCCAAACGCGCATCCATGCCAGATGTGTCTTTAAACAATGTGCGCATCGTCGTAAAATCTAGGTCGACGTCGACGCCTTCGTCAACAAATTCATCGAAGGTACTAAACGTCTCCTTGGACAACTGAATCAGAGTCTCAGTGCCAGCTGCATAGCGTTTCTCGCTGGTGTGCTGCAGCATTCGCAGCAAGAAAGTATAAAACCGCCAGTCTGCAGATGGGCTGATATACAGTGGCGAATCCTTTTTCCACAGCCACTTCATCGCTTTCGTTAATACGCCCGGCGCTGGGACTGGCTCGCTCATCGTCGGCACTACCCAACCAGCATTGTGACTCGAAGCCTTAGATCCCGGCGCGACCGGGTCCACAATTGTCACGTTATGGCCTTCTTTGGCCAATCGAAAAGCACTGGCCATACCGATGGCACCAGCACCGATAACGACGATGTCTTTCATGGTTTCTGCCTTTCCTATCTCACTGTTGTTGGCTTGAGCATTTCGCTTGCGCTAGCTTTCTGCCTTCTCGTCGGCAAGCTCCTCCATCGACTGTTCTTCTACCACCTCCGGCTTTCCAGCGGTGGCTTGCGCGTAGATATAACCGATCACTGCTCCCAGCACCGCCGGGATAATCCAACCACCGTAGTCAGTAAACAGCGGGATGAACGACAACGCGGAATCGATGCTGCTCATGTCGACGTTGGCGGCACGGATCGCATCAAGAATCGCGAAAGGCGCGGTAGCGATAGTTGCGCCCACATAGACGGCGCGCGCTTTACCGAAAACACCGTCGACAAGGGTTAACAGAATCAGCACCATCGAGAGCGGATAAAGCAAAAACAGTACGGGAAGTGCGGCAGAAAGAACTGTCTCCAATCCCAAATTAGCGATGCCGAAGCCTAATGCCGCATTGATCCAGACCCACCGTTTGTACCCGACACGGGGGAACACACGGGCGAAATAATCAGCAACAGCAGTAAGGCAGGCAACGTTGGTTGTCAGGCCAGTCAAGAAAACGACAGTACCAATGACGTAAAGGCCGGGTTGACCGAGCAAGTAACGAGAAGCTTCAGCAAGCAATTGGCCACCATTATCCATGCGTCCGATAGCGTCAACGGAGCTTCCGCCAATCCATGCCAACGAAATATGCAAGATTGCCAGCGCAACGACGGTGAACAATCCGGCTTTGAAAAAGACCGTGGAAATTCCGCGGTTACTGTTCACACCCTGACTACGAATGGCTTGAATAAATACGCCAGCAAAAACCAGTGCGGCAGCGGCATCCATCGTCAGATATCCTTCGATAAACCCGGTGAAAAACGCGCCATCGGTATATGCGTCCAGCGGTTCGTGCACCTGCCCCATTGGGTTCACGATGGAGGTCACGATGATGATCAGCAACAAAATACCAAAAGCTGGGGTCAGTACCTTACCGATGCGGTCTACCAGCTTGTTTGGGTTTAAAGAGAGCCAGATAGTCGCTGCAATGAAAAGAACCGAAAAGATCAACAGCGGCAGACGATGCGCTGTGTTTTGATTCGACAGCGAGGGCAAAACACCAATTTCAAACACCACGGAAGTAGTGCGCGGAATGACGTAGATCGGTCCCAAGGTCAAAAACAGCACGAGGCAGAAAACAATCGCGTACTTATTGCTTACCCGCGATGCCATTCGGTGTACGTCGCCGCTAGTTTTTGCTAATGCGACGATCGCCAAAAACACCAGACCGACGCCAGTGATTAAGAAACCGGTCATGGGGATCCACATATCAGTACCGGCTTCTTGGCCGACCATTGGTGCGAAAATTATGTTACCGGCGCCTAAGAACATGGCGAAAAGCAGAAAACCTAGTGCCCCAAGCTCAAAAAAATTCAGTTTTTTATCTGATGTCATCGTTATCCTTCCACGTTGTACAGCAGCGGTCACGCTGAAGTATTCACTCTGCGATGGTCATGATGTGATACAAAATCTAAAAATATGCTTATTGTGATCTAGGTGAAACCTTAGAGCGCTAGCGGTACAATTGCAATGACACTTGAAAGGATGCTGCCCATGACCGAACACACTCCACCGTCTCCACAATTCATTTCCCACGACCAGGTTTATTCCGCGTTTACCCCGGCAGACGCCGTCGCCAAGCTTCGCGATACCCTGCGCAACGGCTTCGACCCCGCAGGTGATCAGTCACGTTCCGCCGTCCCAGTCGAAAATGGCGAATTCCTGATCATGCCGTCCACCACCCCATCTGCATTCGGCATCAAGCTGCTATCGGTGGCCCCTCCCGGATACCAGGAGGATCTGCCACGTATCCAAGGCTCGTACCTACTTTTTGACGGCACCACCCTGAGCCCGAAGGCACTGATCGACGGCATCGCCGTGACCAATTTGCGCACCCCAGCTGTGTCCATCTCGTGTGTCTATGATTTTTTTGTCGACGGCGCCAAGAACACCAACGCATCCACTGATCCCAGTGATTCCTTTGCCCCACTCCACGTCGCCATCTTCGGCACCGGACCACAGGGGCGGGCCCACGCAGCTACCGTAGAATCCACTTTCCCCGAGCATGAGGTATCCATAACGTTTCTGTCTCGTACAGAACCACAAGACCTGGACAATCGCTATACCTGGGTGCAAGCGGGAAGCCGCCAGGCCCGCGAGGTCACTCGAGAAGCGGATCTCATTCTATGCACCACCACCGCATCGGAACCGATACTGACCAGAGACGACGTATCTAACAATGCCGTCATTGTCGCGGTCGGATCGCACTCACCACAGGCGCGAGAACTGGCATCTGACCTCGTTGCCTCCGCCACGGTCATCGTGGAAGACATGAGTGCAACACTGCGCGAAGGTGGCGATATTATTCAGCCGCTGAACGAAGGCGCCATCAGCGAAAGCGATTTGCTTAGCTACGCTGACGTCGTCAGTGGAAAAGTGAGCGTCACACGCAATAAACCCATCGTTTTCAAATTCACTGGCATGCCGTGGGAAGATCTCGTACTCGCAGAAGCGATCGCCGAGAAAGTCTCCGCGCAGGGCTAATCAGTGGCAAGTAAGCTTGCAGCATGGCCTACGCTCAATTCCCCCAGATTTCTGCTCGCGCAACATCCCTGCGTGATCAAGTCTCCGAGTCCATCCGCGCCGGCCTAATCACCGGCGAACTCGCCCCCGGCGAGATTTACTCGGCGCCACAACTGGCTGCCCAAATGGGCGTTTCAGCTACCCCGGTACGCGAGGCCATGCTGTATTTCGAACGCGAAGGCATGGTCACAAAAATGCGCAATACCGGCTATAAGGTGACCGAGCTTTCCGCGGAAACCCTCGACGGCGCAGCCGAAGCCCGCATCCTGTTGGAAGTGCCCACCATGGCGAAAGTCGCGCGGATCTGCACCGGCGAAATCGCAGAAAAAGTCACAGAGCTACGCGCCCTGGCACATGAGCTGAATGACGCCGCCGAGCGCGGCGACCTAGTCTCCTATTTGCAGGCGGACCTGCGCTTCCATTGTGATTTCCTAGCACTAGCCGGCAATCCCGTGATCGTGGAAACCGTATCCAGTTTGCGTACCCGCAGCCGCGTGACTGGCCTGCGTCCGCTCGCCGAGGCCGGCAACCTGGTTGCCAGCTCCCGGGAGCACGAAGCCATGATCGACGCTGCGCTCGCACAAGATGCCGCCGCTATGGAAGCCATCGTGCGCACCCATATCGGGCATGTGCGCAAAGAATGGGCTGACTAATTATCAGTGCTTGCGCAACTTCGCATTCGTTTTCGCCGTAGCAGTCGCCGACCACGGGTCTTCCGGCCACGGGTGTTTCGGGTAGCGCCCGCGCATCTCCGCGCGGACCCCGGCATAGGGGCCAGACCAAAAACTTGCCAAATCATCAGTAATCGCCAACGGTCTTCCTGCCGGTGACAACAGGTGAAACTGCACCCGCTTGCCGCAATACACTGGGGATTCCACCAGCCCGAAGCATTCCTGTAGCTTGACGCTCGCCACTGGCCGCGCACCAGACCAATCTAGCCACGCGCTTCTTCCCGAAGGCACCGGCATCCGCTCCGGCGCTAACTCTTCGAGCCGAGTGGCCTCTGGCCATGGTAATAGGCGTTGCAACGCGGGATAAAGATCGATTTTGCTAATCGCTGTGCCCGCGGCAATCTGTTCTAATTCTGGTGCCAACCACATTGCTGGGTCTGCAGCAGCCACATCCGGCCACGGCGGACCGTAATATTCGTGCAGGTGACGTAGCCGGTCATAAAAATTGCTTGCCGACGCCGACCACTCGAATAATCCGAGCCCGTGTTCCCGAATGCTTTCTGCGACGGCCTCGGCAGCGGCGTCGCCAGTGACCTGCACCGGTGTCGAAGATAACTCGATTGCTCCGGCTCGTCGACGCTTTCTGCCTCGAATCTTGCCGCCGTCCACAGTCGCGGTTGTGGTTTCTTCCACTCCTGTGGCCTCCAAGGCATCTTCTTCCGTAATCCGCGCGGCGGACCGGATGATCGCGTTTCCTGCGTTCGACAACGAAATCTCTGCAACCGCAAGCCATTCTGCATCCACCAGACTGGAATCCGACAACAAGCGCGCCCGCGTGCCGCTCGCCAGAAGATATTCACGGCTAGTCCCAGCCCCAGAGCTAGGGCTAGCACCAGAGCCCGAGCCAGCACCAGAGTTAGAGCCAGTACGAAGGCCAGATGCCCCGGCCGACACCGCACGCGCTACTTGCTCCGGATAAGCAGCCGCGACCACTGCCCCGGGATCCACCGGGCCTAGGTCCGGCACCAACTTGGCCAGGCGCTGCGCCAGTCGTTTCTGTGCAGGCGCACGCGTAATATCACCGCGAGGCTCCTCGTCGAGTTTCGCGATAGTCTCCGCAGCCCCGGAACCATAACGCAACAGCGCTGCCCCAAGACGAGGGTCCGTCGGCAAGAGGGCCAATTCTTTGCTGGCGCCAATGCGCTGCAAGGTGGTGCGGGCAGCAGCCATCGCTGTGGCCGGCGGTTGGTCCAACAGAGGGAAATCATCTCCAGCGCCCCAGGTGTCTAAAAATAGGGCGGCTTGTGTCAGGTCTGCACTAAGGATCTCCGGGCTAATATGCGGCGCAAAATGCTGGTAATCCTCTTGCGAATAGCAGCGCACGACAGTTCCCTGCCCCTCACGCCCGGCGCGTCCCGCCCGCTGGTCAGCACTAGATTTGCTGGTCGACGCCGTCACCAACCCCGACATGCCCCGCTGCGCATCTCGGCGTGGCAACCGAGCCAGCCCTGCATCCACAACAGCACGCACCCCGGGCACAGTCAGTGACGATTCCGCAATGGAAGTTGCCACCACGATGCGCCTGCTATCGGTGTATAGTGCGCGATCTTGCTCATCAGTGGTTTGCTGCCCGTGCAATGGGAAAACGGGGGTGTTGGCGTCGACAAGCGTGGTCAATTCCGCGCACACCCGGTTAACTTCCCGCACACCAGGCACAAAAACCAGCGTCGATCCCGCGCTTGCCGACGCCTGCTCGGCGGCCTGTTGCGCCAAGTGGCGGTAAAAACTACGTTCGCCTGCCGCCCGACCGGGTGCCGGTGCGTAACTGATCTCCAACGGGTGAATCGCCGCCTCCGTAACATGCACCGGGGCGTCCATGAGCTGGGAAAAACGCTGCGCATCCACGGTGGCGGACATTGCGATAACCCGGAAATCTGCACGCAACTGCGCCAACTCCAGGCACATGCCCAACACCAAATCGGTGTCGAGTTGGCGTTCGTGGACCTCGTCAATTGCAACAGCTGCGACCCCAGACAGCTCAGGATCGCGCAACAAACGTCGAAGAAGCACCCCGGGCGTGACAAACTCGACGGCTGTGCCGGGTACCGATTCGCCACGAATGGAATGGCCTACGAGCTCCGGCTGGCCAGAAAGCGTGCGCAAACGATGCGCGGCTGCTCGGACGGCAACCCGGCGTGGGGCGGTCACGATGATCTTGCCGACGGAGGATTCTCGCTCGGTGGCGGCATTCTGTGTGGCGTTTTGTGCAGCTTGGTTCGCCAGCGCCGGTGGAATCAGGGTGGTTTTACCGGTTCCGGGTGGGGCTTGCACAACGACGTTGCCTTCGGCAGGCAAACTAGCAATGGTCTCGGCAACAGGCAGGCCTGCGCCGATGCGGGACAGATCAAAGATGCACGTCATAGTTATTCACGCATTCTAGGGCTGGCAGCGCCGCTGTTGGGGTTGTCCGCAACAAGGTGGTGCCGCCGCGTCTGACCAGGTGGTTGCGCCGCGTCTAACCACACGGTTACCAGGAGCCGATTTCGTTTACGTTGCCCGCTGACCAAGTTTCCCAACTGATATTCCAGTCTCCCAGGCCGTCGTAACCTGACAGGGTTCCACCATCAGTGTTTTTTACCTCGATGACGTCGCCACGCTTCACGGTGTTCATGAACCACTGGGCATCGGCATCGGTGACATTGATACAACCGTGCGAGGTATTCGTTTTACCCTGGGCCCACTCCGACCACGGCGCACCATGCACGTAGATGCCGGAGTACGACATTTGCGTCGCAAAGTTCACTTCGGTGCGATAAGCCCCCTGGCCGGTCAACCCGAAAGTCGAGGAATCCATCACGAGCTCATTATGTTGATCGCCCACGAGGTAGGTTCCATTCGGAGTTGGATATTCCGAGCGCCCCAGCGATACCGGCACGCTGCGCAGCGTCTGTCCGTTGCGGGTGACGGTCATGGTTTTGGAAGCATTGTCAACAACCGCACGCACATCATCCCCAATGGTGAAGCTGGTGGAATTGTCCTTGCTTCCCCACATACCTTTACCCATATCAACGCCATAAATATCGGCTTGCACAGTCACGGTGGTTCCTGGCTCCCAATATTCTTTCGGGCGCCAGCGCAGCTCGCTGTTGCTAATCCAATAAAAAGCACCGACGGTGTCATTGGAAGTTTCAATGGTGATCGCATCTTGCACCGCTTGGCGGTCATACACGGTGCCCGCGAAACGGAAATTAATCGTCTGCCCAATACCGACCGTCGAATCGGGCAGTGGCACCATGGCAACGGAAGATTGACTGGCCGGCTGGGGCGTCGTGAAGCTAACAGTAGTGGTGTTGCCTTCTACATCAGTTGCTTCGATGGTGTAACTGCGGTTGTAACCCAAGACCTCGTCGGTTTTCCAGGTCTTCCCATCGTCGGAAAGCACGGATTCCACCTCATAGCCGACCTCATTAAGCATCGTGACGGTCTGCAGCTTGTTTTCACCGGTGACCTCTACCGGCACGGTGGGATCAACATCAGTGGCGCCATCTTGCACGCTTACCGACGGCGGAGTCTCCAAATCCTGGCTTTCTGCTGCAGAAGAATGCTGTGTTTCAGAACTGGTATCCGCGCAGGCCGCAAGGCCCAACACCAGCCCTCCAATTGCGAGGGCGGACAATGATTTAGACCAGAAGGTCAACGCGGAACCCCTTTCGCAGCACACAGCTGCATTTTTGTTAATTTCCCTGTTTGCGCCTGCACCCAGGACCATGAAAACTCTGCTAGCGAGCCTAACCCACAATTAATGCTTTCCTGCGCTTCTGCGCAATGAGTTATGCACTTGCAACCGAATCGTTGCATAAACCGGGTGTTATTAATCAATCGTTTGCAGGCCCGGTTTTGTTAACAGCAAAAAACAGCACACATAAACCCCACAGGCAAGGAAGAAAAAGCAGGTCAACGGGTCGATTTTTCTTATTCAACAACCACTGCTAGAGTATCTATTCGTTGCGCACGGTACAGTGTTCAACAGTAAGAGTTGAGAAGATGAACACTTCAGATAATCAACACTTACGCGCCATTAGCTCAATTGGCAGAGCAACTGACTCTTAATCAGTGGGTTCGGGGTTCGATTCCCTGATGGCGCACAATACAAGCAGGTCAAGCGGTTGTGAATTCAATCACTTGACCTGCTTCTTTGTTATTACCCGGTTACCGGGGCTCCACGCCGGAGTAAACGGAGTAAACAACAAAGGGATACAGACTTACGGCTCGCCCAGGTTACTAGCCATAGTAGCTAAAACCTGGGCGCACGACGCTCCACGAAAGCCTGCACCCCCTCGCGATGGCCGTCAGTGCGCAGCAACTTTGGCTGCTGGACCGCCTCATCCTCCAACGTTTGCGACAACTGCCCCAGGCAAGCCGCATTCACTCCGCGCTTAGTAGCAGCCAGCGCTTCCGGCGAAGAGTTGTGCAGCACTGCCGCGCATTCACGGGCCACGGCCAAGGCAGCGCCATCGTCGGCAAGCTCCGCTAGCAAACCGGCGCTCTGGGCAGCAGGCGCCGGCAAAGGCTGCTGCAACAAGGCCATGCGCATCGTCACCGCACGCCCCAAAGACGCCGACAGTGTTTGCATCACACCACCGTCGGGAAGCAAACCAATCCGACCGAAGGGCAGCACGAAAAACGCACTCCGGGCTGCTACCACTAAGTCGCAAGCTAAAGCCAACGACGCCCCCACCCCTGCAGCAGCGCCTTCCACCGCTGCAATGACCGGTACCTCGGCCTCAACGACGGCTCGGATCATGGCATTGAGCTCGCCCATAGACATCTTGATTTGTTCGTCACTAGCACCAGTCAGAGATTCCCCTGCGGTCAAATCCAACCCGGAGCAAAAATGCGCTCCAGCACCGGTAATCACAATGGCTCGAACAGACCTTTCGGCTGCTGCATCCGTGATGGCTTTCGCAACCTCCCCGAAAGCGGTGTGCGTAAGAGCATTGCGTTTATCTGGGTTATGCAGCGTAATTATTGCCAAATTGTCAGCAATTTCTTGCTGTACGAGCTGCTGGGGCTGCTGTTCGGGCATTATGTATGTTCACTCCTAGTGTGGCCTGTTTTGCACCACACTAGCAAAGAATTAGTGACCCAACACACATTAGCCTTCCCAGGCGGGAGGCTGCGGTCCTTCGTCTGGGTCCGGGCAATCGTCGTCATGATAACGATCGTCTTCCCGCTCAGTAGCAAACGGCGCAGATTCCTGCTCATTGACATGAATCTCCGTGCCATCCACCGTGCGGTAATCCGGCACATGATCGTCTGGGTCCACAATCGAGATTCGGAAACCTTTTTCTTCCAGCAGGTGCATACCTTCTTTGAGCAAGAACCGGCCCATGCGGCGAATACCCGACACGCGCGTCATATCGAAAATAACGTGGTCCCCGGAAATCTCGTGCTGCGACAACTCGTACAAGATGGATTCTGCAGAGTTGAAGTTAATCATGCCCTGCAACGTGACGACGGTGTCTTCCTGGTAGGTCACGATCGAGCGCACCGCATCCACTCCGGCGCGGTCATCCGCTGCCATCAAGTGCAAGCCCATGTCTTTCGAAAGCAGTTTAAAAATACGGACGCCACGAACAGAATTACCGTATTCATTCAAGCGCGGAGAATATGAGGCAAAGCCCAACTGCCCAGGCAAAGTACCCAGCAAACCACCCGAAACACCAGATTTTGCGGGAATGCCCACATGCGCCATCCAACGCCCAGCCTGGTCGTACATTCCCGCTGAGCTCATCACCGCCAAGGTTAAGCGGCAGACATCTGGCTCCAGGACACGCTTGCCGTTCAGCGGATGCACGCCACCATTGGCCAACACTGCGGACATGAAGGCCAAATCGCGGGTCGTCACCATGACCGAGCATTGCGCGGTGTAACTAACGACGGCATCGTGGGCGTCGTCCTGAATAATGTCGTAATTGCGCAGCATGTGTGCCAATGACAAGTTACGGTCAGCGTATTGCAGCTCGGAATCGCAGAGATCATAGTCCACCCGCAGCTGGCGGCAGGCCATCTCAGACAAGAAAGCGCGGATCATTTCAATCCGGTCTTCCACCGTAGCGCCAGTCCCGCCGATCAACTGGGTCACGGCAATCGCGCCCGCGTTGATCATCGGGTTTACCGGGCGGTGGCCTTCCCGGTCCAGGGAAAGCTCATTGAACGCTTCACCCGACGGTTCCATGCCGACGATCTCACTGACCACGTCGATGCCATGCTCTTGCACAGCCATCGCATAAATAAACGGCTTAGAGATCGATTGGATGCTGAATTCCACCTCGGCATCACCGGCGCTATAGATATGCCCTGAGGTGGTACACATCGCCGCACCCAAGGAATTTGGGTCTTTATTCGCCAGTTCAGGAATATAGTCGGCATTAGAACCGGCGTCTTGGTAGCGAACCTCGTCCAGGATGGTGTCGAGGTAGGAAGAAATTGGTGCTTTCACAATCACTCTCCTGGATAAATTAAATCTACTGAATCGGCAAAAATCTCGTGCCAGAATACGCCCCACTGCAGGCGGGCAAACACCCGGGGAATACTAGACTGAGAAACTATGAGCAACAACACTAAGCAAAACCGCACTGCCCTAATAGTGGTGGACGTGCAAAATGACTTCTGTCCAGGCGGTTCTTTGGGTACTGCACGGGGCAATGAAGTCGCCGAGCACATTGGCACACTGGCCACCGACGATTATGACTATGTCGTAGCGACCATGGACTGGCACATTGCTCCAGGCTCGCATTTTGCCCCAGAAGGCGAAGAACCGAATTTCACTACTACCTGGCCGGTGCACTGCGTGGCGGATTCCCATGGCGCACAGTTGCACCCGGCAGTAGCGGAGATGAAATTCGACGAGACCTTCCGCAAAGGCGAATACACCGCGGCGTATTCCGGTTTTGAGGCTACGAGCGCTAGTGGCACCGGGTTGGCCGATTGGCTGAACGAACGTGACATCGCGCAGGTCGACGTCGTCGGTATTGCCACGGATTATTGCGTGCGCGCAACGGTACTGGATGCCTGCACACAGACAAAAGCCCGCGTGCGCGTGCTACGTGAGCTGTGTTCACCGGTAGCGGAAGACACAGAACGCAGCGCTATCGAAGAGATGCGCAACGCGGGTGCAGAAATCATCGACTAACGCCGATTTTCACCAACGCGACGGATAAAACCTAAGGTTTTATACGTCGTGTTCCACAATCATGCGCTTGAGCTCTTGAATGTCATTCTTGCGCTGACGCCCCTTGAACACGTTGAATGCGATGCCAGCAGCCACAACGGCACCCACACCAGCCAAGATCTTCTGCACCTGCGGGTCTTGCAGCTTTTCCAGGAGGTTGGACTTGGCATCGTTGACTAAGTTGCCAGGTTTGGTGCGCTGCGCGAGCTCATCAAGCGTTCCCGCCAGCTGCTTACGGGTGCGTTCAATGTCACGCTGAATATCATCAATTTTCC
This sequence comes from Corynebacterium pseudodiphtheriticum DSM 44287, assembly GCF_000688415.1. Lineage (GTDB taxonomy): Bacteria > Actinomycetota > Actinomycetes > Mycobacteriales > Mycobacteriaceae > Corynebacterium > Corynebacterium pseudodiphtheriticum. The sequence continues at coordinate 175,550 of NZ_JIAH01000008.1, forward strand.
GTGCCACGTGGACTCTCCTAATTATTCACTGCGTTTTATTCACAACGTTTTATTCACTGCGCTGGTTCACTGCCCCAGTTCGCCACACCGGTTCATGACACCGGTTCGCTGAGCCGGTGCGATACGCCGGTTCACAACACCGGTGCGATGCTCACAGTTTCCTGGCAATTGTGTTAGCTAGTCTACGTCAGACTACCCTTGCACGCCTACCCGGCGGCCTGCCAAGCCGGTATGGTGTTAGGTATGAGCAATATTCAACTTGGCGTAGGAGATGCTGCACCCGATTTCGAGCTGCCTAACGACGAGGGCGGCACCACGAAACTATCGGATTACTCGCGCGTACTGGTCTATTTCTACCCCAAGGCCAATACCCCAGGTTGTACAAAACAAGCCTGCGATTTCCGCGACTCCTTGAGCCAACTCAATGATTTGGGCATCGACGTCGTCGGTATTTCACCGGACAAGCCAGAAAAACTCGCGCAGTTTAAAAAAGACCACGACCTGAATTTCCCGTTGCTTTCCGACGTCGACAAGAAAGTCATGGAAGCCTACGGCGCTTTCGGCGAGAAAAACAACTACGGCAAGAAGGTGCAGGGCGTTATCCGTTCCACCTTCCTCATCAACAACGGTGCTGTGGCACTCGCTCAGTACAACGTCAAGGCCACGGGCCACGTTGCGCGCGTAGTGCGTGATTTGCCAGAGCTAGAAAGCTAAACGGCGCCACATCACTGGTTCTGTTAAGCAAACACTAAAAACTCACGTAGTAGACAAGTCAGGGCGTAGAAGCCGATGTCAGAGATTCTGGTGCCACGGCGTCGGCCGTCGCAAGCACGCAGCCGGGAGCGTTTCCATCGCATTTTGCAGGCCGCACGGGCTGTGCTTGTCGACGTCGGTTTCGAGTCCTTCACTTTCGATGAAGTCGCCCGCCGTGCCGAGGTACCCATCGGCACGATCTACCAATTCTTTGCCAATAAATACGCAATGATCTGCGAACTTGATCGCGTCGACACCGCAGAAACCGTTGGTGCTCTGCAATCATTTTCTGCACAAATCCCCGCTCCACAATGGCCCGAGGTGTTGGAAGGTTTCATTGACCACCTCGCACATATGTGGAGTGAAGATCCCTCCCGCCGTGCTGTCTGGCACGCCATCCAGTCCACGCCGGCTACGCGTGCCACAGCCGCGGATACCCAGCAAGAAATGCTGGCGATTATCGCACAAGCCCTGCGCCCGCTGGCACCAGAAATGGGGGAAACGGCCCGCCATGAGATGGCCGGGCTGCTCGTGCACACCGTGGTCTCCCTGATGAATTTTGGTGTACAAAGCGACGATGCCAAAGCTTTTTCCCGCACCGTCGACGAAACCAAACGGATGCTGGTCGCCTACCTATTCAGCGTGGCCACTCTATAGTGCTGATAATAATCGCTGGGCAAACACGAGTTTTACGCTAGTAATAGAGCACGCAGCTCGCGGTGGCGTAATCACCATCGTGGCTGATGCTGATGCTGTGCTGAAATTGCCCGATCGCTGCCGTGATCTCATGCGCCAAATCCGGGGCGAAATCCAGTGCTAACCTGCCCCAGCGGTCCGGGCGCACCGTGATTGCCGACCAATCGATGTCTTCTTCCCGCAACCACGGCGCACTGCCATAACGAGCCTGCGCCCAGGCCTTCAAAAAAGCCTCTTTCGCGGCCCACCGCCCCGCCAAGTGCACATACTGCCCGTGGGCGCTGGCCTGGGCGCTACGCCACTCAAAATCACTGAATACACGACGGAAACGAGAACCAGGGATCTCTAATTGCTCACGTAATCCGGGCACATGAACCAGGTCCGTCCCAATGGAAATCTGCACTGTTTTACATCCCCAACATTGGTAGCCCGGCTACCGTATGAAACGCCGGAACCCCCAGCTTGTCGACGCGCTCGCGAAACTCTTCTGGGGAGCACTCCCCCATTGCTTCCGGCAGGCTAAACCACAATTGCTTGCCCGTTACCCGCGGCAATTCTTGCACATTCAATTCCGTTGCCAAATCTGGCTGCTCCGACATGCTCCCACCAATCAATCCGGCGACTTCCACCCCGGCGGCTTCTGCGGTGCGCACCGTCAACTCAGCCATGTTCAAGCTGCCCAAGCCGGTGCTCGTCACCACCACCAACTTTTCCCCAAGGTCTTTGGCCAGGTCCAGCACACTAAACTCCCGCCCATTGCGGTCAGTGCCTAAGCGCACTAACAAACCTCCAGCGCCTTCCACTAAACAAATTCCGTGTTCCGCGCGGAAATCAGAGATCCACTGGCCCACTGCGTCGCGGTCTGCCTGCGTGAGCCCGGCGCGCTTGGCTGCCAGGTTTGGTGCCAGTGGGTCTGGGTAACGCCGGTACACGTCACCGGCAATGCCCGTGAGTTTGGTGACCACGGCGGCGTCATCGTCGTCACCAGTTTGTAGTGGCTTCAGCACCGGTTGCTGCCAAGCCCATCCGAGCGTGGCGGCTGCGATGGTTTTGCCCACTCCGGTTCCAGTACCGGTAATGATCATGCGGTTTCCTTTGGCGTGGTTGGTGCGGTTGCTGTGGTCCGTGTAGTTGATGTGGTTGCTGGCGTTGTTTCCGTCAGCTGAGTTGTTCGCGCCTCGGTGTCGCGAATGCCGCGGGTGCCATGTGCGTCACCGGTGCCACGGGTGCCGCAGACTTCAACAATGCGTGCGATGGCTTGGCAAATGGCAGTCAGCTCATCATCGTTGCAGATATACGGTGGCATGGTATAAACCAGGCGCCCGAAGGGGCGAAGCCAGACCCCAGCAGACAGCGCAGCGGCAGTTGCTTGCGCCATGTCGACGTCCGCATCCATTTCCACTACGCCGATCGCACCGAGCACCCGAACATCAGCCACGCCGGGCTTGTCGCGTAATGGCTGCAGCCCCGCGACGAGTGCTGATTCGATCCGTGCTACGTCGCTGCGCCACTCGCCTTCCCGAATCATTGCTGTCGCCTCGGTGGCAACTGCACAAGCCAGCGGGTTAGCCATGAACGTCGGGCCATGCATCAGCGCAGCAGGCTGCATGGTCTCCGCGACTTCTTTCGTGGCCAAGGTGGCTGCCAAGGACATAAATCCACCGGTGAGAGCCTTGCCGACGCACAAAATATCCGGGGTGATGCCCGCTGCATGGGTGGTAAACACCTCGCCAGTACGACCAAAACCGGTGGCGATCTCATCGGCGATTAACACGATGCCGTGTTTGCTGCACAACTCGCGAATGCCCACGAGTAGTTCGTGATCGTGAAAACGCATGCCCCCGGCTCCTTGCACCACCGGCTCGATGATCATCGCGGCAACCTCGCCATTCATGGCGTCTTCTACCACCTGCAGGTATTCTTCTCGCTCTTGCGCGCTCGCACCCCGCGTGGGGGGCGCGGGCACAAAGATTTGTTCTTTTACTGTTCCGTTCCACAGGGAATGCATGCCGCCGTCGGGATCGCACACGCTCATCGCTTGGAAAGTGTCGCCGTGGTAACCAGAGCGCCAGGTTAACAGCTTGTTGCGGCTGGTTTCGCCATCTGCGGCTGGGCTCGCTCCACGGGCGTATTGCAGCGCCATTTTGATGGCAACTTCCACGGCAACTGACCCAGAATCCGAATAAAACACCTGCTGGTAACGGTTTTCGGTGAGCGCGAGCAAATTTTCTGTTAGCTGCGCAGCTGGTTGGTGCGTCAGGCCGCCGAACATAACGTGACTCATCGCATCAATCTGATTTTTCGCTGCCGCCACCAAACGCGGGTGAGAATGACCAAAGCAGGCAGCCCACCACGAACTCATGCCGTCGATCACCCACTGCGAATCTGGTTGTGCTGAGCTTTCCGAATCGGCTGAAGCTTCCACCGCTGGGCCGGGTGCTGCGGTGGTGACGGCGTCGGCAAGCTCCAAATAGCAACCATCGGTCGAGCGAACCACCCTCGTTGGCTCGCCAGGTGCAGCATATGGGTGCCAAATATGCTGGGCGTCGATCCGAGAGATCTCCCGGCTAGACCTGAATTTCGGGGAAAATTCTGGGGAAAATTGTGCTGGCGTGTCAGGCACGGGTTAGTCCTTTTTCTTGTTCGCAGGCTTGTTACTAGAGCTGAGCTGAGTTGAGTACAACACATTGCGCATGCCGTCGAAAAGCTCGCCCATGCCGCCTGGGTTATTAGGCATAAACATCACATTCGAGCCCCCATTACCGGCAACATCGACCATTGCGTCCAAATACTGCGAAACCAGCATGAGTACCTCCGGAGATTCCTCAATGCCCGCCTCACGCAGCAGCTCATACTGCGCAGCAATGCCTTCCACAATTTCTTTACGCTGGTCCGCCACACCCCGTCCCTGCAAACGACGGGCCTCCGCAGCTCCTTCAGCTTCCTTGACCACACGGATCTTTTCGGCTTCTGCCTGGGAGACCGCAGCATCACGCTCGCGCTGGGCGGCGTTGATGGCGTTCATGGAATCACGCACCTTGGAATCTGGGCGGATATCCGTGACCAGGGTATTGACAAAGTGCCAACCATATTCCGCCATGTTGTCGCGCAAGGATTCCGCCACATTGCGGGCAATATCGTCTTTGGAGGAAAACGACTCATCCAGCTTCATCCCAGCCACCGAAGAACGTACATTGTCTTGCACATACGCGATGATTTGCTGCTCATGGTTAGACAGCAGGTAGTAGGCCTCGCGCTCGCGACCTTCCACGACTTGGTACTGCACCGCGACGGGGATTTGCACAAAGACGTTGTCCTGGGTTTTCGTCTCGACCATCACATCAAGTTGCTGCACCTGCAACGAGATCCGATCCCGCACCCGGTCGACAAAAGGAATTTTGATATTCAGCCCGGCGTGCGCAACATGGTGAAATTTGCCCATGCGCTCGATGACAGCCGCCTGCCGGGTTTGCACAGTAAATATGGAGGACGTAGCTACCAAAATTAGCAGTACGAGGAGAATCCCCACCATAGAGAGCAAAATCATGTGCGCGTCCTTTCAGTTGCTGTGTTTGCTGTGTTCGGAAGTCTGCTGTGTTCGGAGGTCGCCATCCCAGATTGAGATCAGCAGAAGCACCACGAGCGCTTCTTTCCCATTTAAACGCATTTTCTTTGCGCGCGTAACCCCAAGCACTCCTGAGGGCGGCAACCACAACAAGGCCCCTGTTCTCCTAGGAACCACCAGCAGGTGTTAAATACAACATATACTCGGAAATTGTGGCGTAGCCTATGAACATGAACTCCCAGCAACCGCACCTAGCAACCGGCCAACACCCCATTCACGTGACCCCACGCAGCATTTTTGTCTCCGGCGGCGCAACTGGAATTGGCAAAGCTGTCGCCACGAAATTCCTTGATTCCGGATGGGTGGTCGGTGCCTATGACATTGACGACGACCGCCTGCAGCAGTTCCAATCCGAATATCCACAACTCATCACCGGCCACCTGGATGTCACCGACGCCGAACAATGGGACGAGGCATTGGCGCATTTCACCGCGTATACCAACGGAACGCTAACCGTCCTGGACAACAACGCCGGCGTGATCGGCTTCGGCGATATTACCGAGCAAGACCCTGATCTGATCGCAGCCCAAGTAAGCATCAACTGCACCGGTGTCACCCTGGGAGCGCGCGCAGCACACCAATACCTAAAAAAGACCCCGGGAGCTCATCTCATAAACATGGGCTCAGCATCCTCGATCTACGGACAACCGCACATCGCCCCGTATTCGGCATCTAAATTTTATGTCCAAGGCTTCAGCCAAGCGCTGGAGCTGGAATGGGAAAAAGACGAGATACGTGTACTCAACATCATGCCACTCTGGGCAAAAACAAAGCTGGCCAGCGGTAACGCGGAATCCATTAAACGCTTAGGCGTGCATCTAACACCAGAACAGGTAGCGGACAAAATTTGGCAAGCCGTGCACCCCGCCAACAGGTTAACCCGGCATCGCATCATGTACTCAGTCGGGCTACCGTCGTTAGTCATGCGCTACGCCGCCAGGTTTGCCCCTTCCATTGTCGTGCGATGGATAAACAAGTTGATCGCACAGTAACCATCCCCGCCGCGCAGAGCTCTTGAACCAGCCGCGTTGGCGCCGGGCGCTTGGAATCCCCGCCGCGCCAGGCCACTTGGTCGCGCAGACGAACTAGAATGGAACCATGCCTACCTGGAATGACCTCACCCGCAACAATCCGTCACACTCTGAGAATTACGCTGCCCGGTGGAAACGCTTCGTCGCCGAAGGCAAAGACATTGATGGCGAAGCCCGCTTCGTCGACGCATTGAGCCCACGCAGTGCCAAAATCCTCGACGCAGGCTGCGGTACTGGCCGGGCCGGCGGGCCACTGATCGCACGCGGCCACACCGTTGCCGGAATCGACCTAGACCCGGTGCTGATTGAGCATGCCAAACACGACTTCCCCGACGCCGAATGGCACGTTGGTGATCTAGGCTCTGCCACGTTGTACGAACAGCCAGAGCTGGGGCACATGCGCGGCAGCTTCGACGTCGTCTTTAGCGTCGGTAACGTACTCGGCTTCATTGACCCAGCGGATCGGGAAACCGCCATTGCGAATCTCTATGAGCCATTGCGGCCAGGTGGTCGCGCAGTACTAGCATTTGGTGCTGGCCGTGGTTGGGGCTTCAGCGAATTCCTCGAATCGTGTACTGCGGCTGGTTTCGCCCAAGACCTCCTGCTATCTAGCTTCAACATCGAACCATTCGATACTGACTCTGATTTCCTCATCGCTGTGCTACGTCGACCACGGTAGGCTTCAACCCGGGCATTTTTGACCCATTTTTGACCGAGAACGAGCCCTCACGAACCCAAACCAGAAATCAAAAAACCCTCGCTTACCTGGAAAAAACCTGGTGGCGAGGGTATAAAATGTGCGCCCGGTGAGACTTGAACTCACACGTCCGAAGACACTGGAACCTAAATCCAGCGCGTCTGCCAATTCCGCCACGGGCGCTTGCGAAAATATAGTTTAGCGCACACCGTCGCCAGTGCCAACTTTCGCCCCCAGTTAGGTAATCTTGAGGCCGTGAAGGACTCGCAGAATGACAAACGCGCCACGATCCGCGTGCGGTGGTGGCACCTCGTCCTGCTCGCTATCGTCGTCATCTGCTTCTTCGGGCTGGCCTGGTGGCAATGGACGCGATTCCAATCCGGTTCCGGCACCTTCCAAAACCTCGGTTACGCACTCCAATGGCCCTTGTTCGCAGGTTTCGCGGTATTCGCCTACCGCATGATTTTGCGCTACGAAAACGAGAAACTGGCCGAAGAAAACAACCCCGAAACAAGCAACCAGCCTTATGTCGCAGACAGGCACAAGCTAGAGCAAACCGTTACTGCCATCGACGACGATTTCCTGCCCACCCGACGCAATGACAACGTCGAGGCGTTCAACGAACTGGCAGACCCGGCAGCGCGTCGTCGGCAAGCACGTAAGCAGCACCCAACCCAGAAAAAGGACAGCTAGTGAGTACTCAGAAATCCATCCACCCCGAGCGGCAAAAACGCGTGCGCAGCGCACTAACCATTTTCTCGGCGCTGGCCTTTATCACCGGCTTCTTTTTGCTGTTTTTGGTCGGCCGCATGATCAGCGAATACATCCTGGGCCTCGAGATCCCCGTGTGGGCCCGCTATATCGGCGTCGCCCACGGTTGGGTTTATGCCGGGTTCGTGCTCAGCGTGATCAACCTGGGGCTGAAGGCACGCTGGGAGCCCCTGAAATGGCTCAGCACTGCCTTATCCGGAGTGGTGCCGTTTTTCTCCTTCTGGATGGAGGCCAAACGTCGCAAGGAAATTACCACCGAATTTCAGCTTGCCGACGTCCGGTAACTGTCCGGTAACAGTCAGGAAACTGTGAGTCACCGGCTAGCGCCAGTGCCACTGTTTTTCGCAGCTGTCACTGTTTAACGCAGCAATTCGGCCAATGTCGGCACCAGCTGCGCCAACGCCTTGCCCCGGTGCGAGGCGGCATTTTTCTCTTCCGGGCTTAGCTGCGCGGAACTGCGCGCCTGCTCGATGCCCCCAGCCTGGGCAATTTCTGCCTCCGGGACGAAGAGCGGATCATAGCCGAAACCATTTTCACCACGCGGGCTGCGCAACAACTGGCCTTCCCAGCGGCCTTCTACCACGTGTTCGGCTCCGTCCGGAGTAACTAGCGCGCACACCGACACGAATGCACAGCTGCGGCGCTCATCCGGGACGTCGGCAAGCTGCGCTAAGAGCAGTGCATTATTCGCAGCATCATTGCCATGCTCACCGCACCAACGCGCAGACAACACGCCCGGCATCCCAGCAAGCTCGTCAACCGCCAAACCGGAATCATCCGCGATGGTGACCAAGCCGGTGTTTTTCGCCCCGGCGCGGGCTTTGATCAGGGCGTTATCTGCAAAAGTGCGGCCGTCTTCCACCGGTTCCTCGTAAGCCGGGGCATCTGCGGTGCCGATGACCTCGACGTCGGCCAGATCAGCCAACTCCGGAGCCTCGGCAACAATCTTGCGCAACTCAGCGAGTTTCTTGGGATTATTCGATGCAACCAGGATCTGCACTAAGCATCGCCTCCCCGGTCGCCATCATGAGCACCTGCCTGCGCAGCAGCGCCGCCAGACAGCGGCTTCGCCAAAGCGGCACGCTGCGCCTCAATCAACTCGTAGCAACCTTTTTGCGCCACATCCAGCATCTCGTCCAGCTCATCGCGCCCAAAGACGCCATTTTCGCCAGTGCCCTGGATCTCCACGAAATCACCGTGCGCATCCATCACCACGTTCAGGTCAACTTCCGCGCGAGAATCTTCCTCGTACGGCAGATCCAAGCACACGTGTCCGTCGATGATGCCCACGGAGATCGCAGCGATCGGATCCAGCAACGGCTCGCCCGGCACCACTCCCTGTTCTTGCAGCACAGCGATGGCGTCGGCAAGCGCCACGTAGGCGCCGGTGATCGCGGCGGTACGGGTACCACCATCAGCCTGCAGCACATCGCAGTCCAAGTTGATGGTGTTTTCGCCCAACTCGCCCAGATCCACCGCGGCACGCAGCGCACGGCCCACCAAGCGAGAAATCTCGTGGGTACGGCCTTTAACTTTGCCGCGCATGGACTCGCGCGGCATGCGCTCGTGGGTAGCGGAAGGCAACATGGCGTATTCGGCAGTCAGCCAACCTTCGCCAGAGAATTTTTTGAAACGCGGCACGCCCTCTGAAACTGAGGCTGTACACATCACGCGGGTATTACCGAATTCCACCAACACGGAACCAGCCGGGTTGGAGGTAAAACCACGGGTGATGCGCACCGGGCGGAGTTCATCGAGGGCACGTTGATCAGCTCGCTGAAAATCAGACATGCTTGCCAGCATACCTGCGTGCAGCTGGCTTAGACTGTGTATTCATTACCCGGCAGTGCAACTTGCACCCGACCGGAAAAATGATTCTCGGCTGCCCGCACTGTGGCAGCGCTATCACCCCAGGGCTGTAAATGCGTCAGCACCAAATTGCGCACCCCGGCCTTCGAAGCCAGCACCCCGGCATCAGCGCCAGACATATGCATGCCAGAAATCTTATCGGCTGCGGTCACCCCCCAAGCAGCCTCGCAGAGGAAATACTCTGCGCCACGTGCACATTCCACCAGGTCCTCGGTGTAGGCAGTATCAGCCGAATAGGCAATCACCTTGCCACTGACGTGATCTTCAATCCGCAATGCGAACGTCTCTGTCGGGTGCACAGTACGAAACGGGGTGATCGTAGCTTGCTCAAAAACCTGCGGCACACCATGTTGCAAAGCGGTGAACTCGAAAGTATCTGAGAGATCATCTACCTCGTCCAGAAAATTCCCACTCATCCGGCCCAGGTGCGTGACCGTATGGCTCGGACCCAATAGGCGATGACGTCGGTGCGCATTGCGAGTGGGATGAAAACGTCGCCAAACCATCAACCCTGGAAAATCACTGCAGTGATCCGCATGCATATGGCTGATCACTAAGTGGCACGCCGAGGGTTCCGCAATCTCCTGCAGGGCAGCGAACACGCCAGAACCGAAATCTACTACTACCGAGGGCGCAGATGAATCACTAAACGTCAGCAAATAGCCACTAGCCGGGTTGCCCGGCGAGGGTACCGATCCAGAGGAACCAAGAACTGTGAGTTTCATGATGTCTATCCCAGTTGCATCACAGCTGTCAGTTAATCACCAACAACTTATTTTCTAATCCCCATAGTTTAAGCCTTGCCGACGCCAGTTGCAGATCGAGTGACTTCACCCACACCCAAACCTAAAAAGCGCTGGGAAAGCTCCGCGAATTTTTCTGGATCCCCCGTAGATTCAAAAATACGTTGTTGTTTTTTCCCAGTCGCCAACAGATCCAATTCCGTCAAATGCCGCAGAACATCCTTCGCGGTCTCTTCTGCCGAGGAAACCAAGGTGACGTTTTCGCCAATCGCCAACTGCAAAACTCCGGACAACAACGGGTAGTGCGTGCAGCCCAACACGAGCGTGTCGACGCCCGCCGACTGCAGCGGCTCAACATAGCCTTGCGCCACCCCCAAAATCTGCCGCCCGGAGGTAATGCCGCGTTCCACAAAATCCACGAATGCCGGACACGCCACCGCTTGCGCAGTCACCGCCGGATTCAGCCGGAACATGTCTTGGTAGGCACCAGACTTCACGGTTCCTTCGGTACCAATGACACCGATCTTGCCGTTTCGGGTAGTTGCCATCGCACGCCGCACAGCAGGCTGGATCACCTCCACCACAGGCACGTCGTAGCGTTCACGCGCATCGTGCAGGAAAGCTGCGGTGGCGGTGTTACATGCAATAACCAGCATTTTGCAACCACGTTCCACCAATTCATCAGCCACCCGCTGGGCATGGCTGCGCACCTGAGCAATAGGCAAAGGCCCGTAAGGCCCATGCGCAGTATCGCCTATATATAGCACCGATTCATTCGGCAGCTGATCCATAATGGTGCGCGCAACTGTCAAGCCGCCGACCCCAGAGTCGAAAATCCCGATCGGTGCTTCCCGGTCCAGCTGGCGCGGGGTGCGGTTGCTCATGGGCGCAGACAACGTGTTCTGTACGGGGCTCTTGCCGGTGGTCTCGGTTGTGCTCACGGGTTGTAGTTTAGCGGCTGCACAAAATCAGGTTGCTCAGTCTTGTCGATGCCTGCGCTTTACGACAGCCTGAGCGCGCTCGAGCCCACACGTGCACTGCCGCTGGCTATTTCGTGTTGCGCACCATGAATCCGGCAATGATGCCACCGATGAATCCACACAGGTGCGCCTGCCAGGACACGCCCGGCATCGTCGGGAAGATTCCCCAGATTAATCCCGAGTACACGCTGGCAATGACCAGGCCGATAACCAGTTGGGTGAAACTACGATTGAAAATTCCGCGTACCAACAAATAAGCAAACCAGCCATAGAGCACACCGGAAGCACCGATATGCACCGTACCCACGCCGCCAATCAGCCACGTGCCCATGCCTGCAACCAGGGTGATGATCAACGTCGATTTCAGCCATACATGCTTGCCCGAGGCCGCAATCACAAAAGTGAATAATGCCCCTGGGATGGTATTCGAAATCAAGTGCGCGAAATTGCCGTGAATCAGCGGCGCCGTAAACACCGTCCACCAGGCTGTGGTATCCAGCGGGTGTACACCGTAGGCCAACAGCGATCCGCCGAGCACATACTGGTTGACGATGTGCACCGCCCAAATCACGACGACATAGGTCACGGCATAGGATGTGCCCGCTTGTAAACGCCGACCGACGCCTAGCCGCGCAGGTCCACCACCACCGCGGCGGGCCGGTTGGTTCGACAGGTACGGCATCATCCCGCCAGTGTGGCCAGTATTTCCCGGCCCGGAGTAATTCGGGTTGTACTGCCGGAAGTTATCACGGGGTGGTCGGCGAAAACTTGGTTCCATCGGCTGGTCATTCTCCTAGTTCGCGAAATTCGCTGCCTTAGCCAGTTGCGAGTACGTCGGCAAGCCGTAACCGGGTTCCGCATGGACCACGGCATGCACGATGGCATCGCAGACCACCTGGGAACTTGCCGCACACAGGGCAGTCATCGTTTCTGTGGTGATCGTTTCTGCAGTCATCGTTTCTGTGGTGGTCGCTGGATCGTCCACCATGCTAGACGAATTGTGGGGTGAGTCAGCCGATTCTTTCGCAACTGATTCTTTCGCAGCTGTCGAAACCGCAAACAGCGTGTCCCCGTCCAACGGGCTGTGGGCAGGCCGTACAGCCCAGGAAATCCCATCGTGGCCACACATCGCCAACCGGCGTAACTGCGCTTTGCTGAGCGGCGCGTTGGTGGCGATCACCCCGATGGTGGTATTCAGTGACGCGGCTGGGCTGGGCAGATCCGCGAATCTTTCCGGGTCCACGGGTGCGCGCTCCGGGGCACCGAACAATCTACCCGTAGCTGCATCGACGACCTCACCGACGGGGTTAGCTACCACGGCGGCAGAGACTTGGTAGCCTGCAACTTCCCGGCTGGCTTGGCCGAACCCGCCACGTAGCTTTCCGGCGGTAGCTCCACAGCCAGCGCCGATGTTGCTTGTCGATGTCGTATTGGCAACGCCGTCGAAGTTTTCCAGCGCACGAGCCGTGGCACGCTGCCCGTCTGCCGCAGTCGGCCGGTGTTGCGGATCGCCTACGGCAAGATCAAAAATCACCGCCGCGGGCACGATCGGCACCACTGGCCCATCGCTATCCGGGCCGAAAACGCGAAAACCAGCCCCGCGTGATTCCAACTCCGCCATCGCACCATCGGCAGCTGCCAGCCCATACGCAGAACCGCCGGCCAGCACAATCGCTTGTACTGCACCAACGGTATTTTCTGGCGCTAACAAGTCTGTTTCTCGGGTTCCGGGGCCGCCGCCGCGCACATCAACGCTGGCGACCGCGCCTGCGCCAGAACCAGCTGCAGCGAAGCTCAGCACACTCACCCCGGTAGCACCGAGGCTGACATGTCCGATGCCCACACCGGGGCAAAAGTCCATTTCGGACCGATTAGACATACGCATCTAATCTTTTAGTCTTCCATCATGGCGCTAAGCAGCGAATCTTGGTTATAGGCCAACCATTCCACCAACGCGTCGCGGTCTGAGATCAGCTCTGAGACTTTCTTATCCGTATTCGCCAGATACAACCGGGCGTCATTCAGGCCCGCAACAAAGGCCTGCACCTCGGATTCATCCAAGTTAATTTCTACGCCCTCGTTGACCTTTTCGGAGACCAACTGCAGGTTCTGCAGCTTGGCACGCGCAATGTCATTTTCGTGCAGCGAGCGCAACAGGGAACGATCGCCGTCGTATTCCTCGTCGCCTTCGCGCTGAAAATCCGGGAACAACCGCGCCAGTGCGGGATCGTCCGGCGCTTCTTTGTGGCCAGAAGGCATATCCATCATCTCAGCCAACTCGTCTTTCGGCGCGGACTGCGCTCGGGCGATAATCGCTTCCACGACAGCTGCGATAATATCGCCCATGGCTTCACGCTCAATGGGGTCGAGAACGGTCTGGAATTTCGGGCTGCGTCGCAGGCCCTTCTTCTTGCGCCACGGTTGCATGGTCTCGAAAGCTCCTCTAGTCCTTAATTACTCGGAATATCGCGCCGGGGATTAGCCCGCTTGCTGCATCGTCGCCCACAGCCCAGCGGTGTGCAGCTTTTTCACGTCGGCTTCCACCTTATCGCGCTCACCGGAGGTCACCACGGCTTTGCCTTCCGAATGCACCTGCATCATCAGCTCCTGCGCGCGGGATTTCGAAAAGCCCAGCACGGTTTGGAACACGTAAGTTACATAGCTCATGAGGTTGACGGGGTCATCCCACACGATGCACATCCACGGCAGATTCGCACTCGTAGCAACCTCAACGTCAATTTCTTCATCCAGCTCGGGGCTGGCCATTGGGCTAGATGCGTGCACTTCCATGGCGGAGGTTTCTAGTTCTACAGAAACTTCCGACTCGTGAGCCAACTCGTGAGCCTCAGACTTGCGCGTATTCATGACTGCTAGTTTACTGACTCGTTCCCGTGATTTCTGCATATTAGACACCCACGAAGTTCAAGCTAGACACTCACGAAGTTCAAAAGCCTACAATTTCTAGGGCCGTTGAACCTGCTCAGCCCTCCTGCGGCCACCAGCCGTCGGCAAGAATGCTGGGTGTATCCTTAGCGAGTGTGAATTCTTTGCAGCATCCTGCCGCTTCCACCGCGCTATTAACAGATAAATACGAGCTGACGATGCTCGAAGCCGCGCTTGCCGACGGCACCGCCCACCGCAACGTCACCTTCGAGGTTTTCACCCGGCGCTTGCCCACTGAGCGCCGCTACGGCATCGTCGCTGGCACGGCGCGAGTGCTGGAAGCAATCCGCGATTTCCGCTTCACTGAAAAACAACTGGAACAGCTCGATTTCCTGCAACCGGAAACCATCGAGTACCTGCGTAATTATCATTTTCGCGGCCAGGTAGATGGCTACCGCGAGGGCGAGCTCTACTTCCCGTCTTCACCCATTTTGACGGTCCGCGGGACTTTCGCCGAATGCGTCATCTTGGAAACCGTCGTGCTGTCCATTTTGAACGCGGATTCTGCTGTGGCCTCTGCCGCTGCCCGCATGGTCTGCGCTGCGGATGGGCGATTCATGCTCGAAATGGGCTCGCGCCGCACACACGAGTACGCTGCGGTAACTGCCGCCCGTGCGGCTTATCTCGCCGGGTTCGACGCCACCTCTAACTTGGAAGCCGCCAGCCGCTACGGCATTCCGGCGCAGGGGACAGCCGCGCACGCGTGGACACTGTTGCACGTCGACGAGAACGGCCAGCCGGATGAGAAATCAGCTTTTGCTGCGCAGGTGAAACGCCACGGTGCATCGACGACGCTGCTGGTTGATACTTTCGATATCACCCGGGGCGTAGAAAACGCGGTCGCTGTTGCAGGCACAGAGCTGGGGGGCGTGCGCATCGACTCCGGTGACCTCGGCGCACTCACCCGCCGGGTGCGCAAACAGCTTGATGGGCTCGGCGCGACCAACACCAAAATCGTAGTCTCTTCTGACCTCGACGAATTCGCCATCGCTGGTTTGCGCGGTGACCCCGTCGATGTCTTTGGCGTCGGCACTTCCGTGGTCACTGGCTCTGGCTCGCCGACGGCATCGCTGGTGTACAAGCTGGTGGAAGTCGAGGGCAAGCCTGTCTCGAAGCGTTCGTCCGGAAAGGTCTCCGACGGCGGCACCAAAGCCGGCGTGCGCACGTACCGTGAAACCGGAGTGGCTGTGGAAGAAATCATCTACCCGCTTGGCGGCGAGATACCTGCGCATTCCGGTGCAGAAATCCGCGAATTGACGGTTCCGTTGATCCGCGACGGCGAGATCGTCGATGGCTTGGATGACCTGCATGCCTCCCGCGAACTAGTCTCAGCAGGCATTGCCAGCCTGCCGTGGGAAGGTTTGGCTTTGGGCCGCGGTGAACCTGCGGTACCGACGCGTCTGGCTGGGTTCTAAATGGAGTCTGCCAGCACCAATACCAGCGCCAGCACCGGGACCGGCAGCACTAGTACGGGTACCAATACCGGCAGCACCGAAGAACTTCTCGCCACTGCCGTGAGCGGTTTCGGCGGTGCAGATCGCCCAGGCCAGCGTCGGATGGCCAACGCCGTCGAATCCGCCCTCGGTTCCGGGCGTCACTTGGCAGTCCAAGCCGGCACCGGCACCGGGAAATCCCTGGCCTATCTGGTCCCGGCGTTTCGCCACGCGCAAGAAACCGATACGTGCGTCATCGTCTCCACTGCGACTCTGGCTTTGCAGCGCCAGCTCATAGAACGCGATCTGCCTCGGCTTGCCGACGCCCTGGAGCCGGTGATGGAACGGCGGCCAACTTTCGCAATCATGAAGGGTCGGTCCAATTACCTGTGCATGAACAAAATCGCGCAAGCACAACTGGAGCCGGAATTAGAGGCAGCAGCCGAAGACGCAGCTGCCACAGAGGCCGCCAGAGAAGCGGCTGCAGATGCCGCTGGAAAGGCCGCCACAGCTTCCGGGCACACAGTCGAACAAGCTGCTAGCGAAACGCCCGCACGCCCTGGCAACCCGCAACCAATCACCTGGCTAGGAAAACAAATCGCCAGCCTGCACAACTGGGCCCAAGAAACCGAGAGCGGCGACCGCGATGACCTTGACACCAGTGTCAGTGATGCCGCTTGGCGCCACGTTTCGGTCAGCTCCCAAGAATGCCTCGGTGCCTCGCGCTGCCCACACGGCGTGGAGTGTTTCGCCGAACTCGCCCGCCAAGAAGCCCGCGAGGTCGACGTCGTCGTCACGAATCACGCCATGCTCGCCATCGACGCAATCTCCGAGATCGATACCCTCCCCGAACACGATTGCGTCATCATCGACGAGGCCCACGAACTCGATGCCCGCATAACCTCTGCAACCACCGCAGAACTTTCCCCGCGCTCACTGACCTTGGCAGCCAATCGCGCCGGTCCGCTTGGCGCGGAGGGCAAGGATTCCCGTTTGAAGGATCTCGCCGAGCAATGGCGGATTACCACAGAAGATCTTCCCGACGGGCGCTGGACGGAATTGGATCAGGCCGCCGATTCTGAACTCACCGCCATCGCAGATGCGCTGGCGTCGCTACGCGCCACGCTGAAAGATGCCCCGGAGGGCGAAGCCACTAATGAGCCAGAAACCGCAGCCGAGCGTAATAACCTGCGCAATCACTTGGCGACGTTGGAAGAAACCGTGCATCGCATCCAAGAAGTCTTCGATACCGAGGACCCGGCCGCGCAAGACGATGTGGTTTGGTTGGACCGCAATGAACGCTACGGGGACACATTGCAGGTAGCACCCTTGTCGGTGGCAGATTTACTGCGCGACCGCTTATTCGGGGAGAACACCGTGGTGCTGACCTCGGCGACGCTGACTTTGGGCGGGCGTTTCGACGCCATGGGCGCGCAATGGGGTTTGCCCAAGGGTAAGTGGGACAGTTTGGATGCGGGCACCCCGTTTGATCCGGCGAAATCCGGGATTCTCTATGCGCCGAGGCACCTGCCGCAGCCGGGCAGAGATGGTCTGGCACCAGAAACCTTGGAAGAGATGCGTGAGCTGATTATGGCAGCCGGCGGGCGTACCCTCGGGTTGTTTTCCTCGAAGCGGGCGGCCGTGCAAGCGGCCGACGAGTTGCGCCCGAAGTTGCCCTTCCCCGTCTATGTACAGGGTGAGGATTCGATTGGTGCGCTCGTCGAAAAGTTTGCCGCGAAAGAACACTCTGTCCTGTTTGGCACTTTGACGCTGTGGCAAGGTGTCGACGTACCCGGCAAGGCTTGTTCACTCGTGCTGATGGACCGCATTCCGTTTCCGCGGCCCGATAACCCACTGCTGCAAGCACGCTCGGAGGCAGCGCAGGCAGCTGGGCGTAACGGCTTCATGGAAGTCTCTGCCACCCACGCCGCGCTATTGATGGCGCAGGGTGCAGGGCGTCTGTTGCGTTCAGCTACCGACCGTGGCGTGGTCGCGGTATTGGATAACCGGGTGGTCACTAAGCGCTACGGCCAGTTCTTGTTGTCATCTTTACCGCCGTTTTGGCGCACCCAAGATAAAAAGACCGTGCTGGGTGCACTGAAGAGATTGGTGCAGAGCTAGTCCAAAACCGGTCCAGAGCTAGTCCAATGCGACGCGGTGGTAGCTGCCATCCTCCCGGTCGGAAGTATCGATCTCTGTGCGGGGAATCCCCATGATGTAGAGCACTTCATCCAAAAATGGGTGGCTCACCGAGGTATCAGCAATTTCCCGCAATGCTGGCTTCGCATTGAAAGCCACGCCCAGGCCGGCAGCGGAGATCATGTCGATGTCATTGGCACCGTCGCCGACGGCCACGGTTTGTGCCATCGTCAGGCCCGAATCCGCGGCGAATTCCGCGAGTAAATTCGCCTTCGCGGCACGGTCTACCACCTGTCCAATCACCCGGCCGGTGAGCTTACCGTCTTCGATTTCCAGGGTATTGGCCCGAACGTAATCGAGCTCGAGTTCTTCGGCGAGATCTTCTAGCACCTGAATAAAACCACCAGAGACCACCGCGGTGCGATAACCCATACGGTTCAGCGTACGCAGCGTAGTGCGCGCGCCTGGGGTTAGTTCGATGGCATCGGCGACTTCTTGCACCACGGACGCATCCAGCCCAGCCAAAGCCTTTACGCGCTCACGCAACGATTCTTCAAAATCTAATTCCCCGCGCATCGCCCGTTCAGTCACTTCGGCGACTTCCGCTTCCCTGCCTGCGTGGGCAGCGAGCATTTCAATAACCTCGCCGGTGATTAGCGTGGAATCGCAGTCAAAGCACACCAGTCGTTTACCCCGACGGGCCAGACCTGCGCGTTCGATCGCAATATCCACCCCGAGGTTGCTGGTCAGCTGCGCTAGCGCCGCACGGAGGTCTTCACTGGCACCAGGTGCTGGATTTGCTACCGACACAAAGATTTCTAGGCCAGTAACTGGGTAATCCGCTATGCCACGCATGCGGTCGATATTCGCACCGTGCTGGGCCAGGGTGGCGCCGACCGCTGAAATCGCCTGTGCCGTAACTGGGTTTCCCAGCACGACCACGACGTGAGTAGACCGTGGATCTGGTGCCGGAGTCTCGTTATCTTCTGTTCGGTACTCGATGGTGACCTGCTGGCCTAACGGGGTTAATGCAGCGGTCAAAGCTTCAGATAGCTCAGCGAAATGCTCGTCTTTGATGCCAGTAAACGCAGCCAATTGCAGGTGGCCCAAAAACTCAGACTGCTGCACGTCTAACAGCTGCACGCCATAATTAGCCAGCACGCGGAAAAATTCCGCGGAAACGCCTTTTTGGTCTTTCCCGCTGACGATAACGACGGCAGAGCGCAATCCTTTCTGCAAGCGGACGGTTGGTTCGGCTTGCCGGGATGCAGCGGGGGTCTGCTTGGGATCTGGTTGGTTCACAGGTTCCTCAATTCGGTTGCTACGTCGGTGAAACTAGCGGCGGCGTATACGCAGGGTGCCGTTTCTAGGATAAGCCAAACCCCCGCTACCCACTAGGAGTGGATGGGCGCGGGGGTTTGGCTGATTAGCAGGTAGTGGCTAGTTCTGGCGCAACCGCTGTGGCTGATTTCTCCAGAACTATGCTGTTAGAACTTTCGACCTGCTAAGAGCGTTCTTAAGCGTCAGGAGCACAGGCACGGACTAGTGCTTGGCGTGCGAAACCTGGCGTGGGTCTTCGTGTGCTCCGGAGTCGTGAGCGCCAGAGTGCGCTTCGGCACGCATGCGCTCGACCATGTGCGGGTAGTGCAGCTCGAATGCTGGACGCTCCGAACGAATGCGAGGCATCGAGACGAAGTTGTGGCGTGGTGGTGGGCACGAGGTTGCCCATTCCAGAGAGTTGCCGTAACCCCATGGGTCATCGACAGTGACGATCTCGCCGTAGCGCCAAGACTTGAAGACGTTCCATACCAGTGGGATAACCGAAGCACCCAGAACGAAGGCGAAGACGGTGGAGATCTGGTTGTAGATGGTGAATCCGTCGGAGTCCAGGTAGTCAGCGTAACGACGTGGCATACCCATGTTGCCGACCCAGTGCTGCACCAAGAATGTGCCGTGGAAGCCGATGAAGGTCAACCAGAAGTGGATCTTGCCCAGACGCTCGTCCAGCATACGACCAGTCATCTTCGGGAACCAGAAGTACAAACCGGCGAATGCGGAGAACACAACGGTACCGAACAAGGTGTAGTGGAAGTGAGCGATCAAGAAGTAAGACTCAGCCAGGTGGAAGTCCAGTGGCGGCGAAGCCAACATGACACCGGTCATACCACCGAACAGGAAGGTGGTCAGGAAGCCCATGGCCCAAATCATTGGGGTCTCCCAAGTGATGTGGCCCTTCCACATGGTGCCTACCCAGTTGAAGAACTTCATACCGGTTGGGATGGCGATCAGGAAGGTCATGAACGAGAAGAACGGCAACAGGATAGCGCCGGTCACGAACATGTGGTGCGCCCACACAGCCATCGACATGCCACCGATGGACAGCGTCGCGAAGACCAGGCCGATGTAACCGAAGACCGGCTTGCGGGAGAAGACCGGAACAATCTCGGAGATAACACCGAAGAAAGGCAGAGCCAGAACGTAAACCTCTGGGTGGCCGAAGAACCAGAACAGGTGCTGCCACAGGATGGCGCCACCGTTGGCTGGCTCGTAGATGTGGCCGCCAAGCTGACGGTCATACAGAACACCCAATGCACCAGCGGTCAGAACTGGGAAGATCATCAGGGCCAGGATGGCGGCAACCATGATGGTCCAGCAGAAAACTGGCATACGGAACATGGTCATACCTGGTGCACGCAAAGTCAGCAGGGTGGTCAGCATGTTAATAGCTGAGGCGATGGTACCGACGCCAGTAGCGCCGACACCGACGATCCAGAAATCAGCACCCAAGCCTGGGGTGTGGATCGAGTCAGCCAACGGCATGTACATGGTCCAACCGAAGTCCGCGGCACCACCTGGGGTCAGGAACCCAGCCAACATGACGAAGCCACCGATGGTGGTAATCCAGAAACCAAAAGCGTTCAGACGCGGGAAAGCCACATCCGGTGCGCCGATCTGTAGCGGCAGGATGTAGTTAGCGAAACCCCACACAACCGGGGTAGCGAACAGCAGCAGCATCACGGTGCCGTGCATAGTGAACAGCTGGTTGAACTGCTCGTTGGACAGCATCTGCAGGCCAGGGGTGAACAATTCGGCACGAATCAACAGTGCCATCAAGCCACCGAGGAAGAAGAAGCTGAAGGACATGATCAAGTACATGATGCCCAGCTGCTTGTGGTCGGTGGTTGAAAGAATTGTCAACGCCTTAGACCCGGTGCGTTCATGCCCCGTTGGTTGGGGACGAGTTGGCTCGACATAATCATCAAGCCGTGGCGCCACAGCGGTCATAATTCCTCCTAATTACGAAAGCACTCGCCGACCACCAGCACAGCTAATCGGCGCGCACTGGAGGTACAGAAAATGCCAATTAATTACGAGTATTTATATTAGGTCACTGCGAGGTTTTTAGGTAACCACTGAACGTTTTTGTTTTCTCATTTCCCACCTGCGCCCGGCCCAGCATTAGTTAGGCTTAGCCAGGCTCTTTTCGACGGCCACTACCCCACTGGCATGGTGGCACGAGCCTTAGACGGCTTAAGTGCAGGAACACGAAAAACCCCACCAGTAACACGGCGGGGCGCACATAATCTGGAGCACATACTCCGTGAGCCACCCCACTGTAACTGTTGAGGTTTCTGTGAAAAGTTCAACGCCGGAAGGGGGCTGCTATTCCCCCGGTTGGTGTCATACTTTCGACGGGGTTTAGAAATCCCAGTCGTCGTCAGTCGTCAACTCTGCTTTCCCCATGACATAAGAGGAACCGGAACCAGAGAAGAAGTCATGGTTTTCATCAGCATTCGGCGCCAACGCAGACAGAATTTCTGGGGACACTCGTGTTTCGTCAGCCGGGAACATGCCTTCGTAGCCGAGGTTGTTTAGTGCCTTGTTTGCGTTATAGCGCAGGAATCGCTTGACGTCTTCAGTCCACCCGAGCTCGTCGTAAAGATCCTCGGTGTACTGCATCTCGTTTTCATACAATTCGTACAATAACTCGAAGGCGTAATTCTTCAGCTCTTCCTGGCGCTCTGGCGACTGCTTTTTCACCGACTGCTGGTATTTATAGCCAATGTAATAGCCATGCACGGCCTCATCACGAATGATCAGACGGATGATGTCTGCGGTGTTGGTCAACTTCGCACGCGAGGACCAATACATTGGCAAGTAGAAGCCGGAGTAGAATAGGAAAGATTCCAGGAGCGTGGAGGCAACCTTGCGCTTGTCTGGGTCTTCACCGTGGTAATAATCCAGCACGATGCGTGCCTTACGCTGCAAACGCTCGTTTTCTTCCGACCAACGGAATGCATCGTTAATCATCGGCGTCGAGGCCAGAGTCATGAAGATATTCGAATAAGACTTGGCATGCACGGACTCCATGAACGCAATATTTGTCATGACTGCTTCTTCATGCTGCGTCTGGCAATCCGGCAACATAGCCACAGCCCCGACAGTGCCCTGGATGGTATCCAGCAGAGTAAGACCCGTAAAGACCCGCATGGTGGTCTCTTTTTCTTTCTCAGTCAGGGTTTTCCAGGTGGGAATGTCATTGGAAACGGGAACCTTTTCTGGCAGCCAAAAGTTACCAGTCAACCGATCCCAGACCTCTTGATCTTTATCATCGGGGATGGTGTTCCAGTTGATGGCTTTGACCGGTTTGTTCGGATCGTCGGGAGCAGTACCAGATGCCATGGGAGTACCTCGTTCTGTCGGGGATTTTCACTTAAAATTAGGCGTGTATCCCGCCTTTTAACTATCCAATCTAGCCTATTTTGCGCACTCATTTCGGCCTGGATTCGAGCAGTTCTGCACCTAACAAGTGCCGCTCATAACTAAGCTGGATACGGCGTTGCTAATCGACGACTCGTGACGAAAGGAACACCACCCGTGACCCCGCCGCACCACCCCCACGGCGCAACTGCCACTGCCCCACTGCTGGGGTCTGTCTTCGATGAACTTGGCCGCGAAATCGTCTCGGGTGAACACCCAGCAGGTACACAATTTACGCTGCATGCAATCTCCGAGCGTTTTGGAATTTCTCGTACCGTAGCCCGCGAGACCATGCGCGCACTGGAGCACGTGGGCTTAGTAGCCGCAGGCCGGCGGGTTGGCATCACAGTCTTAGAGCAACGACATTGGGCTTTGTTCGATCCGGCTGTCATCAGCTGGCGCTTAGCAGCTCCCACTCAGCGCAGTGCACAGCTGGCTTCCCTCAATGAATTACGGATGGCGGTCGAACCGGTTGCTGCACGGCAAGCCGCGGACAATGCCAGCCCGCAACAACGTGCCGAAATCCTGGAATTGGCTAGCACCTTGGTGCACTTAGCAAAAATGCCCGCCGAAGCGGGCAGGCAGGAGGACGACGCAGCAGACTTCCTAGCAACAGATTTACGTTTCCACTCACTGCTCCTGGAAGCTTCTGGTAACGAGATGTTCGCGGCACTCGTACCGGTATTTTTTGCCATCCACAGTGGCAAAACCGTCTTCGGTGTAGGTGCAGATAAGCCAGTGGCCAACACCCTGGATCTACACCAGGAGTTGGCCCAGTACGTTAGCGACGGCGACGGCATTCACGCAGAGCGCACCTCGCACGCTTTACTGCACGAAGTGGCGCGCTCATTGGAGTAACCGCCCCGACGGGTTCAAACTTTAGTGGTTTCCCCGGCGGGTTTTTAGCGGCTTACAGCATGCAAGAAACGCAGCCTTCTACCTCTGTACCCTCCAACGCTTGCTGGCGCAGGCGGATGTAGTACAGGGTCTTAATACCCTTACGCCAAGCATAAATCTGGGCTTTGTTGATATCGCGAGTGGTCGCAGTATCCGGGAAGAACAATGTTAAAGACAAGCCCTGGTCTACGTACTTCGTGGCTACCGCATAAGTATCAATGATCGCCTCGTAGCCGATCTCGTAGGCATCCTGGAAATACTGCAGGTTGTCATTGTCCATGTGCGGCGCCGGGTAGTAGACACGGCCGACTTTGCCTTCTTTGCGGATCTCGATCTTCGACGCAATCGGGTGGATCGACGAGGTCGAATTGTTGATATACGAGATGGAGCCTGTCGGCGGCACGGCCTGCAAATTACGGTTGTACAAGCCGTGCTTGGCGACGTCTTGTTTCAACTGTTCCCAGTCTTCTGCACTCGGCGTGGTGATCGAAGAATTTGCGAAGAGCTCTTTGACTTTCTCAGTCTGTGGAGCAAATTCGGCTGGGTCGTAGCTGTCGAAGAAGACTCCGCTGGCGTAATCCGATTGTGGGAATTCCGCAAAGTGCTCGCCGCGCTCGCGGGCCAGTTTGTTGGAGGCCTTCAAGCTGGCATACATCACGGATGCGAAGTATGCGTTGGTGAAATCCAGGGCTTCTTCCGAGCCGTAGTAGATGTGCTCGCGGCCTAAGTAGCCGTGCAGGTTCATCTGCCCCAGGCCAATTGCATGCGAGGTGTTATTGCCCTCACGCACTGATGGCACCGAGTTGATCGTGGTCTTGTCCGAAACAGCGGTCAACGCGCGGATAGCCATCTCAATGGTCTTTTCGAAATCCTGCGAGTCCATGGCCTTGGCAATGTTCAAAGAACCCAGGTTGCAGGAGATATCGTGGCCGACGGTGTCATAGCTCAGGTCGTCGTTCAGTACCGATGGACTGTTGACCTGCAAGATCTCTGAGCAGAGATTGGACATGTTGATCCGTCCGGTTTTGACCGGGTTCGCACGGTTCACCGTGTCTTCGAACATGATGTACGGGTAGCCGGACTCGAATTGCAGTTCGGCGATGGTCTGGAACAAGTGCCGCGCATTGATCTTGGACTTGCGGATGCGCGGGTCCTCCACCATGTCCTCGTAGTTGTCGGTAATCGAGATATCGGCGAATGGCTTCCCGTAGACGCGCTCGACGTCATAAGGCGAGAACAAATACATGTCTTCGTTGCGCTTGGCTAGCTCGAAAGTAATATCTGGAACGACCACGCCGACGGACAAGGTCTTGATGCGGATTTTCTCATCTGCGTTTTCGCGCTTGGTGTCCAAAAACGACAGGATATCTGGGTGGTGTGCGTTCAAGTACACCGCACCTGCGCCCTGTCGCGCACCCAGCTGGTTGGCGTAGGAGAAGGCATCTTCCAGAAGTTTCATTACTGGAATCACGCCGGAAGACTGGTTTTCGATGTGCTTGATTGGCGCACCGGATTCACGCACATTGGATAGCAGCAGGGCCACGCCACCGCCGCGCTTAGACAACTGCAAGGCAGAGTTGATGGAACGGCCAATCGATTCCATGTTGTCTTCGATACGCAGCAAGAAGCAGGAAACCAACTCGCCGCGCTGGGCCTTACCAGCGTTCAGGAACGTCGGGGTAGCTGGCTGGAAGCGCCCAGACATGATCTCATCCACCATGGCCTTGGCGATCTCTTCGTTGCCGTCGGCAAGGAATAATGCGGTCATGGATACGCGGTCTTCGAAACGCTCTAGGTATCGACGGCCGTCGAAAGTCTTCAGCGTGTAGCTGGTGTAGTACTTGTAGGCGCCCAGGAAGCTCTGGAAGCGGAATTTGTAGGCATAAGCTTGCTTGAACAATGACTTGATGAATTCGAAGTCATATTGTTCGATCACGGACGGGTCGTAGTAAGAATTTTCGATCAGATAATCAATTTTTTCTTCCAGGTCATGGAAGAACACAGTGTTCTGGTTGACGTGCTGGATGAAGTATTGATTCGCGGCTTCGCGGTCTTTGTCGAACTGAATCTGACCATTTTCGTCGTAAAGATTCAGCAACGCGTTCAACGCGTGATAATCCAGCTGGTGATCGGTACTGACGGGTTCGGCGACAGTTTTGCCGACGTGATTGGTCACGGATGCAACCTTCCTGCTTTGAGACATTGTGAATTAAAAGGTGGTGAATTGAGGGGTTGTGAATTGAGGGGTTGTGGAATGAGATTCTGGAATTAGGATGCGAGATCTTCTACTAGGCCGAGCCGTTGTGCGTTATTGTCCAGACCTTGCCGGACTAGCTCCACGTCTTCGGCGGTTCCCATGAGCTCGAAGCGGTAGACATACGGCACGTTACATTTAGCGGCGATGAGGTCGCCTGCTTTGCCGTAGTCGGCACCGAAATTGCTGTTTCCACCAGAAATGACAGCCCGTAAGTGTTTTCGATTATCGGGGTCATTCAGAAATTTAATAACTTGGGGCGGAACTGGTTTAGCGGTTGCTCGAGTCAACGAAACCCCTCCCCCATAGGTCGGACACACCAGCACGAATGGTTCATCAACACTCAGGTGGCCTTCCTGTGCTGGACGCAGCGGAATGCGTTTGGAGCGATAACCTAGCTTGTCGACGAATCGCTTAGTGTTTTCCGTGGTGGAAGAAAAATACACGACCAACATCGTGGGCCACACTCCTGTCTGCACACGGCAAAAGAAATGACTTGGGTTGACTACCTGAAGGTGACTGCTGGGCTCATTGTTAGGAATGGCCGCTGTCTATGGGAGAGGGGGGAAATATGCAGTTATAACGATGTTCTGTCAGCGATTAGGCCGAGGCAGTAGCCATGGTCTCCGCCAATGCGCTCAGGCGCTCTGGACGGAACCCGGACCAGTGCTGCCCCTCTGCTACTACGACAGGCGCTTGGAGGTATCCCAGGGCCATGACGTAATCGCGTGCTTCATCGTCCATGGAGATATCGATAACGTCGTAGTCCAGATCAAGTGCGTCTAGCTTCTTTTTAGTCATGGTGCACTGCATGCAAGCTGGCTTGGAGTAAACGGTGATTGCCATGGGGAGACTTCCTTGTCAGTACGCATCGGGCGGGTTTTTCGAGTGTTCCTCGATGAAGTTGTGTGGCAAGCCCATCGGCTCGCTTCGACTTCATCGACACTATACGTTGTGCCAATATGTCGCAATTACACTACATATAGTAGTTACATCTGTGGAATCCCCTGCTGGAGGTATTCACAGCCCCCACATCTAGCTCGCGGGCGAGTGATTACTTTCCCAGCCAAGAACACCTTTTCCAGCCCCCGTCAGCATTTCCGCAGGACGACTCACCACACCGTTATCAAATCGTTATACACGGATGTAATTTCACAGGCTGTGATTAGGCTGTGTACAAAATGTGGAAACTCAGCACAGGACGAAAACAGAAATCAGAGCAGGGTGAAAACATAGCAAAACCGCCGCCCCACTCAGTTAAGAGTGAGACGGCGGCATGATACAAGCTTCGGAAGAAACCCAGGTGAATTAGCCCTGACGTGCCTTGAAGCGTGGATCTTTCTTGTTGATCACGAAGGTTTTACCGTGACGGCGGATGACCTGGGCGCCCGGTTTCTTCTTCAGCGACCGAAGCGACTTGCGGACCTTCATCGGGCGCTCCTTTCTGTACGCAGCTACTACACAGCGTGTAGACAATAATTATCAGCGACCGCCCAAAACGGCGATCATAACACAAGCTGACAGTCTACCTATCTCACACCAGTTTTCTCAAATCCCAGTGTTTTCGTGCACTCTCGCCCTGACAGGATAGCTCGTCAACACTCGCTAATGCGCTTTACTTAGCCCAGCGTTTTTCCATAACCTCGCCGACTTCCTCCAAGCTGCGCCCCATCGTCTCCGGGATAAACACCCGGACAAAGCCCAGAGCAACCACACCCAGCATGGAGAAGGCCACGAAGGTGCCGGAACCGCTCAGAATCTCTGTGACTGGCAAGAAAAATTGTGCGACAGCCCAGTTCGCCACCCACAGCGCAAGACCGGCGATGCCCATACCCAGACCACGAGCCTGCACTGGCACAATCTCCGAGATCAACAGCCAGGTAGTTGGGGAAACCGCAGCCTGTTGGAAAGCGATAAACACAGCCATCAGACCTAGCGAAACCATCGCCCAGGTGAAGCTTCCGTCGGCAAGACTATAGGTCAGAGCCAGCACCAACAGGGAGATAATATTTCCGGTCAGCCCCCACGTCAGCAAGCGTTTCCGGCCGACGACATCGATGATCTTCAGGCCTACCCAACAAGCAATAACGGAAACCACACCAATGACGATCGAGGTATACACCGCATTGGTGGTCGAGATACCGACCTCACTCATCATCGTCGGCGCGAAATAAATCACGGCGTTTACGCCCGTGATCTGCTGCGTCACGCCGATCAGCATGGCAATCAGAATGGTCACCCGGATCCAGCGCATCTTTTTCAGCGCCTGGAATTCCTCTGAGGTTTTCGCACCACCGGAAGCAGCGGTACCGGCGTCGTCAAGCTGTTCTGCCTCAACGACGATCGACAGCTCTTCCAACGACATCCCGGCGCGAGCAGCAACCTCGCGGGCCTGATCGGTGCGGCCTTTGCGTGCCAACCAGACCGGGGTATCGGACAAGAAAATCATGCCAGCGGTGAGCATGGCACCCGGAATCGCGGCCATTCCCAGCATCAGGTGCCAGTTGCCAGTCGGTGCCAACAAGGAGTTGACCAGGTACGCCAGCAGCTGGCCGACGACGATCATCAGCGTGTTCAGGGAGACCATGCGACCCCGTACCGCGGCTGGGACCTTCTCCGCGATATACATCGGAACCACGATCGAGACCGCACCGACGGCCACGCCCAAAAAGGTGCGCGCGGTGGCCAGTTCTGCGACGGATCCAGCCAACGCACACCAAATGGAACCAGCACAGAAGATCACACCGTTAACCAGCAGGGTCATGCGCCTGCCCCACCAATCCGCCACGCGGCCACCCAGCAACGCACCGATGGCGGCGCCAACCAGCAGCATGGCGGTAACGCGCCCTTCCTCGGCAGCGCTCATGCCAAATTCGGGGCTGATATATAACAGTGCGCCGGACATCACTCCGGTGTCGTATCCGAAAAGCAGGCCACCGATGGCGGCGAAAGCGGCGACCATTTTCACGTAACGACGGGTTTCGGTCGTTTCGGCACGGGAGGTATCGCGCGCACCAGTCTGATTATTCTCGGTCATTTTCACAAACACTCATTGTGTCAGGCGACTAGGCTAAAACCATGCCGAAAAACCCCAGCATGAAGCAGCAATCGATCATAAAAGCCCTGGGTGTTAAGCCCTTAATCGATCCAGAAGAAGAAGTTGCCCGGCGCGTAAATTTCCTGGCGGAATACCTGAAAACCACCGGTGCACGAGGTTTTGCCCTCGGTATCTCCGGCGGCCAGGATTCCACCCTGGCAGGCCGTTTAGCACAGCTAGCAGTAGAAAAACTGCGCACAGAAGGCCGCAGCACAAAAGGCCACCAGGTGGAGTTTTGGGCACTGCGCCTGCCGCACGGCCAGCAGCACGACGACGCCGATGCGCAGATGGCCCTGGAGTTTATTCGCCCCGACCACCGCGCCAGCATCGATATCGCTCCCGCCACCGTCGCGATGGATCAGGCTGCTGCCGCTGCCGTCGGCGAGACTAGCCTGAGCGATTTCAACCGCGGCAATGTCAAAGCCCGCCAGCGCATGATTGCGCAATACGCAGTCGCAGGTGCACGCGGCCTGTTGGTTATCGGTACTGATCACGCCGCGGAAAACATCACCGGTTTCTTCACTAAATTTGGCGACGGTGCTGCAGACGTCTTACCACTGGCTGGGTTAAATAAACGACAGGGTGCAGCACTCTTGCGCCACCTCAAGGCCCCAGATGCTACTTGGCAGAAGGTCCCCACCGCTGATTTAGAAGACGACCGCCCGGGGCTTGCCGACGAAGAAGCCCTCGGACTGCAGTACTCAGAGATTGACGATTACTTGGAGGGTCGAGAAGTCAGCGAAGAGACGTCCACGCGCATCGAGCGATTGTGGGATGCCGGCCAGCACAAGCGCCACTTACCGGCCACGCTTGCCGACGACTGGTGGCGCAGCTAGACCAGAATTAACCCAGCAGCTGCGCGGTCACCTGAGCTGCGCGTTGTAGTGGCCCCGCATACGCCGACCCATGCGTCAGCGAATGTACCGCCAGTGGGTGCAACTGATGCATCGGGATGAACTCGCGCCAATTTTTCGGCAGCGGCGAAACCTCGTGATAACCGGCGACAATCTCGTCGAAATGCGGGACGCCAAATAGATCCAGCATGGCCAGGTCGGTCTGCGGATGCCCGCCGTGTGCCGCGGGATCAATGAACGCAGGCCCGTCGCTACCGAACAGCAGATTGCCCGTCCACAAATCACCGTGAATGCGGGCGGGCTTCACCGACCACTCCGCAGCGCGGATCGCCTGGCAAGCGCGTAGTACGTCGGCAAGCTCGTCGTCGGCAAGCGTGCCTGCCTGGGCTGCGGCGCGGGCGAATGGCTCGACACGCTGGCGAGTATAAAACTCTCCCCAATCGTCTGTAGGGATGCAGTCCTGTTGCTGGGTACCGATATAGTTCGGACCCTGCCAACCAGCCGGGGGTGCGCCAAAAGCAGGCGCTCCGGCGGCGTGGATGCGGGCTAATTCGGCACCAGCTCGGCGCGCGGTCTTAGCAGTCGGGGCCACCGATTCGATGTATGCCGTCTGCAGCTCATTGCGCTGCGTGTCCACGGCAACGACGCGGGGCACGCATTCGCTGGCTTCACCCAGCCACTGCAACCCTGCAGCTTCAGCCTCGGCAGCACGGTGTTCGTTCGGGCGTTTGGTGAAACTCTGCGTCATATCCCCCGATGGTACGGAAAGGGATCTGGACAGTTCATGGTGCTATAAAGGATCGGTATGAGCGAGACAACCGCAGACGGCACGCACGGGCACAACTTCGGGGATGCAGACCCCTCACAGAAAACTAACTCCCCGCAAGACACTGAGTCCTGGCAGCAAGAACTGCCCAGTTTCATGCGCAATTTCGAGCGCTTCGACTGGATTCTGTGGGGTCTGCTCGCTGCCTCAGGCATCTATGGTTTTGCACTGCTGCCATTCCGCGCGATGCTGCTGGTGGATCACCCCTTTTTATATTCCGCACTGAGTGGTTCAAGCCTGTCGGTGCTCGCGCTAACAGCAGAAAATGAAAACAACACCGGGCTGATCGTCGCTACGGTACTGGTCGCGGCTGTAAGCATGGTGAAGTTTTTGCCGCTGTTTTTCTTGATCGGCAAGCGCTGGGGCCCATCGTTTATCGATTACTCATTTATGGGCCATCCCCCGTTGTGGTTCCGGAAGCTGGAAAACTTCATCTACCGCCACCCGGGTTTTTGTCTGCTGCTGTCGTATATTCCGTTTTCCCCGATCCCAGCGACAATCATCGTCGTCATCGCAGGCATTAAACGCACCAAGGGCTGGATAATCGGCGCCTATGTGTTGGTTTATGCCATTGCGCTGAAGTGCTTCTACGTCTATTTGGGTCTGACCTTCGGTGCCACGGTACGCGAGACGCTGGTAACCATCGAGCGTTACGTCACCTGGATTACCTTCGCCCTGCTGGGATACATGTTTTTCACGATGTGGCTGAAATCCAAGCGGAAGAAGGCACGTTTGCACACCATGGACGACGCCCATGGACTCAGTAATACGGACGGCAGGGCTGAGAAAGACGACCGGATCACGAAAGACGACGCGAGCTAGTGGGGGAGCTCGGTGCTAGTCCGCCGACGGGGGCGACCCGACTAACAACAGCTAGCCCAGAGCCTGCGGGTTTTTCGGCAGCAACCGGCGAGTAACTACCACCATGAACGTGATCAGCAAAATAAACAACGCAGCATCAGCAGCAACGTAGAAATAGTGCGTGGTCGAGCCACCTGCAAAATTTCCGGCCAGCACGGCATCGGTACGGATATTGAGGATCGGGCGAATCACCAGAATCTTGATCGCCAGCACCACGCTAATCGCGATGCCCAGGCCCCAGAGTTTCTGCCGCGACGGCCGACCCAGCAGCCGCACCAGCGTCGTGATGAGTACGACGGCCAGGATGACCTCGACGATGTTCATCGCGAAAAACACCCGTCGGCCAATGCCCAGCCCCAGTGGAATCGTAATCCCTGGGGCGGTGAATTTCAGCGGTGCCTCGATCAGGGAAATGCCGATGATCAGGCCCAACCAAATCGCAGGCAGGAAAAACAGTAGGCTCCGTTTTCCGCGGCCACCTCCGATGGGTTCCGAAGCCAGCTTGCGCGCACTGCTTTTTCCAGGGCTTTTGTTCGAACTAGCAGTCTTTTTCATGCCTCCAGTTTAGCGGTTTGCCCTACTGCTATTGGCCAGAATTTTCTATTTCAC
The DNA here is from genome assembly GCF_000688415.1 of Corynebacterium pseudodiphtheriticum DSM 44287. Taxonomy (GTDB): domain Bacteria; phylum Actinomycetota; class Actinomycetes; order Mycobacteriales; family Mycobacteriaceae; genus Corynebacterium; species Corynebacterium pseudodiphtheriticum. Next base: position 207,389 of record NZ_JIAH01000008.1, read on the forward strand.
ATTTCTTATTTCAACAGAAAAATTTCTGTTAACCTCGAAATTGTGTCTGAAAAACTATCTTCTTCCCCTGACAAACTAGACATTCGCACTTCCGACCCGGCCGGGCGTGATCCGTTGGCTTATTCCCACGACGTCCATGCCCATGGCTGCCCGATTGTGCATGACGACGCCGGAGATATCGTCGTTGTTGGTCACGCAGAAGCCACCCGCGTCGCCCAGGATGCCGAAACCTTTAGCTCCGCGGTCTCGCGTTATTTGCAGATCCCGAACGGGCTGGACGGCGACAAGCACAGCGCTTTCCGACGCTTGCTGGATAACTACCTGAATGCCGACGAGGTTGCCCGTTACAGCGCAGATTTCCACCGGGTGGCCCGCGAGGTCATCGACGGTTATCTTGCCGACGCCCCCGCTGCCGGGGATGAAGTGAGCGTCGATGCCGTGCAAGATTTGGGCTACGATTTTGCGGTGCGCGCCATGGTCGCATGGCTGGGATGGCCGCGTGCGATTGAGCCACGGCTGAAGGAATGGGTGGAGAAAAACGCGGCCGCCACTCGCTCTGGGCAGCAGCACCGCACCGCCCGAGTGGCCCAAGAATACGACGAGATCATCAACGAAGTCGTCGGCGAGGTTCGTGCTGCCGGGCAAGATTGCGTGACCTACCGCTTGATCAATGACACCAGTTTGGGCCGCGAGTTGGAATTCGAAGAGATCGTGTCCATCCTACGAAACTGGACCGGCGGTGATCTTGGTTCGATGGCGAAATGCGTGGGAGTTTTGCTGCACGCGCTCGCAAGTAACACTGCCGTAGAAGAGCGCATCCGCTCCGGCATATCTTTCGAGGAGCTGGTGGCGCTTGTCGACGAGATCTTGCGCATTGACGATCCGTTTGTTTCTAACCGGCGGGTCACCACCTGCCCGGCAACGGTGGGTGGCAAGCAGGTCGACGAAGGCCAGCGAGTGTATTTGCACTGGACTGCTGCAAACCGTGACCCGGAGACATTTGCTGACCCAGACGGCTTCAATCCAGAGGCGAATGCCGAGAAGAATCTGGTCTGGGGTACCGGGCCACATGCGTGCCCCGGCAAAGATCTGTCGATGGTAGAAATTGGCGCTTTTGTCGAGGAGCTGCTCGCTGTAGCCACCGTGCAGGCGAGTTCGCAGGCTGGCGCAGAACGCGATGAGCACCCGGTCGGCGGCTGGAGTAGCTTACCGATTACTCTGCAACGGCGCTAAAAGGATAATCCAAAATCCCGGCGCCCCTGCCTAGATTCGAACCTAGGACCAAGTTCGAGCTATACAACAAAACCCCCGGTCATTAACGACCGGGGGAAATGCAAAAAGTGGAGCTAACGGGACTCGAACCCGTGACCCCCACACTGCCAGTGTGGTGCGCTACCAGCTGCGCCATAGCCCCAGGTTGAAACTCACAGCGATGATTGGGTGTTCCTCGCCGTCTGTTCAACGAATGTTGAGTCTACACTTTCACCTTATGCGCAAACAAATCCCGCGCTCAGGCAAGGTTTTCGGAAGATTTTCTTCTACCCTAGCCTGAGCGCGGGAGGTGTCTGTGAAGCTGTGTTAGCTTTCGAGATCAGCACTGAGCTTAGCGCAGCGCGCCTTATTTGGACGCAACAGCGACCTTCACCCAGTCGTTGATGTCTTCAACTTCCAAGTCTTTGCCATCCATCAGAACGCGTGGGGTAGAAACGCGACCGACCTTAGATTCCAAGTCTTTAGCATTGGCCTCGCCAGCTTCGCGGGCCTTCTCCAGGAACTTGCCGCTGCGAATGTCCTCGACAGCCTCGTCAGATGCTTCCATCTGCGCGGCCGCATCAGCGAAATCATCAGGGCCCCAGCTACGGGCAATATCCTGCTGGTTTTCGAACATAGCTTCACGCAGGTTCCACAGGGCATTGACGTCGTCATGCTCTGCTAATGCCAGCAGAGCGGCAACTGCCTGGGTGGAATGACCGTCGCCCTGGTTATCCAGGAAAGTCATAGGGTGAATCGATACGGCCAGGTTTCCAGCGTTGATTTCTTCCAGAGCCTCAGCATCCGTGGCTTCTGCCAAGTGTGCACAGTATGAGCAGGAGAAATCCTCATACAGATCAACGTGTGGGGACTTGTCGGCAGCACCAAACGTCAGGGTGTTGCCGTCAAAACTCGTTTCTGCGGAAACTTGCTTGATCTCCCAATTGGCAAATTTCTCTGCTTTCGCACCCTGTCCAGCAAGGACGATATAGGCAATTACTGCTACCACGATGACCAGCACCGCGACGATGGCACCGATAAAGCCCGCGCTCGATTTCTGGTTCGGGTTGGTTACTTTCTTACTCACTCATCCACCTTGTTCTTCGTTGGTTCTCGCTTGCGAGAAGGTCTCAGTTAAGGATAAACGGCCGCCTACGGATAAATAGCTAAGCGTCGGAAAGGCCTGCGCGCAATCCACACGCTTAAGAAGATATAAAACACATCCCGCAGGATTGTGCGCAAATAGTTCATAGCCTGATCCGATTCGCTGATATCGATGGTGAAGCAACCGCAATCGATCATCAGCCCACGCGCCCAAGCAGACCCTACACCGATAATAAACAGCACCAGCACCGTCGTCGATACCCAGGCTGCTGGTTTCAGGAACAAACCAAGAAGCAGGAATACTCCCCCTGCGATCTCCAGCGGGCCAATCAGATGTGCCAACGCCGAAGACCACTCCGGGGTGAAGATTTCGTAGCCCTCAATGGTCTGTGTCACGGACAGGTGCTGGTTTAGTTTTGCCGAGCCAGCACTGATCCAGATATAGGCCATATAAAACCGAGCGAAAGCGCGAATGGCCTCGAGCACCCAGAAACCTAGAGAGCGCCCCTTCCAGGTGCGTTTCACCACACCAACATCCTTGGGTTCGGTCGTGTTGTCCATATCGCTCATACTAGTCCGCGATAGCTTCCAGCGGTGGTGTTTTAGCAGCCTTGCGTGCTGGCCACAACGCGGAAACCACGCCCACGACTGCCGCACCACCCAGCATGATCAGCACCTGATGCCACGGAATCACCGCACCGCCGAGGCCTTCACCTGCCAGCACGTCGATGAACGACCAGCCCAGGCCAAGCCCCGCAAGAATGCCCATGATGGCACCGAATAGCGCAATCTGGACGGCCTCAACAATGATCATCGTGCGAATCTGTCCACGGTAAGCACCAACTGCGCGCAACATGCCGATTTCTTGTCGACGCTCAATCACACCGAGTGTCAGCGTATTGATAATGCCCAGCACCGCGATGATCACGGCAAGTGCCAGCAAGGCGTACAGAATCGACAGCATCTGATCGATCAGCTGGCTAGCCTCGTCAGCATATTCAGCACCGGTTTTCACCTGGATGACCAGGAATTCCTTGACTGATTCCACCAGCCGCTCGCGCATCTCATCTTCCCCGACAGAATCATCGGTGTTTACCGCGATCATCTGGATCGGAGCGGTATCGCCTTCCATGACTTCATCAACGGCAGATTGTGAGACCAGCAGGTTTTCAAAGATATCGTTCTCGCTGCTGTAAATGCCGGTGATGGTCACTTCGGTTGCGTGCCCAGGTTCCACAGCGACTGGTTCGCCAGATTCATCGGAGCTTTCGGCGGTCTCGAGCGTCGTCAGTGGGAGTGCCTGGCCGACGGTCCAGCCTTCCGCCTTTGCCAGTTCATCACTGACCAGCACTCCAGGTTGGGCAACCAAATCCGCAGAGCCTTCCAGAATTTCCATATCGACGAAATCCTGCGGGCTGCCGTCAATGCTGTTGGTAAAGGTATAGCCCGGACCATAGTTGTATCCGGCCTGCCCGGCGATCTGCACTGGCGCCATGCGCATGGTCACTGTGCTTTCCACGCCATCGGTTTCTGCCAAAGCCCCCGGAACCGCTTGAGGTACTGGGAAAGACCCATCCTGCGGCCCGGTAGCCAGGAAATCTGCGGTGACCGTATCTTCCAGCATGTCACCAATGCTGTTTTTCATGGTCGCACCCAGCATGCCAATGCCGGTGACCAGCATCATTCCCAGGGTCAACGCGAATGCCGTGGCAGCGGTACGACGTGGCGAACGGCGCGCATTCGTGGAAGCCAACCGCCCCATGGAACCAAACGGGGCTCCGATGACCCGGCCCAAAACTGGCACGATGCCCATGCTGAATGCTGGACCGGCCATGAAGTAGCCGACGACCACCAAGAAGGCGCCAATGCCGACCAAGCTGGCGCGCAGGGTGGTTCCAGAATCGTCCAGCAGCATCGCCAGGCCTGCGGCCAGTACACCAGCCACGATGATCACAGTGCCGATGATGGTGCGCACGGTCAGTGGGGCACCTGCAGCGGACTCCGTCGAACGCATGGCTTCTACCGGTTTCACCTGCCCGGCCCGGCGCGCCGGCGCCCAGGCAGAAGCGATGGTGACCACGACGCCCAGGATTATCGGCAGGACGATGGCGGTCAGTGACAATCCCAGCCCTCCACCATCGAAGGACATGCCGCGTGCAGAAAATACCGCGCGGATGACCGCAACCAAACCAATACCGGCAACCACACCAAGAGCCGAACCCAGCAGGCCAACGACCAACGCTTCCACCACCACTGATCCGGTGATCTGGCGCTGAGACGCACCGATAGAACGCAGTAGTGCGAATTCTTTGATGCGCTGCGCCACGATCATAGAGAAGGTATTGGCGATGATGAACGTCCCCACCAGCAGACCAATCAGGCCGAAGGCAACCAAGAAGTAATTGACAAAACTGAGCGCATTGCTGATTTGCTCCGTCAATTCGTCGGCAAGCGCCTGCCCGGTTTGGGCTTCTACCTGTGGATACGTTTCGTTGAGGTGGTTCACCAGTTGCTCAGCAGTGGTGCCGTCATCTGCCGCGACAGCCATCTGGCTAGCAAGACCGTCTGGGTTAAACAGGTTCTGGTAGGAGCCGGCTTCCATCAACACCGACAACGAACCCAATCCTTGTTCCAGTGCTGGGGTGTAGATTCCGCTGACGGTGACTTCGTAGCGGTCTTCTGGAGTGACCAAAATGATCTTCTCGCCGACGCTGATGCCTTGCTCTTCTGCAGCGGTATCGTTGACGATGACCTCGCCTTCACCGTGCGGTGCTGTGCCGTCAATGATCTCGTCAGCGTCCCCCACCTTGTTTTCCGGTGGGTAATACATCTGCAGCGTGGAAGTACCACCACCTACCTGGTAAGCCTCCAGGTTCTCATTGGCGACTACCACGTTGGTAGATTCGGTCAGGTTGACCGCGCGCACCGATTCATCGTCGGTAATCGCTTGCACGGTCTCTCCATCGATGATGGGCAGGCCTTCTGCCGGACCGACTGCTGCGTCGACGTCCTCATAGGCGCTGCCCACGGCTGCCTCAAAGGTCGACGACAGCGAGTTGGTAAACATGAACGCGCCAGAAATAAATGCGGTACCCAGCATCACTGACAGTACCGTCAGTGCCAGGCGCAATTTATGCGAGACGATATTGCGCACGGCGATGGTGCGCATGGAAGTTCGCTTCGCCATATTTAGCCCTCAATTCCCGCCATGGTCTGCAAAATATCGTCCATGCTGGCGCCGTGTAGCTCATCGACGATAGTGCCGTCTTTCAGGAAGATCACGCGGTCGGCATACGAGGCCGCGCGTGCGTCGTGGGTGACAATCACCACGGTTTGGTCGTCGTCATCAACGGCAGTGCGCAAAATGTCCAGCACCTCTGCCGAGGAATTGGAATCCAAGTTACCGGTCGGTTCATCACCAAAAATGATCTCCGGGCGCGAAACCAAAGCGCGAGCACAAGCCACGCGCTGCTGTTGGCCACCAGAAAGTTCTGCGGGGCGGTGGCCCAAACGTTTCGCCAGGCCCAGGCGCCCGGTGACCTCGTCGAACCACGCCTGATCTACATCTTTACCTGCGATGTTGAGAGGCAGCGTGATGTTTTCGGCTGCAGTCAGCGTTGGCACCAGGTTAAAGGATTGGAAAATAAAACCAAGGCGATCACGACGCAGCTCGGTGATACCTTTATCGCCCAACTGCGAAAGATCTGTATCGCCGATGAAGGAATGCCCAGCAGAAGCCGCATCCAAGCCAGCCATACAATGCATGAGGGTGGATTTACCAGAACCAGATGGCCCCATGATCGCGGTAAATTTTCCGCGTTCGAAGATCACATCGACGGAATCAAGCGCGACGACTTCTGTGTCACCAGAGCCATATTTTTTCGACAACCGGTGTGCGCGAGCCGCCGGAACAGCTTGCGGCGAATCTTGTGCGGCAACGGCATGTTTGCCAGTGGCGTGTTTACCAGTACCTGAGCCGTGCTGTGGGCCATTGTCATAAGCCGTCATGTGGGTGCGAACCTTTCCGGAAAGTTTCGGCGAAATCTACTGTGCGATTACTCCAAGCAGACTACCCGATAGGGTTCACACCCGGGCAAGGCTTACCGCCCCAAGGGCTAGGACTAGTAGCTGCTCCTAAGCGACAGAACGTTCGATGGTGGCACCCAAACGTTGCAGGTTTTCCACAAAGTTCGGGTACCCGCGATCAATATGGTGCACGTCATGAACCGTAGTTACGCCGTCGGCACGCAAGGCCGCCAGCACCAAGCCGGCACCAGCACGAATATCGGAGGACCAGACGCTTGTCGACGACAGCTCATCAATACCCCGCAATACGACGTGGTGGCCGTCAACTTGTGCATCGGCACCTAGGCGCTGCATTTCGTCTACGAAACGGAAACGCGCCTCAAACACATTTTCCGTAATCACAGACATGCCGTCGGCAAGCGCAGAAATCCCAATGGCCATCGGTTGCAGGTCCGTCGGGAATCCCGGAAACGGCAGGGTTTGGTAGTCAACAGCAACCGGGCGTTGTTCCATGCGCACACGGAAGCCGTTTTCATACGATTCAATTTCTGCCCCGGCACTGCGCAGTTTTTCCAGTGGCAAGTGCAGGTGCTTGGGGGCAATGCCACCGACAGTAATATCCCCCTGCGTCATCGCGGCAGCATAAGCCCAGGTGCCAGCTACAATCCGATCGCCAATCACGTGGTGTTCGGTTGGATGCAGCTTGTCGACGCCGGTGATAATGATCGTGGAAGTTCCGGCTCCTTCCACCTGGGCCCCCATGTCATTGAGCATCTCGCACAGGTCGACGATTTCTGGTTCCCGGGCGGCATTATGCAGCGTCGTCACGCCCTCAGTCAGCACCGCGGCAGTCAAAATATTCTCCGTGGCCCCTACCGACGGGAAGTCGAGCTTGATCTCTGCGCCGTGCAAGTTGTCCGCTTCTGCTACCACAGCGCCATGCTGGATACGGGTAGTCGCACCCATTTTTTCCAAGCCAGACTGGTGCATATCCAGCGGACGGGAACCGATCGCATCACCGCCGGGCAAAGCCACGACAGCACGCCCACAGCGCGCAGTTAGTGGCCCCAACACGCACACAGAAGCTCGGAATTGGCGGACTGCTTCAAAGTCCGCATTTGAAGAAAGCTGATCACTACTTGGTGTAGTGATGCGTACGGTTGGCCCGTCGATCTCCACAGCACAGCCCAACCCCTGCAGCACATTTTGCATCAGGGGAACATCGAGGATTTCTGGGCAATTGTGCAGCGTGGTAGTTCCTTCTGCCAACAACGCCGCGGCCATCAATTTCAGCACGCTGTTTTTGGCTCCGTCGACTTTGACTGAACCCTGCAAGCGTGCCCCACCGGTGACTAAAAATATATCCTTCACAATGTTAAAGACTACCGATTTCTCGAGCAGTTACGGCAACGCGCCGATGCGCCGGGCAGCGTTAACGGCCTCATACCTAGTGTGCGCACCGAGCTTGCGCATAACAGAGCGCAGATAAGACTTCACGGTTTCTGCACCAATGCCCATTTCTTCCGCTGCCTCCACGTTGGTATGCCCTAAGGCAACACAAGAAAGCACATCAAGTTCGCGGGCGGATAGACGCGTGGACTGCTTGACGCGTACGGGCGAGACCATTTGCTCGCATAAGACCTCCAGCTCTTTGCGCACGTGCTCATCATTCACCCGGTTAGCCAGCATGCGCAGCTTAGAGTGTGTCGAACGAACTTGTTCCCATTCAGCACCATTCATGCTGCGGTTGGAACGCGGCGTCGCCGGAACAGAGGCTTCGATTTGCCGCAGCGCGGAATTAACCGCAATGTCTTGTTCCAGGCACCGTGCGGTCATGGTGACTTCTTCGATGACCTTATCGCCCAACCGCACCGGGGAATGCACACCGACGTAAAGTACGCCACGAATTTCTCTACGCACGATCACAGGAACGGCCAAAAGAGAATGTAGGCCTTCGTCCTGCATCACGCGGTCGTTTTCGTGGCTAATAATATTTGCGCGCGTGTAATCAGAAACACCGACTGGACGACGCGTGCTGACCACTCTGCCCCCCACACCAGTACCTGCCTCCATAATGATGTTTTGCAAGGCAGGAGTACGCAGGCCCACCCACTGGGTAATTTGCAAGCGGTTATCAGGCAACAAGGTGGCATACATAGTGACGGGGATGCTGGTGGCGTTTTTCAACGCAGTGAGTGCTGAGCGGACAGCCTCATCGTCATCTTTGATTAGGTGGGAATCCATGAAGTCTCCTCATCTGGGTGTACCCATTTGGGTGTTTCCAAAACCGCTTGACCTCACTGTAGCGTGAAAACGGGGGTAATACCTAACCCCGTTCACCCCGCCGATATTGCGGCCACACATCTGAAACTATTGCGGCCAAACATCTGAAATTTCGTCAGCAAAATTCCCCACCTGACCCGACTTAGCGGTCTAGAATATAAAGACTGCTCTGTCTGGTTTTTTATGTATAGTAGTGCGCAGAAAGTTAACCCCAACTCACTGCAGGGTGGCATGCATGCTCATGTACCGCCTCTGCAGCCGCAAAGGAGCTAAAGAATAAATGGGTAAGGTATACGACAACATTCTGGATACCATCGGTGGAACCCCACTGGTTCGTTTGAACGAATCCGTCAAGGGCCTGAAGGCTAACGTCTACGCCAAGGTGGAATCCTTCAACCCAGCAAACTCGGTGAAGGACCGCATTGGTCGCGCAATTGTCGATGCAGCCGAGGAGTCTGGCGAACTGAAGCCAGGCGGCACCATCATTGAGGCGACCTCCGGCAACACCGGAATCGCCCTGGCACTGGTGGGCGCGGCCCGTGGCTACAAGGTTGTGCTCACCATGCCAGAAACCATGTCCAACGAGCGTCGCGTTTTGCTGCGCGCCTACGGTGCAGAAATCGTCCTGACCCCAGGTGCGGCAGGTATGCAGGGCGCCGTCGACAAGGCTAACGAGATCGCCGAGACCGAAGACAACGCCATCCTGGCCCGCCAGTTCGCTAACCAGGCCAACGCCCAGGTTCACTACAAGACCACCGGCCCAGAAATCTGGGAAGACACCGACGGCAACGTCGACATCTTCGTCGCTGGTATTGGTACTGGTGGCACCATCTCCGGTGCAGGCAAGTACCTGAAGGAAAAGAACCCAGATCTCAAGGCTATCGCCGTTGAGCCAGCTGCTTCCCCACTGTTGACCGAGGGCAAAGCTGGCCCACACAAGATCCAGGGCCTGGGTGCAAACTTCATCCCAGAAATTCTGAACCGCTCTGTACTGGATGAAGTCATTACTGTCAGCAACGAAGATGCCGTCAAGGCTTCCCGTAAGTTGGCTGTTGACGACGGCATCCTGGGAGGAATCTCCACCGGCGCCAACATCAAAGCTGCCCTGGAAGTTGCAGCTCGGGAAGAAAACGAAGGCAAGAACATCGTCGTGATCATTCCGGACTTCGGTGAGCGCTACGTTTCCACCTTGTTGTACGAAGACATTCGCGACTAGTCCCTGTTAGGCTCTTGTCTATGTTCCAGATCGTGTCCCGCATCCGCGAAGATCTCCAGAATGCCCGCGAACATGACCCCGCTGCGCGTGGCTCACTGGAAAATGCACTCGTTTATTCCGGCCTGCACGCGATCTGGGCGCATCGGGTTTCCCACTGGTTGTGGCAGCACAACTGGAAAGGGCCGGCCCGAATCCTGGCACAGCTGAATCGCTTTTTCACCGGTATTGAAATTCACCCCGGTGCAAAAATCGGTCGGCGTTTTTTCATTGACCACGGCATGGGTATCGTCATTGGCGAAACCGCCGAAATCGGCGATGGCGTGATGCTGTACCACGGTGTCACATTAGGTGGCCAGGTGCTCACACAGACTAAACGTCACCCAACGTTGGAAGACAACGTGGTGATTGGTGCCGGAGCCAAAGTGTTGGGTCCAGTGACCATCGGGAAGAACTCTTCCGTCGGCGGCAACGCAGTAGTAACCAAGGACGTTCCCGCGGATTGCATTGCCGTGGGAATTCCTGCTGTGGCGCGCCCACGGAAGAAAGAAGAGTGCGAGAAGCTCCGCGATCCGGATTACTACATCTAAGATTTCGAGCCTCACCACCCCGCCCCCACCATGCGGGGATATTGCTTGAACATGCGGTTGCGCAGCGTCTAAACCTTGCTACCTTGCATACATGATTAAAGCCCGGGTATTTGAACTGACCCCCGAAAGTTGGACTGAGCAATCAGTTTCTGACTAGTGGGAGCACTTCAAATACCCGGGCTTTTGTGCGGCCTATTCCGCGCAGCTGGGCGCGAATCAGGCGAACGGTTGGTCGCAAATTATGCCGCGCAGTTAGGCGCAAAGTTAGTTCTCTGCGACAAGATCTTGATATTCCTCGTTTTTCTGCAGGAATTTCTCATACGCAGAGCACGTTGGAAGAATCTGCAGATCGTTCTCTCGGGCGTGGTCCAGGCTAAACTTGATCAGTGGTTTAGACAGGCCCTGGCCCCGGAATTCTTCGAAAACCTCGGTGTGGTTGAAATTTCGGACATTGCCTTTGTCTTGGTAATCAGCAAACCCTGCCAATTTTCCGTCGACGGTTATTTCAAAACGGGATTCTGCAGTGTTATTGGTGATTTGCTGGTTATGTGCAGTCATAAACTATCTCCTTGGATCAAATAGTTTCCGTGGACCTCGTGGTTCTTAAAACGGAAGCACTATGAGCTCTAGTATGCCAGGATTCCTCTACCGAAGATGCACAAAACGGTGGACAAGACGTTGGGAAAACATGGATAAAACGGTGGGAAAACGCGGGAAACGAGCATGCACGGTGAGGGCGTGACAAATGCAGGGTTATGCAACAAACCCCGGGAGTCCGATCTAATGTGCGATTTTTACAAATAGGGTCGCTAAAAGAGGCCTTTTTCGTTCACTATTTGTAAAAATCGCACAAAATTCCGGCTCCCCGACACGGGATAACAACCCCAGACACACCTTTGCCGTATAACCCTCATATATCCCGATATCCCCACTTTTGTCGTATAAATCGGAAACGAGCATGCACGGTGAGTGCGTAACAAATACACAAAACCCGCCAGCATGTTTGTGCAAACATTCTGGCGGGCTAGATGTGGCCAGAAGCGGGATCGAACCGCTGACCTTCCACTTTTCAGGCGGATGCTCTACCGACTGAGCTATCTGGCCAAGGAAAACAATCTTAGGATTTACGTTTCCGCAAACACCCAGCATTTTCCTGAGCGACCCTGACGGGACTTGAACCCGCGACCTCCGCCGTGACAGGGCGGCGCGCTAACCAACTGCGCCACAGGGCCTTATTAACTTTGCGTGACTCCGAATCCTGACTGTGCAGTCTCCGTTGCGCACGATGGTTAAGACTACCTTTTTCCTATGCAACTGAGCAAATCCGCACTACAAGTGGCATAAAACCTACATACCAGAACCACCGCTAGACTCACCTTATGCCTACCGAAAATCCTGTACCAAGCGGCTCTGCACACCATAACCCAGCACACCATTACCTGGCGCGCTACGGCTCTTCATCAAGCAGCTCTGCACCGCGCACCATCGTGATCACCGGAGCATCAGATGGAATCGGCGCCGCAGCCGCACGCACGCTACACAACGCCCGCTCGGAAGACCGACTCGTCATCGTCGGGCGTAGTCCAGAAAAGACACGCAACGTCGCCAATACCTTAGGTGCAGAGCATTTCACCGCTGATTTTTCTTCCCTCACCGAAGTTCGGGAGCTTGCCGACGAACTCAACCGGCTAGACCATATTCACGCCTTGGCCAATAATGCCGGTGGGATTTTTGACGGGCCCGTAACCACAGCTGATGGTTTTGAACGGACCTGGCAGATCAACGTCGTTGCCCCTTTCCTGCTGACTTCCCTCTTGCAGGATAAACTCCGTGCCGACGATGCCACCGTCGTTCAGACCGCTTCAGTGGCACATTTGCTGATGTCTTATTTCCGGCCAGATGATCCGAACACTTTCCAACACTTCAGCTCGTCCCGCGCTTACGGTAACGCGAAACTCGGCGATATCTTGCTCACGCGCTATCTCGACTCGCACGGACTGACTGCGGTGTCTTTTCACCCTGGAGTACTAGCAACATCGTTTGCGCAGACTTCATCCGGCGTAATCTCTCGGGTGTATTCCAGCGTTTTGGCGAAAGCCCTCAGTGCGCCTGCTGTGGGCGGCGATAACCTGGCTTTTTATTTGGCTGGAACTCCAGGTATTCATTTTGAATCCGGTGAGTATTACAACGAGAGGCGCCGCCCAGGCAGGCAACGCCCGATAGCGAAAAACCTGGGGGTGGCTCGCCGTATTTTCGACGATTTAAGTGACAAGCTGGGCGTCTGTTGGGCCTAAGCATGAATCTGAGCTTGAATATGGGCTCGGACATAAGCCCCGGACTTAAGCTTGCTGACAAGTTGTTAAAGAAAAAATCTCGAGGCACCGTTTTTCAACGATGACTCGAGATTTTGTTTGGCGACCCTGACGGGACTTGAACCCGCGACCTCCGCCGTGACAGGGCGGCGCGCTAACCAACTGCGCCACAGGGCCTTAGTGTAAAAGAGATTATGAAAGCTCTTTGTACCCCCAACGGGATTCGAACCCGTGCCGCTGCCGTGAAAGGGCAGTGTCCTAGGCCGCTAGACGATGGGGGCTAGCGTGTTCAACACCTTGTTTCCTTGGTGTCGGCGACTTGCTACACATTAATACACTTCTTAGCATTTGACAAAACCGCAGGAGAAACACTGTTTTTCGCCGTTTGTATGCACTAGTTATCTGCCAGTATTCTACGGTTATGAGCGCCGCGGATACTCCACAAAAACTCGCCAAGACACTCGCCAAGACAATGGACACACAAAACGCGCAACAGCCACCCGAGCACGCTGACGACCCATGCCCATGCACCCACCATGAACACGGGTACAGCGCAGACAAATCCCGCTACTTGTCCCGTTTACGCCGCATCGAAGGGCAAACCCGCGGGATCCAGCGCATGATCGACGAAGACCAATACTGCATCGACATCATCACGCAAATCTCCGCGATCACCTCAGCCCTAGAAAATATTTCTCTGGACCTACTCAATGACCACATTCACTCCTGCGTAGCCGATGCCGCGACCCAATCTGGGCCACAGGCAGAAGCCACGCTGGACGAGGCCATGAAGGCCATACGCAAGATTGTGAAGAGTTAACTAATCCAGCAGTGCAGCAGCTTCGGCGTCGTCAAGCTCAACGATCCTGGTGGCCTCATCAGGCGTCAGTTGCGGTACCGCATTGTCGTCTGGAGCTACCTCGGTGACATCCAGAACTTCAGCATCAAACGGCGCGACATCCGGGCTTGGTACCGGCGCTGAACGCAACGCACGCGGCTGAACTGTCTCGGCACCCGCAATGCCGAAGAATTTGTCGAGGCCACGCACGTTGAACTGCGTGGAGTTATAACGTGAATTGTCCGAGGTGTTCCATTGCGAGATCACCAAATCAAGGTTGTCCAGGGTTGAACCCGGGGTGATGTAGCCGCCATAAGGTTGCGAGAAATTATTCGGCCCCTGCGGCTGATCCCATGGCCCGTTGCGCACGATGGTCGCTACCGGCACGCGGTTCCAGTCCGTGGCCAGCTCGCGGGAAATCCGAACTTCCACAGCCAAGGTTTCCTCGTTAAACATCGCCAGCACCCAGTGGCCTTGGATATAGCGCAGCGACATCTCTCCGGCCTGCACAGGCTCGCTGAGCACAGGGTGCAAGACGCTTGTCGACGCAGACTCCCACTGCCCCGTGCGCGGGTTGTAGTGCTGCCAGGCCCGCGGATTCGCTAGGTCGCGGGGCTGCATACGGCTGAGGTAGACGTCGTGCTTACGGCCAAATTTCGTCGACACCTGATAAACCCAGCCATCCGGACCTTGTTCCCAGGACAACAGCTGCAGCAATCCACCTTTATAGCCACCGTCGATCGTGCCGACAGATTGCCACGTCGCGCCCTGATCGAGTGACTTCCACACCTGCGTGTGCGTGACATTGCCAAAAGGCTTGTTCCACATGCCCTGCATATACAGGGTGCCGTCGAGATTGAGCAGATCCGAAGGAATCACGGTCAGTCGACTTTCGCCGTGCGAATATTTGACCAGCTGTTGGACTTTCGGCCCGTCGTTCAGTGGCTCCAGGATCTCGATGCGCCCGTCATGGGTTTTCTGGGCCACAACACCAACCGGGCTGAGCCACTCACCTTCGCCGAAGCGTTGACCTCGGAAGGAATCACCGAAAACCACCGCAAATTTCTTGCCCGGGGTAATTTCGCGCATGATTCCCAGATCACCAGAATAGAAACCAGCGGCATCAGACTTGCCGACGCCCAGCAGGTCGCCCAGCATGGTGACGTTGAAATCTTGTCGGGGCGCACCGGGCTGGCTAGGTTGTCCGGGCACACCAGGTTGTTGTCCCGGCCGCTCTGGTTGCGGCGCTGGCTTGGGCGCAGGGCGGCTACCTTGGTTGTTGCCGTTATTTCCGCTACTTCCGTTCGAGGAGCCGAAAGCAGGCAAGGATGATTGCGCATGAGCAGCAACTGGGTGTGCACTAACCCCGACCCCAAGGCCGAAGCTCAGGCCCAGCGCAAGAATTAGCGTCGCTGGGCGCTTGTGGATTGAAGTCCGCGGTGTGCGGCGTGATTCTGACATACATAGAAATCTAGACCACCGCCCACCCTTGTCGTATACCCCCTAGGGGTATAAACTGGGGCCGGTAAGACAAATCCGAAAAAGATCTGCACACGAATATTCGCGATCAGACACGCATATTCGCCATCAGAAAGGAACCTACTTATGTCCAACCCCAGCACCACTTTCCGCGTCACTGGCATGACCTGCGCGCATTGCGAAAACGCCGTGCACGAGGAAGTCTCCCAAGTCCCTGGCGTAGCCGGACTAACAGTTAGCGCACAAGAAGGCACCCTCACCGTCTTCTTCAACAACTCCGCCAAAGCCGAAAACCAAGCCAGCGACGAAGACATCATCGCAGCCGTCGACGAAGCTGGTTACACCGCCGAACGCGCCTAACCCACCGCATAAAGGAGCGCTTTCTACAATGCCCACCCCAAGGTCAACCTCCTCGCCTATTCCAGCGCCAAGCACTGCTTCTTCCACCATTGAGCTGAATATTTCCGGGATGACGTGCGCCTCCTGTGCTGCACGCGTCGAAAAGAAGCTAAACAAGCACGACGGCGTGCATGCCGAGGTCAACTACGCCACAGAAAAAGCCACCATTACCGGCGACACGGACGCGCTGGATGCTGATGCGCTCATCGCCACCGTCGAAAAGACCGGCTATGGCGCAGAGCTCACCCCAGAGTCCACCACAGCAGGCACACAGGCCCCGCAGGATGCGATGGCCGAGGCCGAGCTGGATTCTTTACGACGCCGACTCATCGTTTCCGCAGTACTGGCGGTACCGGTGATTGCTTTGGCGATGGTTCCGGCGTGGCAGTTTGATTACTGGGGCTGGGTGTCACTGGCGTTGACTTTGCCAGTCGTAGTGTGGGCGGGATGGCCGTTCCATAGAGCTACTTGGCAGAACCTGCGACACGGCAGCGTAACCATGGATACGCTGATCTCGCTGGGAACATCATCGGCACTGGTGTGGTCAATGGTCGCACTGCTTTTTGGTTCTGCGGGCGATCCTGGCATGCGCCACGGCTTTGATTTCACGGTCTCGCGTGGCGACGGCCTGAGCCACATTTACCTCGAAGTCGCCGCTGGCGTAATCACGTTCATCCTGCTGGGTCGGTACTTCGAAAAGCGCTCGAAGCGCACAGCCGGCTCCGCTTTGCGGGCATTACTGGATCTGGGTGCCAGTGAAGTCACCGTGCTGCGCGATGGTGCAGAGACCACCATCAACATCAATGAGCTGACCGTTGGCGATGAATTCGTCGTCCGTGATGGCGAAAAGATAGCCACCGATGGGGTGATCGTCTCCGGCCACAGCACCATTGACACCTCGATGCTCAGTGGAGAATCCGTCCCCGTGGAAGCCGGTCCAGATGATGCCGTCGCTGGCGCCACGATCAACGTTGGTGGCGGCAAGTTGGTGGTACAAGCCACGAAGGTAGGCAAAGATACCCAGCTAGCGCAGATGGCCCAGATGGTGGAAGACGCACAATCAGGCAAGGCTTCT
Organism: Corynebacterium pseudodiphtheriticum DSM 44287; assembly: GCF_000688415.1. Taxonomy (GTDB): domain Bacteria; phylum Actinomycetota; class Actinomycetes; order Mycobacteriales; family Mycobacteriaceae; genus Corynebacterium; species Corynebacterium pseudodiphtheriticum. The sequence continues at coordinate 223,959 of NZ_JIAH01000008.1, forward strand.
GCCCAGCGGCTGGCCGATAAAATCTCCGGGGTTTTCGTCCCCATCGTCATTGCCGTTTCCCTGCTCACGCTCATCGCCTGGCTGCTCATCGACGGTGACTGGGCCGCCGCATTTACCGCCGCGGTAGCCGTGCTGATCATCGCCTGCCCGTGCGCATTGGGCCTGGCCACCCCTACTGCCCTGCTGGTGGGCACCGGACGCGGCGCGCAGATGGGCGTGCTAATCAAAGGCCCAGAGGTGCTCGAGCATTCCCGTGGAATTGATCGCGTGATCCTGGATAAAACCGGCACTGTGACCACCGGCGTGATGGAACTTGCCGACGTTGTCACCGCCGAAGGCTTCGACCGCGACGAAGTGGTGCACTTGGCAGGCAGCCTGGAACACGAATCTGAGCATCCGATTGGCCGCGCAATCGCCCGGGCAGCCACAAACCAGCGCGCCGACGGCACACTGAGCGAGGTCAGCGATTTTGAGTCCATCCGCAGCGCTGGTGTGCGCGGCGTGGTGGAAGGTCGTCGGGTGGCCGTCGGCAAGCCCAGCTTGGCGGACAACGCAGATCTGGGCGCGCTGCAGCAACCGTTTCTGAGCGCGCAGACCCAAGGTCACACTGCGCTCGTGGTGCTTGTCGACGGCACCCCCGCCGCCGTGCTGATGGTGGCCGACCAAGTCAAGACCACCAGCGCTGCAGCAATTCAGCAATTCCATGAACTTGGCATTGAAACGATGCTGCTGACTGGCGATAACCAGGCGGTGGCAGAAACCGTCGCGGCGGAAGTTGGCATCGAGCACGTGCGCGCCGAAGTTATGCCGGAAGACAAGGTCGCGGTGATCGCGGATTACCAGGATCGGGGCTATAAGGTCGCGATGGTTGGCGACGGCATTAACGATGCTCCTGCCCTAGCGCAAGCCGATTTGGGCATGGCGATGGGGACCGGCACCGATGTGGCAATGGAATCCGCCGATATCACGCTGGTGCGTGGTGATCTGCGGGCAGCCACCGACGCTATTCGCTTGTCTCGTCGCACGCTGGGCACCATCAAAGGTAATTTATTCTGGGCTTTTGCCTACAACACCGCCGCCATCCCGTTGGCCGCTCTGGGGCTGTTGAACCCGATGCTGGCGGGTGCGGCAATGGCGCTATCGAGCGTGTTCGTGGTTAGCAACAGCCTGCGCTTGCGTGGATTCACTTCTACCGCTGGTGCCGGCGTGGATGCTACCGTGCGTGCAACCGTGTAGCCCCCCGCGAGTGCTACCTTACGTGCAACCGCTTAGCCCATCGCCGGTGATCATGTCTATTGTGTCTTTTTTGCAAATAGGCCCGCTGAAAGTGGCCTTTTTCGTTCACTATTTGCAAAAATGCACCATCTGCCGACGCTCCGAGCAAACATGTTTGGGGATGCGGAAAATCCTCCAAGATTCCGTCCGCATCCTCTTTTTGCTACTTAACCTACTTCCCCCTCTTTCACCCCAGCTTCGCTCAGAAAGATAATGACCCCTTGAACTCAAGAGCAAAGCAGATACAGCAAAACCCCTGGCCAATTTCTTGGCCAGGGGTTTACCTGTTTGTGGGCCCTGCGGGGGTCGAACCCGCGACCTTCGGATTAAAAGTCCGCAGCTCTACCAACTGAGCTAAAGGCCCAACAGCTCACTATGCTAATACACACCAAACATAAATAAAAATCACCCCAGCCAAGTGCAGAAACTGCACCGGCTGGGATGACATGCGAGTGCCAGGAACTAGTCCTGCTTGCCGCGCATATCGCCGTATTCTTCGAAGTTGCGCTGGAAGTTGAAGGCGGTCTCCAGGTCAACCGGGGTGTGGACGTGCTGCTGCTTCATGGCACGGTCGAAGTAAGCCTGCAGCTCATCGCGGTAATCCGGGTGCGCGATCGCGATCATCTTTTCGGCACGGTCACGTGGGGTCAGGCCACGCAGGTCGGCGTAGCCGTACTCGGTGATGAAGACCATGGTGTCGTGCTCGGTATGGTCGATGTGCGAAGCGAATGGAACAATCGCAGAGATTGCGCCGCCCTTAGCCTGCGATGGGGAGATGAACGTCGAGATGTAGGCGTTACGGGTAAAGTCGCCGGAACCACCGATACCGTTCATCACACGAGAGCCCATGACGTTGGTGGAGTTGATGTTGCCGTAAATGTCGGCCTCAATCGCACCATTCGAGGAGATCAGGCCCATACGGCGGATTACCTCTGGGTGGTTAGAAATCTGCTGTGGACGCAGGATGATGTGCTCGCGGTACTTTTCTGCTTGCTCGTTCATCTTCTCCGCATACTCTGGGGAAAGAGCAAACGAGGTTGCCGAGGCAACGGTCATTTTGCCGGCGTCGATCAGATCCAGCATGCCGTCCTGGATAACCTCGGTGTAGGCGGTGATGTTTTCGAACTTGGAGTCCAGCAGACCTGCCATCACGGCGTTTGGCACGTTCCCGACGCCGGATTGCAGGATGAACTGATCGTATTCCAAACGACCTGCTTCAACTTCGCCTTCGAGGAATTTCAGGAAGTTCGCTGCAATCTTCTCAGAGATCTCATCTGGTTCACTGAACGGCGCGTTGCGGTCGGCGGCATCGGTCTCGACGACAGCGACGACCTTTTCTTTGTCGATCTCGATATATGGCGAACCAATGCGATCGCCGACGTTGACGATTGGAATTGGGGTGCGGTTCGGCTTGCGCGGGATCTGGTAGATGTCGTGCATGCCCTCGAGGTTTTCGGACTGCCAGGAGTTAACCTCGATGATGACCTTGTCGGCGTTGTCAATCCACTCCAGGTTGTTACCAACAGCAGACGATGGCACGATCATGCCGTCTTCGGTGATCTTGGTGGCCTCAATAATGGCGACCTGGAAACGCCCGAAGAAGCCCTGCTCTACCTGCAAGCCCAGGTGAGAGAGGTGGATATCCTGGTACTTTGCCTCGCCCGCGTTGAACTGGTTACGCAGGTTTGGATCAGAGTTGTACGGGGTTCGGTAGTTAATCGCATTGGCTTCTGCCAATACGCCGTCGCACTCTGGAGCGGTGGAAGCACCCGTGAACAGATCGATCTTGAACTCTTCGCCCTTGTCGTGGGCTGCCTTGGCTTTGTTGGCGATGGCCGTAGGCAGGGCCTTTGGGTAGCCGGCGCCAGTGAAACCGGACATACCGATCTTGTCGCCGTTGTTGACGTGCTCCGCAGCCTTCTCAGCGGAAGTGATCTTGTCTTTAAAGAATGCGTTAAGGATACGGTCAGCCACGTTATCTCTCCTTGTTCTGAACTTTCGTTCTGTTGCTATGCACGCTGTGCAGTCTGATGGATACCCAGGCCAGAAAAGTGAGGCCTAGAACTCAGTTACTGCGTAGCGCTTCTAACACCACAGTATAGCGGAGGTCACTGTGATTGTGTTCATGATGAATACTAGTCCACCTCATATTTTTGGTGCCATTCTTCGCACTTTCACGATCTTCTTCGCGTTTGCACCCCACAGCTGGTGTCTCTTCTGATGTCTCGCGTTTGGTGGATTCCGCGTAGTTAGCGACAATAGGGCCTGTGAGCTTAACAATTGGCCCCCACCGGCTTTCTTCTCCCGTCGTCCTCGCCCCCATGGCTGGGGTGACGAATGTTGCTTTCCGACGTCTCTGCCGCGAGCAAGAAGTGAGCAAAACCGGCACGGTCTCTGGTTTGTACGTGTGTGAAATGGTCACCGCTCGTGCGTTAGCAGAACGCAACGAGAAAACGTTGCACATGACAACATTCGCACCGGAAGAGTCCCCGCGTTCGCTGCAGCTGTACACAGTAGATCCGGAATGGACCTATAAAGCAGCAAAGATGATCGTCGAGCAGGATATGGCCGACCATATTGATATGAACTTCGGTTGTCCGGTACCGAAGGTGACCAAGCGCGGTGGTGGCGCTGCCTTGCCCTACAAACGCCGGTTGTTTAGCCAGATCGTGGCAGCTGCGGTCAAAGCCACAGAAGGCACCGATATCCCGGTGACCGTGAAATTCCGTATCGGCATTGACGACGAGCACCACACCCATTTGGATGCTGGCCGCATCGCAGTCGAAGAAGGCGCCCAGGCCGTCGCATTGCATGGCCGTACCGCCGCACAGCGTTATTCCGGCACTGCGGATTGGGAGCAAATCGCGGCGCTGAAACAACACCTCGCGCACACCGGAATTCCGGTGTTGGGTAATGGCGACATTTTCAAAGCGTCTGACGCCTCCGCCATGATGGAAGCCACTGGCTGCGACGGCGTGGTTATTGGCCGCGGGTGCCTGGGGCGGCCGTGGCTTTTCGCTGAGCTTTCCGCCCACCTGCGCGGTGAGCAACCCCCGGCCCCGCCGACTTTGGGTGAGCTCACCGGCATCATCACGCGCCACGCGGAACTGCTCGCCGAACACCAAGGCGAAGAGCGGGCCTGCCGTGACCTACGTAAGCATATGGGCTGGTATTTGCGTGGTTACCCAGTCGGTGGCGAGGTCCGGGCACGCTTAGCAAAAGTATCCAGCCTGGCCGGTCTCGCCGAAGAACTCGCACCTTGGGCAGATTCTATGGCGCTTGCCGACGACGCCGACGGCGCCCGCGGCCGCCAGGGTTCTCCTTCGAAAGTGGCGCTACCAGAGGGCTGGTTGGATGATACACAGGACAATGCCCAGGCGCTGGCTGGTGCAGAATCGATGAATTCAGGCGGCTAGTACTAGTGCTGCCGAGCACTGGCTCTAGGCACTGTTTTCGCTGTTAGAAGCGTAGACAACATGGTTTTCTGCGATGTCGAATCCCGATTTTTCGTACACGCGCACCGCAGATTCATTATCTTTTTCGACATACAAGATGACGTTCGTTGCCCCTTTATTCACCATCTGTTTAATTCCCAGGCGCAACAGGTGGCCAGACAGACCGCGGCCTTGGTAGGCACTCGCCAGGGCAATCACGTAAACCTCACCTACATAGGCCTCGTCGGTAGCTTCTGGTGAATTTTCGGAAGCATCATCCTTTGCACCTTCACCAGCAGCATTACCAGCACCGTCACCAGCAGCACCGTGCCATTTCGTCCAGTGAAAACCCGCTAATGCAGGGTGCTTGTCGACGCCTACTGCAACATCGTTGTCCCACAAAAGAATCACATCCTGCGGGTCAAACCACTCGGCCTCCATGGAGCGGTGCAAGCGGTCGCGATCCCAACCGCCTTGCTCGGGGTGCCAGGAAAATGCCTGGTTATTAGCCTCTACCCAACTGTTTTCTACGTGATCCGCACCGAAGCGGTCCACAGATTCCGTGTAATCGGCAGCCACAAAACCAGCGGGGGCTGCACCTGGCTCCGCGGATTTCTGCAACCCCGCACCGGTTAACGACATCACCAGCAGGTGCCGAACAATCTGTAGCTGATGTTTTTCCGCGATGGTGCGCGCAGCCGGCAACTGCCCGTGCGCCCACACCTGCAGACCCGCACCAACGACCTGCTGCAAATGCTCATATAAACACGTTCCATAGCCCTGCCCGCGGTGTTTCGGAGCAATCACCATCTCTGCATTATCATCATCCAGCCCAGCCAATCCCACCAGCTCGTCGTCAAGAAAAGCCAGTACCTGCTGCTGCCCGACACGCTGGTCAGATAGGCCGGCAACAAATTGCTCAGACAACGGAGCAAAACCATCAGCAGCTTCCGCAGCCTGCAGAATCTGTTCTGCTGCCCGGCGCGTTGCGGTAACAAGGTGTTCACCACCTGGTTCGCCGGAACCGGCAAGGTCTGCTTGCGCGCGATTGGCGTCGGCAAGAATGGTGTGCTGGAAACGTAAGCGATCGTAATTAACCATGGCCCTACCCTAATACGGTATGAATGAGGAGTGTCATCGATCGTCGTCAAGCGCAAAACCGCCCGCCGTGCGGCCTGGGCCTTGGGCCTGGCCGGTGTAGTGAGTATCGCCTGGATCGGCGATACCGTGGTCGCTTCCAACGTGGAGCGCAAGATTTCTGATGCGGTGTATGAGTCTTATGCGCCCGAATCCGGAAATGAGCTGGCCACGCCCCCATCGGTGTACGTCGGCGGGGTTCCGTATCTGCAAGCCTTGCGCTCTTCCCAGGTACCGGTTGTTGGGGTATCGGCACTTGATGTCGATGTCGACGGCGTCGGCATGGTCAACACCGGGGTCACGTTGCAAGGGTTAAAAGCCGAACCGAATCAGGTGTGGTCTGGTGATTTCCTGGGCGCGAAGGCGCAATCCATGCGTCGCACGATGCGGCTTGATGGCGTGGCGATGGGTGCTTGGCTGGATATGAAAGATCTGACAATCTCGCACCCGAAAAATATTTCTCCCGGTGGTGGCCCTGCAACCGAGGCCGTGTTTCAGGGCCGCCCGCCGGGTTTCCACGAACCAGTATCTGTGCTGGCAACGCTGCGGCTGGTGGGCGACGAATTTCAGCTGCGCCCGAAAGAAGTCATTAGTTCCTCAGTGCACCCAGACGATGCCGACGACGACGCGCTGGCAGCTTTTGATTTGACCGTAAACACCACGGCCTTGCCGTTGGATAAAGCCGCCGACGCGGTGTACTTGGAAGGCGGTTCCATCGTCTTTGAGGCGGTGCGCAATAACGTCATCGTGCAGCCGGAATATCTCGCCCCCGTCGGCAGAGCGAACGAGCTTTAAATCCGGAACAGGTCACGCACCACGGCTAAAATGCCGCGCTGCTGTACTGGAATGATTTCTTCCGGCGAGAACACCTCGATGGCATCCGGGATGCTGTTGAGTTCCACGGTTTTTAGTTTGCCCTGCGCCTCGCCATCGGCTTGGAAGCGCAGCGCCTCGTCACATTCCAAGGTAATGCGGGTGGCATCATCAAAGCGCAGCGTGCGGGCATCGGTGAATTTGTTCAAGCGGCCCTTTTCATCTGCCCCGAACAGGTGCAGTAGGCCGACGAAGCCGCCAACCCCTGTCAGATCCGTCAAGCCGAAGGTTCCCAGGCCCTTGTCGAAGGAGTTGCGCGGGTTGGTCACCACGGGCAGCGGCCCCAGGAAAGTCCATGGGTTCGTATTGGAGGCGAAAACCAGGGGGGCTTGGTCAATGTGCTGGGTTTGGCCGTCGGCAGATTCTGCATGCGCACTAATCTTCGGTGGTGCATGCAAGATTCGCCGCCATGCCTGGTACGAGATACGCAGGTAGCGCAGCGGGGTGGCGGAAAAACCTTGCTCGCGGAGTTTGTCGATGCTGTGCAAAACGTCAGCGTCAATGCCAATGCCGGCGTTGACGGCAAACCAGCGGTCATTCCACGTACCCAGACGGATACGGCGCCGTAAGTTCTTCTTAATGTGCCCTACCAGCAGCTCTGTGGTGTGCACGGGGTCCAGTGGGTAGCCCAGCGCACGCACAAACACGTTGGCCGAGCCCGTAGGAATCACAGCCAGGGCCGGAACCTCAGAGGCTTTACGACGCCCATCGCCGACCTTGCCCAACAGGCCGTTGACCACCTCGTTGACGGTGCCGTCGCCGCCAATTGCGATGACCACGTCGTAATCATCACGACTAAGCCCACGCGTCATGTCTTCAGCGTGACCGGCATAGTGGGTGAATTTAGTGATCAGATGCGAGTCATCAATACTGCGCACCAAAGGAATGATGCGGCGGAAAAGCTCATTGGTTTGACTCGTGGAATTAGGGTTAGCGATTAACAGTAGGCGCACGACTCAATAGCGTAGCCGATCACACGGACGATCACACGGCAGCGTAGCCGATCGCCCGGACGATCACACGGTAGAATTGATGGTTATGACTTCCGAGGAGCAGAACAACCCCAAAAACCAGAAAGACCAGAAGCAAAAAGTCAACCCACAGATGCGTTTGGACGGCAACCAGGCTGTCAATTTAGCGGAACAACAGGCAAAGAAAACTGCCGACAAGAACATTCCGCAGACCGGCCTGGGCGCACTGCCAGTCCCGGATGACACGGCAAACCTGCGTTATGGCCCGAACCTGAACGACGGTCTGCTCGGAGTGCTGCCGCTCATCGGCGTGTGGCGGGGCGAAGGCCAGGCGGTTACCTCCGAAGGTCAGCACACCTTCGGCCAAGAGATCACCTTTTCACATAACGGCGAAAACCACGTGAAATACGACTCCCGCACCTGGTTCATCGACGAAAACGGCAAGCCTGCGGGTGCTTCCCGACGCGAAACTGGCTACCTACGCATCGACGGTAAAGATGCCATGGAGCTGACCTACACTTCTTCCGACGGCATCGTGGAGATCATGTACGGCCAGCCGCACAACGAGCGTTCCTGGGAGCTGGAATCCGCTTCCACCATGGTCACCGAGACCGGACCAAAGACCCTGGGCCCCGGCAAGCGTTTATACGGCCTGATGCCCAACAACGACCTGGGCTGGGTGGACGAGCGCGTCACCGACGGCGAGCTAGCACCGTATATGTCTGCACAGCTGCAGCGCGTAGCTGGCTAATGGCTGCCGCGCGGTGCTTGCTAAAACTGCACTGCGTGGCCGAGGCAACAGCTTATAAGCTGAGTGCTTGTTCAATGAGGCCACGAATTTCCGCATGATTTGCCGGCGCTGGCAACTCCACTGCCGGCGAGTTCGTGTCTCCCAGGCTGGTCACCCGCACTGCGATGCGCACTGACGAGATCAGCCACACCGATTCCGCCTGGTACAGCTCCCCAGCTGTTACCGGGCGGTTTTCGCATATCCACCCCTGCTGCCGCGCATAGTCGAATAGAGCATCGACTGTGGTTCCCGCCAGCACATCCCCGGCAGGGGTCACCAGCCGACGCTGGCTGCCTTCCCGCAGCACCAGCACGACAGTGGAGGTCGCGCCTTCCAACACCCGAGCATCGCTTGCCGACGCGGGGCTGGTCGTCGCGTCGCTTGTCGGCTCCACGAAGATCACATCATCGAAACCGTGGGCCTGCCGCAGCGCCGCCATCGTGGCCGCATAATTCACGGTCTTCGCGCCCACCGTCGTGGTCCAGCCACGCGGCACCAATTGCGCCCGCACCCCGTCGTGCCGCTGTTGTAGAACCCCTTGTGCCACTGGCGCGATCACCAGCCACGCCGTCGGCTGGGGCGCATCCGCTCCGGCGTCTCCGGCACCCCCGGTGCCCCCGGTGTATTGCCGTCCGCGCGAATAGGTCCAGGTGCACTTTCCTTCCCGGCCATCGGACTGTTCTTGCCAGTCCGCCACCGCTGCCGCGGTCATCTGATGCCACACAGCGCGGTCTGGGGCCGGAAGGTCCATCCGCTGCGCCGAACGTTGTAAGCGGTCCAGATGCCGCTGCAGGTTCGCTGCCCGCCCGTTTCGGACCAACAGCGACTCAAACACGGCCTCGCCGCGAGTCACCGCGGCATCGTCCCAAAAGACCACCGGTTGCGCCGGATCATGGCGTCGGAAAGTACCGGCGCGCACATCCACGGTGTAGATAACGGGGGTTAGCGGTGCTGACGAGGGCTGCTCACACATGCCATGGATTATGCCAAGGTTTTAGCGCTACCATGGTGCTGTGACTACGCATTACCGTTCTGTACTGCTCAACCGTCCGAACGCTATGGCTTATCAGGAGGAGCCACCACACCCGGATGTCACGGGTGTGGCCTGGCATTACGGTGAGCCACTGAGCGAGCAGCGCGCCATTACCTCCACTGGCGCGATTGTGGATCGCTCACATCGTCGCGTTATACGGGTGACCGGGCCGGAAGCCGCCGCGTTCTTGCATAATTTGCTTTCGCAAAAGCTTGACGACGTGCAAGCGGGCTGGTCTGGTTCTGCGCTGGATTTGGACACGCAGGGCCGCATTCTGCACACCATGGACATCGCGGTGACCACAGACACTGGTGCCGACGCGGGCGCTAGTGCTGGTGACGGCGCGGGTTCTGGCACAGGCGCTGGTGCTAGTGATCACACAGGCGATAGCGCCGACGCAGGCGCCGCAGCTGCCCCCGAAGGGCTGGCCTTCTACCTGGACTGCGAAGCCGGGAAATTCGATTCCCTGCGGGATTTCTTGCAGAAGATGATCTTTTGGTCCCAGGTAACCATCGAAGAAGCCGATTTAGCGATCATCACGGTGCTTGGTGGACCAACGGATACGCACCTGCCTTCGCAGGCCGTCTATTCGCGCACGGTTTCGACGGCAACTCCCGCCGGTACTGGCAGCGCACAACCAACCACTGGTTTGTGGGAAGCCAGCCGCACTGACGTCGCAGTTCCACGAGAGCAGCTAGAAGCAGCCGTCGAAGAGCTAGAAAGCACCGGTCTGCAGCTGGTCGGACTGATGGCGTATACCGCCGAACGGGTCAAGGCACTGGAGGCGGAGTCTGTGGATTTGGATGAAAAATCCATCCCGCATGAAATTCCACACTGGATCGGGCGTGGCGAAAGGGTCGGCGCTGTGCACCTAGAAAAAGGGTGCTACCGCGGGCAGGAAACCGTCGCGCGCGTGGAAAATTTGGGTCGTAGTCCGCGGGTGCTCGTATTACTGCACTTGGATGGCTCGGCGCCCACTATGCCTTCTCCTGGCGCGGACATTCAGGCGAAGGGGCGTCGCGTCGGCAAGCTGGGCACCGTGATTGATGATTGCGACTATGGCCCGATCGCGCTGGGCGTCATCAAACGTTCGGCATTGGATGCGGGACAAGTCAACATTGGTGATGTTGCCGCCAGCATCGATGCCGATTCCATCCCGGTCGAGGAAGAAGAAAAGGCTGGTCGGGCGGCTATTAACAAGTTGCGCGGACACTAGTTAGGCCCCAGTGCAGAATTTTTTGCAGTTTTGCTCTATCCTGTAACACAGGACGAATAAAAAAGCAGATGGGGCATCCGAATTCCCTGGATTGCCCTTAACCCAAAGGGGGTCATGGCTATGGGTCGAGGACGCCAAAAGGCAAAGCAGACTAAAGTTGCCCGGGAGCTGAAGTACAACTCCCCAGCAATGGATCTGGACTCGCTCCAGAAAGAGCTCGCCTCTCAACCGCCGGGACGCGGCTGGTCTCAGGACTCCGATGATGACTATGACTATGATTCGGACTACCGGGAAGACTAGCCCCCTAGGCTTACAGCGAAACTAAAGTTTGTCCCTTTAGTTTTTCTCCACCCCACTACCCCTTCCAGGTCGCACAAGGTTTCTCCGTGCGGTCTCCTGGAAGGGGTTGTTGTGTGGCTGCCACGCGGGCAGCCGAAACACCCCAAACAGCCTAAAACTGTGGGTGTGCACCGTGCATGACGACGCGTGGTTCTTCCTGTTCTGCAGCACGAACCGTGCCCAGCTCCCAAGCGTCGATGTGACGCGCCGTGAGCACAGCTAGTGCACGGTCGCGGTCCTCCGGAGAGACAACAGCAATCATGCCCACGCCCATGTTGAAGGTTTCTTCCATGGCTGCCAGGCTGACGTTGCCAGTCTCAGAGATCTTCTTGAAGATCGGCCCAGGAGTCCAGGTGGTGCGGTATACATCGGCAGCCAGGCCTTCTGGGATGACGCGCTCCAGGTTTTTCGCCAAGCCACCGCCAGTGACATGGCAGAACACCGATACTGAGCATTCCGACATCAGTTCCAGGCAGTCTTTCGCATAAATGCGGGTAGGTTCCAAAAGCTCTTCGCCCAAAGTGCGGCCGAATTCTTCCACGTGGCCATCAAGTGGCAGGTTGGCCTGCTCCAGCAAGACGTGGCGCGCCAACGAATAACCATTGGAATGCAAACCAGACGATGCCATCGCGATAATGACGTCGTCTTCGTTGACCTTTTCTGGCCCCAGCACGTCATCAGCTTCTACCACACCGACGGCGGTGGCGGATACGTCGTAATCGTTTTCACCCATGACACCTGGGTGTTCTGCGGTCTCGCCACCCAGCAGTGCGCAACCTGCGGTCACACACCCCTCGGCAATGCCACCGACAATATCAGCAACCTTTTCCGGGTACACCTTGCCAATGGCCAGGTAGTCCTGCAAAAACAGTGGTTCTGCGCCACAACAGATGAGGTCATCCACGCACATGGCCACCAAGTCAATGCCGATGGTGTCGTGCTTATCCATCGCTTGGGCCACGGCTAGCTTCGTGCCCACACCATCGGAACCGGATGCCAGCAGCGGCTCACGGTACTTACCCAGAGCAAACAGGCCGGCAAAACCGCCAAGGTCACCGCGGACCTCTGGGCGGGTGGCGCGCTTGGCGTGCGGCTTAATCAGCTCAACAGCCTGCTCGCCTGCTTCTACGCTGACGCCAGCATCGGCATAAGTTGGGGAATCCGGCTGCGATCCAGGCTGGGAAGAATTCGTCATAATCTCAATCTATCCTTTTATCGTGTGTATTCTGCGGCGCAATGCAGCGCGGTATCAAGCATCCTGGCTACTCAGCACTGTTGAGCAGCGTGCGCACAGCATCAGCATTGGAATTACCCTGCGGCAGGCCCAATGGGTAATTACCGTCGAAGCACGCGGTGCACAACTGCCTGGCTGGCTGCTCGGTGGCAGCGACCATCTCATCAATAGAAACAAAGCCCAGAGTGTCCGCACCGATGGCACTGCGGATGGTTTCAGTCATGCCTTCCAGGGAATCATCGCCACCAATATTGGCAATCAACTCAGCAGGGCTAGCGAAGTCAATGCCATAGAAGCATGGCCACTTCACCGGCGGCGAAGCGATGCGCACATGCACCTCGGCGGCACCGGCTTCCCGCAACATTTTGATCAGCGCGCGTTGGGTATTACCACGCACGATGGAATCATCCACCACCACCAAACGTTGGCCTTCGATGACCTCACGCAGCGGGTTCAGCTTCAAGCGGATACCCAGCTGCCGCAGGGTTTGCGTCGGCTGGATGAAGGTGCGCTGCACATAAGCGTTTTTCACCAAACCCTGGCCAAACGGAATGCCGGATTCGCGGGCATAGCCCACGGCAGCCGGGGTGCCCGATTCTGGCACCGGAATTACCAAATCGCCGTCGGCAGGATGGGTTTGCGCCAGGCGTTTACCGATCTCTAAACGCGTGGCATTCACATTACGGCCCCGGATGGTGGAATCCGGCCGAGCCAAATACACGTATTCGAACACGCAGCCCTTGTGCTTGGTTTCTGCGAAACGCTGCGTGCGCAGCCCGGCTTCATCAATAGCGATCAACTCACCCGGCTCAATTTCCCGGATGAATTGCGCGCCGACGATATCCAACGCACAGGTTTCCGAAGCCACGACCCAGCCACGCTCCAGGCGGCCAAGCACCAACGGGCGCACACCGTGCGGATCACGGGCAGCATACAAAGTATTGCCGTCGGTGAAAGTCAAAGAAAACGCGCCATGTACGTCTGGCAACAGGCGCGCGGCGGATTCCAAAATCGAATTATCATCACCGACGCCGTCGGCAAGCAACGCGGACATCACGGCAGTATCCGAGGAGGTATCCCCCGCCGTGATAAGGCCGCGCTCTTCGGCCATGCTGCGCAGCTCCAGGTAATTAGTCAGGTTCCCGTTGTGTGCGAGAGCAACATCCTGGCCATGCTTGGACGTACGGAACATGGGCTGGACGTTGGCCCATTCTTTACCACCAGCGGTGGAATAACGATTGTGCCCAATGGCTACATCGCCCTGCAAAGATTCCAGCAGGGATTCATCAAAAACATTTGAGACCAAGCCCATGTCTTTAAACACAAGCAAGCCGTCTTCCCCACCGACCGCCATACCGGCAGCTTCTTGGCCGCGGTGCTGGATGGCATAGAGGCCAAAATAAGTTAGTTTCGAAACTTCTTGCCCCGGCGCCCAGACCCCGAATACGCCGCATTCTTCGCGTGGTTCGGTTTCACCGTGATCGTCGAAATCATTGTGCTCAGCATGGTCAGTAAATGTGTTTGCTACCACGCAGTTCATCATAACGGTTGACGGTGGAATCCGCTAACAAGCACTTTTGACACGCCTACCGTGGGCTCGGGAAAAGCTGCGAAGAGCTCGACTAGGGCCCCACTAAAACCCGGCTAGAGCCAGGCTAGAGCCAGATTAGAGCTTGATGATGGGCATCCACTGCGCGATTTCACCGGCCCTCGTACCCGACGCGGTCGTGTCTGCCTGAGCCACCAGTTCATCCCAGTTGCTGTGGCCGGTGGCCAAACGCAACCAGGCATGCGGGCTGGCCTCCACCACATTGGGCGGGACTCCCCTAGTATGCCGGGGCCCCTCAATACACTGCACTGCCACGAACGGTGGCACGCGCAGTTCCACGCTATGGCCGGGCGCATCGGCGGAGAGTAAACGCGCGGTGTGGCGCACGGCGTCGGCAAGCTGAGAACGGCTCGGCTGTGCAATGCCAGCCGCACGCGCGGCCTCAGGGGAATCGGCGGCGATCCAATCCGCGATCGCAAGTACTGCCGCGCGGGCTTTGGCCGGGTCAGGTTTTTTCACAGAGTTTGACCTCAAAAGCTTTCTTTTAGGAGTTCCATTGTGGCAACACCCCTCTGAACTCAATCTGCAAATTCTACGCTAAGCACTGGCCACGATGATCCACACCGCTACCAGGTGAAAGATCGCCGCAATGATCGTCGCGGTATGGAAATGCTCGTGATAGCCATAAACGCGTGCGTTACGGCCCGGCCATTTCAAACCATAAGCCACCGCGCCGACGGTATACACCACACCACCGGCCAAGAGCAGCCACACCACGGCAGGCCCAGCGTTGGTCCATAGTTGAGATACCAGCGGCACAATCAACCAACCCAAGGTCACGTAAATGGCCACATCAACCCAGCGTGGACGGGAAAGCCAGAAGAATTTCATCACCGCGCTGGTGATCGCACCGCCCCACACGGTGGCCAACAACCACCACGCCTGCGGTAACACGATCAAGCAAAACGGGGTGTAAGTCGCGGCAATAAACACCGCGATCATGGCATGATCAGCACGACGCCAAGCCTGCACGGTTTTCTGCTTAGCCCACGGGATGCGGTGATACAGCGCAGAGACCGCAAACAGCGCGATCAGGCCGCAACCGTAGACCGTCGCGCCCAGGGCTTGCCACCATTCCAGGCGCATCCAGGAAAACGTGGTGAGCACACTAGCCGCAGCCAGCATAAGAATGGCTGCGGCCGTATGGAACCAACCTCGGGTGGCCGGGCGCGGTCCGCGATCAACCATGAAGAAAGTGCGCTGCACCAGGCCTTCCCGGTCATGGGTTTGCCAGTCACGACTCTCCCTGTCACGGTTTTCCTGGTTCGCAGCGTGCGAGACAGACGAGGCATTGTTTTTCACGCCCCTTATTTTAGACGAGAAAAATCCCACCGCGGAAGGTCTTGGCAGTTTTTGCCGAACACAATCCGTGGCGGGAACGCCGAACGCTAATAAGTGGCGGGAATGCCGAGCTCTAATAAAATGCGAAGCGCTAGCGCTGGCTCTTAGTCAAGAACGGAGTTTGCTCCGGTGGCATTACCGAACAAGCCAGGCAACGTGGCTGCCCATACTTCGCGCAGCTCCGCAACCGAAACGGCGACTCCCTCAACAACCTGCAGGGTCTGCTCTTCGGTAGTGGTACCGATTTCTGCAGCCGGAACGCCA
Organism: Corynebacterium pseudodiphtheriticum DSM 44287; assembly: GCF_000688415.1. Taxonomy (GTDB): domain Bacteria; phylum Actinomycetota; class Actinomycetes; order Mycobacteriales; family Mycobacteriaceae; genus Corynebacterium; species Corynebacterium pseudodiphtheriticum. The sequence goes on from NZ_JIAH01000008.1 coordinate 239,475, forward strand.
GCCTTCTTGGCAGCCGCCAGCGTGGCCTCCACGTCGTTCGTGGCTACCAGGATGCGGGAGGCAGACTCAGAGAACATCGCCGTGGTGGCATCAGCGTGCACAGCGGACAAATCCACCTTCGCACCGACGCCACCGTCGAAGCACATCTCAGCCAAAGTTTGGCCCAAGCCGCCCTCGGAAAGATCATGCGCTGCGGTGATACCAGTGGCCTCGCCAGCGCTCAGCACAGCCGCCAAGCGCTCTTCGTTCGCCAGATCCACCTGAGGTGGCAGGCCGTTCAAACCAGCACCGGTGACCTGCTGCCAGATGGAACCGCCAAATTCTTCCTTGGTCTCACCCAACAGCACCAGCTTCTGGCCGGCTTCCGGACGGTGCCCGATCGCCTTACGCACATCATCAAACACACCGAGCACGCCGACGACTGGCGTCGGCAAGATTGGTTCCTCACCAGTTTGGTTGTAGAAGGAGACGTTTCCGCCGGATACCGGCAGTTTCAGCTCCACGGCGCCGTCGGCAAGACCATGCACGGCCTCGCGGAACTGCCACATCACGTCGGTGTTTTCTGGGGAACCGAAGTTCAAGCAGTTGGTGATCGCCACCGGGGTCGCGCCCTTGGCCACCACGTTGCGGTAGGCCTCTGCCAGTGCCAGGCGCGCACCCATGTTTGGATCCAGCTTGGTGTAACGGCCGGAGCAGTCCGCAGACACAGCCACACCACGGTGGGTTTCTTCGTCGATACGCAGCACGCCAGCATCCGAATGCAAAGCGTCCACGGTGTTGCCGCGCACGTAGCGGTCGTATTGCTCGGTGATGAAATCGCGGGAGCACAGCGCTGGTGAAGCCACCATCTTCTTCCACGCGGCCAGCAGGTCTGCTCCCACCGGCTTGTCGACGCCACGGAACTGCTGCAGCTCGTCCTGCCACTCGGGGCGGGCGTACGGGCGTTCATAGACTGGGCCTTCATCGGCCATGGTGTAGGCCGGAGCATCCACGACCACTTCGCCGCCGTGGCGGATCACCAGGTGCTTGCCGTCGACGACCTCGCCGATCTCCGCACAGGTGACATCCCACTTGGCGCAGATTTCGCGGAAGCGTTCCACGTTTTCTGGGGCCACGACTGCACACATGCGCTCCTGGGATTCCGAGGCCAGGATCTCTGCCGCCGTCATGTTTTCTGCCCGCAGCGGCACCGCATCCAGGTTGACTTCCATGCCACCGTCACCGGCGGCGGCCAGCTCAGAGGTTGCGCATGCCAAGCCGGCGCCACCGAGATCCTGAATACCCACCACGGTTCCTGCGTGGTACAGCTCCAGGCAGCATTCGATCAGAACTTTTTCTGCGAATGGGTCGCCTACCTGCACGGCCGGCAGCTTGCGCTCTGCGCCTTCGTCGAAGGATTCCGAAGCCAGCACGGACACGCCACCGATGCCATCCAGGCCGGTGCGCGAACCAAACAGCATGACTTTGTTGCCCTTACCGGAGGCAAAAGCCAGCTTCAGGTCTTCCACCTTCAGCGTGCCGACGCACAACGCGTTGACCAGTGGGTTAGCCGCATAGGATTCATCGAAGACGGTCTCGCCACCAATATTGGGCAGGCCCAGCGAGTTACCGTAACCGCCGATACCATGCACGACGCCCGGCAGCACGCGGGAAGTATCCGGTGCTTCTGCTGGGCCAAAGCGCAACTGGTCCATCACGGCAATTGGGCGCGCCCCCATAGCCATGATGTCGCGAACGATGCCGCCGACGCCGGTAGCAGCGCCCTGGTAGGGCTCAACGTAGGACGGGTGGTTGTGGGATTCCACGCGGAAAGTCACCGCGTTGCCATCTCCAATGTCCACCACACCGGCGTTTTCGCCAATACCGGCGAGGATCTTCTCAGCCATCTGCTCTGTCATAGTCTCACCGAAGTAACGCAGGTGCGCCTTGGAGGATTTATACGAGCAGTGCTCCGACCACATCACGGAGTACATGGTCAGCTCGGCATCGGTCGGGCGACGGCCGAGGATTTCTTTAATGCGCGCGTATTCGTCGTCTTTCAGACCCAGCGCGGCATAAGGTTGTTCTTGGTCTGGGTTCTGCTGGGCTTGTTCGACTGTGTCGTTGACGATCTTTTTCGCAACAGCGTCATTGGCGACGTGGGCCATAGGTGTGTCTCCTTAGAGCTTCTCGGCGCTCAAAGCGTTGAGTGCGGAACGGAAAATGCCCAGGCCGTCGACAGAAGGCCCAGTCAAAGCTTCAACAGCGTGCTCCGGGTGGGGCATCAAACCAACGACGTTGCCAGCCTCATTGGTGATGCCGGCGATGGAGTTGATCGAGCCGTTGAAGTTGTCGGTATAGCGGAATACCACGCGGCCTTCTGCTTCTAGCTGCTCGATGGTGGCAGCATCGGCTTGGAAACGGCCCTCGCCGTGCTTAGCTGGGATCAAAATTTTCTGTCCCTGCTCATATTCGCTAGTCCAGGCGGTGTTCGCATTCGCGACTTCCAGGTAGGTATCCACGCAGTGGAAGTGCAGGTGCTGGTTACGGGTGAGCGCTCCCGGCAGCAAACCGGACTCGGTCAAAATCTGGAAACCATTGCAGATGCCCAGCGTCGGCATGCCTTCGCGGGCTGCTGGGATCACAGCCTGCATGACTGGCGACAGCGCAGAGATCGCACCGGAGCGCAGGTAGTCGCCGTAGCTGAAACCACCTGGGACGATGACGCCGTCGACGTTGTGCAAGCTGTTGTCGTCATGCCACAGCTCCACCACGTTTGCTCCGGCCAGTCGGGCAGCGCGGGCCGCGTCGACGTCATCAAGAGAACCTGGGAAGGTAATGACACCGATGGTTGGGCTCATTAACGCTCACCCCGGTCAGCAACTGCGGAAGCACCGGTAGCTTCGTCCGCAGCTACCTCGGCGTCGCGTTCTTCGATGACGATTTCAAAATCTTCAATAACCGTGTTGGCCAGCAGTTTTTCTGCTACTGCCTGGATTTCGGTTTCGGTGACGGTCTCATCGACGTCGAGTTCAAAACGCTTCCCCTGGCGCACCTGGCTGGCGCCGGTCACACCGATGCGGCCCAAGGCCTGCAATACTGCTTTGCCTTGCGGGTCCAAGATCTCGGGCTTGGGCATGACATTGACTACGACTCTGGGCATTGCACTTCCTTTAGCGACTCGGAGTGTGGGCGTGCCACGGCGTGTGGGCGTGCCACCGTTTTCGTTGCCAGTCTAGCGTGAAAGCCAAAAGGATAAATGCATGGGCTTGCGTTCTGGCCGGGGTTCGTCGCGCAAAAATTCTGCTAGACATAACGCAAGCACAGAGCCCAGCAGCGCGGTGAACGCCGCCCAGGGTAACCAGCGCTCGGAATCCCAGGCTGCCAGGGGCGGGAAGGCAAAGACTGCACAGACGGGAATTAAATACAGCACCCATCCTTGGCCCCGGGCTAAAACGCCTAATAAGGGCAGTACGATCAATAAAACGTAGTGATCCCACAGGATGCCGCTGGTGGCGGTGAGCGTGGTAAAAATTCCCACTGTGGTGATCTTCCACGGTTCGCTCGAGCACCAAGCGATGTAGACCACCACAGCGAGCAAAGCTAACGACAACAAGCGCGGCACCAGGCTGGTGACCAGCGACGGATCTTCCACGATGGAAACCAGGGCGTCGGGATCTTCCACGACACCAACGTTAATCAGCGAGGCAAAGGCACCATTAACGGGCGCAACTAACGCGGCCGCGTTGAGTTCTTGCAGGGTTTCCACCCAGGTGCGGAACGTGGCAAAGCCCAGGGAAACAATCGAAACCACCACCGCAGTAATACCAAAAAGCAGCCCGGCCACCCCGGCTTTGCGTGCGCGGGGAAAGAACAAGCAGATGATTACAAGCACCACCGGGGTGAGCTTGACGACGGCGACCGCGCCGAGAGCCAACCCGGCGCGAACCGGGTATATGCGTGCTGCTGCGAGCCCATAGGCCACCCCAGCGAAAATCAACGGAGTGGTTTGCCCCAGATACAAGGAGGATTGAAAAGACGTGGCCACCCAGCCCAGTACAAGGCCTAAGGCCAAATATCCTGGCGGGATTTCATCTTCGAACCAGAACCGCCAAGCGGACACGATGAGTATTACCAGGGCCCACGCTGACAAAACGGTTATCCAAAATACCGCAGAATCAAAGCTCAGCAGCTTGGTAATCCACGACATCACCTGGGCCACAAACGGGGTGTGCACGAATGGGTGCGGGTAGGCCGAAACATCGGATTGTTCGTAGGTGTTGATCCAGGCTTCGCCTGTGATGAGGGCGAAGTCAGTTTCGTGAATGGCGTAGAGGTTTTCGGTGTCGCCTTTCCCCACCAGCAAACCAGCGATCCACAGTGAGCCGAGGTCGCCCGGGTCTTGTGCGCCACGCACCAGGAGCATAACGACCGCGCCGAAAAGCAAGCCGGTGACATGGTGGTACCACCGCACGATGGCCGAAGAGTCCGTCGCAGCTTCGGGCTTACGGTGGCGGGCCCGCCGTGTGGAGTTCGTGGAGACTCTCGTGGAGGCTGATGTACTCATGATGTCACTAAGTTATCAGCTTTCACACAAACACTCAGCAGCCACATCTGCCACAGCAAATACTCACCGGCGACACCCACCCCACCAAGCTATTCGGCCGCCGGAGCTATTTTTATTCCGTGATACCCGTGGCCTTGTTGATCGTCCACGCGTATTCGAATGCCGTCTGCTTCCACTTGCCGTAGCGCCCCGACACTCCCCCGTGGCCAGCTGCCATCTCCGTTTGCAACAAGAACTCGCCGCCACCGGCGATCTCACGCAACTTCGCAATCCACTTCGCCGGTTCCACGTACAACACGCGGGTGTCGTTTAGTGAAGTCACCGCCAGAATATCCGGGTAGCGCTGTTCCGTGATGTTTTCGTACGGCGCATATGAGGCCATGTAGTCGTAGTAGTCCGGGTCGTGGTACGGATCGCCCCATTCGTCCCACTCGACGACGGTCAGCGGCAGCTCTGGTTTCAGCATGGATGTCAGTGGGTCTACGAACGGCACGATGGCAGCAATGCCCGCGAACCGGTCCGGCGCCATGTTGGCGATCGCGCCCATGAGCATGCCTCCGGCCGAGCCGCCTTCGGCCACCATCGTCTCTGGTGCGGAAAGCCCACGGGAGACCAGGTCGTCGGCCACGTCAATGAAGTCAAAGAAGGTGTTTTTCTTCTTGTCCATTTTGCCGTTGTCGTACCAGCCACGGCCCATCTCTCCGCCGCCGCGCACGTGTGCGATGGCGAAGATCATGCCGCGATCCAGCAGCGACAGCCGAGAAATGGAAAAGCCGGGGTCTGTGCTGGACTCATAGGAGCCGTAGCCGTACAGCAAGGTTGGTGTCGGGGTGCTGGTGTCCAAGTCCGCGTGGTGGATGATCGACACCGGAATCTCGGTGCCGTCCCGGGCGGTGGTCCACAAGCGATACGCGGTGTAATTGCTGGCATCGTAGCCGCCGAGGACTTCTTGGCGTTTCAGCAGCGTAAACACGCCGGTGGCCGGGCGGTAATCATACAGGTGCGCCGGTTGGGTGAACGAGGTATAGCCCAGACGGATCACCGGGGCGTCCCATTCCGGGTTACCGGACACGCCGACGGTAAATAGTTCTTCCTCGAATTCGATTTCTTGGAAGCTCCCCCAATCACCGGTGGCATCAGTGATCGAATCCAGCATCATGATCGCCGCGCGTGGGATCGCGCCACGTCGGTAAGAAAGCACCAAAAAGTCGCGGTAGGCGTCGACGTCTTCGATGCGCACTTCCGCATCATGCGCAAGCAACACCGGCAAATCCCGCAGGCCAGGCAGGGTGCTTGCCGACGCCACGCGTGCGCTCGTACCGCCGCCGTGACCGTTGCCTTCGTGAACACCAGCGCCCATACCACCGCCATTTCCAGCCCCACAGCCTTCCGGAACCGGCACGGTGGATACCGCAAAATTCGCGCCCGCGGTGTTGTGCGTGACAATCCAATAATCCGCACCAGCTACCACCGCGTGATCAACTTCGTATTCCACGCCTGGTTCGCGAGCCCACAGGCACTCGAACTCACCTTCTGGGTTGTTGTAATCCAGCACCCAGACTTCGGAGGTGATCTTCGAAGAGGTGACGATCATCAGGTACTTTTCAGAGCGTGTGGCACCAACCCCGACGTTGTAGCGCTCGTCTTTTTCTTGGAAAACCAACACGTCTTCCGACTGCGGCGTACCAATGCGGTGCCGCCAGACGGTATCCGGGCGCCAAGCTTCGTCGACACGCTGATAAAAGATGTAATCCTCGCCTACCCAGCTGGCGCCGTAAAAAATGCCCGTGAGCTCATCGGCAAGATAGTCGCCGGTCTGCAAATCTTTCACGTACAGGTGAAAGCGCTCGTCACCGGCGGTGTCCACGGAATACGCCAGGTAGCGCCCGCTGGTGGTCACCGTGGAAGCACCCAGGGAGAAAAACTCGTGCCCTTCGGCCAAAGCGTTGAGGTCCAGCAGGATTTCCTCGCCCGGCACCGGGCCGTCGTCTGGGATGCTCGGCGGGGTCCACGGGTCCGTGCCCTCTTCTACCGGGATGCGGCAGGAATAGCCGTAGTCTTTGCCCTCTTCGGTGCGCCCGTAATACCAATAATCGCCCGCGCGCGTAGGCACGGACATGTCGGTTTGTTTGATGCGCGAGGTGATCTCGGAATAAATATTGTCCCGCAGGCCGGCGAGGTGTTCGGTCTGTGCGTCCGTGTAGGCGTTTTCCGCCTTCAGATAAGCGAGAGTGTCCTCTGCTTCTTTGTCGCGTAACCACTCGTAATTATCCACGAAGTCCCGGCCATGGAAACTACGGGTGACCGGGTGTTTCTTCGCCTGTGGCGGCTGCGCGGGTGCTGGGGTGTACGGAACGCTAGTAGCAGAATTATCCATACCGCCACATGATACTGGTTTTAACTAATGCGCTCGCCAGCCCGCTTGCCGACGTTTAGCCGCCTAGCCAACCCGCTTTCCGGGGTGCTTGCCGACGTTTAGCCGCCTAGCCAGTCGCTAAATTGCGCACCGCTCAGGCGTTCGTAGGCCTCGATATAGCGCGCCCTGGTCGCTGCCACGACGTCGTCGGGAAGCTCGGGCGGGGTGGACTGACCATCCCAGCCGGATTCCGCGCTGGTGAGCCAGTTGCGCACATATTGTTTATCGAAGCTCGGCTGCACCTGGCCTTCCTGGTAGGAATCTGCTGGCCAGTAGCGGGAAGAATCCGGGGTCAGTACCTCATCGCCCAAGACCAGCTGGCCGTCGGCATCCAAGCCGAATTCAAGCTTGGTATCGGCCAAGATGATGCCCCGTTCGGCAGCTAGCTGCTGCGCGCAAGCGAAAATGTCCACGGTGGCGCTACGCAGCTGCTCGGCGCGCTGTTCACCCAAAGAATCGGCTACCACTGCGAAGCTAACGTTTTCGTCGTGCTCACCCTGCTCCGCCTTAGTTGCCGGGGTGAAAATTGGGGTCTCCAGCTTGGAGGCTTCCACCAGGCCGTCGGGAAGCGCCACCCCGCACACCTCACCGGTCTTCTGGTATTCCTTCAGCCCAGAGCCGGTCAGGTAACCGCGGGCCACGCATTCGAAAGGCAACATGTCTAGCTCATGGCACACCATCGCGCGGCCCAGCACGGATTCTGGAATGCGCGGGTCATCCAACGGGCCCGCCAGGTGGTTGCGCACACCCATGCGCTGGGATAGTTCTTCGAAGAAGTACGCAGAGATCGCGGTGAGCACCCGCCCTTTATCCGGGATGGCTGGTTCCAGGGCGTAGTCATAAGCAGAGATCCGGTCCGAGGCGACAATCAGCAACGTGGAATCGTCAATACGGTAGATATCGCGCACTTTGCCGGTGGCAATCGGGGTATAAGCAGAAAGTTCTGGTCGCGTGGTCATCTACGCTCGTGGGCCTTTCGTGAATTCAGGGTTCGGAAATGCGGGGATTCAGGAATTCGGGTGCTAAAGCTAAGGCATGCCCGCAGGCTTGCTTCAGCCATGCTGGGGCGTGCAGAAGGGGCGCACTGGAGAACATGCCGGAACAGTAACGGGCTTAGAGAATCTCGCCTGGGCGGTAATTCGCAGCGTCCGGGTGCTCGTTGCGCAGTGTGCTTACCCGCGCCAGCACGCGCTTTACCTGTGATTCTGCGGCACCGATGAAAGCGTGCTTGTCCGCTAACGCCTCGTCCAAAGCCTGCTTATCCAGTGGCAGTGCGTCGTCAGCAGCCAAACGCTCCACCAGGTCTTGATCCGCACCGTTTTCACGCATGTTCAGGGCCACGGCAACGGCGTGCTTTTTGATGATTTCGTGGGCGGTTTCGCGGCCCACCCCGGCGCGCACGGCGGCCATCAGGATGCGGGTGGTGGCCAAGAATGGCAGGTAGCGCTCTAGTTCGCGGTCGATCATGGCTGGGAAGGCGCCGAATTCATCCAACACCGTCAGGAAGGTTTCGATCATGCCGTCAATGGCAAAGAACGCATCTGGCAGGGCAACGCGTCGCACCACCGAGCACGAGACGTCGCCTTCGTTCCACTGTGTGCCAGCTAAATCGCTGACCATGGTCAGGTAACCGCGCAGCACCACCTGCAGGCCAGAAACCCGCTCGCACGAGCGCGCGTTCATCTTGTGCGGCATGGCAGAAGAACCAACTTGGCCTTCTTTGAAGCCTTCTGTGACAACCTCATTGCCGGCCATCAAACGGATCGTCGTGGCTAGCGAAGACGGCCCGGAACCCAGCTGCACCAGGGCGGATACGGCGTCGAAATCTAGGCTGCGAGGGTAAACCTGCCCAACGGAATGGAACAGGTGGGCAAAGCCGAGGTAGTCCGCGATTTCAGTTTCCAAGCTGGCGAGCTTATCGTGCGAACCGCCCAGCAAGTCCAGCATGTCCTGGCTGGTACCCATTGGGCCTTTGATGCCGCGCAACGGGTACCGGCTGAGCAGGCCGTTGATGCGGTCGATAGCCAGCAATATTTCTTCCGCCGCGCTGGCAAAACGCTTGCCCAGCGTGGTGGCTTGGGCGGCGACGTTGTGGGAACGGCCGGCCATCACCAGCGACTGGTAGTTGGCAGCATGCTCACTAACGCGGGAGACCACGGCGATGGCTTTATCGCGAATGATCTGCAACGAGCTGTAAATCTGCAGCTGCTCGACGTTTTCCGTGAGATCACGCGAGGTCATCCCCTTGTGGATGTGCTCGTGGCCCGCCAGCGCGTTGAATTCTTCGATGCGGGCTTTGACATCATGGCGGGTGGAACGCTCGCGCTGCGCGATGGATTCCAGATCAACCTGGTCGATGACCTTTTCATAATCCGCGATGATCTCCGCGGGAATATCAATGCCCAGGGAACGCTGGGCGCGCATCACGGCGATCCACAGCTGACGCTCGTAGATCACCTTGTTGTGCGGGCTCCACAGATTCACTAGGTCTGCAGAACCGTAGCGGGAGGCAAGGACATTACTCATCGGCATTTTTTGTTGCGTCACATTGTGTATTATCACACGAATTTCGCTAGACCGACAACGCTTGCCGACGCCACCCCTACCCCGGGCGTCGGCAAGCAACCATGGGCATTAAACACCCGTGGGCATTAAACACCCGTGGGCATTAAGCAACGGGTATTAGACAACCGTGGGCTTTAAGCGACCATGGGTAATCGCTAAATGCTGATCTCGCCGCGTGCGGCCTTGGCACCGATATCGCGACGGTAGAATCCACCGGCCATCTGGATGTCGCCGATGGTCTGGTACGCGGCCTCGCGGGCAGCGTCCAGATCCGCGCCGGTACCGATCACGTTCAGCACGCGCCCGCCGTTCGAGTAGTATTCGCCGGATTCGCGGCTAGTGCCACCGTGCAGGACCTTTTCCGCGTTCTCGATATCTTCCGAAACAATCCGGTCACCTTTGCGCGGGCTGGCCGGGTAGCCTGAGGCGGCTAAGACCACGGTGACAGCCGAGCCTTCATGCCACTCCAGAGGTGCCAGCTCAGCCAAGGTGCCATTCGCACAGGCTGCCAGCGCCGGGGCCAGTGGCGATTGCAGCATCGCAAGCACCGCCTGGGTTTCTGGGTCGCCAAAACGGCAGTTGAATTCCACCACCGCTGGGCCGTCTTCACCCCAGGCCAGCCCGGCGTACAGCAGACCAGAATAGGCACAGCCGCGCGCAACCAGTTCCTTAGCTACGGGGCGGCAGACTTCATCCACGATGCGCTGCACGCCGTCTTCCGGCAACCACGGCAATGGCGTGTAGGCGCCCATGCCGCCGGTATTCGGACCTTCATCATTGTCGTAGGCACGCTTGTGGTCTTGGGCGGGCAGCAGCGGAACCACGTCTTCGCCATCAACCAAGCAGAACAGGGAAACCTCTGGCCCGGAAAGGAAAGATTCCAGCAGCACGGGGTTGCCGCCTTCGTGTACGGCATGGATGTGCGCAACGGCTTCGTCGTAATCCTGGGTAACAACCACCCCCTTGCCGCCGGCTAGGCCATCATCCTTGACGACGTAATTGGGACCGAAATTCTGCAATACCCGCGCGATCTCTTCCTCGCTGGCACCAGGGGTGATTTGTTCAGCGCGCGCGGTAGCTACACCAGCGGCAGCCATCACGTCTTTGGCAAAGGCCTTGGAACCTTCGATGCGGGCAGCGTCTTTGTTGGGGCCGAATACGGCAAAACCAGCTTCGCGTAGCGCATCTGCCACACCTGCAACCAGCGGAGCTTCCGGGCCGATGACCACGAGTTCTGCCTGCAGCTTCTGCGCCAAAGCCACCATGGCTGCGGCGTCATCGGCGCTGCCAGCATCGGTGTGCCGGGTGGCTAAGTTCTCCATGCCTGGGTTGCCGGGGCAAACATGCAGCTCATGGGCTACGGCCTGGGAGGCACCGTTCTGGCCGTCAGTATTCGAACCTTCACCGTTCGAATCTTCAGTGTTCAGGGCGTCATTTTTCTGCGCGTCGCGGGAAAGCCCCTGCAGCAGGGCATGTTCGCGGCCGCCAGTTCCGAGTACGAGAATACGCATGGCCTATATCCTATATGGCTGGGCTTGCCCGCCGGGCTGCACACCAAAGCCCGGTAGTGTGGTGGCATGAGCACAGTATTTAGCAAAGTCATTAATGGCGAACTGCCTGGCCGTTTCGTCTACCGCAGCTCGGATGTGGTGGCGTTTTTGAGCATCGAGCCGCTCACCTACGGCCACGTGTTGGTGGTGCCGGTCGAAGAGGTGGATAAGTGGACCGATATGGCCCCAGAGCTGTGGGCGCGGGTCAATGCGGTTGCTTATGAAATCGGCAATGCCGTGATCGAGGCCTTCGACGTCCCGCGTGCTGGCAATGTCATCGCTGGTTTTGAAGTCCCCCACACACACATTCACGTTTTCCCGGCCAGCAGCATGGATGATTTCAATTTCGCCAACGTCATCCCAGCCGATCAGACAAATGACGCCGCAATGGACGAGGCTGCGCAGAAGCTACGCGCAGCGCTGGGCACTAACGAGGACGGCACCAAGCTTTAACGTCCCGGAACCGGGGCAGCCTTCGGCTGTCGCTTATCCGGCTGTCTTTTATTCGAACGCCGTTTTTGGGCGCCGTTTATCCGTCTGCTGTTTAGTAATTTTCGCCGTAGTCGTCGAAGGTTTCTTCGCTTGCCGAAGGCTCGTCTAGCGCCGGAATGCGCACGGTGAAGGTCGAGCCAACCCCTGGTTCACTGTCGACGGTGATTTCACCATCGTGCTGGTCTACCAGAGATTTCACGATCGCCAGCCCCAGCCCGGAGCCGCCACCGGCACCCCGGGCGCGGGATGGATCTTCGCGGTAGAAGCGCTCAAAAATCAGCCCGGTTACTTCTTTACTCATGCCGCGGCCGTCGTCGGTGATGTCGATGCAGACGTAGCCCTTCGCGCTTTCCCCGTCTGTGCCCTTGTTGCCGTCTTTCCCAGCCTTGCCATTTTTGCCGTCTTCCTGGCTCCAGCCGCTGGTTTTCTCCTCGGCCTCGTAGTTATCGCCGGCTTCCTGCTGTTCGGCTGCAACGCGCATACAATCGTCCTGGCTTTCTTTGCGCAGCGTCAGCGTGACTGAGGCCTCCGGCCCACCGTGGTTCAAACCGTTGGTGATGAGGTTCAGCAATACTTGGTGTAGGCGGTCTGGGTCGCCAGAAACCACCGGAATATCGGTGGTTTTATTCTCCACCCGGATGGTGCGTTCTGGGTAGGCGGCTCGTGCGGTACCAACCACCGCCAGGGATAGTTCCAGCACGTCGACGGTGCGTTTATCCAGCCGGGAACCTTCTGCCCGCGTAAGCGCCAGCAAGTCTTCCACCAACAACTTCATGCGCCCGGATTCATCATCAATGGTGGCAAACACATGGTCCACATCATTGGTGGCTCCGGAGCGGTATAGCTCCACGTAGCCGCGCAAAGAGGTCAGTGGGGTGCGCAGCTCGTGTGAGGCATCACCGACGAAGCGGCGCATTTGTTCCTCTTTCGACTGCGCAGTTTCGACGGAATCCTGCAGCCGTTCCAGCATGATGTTCAAGGCAGCCGCCAGTTGGCCTACCTCTGTGTTCAGGGGCCATTTTGGCACGCGGAGGTCCAGATCGCCTTCGGCAATATCACTGGCGGTGCGCTCCACAATCTGCAGGGGTTTCAAGGTTTGTCTAATCACCGCAAACGCCAACAATGCCAAAAATCCCAGCATGACCAGGCTGATTAAGGCCTGCAGCATTGCCAAACCGCGTAGTAGGCCGTTTTCGCGTTCCAGGTTCTTGGCGACGATCGTCACCACGCCGTTTTGCTGGTTGGCCAGTGCGCGCCATTCTGGTTGCTGCGGCCCGTCAACGCTCGCTACGCTACGCGGTCCACCGCCGATCACCAGGTTGTTGATTTGTGGCAGGGTATCGCGATCGTTATACACCCGCGAGGAACCATCCGGGAAGATGTGGATCACGGCGTAATCTGTGGGCGGGCTGGCGGAAAGGTTGCCGGAAAAGAGTTCGGAATTTTGTGCCCACCCGGCCATGGATTGGGTTAGGTCGTCGTCGACGCGCTGGTAAAAGACCTCACGCATGACGGAGTACACCGCAAACGAGCTAGCAAAAAGCCCGAAGGCAGAAACCAGGACGGTGAGCACCACCAGCCAGGTGCGTAGACGCAACGGCCGGTGGGTGCGGTATGCGCGGTAGGAACGGCGTTTGCGTTCCCCCGGAGCGCCCCATCCTGTGGATGGCTCGGGGGCTTTCTGCGGCTCGGACTCGGACATTGGCGTAATTCTAGCGCTTCGGGCTCTGCTTTAACGGCATTAAGGGTTTTAGTTACTTCAGCATTTTTAGCGACGTGGTTTCCGCAGCACGTAGCCCACTCCACGCACGGTGTGGATCAGCGGGGTATCACCTGTATCAATTTTGCGGCGCAGGTAGGAAATATAAGATTCCACCACGTTGCCGTCGCCGCCAAAATCGTAGTGCCAAACGTTATCCAGGATCTTCGCCTTGGACAGCACTACTTCTTTATTCAGCATCAAAAAGCGCAGCAGGTTGAACTCGGTTGGGGAAAGTTCAATGAGTTCGCCGCCTTTGGTGACTTCGTGGGTGTCATCATTCAGCGTCAGATCGGCGTAGCTAATCGAGGAATCTTCTGCCGTATCCTCCTGCACATTGCCGCGGCGCAGTACGACGCGCAGGCGGGTGATAACTTCTTCCAGGCTAAATGGCTTGGTGATGTAGTCGTCTGCACCGATGGTCAGGCCATGGATGCGCGATTCGACGCCATCTTTCGCCGTCAGGTACAACACGGGGCCTTCTAGGCCTTCGGCACGTAGTTTCTGCAACAACTCGTAGCCGTCCATGCCTGGCATCATGACGTCCAAGATATAAGCGTCTGGGCGGAATTCCCGGGCCACGCGCAATGCGTCTGTGCCGGAGTTAGCGCTACGCACGTCGAAGCCTTGGAACTTCAGGGAAACAGTTAAGAGTTCAACAATATTAGCTTCATCGTCAACAACGAGAACCTTAACGGGATCGTTATGGGTGTAATCATCCATGGAAATCACTGTCTTCTTTCTTGGTGCTGGTGTAACTAGTTTATCTATGTCTTTTCTACGGCTAGGAACTTGCACCCAACTGACCGGACACTGAATAGATTCTGTGAGCACCCAAGGCCGCTGAACCAGTATTGTTGAACATATGGGATTTTCTGACCTCGTCCGCGCAGCCGAGCACAAGATCAACACCTACGGCGTCCAGCGTAAGACCCGGGCGGGTTGGCTGCCGAAAATCGTTCCGTACACCGGCTACGGCACCACTGAACGTGTGCACATTATCGGGCGAATTCTTATGGACGATCCAACGTTCGATGATTCCGATTCTGCCGCTACCGGCAGCCACCGCACAGCTGCAGGACACGTGGAAAATTTCGCGCACGAGGCCCAGCGAGGCTACCGCCAATTCTTTACCGTCCAGGTGGGCGATCACCCGGTGCAGGTGCACGTCGGCGGCGAGGTGGTGCAAACCTATACTGATTCCAACGGCTATTTTGATGTGTCCATCGTCGGCCATGGCTTAGAACCTGGTTGGGGCGAGGTGGATGTCACTGCCGAGGGCGCAGAAGCTGTGAAGGCCAAAGTGCTCATCACCTCCAGTGAAGAGACCATCGGGTTGATCTCTGATATTGACGACACCATCATGGTCACCAACCTCCCGCGCGCCTTGCACGCGGCCTACAATTCTTGGTTCAAAAAGACGAACAATCGGCAACCCATACCCGGTATGGCGAAGTTGTACAGTGAGCTGCTTAAGGACCACCCCAATGCCCCGGTGTTTTACCTATCCACCGGTGCGTGGAACACTTTCCATACGCTCGAGCAGTTCATCGACGACAACAACCTGCCCCAAGGCCCACTGCTGTTGACCGACTGGGGGCCAACCCCCACCGGTTTATTCCGTAACGGTTCTGAACACAAGAAAGTGCAGTTGCGGAACCTGATTATCGATTACCCAAATATCAAGTGGATTTTGGTAGGCGATAACGGGCAGCACGACCCACTCAACTATGGCGATTTAGCCATTGAGCACCCCGGTGCGGTCGCGGGCATCGCTATCCGTGAGCTCACCCCCACCGAGCACATGCTTTCGCACGGCACGATGAGTTCCCTGACCGGCCCGCCGCGCACCAACCGGGGCGCTGTGCCGACGATTTATGGCCCGGATGGCCATGCCTTGCTGAGGGAGTACCGGCAAAAGCCGTTTGCCTAGTTGGCACAGCCGCCGCGAGCTTGGATAAGGCATCACCTATTGGTGTTAATCTGCATCCATGACTGATGACTTATTGATCCGCATGCGCGATGTGCGGAAAAATTATGCGGCAAAATCCGGCACGGTGCATGCCTTGGATGGGCTAAACCTGGAGGTTGCGGAAGGAACGGTCCGGGGCCTGTTGGGACCCAATGGTGCGGGTAAGACCACTACCGTGAAAGTCTTGACCACCCTCACGCGGCCGACTTCCGGCGAGGTCACCATCGACGGCCTGGATGTGGTGCGTCATGGCCACGAGGTACGCAACCGCATTGGGGTTTCTGGGCAAAACGCCACTATTGATGAGGAGCTCACGGCCCGGGAAAACCTCATGCTGGTGGGCCGCCTGTTCCATCTGGGCGATAAGGGGGCGAAAAGGCGCACCGATGAGCTGCTAGAGATTTTTAATTTGGAGCACGCCGCAAACCGCCCGATCAAGGGCTTTTCTGGTGGTATGCGCAGGCGCGCTGATCTGGCGGCGTCTTTAGTAAATGATCCGAAGATTTTGTTCCTGGACGAGCCCACTACGGGCTTGGACCCGGCTGCGCGTTTGTCTTTGTGGGAAGTTATCAAACAGCGGGTACGTTCTGGCACTACTTTGCTGTTGACCACACAGTATTTGGAAGAGGCCGACTATTTGGCCGATCAGATCAGCGTGATTGACCAGGGCAAGGTTATTGCCGAAGGCACTGCCGACGAGTTGAAGTCTAGTGTCGGTGGCCAGCGGATTTCCGTGGTGCCGGTTAATCAGGCGGACCATGCTGCTGTGCAGAGTTTATTGGATGCGGTTGCGGCTAATCGCGGGTCGGTGACCATTGATGGCAACGAATTGAGCGTGTCTGTGCACGATGGTCCTGCTGCACTGGAGCAGGTGGTGACCAAGCTACGCGCGCAGGAGATCGCGGTGCATGATGTTGGGATGTCGCGCCCAAGCCTGGATGAGGTCTTTTTGGATCTCACTGGGCAAAGCGTTACTGGGGAAACCCACGCGAAGCGTACTGACACCGGGGCGGGTACTCCGGCCCACGGCACGCAAGAATCTGCACAGAAAGGCGGCACTAACTAATGAACACTACGAGCCCTATCCCGGCTATTACTTCTGCCCCTGCGATGTGGCTTGCCGACGTCCGCGCGGTGGTTATTCGCAATTTGATTCGGATGCGCCGTTCGCCGGATATCATCGTGTTTACCGTGTTGCAGCCGATCATGTTTGTGTTGCTGTTTTCGCAGGTTTTTGGCGGCGCTATTGATATTCCGGGAATGAGTTATGAGAATTTCTTGATGCCGGGCATTTTTGTGCAGTCGGCGATTTTCGGTTCTACTACCTCTGGCCTTTTTATCGCGAATGATAAGAAGGATGGTCTGATTAGTAGGTATAAGACTTTGCCGATGGCGCGTTCGGCGGTGGTTTTTGGCCGCACGGTGGCTGATATCACGTTGGCGAGTGTCACTTTGTTGGTGATGGTGGTTACTGGTTTGGCGATTGGTTGGCGTCCGGAATCTTTCTGGGGTTTTGTGCAGGGCTATTTGTTGCTGTTGTTGTTTGTGTGGGCTTTTTCTTGGTTGATGGTCACGTTGGGTTTGGTGGTTCCGCGCCCGGAGGCGATGAATTCGGCGACGTTTATTACCCTGTTCCCGTTGACTTTTTTGTCGAATGCTTTTGTGCCGCAGGAGACGATGCCTACGCCGTTGCGGGTTTTTGCGGAGTGGAATCCTTTGTCTGCTTTGGTGCAGGCGTTGCGTGATTTGTTTGGTAATAATGGCGCGTTGGAGACTCCGGATGTGTGGAGTTTGCAGAATCCGGTTGCGTTGGTGTTGGTTGGCGCTGCGTTGTTTTTTGTGGTTTTTTGTCCGCTTGCGGTGCGGGCTTATGACCGGAAGGCTTAGGCTTTAACGTTTTAGGCGTTTTGGTTATAGCAAAACGGGGCATCCGGTGTGATGGGCACTTGTTGAGAGTGCGTTCACACTAGATGCCCCGTTTGCTTTGGGCATTGTTTGCGCGTAGTACCCGGTTGCCTGGGCTACGCGTCTGGTATCCCCCGGCCTGGGCCGGGGTTCTACCTTGTCCTAGCTTTGTGCTGGGACTTCCGCGTTATTACTTGCGGTTGAACAGTCCTTGGAACCAGCCGACGATTCCGCGGGACTCTGTCTGCTGCTCACTGGAGGATGAGGACAGGTCGACCGAGGAACCAGTAGCCGAGGAGGACTGGTTGGCCTGGGTGTTCATGCAGTGCTGGTAGCTCAGGCCGGCCACGGCGATGGCAGCTGCTGCCAGGCCGATGTGGCGGTTTTCGTGAGCGAATTGACCCAGCTGCTGGTTGAACTGGTTCAGACGACCGTTGATGTGATCCAGAACATCCAGTGCAGCGCGTCCTTCTGGTCCCACGCTACGACGCACTTGCTGGTCAATCGCGTGGATTTCACGGTTGAACTGTTCACGCAGGCCAGCCAGGTGCGGGTTCATGACCAGTTCGTACATGTTGTGCAGTGGCGACAGCAGGATCAGTGGGATGGCGGTGACGCCACCAGCGAACACTGCGCACTGCAGGTGCCGTGGAATGTCGAAGTTGCTGGAGCCCAAGGAGGATCCTGGCAGTTCAGACGAACCTGGGACCGGCACGATCTCACTGTCCCCGCCCACGGTCACGAGTACCTGATCGGACTCATTCTTGTCACCGTCCTTTTGGGAAACGATGTACTGCGCTTCTGGGGTTGCTCCACCAGGTAGATCGATAGACCAGTTGCCATTCTCGTTCACCGTTGTGGTGGTGGAGAAGCCGTTAGGTCCGGTGACCGTGATGGTAGCGCCTGGTTTACCGGTACCGGTGATGATGTTGTCACCTGGGTGTACATCATTAACCGTTGGTGCTTCAGTGAAGAGATCACCTGCGGTGAGGTCTTCTTTATCATCGCCGGTCAGTGGAGCAGGCTCACCAAAGTTGCCTGGTACAAATTCTTCACCTGTAACTGGTACTTGGGTGATGAAGGACTTGGTTTCTTTGGTTCCGTCTGGGTAGGTGATGGAAACCTCGACAACGATAGAGTCGCCTGGCTTAGCATCAGCGCCTGGTTTGACGGTGATGTCGCCGTTTTCTTCCAGGTCAACGTCCCAGTCTTGCGTACCCTTGTTGTGGGTTCCGTGGCCCCAGCCAAGATCTACCTTAGTGCCGTGAGGCAAGGCATCACCAGTGTTCTTAACCGTGACAGGAGAGCCATCTTCAGGGGTGCTGGTATCAGCCCAGTTAGGCTCGATCATCTCAGCTTGACCGAAAGCTTCCTCAGCGGTGAGTTCGGTTTCTTCAGACTGCAGCATTGGACCGTACTCGCCAAAGTTTCCAGGTACGTACTCTTCACCGGAAACTGGTACCTGAACGATGAATTCTTTAGTCTCCGTTGAACCATCGGCGTAAGTGATTACCGCCTGGACCAAGACAGAATCGCCGTGTTCAGCATCAGCACCTGGAGTGACGGTGATGTCGCCGTTTTCTTCTAGCTCGACATCCCAGTCTTGCGTGCCCTTGTTGTGAGTTCCGTGACCCCAGCCAAGTTCAACTGTGGTGCCGTGAGGCAACGCATCACCGGTGTTCTTAACCGTGACAGCAGAACCATCCTCAGGGGTGTCGGTATCGTTCCATTCTGGGTCAAAACGATCGGCTTGGTCGAAGACATCTCCTGCAGTGATGTCACCGGAATCCTCACCTGTGATTGGACCGAACTCGCCGTGGGTTGTGTTAGGCGTATTCGGACGATCGGAACCTTCACTGTTTGGATAATCTGGTTCGCCGAGATTTTCTGGGAAGAATCCTTCAAAGGTTAGAGGGACTTTGACAATGAATGTCTTAGTCTCGGTGGAGCCGTCTGCATAGGTCAGTTCCACGTGTACTTCGATGGAGTCCTCTGGCGCTGCATCGCCACCTGGGATAACGGTGATTGATCCGTTTTCTTCCAGGCGTACGGTCCAGTCCTGTTCGCCCTTGTTGTGTTCACCATAGCCAACCAACAAGTCAACATCGGTGTCATGAGGAATCTCATCGCCGGTGTTAGGAACGTTCACGCGCGAACCATCATCTGGAAGGTTGGTGTCGTTCCAGTTTGGATCGACGACCTCAGAGATGTCCTTAGTCACCTTCGCATCAATCGGATTCCCAACATTCTTGCCATCAGCATCAGTGATCTGAACCTTCGCAGGCTTCTCAGTAACACCATCACCCAAAGTTCCCTCAGGAACCGTAACAGTGATCTCACCAGACTGCGGATCAACAGCTACCGTCGCACCATCAACAGGCTTGTCATCAATAGTGACGGTACCGCCCATACCCTCAGTCGGATTAGCAACCTTCTGACCAATCTTGGTCGGCTTACCCTCAGGAACCTCATTGCCACCAGCAGTAGCATCACCAGAAATCGAAGGCGCAGGAACCTCCTTAGTCACCTTCGCATCAATCGGAT
>NZ_JIAH01000009.1 GCF_000688415.1 Corynebacterium pseudodiphtheriticum DSM 44287
TGACACGCTATTGAGTTCTCACACAACACCACCACCCCACTACTCAAGCACTCTTATCAACGAGCACCCTTCCGTAAAGCAGCCAGACCGATGTTACACACCACGTTGCAGAAACACAAACCAGAACACTGTGTCGTTCATCACAACAACCGGAACCAGAAAGCACCCACAACCAGCGCCACCCACCAACACAACAAACAGCACAAACCATCCGAAAGCCAGCGAGCATCGGCCCTATAAAATTATCACCATCACCACCAGACAAACAAAGAACACAACCACCAGAACCAACATCCTGTGAAGTTATTTTCTCTGTCAGCCCCTCGCGGCGACTTGGATAAGCTTAAGCGATAACAAAACACAATGCAAATCGATTGTTCAACGGTTTCGTTTGCCCTGGTTAGAGACCACTTTCTTCCGTAACCAACCATCACGATAACCGCGCTATAACGACGCTATAAGTGTCGAACTTTCGCCAAACCACGATCTAATATTCCGCCACTCCCTTCTGCCGTTCATTACTGCGAATGATTAGCTACTCGCGCTACCGCCGTCGCTGAAATACAGGCCAGTAACGGCGTTTAGTCTGGCTTTCTCCTAGCGTCTGGCTGTTAAGGTGCGGGATTTATCGACTCATAGCCTGTATTCAGGCAAACTAGATAGAGAAACTTATTTAGATCTATTAGAGAAACGGATTTAGGAGTCATGCTTGAACGCACAGTTGTGTATGTCGATACCTCGTATTTGCTTGCGAGCTTTTATAACTCATGGGAAATCGGCGCCCGTGCACAATTAGAAATTGATCTACCTGAGGTCGTCGCCATCTTGGATGGCATGATTTCCAACCAATTAGGGCAACGCGTACATCGCCAGAATTGGTACGACGGCATCCCAGATACTGGTCCACATCGTTATCAGCGCGCACTTCGTACTTGCGAAGGAGTGCAATTACGAACCGGACAACTGATTGAATGGGGCGAAAGGCGTACACAAAAGGCCGTCGACACGCGCTTAGTGGCCGATATGGTGACAACCGCCTGCAAACAGCAATTCACTGACATGGTGCTGGTTTCTGGCGACGCCGACATGATCCCCGGCGTCCAGGAAGCAACCAATGCTGGGATCCGAGTACACCTCTACGGTTTTGGTTGGGACTCCATGTCAGCCGCGCTACGCCATGCCTGCGATACAACGACCATCCTCGATCCTCGGGAGGACTTCACCGGCGCCATGGAACTCCAGGTGCTGGAAGGTCCGCTACCACCGACGGTACGCGACCACCACTCCGAAGAATCACCTGTGTGTGATACAGAGGGAGAAGAATCGGCCGCACCTAGCGTCGGCGACGATTGTGCCAAATCTTCTGTGGTGGACTCCCAGGAAACCAGCTCGCCTGATGCACCTAGTACGAGCATCCAGACGCACGGAACAGTCACCTCCGAAGGCGACTACGAAACCGCGAAAGCCGATTCTTCGCAACCAACCGCCGAGACGCACGGTCCGGAAAAATCCCGTATCCCAAAGCCCGGCGAATCCCCCCGGAAACCCGACAGCGATGAATTCGCCGAGAAACTCGACCCCACCCCCAAGCCCGGTCCTCATGCGCAGGCTTCTGAGGTCAAGGATGCTCCACTCGCACCAGAGGATGTCGCAGCCACTCCTCCGGCAACACCCGGGGGCAACCAATCGGCACCAAATATCACTCCCACCGCTCCGACTACACAATCTGAGACCCCTCCGGGCGAGGCGCTTGACGACGACAAAGACCCGTCGGAAGTCGAAGCCGAGCTGCGCGCATACAGCCGAGCTACCAGCGACTCCCACCGGGACAATGCTTCCGACAACAACGAGGACAACGAACCGGGTGGCTCACCTGCCAGCCCTAAGCCTAGCGCTCCGCGCCCCTCACCATCGATGATGGCACCGCGTCGCAAACTGCGCTCACGCTACGTCCCATTGCCAGAAGAAGTCTGGACATCCGCCGGTTTTCAAACGCCTTTCGACGTCGGTCAACAATATGCTCGCTGGTGGTACGACAATGCGGCCTCCCCTGAGCAACGCGATCAGGCCCACCTACTTTCCGGGGGCGGGCTACCGCCTGAGGTGGATCGCCCCCTCCTGCAATTCGCCTGCGAGACACTGCATGAGTACACCTTGAGCGAGACGCAGCGGGTGAAATTACGCGACGGATTCCATTCCGGAATTCGCGGCATTTTACTCAACGCTTCGCGCGATAGCTAGACTGCCGCATCGCCTTACACAAAAGCGCGGACCGACCGGTCCGCGCTTTAACTTTGCCCTGAGCTTCCGGGCTGTCATGTTGTGCCCTGCAGTTTGCGGGCGGTTCTGTTTTCCTTGCAGCTTTCGAAGGGATAAATCAGTTCAGCGGTCAGTGCAGGTTAAGAATCTTTCTGTTCTGCCGAATCACTGCTATCAGCATCATCGCTGCTTTCACCTGCACCAATAGCTTTATTCTCCTCAGATGAACCAGCGGCCATCGAAGCACGAATTTCATCTAATTTAGCGTTGGCTTTCACATCGCGCGCCGAAGTACTTGCGGAAATTTCAGCCATTGCATCGCTGGCCGAATTACGGGAAAGTTCCTGTGCCCCCAATGCATTCGCGTAACGACGTTCGATCTTGTCGCGTACCCCGTCCAAAGTCGGGGTAGAGTCATCTCCACCGATTTGCGAATTCATTGAGTTCATTGCTTCGCTGGTCTTTTCCTGCATTTTTGTTTGCTCGACCTGCTGCTCTAAACGACGAACTTCATTGAGCTGCTCTTCCAACCGAGCTTCTGATTTTTGCAGCTCTGCTTTGGCTTGTTCCGCAGCCTGCTGCGCAGAATTGTACATTTCTTTAGTCTGCATTAGCTCTTTTTCCACTCCCACAAGCTGGGATGCAATCAATTCCGCTGTTTCATTAAAGCGCTGTGCCTTCTCGGCATCACCATTGCCTTCAGCCTGGTCTGCAGCCTGCAAGGCCTCACGAGCTTGCGACTGATACTCGTCCTGGCTTTGTAATAGCCGGTTCAATTGCATTTCGAGTTGCTTCTTATTGCCTATTACCTTCGAAGCTTGCTCGGAGATCTCCCGGTGCTGCTGTTTTGCAGCTTCAGCGGCTTGCTTAATCTGTACCTTCGGATCCGCATGCTCATCAATCTTGTTGTCGAATGACGCCATGAGATACTTCCAGCCCTTACTGATGGGATTGGCCATAATCAGTTCACTCCTTGGTTTCAAGTGCAGTTGCACCTGCCTAGTTAGTTACGGTTCTTGCAGCCCATGATACGGAAAGAACCAGGCCAATTAGACTGCCAATAGAAATAGAAAACCGGCCCTTCCATCCTCTTCGACGGGATGAAACGGGCCGGAATTTCTACGAGTCCTACACGCGCTCGCAATTTCTGCGAGCCTGCAAGCTACAGGAACTCCTGTCTAGACATTGTCTGCTGTTTAGGCACCAATGATTTCGCGCATCAGGTTGGCAGCATCGGTTGGAGTCTTGCCGACCTTGACACCAGCAGCTTCCAAAGCTTGCTTCTTAGCTTCTGCGGTTCCGGAAGAACCAGAAACAATAGCGCCAGCGTGGCCCATGGTCTTGCCTTCTGGAGCGGTGAAGCCAGCAATGTAACCAACAACTGGCTTGGTGACGTTTTCCTTGATGTATTCCGCAGCGTTTTCCTCAGCGTCGCCACCGATCTCACCGATCATAATGATGGCTTCAGTCTCAGGATCGTTCTCGAATGCCTCGATAGCATCGATATGGGTAGTACCGATAACTGGGTCACCACCGATACCAACGCAAGAGGTGAATCCGATGTCACGCAACTCGTACATCATCTGGTAGGTCAAGGTACCGGATTTGGAAACCAAACCGATCTTGCCTGGGTTTGGAGCAGTCTCTGCTGGGATGATGCCTGCATTGGACTTGCCTGGGGAGATCAGACCAGGGCAGTTTGGTCCGATAATGCGGGTCTTGCCGCTCTTTTTCGCCGCAGCGTGGAATTCCGCGGTGTCCTTGACCGGAACGCCTTCGGTAATCACAACAACAAGTGGCATTTCTGCGTCGATAGCTTCTTCAGCAGCTGCCTTGGTGAACTTCGCTGGAACGAAAAGTACAGAGACGTTGGCTCCGGTCTCGTTCTTGGCGTCTTCGACAGAACCGAAGACAGGGACAGTCTTGCCGCCTTCGAATTCCACCTGTTCGCCGGCTTTCTTCGGGTTCACACCACCAACAATGTTGGCTCCGGAATTCAGCATGCGCTGGGTGTGCTTCATACCTTCAGAGCCAGTCATGCCCTGAACGATGATCTTCGAATCTGAGTCTAGAAAAATAGACACTGTTTTTATGCCCCTTCCTTAAGCCTGGTCAGCCAGTTCGGCTGCACGGCGTGCTGCTTCGTCCATGGTGGTTACCTGTTCAACGTGTGCCAAGCCAGCTTCGCTGAGGATCTTGCGTCCCAACTCTGCATTGTTGCCATCCAAACGGACGACCATTGGCTTCGCCTGCACGCCCTGATCAGCCAGGATCTTGTTGGCCTGCACAATGCCGTTTGCTACTTCGTCACAAGCGGTGATACCACCGAAAACGTTAACGAATACGGATTTCACCTGTTCATCGCTGAAGATGACCTCGAGGCCATTAGCCATGACAGAGGCATTGGCACCGCCACCGATGTCCAGGAAGTTCGCTGGCTTTGGCTTCGAGCCGAATTCTTCACCGGCGTAAGCGGTAACGTCCAGCGTAGACATAACCAGACCAGCGCCGTTACCAATCACGCCAACGCTACCGTCGAGCTTGACGTAGTTCAGGCCCAATTCCTTGGCGCGACGCTCCAAAGGATCAGCCGCGGCGGCGTCCTCCAGGTTCGCGTGGTCTTCATGACGGAACACTGCGTTGTCGTCGAGAGAAACCTTGCCGTCGAGTGCAATGATGCGACCATCGTCGGTCTTGACTAATGGGTTAACCTCGACCAGCTGTGCGTCTTCTTTCTCATAAACTTCGTAAAGCTTACGGAAGACAGGAACCAACTGCTCGGTTTCTTCATCGCTGAAACCGGCTTCCTTGGCGATATCACGAGCGATATCCTCGGTCAGCCCCTCCAGTGGTGAGAAGTTCTTACGCACCAGCTTTTCTGGGTGCTCTTCGGCGAGCGTTTCAATCTCCACGCCACCTTCTTTGGAGCACATAGCCAGGTAGCTGCGCTTGGTGCGGTCCAACAGAATCGAGAAGTAGTACTCTTCAGCGATATCTGCGCCTTCAGCAACCATGATGGTGTTAACGGTGTGGCCCTTAATATCCAGGCCGAGAATTTCCTCTGCCTTTTCCGCAGCCTCAGCCGGGCTCTTAGCCAGCTTCACGCCACCGGCTTTGCCACGGCCACCGGTTTTCACCTGCGCTTTCACAACGAAAAGATCGGCATTGATCTCTTCTGCAGCCTTCTTTGCCTGCTCTGGGTTCGTTGCGACAATGCCCTGCAGCACAGGGACATCGTGTGCGCTGAACAAGTCACGAGCTTGGTACTCGTATAGATCCACGTTTGCTCCATTCCGAAATCGAATTTCGTCTATCGCCGTACTCCAAAAATAATACGGAAAATTTGGTGGCTTTTCAGTGACCCAACGCATAAATGCCAGGTCCGGCCGACCATATGTGGCGAGTCTCCCCAGAAGCTGTGACCTAAGCCAGACTAAATAAGAGCACGGGCTAGAGAACCCTACTGAATAAACAAACCGACGAGCCGGGAAATTTAAAACATTACACGGCTTCAATCGCACCGTGCAGGCCATTTATTCCTCAGCTCGTCGGCTGCATAACATGAGTTCCAGACACCGTCGCTAGGACAACTACGCTGCCGGAGCCTCCTCTATAGGGTGTTAAGAGTTGTCTTGCTGCGCATTCTGCTCAGCCAGCTGCTTACGTACGTCATCCATGTCCAGTTTCTTCACCTGCTGGATAACGTCTTCCAAAGCCGCTGGTGGCAATGCGCCAGCTTCCCGGAAAACCATGATGGAATCCCGGAAAATCATCAATGTCGGGATCGACTGAATCTCTAAAGCAGCGGCGATTCCCTGGTTGTTATCAACGTCCAATTTCGCATGCACGATATCACCGTGCTGTTCCGAAGATTTCTCAAAAGTCGGCGCAAACTGGCGGCATGGGCCACACCACTCTGCCCAAGCATCAACGATAACGACATCATTATCAGCAACGGTGCTTTCAAAGGTGTCTTCAGTAATGTCTACGGTTGCCATGAGCGGGTTTCTCCTTCAATAAATCTCATTGAGTGCGTTAGTACATTATTCGCAGACTTCCCACGGTACGCTTCGACGCTGATTTTCGCGCACGCAGCATCCGCTGAAGTAGCTGACATATGACACAACAACAAACTTTCCGACGCTATTCCCACGCCACTAGCCCTGCACCCAAAGCTGCTGCTAAACCCGCTGCACGTAATTGTCGAATCGCGAAAAACGGAGACGATGCGCCACGGTAACTGTATCGATTGGTCCACCGCGGTGTTTAGCCAAAATGATGTCCGCTTCACCAGCACGCGAATCTTCCCTGTCTTGCGAATCGGGGCGGTAAAGCAACATAACCATATCCGCGTCCTGCTCCAACGAGCCCGACTCACGAAGGTCAGCCAGCTGAGGTTTTTTGTCCGTACGGGCTTCCGGCCCACGGTTCAGCTGGGAAATCGCCACCACTGGAACTTCCAGTTCTTTCGCCAACAACTTCAACTGACGCGAGAACTCAGAAACTTCCTGTTGCCGCGATTCCACACGCTTGCCCGAACTCATCAACTGGAGATAATCCAAAACAAGCAGGTCTAAACCATGTTGTTGCTTCAGCTTGCGGGCCTTTGAACGGATCTCCATCATCGTCAAGTTTGGCGAATCGTCGATAAAAATCGGAGCATTTTGCACCGTATTAAGTTTGTCGGTGAGCTTTTCCCAGGCGCGTTCATCCATCCTGCCGGACCGCATATCCGTCAATTGGATTTCTGCTTCCGCAGAAAGCAGACGCATAACGATCTCAGACGCCGACATTTCCAACGAAAAAATCACCGAAGTTTTGCCGTTTTCGATGGAACAGGAACGCATAAAATCCATCGCCAGCGTCGACTTACCGACACCAGGGCGCGCCGCAACGATAATCATCTGACCGGGGTGCAGCCCATTGGTGACTTTGTCCAGGTCGATAAAGCCCGTTGGTACACCGGACTCCAAACCGCCGACGCGCTCGAGTGCGGCCAGCTCGTCTACTGTCGGTTTAATTAGGTCGCTCAGCGCACGGTAGTCTTCGGTTTTGCGCTTTTGCGAGACCGCGAAGACTTCCTGCTGGGCACGGTCTATCACGTCGGTGACCTCGGCGTCCTCCGTGCCAGCAAATCCCAGCTGGACTACCCGAGTGCCGGCGTCGACAAGCTTGCGCAGCACTGCCTTCTCCGCGACCAACTCCGCATAATACAAAGCATTCGCGGCGGTCGGCACCGAAGAAATGAGGGTATGCAAATATACCGCGCCGCCGGTGCGTTCTAAATTGTTGTACCGGTCCAAACGCCCCGAAACAATCACGGGATCAATTTGCTCGCCATTGGCATAAAGATCCAGCATCGCCTCGTAGATCAGGCTATGCGCAGGGTAATAGAAATCCTCGGGGTCAAGCTCCTCGATGACTTCCATGACGGTATTCGGGCTCATCAGCATCGCGCCAAGGACACCTTGTTCAGCTTCTCGGTCATGCGGAGGCTGCCGGAAATCACCATAAGCGTCTGGCTGATCTTGTTGGAATTTGCCACGCCCGCCCTTGTTCCGGGAACGATACTTAGAATCATTCCCGGAAAAGCTATTTCGCGAAAAATCATGATCGGATGCACTGAATCCAGCATCATGAATATCTGGGACGTCGAAACTCGGTTCTTCCGGTGGTGGCTCCGGAAGCTGATAATCATCCGAAAAATTTGCGTTGGCTTCCGGGCTCATTTGGGTCTCCTCCCCATGGCAGATTGTTCTGTGGAGTTCATTCTAACGAGCCAACCAACACTGCAAGCTTCACAAAACAGCATCTAGGCCAACTATACAAACACCCTCCCGAGTGCTTATTCACAATAAGTTATCCACAGGATATTCCACAAGCAAGTGGAAACTTCGTGCCAAATTGACACGTTAAGAGAAATCGACCTGCGGTTTTTCCGCTGCTTGTGGAATTTATGTGGATAAACCTTTCTTTACGACGCATTACTTCCGAAAAACTGCAGGTCATTGAGGGTTAGGCTAAATCTACAAGCTGTGTATAACTTCTGAAAAATACCTGTACCTGCAGAAAGTCCTGACGGCACACCAGACTTATACATGCAAATCGGCCATTACCAGTGCGGTCGTGCAGTGAATTTTCTACACAAATTCCACAAGTTATCCACAGCCCTATCGTTGAGCTGTGAGAAGTTCCCACACCAAAAACGGGGATGACCAACGACAAACTCCCCGCACGAATGGCCCCTCACAGACCACCCGAACGGGGAGTGTTGTTAATGCTGTTGTCGTTAACTTAAAGAGCTTCTCTAGGAAGCAGAGACGACCGAGAAGTTGATCTTGCCCTTGATATCAGAGTGCAGCTCAACTTCTGCCTGGTAGTTACCAGTCTTTTTCACCAATGCCTTTGGCAAGTTGATGATTCGCTTGTCCAGCTTCGGACCGCCAGCCTTGGCAACAGCCTCGGCAACGTCTTCTGCGGTGACCGAGCCGAAGAGCTTGCCCTTGGACGAAGTCTTGACCTTGACGACGACGTCGTTCAGGGACAGCTTGTCCAGAGCTTCGCGTACCTCAACAGCGTGATCCAAGTCGCGGATCTCGCGCTGTTGCTGAGCACGGCGAATGCCTTCGATGTTCTTCTCTGCTCCGGCGGTGGCTGGGATAGCCAGGCCACGCGGCAGCAAGTAATTGCGTCCGTAGCCGTTTTTAACCTCTACGACTTCGCCTGCGGCGCCGAGGTTCTCAACGGCAGCGGTGAGGATCAGTTTCATGATCCCTGCCTTTCGTTGTTTTGTTGCTAGGCCCCGCCAATTATGTGGCGCGGTGTAGCAGTTTTGCGGTGAATAAACGAGCTAAATCTTAAAATGGAGGTTCGCTGTCTCCGCCGAAACCACCAGCGGGTGGGGCGGAATTCCACGGATCATTATCCGGACCGTTGTTGTTCGACTGGTTGGACTGGTTACCACCGAATCCACCCTGCGAACCACCGGAAGGAGCACCTCCGCCGAAACCACCCTGGTTCGACTGGTTGTTACCGCCTCCACCAAAGTTCCCGGAGCCGCCCTCACGCGGGTTCCGGTTCACTTGTGCGGAAGCGTATTTCAGCGACGGGCCTACCTCGTCCACTTCAATTTCAAAGACTGTACGGCTTTCGCCCTCTTTGGTTTGGAAGGAACGTTGGCGCAAACGGCCGGTGACGATCACTCGCATACCCTTAGACACCGATTCTGCAACGTTTTCCGCCATGTTGCGCCAAGCGTTGCAGGTCAAAAACAGGGCCTCACCGTCTTCCCACTGCTGCGTTTGCGCATTATAGCGCCGCGGGGTGGAAGCGATACGGAAGTTAGCCACCGCTGCACCCGATGGGGTGAAGCGCAATTCTGGGTCCGCAACTGCGTTGCCGACCACGGTGATGTTGGTATCTCCCTGTGCCATGTTTTCTCCTCAGTGCTTTCCGGGATGCAGGTTCGTCGTCTACGACCTCCAGTATCCGGATTTAGCTGTCGGTACGCAGAACCTTGGTACGCAGTACGGTATCGGAAAGGTTCAGACGCCGATCAAGCTCTTTAACCGAATCCGGTTCGCATTCCAGGTTGATGACGGCGTAGATGCCTTCGGAACTCTTCTTGATTGGATAAGCCAAGCTGCGCTTGCCTACCACATCAACGTTTTCCACCTTGCCGTTATCCTTGCGGACAGTCTCGAGGAACTTATCCAGGGATGGGGCAACGGTGCGTTCATCCTGCTTAGCATCCAGGATGATCATTACTTCGTAGCGACGCACGGACCTCATCACCTCCTATGGTCTTGTCGTTTCGGCCATATCACCTTCGCGGATATGGCAGGAGGGTTCGTTGCGTCAAGCAACCCTCAAAGATTAGCGCACCCAGGGGATATCCGCAATCATTAGCGGAGCTGCTGTTCCCGGCCTGGCGTCTCGCTAACAAATTGACTGCACAATTGACTGCACAAACGACACGCAAATTCCCCTGCACTAAATTAACTAGTGCTAAATTACCCAGCGCTAAATTAGCCAGCGTTAGTAGTAGCGAAAAATACCGCCAGCATAGTCGGTATGACCGTCAGAAACAGTAGTGCAATCAACCCAAGCACCACGGCTGGTCGACGGGTAGGTTTGCGATGAATAGCCCAATATGCAGCACCGATACATCCCAACCCAATCACTATGGAAATAACTCCGCTGATGACGATGGCGTTCATGCATTCTCCTTTTCATTCGCATGCCACATGGTTTTGCTTACGCGCCCTTCCCGCATTTGCACGTGCTCCGCCGCTTTTTCCGGTGACACTTGCAACGGCCCGGCCAACGGGTCATAACCGTTATGGGCCTGATAAACCGTATCCTCGCTACGCCCGAGCATTTGTCGCACCACGCAGACCACCAACACCACAATCAGCCCGGTGCGCGTGAGCACCACGAGATCCAAAAATTCCGCCGGCAGCCCGTTGTTATCGGAACCGTGCATATACCACATCAGTACTGGCCAGACGAACATGTCAACCGCCATCCAGGCCCACAACAGCCTCCATCGTGGCAACGCCAGCACAGCCGGAATGACCAGCCACAACGAATATTGCGGCGACCAGACTTTATTGAACAGCAAAAACGCGGCAATAATTAGGAAAACTAGTTCCGCCACCCGCGGTTGGCGCTTGCCGACGAACCCGACAATGGCGATTGCCAGACAGCTCGCCATAAACAGCACTAGGCTCACGCTGTTGAGGATTTGTGGAACCTCCGCACCTTCCGGGTCGAAGCCGTCGAAAAGCGTCAAACGTGCGGCCACAGCATAAATTGTGGTCCATTCCCAACTGCGCGTGCTGTTTAAACGATTGAATTCATTCCATGCCTCTGGATAAGCAAGCAATACCGGAAGGTTGACCACTAGCCATGTCACCGCGGTGCTCACCGCCACTATGATGAACGACCGGAATCTGCGCAAGCGTAGTGCTAAAACAATGAAAGCGCCCAGCAAAAACACCGGCCATAATTTGGCTGCGGTACCTAGCCCAATAGCAATTCCGGCCCAGACCGTGCGTCCGCGGGAAAATGCCAACAAGCCAGCCACTGCGAAGAAAATCGCGGGAATATCCCAATTGGTAAAAGCGTGCACCAGTACCAATGGGCTTGCAGCAACCAGAATGATGTCCCAAATGCGTCTGCCTGCGAGTGCACAGGCCATGCGCACAGTCGCTACCCACAGTATCGCGAGCACCAGAACCGTGAGCACGAAATACCACCCGGCCATGGGCACCGGCACGAGGTGTTTACTGATGGCTTCCACTGGAGGGTAGCTAATGCGGGCTAACCAACCCATGAAGCCTTGAAAATACCCCGTAACCACAGGGTATTCCAGGTAACGGGTCAGGTCGCCTTCCTGCCAGGAATAAGCGTAAGGAAAAACTCCGGTGTCCAACCCACGCCCGGCAAACAACGGCACGATGTCGTTATAGCAAGCGGAGACATAAGCCCGGTTGCCCGACCAGTTGAGATCAATCGCACCAGTATCGGGATTGATGCTGCCGCGGGTGCAGTGCGCCTTGCTGAGGAACCCTCCCGCAAGAAACAACATCGCCACTGAGACAATCACCTGCACGGGGTTAAACCAGCGTGAATGCGCCAGCCTCCCATGCTTACCGACGTGCCCACCCAGGAAATCGATCAACCGCCGGGCTGCCGGTTCGGTCTCAGCAGGCGCAACCCAGCCAGCCCGGTTGTTCATTACAGCAGGTTCTCCAGCTCGTTGATGGCGTCTTCGATGACTGCGCCCGGAGCCGGTGGCGCCTGGCGTCCGCCCTGGCCACCCCCTTGGTTCTGACCGCCCTGGCCGCCCTGGCCAGTCGCGCCACCTTGTCCACCGTTTTGGCCTTGGCCTCCTGGCGCCTGTCCACCCGGCGCGGGAGCTTGCTCGCCTTGGCCTGGTTGTTGGTCATCTTCTGCATCATCTGCAGGGGTTTCCGGAGTCTGGTTTGGCGTCGTGGCCCCACCAGTTCCACTACCGTAACCGGAGCGTCCCGTGCCACTAGATGCCGGTGGTACATAGCTTTCGATCAGGTTTGAGCCGGAATTGCCATAGGTGCGCCAACGCACCGGGGCTGCGCTTTCGAAGGAAGCCTGCTCGCGTCCTTCCAGCGCTCGATCTAAGGAGTCCTTCCAGATCGATCCAGGAGTATTGGCGCCATACATATTGCCGCCGTACTGATTGAAAATCGCCGAAGTGTTGTCGGCAGTACCCACCCAGACTGCGGTGGACAATTCTGGGGTGCCACCAACCATCCAAGCGTCCTTGTTCAGTCCGGTATCGCCCAACTGTGCGGTACCGGTCTTGCTTGCCGACGGACGGCCTCCAGCCAACACCTGGCCGGCATGCGCAGCCACTGGTTGCATTGCTTGGATTACGTTGTCCGCAACTGTCTCAGAGACGCGCCGTTCTGGCTTGTGATCGTTGTGCTCGTAGAGCACTTCACCGCGGGAAGTTTCTACGCGAGAAACAAAATGCGGCTGATTATAAACCCCGTGGTTGGTTAGCGTGGCCATCACAGTCGCCATATCCAAAACTCGCGACTGGTACTGCCCCAGCACGATGCCTTCATAAGGTTGCTCGCCGTTTTCAGTCAGCGATTCCGGCACACCAGGGAAAGACTTGGCCACTCCCAGTGCGTGTCCCATATCAGCGGTATCTTGCGTGCCGTTGACCAAGTCATCCTGCAAACGGATGAATGAGGTGTTGTAAGAGTATTCCAACGCCGTGGCGATGGAGCACACACCACAGCCATTGCCGTCCCAGTTGGTGACTTCAATGCCACCCGGCAGCATCACAGGCGTCGAAGCGTAATTAGCCCCCAATGGGATGCCTTGTTGCAAAGCGGCAGCTAGGCCAACAATCTTGAACGTTGATCCAGTCTGCAGCCCGGCTGAAGCGTAGTCCCAACCAGATGCTTCGTCCCCACCGTAGTAACCGCGCACCGCGCCTGTAGCTGGCTCGATGGTCACCACAGCCGAGCGGGCATCTTCTTGCAACCCCGCCATGTTTTCTTCCACAGACTGCAGCACGGAATTCTGTACATGCTGGTCGATTGTGGTGGTTACCTGCAAACCGCGGTTGGTCACATCGTCTTCGGTAATGCCTAAAGTTTCCAGTTCTTCGATGACCTTGTTTTTAATGTGACCGTTCGGACCGGTGGCTTCCGTGTACGCCGAGTATTCAGCTGGGTCGCGAGTTTCCGGATAAAACATCCCGGCGCGTTGTTCTGCTGGCAACAGCCCCATCTCGACCAAACCGTCCAGCACATAATTCCAACGACCTTCCGCCCGTTCCCGGTCATTCCACGGGTCTAGTTGGTTCGGCACCTGGATAGTCGCGGCCAGCACCGCGGCTTCTTCTATCGTCAGCTCGGTGGCTGGTTTGTTGAAATACGCCGTCGACGCAGCTTCAATACCGTAAGCATTGCGTCCGAAGTACACGGTATTGAGATAAGACTCCAGAATCTGCGCTTTGTCCCACTCATTAGTCATTTTGATGGAGTGGACCAATTCATTCCATTTTCGTGCATAGGAGTGATCGTCACCCACGATGACGTTTTTCACGTACTGCTGGGTAATCGTCGACCCGCCTCCGGCGTTAGCGTTGCCCGTGACCTGCCCCCAGGCGGCGCGCAAAAAGCCAGATACGGAAAAGCCACTGTTATCCCAAAAATCACGATCTTCGGCGGCCAGCACAGCATTCGACACATACTCCGGAAGGTCTTCCAAAGACACGAACGTGCGGTTGCCTTCTGGCGGCACTAAGCGAGCCAGCTCGGTGGTGCCGTCAGAGGCATAGATATGGGAAACCTGCGCGGTAGTCACCTCGCTTGGTTCCGGGGTATCGGCACGCACATAAGCGACCGCAAAAATCATGCCTGGAATCGCCAAAATAGCCACGAAGATGATCGCTAGCGTGATCCATATCTTCTGGCGCCGGGTACGCGGCTGCCGGGCGTCGTCGGTGTCAGTCTGGGAGTTCTCAGTCACCGTCAAACCTCTGTCATTGCCTTGTAGAAATATCTCTTCAAAGAATACGGGGTGTGTCCAGTTGGTGGAAACCACCGTGGCTTCATCTTGATCGATACACCTCGCTGTACTTGATCGATCCACCAATATTTTTGCACTGTTTCCGCAGCGTATCGCTTTTAAGCTGGTCTGCCTAAGGAAAGGAGCAATCATCATGTCCAAAGTTCGTGTGGCCATCGCCGGTGTCGGCAATTGCGCTAGTTCCCTGGTGCAGAGCGTAGAGTTTTACCGCAACGCACCTGTTGATGAGAAAACCTTGGCCTCATGCATCCCCAGTTAGGCGAATACCACGTTGGTGATGTGTAATTCGTCGCCGCATTTGATGTTGATGCTACGAAAGTTGGCAGCGATCTTGCCGACGCTCTCAAATCGCGGGTCGGCGCAACGATCACCCACCGCATGATGGGGAAGCTTTTCGAGGACCGTGGCGTCCGTCTAGACCGCACTATACGGTTGAACGTCGGCGGCAACATGGACTTTAAAAACATGTTGGGCCGAGAACGCCTGGCGTCTAAGAAGGTATCGAAAACGCAAGCGGTGACTTCGAATCTCCACCAGTTCAGCTTTCTGACGACGAGGCTGCAGCCCAACTAAAAGCATTCATTACTAAAAGTGACTAAGCTATCAGCCATGAGTAAAACAGCGGAAGAAGTGGCAGCGAAACTCCAGGAACCAATGACTCGCCTACGAGTCCTTTACGACCGCATCGCTAGTCACTATTCGTTGACCCCGGCCCAGATGACCATCATGGAGTTTCTGTACAAAAATGGCGCCAGCCGCATCAGCGCGGTTTCCGAGGCAGAAGGCATCCGTATGCCTACCGCCTCCAATGCTTTGGTGCAACTGGAGCGCAGGGAACTAATTCGTCGTGTACGCGACAGCGTCGACCGCCGTGGAGTCAAAGTAGCCCTGACCAACCTCGGCAAAACTGAATACGAGGAAGCACGGGAAGCGCGTCGCAAAACGTTAGCCCAATTGCTGGATCATTTGGACGAAGCAACCCTGGCCAACGCGTATGAGCTTGCCGACGTCATTGTCGAGCTGGCAGAGCGCTATACCCCGGCAAAGCACAACGAAAACAACTAACGAACTACACTAAGTTTTCATGGCCACTGATTCTGCCGGCGCCGTATCGTCGACAAGCGCGCGCCAACCGCTCCGCGTTCTCGTCGCCTGGAACCCAACGTCTTCCGGAGACGAAGCCATCGCCTACGCCGCATGGCTCGCCCGGTCCATGCCCGTCAGAATCCGCGTGATTTCCATTTTGCTACGCCCATGGCCAGCAACTTCATTGGCGAAACTAGGCGGCAAATACCAAAAATCTTTCAAAAAAGAGGCCAAAGCGTGCGCCACAGCAGTAGAAGAAGCGCTCACGGAAGCTGAGATTCCCTCAAAGTGTTGGGACGATGATTTCTCGGTGTTTGCCGATGGTTCCTCCCCCGCCCCAATTTTGACCGAAGCAGCCAAAGATTTCGCTGCCGACCTCGTCATCGTCGGCTCCAGCGCTTCGACCCCCAAAGGGCGTTTTCACAGCTCGTCGACGACCTCTGCACTACTGCATTCTTCACCGAGTCCGCTGGGTTTGGCACCCCGTGCAACAAAGCTATCCAAACATGGCATCACCCGCCTGAACTACGCGTTTTTAGAATCCGGCGAAGACACCTCACAGGTTGGACTTCTGTACGCTGCGAGTTTAGCCAACAAGCTTTCATTACCATTGCGGATAGTCGCTTTTTCGCCTACCGGACTGGTCGATATCCCAGTCACAATCAAAAAATCTTTGGTGCAGGATCTTACCGATCAGTGGCACGAGAATGCACTAGCGATGCTGGATCGTGCACGCGATCGCATCATGGACTGCTTCCCAGACATCACCGTAGAGACCGGCATTGGCTCCGGCGACGGGTGGAAAGGTGCAATCGACGCGTTGAAGTGGAAAAAGGGCGACT
Organism: Corynebacterium pseudodiphtheriticum DSM 44287; assembly: GCF_000688415.1. Taxonomy (GTDB): domain Bacteria; phylum Actinomycetota; class Actinomycetes; order Mycobacteriales; family Mycobacteriaceae; genus Corynebacterium; species Corynebacterium pseudodiphtheriticum. The sequence continues at coordinate 16,281 of NZ_JIAH01000009.1, forward strand.
TGTTATGTCTGGATTCCAGCGATGCAGGGCCTTCGCCACGGGTTTTTATTGGTTCGCCAACCTCGGAATTCCTACAGAATATTCGCGTTCCGGCCGTGGTCTTACCCGCCGGGTATGAACGGCAGGAACAGCAAGAACAGCAAGATTAGGTGCGCAAAAGCCAGAATAAGCCAACGCCCCTAGACTAGAGGCATGCCTGCTACTCCGAATTTTCCGCACCCAGAAAACGATCTCTACGACGATGATCCGTCTCGGTTCACGCGGAATCCTCGTAGCCTCGACGAGCTAGCCAATAGCCCAGACCCATATATGCGCGCGGGCAAAGACGAAGAATCTTCCCGCCAGGCTAGGCGCTACTTGCTTTGGGCCATGGTGGGATCTTTCGTCGTCGGGCTTGGTTCCTTGCTGTTCAGCCGACTCACAGGCGGTGAGTTGTGCGATTCCGGCGAAGTGGCCTGGTTGTGCACCGAAGCCTCGCACACCTGGTGGCCGATCCTCGCGTGGACGATTCCGTTTTTCAGCATGGTGATCTGCGCGATCATCATGGTGCGCAAACTCCGCGCCGGAGTACGGTGGCGCACCTGGATGGGCGTGTTCTGGGTATTAGTGCCCAACGCCATGTTTTGGGGGCTCGGCGCCGTGCAGATACTGGCGCTATAAAAGGCCCCGCTTTAAAACGTCTTGACTTAAAACGCCTCGGTATAAAATATCGGGGCGCCGTAGCGCTGCGGGAAGCTACGCGCCCTGCTTTTGCGCTTGTGCTTTTTGTGCTTCCTCTTTTTGCGCGATAGCCTCGGCAACTTCCTGGCAGTCCTCGCGCCCGCAATGCGCGGTGCGCGGGTTAGCATAGCAATCATCACAAATAAGCACTTGCCTGCGACAGGTGTCTTCATTGACGCAGTTATTAAACTTATTATTGCCCACTCCACAGTGGATGCAGTGCCCTAATTGCACAAAATTTGGATCATTGTCCTGCCCAAATTCCATGTGCATGCGCTCATCAAACACGTACAACGAGCCTTCCCACAGGCCTTTGTTTCCGTATTTTTCGCCGTAGCGCACGATACCGCCGTCGACCTGATAGACCTCGTTGAAGCCGCGGTTTTTCATCAACGAAGACAAAATCTCGCAACGGATGCCGCCCGTGCAATAGGAAATCACCGGCTTGTCCTTCATCCAGTCGTACTTACCGGATTCGATTTCTTTGATGAAGTCATGCGTGGTTTCCACATCCGGCACCACCGCATTTTTAAACTTGCCAATCTCGGCTTCCATGGCGTTGCGGCCGTCGAAAAACACCACGTCGTCGCCACGCTCTTCGACGAGTTTATTCACTTCTTCCGGTTTCAGGTGCACGCCGCCGCCGATCACGCCGTTTTCATCAACCTTCAACTCATCAGCAGCGTTGAAAGCAACGATTTCATCACGGACTTTCACCGACAAGCGTGGAAAATCATCAGCGCTGCCATTGGACCATTTGAAGGACATGGAATGGAAGCCATCATATTCGCGGGTGCGCTTGCGGTACTGCTTACAAGCAGCGACCGTGCCGCCGACGGTGCCGTTGATGCCGTGCTTGGAAATGAGAATGCGGCCTTTCAGCCCCAGCGATTCACACAAAGCCTTTTGCCACAGCATCACCGCCTGCGGGTCTGCGATAGGGGTGAACTGGTAATACAGCAGGATTTTGGATTCAAGCGATTCGCTGCGGCTAGTCATAAGCCGCATTTTAATAACCAGCTGGAAGTTTTCCTAACTACCGGGCACGCCGGGGCCGGGTGGAAGAAGCCACAGGCTTAAACCTTGTGGTACAAACCTTTACGCCAGAACACCGGATCGCTGCTCACGCGCACGCCAAGGTTGCGGAAAATGCCTTCGTCGACAGGTCCCAGAATCGTGGTGGTGTGCACTTCACAATCGCGCAGGTTCTTCAACGCCGCCAGTGCCGCGCGAGCATCGGCGGAATTCGCTGCAGACACCGACAACGCAATCAGCACTTCATCGGTGTGCAAACGGGGGTTCTTCGAACCCAAGTGCTGGGTTTTCAGCGTTTGGATCGGTTCGATGGCTTCCGGAGCCAGCAACAAGACGTCGTCAGGAATACCAGCCAAGTGCTTCAAGGCATTCAGCAACATTGCCGCCGAACAACCCAGCAGGCTGGAGGTTTTCCCGGTGACCATGGTGCCGTCGGCAAGCTCAATGGCCGAACCCGGCTGCCCGCTTTCCTCAGCCACCCGGCGCGCCGGAGCAAGTACCGCGCGATCGTCGACTGCAACACCGGCTTTGTTCATCACCACGGCCACGCGCCCAGATAACGTGCTGTCGAGTTCATCGGTGCGCTCGGTAACCAGGGCTTTGAAATAACGGCGGATGATTTCCTGGCGGGCGGCTTCCTGGCAGGCTTCGTCGTCGCTGATGCAGTAGCCGACCATATTCACGCCCATGTCTGTTGGCGACTGATACGGCGAAGCCCCCACCAGCTTTTCCAACAGGCGCTTGAGCAGCGGGAAGGCTTCGACGTCGCGGTTGTAATTCGAGGCCTTTTGGTCATAGGCCGACAGGTGATACGGGTCGATGACGTTGGCGTCGTCCAGATCTGCGGTGGCTGCCTCATAGGCCAGGTTGACGGGGTGCTCGAGCGGCAGGTTCCAAATGGGGAAGGTTTCAAATTTTGCGTAACCAGCGTTCACGCCGCGCTGGTGTTCGTGATAAATCTGCGATAGGCAGGTCGCCATCTTGCCGGAACCCGGCCCCGGCGCGGTCATGATGATCAGATCGCGGGAGGTTTCTGCAAAGTCATTGCGGCCAAAGCCATCTTCGGACACGATGCGGTCAGCATCCGTGGGGTAGCCCGGGATCGTGCGGTGGCGAGAAACCTTCAGCCCCATGCGGTGCAGGCGCTGGATGAAGGCTTCTGCCTGGTGGTTGCCGTCTTCTAGCTGGGTGATGACGATGTTTTCCACCAAAAAACCACGCTCACGGAAGACGTCGACAAGCCGCAACACGTCATCTTCGTAGGTAATGCCGAGGTCCGCGCGGATTTTATTGCGCAGCAGGTCCTTGGAGTTCACGCAGATCATGATCTCCAGGTCGTCTTTCAACTGCTCCAGCATCGCGATTTTATTATCCGGGGTAAATCCTGGCAGGACGCGTGATGCGTGCAGGTCGTCGAAAAGCTTGCCCCCCATTTCGAGATAAAGCTTGCCGCCGATTTCTTTCCGTCGCGCGTTGATGTGCTCCGATTGGAGTTGAATGTATTTCTCGCGATCAAACCCGATCTTATGCGCCATTGTGCCTTACTTTCTCTCGCGAGGATCCCCCGCGTGCAGCCTCGAAAAATCTATGACGCATGACTAGTATACGCGCCCAGCACGGTGATAAATAATAGCTGTCACTCGACAGGCCTAAGCTCTGATCATCCAGCGCCCAGCACGAACACAGTGCAAACACAGCGCTAGGCTAGAGACATGCCTGAAGGTCACGTCATCCACCGTCTTGCCGACGAATTCACCCGCATTTTTGGCACCCAGCGCCTGCATATCACCAGCCCACAGGGCCGTTTTGCCACGGAAGCAACGCTTGTCGACGGCTCCCGGCTCGACCGGGCGGAAGCTTTTGGCAAACACTTATTTTTGCACTTCGACGCCGCGTCCGACGAGCACATCATCTATATCCACTTGGGCCTGATTGGGCACTTGCGTTTTGAGGATCGCGAGAAGGTCTGGGGCCAGATCCGATTGCGCATCGAAGCGCTTGCCGACGACGACGCGAATGATTCTGGCACCAAAACCAGAAGCACCTCCCCCGCCGAAGGCAACTCCGACAGCGGGAACCCCCACAATCTGGCGGCGAATCTGCGCGGCCCGCAGTGGTGTCGGCTGATCACGGACGAGGAATACGCCATCGCCGTCGGCAAGATCGGGGAAGATCCTATCCGCGATGATGCCGATCCGAAGCAGGTGTGGACGAAGGTGCAGCGTTCGAAGCGCAGCATCGGCTCGCTGTTGATGGACCAGAAACTGTTTGCGGGGGTGGGCAATATTTATCGCGCGGAGGTGTTGTTCCGGCATCAGCAGTCGCCGTTTACTCCGGGTAATGCGATTGATCGCAGCGTGTTTTTCGCGATGTGGGAAGACCTGGTGGCTCTGATGCGCCAGGGCGTAGTCGACGGCGAGATTAATACGGTGCGCGCTGAGCACACCCCAGAGGTGATGCACCGCCCGGCGCGTGACGACGAGCACGGCGGTGAAGTCTATGTTTACCGGCGCGCGGGCGATGACTGTTATGTCTGCGGATCGGATATTGCGATGAAGGCATACGAGGGCCGCAATTTGTTTTGGTGCCCGACTTGCCAGGCTTGATCATTGGGGCGTAGCTTGCCACCACAGGCTTAGGCCGGGGTGGTTAAGCTGGGTTTATGTTCGCTTATTCTGCTGATCAGATCCGCGCTGCGGAAAAAGCACTCCTGGCCCATGAGGTGGCCGACGACGAGATGATGAAGCTCGCCGCCGCTGCCGTGGCCGATACTGCCCTGGATATGTTGCGGGCGCAGTCTTCCGACAAGGTCGTGGTAGTTGCCGGCCCTGGCGGTAATGGCGGCGATGGTTTGTTTGCCGCCACACACTTGTTGCTGGCTGGATACCGTGTGCACGCAGTACCGGTGGCTACGCTTGCCGACGGCTCCCCGAAGGTGCACGAAGCTGCGTGGCAAGCATTCCGCGCCGCCGGTGGTGAGCAGCTCGGCACCGGCGAACTGGCCGGACTGGCTGATTCTGCGCAAGCGCCCGCACTAATCATCGACGCGATCGCTGGTTTATCTGCAGGCCGCGGGCTTTCCGGCGAGCTCGCCGAGTTCTTTTCCGCGCAGCGCCGCGCCGGTACCGATGTGCTTGCCATTGATGTGCCTACCGGCGTGCACTGCGATACTGGCGCCACGGCTCCAGAAATCACAGCCGCTAAAACCACCGCCCGAGAAACAGCATCTACGGCTGCAAGCGCAAATCAGGATGCGGCAACATGTGAGCGCCGCTCTGGTGATAGCTATGTGCGTGCGACGGTCACTATCTCTTTTGGTGCTGGTCGCTTGGCGCACGCGGCAACACCTGCGTGCGGGAAGGTCGTGATCGCCGATCTGCAATTGCCGCAGGGTCCGCGTTCGTTTGCGGAAGAACTTGCGCACCAACGCTGTGCAAACCAAAATTCTGCAAAAAGCAAAGTTACAGAAAACACCAGCGCCGGTGCCAGCTCCAGCTTCAGCTTCAAGCAAGGCACCGTCGAGTTTTTCCAGGTTCCAGCAATCGCAACCAAGGCTCCGGCGTCGGCAAGCGGGAGCACACCGGAATCACCACAAGCACCAGGCGTGCCGGAATTCCAGCATGGCACAGTCGGCGTCGGCAGCGGCCCCGGAAACCTAGAACCGCAGCCAGCTGGGGACAAATACTCCTCGGGCGTGGTTGGTCTATGTGCCGGCTCGGCGGCGTATCCCGGCGCGGGCATTTTATCTGCGGCCGGTGCGATCGCCGCTACACCATCGATGGTGCGGGTGCTTGGGCCTGCCGAACTCACGCGTGATGTGGTGCGCGCGCACCCGGAAGCAGTCACACATACCAGTGTGCGTACCGCCGGGCGGGTGCAAGCATTGGTTGTTGGGCCGGGGCGTGGAACAGATATTTCCGCAGCGTTGGAGTTGGAATATGCGTTGCGGGGCACTCAACCGTTGGTGCTGGATGCCGACGCCATCACGTTGTTAGCGGCTAGCGCACAGCTGCGGGAGCTCCTTCGCGACCGGGCAAGCACTAGCCCGGTACTGCTGACCCCGCATGATGGAGAATTCCAGCGTTTAGCAGACGCGCTGCCTACGCCGGATCAGGATGTTTCTACAGACGACGCCACTACGGCTAGTACCGCTGGCACCTCTGGTTTTTCTGGCACCATCGACCGTTTGCACACTACTCGTGCCCTGGCGGCACAACTCAATGCGTGGGTGCTGCGCAAAGGGCGGATCACTCTGATTGCCAGCCCTGACGGCAGGTTGGTGTCGGTGAATACGGGTTCTTCGTGGGCTGCCACGCCTGGTTCCGGTGATGTGCTGTCCGGAATTCTGGGAGCTTTCCTCGCCGAGTGGAATGCACCAGCAGCCGCTCCGGAGACTAAACACAACGAGGCAGCCCGGGCGGGTCTTGCCGACGTATTTCGGCGCGCTGTCGTCGTGCATTCCTGGGCTGCACAGCTTGCTGCACAAACAGAATTTGGGATGGCGCCAACGTCGGCAAGCGCAATTGCTACCGCGATACCCCGGGCGCTGGCATATTTCTCCAGGCAGTAAGGCCAGTAAGGCGAAAACAAGCACCGCTCCGTGCAGGGGCTGGGGCAATCACCGCTGCACCGGTGGCCTTGTTAGCCCAGGATCAACAGTGTGACCACCGCCGGGGCATCGGCATGCAAGGCGTGAATTTTGCCTTCGTCGACGTGCACGGCTTTCCCCGGAGCGAGTGTGATTTCATCGACGGGCTCACCAGCATCCGCGTCACCGATGGTGAACGTGACTGAACCCGTTTGCCCCAGCACCAGGATCGGGCGCGGGGCCTTGTGGTTCGCCATAGTGTCACCGGCGCGGAAGGATAACCGCACCACGGTGGCGCCTTCTAGCTCGGCGACCTTAGTTACTTGTGGCACCGCACGGGCTTGGCGTGACTGCGCATGGGTGGAGTTCTCATCCTCCTGGTATGGCAGATTGAGGCCTTCTACCAGTTCCCATTCGTGCTCATTAATGCGCATGACAGTTCCTTTGCTTACGAGGGGCATTTAGCACCAGTTTACTGCGAAAAATGACTGCCCCGATTTTCCGGAAGTTATGATCAAATTAACTTAAATTATGAAAGGTAGGGCTGGTATGGTGGCTAGTTCGCAGGTAAATCTTGCCGATTGGACGCAGAAGGCGAAAGACTACGTCGATTCGAAGCAGCACCTTCTACTCCCTGGCGTATGCCAAGATGATCCTTGGAGTCAAAGATCATTAAAAGCGTGCGAAAAATGGTTTCTTGCGAACGCAAAAACGATTCCTGCCCCTCGCCGAATTGATTACGAGATGTTCCTTGGAGAAGGTCTACGCAGACGGTTTTCAGGGCAATGGGCACATGCTTCTATCTTGGACAAGAAAATTAGCCATGAGCATAATCTACTTGGAATTTATTATCCTCAGCTAGAGCAATTTGATGTAACCGGATCCCTGCTTGCTAATGCGCTTGCCGCAAAAACAGGAGATTTCTGGGCCTCAGTTTTCCAGTTAAACGAAAGCCTTCGTTTGGCGGGCCTTGCAAATTGAAGCATTCCGGATTCTGCTGCTATAAACCATTGAAATTGGAAGCCATAGTTTTAGGATCGCCACCTTTCTGAATATCAGAGCCTAAGAGCTTCGCTCAAACTTTCTGAGTGCCACGAAAAACCAGCGCACTGTTAGACCAAGAACGAGTAATTCTGTTGTTACTGCAAAATTGAGCCGTTCTGGAGTGTCAGCAATCTCTGGCCAAGCAGGCAACGCTACAACCCACAGGATGGATTCAGCCAGGACATCGCCTCCCAGAGTCGCCGACAATACTGTGATAAAGATTGACCATGCGATCGTGAGGCCAACACCGTAGGACACGCACAGCACGGTGCTTATAGTCGCCAGCACTACTCCCGTCGTTGACCACAACACGACTAGCTTCACCGTTTCAGGAAAATTCCCGCCCGCAAACGTATGCAAAACTCCTACCACCATCGCGAGAAAAACGAGCAAGATGGAATGCCACATAAGGTAGGAAACACGAGTTTTAGCGTTCTCCAATACAGTGACTCTCCACGCAGAAGACAACAATTTCCAACTCAAGATAGGAAGAAGGCCTGCGCCTAAGGGAAGGACGAAAAACGTATAGAAGCCGCTGATATAGCTTGCTGGATAAAAGATGGCCATCATCCCAAAAACCGCTAGCACGGCAAATAATAACCACGAAATACTGCTACGGAATAGTGCGATCCTGATGGACGATAAAGCAAGAGCTAGGTTGTCTGGACTATTGCGCCCAGAGAAATCAGGCGAAGCGTATACAGAATCAAGAGAAAACTGTGCAGGTAAAATGCTTTGATCTGGTTGGGCTTGTGTATTTTTCTTAATCGTAACTTTTCTTCGGCGGCCCCGCGCGAAAATCGTCAAGCTAAGAGTAACGAGCGCAAAGAGGCTATTAAGGACAATTCCTTGCAAAGGAGTTTCTTGCGCAAGTAACTCTCCTTCAGTCAAAGGGACCGCATTCGAGTGAACGCCAAGCACTGGTAGAAGCAAACGCACTGGCCAGGTCGGTGGAAACAGATTCCACAGTGCGGATTCAGATAAAAGAGTTCCGGCTGCTTGATACACCACCGCCGCTAATAACGTCATTACAATAGAGAAATACCGTGCAACCAAGCTGAAAATACAAAGCGTCGAAATGCTGCACATAAACGCTAGCCCACCTGCAACAAGAAGGGAATTCGCCCCTTCACGTCCATCCAATATTGTTAATGCCCAGGACGACCCAAAGTTCATCAGGTGAAACAATGCAGAAACTACAATGAGAACACCAATACGTGCCGCACGAATAGCATGTGGGGATACCGGACGAATATCTGTTCCTCCGTATCGGTTCGCTTTTTCCCTATCTTCTGCCAGACCAGCTAATAAAGCGAGAAGAGGAGCAGCCATACCAGTGACGTACATAGCCTGCCAACCCAGCGCACCCGAGGCATCATGACCCTCAGCAGACCAGAAAGCTAAGGTCGAACTAGTAATACCAATCCACAGACCAATCAGTGGAAACCATTGCACTGCTGATCCTTTTGTACGAACAATTTCGGCTTGAATAATACCGGACGCCTTCGGCGCACTCTGCGATCGAGCGAACACAGGCCTTACTTTGCTCATGATTCTTCACTTCCTTGGGTCATGTCCAGGAAGCGTTCTTCAAGGTGATCTCTTGCGGCAAAATCGCTCAACGGCCCAGAATAAACACTATGACCTTTGGCTAAGATCGTGATGTCATCAGCGAGTTTAGAAATTTCTCCGAGCTGATGGGAGCTAATCAAAACGGTGCCTTCGCACTTCACCCAATTACGTATAAGAATTCGCAGATCTGCGATCCCCTGCGGATCAAGACCGTTTTGAGGCTCATCGAGAATAAGGATGGGGGGACGTCCAAGAATTGCTGTTGCAAGAGCAAGTCGCGCCTTCATACCAGTGGAAAAAGAGCGCGCCTTCTTTCTCCCAGCGTGTCCCAGTCCTACGAAATCAAGCGCTTCCTGCGCCTGGAGATCTGGAATATTCAGCAGCTTAGCGTGAACACGGATATTATTTAGCGCTGAGAGGTGGCCGTAGAAGGCTGGCCCGTTGATGGAGGCCCCGATATTTTTCAGACTGTCTCTAGTCCGGGGAGAGCCAAGAATTTGGATAGCCCCTTGTCCGCGGTCTTCCAAACCGAGAATCATACGGAAACAAGTAGATTTCCCTGCTCCATTACGCCCCAGAAGCGCATGGACCCGACCAGGGATTACATCCATCGAGAAACCATCAAGAACCACATGTCCTGAATAACTAATCCGTAGATCATTACATGAGATTGCAGGTGTTAGTCCGTCTGTCTTAGCCATGACTCTATGATGCGGCGCACCTGAGATAAAAGCATCTATCTCTAGGACGTTTTTCACGACGTCTTACTACGTCAGGCGACTGAATTCGGCATCAGTCTAGAGGATGAAGCGAGCCGTTTGTCCAGATGCTTAAAACTGCGATTATTCTTCTGGATTCGTCAGTTGGTTTTTGTGTGCCCAGACAGCTAAACCAACGCGATCTCGAACTCCTAATTTATTTATCAGCCGAGAAACATATGTCTTGACCGTCGCGGTACCTATAAAAAGAGCACCCGCAATCTCTGCATTCGTCTCCGCACAGGCAACCCGTCCTAAGACTTGTTTTTCACGTTCGGTCAGAGAGTTCACTATCTCGATTTCATCATTCGTGGGTTTATGCTTCCAATTTGATCTTCGCCGAAATTCCTCGAATACGAAGTTAGTCACATCCGGAGAAAGTACCGATGCTCCTTCATAAATTCGACGTACAGAACTGATGAGATTTTCAGGATCAATGTCTTTGAGTAGGAACCCGTGAACTCCGACTTCTAGGGCATCTTCCACTAGATTATCGTCGCTGAAAGTTGTTAGCATCAGCACCTTAGTATCTTTATGCTCTTTTAAGATTTGTTTTGCAGCTTCCAACCCATTCATTTGTGGCATTTGAATATCCAGCACCGCGACGTCAATCTTCCATCGGGAGGCAATCTGGACCGCTTCAATCCCATTTTGCGCCAGGCCAACAACTTCAAGATCTGCTTGAGTACTTAAAATAGTCTTCAAGGCAGAAGCCATTAGCGGCTGGTCGTCTGCGATTAGTACTCGAATCTTCATCTCTACCACCGTTTAAATAATTCATGCTTTCCCCCATCCGGGGATACTATCCCGGCAGAATCGGCACCGAAGCTGTTACGGAGAACGTACCATCTTTGTGCTTGAAAGTAATCCAGCCGCCGAGATTGGCAACTCTTTCTTGCATACCGATTAAGCCACTTCCCGAGCCCTCAAACGCTTCAACGCTCTTTCCTTTTGATTTGCTTGTAATAACCAAAGAAAGCTCGTTAGCAGCAAACGAAATCAACATCTTTATACTCGTAGAAGTCTCAACACCCTGGTGACGAAGGATATTCGTTAGTGACTCATCGATGATTCTGCGTACAGCCAATTGAGTAATTAGAGGTACAGATTGTACAAGTTCCTGCATCTCTTCGGGAGATGGCAAATCAGCGTGGATTTTGAGTCCAGCTTTAGAAAAATTCTCTAATTGAGAATACATATTGCTTAGCCCAGTGAGGCCTTGCTCTTGGCTTTTACTAGTGTTATCTCTTAATGCTCGAACAATCCCACGAACTTCCACTAACGAATCAGAACTGATTCTACGAATATTCTTTAGGGCTTCCTCTTGTGCGTTGTCGCTATTATCGGCAGAGGTTTTCCCAGCTATTTCTCCTGCAGATGCTTGGACATTAATTAATGTCAAACTATGGGCTAGGACATCATGAATTTCTCGCGCAATCTGTATCCTTTCTTGGGTTTGGATTTTTCTTAATTTCTCTAAATTTGACCGTTCCTTTATTCTTCTATCGCGTTCCCTCTGCTGTTCTTGTTTCCGTTCAGCCCGACCGAATTGCAGGACAATGGAAAGCGCGAGCCACTGTACTAGGAGCCATGAGATGGCCTGTTCAAGGCTACGGTAGGCCATTGCGTCAGTCCCAAATTGCCACATGACTGGAGAGATAATGCAATAGACAAAAGCTAACAGTGCAATGCCAGTCACCCACCTTCTACTGTCAGATTGTCGCGCAACCCCATATACGGCGACCGGAAGAAATAAGAAGAAAGGAGTTAACCCCAGGTTAGTTGGGAGTGCGGTAATCCAATTAACGGACCATGCATACAGAACCATCACCATCAAGAATGAAGACAATATGGGTTTAATCCGCCAGAAAAAGCTGACGGGTACAAAAGCAACAGCCAAAGCAGCTTGAATGGATCTATGTAGTCCCCCGTCAAACGCTATAGAAACGTAAAAGAGAGCCAAAAAGAGCACCAATAAAGAAAACATTAGCTCCCAAGCTTTCAAGGGTATTTTCTGAATCATTACGGTGTCCTCGCTTCGGTGGGCTAATGTCAAAGAATGGCGAGTTTACCCTTCACCACTGTCGTGAGATTTCTCGATCCAACACTAGTAAAGCTTATCCCGATTTTATTCAGTTGGCTCGAGTTAGAGGGGATCTGGTTGCCGCTTATCACCAAACCGATCTTTTCACAGGTTTCCGCTTTATGAAGACGTTCAAACAAATAGCTCAGGCCATTTGAACTGAATCCCCTTGTCAAATGAATATTTCCGGCGGTTTAAAGTGCCCCGGTTTTGTTCCGTCTGAGTAGGGGGGCAAAATCTGGACTATGCCCAAAAAATAATCGGGATGCGAAGGGCCACGTCATTCGTTTAATTGAGGATCGCATCCTGCCGAAAGGTCTTGTTAATAGAGATCGAATGTAAATCGTTGCACCAAAGGTTAGTACCTCCTGGCGCACGGCACGCCAGCGACTACAACGAGCCCGGGCACAAGGAACTACTACCCACGAAAAACCCATGCTCATCGCAGAGCTGGCCCCATGGCGGCAGGAAAACCACAAGCTGCGAGATACCAACGAACTGCTGAAGACTGACTCAGATTTTTCGCATCGGCACCAGACCCAAAACCTCCGTTATGATCCAAATCGGGGATGCGGACGAAATACTCCAAGATTGCGTCCGCATCCCCATCTGTGCACTAAAAGGATTCCCTTTTTATTTAGAAAACCGGGCAACCATTGAAACAGTCAAAAGTACCCATGAGGCTGACAGAAAGACTGTAGCAACAGTATTTCCGCTAGCGATTACATAGCCTACGCCGAAGGTTAAAATAAGCCAGCCGATAACGGAAAACCAAAACCCTACAGTTCGTTGTGGGGAATTCTTCAAAAGGATCATCTCTCTAGACTATTTCTATTTGCCTGGGTAGTTAACGGCCTATCGCAGCTTTACCGCAAGTGTAACCTCCTCCGACACTAGCAGCACCGGCACCTATCACAGCTCCCGCTACGGCTAGCCCTGCTCCCAAAAAAGGAAAGATTTCTGGAGGGTAGCAGCAACTTTTCCGTTCTGATCATGGACAATCACGGTGCCGTCCAACTTCTTTTCAGCGACCCCCTTTTCGATAGAGAATGAAGTATCCCACGTTCTATTCCGTCCGACTAGGTGGCAAAATCTGAGCACTTCAGATAGCCAAGAATGCAATGCCAGGGATTACGCTAACGATCACTGCATACCCCCTGCCGAACCACTTCCACTAAATTGGTTGTCATGACAACACAGGCTGTGCTTTACGACGGTGCCGTTCACACGCTTCCCGACGACCTGCAACAGGCCCTAGACCGCGAAAATCTCGCAGAACTGTGGAACGGACTCACCCTACTAGCTCGCAATGAATTCATCTGCTGGGTATCAGATGCGAAAAAGGAAGAAACCCGCGCCCGCCGCATCCGACGCACCTGCGAAGAACTCCACGAAGGCAAACGTCGCCCGTGCTGTTGGCCCGGATGCACACACCGCGAGAGAAACGGCAAATAAAGAATAATTGGTATGCGCAGATTCGGCGTTAAGAATCCGCGAACTTGTCAAGGTCATTGATCCGCCCGGCAGCAATCACTAGGTCACCGGAGCGGAGCACGTAACCAGCAGGTGGAGTAGAAAAGTGCGCATCTGCCGAGCGTACTGCAACAATGGCGATCCCCTGCGGGGTCTGTTCTACTTTCCGCCCATGCATCCACAGCGGTGGGGCTAGCTTAGCCATGGCGAAATCGGAATCGAACTCGATATATTCCTGCACGTGCCCAGCGATCAAGTGTGCCACGCGTCGGCCAGTATCCCGCTCTGGCCGCACAACGTGGTGCACACCAATTTGTGTCAGAATCTTGGCCTGTTGCTGGTTGTCTGCTTTCGCCCAAACATTAGGCACGCCCAGGTCCATCACAGCAGATGCCGTTAGTAGCGACGCCCCCATATCGGATCCGATGCCGATCACCACTCGGTGTGCATCGTGTACACCGAGTTGGCGTAGTGCTTCTTGGTCGGTGGTTTCGGCGATGACGGCGTGTGTGAGTAGCGAAGCGGCTTTGGTTACTACCGCCTCGTCTATATCGATGCCCAGTACTTCTACGCCGGATTGGACTAGTTCTTCACCCAGCGCCATGCCAAATCGGCCAAGGCCAATGATGACGACGGGTTGTTTGGTTTGGTGGAAGAACAGCTTAGCCAATGAAAGGCCTTTCTACGGGGAGTGAATAGCGGCGCTGGTTGGTGCGGGCAGCTAGGGCAGCGACAACCGTGATGGGGCCGATACGCCCGGCATACATCAGCACTACCAGCCATACACGCGCGAATTCCGGCAGCTCCGGAGTAATACCGGTGGTCAGACCAACGGTAGCGAATGCAGAGATAGTTTCAAAGGTGATCTGGTGGGAATTGAACTGCGGTAGCAGCATTTGTAGCCCCATGATGGAGCCTGCAATCAGAATGAAAGCCATCATGAATACTGCCATCGATTGGCGCACGATACGCCCGGGGATACGCCGACCAGCAACCAGTAGTTCTTCATCACCGCGCACTTCGGCGATCAACACTGCCACTAGTACGGCAGCGGTGGTTACTTTCACTCCGCCTGCGGTACCGCCGGATCCACCACCGATGAACATCAAAAAATCCGTCAACATTAGCGAAGAAGGCCGCAGGTTCGATAGATCAACCGAGTTGAATCCGGCAGTGCGGGTGGATACAGAGTGAAAAAATGCCGCTTGAACCGCCGACCACGGGCTCAGTTCACGCAAACTGTTCGTCCATTCCATGATCCCAAACCCGATAGTGCCGATAACCAGCAAAATCACGGTGCCAACCAGGGTAAACAACAAAGTCAAGGACCGCGGACGTTGAACTTTCGAACAACACCGCTCCTTGATTTCTAGCAGTACGGGAAACCCCAAACCACCAACGATCACACCCGCGGCGATCGGCAAAATAATTCCAGAATCGTTGACGTAGGGAACCAAATTGTTGGACTGGAGCCCGAATCCTGCGTTGTTGAATGCAGAAATGGCGTGAAAGCCCCCCTGCCATACTGCAGGCAGAAAGGCATATTCGTATTTTGTGGCAAAACGGATAGTAAGTACTACGGTGATCACGAATTCCACGGCTAAGGAAAAACCAATTGTGCCGAAGATGACGGTACGCACCTCACCTAGGCTTCTTCCGCGTTGCTCTGCAGCGGCACGAAGCCTCCCCTTGACGCCCATCTGCCCGGCAAGCACAAAACTCACCACCGTGGCCAAGGTCATGATGCCAATGCCACCGATCTGGACAAGTACCAAGATGATTACCTGTCCGAAATGAGACCAGTACGTCGCTGTATCCACAACTGTTAAGCCTGTGAGGCATACCGCGGACGTAGCGGTGAATAGTGCAGTGGTGAACTCCGGGTTGTCAACCCCACTGCGGGATACAGGCAGCAACAAGAGGACTGTTCCCGCGAGAATGAGCAGCAGGAAGCTCACGGAGACCAGCTGCGCGGGGCTAAAACCCCGTCGGCGGCGTGCGCCTGAATGGAAAATCACAAATCGATACTTTAAACCTCGTGCGGCTATCAGCGATACCCATATGTGAAATTTTTACTTGATTTTGCCATCAATTACTTCCACCACTTCATCCACGTATTTCAGCATTCCCCGGTCATGGGTGACAACGCACGTAGCGATCCCCAAATCGCGTGATACCTGCTGCAATAGTTGCATGATCTCTTGCGACAATTCCTGATCCAGCGCGGAGGTAGGTTCGTCGGCAAGCAATACATCTGGATCATTCATCACCGCGCGTGCAATATTCACCCTCTGCCGCTGGCCACCGGACAGCTTGCCGACGCTGCGCCCGCCTAGCCCCTCCAAACCAACCTTAGCCAACAGCTCGTCTGCCCGCTCCCGGCGCGGGGTATGTCCACGCAGGTGGTCGGTGATCAGCAACTGCTCGGCGACAGACAACGATTCCAACAAGTTCGGCTGCTGGAAGATCATCCCAATGTGCTGGCGCCGTAACTCACTGCGTTTTTCTTCCGAGTCCACGCTCATCAGTTCACCGGCGATACGCACCTCACCTTCCGTGGGCTGCAACAGGCCCGCCATGGCCGAAAGCAAAGTGGATTTGCCGGATCCTGATTCGCCCACGATGGCAGTCACCGTCCCCGGCAAAACCTGTAAGGACACTTGATTCAAAGCACGCACGGTGCCGGTGCCGTCTGGGAAATCAACGGTGACGTTGTGGCACGCGACCACTGGATTTTTATTTTCTAGGTTTTTATTTTCACCATTTTTAACTTGCGTGTTTTTATTTTCAATATTCATTAGGATTTGCCCTCCAAAGCCGATGCCGGATCAATCTTTTTCACTCGTCGGGTTGCTACCAATGCGCCACACATACCGAGCACCCAGATACCCACGGCGGGCATCACGATGGTGGTCCACTGCAAATCAAACGGAACAGAACCCCCGGCCCACACGCCTGCTGCCCAGCCGACGCCGGCACCAAGCACAACGCCGATGCCAACCACCACAGCGGCTTGTCCCAGCGCATCCTTCCACACGTACCCCGGGCTGGCACCAAGTGCGCGGAGCACGGAAAGATCACGGCTGCGCTGGATTGTCCACACGCTCAAAAACGCCACGGTCACCAAAGCACTAATGGCATACAACAACACCTGAATCAACTGGAGCGATGCCTGCTCCGACTGGTAGGCAGCCAAGCCAGAAAAAGAATCCTCGACTGTTGCAACACTATCCCCGGTCTGATTTTCGGCATCCTGCCATTCCTCATCGCTCCATTCCGTATCGCTCAAAGCACCTGCGTGCCGGTCCCGGGTATCCACCGCCAGGACAGTGCCGACGACGTCGTCATGCGCGCGCGAAATCTGCTGCCACACCTGTGTGCTTGCCCAGACGACGGGCTGGTGCGAATAGTGCTCGTCTTCTACGACGGCCCTCACGGGCTGTTCGACGCCACCGATTTCTACCATCTCACCTGGTTGCACACCGGCTTCGCTAACAATTTCGCGGCTAAGGACAATCCCGTCTTCGCCTAGCACCGCCTCCTGCGGCTCTTGCGGTTCCTGCGACGCGGCCGAATCTGCTTCTGCTGCCGCATCTGCGGCTGTGGCACCAGCTATTTCTGATCCTGCGGCACCCGCACCGGATACTACGGGCGCTGGAACCTTAGTCCCCGCAGGCAGGCCCAGCACGGCAACACCCATCGCAGAACCAGCTTCCAACCGGGTTTGCGCGGTACCAAGCGGGATAACCTGGCTGTCGGCGTCGACAAGCTCCTGCCATTCCTGCACATCAGAGGTGGTGACTTGTGATTCCTGAAAAGACGGCTCGTCACTAGTGAACACATATCGCTCAGGGGCCAGGGCCTCCAAAGCAGAGGTGTTGTGCTTAGCCAACCCACCGGTCAGGCCAGTGAGCATCACCAAAAGTACGGTTATCAGCCCGACGACGAAGCTGATCAAGCTGAAACGTCCACGGGCGGAGACGATATCTCTGAGTGCCAAAAACATAGTACCTATTGTTGTTTTTTGCAGCTCAGTGCGGCATCGGGGTGCTAGTTGATTCTGCTATCAACCAGATGGTTGATCGCGGCCACTCAGCCTTCCGCACTAACCTAGGCGGGGTGACTACGCCGAGAAATCTCGCCGCTTCTGCCGCATCCAGCCCCGCAAACACAACAAGCCCTGCGAGCCCAGCAGGCCCCGGCCTGTCCACGGTATTGCGCAACCTGCGGGTGGGTTTACACATGATGTTTTGCGCGCTGCTCATTCTTGGGGCGGTGCGGGTCTGGCTTGCCGACGACACAGCTCACGCCCAGCTTCCGGTCGTTTTGCTGGTCGCGGCCGCGCTAGGGCTGGTTTATGCGGGTGGCATCGTTGTGGAATACCGAGCCCGGCGCGGTGTGGGCAGTTTTTCCAGCCCGACTGTGAATCAACAACGGAGCGCGCGCTGGTGGTGGGCCGCCGTCGTCGTGCTGTGGCTGAGTGCACTCGTGTTGGCGAATGATTTTCTTTGGGTGTTGTTCCCGCTGGTTTTTGTCACGCTTGCCGTATTGCCCCGTTCGGCGAACTTGCTGGCCGCTGCGGTGTTGTGGGCTGCTGGGGTGGTCGTGGTTGCGTGGTTGCACCCGCAGCATTGGCATATTGCGGTGGCGATTGGCCCGGGCATCGGTACGGTTTTTGCCGTAGCGATTTATGTGAGTTATCGCGCGTTGCATCGTGAGGCACTGACCCAGCGGCGTATCGCGGAAGAATTAGCCGCAACCCAGCAGGAACTAGCAGCCACCGAGCACCAGGCCGGGCGTTTGGAAGAGCGTGAGCGCCTGGCCCGCGATATTCACGACACGCTCGCGCAGGGGTTGAGTTCCATCGTGTTGTTGGCGCGTGCTGGACGGGCGAGCGCTAGCACCGGGGATGCGGAATCTGCTGAATCCCATAGTGAGTCCCACAATAAGTCCAAAAATGCAGCAACGGACGTGTTTTCTACCATCGAGGACACCGCCCGTGACAACCTGGCGGAGGCACGCCGTTTCGTGCGGGATCTCACCGCGCCATCTGCGCAAGCAGATCTGCCAGATGCCATCACCGAGATTCTTCAGCGCATGCGTCGCCGTGGTAGCGGCTTGGGCGAATCCACCGAATTCCGGGCGAATTTCTCTGGTGATACGCACCGTCGGCTGCCCGAGTCCGTGGTCACCGCGGTGGTGCGATGCGTGCAAGAGGCATTGAATAACGTCGCCAAGCATGCCGCCGCGGATAATGCGGTGGTGTCGGTCGCGGTGCTTGGCGATGAATTAACCGTCGATATTTTTGACGACGGCCGTGGTTTTGATCCGGCGCAGGCACCCCAGCAAAAGTCCAGCCACGGCTACGGGCTTGGTGGTATTCAGCAACGCATTGCTGCATTATCTGGCACAGTAAATATTGAATCGACCCCGGGTGAAGGCACGGTTGTTGCGGCCCGCATCCCGCTGACTTCGCAGCACACACCAGCTAGCTAGTTCCAGGAGACCACCATGATCCGCGTTCTGCTTCTCGACGACCACCCCGTTGTCCGCGCCGGCCTGCGCGCAATCCTGAATAGCTTCGACGGGGTGCAGGTCACCCACGAGGCCGCCGATGGTAGCGCGGTGGATGGGCTTGTCGACGGCAGCATCACTGATGTGGATGTGGTGGTGTGCGATATCCAGATGCCTGGGGTTGATGGCATCACCGCGACCAGCAAATTAGCGAAGGCAGGCGGTCCACCTGTGTTGATCTTGACGACGTACGACACCGAAGCCGATATCGTCGCTGCTCTTGAGGCCGGTGCGTTGGGTTATCTGCTGAAGGATTCGCCCGAGACAAGTTTATTCGACGCCATCATCGCCACCCATGAACGCAAGCGCACGTTGTCGCCGGATGTGGCGGCGGCTCTGGCGCAGCGTACTTCGCAACCGCAGCAGAGCCTTTCGCAGCGTGAAATTGAAATTCTGCGGGAACTCGCCACCGGTGCGAGCAATAAGGCCTTGGCAAAGAAGCTTTTTATTTCTGAGGCGACAGTGAAAACGCACCTGATTCATATTTTTCAGAAATTGGGTGCGGAATCGCGCACCGCCGCCGTCACCGCTGCCCGGGATCGCCGATTAATTTAGACCGCCCCGGGGCGCCGTAGTCGAAATCTGGGGCACTTCACTTAGGCAAGAGATTCCTTTTCGGCTATTTCCTCGATCCCAAAGCGGCTTGGATCTCTTTGCCCTTTACACCCGAGAATCCCAGATACAGGAGCGGCACAAAAATCATGACGAGAATAAACACAGATATTAGTGGCTGCCAATACAACTCACTCAACATTTCAATCAAACTGATATTCCAGACGAACATCATGAGTAGTCCCAGAAAAAACACACAAGCAAGCACTAACGCCTGCGCCGAAAAAGCTATTGAAGCAAGTGTGAGCAGTAATGCGAAATGGTATTCACGACGCATAATCCCTAGTTTGAGGAATTTATGGAGACTACGGTTGAGCAATTGGCTAAGTATGAGACTTGCGGAGATAATCGCTAGTAGCGTAAAGGCTAGAGGAACGGCCATGAGGACCCAGAAATCCCACTGCGCAATACCGCCTTCTCCCATGGCGCGGGCTTGCATACCAGATGCGCTGAAAAGTAACGCAGGGATGCTTGCAATGAGGAACAGGAATAACGAGATGCCTGAAAAACGTGACCGATATTCGGAAGTCACAGATTTACTCAAAACGGGGCTGGGACGGTACGAGGATAACCTTGCAACGAGTGTCGTAAGATTGAGTGCAATACGCGGAGCCGCCTGGGGAACAAGAGTAGAACCAACAAGCAGTATCCCTACCGTAAAGAGAATTCCACCTTGTTGTCCGTTTTCATAAACTATTCCGAATATAATTAATGCGGTCCCGCCTAAAGCGAAAATCCCTCGCAAGAGCCAGCGTTTGATGGAGCGTAACCTTCTGAAGCTATTGTTCACCCTCGTCACTAAATTCGTGCTCAAAAACAATACCGAGATGGTTAGTGGAATGAAGAGGCTGATTATTGCGAGAACAATGCCGAAAAAAGTAGGAACGCCAAATCCACTGACCCTGATTAATGAAGTTCCATTATCATCAGGAAGCCATTCTAAGAGTGCAGAAAATGGTAAATAAAGCACGACTGCGAGGAGTAAGGCGCCGAGGAACGGCTTCCACATTTGCCCAAGCATTACGCGGATAAAGTGACGCCGACCTAGTCCAAAGCGTATAAGCGTTATGGATTGTTCCCGAAGGAGTAAAGAACCGAGAACTGCAAGCGGAATGTTCATGGCGATGGCGACAAATGTCGCCCAAAAGAGCATATTGCCACCAATAAACTTGAATTGGTCATCCGGAAACTCGTCAATCAATCGCGACCAGACTGAACCTAAAACAAGAACAAAGCTGGTGGTGATTCCGAGGGCTAGTGCGAGGACAAAGAAATATATTTTGGCCTCGCCGACGATCGACGCCCCAATTTTTTGCAAATTCTTATTCATGGTTTGCATCGTCCTTTTCCATAGTGATTACAGAATCAACGAAGCTTTCGACGACTGGGTCGTGTGACACCATGAGAACTCCCGTTCCCTCGTGCACCGCATCGTCAACGACACTGAATAAGTTGTCCCGCGAGTCGCTATCTAATGCACTGCTCGGCTCATCAAGTAGCAGTAATTTAGGTTGTCGTATGAGTCCACCAGTGATCATGACTCTCTGTAATTGCCCCTTTGAAAGTTCGGTCAGCATCTGGTTTACAGTGTGTTCTACACCTAATGATTCGAGAATTCCGATATACAACCCTGAGCTCACTTTTTTCTTGCAAACTTGTAAATTGAATTCTAAATACTCTTTTACCGTAAGGCCTGGGAAAGCTACTAGTTCTTGGCCGACGTAGGAAATATCGCTTCGGAGTAATTTTTGGCGGGTCGATACTGAGGTCTTAGATATGTTGAACTCGCCAAGTAGCACTACGTTTCCTTCGTGTAGGGGGTGTAAGCCTACGATTGCGTTCAGGAATGTAGTCTTGCCACATCCGGAAGGACCTGATAACAATGCTTTTTGCCCGTGAGTAAGCTCAAAATCTAGTGGCAACGCTAAAGGGGCGCTGTGCTTTGGGGTCGCCTTGACGGCAACTGCTTGAACTTCTAGTACGGGGCTAATGGTTCTCATGGAAATGACTTTCTAATTGGGGGGGGGGCAGCCCCTGGAAAGTGGCCCGAGTATGGGTATTGTTTTAGTCCAACACCCTCTTTTAACGTAACATAAGTAATTAACTAGACGAGGAATGTAGCAAGTCACTTTTTCACGAGGACGAAATTAGCCGGAGCGATTAAAGTAAACCGAGGAAGACCGAACCTCGTTAAGTGCACAACGGATCCCTAGCCGACTTCAGTCTTTTTGCCTTTCGCCAAGGGATCCCAGAGTGTACAAATCCTTGCAAGTCTTACGATCGTTTAGGTTTCAATAGATTTTCCCACACTCAGCAAGCTATTAATTTAGACTTGCAATATGACTTACATAACATCTGAGACGTCGTCGCAAAGCAGTCCCACAGAGACACCCACAGACTCGTCCACCGCCCCCATAGTCATCGTCGGCTCCGGCTTGGCGGGCATGGTTGCAGCCTACGAGGCATTACAAGGCGGGAAACAGGTCGTAATCCTCGACCAAGAAAACCGCAATAACTTGGGCGGCCAAGCTTTCTGGTCGCTGGGTGGTTTGTTTTATGTGGGAAGCCCGGAGCAAAAATTGATGCGGGTGAGCGATTCTTATGAGCTCGCCTGGCGCGATTGGGAAAACAGCGCGGATTACGACGACGCTCCCCATGATCGCTGGCCGAAGGCCTGGGGCCAGGCATACGTGCAGTTCGCGGCCGGTGAAAAACGCGAATATTTAAAAAAGCTGGGGCTCAATGTCTTGCCGACGATTGGCTGGGCCGAGCGTGGTAGCGGCGATGCCAGTGGCCATGGCAATTCCGTTCCACGATTCCACCTCACCTGGGGCACCGGCCCAGAAGTGGTGCGGGTTTTCCGCGAACCACTCGAACGGGCAGAAGCAACCGGACAACTCACCTGGCGCTTCCGCCACCGCGTGGAAGGCCTGCTACAAGACGAGTCCGGCCGAGTCACCGGTGTACGTGGAGTGGAATTAGCAGCCGATGATGCGCTACCCCGTGGCCAGGCCTCAAGCAGAAAAGCCGTGCGCAAATTTCAACTGAATGCAGCATCCGTGGTCATCGCCACCGGCGGAATCGGAGGCAATCTAGCAAAAGTACGCGCCAGCTGGCCAAGCGATCGCTGGGGCCCATGCCCCGACGATCTAGTAGCTGGCGTTCCAGCACACGTGGATGGCAGCGGCATCGACGTCGCCAAGCACGCCGGCGCAAACCTAGTGAATACGGACAGAATGTGGCATTATCCCGAGGGAATGCACAATTGGGACAGCATCTGGCCGCACCATGGCATCCGCATTATCCCCGGGCCGTCGCCGTTGTGGCTGGATGCTACCGGCAAGCGCTTGCCAACGAACCTGTTTCCGGGCTCCGATAACCTCGCTGCATTGAGCCATATTGGTAAAACAGGCCACGGCTATTCCTGGTTTTTGTTGAACTCCACCATCGCGGATAAGGAATTCATCTTTTCTGGTTCCGAACAAAACCCAGATTTAACGCAGAAAACAATTCGGCAGCTGGCCAGCAAGCTTGGGCCGAAAACACACCCGGCCGTGCAGGCTTTCAAAGACCATGGCGTGGATTGGGTGATCGCCGATAACCTCGATGAGTTAACCGCAAAAATGGCCGCGCTTGCCGACGACGGCCTGCTGGACCGCGAGCGCGTCGCACGCACCGTGGCTGATCGGGATTCCCAGCTGGATAACCCGTTTTCCAAGGATGCCCAGGTGAATTATCTGCGCACGGCCCGGAAATTTCTGGGCGATAAGATCGTGCGCGCTGCCGCACCGCACAAACTCGCCGATGCGAAACATGGGCCGCTCATTGCTGTACGGCTGCAGGTATTAACCCGCAAAACCCTGGGCGGGCTGGAAACAGACCTTTCGGGGCGCTGCCTCGATTCAGACGGCAACATCATCCCTGGTTTGTTTGCTTGCGGGGAGGCAGCTGGTTTCGGCGGTGGCGGCATGCACGGCAAGAATGCGCTGGAAGGCACCTTCTTAGGCGGCTGCATTCATTCCGGCAAACGCGTGGGAGAAGCGCTCGCGAAAGACAAATAACCTGCCCCTGGGGCATAACTGTGCCCTTGGAGCAGGTTAGCGCGGGCTTGTCAGGGCCCTGTTGAAGCGCAGGTAGTTTCAGCGCTCATATTAAAAGTCGCGCAGGATGCGCTGTGCCAGAGGCTCAGACGATGCTGGGTTCTGGCCGGTGTAAAGGTTGCGATCTACCTCGACGTATGGCTGCATCGGATCGGTCTGCTTAAAGTCAGCACCGAGTTCACGCAGCCGAGTCTCAACTACCCACTTGGCGGCTGCGATGGTCTCCTCGCCTTCTTCGGCGTTGGTAAACCCAGTCATGGTGTAACCCTTAAGCGGCCAGTTGTCATTGTCCATGGCAAGCAAAGCAGCTGGAGCGTGGCATACCAGGGAAAGCGCACGACCGGATTCAATACGGTCCTGCAGCAGTTTGGCGGAATCCTGGTCATAAGCCAAGTCTTCCATCGGGCCGTGACCACCAGGGTAAAAGACGAGGTCATAGTCAGCCTCGTTAATATCAGCCAGATTAAGCGGATTGTTCAGCTCCGAGCCGATCTCTCCGAGGTAATTCTCGTATTCTGCGCGCTCGCTGTCGGACAGAACATCGAGGCTGTACTGGTCTACTACTGGGGCCTTGGCATTTGGCGTCGCGAAGTCAATGTTCCATCCAGCGTTTTTGAATACGCGGTGTGGAGCAATCAGCTCTTCGGCCCAGTAACCGGTAGGGCGGGCGCTGCCGTCGGCCAGTGTCCATTTATCTGCAGCGGTAACTACGAATAGTGCGGAAGGCATAACTTCCTCCTTGTATATAGTTGAGCTATCTAATGTTCTTCAGATGTGTTGTACCCGCAAGTGCGTTGCACCCGGGAGGACAACGACGCCAAGAATACGCTTCGCTGGATCTTCGTTGGCGAGATTTTTCTTCATGAGTCTTGCGGCAGAGGCAGAACAATGCCGCAATTTCGGGCCGGAAATTCGCACCCATAGCGACATAACTGCTGTTCAAGGCGGCATCGAGAGAAAATGCGATATGCATGAAGCCCAAATGCTGCACCCTGCGAAAAAAGATGATTTGTCAACTATTTCACATTCTCGGGGCCCTAGTTGCTAGCGGAAAATGTCGATTTCCGGTCTATTTCGCCGCCCGAGAAGAAACTACAGAAATCCAATATGAGGTTCTCAAAGAAGTTCTCGGACTTACCGAAGCCAACACTTTTTCATCCACAGGCGCCGAGAGGAATTGGACGAATTAGCGTCCTTAAAACGCGAATCACAGCAACCTTGTGTCTATGAGGTTACAAGCAGCATTTATCCCGACAGCGGTAGCATTTTCTATGCTATCGGCGTGCTCCACAGCCGAGAGCGAACCTCCGACGCCGCAAACGCACGTTCCAGTCTCCACGTCCCCAACATCACAGGCCACGGCAACACAGCCCCAAGAAGTACCTGGCTCCTCTGATGCCGCTGACTCCTCTGACGCCGAGCACAACGGCAAACCCACTGCACCAGTTCACAATGACCATGGAATGTTTACCGTAAAATGCCAAGTGTCAAAAACTGAATCAGATCATGGCATCGTCGGATACGTATACGGAAACCATAAAACCAGCATTCCCATCGCTGAGCAGGATGCCGAGCAGTTCGTCCCAAAATTCGGCCCCGGAAACGAGAAGCAAAATTGCAGCACGGTCGAAGAATACCTCCCTAGTGGAGCCTATGATCTGCATGACCAGGTGTTCTAAACTAGCGGCATGACTACTCCAGATTCCTCCCAGATTCTGCCGCTGGCCCTGCCTAGAATTTACACCCAGGCAAGTTGATTGGTGGCGGCCCCGGCGCGTGGGACATAGCGGCTGGCAAGTTCTGCCAACACGGTGTTTTCCATGGACATGGTAACCGCGATATCGCCGGGCACGTGTTCGTCCGCCCAAGCCAGGATGCCTTCGGCGCTGGCGTCGTATAGCGCGTCGGCGTAGTTGGTGACGAGCTGCCGGTTGTGTGCCACAATGTCGTCGGCAAGCGGCTCCGTCGTGGTGGAAGCACCTGCTGGGGACTGTTCCAGGTCACGATAATTCTGCTCTGTGTGCGATGTTCCACGTGAAACATTGAGAAAATTCAGCGACCTGTGCAGGGAGTTCTGCGGCGCCTCGTTAGTGGACACCACCGGCTCGGGTTTGGTTTCCGGCGAAACCTCATGACAGGGCCTCCTCATCCGCACAGACAGTCCACTGCGCAAAAGACTCGCCCTTCTCGCGTTGCTGCTTGTAGTTCTCGTCGACGTGCACTCGCATTCGGGTAGTCGTTCAGGGAAATCGTCAGGCTGGAATCAATATCGCAAATGCGCTCTTCTAGCTCGTCGGCCGCCACCCGACCTGTGGGCGAACCCAAGATCACGCGCGGCACGTCACCGCAGCCCATCATCGTGGTCAGACCAACAGTATCCAGCCTGCGCCAAATCTCTGAGACATCCTCGACGCGGATCCAGTGCAGCTGGATATTCTGCCGGTCACTGAAATCCGCGGTAGACCGTGCGAAATCCCGGGAGACCTCACCGACGACGCGCAAGCTTTCCGGGGCGGCTTGGCCGCTGCCGAAACGCACGCGCATCATGAAATATTTATTTAGCAGCTCGTGGTTTTCTAATTGACCGGCGTATTCGCCACCGAGATTCAGTTTGCGCTGGGTATAAATGCCGAGCTATTTGAAGCACTTGCTGATGCCATCAGCAGAGATCGAATCAAAACCCTACTTGGAGTAGGTATCGATCACACGCTGCTTCACCTCGAAGGCTTCTTGTTCTTGCTTCACCTGCCCTTCTTTGTTCAGAGGACTGGTACCATCAATATTCCACTACCCTTCTGGTTTGGGTTTCCGCTTTGGGCGTGCGGATGCGTTTGTAGTCATAAAATGCCTCACTAAACGGTTTCGGCGATGTGCAGGTGTTTTAGTCGGGGCTAGTTGTAGATTTTGCTGTTCAACCGGAAATTCACAATCCCGGTCAAACCAATTCGTTCACCCTATGTGAACAGGTCGGTCTATTTGACTCATGTAAAAATACTGCATGCGACCTGGAGTAATGTGGCCCACATCATTTGAATTTAAATCGCTAGCTAGCAAAATAGAGACAAATAGGTTCAAATAGATCTTGCTTGCTTAACGCGAACCGAATAAGCGCGTGATCACGCACGCGCAGAAGAACGCACTCGCACGAGAAACCAACCAAGAAAGGCGCTATACACACGAATGGCTACTTCTAATGCAGCAGCATCCAACCAGACCGACGCAGTGACCACCAACCCCAACACCGAAGGCGATAAACCACTGAAGATCGCCGTCGTCGGTGCAGGCCCAGCGGGTATTTACGCCTCCGATATCCTGATTAAAAAGACCGGCGGCAACGTCGATATTGATTTGCTCGACCGCATGCCCACCCCGTTCGGCTTGATCCGCTACGGCGTGGCTCCGGATCACCCACGCATTAAGGGCATCATCAAGTCGCTGCACCGCGTGCTCAGCAACGAGAAGATACGCTTTATCGGCAACGTCGAAGTTGGCCGCACCATCAGCGTCGAAGAACTGAAGGATCATTACGACGCCGTTATTTTCTCCACCGGTGCCGTCGACGACCGGGACCTGAACATCCCGGGCGCCGACCTAGAGGGTGTCTGGGGTGCCGGCGAGTTCGTCGGCTTCTACGACGGCAACCCTCACTTTGAGCGCAATTGGGATTTGTCCGCCGAGCAGGTCGCGGTCATCGGCGTCGGCAATGTGGGCCTGGATGTGTCCCGCATTTTGGCGAAGACGGGTGACGAGTTGAAGGTCACCGAAATTCCAGACAATGTCTACGAATCACTGGCGCAAAACCAGGCCCACACCGTGCGCGTGTTCGGGCGCCGCGGCCCTGCCGAAGCAAAGTTCACCCCGCAGGAACTGAAAGAACTCGACCACTCGGACACCATCAACGTCGTCGTCGACCCGGAAGATATTGATTATGACGAATCCGGCGAGGCGGCACGTCGCGCATCGAAGTCGCAAGATCAGGTGTGCCAGATTCTGGAACAGTACGCGATGCGCGACCCGAAAGAAGCACCACACACGCTGCAGATTCACTTCTTCGAAAACCCGGTGGAAATCATCGGCAAGGATGGCAAGGTTGCTGCACTGAAGACCGAGCGCACCGAGTTGACCGGCGACGGAAATGTGCAAGGCACCGGCGAATTTACCGAGTGGCCGGTACAAGCTGTCTACCGCGCGGTTGGTTACCGTTCGGTGGGCATCGAGGGTGTGCCGTTTGATGATCAGAAGCACGTCATCCCCAACGACGGCGGCCACGTACTCACAGAACCGAATGGCGAAATTGTGCCAAGCCTGTATACCACCGGCTGGATTAAGCGCGGCCCGGTTGGCCTGATTGGTAACACGAAATCCGATGCCGCCGAGACCATCGGCATGCTGTTGGAGGATATTGCGGCCGGTAAGCTGTCTGCTGCCGACAACACCGACTTGGTGGAGTTGTTGGAATCCCGCGGCATCGAAGTGACCAACTGGGAGGGCTTCCAGTTGCTGGATGCCCGCGAAGTAGCTTTGGGTGAGGCCGAAGGCCGCGAGCGCAAAAAGCTCGTAGAGTTTGAAGAAATGCTTGAAGCCTCCCGTAACCCGCAGAGCTAACGGCGAGCGCTAAAAAGCTTCATTTTCTGCACGGCTTCACAGCTGCAAGCTCCGCGGCTCCCGGTTTCACGCCTGCGAGTTCCGCGGCTCCACGCCCCCGTAAAAAGCTGTACAAACCCAGATCTGTCTTGTCAGATCTGGGTTTTATTATTTATTGACGGTCACGCCGGGCCGCGCGCTATTCCACGTTGGATTTGGCTGCGCGTCCAGCTTCGGCTTCCGTTAGATGCACCTGTGTCCAGGCCCGTTTTAGATTGGGGAAAGATCTGTCCACACCGGGTCACCGCCAAAAAGCATAACAACGGCATTAACTACGCTTCCCAGGATCATCAGCACGACACCAAGCGCGAATCCGAGGACAATCGCTATTATCTCTACGAAGAATAAGGCCGGAGCCAACAATAAAAGTGCGCGACTTCGGGCATAAAGCCCACACCCAAAAACAATTACCGCTGCGAGAGCAGTAACGAGCCAATACGCGAGGTCCCGGGAAGGCTCCTCGATGACCAATAACCATGAGAGCACATAAAATCCCATGACCACCCAGCCCGCGTAGAGCGCAATGTTTTGGCGAGACTTCTTGTTGCGAGTTATCAGGGACATGCTTTCTCCTTAGGTTTCGGAGGTAGTTTTAATTAAACGGTGTCTACTATCTTCCATAGTAATCCCAACAACACAATGGATGTGGTTATGATATAGCGCACTTCTTAATCTATCTTATTGTTTTACTAGCTCGTCAGGCTGTTTATGTGGCCGACCAATTCATAGGTACGAATCGAACTGGGTAGAGCTGCCACGACATCAGAGTCGAAGACACTTAAAGATCATCATGAAATGCTCAGGTTTTATTTCGTTTAAGCAGCTGGGAAAATCTTCGAACATGCTGACGATCCATACCCAGACGTGTAAAGACCTCGTCAAGGTTGAAAAAGAGTCTTGGGGCGGCAACCTGTGACACGAAATAATGGAAATTAAGGCAAATTCCTAGGAACAAACCCCAGGGCACCTCACTGACTAAGGCGAAGAATACAAACCGAAAATGGCGCACTCACCTATGACTAACGCCGCCATTGGGATTAAACAGTCGGTAAACCAATCGGCCAGCCGCATACACAGCCAGGACACCCACCAGTATTAAAACCAGAGTGCGGTTAGCAGAATCTATCGCTAAATATACGCAAATTACCAGGACTGCCATTGCCAGGAAGAATACAGCTGCCTCACGGCCAATCGTCGGTGCTGGAGTCAACCGAATCAGGTCTTGAAAAACTTTCATGAGAATCCCTTTCCCCTCGAGTTTCATTTATTTCTTGTATTTCCACTGTGCCAATTCTCTCGCCTGAAGCGTAGTGCCAAATGTAGGCAGACGATATGAGCTTTATCATGCGCAACCAGCGGAAACCTGACCCACACCACACTGCAAGTAATGACAAAAGTCATCCCACCCTAATGATCTTTAACAGAGAAAATAATGATCAATCTTCGCGTGCAAACGATCGAATTTTTGCCAGCATAGAAGCATGAACGAATCAACAAAACATGAAACAGTGCTCCAAGTCAGCGACCTTACCCGTAGTTATGGCCAGGGAACGAAAGCGTTCTGGGCCGTCAAAGGACTGAACTTCCATGTCTTCCGCGGCGATGTCTTCGGCCTTCTTGGCACCAACGGCGCTGGAAAAACATCTACGTTGGAGATTCTCGAAGGGCTAGCCCCTGCAACTTCTGGCAAAGTCAAGGTCTTCGGGCGCGACCCCTTCGATGATAGGGCTCTCATTCGTCCAAGAATGGGCATCATGCTCCAGTCGGGTGGGCTTCCCTCGCAGCTAACGGTAGAGGAAACTATCAAGATGTGGCAGGGCACATGCTCTAATCCCCGAGATCCAGAAGAAATACTTGCCGACGTCGAGCTATTACACCGACTTGATGTTCGGGTAGGGGCCCTCTCTGGCGGCGAGCAACGTCGGCTTGACCTCGGTTGTGCCTTGCTCGGAAATCCGGAACTTCTGTTCCTCGATGAGCCCACCACGGGACTCGATCCGGAATCTCGTAGAAATGTCTGGGATCTGCTCCTGCGACTCAAAAAACAGGGCGTGACGATGGTCCTAACCACCCACTATTTGGAAGAAGCCGAAACGCTTTGTGATCGTATCGCCATTATGAATGAAGGAACCGTTGCACGTGAGGGCACGCTTTCCGAGCTGGTGAATTCGGTTTCCGCAGAGATCACGGTATCCAGCATCCATACCCCGCCCCGGCTTCCGGGTACCACCATCACCACCGAACAAAAACGCCACACAATCTATACAAAACAGCTACCCCAGGACACTCTCGCAGTTTTGGAGTGGGCACGTAAAAACCAACTTGAGTTGGAACATTTTTCCGCTCGCCCTGCCTCCCTGGAAAAGGTGTTCATGAGCATCGCTGGCGACAAAAGACCATCAAACTAGCCGCAAAGGAGCGCAAACAATGACCTCTACAACCTCTCACCGTGCCACTACCGCCACCGGATCGGCTTCAGAATCCGCCAATCGCCGGAGTTCCGGCTGGAAGCGCTACCGATCCTTAGCTATGGCCGAAATCCGACAGTACCTGCGCAACAAGACACTGCTATTCATGGCTATCGTATTCCCCATTGGGGTGGGCCTATTGATGCAGTTCATGGGTGGAGACGAACAGCCTGCAAACGCACAAGTGCAGGCCGCAATCTCAATGGAAGTGTTTTTCCTTATTACGCTGATGTTCGTCCAGTTCTACTCCGTGCTATCCATGACCACTGCGCGTCGTGATGAACGCGTGCTCAAGCGATTACGTACTGGTGAAGCTCGCAGCGCAGAGATTATAGCTGCGCTGGCCACGCCTGGAGCGATCATGTCACTCCTGCTTACCGCGTTAATGTCTGGCATACTCATCATCTACACAGGCGACATACCGCGTACAGGAATTCTGCTGCTTCTGGCCATTGTGTTAGGAATTGTCATCTCTACAGGTTTGGCGCTGCTTACCAGCTCAATCACTGCCAATGCCGAAGCCGCACAGATGACGTCTCTTCCCGTCATGGTTTTGGCAATGCTCTCACAATCTCCGCTGCGCTCTACCCTACCCGACCAAATCCAAGATCCGTTAGCACGCACGCCGTTTGCGCTGCTTGGCGATCTCACCTTCATCGAATGGACTGGTCAACCACTTACTTCGGATGCCGCACCTACAGATGGCGAGCTAACGACCACTCTGGCCACCGCAATGAACCCGCTTGCACTCATGTTGGTCTGGAGTATTGCCCTAATGTGGGCAGCATTCCGCTACATGAAATGGGAAACTAACCGCTGATTGTTAATCAAACTCAATGTACCCTGACAGAGTGACCATGCTACGAGGGTTCATGGAGATGCCAGAGACCGAAAAATTCTCCACCTACGTTCGACTCTCGATGCATGCAGCGCTGCTAGCAATTGCTATCTTAAGCTTCCGACAGGTTTTGGCATCGCCCGGCGAATTTCAGGATTCCCTGGTTCTTCTGGTGGTTTTAATCAACGGTGGATTCACTGCACTGACAATCGAAAGAACGTCAGCCTTTTCAACAACACCTCGACCGCTCGGAAAACTTTATCCGGGAGCTATTGCCGTAAATCTTTTGTGCTGGACTATCTCCATCGGTCTCCTTGTCACGCAACGCGCTCCCCATCTCACAGGTACCATTGGCGGGCTATCAGTATTTTTATTATTCAGCTTCGCGTTCGTGCTATCGATCCATATTAAACACGCCTATCTGGTCGTGATGGTACTAAGCGTAATGACTGTATCCGTGGTTAAGCACCCCGTGCTGGATCATCCCATCTATATCGTTGCTTTTGCATTAGCGTTGGTTTGGGTGAACAAGGTAACTGTGTGGTCGGTGGGGATCGTGAAGGCGCTGTACCGTACGCGAGAGTTACAGTCACAACTGAAAATACAGGAGGAGCGCCTACGCTTCGCTCAAGAGCTGCACGACAGCTTGGGACAACGCCTAGCGGCGATGTCCCTGAAGACTCAGCTCGCCATCTCACTGCACAGGAAAGATGCCGACCGGACAGATGATGAACTTCGCGACATTGAAAAGCTCGTACGTCTTATGCGTACGGATTTACATCAAGTGGTAACAGGCTATCGCACGTTGCACCCAAACTCTGAGCTTGAAGAGGCCAGTAATCTACTGGGAAAAGCAAACATCGCGGTCACCGTGACAGGACATCCACAAGACATCCCAAACTCCTGCCAACAGACCGCCGCCTGGTTCATCCGCGAAGCGGCCACCAATGTGATGAAACACTCGAGCGCAAGCATGGTGAACGTCAAGATCTCTGAACACGCGGTATCCATCACCAATGATGGGGTGGAACGCAATATCGGGCCGCTCGGTGGCATACAAGCGCTACAGGAACGGGCTAAGCAAATCGGTGGAACAATCTCGCTTATTCACCAAAACAATCAGTGCACTGCGACACTTTCTTGGAAAGGCACCAACCGATGATCACCGTAGCAATCGTCGACGATGAACAGCTGATCGCTTCATCACTAGCCACCTTGTTAGAACTGGAAGCCGATCTTACGGTGACCGAGACTTTCGCCTCTGGTGAGGAGGTGATATCTCGGTGGGAAAAGGCCAGCGCCCTCGAATCCCTACTACCTGATGTGCTGGTGACCGACCTGCAGCTCGGAGGTATTGATGGCGTCGAACTAGCACAAGAAATTTCGCGCCTGTCGCCTCAAACTGCCATTGTGATCGTCACGAGTCATTCGCGGCCACACCAACTCAAACGAGCTCTGACATCCGGGGTACAAGGATTTCTGCCGAAGACTGCGACCGCGGAAGAATTTGCCACCGCGATCCGCACGGTACAGGAAGGCAGAAGCTTCATCGACCAAGAGCTCGCTGCTATGACCATCACCGCAACTTCCAGCCCACTGACTGAACGCGAAGCTGACGTTATCGAAGCCGCTGGTAGAGGAGGTTCGATAGAACAAATTGCCAAAGAAGTCTTCCTGGCTACCGGAACAACTAGGAACTATCTTTCCTCGGCAATGGCAAAGCTCGGTGCGCAAAACCGATTCGAAGCATATTTACGCGCACGAAAATCAGGGTGGATTTAGACGAAGAATTCTATCTCTGAAATGCCGCGGATATCATCCATCGGGGCGCGGAACATCATTTTAAGATCAATCTGCTCTCTCCGCCGTTGAAGCTGGTTTCTATTCGCACCGCGCATCCGTGTTGCGGAGGTAGGGCTTGCACCGCAATCACAGGGTTTGGGTCATTGAATAGCTACAACAATTAAGGCTCTATAAGATGCCTAGTATGGACGCAAAGGTAAAGCGCGGAAATTATCTTCTGGCTGCGGTTCTCGCTGGGGATGCAGCTATGTCAATCAAACCTCCCAAATTCATTCGGGATTGCCTGAATGGGGTGAACTTTCCGCAAAATTGGTGGTGGTCACTGATCGTGATCAAGTCGTTGGCCGCTTTGGGGCTTGTGCGCGGCACTGCGAATAACAGCCCGCAAGTGACAACGGCTGCATCCACCGGCGTCGTGGCTTATTTCGCGTGTGCAATCTTCGCGCATGTGAAGGCAAAGTTTTTAGGCAAGGAATTCTGGCTCAACTGTTTAGGGATGACAGCACTCAGCACGACAGTGCTGGTGCAAAACCGCAAGCAGTATCGCTAGGCCATCTGCGAACCCTCCGCGCCCCGCACCCCACGGTGTAGCATCAAGCACATGAAGCCAACCGTCGGAAAAATTGTCGCAGCTTCGATTCTTAGCGCCGGGGTGCTTGGCGGTGGTGCAGCACTAGGCATCGCCACCACCTATGACTCCCCAGAACGGGCGCACTACCAGATCGACGCCCCGACGCACAGCAATATCGCCCTGCGCATTCATAACCCCGACGGCGTGCTCACAGCCGACGACGAGCGAATCCTCGAACGTGATGCCGCACGCCTCGAAGCACCGAGCGTCGTCAAGCAACTGCACTATATTGTTTTCGCAGATAACGACGACAACGTCAACGACACCGTGGAAAACTACCTGCGCGATCACCACCCGGAGCTCATAGGCGACGATAGTTTTGCCGACGGCACATTGTTTGTTGGCGTGGGGCTAAATCCCCGGCAAGCTTTCATCTTCGCTGGTGATGACGTCGCAGAGTTACTCGAATTGCGCGACAGCAGCCACCTGAGCGAATCACTGGATGCGATCAAACCCGGTGTCAAAGACGGCAATATCCCCGGCGGCCTGTTCCACGGCGCATCCGTGGCAACCGACCTCGCTGCCCTCGAGCAAGCGCATTTCGATAGCGCAGAATCCAACCGCACCTCCGCCATCGTTATGGGAGGTCTCGGAGCCGCAGCCCTCGGTGGTGGTGTTGCAGCCACAACCGGCGGGTATCGGCGTAGCCGGGCAAAGAAAATCGCCCAGGCGCGGGAAGACTTCGACTATATTTCCGTTGAATTCGGCACACTCGCCCAGCGTTTGGACGCCATCGATATCCGCGCGCATTCACTGACCTCCGCTTTTGCGGATCAGCAGTTGCGTGACCAGTGGCGCAAGGTGCGGGACCGTTTTCTGCACATGCATGACGACGTCTCCAAGTTCAGCGAACTCAACCCGCGCAGCGACGACAAGACATTCCTGCAGTACGCGGGCCAGTTCAGTGACGCGGCCTCGACCGCGAAGAAAATGCACCATGCCGAAGACAACATCGACACGATCTTTGCTTTGGAAAATGGTGATGAGCTCACCCGGCGCACCGAGGCGCAGTCATTGCGTGACGACGTCGTCGAGGCGAAAATGAAGGTGCAAAATGTTGATTCCGGTCTTTACCAGGAATTGGCTGCGATCCAGCAGCGAACCGAAGCTCTCGCCCAGGAACCTAGTGCTGAGGATTTCTTGGACAATTTTATTGTCGTGCTGCGTGATTATCAGGCGGCGTTAACGGAGCTACGCAGGCAGAAGTTTAGCGATATTGACGAATCGAAGGCGGATGCACCGCAAGCCCCGGGATTGACTTCGTCCGATTACCGGCCGGGTTATGGATGGAATAACTTCGTGCCTTATTGGGCGCTGAGCAGCTGGCATGCTTCCACCGTCGAGGCGCAATCCAGTAGTTCGAACAGCGGGAGCACGAATACGTCGTTTAGTTCTGGGTTTTCTGGCGCAGGTGGCTCATCAGGGTTCTAGCGCTAGAGCTTCAGGGTTTAGCGCTAACGCTGTGAGCCGTGCGCTTCGCGTGGGTTCTCGTAGCTATTGTTCTCTACGTCATCGTGGTCACCGTGGTCATCGTGCTCGAAGCCGTGTTGATCGGTGCTGTGCAGGTCGTCGCTGTTATCTTCGCGGCCGCCATTCTGGTGTTGCCCAGAAGCAGCGCCACTATCAGTCTCCCCAGCTTCGCTAGTCCCAAGCTCATCTTCGCGGGTCTCGCGCAGTTCCCCAATCAACTCAGAAAAGAAATCGCGCACAACAGACCACTGCACGGTCGTGTTTTCTAAATGCTCCGGCAAACGTTCAATCTCTAGGCTTAGCTCTTTGCGACGGCGCTGCTCCGCCAGCTCACTGCGCAGCTCACTTAACGATGCCTCAGCCTCACGCAGAATCTTTTCCAGCTGTTCTTCTACGGACTTGCCGCGCAGATTGTCAGCCCCTGTGTCGTGGTGCGGATCCATCATCGTTATTACTTCCTTATCTCATATCACCGGCGAGCATGTTCTGCACCGGGATGAGTGGTGATTCCTAGAATACAGTGGTTAGCAGGATCAAAACGCCCGGCAGCACCAGGAACATGCCCAGCACCCACGCTGCGATATACAGCTTGTTACGTGCGCCGATATTCGCGATGCCCTGCGCCAAAAACAGCGGGATCTCACGCACACCTGGGATGCCATAGATCACCAGAGCAGCGAAAACGTTGAACATCAGGTGAATCAGCGCGCCTTGCAGAGCAGCCTGACCTTCCAAGCCAGTGAATGCGAATGCGGCAATCAGTGCGGTGATCGTGGTGCCGATATTTGCGCCAATGGTGAATGGGTAGACCTGGCGGATCGACAGCGTATTGGAGCCAGCCAGCGGCACCACCAGGGCGGTTGTCGTCGAAGAAGACTGCACCAGCATGGTGATGACCATGCCAGCACCAATGCCGGAGATCGGACCACGGCCCAAGGACTTGTGCAGAATGTCTTTGGCCTTACCAACCATCACGACCTTCAGCAGTGCACCGATGAAGTTGACGACGCCGAGGATCAGCGCAATACCAATCAGAATTTGCGCAACACCAGCGATGGTCTCTGGCAACCAGCTCGTCGATGCAACCAGCAGGTCTTTGCCCGGCTCGGTAATGAAGCCAATGAACGTGCCCAGGCCTTCCATGCCGGTGGCCAAGAAACCAGCCTGTTCAGATTCGGCGTTCACACCGGAAACTAAGAAGCCGGTGACCTTTTCCAACAGGCCGAACATCAGCTCCAGCGGCAGGAAGATCAACACCGCCAGCAGGTTAAACATGTCATGCACGGACGCTGCGGCGAAACCACGACGGAAGGATTCTTTGTCGCGCACCATGCCCAACGAGACCAACGTGGAGGTCAGCGTGGTGCCGACGTTCGCGCCCATCAACATTGGGATGGCGATTTGAACTGGCAAACCACCGGCCATCATGCCGACGACAATCGAGGTGGTCGTCGACGAAGACTGAATCAACGCAGTGGCCAGGATGCCGACCATGAGCGCGATCAGTGGGTTCTGCGCGAAAGCGAACAGCTCTTCTGCATGATCGCCGGTGGCAGTCTTAAAGCCATCACCGATCACACCGACGGCGGTGATAAGCAACCACACGCTGACGGCGACAGCAACCCAGTTCACCCACTGCTTATCAGTGTCAATGCCGAGGCGCTTCAGTGGATTACGCGGAGCCTTTTGCTTTTCCTGCACACCCTGTTCCAGCCGTAGTTGAGCGTCGCCAAGGGTGCGGTCATCGGATGCGGTCTGATCCGGGAGCGTTTGCCCTGAGGAAGTGTGTGACATCATCTGTTTCCTGACACCTTGCTTCGCACTTGCAGCCCGCACCCCCAGAAAACTTAAGAAAACTAGAGGTGCGTACTGCCACTGATTGGTTTGTTTCAGACCCACTCGGGGCCTTACAACAAGCAATGTATAGGGCGTGCGGAAATACGAGGTTCACACAAGGTTACAAACAAGCAAACTTTTTGGATTGTGAGCAACCTAACGGGGCTAGCGACGCCCGGCCTTTTCGTCGGCAGCAATGATGCGCTGCAAATACTCCGCTATTGTCGGAGCCTCGATCCACGCTGGCGTCGGGTTCCAGAACGGAGACACAGCCTGACCTGCGATAAAGAAGGTGCCGAAGCCGTCGTCAGTAGCACCCACAAACGCGATCTCATCGGCAGATTCTGCCACTACGGAATAGCCAGCGAACGCGGTTGCCTGCGCACCCTTCAATTCTTCGGCAGAATCATTCCGCTCCATGAACGCCTCAGCCGCCTCGGTGGTGGAGAGTTGTTCATCTGGAGTAAACATTCCGTTACGGAACACGATGCCGCGCGTCATGTCCCCATTGACATCCTTGAGCGGCTTATCGATATTCAGCAAACACCGCAGCCCGTCCTCACCCGGCGCGACCGTTTCCGGGAGTTCACACAAAGAACCATCCGGCAGTGCAATGCGGTAGAAGCCGTCCGTGATGGTCGGTTCAATGGTCTCACCGTAGCCGAGGTCAGCCGCCGGGGTTGGTTCCTTGCTAGAACTCGACTTGCTGGAGCTGGATTTACCGCTCGACTTGCTGGATTTCTCCGAGCTGGATTTCTGGGAACCGGATTTCTCGCTGGACTTGTCTGTGGACTTGCCGGAGCTTTTTCCGGTGGATTTTCCTGAAGATTTCTCGCTCGATTTTCCGGCCGATTCGCTTGCCGACGCCGAGCCAGACTCGGATTCGCTTGCCGACGCCGAATCGCTGGACGTAGCCGACGCTGCAGAATCCGCCTCCGTGGCAGCAGCATCGGCAGTGCTATCCGCAGCGCTGTCGGCAGCACTGTCAGCAGGCTGCGGATCGGGACGATTTTCTGGGTTCGAGCAACCCGCGACGCCTAAAGCAATGACGGCGCTGATGCCAAGCGTGCGGGCGAGTTTCCGTGCATGAGGTTTCATGCACCTAGTCTAGCCTGTTTGCCGGGTCACAATACCGACTACTTCACCACCAGGTTGATCATGCGGCCAGGCACCACGATCTTCTTCACCACGGACTTCTCGCCGATCGCCGCGAGCACCTTGTCGTCGGCAAGCGCGGCGGCCACGGCATCATCCTGGGAGATATCCGCAGCGACCTGCACCCGCGATTTCACCTTGCCGTTGACCTGCACGGGCAGCTCAATTTCGTCGTCGACCAGGTACTTCTCGTCGAAACTCGGGAATGACACGAAGGTGATCGTGCCCTCGTGGCCCAGGCGCGTCCACAACTCTTCGGCGATGTGCGGCGCCACCGGAGCGACCATCACAGCGATCGGCTCCACGGCAGCACGCGGCGCACCGTCCGGGTAGTTCTTCGTCAAGTAATTCACGTACTCGATGAGCTTGGCGACGACGGTGTTCACCCGCAGGTTCTCATAGTCATCGCGTACCCCAGCGATGGTGCGGTGCAGCTGCTGCAGGTCCTTCTTGCCCAGCTCCGCATCCACGACGGCCACCTCGCCGGTGTTCTCGTTGACCACCAGGCGCCACAGGCGCTGCAAGAAACGCTGCGCACCGACGACGTCCTTAGTGGCCCACGGACGTGAATCCGCCAGCGGCCCCATCGACATCTCATAAACACGCAGGGTATCGGCGCCAAAGTTTTCGGCAATATCGTCGGGCGCGACCGCGTTTTTCAGCGATTTACCCATCTTGCCGTATTCCCGGTTCACCTTCTCACCGTGGTAGAAGAACTCGCCGTCGCGCTCTTCGACTTCTTCGGCAGGCACATAGACGCCACGGGAATCGGTGTAGGCATAGGCCTGGATATAGCCCTGGTTGTACAAGCGACGGTACGGCTCTTTCGAGCTCACATGTCCGAGGTCAAACAGCACTTTGTGCCAGAAACGCGCATACAACAGGTGCAGCACGGCATGCTCCACGCCACCAACGTACAAGTCCACCCCGCCCGGATCGTTCGGGCCATGAACCTCTGGGCGTGGCCCGGTCCAGTAGCGCTCGTTGTCGATATCGCAGAAGGCCTCGCTGTTCGTCGGGTCGATATAGCGCATCTGGTACCACGACGAACCCGCCCATTGCGGCATGACGTTGGCATCACGGTAATACGTCTTGGTGCCATCACCCAGGTCCATGTCCACTTCAATCCACTCGCGCGCCTTCGCCAGCGGCGGCTGTGGCTCGGTGTTGTGGTCATCCGGGTCAAAGGATACCGGCTGGTAGTCATCGACCTCCGGCAACTCGACCGGCAGCTGATCTTCGGGGATCGCGTGTGGCCGACCCGCCTCGTCGTAGACGATCGGGAATGGCTCGCCCCAATAACGCTGGCGGGCAAACAGCCAATCGCGCAGCTTGTACTGGATCTTTTCGACGCCCAGCTCGCGCGCAGCCAACCAGTCGATCGTCGTGGCAATCGCCTCCGCTTTGGACTTACCAGTCAGATCCAGCCCGTCGTCATTGGCGGAGTTCACATATGTGCCCTCCCCGGTGTGCGCGGCAGAAGAAATATCCCCGCCAGCGACAACCTCGGTGATCGGCAAACCAAAGACCTGCGCGTATTCGTAGTCGCGCTCGTCGTGGGCAGGAACAGCCATGATCGCACCCGTGCCGTAGCCCGTCAGTACGTAGTCCGCGGTAAAGACCGGCAACTTCTTCCCGTTCACCGGGTTGGTGGCGTAGCTGCCTAAGAAAACGCCAGTCTTTTCCTTATTCTCTTGGCGCTCCAAATCCGACTTCGCGGCGATGTCACTACGGTAGGCCTCGATCGCTTCCTTCGGGTCCTCATGGCCATAGGTCCAGCGTGCGTCGACGTCATCGTCGTACGGAACCGGCGAGAGCAAAGCGTCGACAAGCGGGTGCTCCGGGGCCAGCACAACGTATTCCGCGCCAAAGAGCGTGTCCGGGCGCGTGGTAAACACCGTGATGTCGTGGCCCTCGCAGCGGAAATCCACCTCGGCACCGCGCGAGCGACCGATCCAGTTGCGCTGCATGGATTTCACTTTTTCCGGCCAATCCAGCAGTTCCAGATCATCCAACAGACGGTCAGAATACGCGGTAATGCGCATCATCCACTGCTTTAAGTTCTTGCGGAATACCGGGAAGTTGCCGCGCTCAGAACGGCCATCGGCGGTGACCTCTTCATTCGCCAACACCGTGCCCAAGCCCGGGCACCAATTCACTGTGGAATCGCTCAGATACACCAGGCGGAATTCATCCACGGCCCGGTCTTTTTCTTCCTCGCTTAACGACGCATACTCGCGGCCGTCCTTAGTGGCCAGCTCGCCAGATTCCAGCAGCGGGTACAACTCGTCGATCGGGCGCGCCTTTTGTTGCTGCTCATCGAACCACGACTGGTAGATCTGCAAGAAAATCCACTGCGTCCAGCGATAAAATTCCGGATCAATGGTGGCCACCGAACGGCGCTTGTCATGACCCAGCCCCAACGATCCCAACTGGCGACGCATATTCGCGATATTCGCCACCGTCGTCGTGCGCGGGTGGGTTCCGGTTTGGATCGCATACTGCTCAGCCGGCAAACCAAAAGCGTCATAGCCCAAGGTGTGCAGCACGTTTTTGCCCAATAAACGGTTGAACCGGGCGAACACATCCGTGGCGATATAGCCCAGCGGGTGCCCCACGTGCAGGCCCGCGCCAGACGGGTACGGGAACATATCTTGGACGAAGAGCTTGTCTTCGGGCAGGGTGCCGTCGGCAAGAGCTAAATCACCGGTCGGGTTTGGCGCATGAAACGTGCCGTTGTCGTCCCAGTACTGCTGCCAACGCGACTCAATCTGGTTGGCAAGCTGCGGAGTATAACGGTGTTCCGGGCCAGTGTTGCTGACATTTTCAGCACTAAGATTTTCTGTGTTTTCGCGCGCTTCGGTCATGGTTTTATAGTCTAATAGCTTTACGGGATCCGTCCCGTTTTCACAGAAGGGCTAATACAACGTGCGCATGACGATTGGCGATTTTCTCATCCGCCGCTTGCAAGAAATCGGCATCACTGAAGTTATTGGTGTGCCGGGTGATTTCAACTTGAACTGGTTGGAGCAAATTGAAGCTGCCGACGGCATCCGCTTTGTGGGCAGCACCAATGAGCTCAACGCCGCGTATGCTGCCGACGGCTATGCGCGTGCCCGCGGGGTCTCGTGCCTTTTGACCACCTACGGTGTCGGTGAACTCTCCGCGCTCAACGGCCTGGCCGGCGCCACCTGCGAGCACATCCCCATGGTCTCGATCGCCGGTGCTCCCCCGCTGTTTGCCACGGAAAAACGCTGGTTGCTGCACCATACGCTTGCCGACGGCAACTTCGGCAATATGCTCGATTCGCTGCGCCCCTTCACCGCGCTGGCCGAGCGCATCAGCCCCATGAATGCGGTTACCGAAATTGATCGCGCGCTGCGGACCTGCCTGCGGGAAAAGCGGCCAGTGCACCTGCAGCTGCCCTCCGATATTTCCCACCTGAGCATCACCGTGCCCGACGAACCACTGGATACCTCGCTCGAACCGTCGGATCCGGTGCAACTCGAGGCAGTGTTGGACCGGCTGGTGCAGGAATTCGCGGCGGCGGAAAACCCGGTATTGCTCGTCGACCAGGATGCACAGCGCCACGGGTTTTTGGATTTGTTTGCCCAGATCGTCGACAAGATTCAGCTGCCTTATGCCCAGATGGCTTCCGGCAAAGCTTTACTGAGTGAGCAGCACCCACTGTTTTTGGGCACCTATAACGGCAAGGCCTCGTGGCCGGGTGTGCGCGAGCGCGTAGAAGGCTCGGATTTCTTGCTCACCTGCACCCCACGGTTCATTGAGGTGAATTCGGGTAGCTTCTCGCATGAGTTGCACGAAGAAAATATCGTGGATTTCGGTGACCAGCACGTCAATATTTACGGCGAGCACATCGTGGGCTTGGACACCACAGAAGTGTTGGCCAAATTGCTGAAGCGGCTGCCTGCTGCCGACGGAGCTGGCTCGGGCACTAGCGCCACCGGAGAGAGCGCTGGAGAGAGCGCCGGAGACAGCACGGCCAAGCAGCCAAGCAGCGTGAACCCGGAGGCAGTACTGCCGGAGCCATTCGAGGTACGCGCTGGTGCCGAGCTGACGCAGGCGCGCTTGTGGCCGCAGGTTCAGGAGTTCATCCGCCCTGGTGACACGGTTATTGCGGAGGCCGGAACCTCTAATATTGGTTTGGGCCCACAGCGCATGCCGGAAAATGTTCGCTACATCAACAGTGCCATTTGGGGTTCGATTGGTTATACCCTGCCCGCTTTGCTGGGCAGCCAAATGGCGGATGCGGACACACGCCACCTGTTGTTCATCGGTGATGGTTCTTTCCAGCTGACCGCCCAGGAATTGTCGACGATTCTGCGAGAGAATCAAAAGCCAATCATCGTATTGTTGAACAACCGTGGCTACACCATCGAGCGCTACATCCTGGGCATGGACCGCGAGTACAACGACATCGCCGATTGGGCTTATCACAAGTTACCGGAGGTTTTTGTCCCCGGAACCGAGATGGTTTCCTATACCGCACGCACTGAAGACGAGCTTGCCGACGCCTTCACCGCTATTAATAACAGCGACAAGGGTGCGTTCCTGGAAATCCACTTGGACCCAGAAGACGCCCCAGCTGGCCTGCAGGCCTTCGGCCCGATGACCGCGGAATTCGATTACGGACCACGCGGGCCTAGGAACTAAGAGGTCACGGAACTAAGGCGCCGCGGAATTAAGAGGTCAGGAATTGCAGTTGTTGTTATTTATTGAAACAACTAACAACAACTCTAAACAACTAGCAACAACTATTCTGAGCTGCGAAAATATACGACTTTCCCCACTTTGGCATCGCGCAAGTTGTTTCCAAGTTGTTTGCTAGTTGTTTTAGAAGAAGAAAAACCGCGCAGAAAACAACTTTCTGGGATTTTGCCTATATTCGACGCTATGGATGTCACGCCCACAAAACGTGATGGCACTAATTGCCGTGCGATGTCGGAAGAAGAACGCCGCCTGATCCGTCGCATCCGAGAGGATGATGACTATTCAAATCGTATTTCTTCCTATCCGGTGGAGGATTTGTCTCATGAAGTCCTCACTGAATTGCGGCGACTGTTACGCTCACACCGCCAACGTCGCGGCATCGACGCTGCCACCCCAACCGGCGCCCAGGCACTCTTGCGCGAGGTCGGGCTACTCAGCGACGATGGCAGCCTCAAACGTGCAGGTGAAATTCTGCTTACGCCTGCATCCACAACCCAAGTCACAATTCGCCACCTATGGCGAGCATTACCCGGAGCAGACCCAAAAGCCACAGAGTTTTCTACTCCATTACTTGAGGCACTGCCAGCGTTGCGTCGGCTCATTCTAGAACGAGCTGATCAAGAAATGGTCCGGGTGCAATTCGACAGCGGGCAAGAATCGGCGATCCCTCGTTTTCCTGCGCAGGCTATCGACGAAGCCATCACCAATGCCATCATCCATCGCGACTGGCGCACGGAGAAGCCGGTCGTCATCGACCAGTCGCCACGCATCTTGAAAGTGTGGTCACCCGGTCCAT
Organism: Corynebacterium pseudodiphtheriticum DSM 44287; assembly: GCF_000688415.1. GTDB lineage: Bacteria > Actinomycetota > Actinomycetes > Mycobacteriales > Mycobacteriaceae > Corynebacterium > Corynebacterium pseudodiphtheriticum. Next base: position 60,212 of record NZ_JIAH01000009.1, read on the forward strand.
TGGTCCCTGGTGTCGACGAAAACCGTCTCCTCACAACACAATCCGTCCCCCGAAACGGACGGTTAATGGCGAGCATGCGTTCAATTGGTATGGCAGAAGAGTCATCACGTGGGTTCGATCGAATGTGGCTAGCAATGCTGAGCACTGGGCGCGAAGTTCCAGAAGTCATCACTTCGACGAATTTGTCGAGATCATTTTCGCAGCCGGAACTCCCGACGTCGCATTCATCCAAGCAATTCACGAACTCACAGCGAGATTCGGCGATGAAATCATCCATAATTTAAACACGATGCTCGTGCTGTGGAAGCTCTGGCACGCACCGCTTATAACTCTCAAGCAAACTGCTCATAGCACCCAAACATCTCAGCTCGAAGCTAGTGAACTATTAAATGCACTCGAAGACTACGGCGTTGTTCAGCGCATAAATAATGCAGATGAATGGGTGTTATCCGCGCAGGTGGCACAATTGTCTGGCAAGGATCTGCCCACCGCGGCTGCCAGCGTCCAAGAGCGCATTGAGGCGCAGCTCCAGGACGGCAACTCCGTTGCTGCAGCGGAATTAGCAGAACGTTTCGGCATATCGCGTGGTGAAATCACCAACGTGCTGCGCCATCTGCGCACATTGGGTCGAGCACAAATCGATCCAGCTGGTCCACAACGCGGCTCGGGAACCCGCTGGATCGCAACAGCACCAAACACTCCCCGCTAAGCGTTAATCGCCTGCGGATAAGCCAGCCCCTTCAACCCCTCAGTACCAAACTCCACGCCATAACCGGAGGATTTAATACCACCAAAAGGCACCCGCGGATCCACCGCACCATGCTTATTAATCCACACCGTCCCAGCCTGCAAACGACCAGCAACCTCACGAGCTTTGCCCGCATCCGCCGACCACACCGAAGCACCCAACCCCACATCCAAGCTATTAGCCCACGCAATCGCCTGATCCAATTCGGAATAACGAATCAGCGGCACAGCCGGACCGAACTGCTCTTCCGCAACCAATGGGTTATCTGGATCAATATCAGCCACGATCGTTACCGGATAAAAATAACCCGGTGCATCATAATCCGGGTCACCACCAACAAGCACACGCCCACCACCATCTTTGGCGGCTTTGACCAAACCATCAACAATGTCGAACTGCGCTTTGTTCTGCAGCGGGCCTAGCACGTTGTTCTCATCCAGACCATTGCCCATCGGCATCTTTTTCGCAATAGCCACCAAGGCTTCAGCGACCTCATCATAAATCGCATCCGGAACATAGATACGCTTGGCTGCGGCACACGTCTGCCCGGTATTGATGAACGCACCCCAGAACAGATCTTCGGCAATCGCCTGCGGGTCGACATCATCAAGCACCACGGCAGCATCGTTACCGCCGAGTTCCAGGGTCAGGCGGGTGACGTTATTGGCAGAAGCCTCGATGATTTTCTTGCCGGTTTCCGTCGAACCAGTAAACATGATCTTGTCGATACCTGGGTGGGTTGTCAGTGCTGCACCAACCCCACCATCACCGGTAACGATGTGGAGAACATCTTTCGGCAACACAGTATTCGCGATGGCCACCAGCGCGCTGACTGATAGCGGGGTATACCCGGATGGTTTAACCACGACGGTGTTGCCCATGCGTAGTGCTGGTGCGATTTGCCAGATGGTGATCATCATCGGCCAGTTCCATGGACCAATCGCACCGACAACACCCAGCGGCCGGTAGTGCACGGTAGCGGTGATGTCATCATCAACGGCGGTGTAATCCGGGGATTCAAACGAGGCGGTTGCCCGCAGCCACGCGGCACACGCGCCGACCTCGAAGCGGGCATTGGGTCCGTTAAGTGGTTTGCCTTGTTCTTGCGAAAGCAACTTAGCCAGTGGTTCTGCGGCTTCTTCAATGGCATCAGCGAATTTGTTCAGCAGTTCGCAGCGAGCGTGATCGCCTTGTGCTTCCCAGTCTGGTTGCGCAGCACGCGCAGCAGCAATGGCATCGTTGAGATCGCTTTCGTTTTGGACCTGGTAGGTGCCGACGAGCTCGCCGGTGGCGGGGTTGTGGATCTCGGCGCTGCCATCGCTGTCACCGTCGGTGGTGATGGCGTCCATAATGGCGTCGTAGGTGGTCAGGGTATGGGTTTCGGACACGGGAACTCCTTAGTGTCTGTTACAGAAGTTTCTGTTGTGATCTGAGTGCCAGCATATACAACCGCCTTTCCCAGGGATAGTGCCGCGAGTCACTAAAATTAATTACCGGTCTACAATTTTCCACCTGGGCGAGAAAATTAAACGGGCCACACAACCACCACCGGTTAGTTGACACATCATCTATCATGGTGTCATGAAGAAATTCGGATTCCTTAGCTTCGGACATTACAAGTTCCCCGGCCAGCGCGGGCCTAATGCCCAGCAGACCCTCAAGCAGGGGCTGGAGCTAGCCGTGGAGGCAGACAAGATTGGCGTGAATGGCGCGTATTTCCGCGTGCACCACTTTGCCCCGCAGGGGGCGGCGCCGATGCCGTTGCTTTCTGCGATTGCCGCGCGCACCAAGCACATTGAGGTCGGTACCGGCGTGATCGATATGCGTTACGAAAACCCGTTGTACTTGGCAGAAGAGGCCGCTGCACTGGATTTGCTTGCCGACGGCCGGGTCGCGTTGGGGGTTTCACGGGGATCACCGGAGCCTGCGCACCGTGGTTGGGAGGCTTTCGGCTACACCGGTTCCGACGATCCGCGCGGGGCAGATCTTGCCCGGGAGAAGTTCGCGAAGTTTATGCAGGGCGTGCGCGGTGAGGCCGTCGTCAAGTCTGCACAGGATCCGTATCCACCGATTTACCAGCCAGATACTCCGCTACCAGTGATGCCACATTCGCCTGGTTTGCAGCGCAATATCTGGTGGGGTGCTGGAACGAAGAAAACTGCCGAGTGGGCCGCTGAGCAGGGCGTGAACCTGATGAGTTCCACGTTGCTGACGGAGGCCACTGGTGAGGCGTTTGGTGATTTGCAGGCGGCGCAGTTGCAGGCTTATCACGAGGCGTGGAAGCAGGCTGGGCATGATTGGACGCCGCGGACGTCGGTGAGCCGCAGCGTGTTCCCGATTGTCAGCGACCGGGATCGGGCGTTGTTTGGTATGAGCGGTGGTAATGACCAGATCGGCATTATTGATGGTTATGAGTCGACGTTTGGTCGTACTTATGCCGGCGAGCCGGAGCAATTGATCGAGCAGCTCAAGGACGACGCCGCCGTGATGGAGGCGGATACTTTGATGCTGACGATCCCGAACCAGCTGGGTGTGGATCTGAACCTGCGGCTTCTGCAGAATTTCGCCGAGCATGTGGCCCCTGCTTTGGGCTGGGAGCCGGCGAACCGTTAGTTTTGTGCTTCTTTTTTGGGGCTGCGGCCCGGCAGTAGCTGGGCACTATGCCGAAGTAGCCGGTAAGCCCCTAGACAACCAGCAGGGCGTATACAAGCAATCTTTACCTCTAAGAGCCCCATTCCATCGTTGATGCTGGTGCCCATTCCGGAGCATTCACCCTGCGGTAGTGAAACGGTACGGTGCGAGCTTCCCACGCCCACCAAGAAACCTTGAGCTCAAACACGAAGACGATACCTGCCTGTCACACCTCGGCGGTTAACTAAACCGCAGCCTCTTGCAGCGAGCTCTACGTACCCCTCTATCAGTACCCCCGCTCTGCGCACAAAATTACCCACACAACCGGATCCGAGAGTTTATGAACTTTCGACCCCTCTCGACAAACAGCCAGACAAACGAGATAAAATGGGCTAGTCACAGCTAGAGCATCGTCAGGCCTATTTAGCAGTGCAGTTAGCACAAGCAATAGAAGTCCTTTTGCCAGCAGGCGACAGAAAAAGCGAATTTTACCGTGACTTGTTAGTACCTCACGGGAACTTAAGAACACCATTCTGAAAAAACTCACCGCAAATATTGCTTAGCAGTCATTTTTTAACTTCCCAGTATCCCGAATGCTCCGTAACGTTTGTCTTGTCGAAGCCAGTTGGCAGAGACAAAGACACCACCCCTGGGTACCCAAATCCAATCCCTAATTGCTTGAAGGAGCACAACCATGGAAAAAAGACCGTCTTTGACATCACTCCAATGACCGACGCGGAACTCGATGATGTTCTCGGCGCCCGCAAGAAAGGTTGGTTGTCACCTTAACTAAGGACTGCCACACCAATGCCAAAACTCGTTGGTTCGGCTGCTGCTAAAACATACCTCATTACGAAAGCTGCACACGCCAAATGGTGCATGCAGCGGATCCTGTCGTTGACTAAACTCACCAAATTTTCTTAAAAAGAGAGCTCCGACCATGTCCTCAGAACAAATTCAGGATCTCCGTGCCGAACTTCTTGTGTACCGAAAGCAACTAGCTATCGCTACTGCTTCATTCCGAAAAGAACTTGCGCAGCAGATTATGACTACCGGTGCACTCAACGCAACCGGAATGTCGCAACATTCCAAAGGACTCCTGGTCGGTTCAACGGGCATCCTCTGCGCACTAGAGCCCAACAATTCCGTCGGCATAGTAACTCCCGAGTGGTAAAGGAAAATTCTCCATGGCATATCAACTTAACGTGACAGGTGTAAGCAAGTCGTTCGGTGCCCACCGCGTCCTCAAAAATATCGACATGACTGTACCGTCGCACGCAATATACGCGCTGCTAGGCGTCAACGGTTCAGGCAAGAGTACTCTCATGAAAGGGTTAGTCGGCATACAGCCGTTCAACAATGGTGCCTTTGCATTCTCCTCCCACGATGGTCTGCCTGGCAAGCCCACAAACATTGGCTCGCTTATCGAAAGCCCGAAGTTTTACCCATCGTTGAGTGCACTCGAAAATCTCTACTACTTGGCACGACTGTTTGGAGTAGATGCTTCTAACACTCGTGACCTTCTGGATACTGTAGGGCTTGATCCATCGTTGACAAGACCGATGAAAAATTATTCCCTTGGTATGAAACAGCGCTTTGGTATTGCACTCGCATTGCTGGGGAAGCCAGAATTTCTTATTCTCGACGAGCCGACTAATGGACTCGACCCAAATGGTGTCGTTGAAATTCGCAAGCTTATACAACAGCTCCCCGCAACCCGAGATGTCACGATTATGGTGTCCAGTCACATTTTGTCAGAAATGCAAAACGTTGCGACACATGTAGGTATCCTTGACCAAGGCACCATCCGTTACTCCGGTCGCATTGCAGATCTGCTTGCCGACGAAAAGACGTTATTAGAATCTCCCGCTCCCGAAGAACTCCGTAGCTGGTTGCTGGATCATAACCTGAACTTCACTTCAGAAGACAACGGCTGCTTTTCACTCCAATCGGAAGTGGACATGCCGAGCCTTATCGCCGAAGCCAGTGCCGCTGGAGTTCCCCTGCAGTCAGCCTGCGTGAAAGCACCGTCGCTGGAAGAAAAATTCTTCGAAATGACCCTAGGGACGGCGCATGTTGGATAAGCAATCGCTCCTCCTGAGAAAAGCATCCATCACTACCGTGCTCAGCATCGTCGCCACTGTGGTCTGGATGATGGTTGCCAACGTCGGTCTACGCGGTGGCGAAAATGCCGCAGTAGACAGCGCGGCGGGCATGATCAGTCAAGCAGTTGCAGTCGCACTGTTCACAATGCCACTGGTAGTGTTCGCCATAGTTCACCTATACGTATCAGAAGAGCAAGAAAACGGGATTTGGGGTGTCCTCCGAGCACGGAACGGAAAAATTGGGCGTCTTTTGGCTTTCCGCCTCAGCTCAGCGTTCCTATTCCTCGTCATGTGGGCGCTAGGCTATGTCGGCGCGCTAGGAGCACTCGTCGCCTTTCATTACTCATCCGCTGATGTCTTTGACGTTATTCCCGTGTTTTTTGGCTTGTTGATTTCCGTAATCAGCACCGCATTCACCGTCGCCAGCGTGCACTTGAGATTAGGAGGATTGGTTCCTGCTGCTACTGCTGCTCTCGCGTTATCGGTGGTTGGTGTTTCTCTCATCGGTAAAACCACCCTGGCATTGGCTGCATTGCCAATGGGAGGATTAGTCTCAGGCAACCCGTTCAAAGATGTAGATGTGACACAACCACTCTTGGGTTATGAGCCGAACCCCGATTCCACATTTGGGCTCGAACTCTCACTCGTCGCCGCAATTCTAGTCGGACTTAGTCTCTTTGGATATCTGAAAATCCAACTTGGAAAAGAGAAGTAAATCATGAATTTTTACTGGTTAGAACTTAAAAAGGCTAAACCTCTATGGGGCTACCTCGCAGGATCAGCACTCATTACATGCGTGGCAACCATTACATCCATGTCTTTTATCAAAACAAACGGTGATGTTATACACCCGGAGCAGCTAGCCGAAAGTGCCTGGGCCTCCGCAGCAACACAGCTTTATGCCTTGTTCATTGGGCCCGTCATCGTCGCGATCTTGACTGGCACTCTTATCAAAGCAGAGTTCCATAGCCAGATGGTCGACATGCTTCGATCACGCGGCCAACACGCAGGCTACAAGATCGCTGCGCTCATCGTCTCCCTCGCCGCGTTGGGTGTCATACTCTCTGCGGCGTTAGTTGCAGGCTGGCTGATTGCCACAACGCTTAGCGATGTAGCCCCACAATTCGCCGCACCCACCATCGCGGTATTGGCGCTGCGCAACATTATCGCGGTAGTCGCATGGGGCTTAATCTGCGCTGCGATCTACATAAGTGTCGGCGATTTCAGCCTCGGTTTTGCTGCCTGCCTGGCACTTACCATACTCAGCGCTGTCATGCTGGTTAAGTTTGCTCGGTTGGCAACCTACAACCCTCTCGGCGCTATCACTTCCGCGGTCGGCTACCCCTTCCTCGACCTATCTGTAGGTTCGTGGCTGATCTTGGCTGCCAGCCTTGCCCTTGGAGGGGTTAGCACGATCTCCATGTGGCACAAGACCCTAACTCTGGCGCAAAATGAGGTGTCATAAATGCTGCCCAAAACCTCGAACTGTCTATCAGCAGACCGAGACTGATTGCCTATTGGCCGGGCCTGCCCCCGGAAAGTGGACGTCGGGGGGTCAAGCCCACTCCCTCGCTTTCATCGGACTATTATTCATCTGGATTGAGCAAAGCCACCACCAAATCAAGTCGAGAGCTAGCACCGAACTGATGAATGAGCTTAGATACTCGTTTTTTCGTTGCAGATTCTGAGTAGTGCATTTCTTGCGCGATCTCTATATTAGATTTACCTCGACAAAGCAACCTGAGAGTTTCTTGGTCTGCCGGGGGAAGCTGCGAGGATGGAGATGTCAGTTTTTCTAGCAAAGTCATAGGACGTGTAGTTTCAGATTGTGCGCTAGGAATTTTACTGATGAGATGTTGCATCGCGTTGGGAGAAACCACTAAACCTCCAGAAACCGCGTCACGAACGGATTGGATAACGGAATCTGGGGTCTGGCTTTTGAGGATGTATCCCGATCCTCCGTTACCTAGAACCTTCATAAGTATCTCGTCATTGTCGAGTGCAGTAATGGCAATAAACACTGGTGGACTTGGCAGAGCCATTATTTCATCGAGTAAAGCCAAACCATTCATATTGGGCATATGGATGTCTGCCAACACAACATTGACAGGCCCCTGGCGAAGCTCCGCGAGTGCTTGTTCGCCACTGGAGACTGTTGCTACGACGACGAAGTCTTCTGCATTTGAGAAATAACGCGAAAGCGCTTGAAGGGCAAGTTGGTCGTCATCAACGATGAGTAGCCGGTACGGAGAGTGAGGCATTATAGACGATACTTTCTTTCTGACTTATGTGCACCACGACTTTTTCCTTTTCGGGGAATAGTCCAATGCGAGAACCATTCGCTTCCTTGAGAGCCCCAAGTAAATTCGCCGTCGTGAAGTTTCATTTCTTTTTGAATTTCTTTCAGCCCTAAGCCAGTGCTGAGATAAGTTGGGGATTGTTCTGTGCCAATCATGCTACGAACTTCAACGAAAAGACTTTTTTCTGACACGGTGATGTCGATATACACCGTACTACCTGCGGCACCGTACTTGATAATGTTTGCGGCTAGTTCCCTCATGACAGGCATTGTGAGCACCGGAACAGAAGCGATTACCTCCCGGGTGAGTGCGCAATTAGCCATTTCAACATTGAAATTATGGCTACCTAATAGAGTCTCGAATTCCCTGAGTTGCTTCTCAAAAGTGGTGTCCACCTGAAGGTAAGTATCCTCGATATTTTCTGAGTGGAGAACTTGGATAAGTTCGCGGATTTGGGTGATTGCTTTGCGGTTTTCTTGCGAGATAAGTTGAATGTTCTCTTTGATGGTGGGGCTGATATCGGGTTCGAGAGCAAGACTTTCGGCCCGCAGAATTGACGACGTGAGCGTGCTTGCTACTGAGTCATGCAAAGAACGAATAGTTGCCCGACGGTGACGATGTAACGCTGCTTCGAAGCGGACGCGTTCAGCTTCGTGGTTACGCTCTCTAGCACCATGAATGTATCCTCCTAGTAGTGGAGCGAAGAGAAATACAGCTAACAAAGCACTACCCATAAGGGCTTCGAAAACGACTTTCTTGTTCTCGAGGTCGATAGTTGCGAATACTAGGATCACGAGTGCATACGCGATACCCCAGCGGGGGTACCCTTTGTAGCCAAGTACGCCCGCGACAATTCCGATGCTCACTGGCGTAATAATGGTTCCAAGGTCGTTGAACAACGAGATTGCGACGGTAATGCAAACCATGGTCAAAGCTGATATGGCTGGAGTTCGGGGCACAGCGACTACAGCGCAAATACTTGCTAGCACAATTGCGATTTCGGCTAGTGAGCTGTCGGCAGCAGCACTCACGAAAACTGTTAAAGTCAAGATAACGAGCGTGAAATACCACACCGTCACCGGAATTAATTTATAGCGCATAACTAAAAGAGTTCGACCTTCCGCATAAAGCAGCCTTTTACAGAATTGGTTTGGGACTACTTGCCATATGTTCAAAATCTTGGCCGCATTCTCATTCACTTGACAGTGCTGGGATACCTCGAGCTAGTAGGCTTTGGTGATCATAACTATCACCAAGAAATATACCTGGCTGACTGACGTCACCCTCACTTAACAACACGAAGTTTGCCATAGTTCAATTCGCTTAGGAAGAGAACAAACCGAAGCGCATCCGAACTACCCCTCCGCAATAAGAACGGCCATGCCAGGGAATATTGCTTCTGAATTCAGGTTCGATATCACCCGACACGTGATTTACAGACGAAACTGACTGCCATCACAGTGCCCCTACGCCCAGCTATTCACCATCAGACATCTAGTGCACAGAGATAAATTCAGCACCCTTCACAGAGTGCTCAATATCACTAAGGTTTGTCTGGCTTACATTAAACAGTCAAGGCTAACCTTTAACTGATTTTCAATAGAGTTTCACTCTATTTCCACTTCCCTGAAAGGAATCCACTCCGTGAATAACAATCGACGTCTATGGATGCAGGTAACGGTGGCAGGTTTGACCTCTCTGTCGCTTGGTTTCGGCACACTCACTCCTGCACACGCACAAGATTTTTCGGCGCCACCGGCACCTCAAGCTCCAGCAGACGACCAAGACCTCTCTAGGCCCAAAGGACCAGAACTCACAGGTGTGCTTGCCGAAGGCCGTTTGATCACTGCTGAATGGAAACTTGCTCCAGCTGAATTTGGCACTACTTATCACCAAGTTCAGCTTCTGAAAGTTCAAGGTGGAAAACCTGTCACCAGTAAACCTGTCATCGACCAATTTGTTGCTGGTAACGCCACACATTATCAATTCACTAACGTAGAACCTGGTGATTATGTGGTCCGCGTGTTTGCGGTGCGAGGTGTGGAAAATTCCCAGTTCAGCCAATCACACGTACTCAGCATCAGCGATCAACCACAAGCCCCCGAAGCACCCCACAAGCCATATCTCCAACTGAAAAAGAATAAGACTGCACGGGTCGAATGGGATCGTCGCTCAACGGGCAGCACCCGGATTCACACCTACGTTGTGAAATTGCAGCCTAATGATGGTTCTGGCCCTCTCGAACAAAAAGTTACGGGCACAAGCACGTATCCCGACAATTTCGCAGAATTCCCAAATCTGAAACCAGGTGTTCAATACACCGCCACCGTAGAAGCGCAAAGCGCAACTGGAAACTCACGTCCATCCGAAACCAGTGAACCGCTTGCCGTCAGTGAAGATCCCAATCCACAATTCACAGTCGATACCGACACAATCGACCTCGCCAAAGGGGGCGAATTCACAGTATCCGGTAAAGGATACACCGGTCCGGCTGCACAAGAAGGCGTCTACCTCGTATTTTGGGCTGCTTCTAAGTGGACTCCAGGAGAGTTACCGCGTGACATTGAGAAAAAAGGCGTCTCGGTGCACATCAAACCCGAGGAGATTGTCAATGGTACCTTCACCAAAAAGATTCAGATTAATCCGGGTGAAATCAGCCTCGTACAAGGCGATTCCTATCAAATAGGCACCCTTGCTGGCGGAAAGATGCTGCCTATTGATCGTCGACTGGACCTCGCAAAACCAGTCAAACTCGCTTCCCAATCACTCGCAGAAGTCCAAGCAAGCGCCAATAATGACACGGTGACCGCGCGATGGAAGCTAGCAGAAAATGACAAACGCGGCTCAAGTATTCGCATTACGTTGTACCGCGAAAACGACGGACAGAACACTTACGTCAACCACCTCGACCGTGGCCCGCAAGTTTCCACCGCTGATTTTGTTGGCCGCCAGCCAGGAACGTACCGCATAGGCGTGAAAGCGAACCTGAACCGCGATGAATTCGGTACTCCAGAATGGACCGAAGAAAAATTCAGCGAGACCGTCACCGTCGTCGACCCTGACGCACCGCAGCCACCAGCAGCGAAGCCTGCAAATCCAGCTAAACCAGAGGTTCCAGCACCGTCGAAACCAGCTCCTGCGCCTGCGCCGTCCCAGGATCAAAAACCGTCCAAGCCAGCAAAACCGTCAACCCCAGCAAAGCCTGGGAAGCAAACACCAGAAAACAACGCCCTGAAAACCCCTGATGCCCCGCGCATCAGCCCTGCATCCGCTACGGACTACTCTAAGGCAGGCTTGTTCTACTCACTCGCGGGATACGAGGACATCAAAAAGGTCGAAGCCCGTCTGGTTCCCGTTGACGACAAAGGCAACCAGGAAAGCGACGCCTTCATCACCCCAAGCGAAATGGCTAATGGGTACGCTGAATTCACCGGCCTAAAGAAAGGCCAGCGCTACCGCGGCCAAATCAAGGTGATCACGGAAAAGGGCGAAACAGCCTGGTCTGACTACTCCAGCATTTTCTTGTCGCAGACACCAGAACAAGGCATCGACCCTGACCTGACCTTGTTCCCAGGCACTCCATTGGATAGCCGGAAAGCAAATACGATCACCGTCAACGGCACCGGCTACCTAAACGGCAAAGAGATGAATCTCTATGTGCTGGAAAACACCGATGTGCCTGACGACGGTAGGTTCACCGCCGACACCGCCAAGAAAGCCCTGGCTTCCACAACTGCCAAAGTCACCGACGGCAAATTCTCGCAGAACCTGGAAATCCCGGCTAACACGCTGAACCCGAAGAAAAAATACTTCGTGGCAAGCGTCGACAAGCACGGCAACCACGAATACGACTACGCTGTTCTGCTCAAAGTCAAAAACGGGGCAGTTGCCACTCCGACGCTAGATGTTTCTACAACGACGGTAAATGCTGCCACGGGTGGTGACATTACTGTCCGCGGTGCGGGGTTCGTCGGCGAAGGCGCCTCACAGGGTGTCTACGTTGCGGTGTACAAGAAATCACAATGGAACGTCGGCAAGTCTGCGCCAGTGGGCCGTCCAGTTGCCGCCGAATGGGTACGAATGAATGAGCTGAACAATGGCAGCTTCATCAAGCGAATCAACATTCCGGCCAACGCTTTGGATCCGAATGAGCAGTACGTGATCGGCACGCTGGCCGCGCATGCTTTGTCGCAAACCAACCGTGAGCTGGATACAGCCCAAGATCTCGTCGTCACTAACGGCCCGACTGCCCCAGCAATGCCAGAAGCACCACAAGCCCCGAATGTTCCAGGAGCGGCAGATGCCCCAGAAGGTCCAGGTGCACACCCTGCCCCTGGCAACCCCAGTGAACAGCCTGCTCCAGAAGCTCCAGGCGAGCAGCCAAACCAAACCCCACAGGTGACGCCGCCAAACGCCACTCCACCAAGCGCACCTACCCCACCGAGCACAACCACACCAGACACAATCACCTCCAGCCCTTGGTTCAAGGCGATCGCCGCAGTGGGCGGAATTGGTCTTGTCTTTGCCGGCATCGGTGCTGCATTGCAGGGGCTACGCCACAACGTCCCTGTAATCAATGACTTCCTGACCAACCTGGAACGCACCATCCAGAACTTCTTCGGTGGGCGTCGCTAATGATTTCTCCCGCATTCAACCCCCGCAAACGCCGTGGCGTACTCGCTGTCGCTGCGTGCCTAACACTTGGTTTCGCCATCGGACCACTGAGCATAAGCGGACCAGGAGTCGCTGCCGCGCAATCCAGCTTTGGTTCCAGCAATGCCCCAGGTCCCGCACCAAAACCACAGCCAGCGCCACAGCCTGCACCGGCACCGAAGCCGCAAGATACGGCACCACAGCCGCAGCCGCTGCCCAAGATGCCGAAGCTTCCGCCTGTCCAACAACCGGAGCAACCACAGCAGCCGCCACAAGGGCCACCGCAGATCGTCGAAAAGATCACCAAGGTTCCTATTTTCAGCCGGGAAGAAAACATCGAGTGGCACGAGGTCACCGGCCAGAAAATCTATGCCGAAGGCGAGGCTTTTCAGTTCCTGGAGCGCCCCGGAAAAATCACACCAGGTGCCCGGATTACGAACACCCGGTTGGGTTCATACTGCTCGGTGGGATGGATCGTCGAAAAGAACGGCGAACAGTTCATCCTCACAGCCGGGCATTGTGGCCGCGAAGGCGACGTCTTCAGCATCGAAGACCCCGAGGGCCGGCACCATGTAGTGGGAACGATGACCTATTCAGAGTTTCAGAATCATGGCGACATTGGACGCTACGACAAAGGGCTGATCAAAATCGACAATCCTGCGATGGTCGACGCTAGCCTGCAGCTTTTCTGGAAGAACCAAAAAATGATCACCGCTGCGGTGCAGAATACGGATTGGACAGAAGAGCACAAGCCGAGGCTCTGCCGCATGGGTGCACGGACCGGGCTTTCCTGCGGACCATATTACGGAGTAGGCGCTGACGGGCAGTTGATTTACAACGCGATCTCTCTGCCCGGCGACTCCGGCGGACCGGTTTTTGCCACCCACAACGGGCATGCCTTTCCCATCGGAATCGTTTCCGGTGGCCTGAAAGAAGATGCTATCCATCAGGTTGCTCAACCGATTGCGCAATTCCTTAACGACGGCGGCTACACGCTGCTCTAACTCAGCGCAGAAGCTTTAGGGTTGTAATTAAAATTGGGGTAGATCCTTCCCAGCCCCACCCCGATTCCAGTACCGGCCACACCATGATGCCGGGTGGCAACTAAAACAACCGCCCGGCCTCCGCCGCGCTCGGCTCTTCATGCTGCAACACGCGCAGACGACACTCCTGGTGCAATCTTGTGGCTCCTGATGCTTTTGAAGCTGAGACTTCAGCTACACTGGCTAAAGTCGAATAGTTCACCCCCGACGTGTCCACTTTCCGGGGGACAGTCCCGCAGAATAAGCAAGGGCAATGCGAACAATACAGTATTTAAAGGCAACGGCATCAGAGTTATTGTAGACAATAAGAGCGGAAATGTGATTACTGTCACGAAAGGGTAATTATGAATTTTGATTATGACCCAGAAGCTGATGCAGCCTATCTAGCCATAGTGCAGCCAGGCGCCCTCTCTGAACGGCAGATATCAGGAATAACTACAGAAAAAATGGAAGGAGAAATAGAGATAGATATCGACGAAAATGGAAAAGTTATTGGTATCGAGTTCGTGAATGCCTCCTTGATTCTTCCGTCAGACTTCCTAAAAAAGCAAACCGGATATCATAGGCATCATCGTCACCGCGAGTTTATTCCTCCGAAAGAGCCTGCTCAAACGACGGTTAAACCAAACTCCAACTGCCCTAAGCAACTAAAATAACCGCCCCGCTTCCGCCGCGCTTGGCTCTTCATGCTGCAACAACCAGCGCTTTCGGTCCAAGCCACCGGCATAACCGGTCAAGCTACCATCAGCACCAAGCACCCGGTGACACGGCACAATCACACTCCACGGATTCCGCCCCACCACCTGCCCAACCCGCTGCGATAGCCCCACGCTGCCCATCTCACGCGCCAACGCACCGTACGTCGTGGTTGCACCATACGCAATCCCCTGCAGCAGCCGCCAGACCTGCACCGAAAACTCGCTGGACTCAGCTGCCACATGCGCCCAATCCAAAGGCACCGTGAAATCCTGACGCTTGCCGACGAAATACTCGCTTAATTCTGCCCGCGCCTGGCACAGTATCCGGCGGATGCTTTCATCGCTGTTATCACCGCCGTCCGCTGCGCTTTCCAGTTCACACCGTGGCCCGCACTCCGCAATATCTGGCACATGCTTACCGCCGCTGAAATACACCCCGACTAGTCCGTCGGCAGTAGCAACCAGCACTACCTCACCAACCGGGTTCTTACCCGGCGCGGAAAAACTCGTGTGTTGCACGCCGCCGTGCGTCTTTCCAGCAGGCGAATATTTACTGTGTGCATCCCGCATCTGCGGCTGGGAATCGTTCATAAACCCATTCTAGGGCGATCTGCTGGCAGCATTTCCGCCTGTAGCGGCGTCGTCAGTAGGATCGGCGGTGTGTTTCGCGAGGCCTTGATGATCGGGATCGGTGCCGCCATTGGTGCGCTCGTCCGGTTCGTCACCCTCGCGATTTTCGGCGAAGAGCTGTTTCCGGTCGCCGTTTTAGACATGCTCGCGTGCTTCCTGATGGGCTACCTCGCACCCGGCCCGTTTGGCGGTGCTGGCATGCTGGGCGGCTTTTCGACGTATTCCGCCTTCGTCGGGCTCGCCTTCACAGAATTGGGCAGCCACCAGGTGTTTTACGTCGCCGGGATTATCATTGCCTGCACGATTTGCTGGCTCGGCGGCGATCAGCTGCGCAACGTGTTGGATCTGCGCGAAAAAACGACGCACTTCGTGCTCACCCATGGTCCCTGGGCGCACCCGGAGACGAACCCCCGCGTAAACCCAGATTTCCGTGCCGCTGAAGGCGCTGCAGGCGGCAAGGACGGTGAGAGCGAATGAATCTCGATATCAGCCTCACCGAAGCACTCTTGTCGACGGCTTCCGTCGCCGCCGGTGCCTTTGCCGGAGGACTAGTGCGCGGCTTGTTAAGCAAGCTGCGCGGCCGGTACACCGGAACCGCGAGTTCTAATATGCTGGCGTGTTTCGCACTCGGGATCATGTTGGCGCGCGTCGACTTGGGCGCGCTCGTGCACCTGCCGTATTGGGAAATCGCTTTTGGTACAGGTTTTTGTGGTGCGCTTTCAACCCTGGCAACCCTGGCCCGCGAACTGGGGAATCTGACCTACGAACGGGCGTGGATCCGCTTGAGCCTCTATACCGTGTTCACGGTGCTCGGCGGACTGGGCGCAGTCTGGCTGGGATGGTTGCTAGGCATGGCAGTCTGACAAGATAAACCTGAAAATCAGGATTGAAGTGTCCCAGGTTTTGTTCCGTTTGAGTAGATGGGAAAATCTTCGAACATGCCCAAAAAATTTGACCAAGATGCGAAGGACCGTGTGGTCTGTCTCGTGGAAGATCGCATCGTGGCGGAAAATATATCGATCCACCCCGCGTGTCAGGCAGTAGCCCCAAAGCTGGGGGTTTCATGGCACACGGCTCGTCAATGGACTTAAGCCCGCTCGCCGGGATGGCGATGTTACTCGTGCCGAGGAAGACGTGATTGCTGAAAACGCCAGACTACGTCGTGAAAACCAAGAGCTGCGAGATACTAATGAGCTGCTGAAGACTGCATCAAAGCTTGGCGTACCACACCCCGGTCGAGGCTGAAACCGAGTTTTGGGAACAAGATGCGTCTCGGGAAATAATAGAAAATAAGGTAAATGCCTAGGAACAAAACCTAGTACACTTCAATATATTCATTCAGGATATATTCATTACGGTATACACAAACCAGGATCCAAACATGAGAACCGCTGGAAATACCGCACTGAACAGCCCAATTCCCGCTATCCATGGTTTACTCTCTGCAATACCTAGGGCTCCTGCACTGAGTCCGAGAACAAAACACACCGGCCAATGGTATAAATCAGTATCTTGCACAAGAAAGCCACCGATTACAGCCAGAAATAGATTAACGGAGATAAGCCCGATCGCGATTTTCGCCTTGGTTTTTCTCACCTGACCGCCAAATATTCCTGATCCCGAAATGCTTTGAGCTAACTCATATTATCGTTTGTCTACCAATAGACCTAGCGCTTTACCGGGATTTGTAAATACGGGGTGATATTTAGGGCTGGCCTCAATAGACAACCCGTTATCATGCAACCTAAATTGACACTCTTTGAGTTTATGTAGAGGAAAAGACCGAAGTGTGTCTCTAGAGAGAGCAATTTTATGCGCCAACACAAAACCGCCAGCCCTGATGCTCGCAATTGAGCACCGGACTGGCGGCAGTCGCTGCCGTAGCAGCGTATTGCGTCAGATCGCTAGACCCGCGGGAAACCTAAGCACCGTGGCTTGGGGTTTCACCTTCCAACTGCTCGCGGTGCGAACGGATCGGCTCCCAAGCGGTATTGGAACGCATCGGGGTGGTGCGCTCGTCGCGGGAACGGTACAGCACGTACGGGCGGGTGGTGTACCCCACCGGCGCGGAAAAGGCGTGCACCAGGCGGGTAAACGGCCACACGGCAATCAGCGTGAAACCAGCAATGACGTGTACTTTGAACTGCCACGGAGCATTAGCCATGAGCTCCGGCTCAATATTGAAAATCAATAGCTGACGCAACCACGGCGAGATGGTTTCGCGGTAGTCGTATCCGCCGGTACCGGCCAGATCAAACAACTGCAGCGTAAACGTCGCGAAAGAACCGGAAATCAGCGCCGCACCCAACAAAATGTACATGACTTTGTCGGAGGCGGACGTCGACAAGAACACCGAGCGGTTCTTCAAACGACGGTAGAGCAGCCCGGCGAATCCCAGCAACACCGCCAACGCGGCAATGGAACCCGGGATGGTCGCGATCAGGTGGTAGGCGTGATCGTCGATACCGACGGCGCGAGTCCAGGACTTCGGAAAGGCCAGGCCCATCAGGTGGCCGATGATCACGAAGACCATGCCCCCAGTGGAACAGCGGCGACGACAAGCGCAGCAGCTTGGATTCGTAAATCTGCGAGGAGTGGGTGGTCCAGCCGAATTGGTCCGAGCGCCAACGCCAGAAGATACCGACGACAAACGCCACAATCGCTAACCACGGGAACGCGCCCCAGAGGAAGTTATCAAACATGGTGTGGTCCTTAATTAATTTTATTTATACAACGCCCGGCTGTGTGGTCGGGAACGGCAAATCCGCGATGCCGACCATCTCTGCGGGCGGCCCGGTACGGATCAAATCGACGTATTTCTGCGCAGTCTTTGCATCAACCTGCGGCAGCGCCTTGCACAACGCGACGATCAGCGCGACATACGGCGAGCTCACCTGGTTCAGCGCAGCTCGCAACACCTCGATGCCTTCGCGGTGGCTGGCCACCATTTCGACGGCGCGTTCGTGCTCTTCGCCCTCGGTCATTGCCATGGCTTCCAGCACCACGCACAGGTGATCTGGCAACTCGTCGTCCGAAATCTGGAACCCCAAGGCCTCCAGCTGCTCACGGAACGACAAAATCGCCATGCCCCGCTGGCGGGTATCGCCAACGGCGTAATAAGACAAGAACAACGCGCAGCGACGACGCTGATCGAAGGTTTCCACGTAGTGTTCTTCCAGCGCGCGTGGGCCCACACTGCGGGCCCATTCCGCGAAGTTCACGAAGTCTGTGGCAATCGCCAACGGCAGCTGATCTACCTGCTCTTCGACGGCGGCGAGCTTATCGATGATGTCCTCGCCCGGGTAGTTCAGTAACACGGACACCGCCATCGCAGTGATGCGTCGCTGCTCTTCGGTGACCTCCACCGGAGCAATGAACTCGGTGGGCACTTTACCGGTGTGGGCACGCAGGGTTCGCTCGACGTCCTTGGCGCCACCCATGGTGCCGATACCCGCCGGGGTGCCGTAGCCGGCGACGGCGTCGTCGGCAGAAGCAGCGGCGAATTTTGGCTTCGTCGACGGAGTCGTCGGGCGTTTGCGCAGCTTGTCGAAGATACTCAAGGGTTGCTCCTACTTCTTCCCTGTTCCCTATTTTTTCGGAGGGAACATCGAATCGGGGCGGTCACCGCTCCACGACAACAGCGAGACTTTGCCGCCTTGCGCAGCACTGCTGGTGCAGGCTTCCGGTGCGCCCATGCCCAGGTCGTGAAATACGTCCTCGGAGGCCTGTGCCGGATCAACCCCGCCGAATGGGTCCAGGTTAGAAATACCGCGTGGGGTTTCTGGAGAAGCGGTCGGAATGACGTAGCGGTCGTCGTACTTCGCGATGGACAGCAGACGGTACATTTCTTCGATCTGCTTGCCGGTCATGCCGACGGCCTGCGCAATTTCTTCCTGCGGCTCGTTGCCCAGGTTGATATCGCGCATGTAGGAACGCATAGCCACCAGGCGGCGCAGGGATTTCTCCACCGGCACGGTATCGCCCGCGGTGAACAAACCAGCCAGGTAATCCAGCGGGATGCGCATATTCGACAAAGCCGAGAACAAGATCTTGTGATCCTCGCCGTCGTTGCCGGAAGCAGTCACGCTGTCGACGATTGGGGACAGCGGCGGGATGTACCAGACCATAGGCAAGGTGCGGTACTCCGGGTGCAGCGGCAAAGCAACACCGTACTTGAAGATCAGATCATAGATCGGCGACTGCTGAGCAGCATCAATCCAAGAGTGCGGGATGCCTTCTGCTTGCGCGGCACGCACCACCTCTGGGTCGTGCGGATCCAGCATGATCGACTTCTGTGCCTCAAACAGATCCTGCTCGTTTTCGGTGGCAGCAGCTTCGGCGACGCGGTCGGCGTCGTAAAGAATCACGCCCAGGTAGCGCAGACGGCCCACGCAAGTCTCGGAGCAGACCGTCGGCTGGCCGACCTCCAAGCGCGGGTAGCACAAGGTACATTTCTCGGCTTTACCAGTCTTGTGGTTGAAATAAACCTTCTTGTACGGGCAGCCGGACACGCACATGCGCCAACCACGACAACGGTCCTGGTCCACCAGAACGATACCGTCCTCGGTGCGCTTGTACATCGCACCAGATGGGCACGAGGAAACACAGGTCGGGTTCATGCAGTGCTCGCAGATACGCGGCAGGTAGAACATGAACGAATCCTCGATTTCCTTTTTCACCTCGAGGTTCATGTTGTGCAAGATCGGGTCATCGTCCATGGTTGCGGTGGAACCACCCAGGTTATCGTCCCAGTTGGACGACCATTCAATCTTGCTGATGTCGCGGCCGTCGATCTGCGATACCGGCTTCGCGGTCGGCTGCGTTTTCTGCCCAGCCTTCGCACCCATCAGGTCTTCGTACTGGTAAGTCCAAGGCTCGTAGTAGTCCTTGAGTTCCGGCAAGTTCGGGTTGTGGAACAGCGTCGCCAATTTCTTGATGCGTCCACCGGCTTTCGGCTTCAGCTTGCCAGAGTTGGTGCGTTCCCAGCCGCCTTTCCACTTCTCCTGGTCCTCCCATGTGCGTGGGTAACCCAGACCCGGGCGGGTCTCGACGTTATTGAACCAGATGTACTCGGTGCCTTCACGGTTGGTCCATGCCTGCTTACAGGTCACCGAACAAGTGTGGCAGCCAATGCACTTGTCCAGGTTCATGATCATGGAAATTTGGGCCATGACTTTCATTAGTAGGAAACCTCCTGTGAACGGCGACGGACGCGAGTAACCTCATCGCGGTTGTTGCCAGTCGGGCCGATGTAGTTGAAGTGGTAGGTCAGCTGGCCGTAACCGCCAGCGATGTGTACCGGTTTGATGGAAATGCGGGTCAGCGAGTTGTGCGTGCCGCCGCGTCGGCCGGTGTGCTCGTTGATCGGCGTGCCGACGGTGCGTTCCTGGGCGTGGTTACAGATCATCGTGCCCTCCGGGATGCGGTGGGAAACGATGGCACGCGCAGAAACCACACCGTTGCGGTTGTAGACCTCGACCCAGTCGTTGTCCGTAACCCCGATCTTCTCGGCGTCCTTGTTTGACATCCACACGACCTGTCCACCACGCGAGATGGACAAAACATGCAGGTTATCGAAGTACTGCGAGTGGATCGACCACTTGTTGTGCGTCGTCAAGTAACGTAGCGTGACTTCGGCTTCGCCACGGTCGTTGGTCAGTTCCGTGCCCGGCGCGAATTCGCCGTGCATGTGGACGTGATCCAGCGGTGGGCGGAAAATCGGCAGGGTTTCGCCGTAGTCGATGTACCAGTCGTGGTCGATGTAGTACTGCATGCGGCCAGTGACGGTGTGCCATGGTTTCTCGAATTCCACGTTGATGGAAAACGCTGTGTAGCGGCGCTTGTTGCGCTTGTCGGCGGTCCACTCCGGCGAGGTGATGACCTCTTTCGGGCGTTCCTTGATGTCATCCCAGGTGATGCGCACGTCTTCGTCGGCCGCACCCAGTGGGGTGAGGTCTTTACCGGTGCGCGAGGACAGGAACTCGAATCCCTGCTTGGCCAGCTCGCCATTCGACACACCAGACAGGTGCAAGATGGCGTCGATGACCTTGGTGTCCTTGGACAGGTCCACCAGCTCGCCCATGGAGGTCTCCGAAGTACCGCAGATCAGCTCGAGTTCTTTCACCTGCTTTTCCACGTTGAACTTGGTGCCATGCACGCCCGTGCCCGCCTTGGCAGGTAATGGGCCCAGGTGCGTCCACTTCTCGTAGATCTTGGTGTAATCACGCTCGACGACGTGCAGCTTCGGCATGGTCACGCCTGGGATCAGGCCTTGCTCTTCCACGTTCGGCACCACGCCGTTCGGCATACCCAGCTCGTCCGGGCTGTCGTGGTGGCTTGGCTGCGTGACGACGTCGCGCTGCGTGCCCAGCCACTTCGTGGCCTTATCCGACAGGTCGGCGGCGAGATCACGGAAGATCTCGAAGTCCGAACGTGCCTCCCATGGTGGGTTAATGGCAGCGTTGAACGAGTGCAGGTACGGGTGCATATCCGTCGAAGACATGTCGTGCTTTTCGTACCAGGTGGCCGCCGGGAACACCAGGTCCGAGACCAGGGTGGTGGAGGTGTTGCGGAAGTCGGCGGTCATCATCAGATCGAGCTTGCCGACGGGCGCCTCATCGGTCCATTTGATGCTGCGCGGGCGCTCTTCTTCCTTCAGCTCCGGCGCGGTGGCGTCGGAGTCGATGCCCAGCAGGTGGCGCAGGAAGAACTCGGTGCCTTTTGCGGAGGATCCCAGCAGGTTGGTGCGCCAGTTGATGAGAATGCGCGGCCAGTTTTCTTCTGCCGACGGGTTGTCGTAGGAAAACTCCAGGTCGCCCTTCTCCAGCTGCTGGACAACATAGTCGTTGACTTCCATGCCGGCTTCGTCGGCTTCATCCGCCAAAAACAGCGAGTTGCGGTTGAACTGCGGGTAGGCCGGCATCCAGCCACGGCGCATGGCCTCAGCCATGGTGTCGGAGACCATCTTGTCGCCGATGGCGTCGTTGTTAGCCAGTGGCGAGCCCAAGTGCGAAGCCCGCGAGTTGTCGTAGCGGTATTGCTCGGTGGCGAAGTAGTAGAAGCCAGTGGTGATCATGTGACGCGGTGGACGCTGCCAGTCGGCAGACATGGCCCACTGGGTCCAGCCGTTCATCGGACGCAGTTTTTCCTGGCCGACGTAGTGTGCCCAGCCGCCGCCATTGACGCCCTGGGTGCCGCACATGGAGGTCAGCGCCAAGAAGGTGCGGTAGATGTTGTCGGCGTGGAAGTAGTGGTTCACGCCCGCACCCATGATGATCTGCGAGCGGCCTTGCGAATCAGCGGCGTTCTGCGCGAATTCGCGGCCGATGCGGATGGCGGTTTCTGCAGCCACACCAGTCAGGCCTTCTTGCCATGCTGGGGTGCCTACTTCGGTGGCGTCGTGGAAATCTGTTGGCCAGGATCCTGGCAGGTTGAGTTCCTCACGGTTCACGCCATAGTGCGCGAGCATGACGTCGAAGACTGTGGTAACCAGCTTGCCATCAACCTCGCGTACTGGCACGCCGCGGTGTACGACACCAGCACCGATTGGTTTGCCGGTTCCGACGTCTTCTGGGTTGGTGTCCAGGTCAAAACGTGGGAACAGCACCTCTGCGGTGTCGAATTGATCGGTTTCGGCGATGGACATGACCGGGTCGGCATGATCCAGGCCCAGGTTCCACTTCGACGATTCCATATCCCAGCGGTCAGCAACCGTGCCGCCTGGGTCGACGACGCGGCCGTCTTCTTCCATGACCAAGCCACGGTGGGTCGCGTTGGGCGATTCCTTCAGGGTGTCATCACTGACCTGCGAGGCGGTCAAGAACTTACCTGGGGTGTAGGTGCCGTCGTCACGCTTGTCCAGAGCCACCAAGAATGGCGAATCAGTGTATTTCCGCATGTAGTTCAGGAAGTACGGCTCCTGACGATCCACGTGGAAGGTCTTCAGGATGACGTGCCCCATGGCGAACGCCAGCGCGGCGTCGGTGCCTGGCTGAATGCGGGCCCATTCGTCGGCGAACTTCGTGTTATCCGCGAAATCCGGGGAAACCACGACAACCTTGGTGCCCTTGTAGCGGGCTTCCACCATGAAGTGGGCGTCCGGGGTACGGGTGACCGGGATGTTCGAGCCCCACATCATCAGGTAGGACGAGTTGTACCAGTCGCCGGATTCTGGGACGTCGGTTTGGTCGCCGAAAGTTTGCGGCGATGCCGGTGGCAAGTCGGCGTACCAGTCGTAGAAGGACAGGGCGACGCCGCCGATGGACTGCAAGAAGCGCATACCGGCGCCGTAGGACACCTGCGACATGGCCGGGATAACGGTGAAGCCGTTGATGCGGTCTGGGCCGTATTTACGGATGGTGTAGACGTGTGCCGCCGAAGCAATGTCGATGGCCTCTTCGTAAGAAATGCGGATCAAGCCGCCCTTACCGCGCTGCGAAACATAAGCGCGGCGTTTTTCTGGGTCTTCTTGGATCGCGCGCCACGCCAGCACCGAATCGCCGTGCTTTTTCTTTTCCTCACGGAACATGTCGACGAGCACGCCACGGGCGTATGGGTAACGCACACGAGTTGGCGAGTAGGTGTACCAGGAGAACGACGCGCCACGTGGGCAACCGCGGGGCTCATATTCTGGCATGTCGTTGCCGGTGGTTGGGTAATCCACAGCCTGGGATTCCCAGGTGATCACGCCGTCTTTGACGTAGACCTTCCACGAGCAGGAACCAGTGCAGTTCACGCCGTGGGTGGAACGGACCATCTTGTCGAAGGCCCAGCGGTTGCGGTAGAAAACGTCCGCTTGGCGGCCGCCTTTTAAGAACAGCTGTTGGCCGGACTCCGTGGCCTCACCTTTGCGCAGGTAAGCACCGAGCTTAAACAGCGGATTCGGTTTTGGGGAACCGGAAGTAGCAGTAGTCATGGGGGAATGTGCTCCTATTTATCCTGTATACGGCGCTTTATCCTGGGTACGGTGCGTTCGGGCGGGCGTAGAAAATCCAGACCAGCACCGTGGTGATCGAGAAGTACACAACGCAGCCAATGAAGAAGACCGTTGGGGCCAGCATCGAAAGCAGGACACCGACGATGAATGGTCCGAAGGCTGCCGTGGCACCGGTCCAACCGATCACACCACCAGCCTGCCGCTTCGGCAGAATCATCGGCATCTGCTTGAAGGTTCCGGCGTTACCCAAACCAGTGAAGAAGAAGACCACCAGCATCGAACCTAAGAACCACCACATCTGATCCGGGTGGGTAGGTGTTAGGAAGAACGTGGCGACGATAGTGAAGATCGTCATTCCGAGACAGCCGATGAACGTCCAGATGGCACCGCCGAATTTATCGCACAGTGGGCCCCACATTGCGCGAACCAGGGCGCCAATGAGTGGTCCAAGGAAGGCGAAAGTAGCACCGTTCGGCAGATCTTCGAATTGACCAGCAAATTCCGAGCCAGCACCAAAGGTCTGGTTGATCAGCAGTGGCAGCTGGGCTGCAAATCCCGCGAATCCACCGAAAGTCATCATGTAGACAACGGTCAAAATCCAGGTGTTTTTGTTGCCGAAGATGTCGATCTGCTGACGGAAGTTCGCCTCAATCGGAACGTCTTTCAACAGAGTGAACGCCAAGACTGCGCCAACGATGGCCCATGGAACCAGGAAAATCGCTGGGTTGTGCACGAAGATGTTGCCGTCGGCGGTACGCTGCGGTGCGACGAAACCAACACCCAGCAGGGTGAATCCCATCAACCATGGAGCAACCAACTGGATGAACGAAATACCGAAGTTACCGATACCCGCCTGCAGGCCTAGTGCGGTGCCGGACAGGCGCTTCGGGAAGAAGTAACCGGTCGAGGGCATGAATCCGGAGAACACGCCGCCGCCGACACCGGACATAAAGGCAAGAACCAGCAGCCACCAATATGGGGTGGAAGTATCTTGTACAGCGAAGAACCAGCCGAGCATCGGGATGATGAACAGCAGAGAAGAAACCCAAACTAGCTTGCGGGTACCCATGATGGGAGGCATGAACATAAAGAACAAGCGGAATAAACCGCAGGCCAGGCCTGGAATGGAGGTCAGCCAATAAAGCTGAGCAGTGGTCAGGTCGAATCCGATTGCATTAAGCTGTGGAGCAATTGCGGAGACCAGGTACCAAGTGGCAAAACCAATAACGAGAACGAAGGTGGAAATCCACAGTGTTCGCCAGGCTATTTTGGAGTCCCAGTGATCGGATTTTTCCGGATCCCATCCCTGGATGACTTTGCCTGAGGTATCGAGAGTAGTCATTGTATCCTCATTAGTCGTAGGGCCTATGCCCCCAATCTAGTGGTATATGAATCGATCAAGGAAACCCGAAACGGCTAAATTTTTATTAAATTACGACACACAAATCTTGCGTAATTCGCATAGCGAACAATCTTGCAGGTAGGGCACTTAAGGTAGCCCTAAGCTGGGGAAATAACACTCCCTTATGACTTTTATCACCACCCATTTTCAAGAAATTGGAGGCGGAATATGGGTACAAAACTAGCTGCCATCATCGTCAGCTCCGACCGAGTTTTACAAAAAGATAAAACCAATAAATCCGGTGAAATTGCACAAGATTTTATTAAAAATTACGGATTGCAATTGCACTTTTCAAAAGTTGTCACAGAAGGTTACACCCCCGTCGATAACGCCGTACAATCAGCCCTCGTCGCCGGCTGTGAAATCATCGTGATCATTGGCGGCACCGGCATTGGCGCCACCAATTTCACGCCAGAGGTAACGGAAAAATATGTCAGCGCCCGCCTACATGGCCTAGAAACACAAGTGCTGCTGCGTGGTTTAGAAGCTTCACCCAAGGCGGGTCTGTCCCGCGGGATCATCGGCATGACCGAGCACGGCGGCGGGAGCCTAATCATCAACTGCGCCTCGTCGTCAGGCGCGGTCACCGACACGCTGTCCGTAGTGTTTCCACTTTTGCCGGATATTTTTCGGGACTGCACGAACTAAAGCCGACGGTTAGGTTAAGAAACTACGGCCGTCGCATTAGACTTCCTGCAATCCGAGAATCGCGGTCCCGTTCTCTGTCAATTCAAAGGACAATGGTTTCTTAGAAACTTCCCGCACGACGCCCTGGGCGACAAGTTCGCGTGCAACTGGTCGCACAGTATTCCAGTGTTTGCCCATGTATTGCCCAATCTCCTGCAGGTACACCGGCTCATGGGGGCCGAACAGAAACGCCTGCCCAAGAATCGACAAAAACGCCTTCTGGTAATCCGAGAATTCGGCTCCCCCGATCTTGCCTTCCAAGTTAAGAAGCTGCACCCGCTTCTCGTCGAGGGATTCTTCTAGCTCTAATTGAGCATCACCAATGAGGTCGGCGATTGCTTTAACGAAGAATGTGACTTCCCCACGGTTCAGTGACTGCTCGGCCTGCTGGAAGGCGGAATAGTATTTCGCCCGCTGCACTGAAAACTGGTGTGACAAAGACATTGCGGTCGGCGCCGACAGAACATCCAATAGCCGAAACGCCAACAAAAACCGCCCTAGCCTCCCGTTGCCGTCATAAAACGGGTGGGTGTATTCGAACATAAAATGCCCCACTATTGCCTGCACCAAAGAATTCTCGGTGCTAGCTTGGGTGCGCAAAAAAGTATCCATTCTATGCTCGATATCTTCTTCCGCCCCCGGCGCCCGATGAAGCGTTTTCGTTCCATCGAAGATCGTGACTTCCTGCCGACGGAAATGCTTCCCGTCTGGTGCGTCTTCGGCGGCAATTTCGTGCGCAAGTAGCTCATCGTAAAGCTTTCGCAACTGCTGCACGGTTTTCGGGAATTCCATGCGCTCGGAATCTGGCACTAGCAATGATTGGTACAGCCCAGCCATTTCCCGAAATCGTTTGTGGGCTGTAGTAGAGGGCCGTTCCAAAGCAGACGCGATTTCTTTCCTCGTAGAAAAAATCCCTTCAATGGCATTTGTCGCCCGAATTTCAGAGATTAAGATTCCCAGCAAATAGTGCTGTCGCCCAATGCCCGGAAGTGCCGCCCACTTTTCGGAAATTCGCAGTTCAGTGTGCCAGATTCTTTCCAATAGTGCGGCAAGCTCGACGGTCATCATCAGGAATAGCGGGTGCCCTACGACGGTGAAATCCCATTGTAAAGTCGCAGGTGAATCGAGTCTTCGCGCGTGTTCTTTCTCCAACTCCGAATGACCGTGCCGACTCGCATGAAAGACCGTCTTTAATGGCTTATAACCAGTTGTGTTTGCCATGAGTCGGGCCTTCTTCGGGTCGGTGTTACTACTTTAGATCAGCGTCATGTGTTAAATCGGCGTTGTCTTTTCGCTCAGCGTTGTATTTTCACTGAACGCTGTAAGAATATAGACAATAATAGCGCGCTATTTTACAAAAATCGCGGTTTTTGTAAAATAGCGCGCCGCAGGGTGGGTTTAATTTACACCTCTGGTTTAGATCCCTGATTTAGCTCCCAGGTTTAGGCCTCGGGTTTAGACAGGAATCTTTGTGCTCCCACCGGTTACTTCCGGGCCCAGCAAGCTACTCGCCTCCCAACAACTTATTTGTTGCGGGAACGCTGCCACATCACAACATAAATACCGATGCCCAACGCGAAGGCGAATACCCCCAAACCAAGAATCAGGCCGGAGAAGAAGCTCATCGACGACGAGGTCGGCTTGTAGTTCGCGCTCGTGGCACCACGCTGTGCAGCACCATCAGCACTGGCGAATGCATCACCCTGACCATCGACACCTGATAGGTTTGCGCCTTCAGCACCTTCTACCGGAGCTGCTTCCAGGCCCGGAGCTGCCCCGGAACCACCAGCACTTGGTGCCGGGGCTGGAGCCTTGGCAGGAACTATTGCGGCACTCGAACCACCAGTGTTCGCCCCACCACTACGCGGTGCAGGAGCAGGTGCTGGGGCTGCTCCTCCACCAGCGTTCGGTGCAGCCTGAGCTGGCTTCGGTCCCCCACCGGCTGGGGCCGGTTTAGCGTCCCCGTTAGCACCCGGCTGACCTGGTTTCGCTGGAGCTGGTTTATTACCAGCGTTTGGCGCTCCCGGTGCACCCGGCGCGCCTGGCTTCCCGGAAGCATTCGGCTTCGGCGCTTTCTTGTCGTCTTCCTTGGTGAAAGGCGCAACGAGTTTACGCACCGACTTCTCAATGCCCGAGATCGCCTTTTCCGTCTGGCTGATTTCTTTTTCCATCGCGGTTAAGTGGTCACCAAAGGTTTTAGGTTTCCCGCTGGTACCCTTGCTCTTCGAACCAGAATTAGTGCCGGTGCTCGTTGATCCGCGATCAGCACAGTCGTAGTCACCGACCAGGAACATCACGTCCAAGGTCTTAGTTCCGCCGCGTGGCAACTTGAATTCAAATCCCACCTCATACACACCGGCTTTTTCAAACACGAATCCGGTGTGCACGTGCGTGTTATACGGGATCGGCCAGGCGTCGTCCGCATCGTCGGAATCCAGCACAATTTTGTTGCTGCCGAAACCTTCCGGAAGCCAACCAATCATCCGACCAGGGCCCTGCTTCAGGTTCAGGTTCATCGACACTGATTCACCTTCCACCAGGTGGTCGCCCAGATACATCGTGGAAAAACCAAGCCATGGAACGTTGGGTAACTGCGTTTGTGGCAGGTACCAGCCTTCGTCGGGAAGCCCGCTGATGCCCAGAGCATCGAGTTTCACATGCTGGTCATTGGAGACCTCAACTACGCTGCGCCCAGACCCATAGGACAACGACTCGCCGGAGGAATCATCAATCAGTGCAGGTTCTAATCCGTTTCCCGAAAGAACCGTCATGTCCTGGTGGCCGTGCGTGATCTTGTGATCCGGCGTCCAACCTTCCGACGCGGTGCAGATTTCGTGGATTTGCGCGCTTGCCGACGGCGCCAACATTCCAGCGCCCAGGCCAGCCGTCGCCAAGCCGATGGTCAAACCCAAGCTCAAAGATGTCTTCGAGAACCGGCGCGGGCTGCGCGAACGGCGAATACGGTGCACACTGTTCGTGGATTTCATGGTTCCTCCCAAGGAAGTTAGAAATAAAATTTCGTAATTTTTAATTTTTGTGAATTAGCTGACTGGTTTAGCTAGCTGGTTGGCTATTCATGTTGATTAGTCGTTTTAGCTGGCTGTCTGTCTGCTCACCCGCGCTGCTCTGCTGGTCTGCAGGGTTCTTATCGACGGCATCAATGCCCAAACCACCAAGAACCAGACCGAAAGCAGCAGCACGATGCTGGCGCCAGCCGGAAGATCGAATGCCCAGGCAATATAAAGCCCAAAGAAGCTTCCCAGCGCGCCGAAGGTTGCCGAAAGCACCATCATCGTGGTCAAGTTTGCGGTGATCAGGCGGGCGGTGGCCGGTGGCGCGATCAGCAGCGCGAGCACCAGGATGTTACCGACGGTACCCACCGAGATCACTACCGCCGCGGTGACAGCCAGGTAGAGCACGATGTCCATCAGCAGCACCGGAATGTTCATGGCACGCGCGGTTTCGCGGTCCAGGCAGGTCACGTTCAATTGTGGGCCAATGACGACGATCGTCGCCAAGACCAGTACGGATACCGCCAGGGCTAACCACACATCAGTGCTGGAAACACCAGTGAGCGAGCCGAAGAGGAAGCTGCTCAGCGAGGCGGTATACCCTTCGGTTCGGGAGATGATCACCATGCCCACCGCGAAGGAAGCAGCGAAGAAAATACCAATCACGGAATCCTCGCGGACGTTTTGCCGCTGCGAGAACAACGCAATCAGGATCGCAACCACCGCACCGGCCACCGCACCACCCAGCAGTACGGAAACCTGCAGGGCGAACGCGATGGTCAGGCCCGGAAACACAGCATGGGACACCGCATCACCGATAAAGGCCATACCGCGCAACACGACATAGCAGCCAACGACGGCGCAGGTAATCGCAGCAATCACGGAAATCGCCACTGCACGCGCCAGAAAATCCAGCTGTGGGTTCGCGAGATCCATCAGGAACTCCGGAAAGGAAATCACAGAATTAGGCATTAGCCCCCACCCCAATCGCAGAGAGCAGTGGCGAACTCGGCGCAACCGAGAAGGTCTCGGACCAGATCTGCGGGTTCGCGCGGATCTCGTCGGCAGGCCCGTCGGCCATAATCCCCTTGTTAAACAGCACCACGCGGTGGCAGGTGTGCACGGCTTCAGCCAGATTGTGGCTGGACATCACGATGCTCGTGCCCTGTGAACTCAAGTGCTCAAACAACTCCAATAGCCCCTCCGTATTCGGCGCATCCAGCCCCGTGAATGGTTCATCCAAAAACAACACCTCCGGGCGGGTAGCCAAAGCGCGCGCCAACAACACGCGCTGCCGCTGCCCACCGGAAAGCTCCGCAATTGGTCGCTGAGCTAGATCCTGCAAGTTCGTCAGCTCAAGTGCAGCTTCCACTGCATCGTGATCCTCAGCGCCTGGACGACGGAACCAACCGATCAAACCGGTGCGCCCAGAAAGCACAGTTTTGCGAACGTTCCAGGGAAACTCCCAGGCGACGTCGTGCCGCTGCGGCACATAGCCAATCGAAGCATTAACCTGCACATTCCCAGATTTCACCGGGACCAACCCCAAAATGGAACGCATAAACGTGGTTTTTCCTGCACCATTTGGCCCGAGCAGGCCGATGAATTCACCGGAGGCGATCTCGATTGCGGCATCGCTAATTACCTGGCGCCCGCCCAGGAAAACTTGCAGCTTGTCGACGGAAATAAGCGGGTGCATGTTTATTTCTTCTTTCCGCGACTAATGACGCCAACTGCTACCAGCACAACTACGATGCCGATGCCACCGACCAGCAACCAAGAAATGTGGAAGCCACCAGAGCCGGTGGAGGCATTTTCCCAGTCAAAGACTGCATTGTGTGCCTCGGCAGGGTCGGTCCCTTCGCCAACCGCGAAGGTCACGGCTTCTTGTGCAGAAAGTTCTTGGCCATCGTTAGTAGTAGCAGAAATCTGCAGACCAATTTGATGCACACCTGGGGCAGTAAACGTCCAGTTCGCGTGGGTGTGGGTGTGTAGTTCTACAAAAAAGTCGTCAGCTTTGCCAGCAGCCGTCGACCAGAGCACATCGGGGGCTTCGAAACCACCGTTTTGTAGGAATAATGCAAATTCACCCGGACCGGAATGTCCCGCAAAATCCATGGTCACACCGTTTTGTACGTTATCTGTCAGAGCTGGGGACTGGGTATTCCAACCCAACCACGGCACATCCACGATTTCAGTTTGTGGCACCACATAAGCTGGTTCATTCGCACCGGCGCCGACGAAAGAGAAATCATCGTTATCGGGCAGAGTCTGCACCGAGTTTTCGCGCAGCTGGAAGACAATGTCGTCTAAGTGTCGCCACACTGGTGGATGGTTCCGATCATCGCGGGCAAAAATTTCTAATTCGCCGTCGATCACCATCGCACCGATATCAACGTGCCCGGATTCGATGACCACTTTTTCGCCTTCCGGAGCGATTGCTTCATCGCCGCTCACCACCTGCGAGAGATCGCTTCCCTGCGCTGTTGCTGCTGGTTGGGTCGCCGGGAAAAACCCAGTAGCGATACTGGTGGCTGCAGCGAGTGCTACGCCAAAAGCACGAGCGCGCAGTGCGGCTTTGCGGGAAGTTTGCATCGAAGTTTTCTGTGACATGAGAGTTCCTTTTCGTTATTTCGAATCTGTACTGGTGTGAGGGGTTGGTTGGGGCGGGTTGTTGGCCAAACATCGGTTGATTTCATTCGCGTTAAAACGCATCAGATCTAAATACGTCGGCACGTCCTTGTCCAAGGTGTCACCGTAGATCGTGCACACCTGTGCCCCAGCCCGGCGCGCGGTTTCTTCCAATGTAGAAGTGGAGGCAGCAGAGTTCGGCTCGACGAATACCGCCGGAATATCCAAGTTGTCCAGCGTGCGTTGCAGAGCAATGACATCGCGTGGGGAAGGCTCGATCGAGGCATTTGGGGTAACAAAACCTGCGATATTAATGCCGTAGCCCTGCTCAAGGTAGGTGTAGCCATGGTGCGTAGTGACCAGGTGGCGACGGTGTTCCGGGATGGCGTCGTAGGCTGCGTGCAGTTGCTCGTCGACAAGCTGGACCTGGTGGTTATATTCCTCGGCGCGCTGCTGGTAGCGGTGGCCGTTCGACGGGTCGGCTTGTGCCAGTTTTTCTGCAATAACCTCGACGTAAGCTCGAGCATTGCGGGTGTTGTGCCAGAGATGGGGGTCAATTTCACCGTGGAGGTGTTTGCCCAGCACTGCTTGCGGCAGCAAGTAGGTTTCTGCGCCTGGCCGGCCCAGGAAGCGATAGGCCGGGTCCGGGGGAATGGCTTGCAGCGTCGACGACGGGATCGCGAGCACGGTGGTTTCCGGATCAAAGTGGGCGTCGTGGTCTTTTAAACTGATGGTGCCGTTCGCTAGATCTGCGGTGATATCGACGTGACCGGAATCGATAACGTGGGCGCCTTCTTCCGGGTTTACGCCGACGGCAACAGTGATGGTTTGTTCCTGTGTTGCCTCGGTACCCGGCTGCCCTTGGGCCGCGAAACTAAGCTTGTAGGTACCGGGTTCGCTAAATGCCCAGGACACGTGCGTGTGGGCATTTGCGGGAAGATCAATGCCGGAATCCGACGGGAAGATCTGTTCCGGGGTGCCGAACGTCGAAACGATATAGGCGGCTACATCGCCTGGGCCCTGGGCATCAGTCATGCGGAATTTCACTGAGTTAGATTGCTCCGCGCCTTGGACGCGCAAACCCAACCAAACCGCATCCAGGGCCACGTTTTCCACCAACGGGATCAACTCTGCACCGTAGGACGGCGAAAGGTCAGCCACTTCGACGACTTCCCCCGAAGTGGATTGCCGTAGCGTCTCCGCGAGCGCAGGTGGCTCCAGCAACAGACCATTGGCAAAGGCCAGATCCGCGTAGGCGACCTCACGTACAGTGCGCAAGGTCGGTTCGAAATCGTGCGGGTCTTTGCCTGCCGGAATCAATGTGGTTACCTGTGCGTCCTCGCCAGCGACGTGCGAAACCAGGTCCGCGAGAATAGGCGTGGTGGCCACAACCTGCAGGCGGTGCTGGTGCGGTTCATTCTGCGCTGCGCCCACCGTGCGCGTAGTCTCGTTTGCCCCGCTGAAAGCATAGGCACCACCTGCAGTCACCGTGATCGCCAAAGCTGCAGCCAAGCCCAAGCCCAGTTTTTTGCTACCAGACCACCGCGCAACGCCAGTGCGCTGCGCGGATATGGAGGTGCGGCGGTGTTTCATACTCAATCTTTCTACAAGCTGGTTTGCGGTACTACACCTGCGGGATCATCGCGGTCTGCGGTGCTTGTGGTGGCTGTGGTGATTGCGGTGGTTTCGGACCATCCGTTCCAGGCCCTCCAGAACCATCACCGGGGTCGTCGGTGTTTTCTGCAGAGTTTTCTGCAGATTTAGCCTTTTTCACGGCATAATGTGCTGCCGCGATGCCAAGGAACAATAGCCCCAGACCAAGCACGATCGCAGCGATATTAAACAATTTTGAATCCTGCCCGGCGAATCCGGCACCAAAACCACCGGCTGCTAGCGGAGTGCCGTCGGCTGCCAAGCCCTGCGCGGCGAGTTCTTCTTCGCTGAGCCCCTGGCCAGCAGCCGCGTCTCCACCTGCACCACCGGCAGCGCCGGCTGCTCCTCCACCGGCAACTCCACCGCCGGCACATTCGCCACCTTCTGGGTTCACTACCGCACCCAGGTCGAAGTGGCCGTCACTAAAAGCTCCGCCAGGGTTGTTGCCCCCAACCACGAAGTTGATCGTCGCGTTGCCAGAAACTTTTTTGCCGTTGTTCAGTTGCGCGGACTGGGTGATGTTGACCTGGTAATGCCCCGGCGCGCCGAAAACCCAGTTCGGGTGCACGTGCGTGTTGCGCGGGATGGCTTTGCTGCCCTGGTATCCGCCACCAGCCGCGCGGAACCATTCTTCACCTACGATCTGCCCCAATTGGCCTTGTGAGTACACGGTCATTGGGCCTGGTCCGCTAAACCCAGTAATATCCCAGCGCACGCTGGATGCCAGGTGTTCGTGCATCGATTCGTGTTGCGTATTGGCACCCAGCCACGGAACACCGGCAACCTGCGTGGCTCCGATCATCCAAGCTTTACCCTGTGGCACCGTGCCCACGTTGCTGGGTAGGTTTACCTCGGCATTCGACGACAAGTAGAACGTCGCGCCTTGTGCAGGACGCCATTGTGCTGGGCTGGTGGTGTCATCTTTGATCTGCGGCTGTAGGCCCGGGGTGCATTGTGCGTTTCCGGCACCGGAATTGCTTGCCGACGACGAACCGCCGGATGATCCAGCCGGTGGCGCTGCCTTCGGTGCTGGGCCTGGGCGTGCCCCACCAGCACGTGGGCCTGGGGCAGTTCCCCCGCCACCCTGCGGAGCTGGAACTGCAGGGTGGTTGCCTGCGTGGCCTGCCCCGCTGTTGTGTCCACCACCATGGCCACCTGCTTGGCCTCCACTGGGTGCAGCAGGCGCTGGTGCATCGCCGGATTCCCCGCCAACCTGCCAGGTATAAGTCACCGCGTTACTGGATTGCCCATTGGCACTGGCATACACCGTCATCTGGTAGGTACCCGGGTGGGTGAATGCCCAGTTGATGTGCTTATGCGCTGGGTATGGCTGGTTGATCACAGAACCGGTACGCAGGTTATATGAGCCATCATCGGTGACAGATTTGATACCACCGAAACCTTCGGTTTCGAAAATATAGACTTCGCCGGGGCCGGAAACCTCTTGGAAGTTGAAATCGATGGATTGGTAGCCGTCGGCTGCAACCGGCTGGGTATCCCAGCCCGGCCAGATCACCTCATGGTTTTGTGACTGTGGCAGGAAGTACGTCGCTTGGCCGATGCCATCGACACCTGCGGTAGCTTCCGACCAGGCAGCATGGCTGACGTGCAGGACGACGTCGTCGCCAGGTCGTTGTACTCCGCCACCAGTGATGTCTTCTTTCATCGACAACGAGAGTTCGCCACCATGTGAGGTCACGTAGAAGACGTCAACGTGCCCACGGTCAAAAGTTTGGGCCATGGCGCGTGGAGCAAACGCGGCTACCCAACACAGCACCAAGGCAGCAAGCAACGCGGTGGCTTTTTGTACCGGCTGCGATGAGACCGGTCGTGCCGACGCTGGTCGAGCCACGTCCTGCCTAGGTGACTGGATTTTCAGTGCGGTCATGAAGGATTACTTTCCGGGAAAATTTGGCATTTTTGAAGTAAAGAAGTTGGCGATTTGCGGTTGCAATTCCGCCAACAGAGCGACCATGCGGGCAATGAACACAATGCCCAGAACTGGTGCTAGCAAGTGAACCGGATTGAAGTTAGAGAAGAAGCCCTTTGGTGACGAGCTGCCTGGTGTGGACTGCTTGTCTGGATCCTTCGGAGATTCTGGCTTCTTGCCGCTTTCCGGGGCACCTGGCTTCTCGGGTTTTTCTGGGGTTTCAGGTTTGCCTGGGGTGCCTGGCTGGCTTGGCGGATTTGGTTTGCTCGGCTGATTCGGGTTGCTCGGCTGATTCGGTTGAGCAGGCTGGTCCGGTTGATCAGGCTTCGGTGCCGGAGCGGTCTTGCACGTCTCCAATGCCTCTTCCCCAACGGTGACGACGAGCTCGTGGCTATCAGACTTCAATTCTGTGCCATCTTTCGTCTTGCCGCTGTAACTGGCGTCAAAGGTGTAGATTCCCGGATGAGAGAAAGCCCAGTGCACATGGGTGTGCGCCGAGTAATGAGATTCAATCGAATAATCCTGTTTGGTGGAGTCGGCAAGAATCTCATGATCGCCTCCGAAAGACCCCTTATCGATGAACACACCCCAGCTGGAGTTTTCCGGTGTTTCACGTGGAACTAGGTTCAGAGATACTGGGCCGTCGAATTCGTTCTGTACCGGAATAGCTTCGGTGTTGTACCCCGGCCACAAGACGGCTTTGTCCTGAGCCTGCGGCAAATAGTAAAACTCACTGCCTTTCTCGCCAATGAAGTTATACTTTTCGTCGCTCAATTGCTCCGGGCGCTTCCGTTGCGCATTGTCCCGGATAACAAAAGCGACATCCTCCAAGGAACGTTCCACAGATTTATCTGCGGCCAGCCGCGTATCGTCTTTCAACGCAATATCAAGACCATCTTTAGTGCGCTTACCCAGAATGTCGACGTGGCCGCGGTTGAGAAGGACCTTGTCCTCACAAACTGGGTGCCCAGCCTGCTCATCACTGCCCTGCTGCTCGTGGTTCTTTGGCGGTTCCTGCTGTTCTGCGCCTGGGTTTTGTGCACCCGAGTTTTCGGTACCGCTATCACCTTGGCCAGTTTGTCCTGGTCTTTGCAGCTCAGGCTCTAGCGAGCCATCGATCTCACCCAAGCGGAAGGTCGCCTCGGCGCTAGTTCCAGCGTTGAATTTGTCTGTGACAATTCCGGATGCAGCCTTACGGCCAAATCCAGCATGTGGAATCACATCGATTTTTAGGAGCGCATTCTCCGGTAGGTACTCTTCTCCAAACCGGAGCGTTCCTTTGCCGTCCTGAAAGGTGCCCGCCAATTCCCGGTCTGCGGTACCTTTTTCTAACCAACCTTCATTTTCATAAATTCCACCCGTAATCAGCCCCTGTAGTTTCGGGTCTTTCGCCTCGACGACGATTTCTCCGACCCCATTAGCCCCGGGGACGTATTTCACCGTGACCTCATCATTCGTGACCGCAGTATTCGGTGCCGGGAAGTTGAAGGTCCGTAGGTTATTGCCCTTGGGCAGTTGCTCCGCATGATTTTCCGAGGTGGTTTCTACCCCAGCCTGGCCTGCGGAATATGCTAACGGTGCAGAAATCCAGTGCGCAGAAGTTTCATCATCCGGGGTAAACACCGCTTGGATATTGGATTCTTGGGCGCTCAACAATTCATCCCAGGAGGCTTTACCGTTTTCAACCTCAAGGTCGGTCAAAAAGTATCCGTCGACAAATAACGTCACGGTGCCAGAAAGCTCCGGGTTTCCGGCATCGAACGAGATGGTGGAAAGTTTATCGTCACCGTCGACGGTCGGGTCCGCTTTTTTCGCAACGCTTAAACGATAATTGGCCTCTGCAAGATTTGCTGTGCGCGTCTGATTGTAGCGTTCCTGTAAAGGCTTCGTGGCCTCTGATTTCGGCTGCTGGCCGCCCGCCTGAATCACCATAGTTCGTGGTTCGGAGGCCACATAAGTGCCGTCTTTGCGCAGACCGCTGGTTTGAAACTTCAGCTCATATCGTCCGGGTTTAGTAAATACGGTTCCGATGTGGTTGTGCTCGCCGGGCTCAATCGAAATGGAACGTGGCGACGATGCGCTAGTACCCAAAAGACGCAGCACGTCGATCGCTTGCCCAGACCGGTACTGCAGTTGCTCTACCTCGCCTGGGCCATCCACCGACAAAAGATCCAGCGATACCCGGCCGTTCAGCATATCGTCGACGTTTAAGTCTTTTTCTGCACCATAACCAAGCCATGCTGGGTCTTGTCGGCCTCCCAATGGCGTTTCTGGCGAATACACGTAGGTGTCGCCTGGCGTGCCTAAATAGCTCAGGCGCTCATTATCAGTCACCGTGAACTGGTATTGCTGCTTCTTATCAGCGCCGTCACTGTTATAGCCTTTTCCAATCCATACCGCAGACTCCGAGAACTTGTGCGCACCCTCGTTATTATGTGCGTACAGGTCAAACACCCCGGCTTCATCCCGCACGGTATACGGCGCATCAATGTGCTCTTTAGTGAGAATCTTTTTGCCGTCGTCTGGACCAGCGGTTGCTGCTGGCAACCCAACAAAAGTAGTGCTGAGGGCCGCGGTAACTGCAACTGCTAATCGGATATTGCTACTACGCCGCCCTGTCGCACGCGAGCGACGAAGCTGTGGGGCCATGACTCATAAGCCTTTCTTTATTAAAAATGAATCCGCTTTTCAGGAGTGGTGTCAAAATACCGTAACTGAAAGCAGTTTGCAACAAGGCTTAAGGTTGCCGTGTGTCATACAGAAATTATGAAGAAAGGCCCAATACGTGGAGAAATCGTTTCAGCTCTTCTCTACTTTCCCCACTTCGGAAGCCCTGGGATGCCCTGTGCAAAGAAGTTTGCAACCTGCGGCTGCAATTCGAAGAACAGCGCAACCATCCGCGCGATGAACACAATGCCCAACACTGGTGCTAGCAGGTGCACTGGGTTGAAATTCGAGAAGAAGTTTTGCGGTGACCAACCGCCTGGCTTGGATTGGTTGCCCGGCTTCTTCGGAGCTTCCGGCTTCTCTGGTTTCTTCGGGGTTTCCGGTTGCTTTGGTGGTTGCGGCTTTTCCGGCTGGCTCGGCTTCGGATCTTTCGGAGTCTCCGGATCTTTCGGAGCTTCCGGCTTAATGGACTCTTCTGGTTGTTTCGGAGCGTCTGGATTGCCCGGAACTTCCGGCTGGTTAGGCTCCTGCCCTGCCCCTGGTTTTGGTGCGGTGCAGGCCTCCTTTGCATCCTTACCTACCGTAATGACAAACTCTTGGCTTTCGGACTTCATCTCATGGCCGTCTTTACCTTTCGCACTGTAATTAGCATCGAAGATATAGACACCCGGCTTGGAAAAGCCCCAGTGAATGTGAGTGTGTGAGGCAAACGTCGATTCAATAGAGTGATCATTTTTGGTTGAATCAGACAAGACCGTTGGCGCCTCTCCCAATCGTCCGTCGATAAATGTTCCCCAGGTTGCGCCTTCCGGCACATCACGCGGCTGTAGATTGAGCGAGACGTCCCCATCAATCTTGTTAAAATCAATCGCTTCAGTGTTATAACCTGGCCAAATCACACCGGGACGCTGTGTTTGTGGCAAATGGTAAAAACCGTCATCCTGCTTGCCGAGGAAGTCAAACTCCGCACCCTGGTGGGCTGCCCGTCGAGTCTCCTTGGTATTATCACCCACCACCAAAGCAACCTCGTTCAGCGCACGCTCCACGCTCTTCTTGTCAATCAGGCGGGTATCATCTTTCAGACTAATATCAAACCCATCGGCGTTGTGCTTCGCCAAGATATCAACATGTCCCCGGTCCAATAATTTCTTGCCGACGCACACCCCGCGCCCTTGCTGTGAAGGAGTCTGACCTTCTGGCACTCCTGGATTCTCAGAGCTCTCCGGGGAGTTTGGAGCTTCAGATGGCTTGTCTGCGGGAGGCTGCTGTCCAGCATCATCGGAAGCACCTGGAACGCTTTCCGGTACTCCGGGGGATTCACCAAAGTGCACGGTACCTTCGTAAGAGTTGCCGCGGATAAACTTTTCAGTAATTGCCCCGCGAGCATTAGCTAGCCCATAACCAGGGTGTGGAATAACGTTCATGAACAGCACGCCTTCACGTGGTGCATACGTCTTATCGATCGTCACAAAGCCTTTGCCATTAACGATAGCGCCTTCTAATGGTAAGTCAGCATAACCACCTTCCGTATCTTTCATCGTGCTATAGACTCCACCAGTAAACGCACCTTGGAAAGTCGGGTCCTTGGCTTCTACGTAATACGTGTCGGTTAGCCCATCACCGGAGACATAACGTACGTCAACATCTTTGCTGGTCAACTGGGTACCCGGTTCTGGAGTTCGCAGATCCCGCTCATTATCACCCTTCGGCAAAGCATCCGCATGCTGTGCACTGGTGGTTTCTTTCGACTCGCCAGCAGAATACGGTAGCGGTGCAGAAATCCACCGCGGAGCCGCTCCTGCAGCAGCCGCAGCGCCCTCACCAGCGCCCTGAACAGTGGATTCACCAGTGGCCACAGTATCCGGGGTGAAAACAGCCTGAATATTCGACTGCTTCGGGCTCAACAGCTCATCCCAGGTTGCTTTGCCGTTTTCCACGGCAAGGTCCGTTAAGAAATATCCGTCGACGAACAAAGTGACGGTACCATTCAGGCCTTCCTTACCCGCATCGAAGGTGATCGTCGAAAGTTTGTCGTCCCCACCCGCCTTCGGCTCGGATTTCGGAGCAATCGTAAGCCGGTAATTTGCTGCCGCAGCATCTCCTTGTGGAGCTTTTTTAAAACGATCTTCCAATGACTCGGTTGGAGTATCCAGTGGCCGCTGTCCACCAACCTGAATTACCTGGGTGCGTGGTTCTGAAGTGATAAATTTGCCGTCGTTGGTACGCGAGCTCACACGATAGGTCAACTCGTACCGGCCCGGCTTAGTAAACAGTGTGTTTAAGTGCGTGTGCTCAGCAGGTTTAATCGAGATAGAATGCGAAGAGGATTGCGTTGTGCCAACCACGCGTGCAAGATTGAAAACGTCGTTGGGGTTGTAATTGTACTGTTCCATATCCCCAGGGCCGTCGATGCCGATCAAATCCAGCGCGACCCGACCATTTTGCACGTTGCTGACGTCGAGGCCACTCTCAGCACCAAACCCGTACCAAATCGGCTTGTGGTTGCTGCCGGTTGCACCACTGGGTGCTTGCACGTAGGTCTCGCCAGGCTCGCCAATAAAAGCAAAATCGCCGTTATCGGGCAACGTAATTTGATATTTCGGCTTGGTTTTCGCTTCATCATCCCAACCTTTACCAATCCACAGGGCAGAATCAGCAAAAGCTGCGGTTGTGGCCTCATAGTCACCATCGACAATCTGATTGTATTTAGTACGCGCATCAAACTGCCCATCTTTACTCACCACATAAGGCGAATCAATGTGGCGTTCGGTCAAAATGAGTTTGCCATCATCAGGGCCCGCCTGAGCAGCAGGGAGACCAGCAAACGCGGTGCTCAACGCCGCGGTTACTGCCACCGCGATACGGATCCGCGAACGACGCGATCCAGGCACCGTAAGACGTCGCCCCTGAGCGCGCACGTCGGCACGCGAGAAATCTGAAGTTTTCACTAATAAAACCTTTCTTATTGAAACCCATTCCCAATGAGTTTAGTTAAAAATAACCTACCTGAAAATAGGTTGCAACAAGGCTGGTTTTCCTGCTTAAACCATGCTCATTCACCACTAAAAACCTGTGCATGCCCCCAGCAAAAAGCCACGACATGCGGCAAAACAAAACCGGGCCCATCACCACCGTGATCAGCCCGGTCATCTCAAAATAAAATCGTGCTGTAGAAAGCTGCTGTGCTGTAGAAAACTGCTACACCCGCACAGTTTTAATAAAAATTCCGCACCTTGGCAAAGATTTCCGGCCACCGCTTTTCCAAGCGTTTCGCGGCCGCAGCATGCCCCAGCCAAAGCCCCACCAGCGCAACAAGCACACTCAGAACAACCCCAGCCCAGAACAACGTCGGCAAGCCGGACAGCCGTGTGACACCACCGTCATCGCGGTTCATGCCAACAATCATCATGATGATCCCCGGCGCGAGCGGCAGCCACACCAACAACACAGATACGAGCATCATGATCAGCGCTCCAACGGAAAAACCCGATTTATCCTTCATCGGGTTGGTGCCCGGCGCGGAAACCTGAAACGGATTCCACACTGCCAACAGTGCCGCCAACCCCGCATTCAGCAACACCGCCGAGCCCGCGATCACCGCGAGCACCACCACAGTGATCAGCTCGGTACCCAGCATCGCCAAAACCACCAGGTAAATCACCAAAGTCGGCAAAGTAAGCAGCAACACCGCCTGCGTGCGTGCCCACAATAACGTGCGCGGCGCCAGCCCAGCGCTCATGTGCACCCAGTTCGATGGCCCGTCATAGCCCAACGCATTCGAGGTCATACCGGCAGCAAACAATACGAAAAACAGCACCGCCACATAGGCCATACCAGACTGACCATCACCCGCAGCCATGCCCAGCATCATCACCAAAAACAATGGCATGACTAGCAGGCTGTAGGTAAAGCGAATATCACGACGCCAATACCGCAATGTCAGGGAGAACACTGCCCCGCTTGCCGACGCCCGCACCCCCGGCAATAACACGCTTCCCGCTGCAGAACCGGTGGCTGCCGCCCCGGAATCGCCGGTCACGGTCTGCGCATTACGTCGCAGCACCCAGTGCCATACGCGCCACGCCACTACGACCGTCGCCGCCGAAATCGCTGTCTGGACCAGCGCGGTTATCCAGTGAGCCTGCAGCACTGCGACAGCCGCACCTGGTGCCGCACCGAACGGCGTCCATGCTACAAGTGCCAGCAAAGTATCCCACGGCAGCGAAAATTCCGAACTGCCGTTGACAACAAAGTTGAAACCGAAGACCACCACGATGAAGCCCAGGGCGCTAGCCATCGCAGCTTTCTCACTGTTCTTGCGGTTTCCTACACTTCCCAGCAACCTCGCCAAGGCTTCCCCACCAGCAACCGTAATCACCAGTGAAACCAGCACAGCCGGTATCCACACCGCAATGCCCCACCCACTGCCGTGCTGCACCAAACCGACGGCACCAAGCACGATCATCACCAATGAGTTAAATATCGCCAGCACGCC
This sequence comes from Corynebacterium pseudodiphtheriticum DSM 44287, assembly GCF_000688415.1. Taxonomy (GTDB): domain Bacteria; phylum Actinomycetota; class Actinomycetes; order Mycobacteriales; family Mycobacteriaceae; genus Corynebacterium; species Corynebacterium pseudodiphtheriticum. Next base: position 102,431 of record NZ_JIAH01000009.1, read on the forward strand.
CCGTACCGTCAACAGTGAGGTCGCCGCCGCACCCCGTAACATCACTGCTTCCGTGAGCGGCAGCACCGCCAGACGTGCAGGATCAACTTGGTTCTCTCCGGCCGGCATAAACAACGCTGCCAGCCAGTAGCCCACCGTGCCCGCCGCCAGGCTATAGATCATGGGCATGAAATCACCAACAGAGGCTCCCAGCAGCGTAAGTGCGCCGAGGCCAACCAGCCCAATGAAGGAATAGAACGCGACTATTATGGCGATGAAAATTTGCGAAGTATTCGTACTGAAATGCCGCTTCCACAACTTCCAGTGCAAGCTAGTAAATACTCGTAGCGACGGTTGCGCTGCTGTCTGCGTCGCTGCTGTGTTGGTCCTTGGTGCTGTGCGGGTCACTGCTGCGCCCCCTTATTGCTATCGGAGGCGTCGTCGGCACTAGAGCTCTTCTGTCCCGCGCCAGCCAGCCATTCCAGTGAACCTTCCGCCAGATGACGCCCACCGACCAGTTCCACAAAACGCTCGCTCAAGCTAGAACCAGCACGCACCTCATCCAACGTGCCGTCGGCAAGCACCTGGTTCTTGCCGATCACCGCGACGTGATCACACAACGCTTCCACGGTTTCCATCACGTGCGAAGACATAATCACCGTGCCGGAGCTGGCAACATAGGCTTGCAAAATCTCCCGGATGGTGGTCGCAGAAACCGGATCAACGGCTTCAAAAGGCTCGTCGAGAATCAGAATGTCCGGGCGGTGCAACAGTGCCCCGGCCAGCAGGATCTTTTTGGTCATGCCTGCGGAATAATCGACGATCAACTTGCTGGAAGAATCAGCCAGGTCCAACGCATCCAGCAACTCACGAGAGCGCTGCGCCACCGTGGGCTCATCGATGCCGCGCAAAAGGCCCAGGTAATGCAAGTATTCCTGTCCGGATAGACGATCAAAAACGGGCAAGCCGTCGGCAAGCAGCCCGTAAGCGGCTTTCGCAGCATTGGCCTCCGCCGTACTACCCCACACGTTATGCCCGCACACCAACGCGGTGCCGGTATCGGGGCGCAGCAGGCCAGTAGCCATCAACACGGTGGTAGTTTTACCCGAGCCATTCGGGCCGACGAGGCCGTAAAAGCTACCGCGCGGAACCCGAAGGTTAATATCCCGCACGACGACCTTGTCGCCGTAGGACTTACCCAAACCTTGCAGCTGGAGCGCAGCATGTGGGTGTGGCTCAGCTCCAGATCGCAGGTGAGAAGCAGATGATTCAGATTGCACAGAAGAACGCCCACCGGAGGCAGGACTGGAGGACACCGTTGGGTCAACCATGATTAGGCTACGCTTTCTACTTGAGATAATAGCTGCAACCTAAAGCGTAGCAACCCAGCAGAGAAGTAAATAGGGGGCTGTGCGTATTCTCTGTAGTTTATGGCAGACGATTCATTCGCAGATTCGCTCCAGAACATTCTGGACGGCATTGACAAGTTTATTTGGAGCCAGTGGTTCCTCATTCCCCTGCTGTTGTTCACCGGCTTGTGGCTCACGATCCGCCTGCGCGGTGTGCAGTTCCGCAAACTCGGAGTGGCGCTGCGCCACGGCTTCATTGACGGTAATGACGCGGATGGCGCAGGTGACATCACCCAATACCAAGCGCTGACCACTGCCCTCGCCGCCACCGTCGGTGTGGGCAACATCGTCGGTGTGGCCACAGCGATTTCCATCGGCGGGCCGGGCGCTCTGTTCTGGATGTGGATCACCGGGCTGCTTGGTATGGCCTCGAAATACTCAGAAGCATTCCTGGGGGTGCGTTTTCGCGTAGCCGATGCGCACGGCAAAGTCTCGGGCGGGCCCCAACGTTATCTTTCCCAGGGCATCCCCGGCAGACTGGGTAAATTCCTCGCGTGGTTCTTCACGATTTCCGCAATCATCGCATCATTCGGTATCGGAAACCTCACGCAAGGCAATGCCGTTGCCGCAGGTTTGGAAAACACCTTTGCTGTGAGCCCAACAGTCACCGGCGTCATCATGTTCGTACTCATCGGCGCGGTGCTACTCGGCGGAATCGGCTCTATCGGCAAAGTCACCTCAGCTTTTGTCCCACTGATGATCATTATTTACCTCACCGGCGGGATCATTGTGCTGGTCATGCACGCCAGCGAAATTCCTGCAGCTTTCGCCATGATCTTTAACGACGCGTTCACTGGTACCTCTGCCACCGGCGGATTCCTCGGGGCGGGAATAATCCTGGCAATGCAGATGGGTGTCGCCCGCGGTATCTTCTCGAATGAATCCGGCATGGGTTCGGCCGCGATTGCAGCCGCGGCTGCCAAAACCACCCACCCGGTGCGCCAGGGTTTGGTTTCCATGACGCAAACCTTCATCGACACGATCGTGGTGGTCACCATGACTGGGCTAGTCATCGTGACCACTGGGGTGTGGGAAGCCGGTCAGAATAATGCCGCCAACATGACCGCCGCGGCCTTCAGCGAAGGTATTGGCTCTGATTGGGGCGGCACTATCGTTTCTTTGTCAGTGGTATTTTTCGCATTCTCGACGATTCTTGGCTGGTCCTATTACGGAGAGCGCAGCGCCGAACGTGCCTTCGGTGCCTGGGCCTCAATTCCCTACCGCATGGTGTTTACCTGCGTTATCTACATTGGCGCAACTACAGAAATCAGCCTGGCCTGGACCTTCGCGGATATCGCCAACGGGTTGATGGCAATACCAAACCTGATTGGCTTACTCATTCTTTCTGGCCTCGTCGCCCGCGAAACGAAGGCTTATCTGGATTTTGACCCGACACTACAGGCGCAACCGCGAGATATCGAAAAATTTCTCATTGCAAGCAAAAACCCGTGGCGCAGTAAGTTCTAGCGGGCAGTTCACTCACCTACAGTCACTCACCTACGCCCACTCACCTACAGCAGCATCGTGGCCGCCCAGCCAAAAGCGATCAGTGGGATGTTGAAGTGCAGGAACGTCGGGATCACAGAATCGCGGATGTGGTCGTGCTGGCCGTCGACGTTCAGGCCAGAAGTTGGCCCCAGCGTGGAATCCGAGGCCGGGGAGCCCGCATCACCCAGCGCACCTGCAGTACCCACCAGAGCGACGGTGGCCAGCGGGGAGAAGCCCAGAGAGATACACAGAGGGACGTAGATGGTGGAGATGATCGGCAACGTCGAAAAGGATGATCCGATACCCATTGTGACGATAAGGCCGACCAGCAGCATCGCCAGCGAAGCCAGCGCACGATTACCGTCGAAAGCAGCAGCGGTGGACTCGACGAGGGTCTCCACGTGTCCCGTAGCAGCCATAACCGAAGCAAAGCCTTGCGCGGTGATCATGATGAAACCAATCAACGCCATCATGCGCATACCTTCGGTGTAGATATCGTCGGATTGTTTCCATTCCACACCACCGAAGGCCAGCATGATTACCAAGCCAGCGAGGGCACCAGCCAGCAAGCTATCAGCATCGGAATCTAAGTATTGCAGCACAATCTGCACGCCGAAGGTGGCGATCAGTGCGACGATGGAAATAGTGATGCGATAACGCGAAATCTCGACGGCTTTGGCTGCGTCCTTCGAGATTGGGATTTCTTGATAAGTACGTTTTTTGCGGTAGCTGACAAAAACTGCAAACAGAACACCAGTGAGCATGCCGAGGGCAGGGATCGCCATGGCCTGCATCACGGAAACATTATTAGCTTCGGGCATTCCCGCATCCACGATATTGCTGCGGAGAATGTCATTCATATAAATATTGCCGAAACCAACCGGAATGAAGAAATAGGTGGTAACCAGGCCAAAAGTCAGCACACAGGTGATCAGTCGGCGGTCCACCTGCATTTTATTGAGAACGGAAAGCAGCGGAGGCACAATCAACGGAATGAACGCGATGTGCACTGGCACCAGGTTCTGCGACATGACCGCCATGAGCAGCAAACCTGCGACCGTAAGCCACTTGGCGACGGCTACGGCTTTTTCTTTGGTTTGCTCATTATTTTCTGCATTGTCTGCGTCAATCCGATTAATGATGGATTCGGCTAGCAAGCGGGGGAGTCCCGCATTCGCGACCGCGAGAGCGAAAGCACCCAGCAGGGCATAATTCAGCGCAATGGACGCACCATTGCCAATACCATCCTGGAAAGCTGCGAAGGCACCACCGATACCTAAGCCGCCAACCAGACCGCCAACAATCGCGCCGATAAGGAGCGCAAGTACCACGTGGACGCGGGCGACGGCCAGACCCAGCATGACCACCACGGCAATAATCACTGCATTCATGGTGTTAGTTTTAACACGTTGGGCCTAGATAGTAATAGCCACCGCTAGTTTTGCGGTTTATTTGTGGGCTGCGCCGTGTTCGGCGATGATGTCGTGAATCATGCGGGCCGCCAGCTTGGCTGTCCGTGCATCTACATCATACTTTGGATTCAGCTCAACTACGTCCACGAGACGAAGCTTTCCGGTTTGCGCCAAAGCCAGTACCATCGCATGAATTTTCAACGCTTCCACGCCAAGAGCAGCCGGGGCAGATACACCCGGTGCCACCGATGCCGGAAGTACATCTAAGTCAATACTAATATGTATGTTTTTAAAATTTTCAGATTCTTTTATTGCAATCTCGGTGACTTCCTGCACGGTTAGCCGGGCCAGATCTTCATCAAGTAAATAGCTCACGCCAAGCCGCTCTGCGGCTGCAAATAACACGCGAGTATTGTTCGCGGCTGAAATACCCCAAACAACATAATTGAAATCTTTACCGTCGATTTCAGAAATTTGCCGGAATGGAGTTCCTGAGGTCGGTTCTTCTGCCTCACGCAAATCAAAATGGGCATCTAAATTAAAAATTCCGAGCGATTCCAGTGAAGCAGAATTTTCATTTTTTAATCCGCGCACCAAACCACGGTGGGAAGCAAATGAGGTTTCATGCCCTCCACCCAAAATTACCGGCAAGTGTCCTGCGCGCACGACCGCGGCGACCCATTGCGAAAGTTCTTCTTGCCCGGATTCTAAATCTTGGCCTTCATAGCGGACTGTTCCCGCATCGTAGCGGGGGAAATCATCGTGGATGGCCAATCCGCCCAATGCCCGGCGAAGCTCATCCGGGCCGGCCGCGGCACCCTGTCGGCCACCATTGCGACGAACTCCTTCATCAGAGGCAAAGCCAAGCAACACAGCACCCGGTTGGGCCTCCGCTGCGTCACCAAGGGTGAAGTCTGCATCGATCACCGAATGCCAACGGGCATGTTCTGGGCCAGGTCCATCAACGCGTCCACTCCAAGTAAATTTACTCATGCCAGCTAGTCTAATCAGTTTGTTTTCGGTCTCTCCGGGCTTGGTAGAAACAATAACGTGTTTTCATCACAGTGACGAATTTATAATGGCAGCTAGGTAGTGCCCTGCACAAATTTCAGAAGTCTGGTATCCAAGACAAACAACTTAGCGGGTACGTTGGACACCCACTAAAATAGTGCTGTAGTACACAATAAAATTACGCCCACGCTTAAGCGATTAAACCGCACCAACATTAAGCAAACCCAGACAAAACCGCCAAGCATCAAAACCCAACTAACAAGGAGTCACAATGAACACAGGAACCTCCAACGGTAGCCCCGATGCCAAACGCACCATCACGGTAGGCACCGGCGCATTAAGTATTGCGGACGTAGTCGCAGTCGCACGCGGTGGGGCAGCGGTGGAAATTTCTGCGGATTCCCTCGAGCAAATCGCGATCACCCGCAAGCGCATTGATGACCTCGCCAATGAACCAACCCCGGTCTATGGCGTCTCCACCGGATTTGGTGCTCTGGCCCGCCGACACATCCCGCACGATATGCGTGCCCAGCTACAGCGTTCGCTCGTGCGTTCGCATGCGGCAGGTTCCGGGCCGGAGGTAGAACAAGAGGTTATCCGCGCACTGATGCTGCTTCGCTTGTCAACGTTATGCACTGGACATACTGGCGTGCGCCCGGTCGTCGCCGAAACGTACGCCGCAGTTCTCAACGCGGGCATCACCCCGGTGGTGTACGAGTACGGCTCACTCGGATGTTCCGGCGATCTCGCGCCGCTGTCGCATTGCGCACTGGCATTACTAGGGGAGGGGGAGGTGCGCGTTCCTGGCTCCGAAAAACCGGTGCCTGCCGCTAGTGCGCTTGCCGACGCCGGCATCACCCCACTCGAGTTGGAAGAAAAAGAAGGTCTGGCGTTGATCAACGGCACCGACGGCATGCTCGGCATGCTGTGCTTGGCCATCCACGATCTACAGGATCTGGCGAAGGTCGCCGATATTTCCACGGCAATGACCGTAGAAGGCCTACACGGCACCCTGAGTGTGTTCGACGATAAACTGCAAAAACTACGCCCGCACCCAGGCGAGGCATCGTCGGCACGCAATATCCGCACCGTCGCAGCCGACTCGCCATTGCTGGCGGCCGCGCAAGAAGACTTCCGGCAAACCCAAGTCCAGGATGCGTATTCAGTGCGTTGCTCACCGCAGGTCAGCGGCGGTTTCCGCGATACCATCACCCACGCCATTACCGTCGCTGAGCGCGAGCTCGCAGCAGCCGTCGACAACCCAGTCGTCATCGATGGGGAAGTACGCTCCAACGGCAATTTCCACGGTGCACCAGTAGCTTATGTACTGGACTTTTTGGCAATCGTCGCGGCGGACCTAGCCTCGATTTCTGAGCGTCGCACCGACCGCTTCTTGGATACTGCACGCAACCGGGGCTTGCCAGCGTTTCTTGCCGACGACCCTGGTGTCGACTCCGGCCACATGATCGCGCAATACACCCAAGCCGGAATTGTCTCAGAGCTGAAACGGGCCGCAAATCCGGCCTCGGTAGATTCCATTCCGTCGTCCGCGATGCAAGAAGATCACGTGTCCATGGGATGGTCCGCTGGCCGCAAGCTTCGCACCGCCGTCGACGGCCTGCAGCGAGTCTTGGCCATTGAATATCTCACCGCCGCCCGCGCGATTACCATGCGCTGCCGTGATGCTGAGACCGAATCCGCCCCGGGCACCACAGCCGCCGTTGCTTTGCTCCGCGAAGGGGTAGCAGCGCCTGCCACCGACCGCTTCCTGGCTCCAGAAATTGCGTACGCCCACAAGCTGGTTGCCAGTGGAGCACTCGTTGCCAGCGTCGAAGGCGTCGTCGGCGCGCTGGATTAGACGCTGGTATAAGGAGCTGGCAGAAAAACGTTAGCGGAAAAGCGTTAGCGTAAGGGCGCTAGCAGGGGAGCACCGGCCCAGCAGAACAGGGCCGAGAACCCACCGGCGACAGTACCAACGAAGGCAGCGCCCACGAAGGCAGCACCCATGAGGGCTTGCACATAAACAGGCATCTCCACGCACGCGAGATATCACCATTCGAAAGGCATCATGAGCACACTTTTCCACAACATCAGCGAACTACGCACGGTCTCGGAAGCGGGCACCATTAAAGACGGCGCGCTGCTCGCCGACGGTGATGGCGTCATCACCTGGGTTGGCGCGTTGAATGACCTGCCACAGGACCTCTCCGAGGCCGTAGAGAAAAAGATCGACCTGGGCGGCCGTGCAGTACTGCCAGGTTGGGTGGATTCACACACGCACATGATTTTCGATGGCAACCGCGCCGAGGAGTTCGAAGCCCGCATGGCAGGCGAATCCTATTCGGCCGGGGGGATCGCCACCACCATGGAAGCCACACGCAGTGCTGGGCGTGAGCGTTTGGAACAGTTGTTGCAAGAACGCATCGCTGGTTGTCACGCGGGTGGCACAACCACCATCGAAACCAAGACCGGCTACGGTCTGAACACGGAATCCGAAGCTTTGGCAGCCGAAGTAGCCAGCAAGGGCGTCGACGACGTGACTTTTCTGGGCGCACACCTGGTTCCTCCGGGGGCAGATGCCGACGAATACCTGCAAGAAGTCGTCGGCCCGATGTTGGACGCCGTAGAGCCGCACGCTGGCTGGATCGACGTTTTCTGCGAGACCGGCGCGTTTAACGAGGAACAATCGCGCAAGGTACTCGAGGCCGGTAAGAAGCGGGGTCTGCTTCCACGCGTGCACGGCAATCAGCTGCAGCAGGGCCCCGGTGTACGCCTAGCCGTTGAGCTCGGTGCGGCGTCGGTGGACCACGTGAACTATCTTTCCGACGACGATATCCAAGCACTAGCCGGCAGCGAGACCGTCGCTACGGTGTTGCCGGCCTGTGACTTGTCGACGAAACAAGATCTCGCCCCAGCTCGGAAATTGCTGGATGCCGGAGCCACCGTTGCGATTGCCTCGAACCTGAACCCTGGCACGTCGTACACCTCGTCAATGAATTTCTGCGTCACCACGGCGGTGCTGCAGCAAGACCTCAGTTTGGATGAGGCTATCGAAGCCGCAACCTTGGGCGGTGCAAAAGCACTGCGTCGCCAACCGGTCAAAGGTGGGGAAGATGCACAGGGCCGCCCCGGCCGCGGAAGCTTGGTCCCCGGTGCGGCAGCAGATTTGCACGTGCTCAACTTCACCAACGCAATCGAGCTGGCTTACCGCCCAGGCATGCCTGCCACTTACCGGACCTATAAAAACGACGAGCTCGTTTTCGGTGCGGAATAAGCAATGTTTCACGTGAAACATTGCCATTCCCGGCGGTGCCGACCCTCGGAGCGAATTTAAGCCTAGGCCACGCCGCCCATGTCGGCTGCCACACAGTATTGTTGGGGCTATGAATTTTGCTGCACATCTCCCCACAGCGCGCCGCGATCTGCGCTACCACGCGGATGCGGCGCAGCTTTTCGCCCATCTAGGCGGGCTCGAGCGCACAGATACAGTACTGCTGGAATCAGCGGATATCGAATCCAAGAAAAACCTTCTCTGCTTGGCGGTTCTCGACTCCGCTGTTCGCGTTCGCTGCCACGGCAGCCGGGTTACCGCGCAGGCGCTCACAGCTACCGGCGAAGAGATTATAGCGAAATTACGTGCCGAACTTTCCGAACATGAAATCACGAGCAATGGCGACGGCAATGGCGACGATCGGGGAGTGGCAGTCTTCGAATTCCCAGTATCCCGGGCCGCCGATGAACGCGAACGCCTGCTGGCGATCTCCCCGGCAGAAGTGCTGCGTCGGCTGCAATTGAGCGAGCAGTATGGCAGCAACGACCCTCAACAGGGCTCCGCCGGAGAAGTACCGGATCTGCCCTTATTGGCTGGCGGCTTCGCCTACGACTTTTTAGAAACCTTCGAAACCCTACCCGCGGTCAGCGAAGGCGACAACACGTACCCAGATTACGAATTCGTCGTCGCAGAAACACTACTAAAAGTAGACCACCTGTCGCAGACAGCATATGTGTGCGGCGTCGGCACCAGCCAGGACGACGTCGACAAGCGGCTTACTGCCTATGCCACGAAAGCCGAAACTGAGATCACACCACTGGCTCCACCGGAGCAGGGCGTCGACAAGAGCCAACCGCTGCGGGTCCGCACAGATATCGACGACCAACAATTCCGCAGCCACGTCGAGCAGCTCAAAGGCAATATTTATCAGGGCGATATTTATCAGGTCGTGCCCGCGCGCACCTTCCGCGCGCCGTGCACCGATGCCTTCGCTTCCTACCGACGCCTACTCCAGACAAACCCATCACCGTATATGTTCTACTTCCGCGGCGAAGACTACGAGTTGTTTGGCGCCTCGCCAGAATCCAACCTGAAATTCTCCCCGGATACGCGCGAAGTCCAGCTGTATCCGATTGCAGGAACGCGCCCGCGCGGCTTAAACCCGGACGGCAGCGTCAATCACGAACTCGATATCCGCAACGAGTTGGAGATGCGCACCGACCACAAGGAGCTGGCCGAGCACACCATGTTGGTGGATCTGGCACGTAACGATCTCGCCCGCGTCGCAGTACCTGGCACGCGTAAAGTCGCGGAGCTGTTGCAAGTGGACCGATATTCGCGGGTGATGCACCTCGTCTCCCGCGTCACCGCCACCTTGCACGAGGATTTCGACGCCCTCGATGCCTACCGCGCGTGCATGAACATGGGCACGCTGACTGGTGCACCAAAACTGCGTGCGGTGGACCTGCTACGGGAGGTGGAAGGCAAGCGCCGCGGTTCCTACGGCGGCGCGGTCGGGTACCTCGGTGGCGACGGACGCATGGATAACTGCATCGTCATTCGCAGTGCCTTCGTTCGTAACGGGGAAACGATCATTCAGGCCGGTGCCGGCGTTGTGCGGGATTCTATTCCGCAGGCGGAGGCCGACGAGACAGTACACAAAGCGTATGCGGTGCTCGATGCCGTCGCGCTGGGGGCGCCAGTGGAGGTGGCACGATAATGACTGCACAACCGCACATGACAGCACAGCCGCACGTCGTGGTGATTGATAACCGCGATTCATTCATTTACAACCTGGTCGACGCGCTGAGCGGGCACCACTGCACAGTTTTCCGCAACACGGTCGATGTGGAGACGGTGTTAGCCGCCAAGCCGGATTTGCTGTTGTTCTCACCGGGGCCGGGGCACCCACGGGAAACCGGGAACATGATGGAGCTTCTCGACGCCATCCATGGTGAAATACCGGTGCTTGGAATTTGTCTGGGATTCCAAGCCCTCCTGGAACACTACGGCGGCACAGTGGAACCGTGTGGACCGGTGCACGGCCGCTCCGTACCTATGACGCTGACGGATGCTGGCGCGCACCATCCGCTGTTTGCTGGGCTGGCAATCGACGAGGAACCAGATAAACCAGAGCACGTCGGCCGTTTGGTGCCGGTGGCTCGCTATCACTCGTTGGGATGCGCGAACCCGCCGGAACAGCTACAGGTACTTGCAACGACAAAGACTGACTTAGGCGATGTGGCCATGGCGGCTTATGCCCCCGATGGCTCGTGCATGGGCTTGCAGTTCCACCCGGAGTCGATCTTGAGCCCGAAGGGGCCAGTCTTGTTGAATCGCTGCATCAACTTTTTGACGAAAGGGGAGTGCTGATGACTGACCAGCGCACCACCGGAAAAACCACCACTGAAAACACCGTTGCGGAAAACGCCAACGCTGAAAACGCCAACGCGGACCACGGCTCCGACAACGCTGACGCGAACCCCGCGCCGCTGGACCGGCTGCTGGCCTATCTGGACAATCATGACCCGACAGTCGAGCAAGCCCGGGAAGTTTTCCAGCCACTGACCATTGGCGAGTACGAGAACGTACACATTGCGGCTCTGCTGGCCACGATCCGCACCCGTGGTGAGACCTTCGCCGACATCGCCGGTGCCGCGCAAGCGTTTATCAATGCCGCGCGCCCGTTCCCGATTACCGGTGCCGGTTTGCTGGATACCGCCGGCACGGGTGGTGATGGCACCAACACGATTAATATTTCTACTGCGGCTTCGCTGGTTGCCGCCGCCGGGGGAGCAAAGGTGGTGAAAGGAGGCAACCGTTCGGTGTCGTCACGTTCCGGTTCCGCCGATGTCCTGGAAGCCCTCAATATCCCGCTGGACTTGGATGTGGATCGTGCAGTTACCCAATTCCAGAATTCTGGCTTCACCTTCTTATTCGCCCCGGCGTATCATCCGGCGGTTGCGCACGTGATGCCTGTGCGCAAGGCACTGAAGGTTCCCACCCTGTTCAATACCTTGGGCCCCTTGTTGTCGCCGGCACGTCCAGAGTTTCAGATGATGGGTATCGCCCGGCCAGAAATCGGAGAAACCATCGCCCGGGTATTCCGCGAGCTCGGCCGCAAACGAGCACTCGTCGTGCATGGCTCCGGTACTGACGAAGTAGCGGTGCATGGCCCGACCACGATCTGGGAATTGCGCGACGGCGAAATTGCACAGTACGAGCTCACCCCAGAAGATTTCGGTGTAACCCGCCACGAATTAGCTGCCTTGGAAGGCGGAGATGGTACTGCGAATGCCGCTGCAATCCGGGCTATCTTCGAAGGCACGGCACCACAGGCACACCACGACGCCGTCGCCGTCAACGCCGGAGCAATGCTGTACGTCATCGGCAAGGTAGATTCCATTGCCGAAGGAACCGCGCTGGCAACTCAAATCATTAACGACGGCACCGCGAAGCGTTGGTTAGCTACCCACGAGGAGGCCGATTACGGTGAACGCTAAATTACCCACGGTGCTAGAAAATATCGTTGCCCAGCGTCGTACGCACCTGCCAGCCATCACCGAGCGAATCACACACGTTAACCGTGCACAGCTGCCACGCTCACAACGCAGTTTGTACGATTCACTCAGGGCGCGCCCGCAGGCATTCATCATGGAGTGCAAGTCCTCATCACCGTCACTGGGCCTGATTCGGGCAGATTATCAGCCCGGCGAGTTGGCGCGGGTGTATTCGCGTTATGCTGCCGGAATTTCCGTATTGTGCGAACCAGAGCATTTCGGTGGTGACTATGACCACCTAGCAACCGTCGCCATGTCCACGCACCTTCCGGTGTTGTGCAAGGATTTCATTATCGACCCCGTGCAGCTCTATGCTGCGCGCTATTACGGTGCCGACGCGATCTTGTTGATGCTCTCGGTGCTCGACGATGACGAGTACGCACGACTGTCTACGCTTGCCGGCGACTTGGGCCTGGACGTGCTCACGGAAGTCATCGATGAGGACGAGGTTGCCCGCGCGTTGCGCTTGGGTGCACAGATCGTGGGCATCAACAACCGGAACCTGCATGATCTTTCCATAGATCTTTCACGCACTGCGAAATTAACGGCATTGCTCCCAGAAGGAACAGTAGCCCTCTCTGAATCCGGAATTCGGGATAATAGGGCAGTGCGGGCTTTGGGCGCACACGCTTCCGGATTTTTGGTCGGTTCACAATTGTCCTCGCAGCCGGATACAGATTGGGCAGCCCGCGCCTTAGTCTATGGACATAACAAAGTTTGTGGCTTGACGACGTCGGGCACCGCGCAAGCCGCTCGCGCCGCGGGTGCGGTCTACGGCGGTTTGATATTCGAGAAAACATCTCCCCGCGATGTTTCACGTGAAACATCGAAAAAGATCATCGCCGATGAACCCGGACTGCGCTACGTCGCAGTTTCACGCCGGACGACGGGCTGGGCCGAGCTGGTACAACCCGGCATCCACGCCCTCCAAGTCCACAGCCCATACCAGGGGTCTATTGCCGGGGAAGAAAAATTACTCGCAGGCGTACGTGCCGAACTTCGCGCCGCGGGAGCGGACCCAGCGGATACCGGCCTAGAACTCTGGCGTGCGATCTCCATGACCACCCCGGAGGTGGAACCGGAGAGACTCAACGAGCTCGTTGCCCCCGGCGCTGCCGACAAACTCGTCCTCGATGCGGGCCAAGGAGGAACCGGCAGCACCTTCGACTGGCAATCAATTCCCGATGAGATTAAGCCCCACTCATTGTTAGCAGGCGGGATCAACCCCAAAAACCTCCAAGCCGCACTGGAACTTGGATGCTTCGGCATCGACCTGAACTCCGGGGTAGAAGTAGCCCCTTCTACCGCAACTGAGACCTCAAAAGCAGGACCGGCCGCAGCACCACGAAAAGACGCCTCACTAATCCGAACTGCCTTTGCCACCATCCGCAACTACACAGAACCCCACGGCTACACACAACCCCACGACTACCCAGAATCCCGAGACTAGGACACACCATGAGCAATGAACGTGCGACAATTTTGCCGGCATATTTTGGCGAATTCGGCGGGCAATTCGTCCCCGAATCCTTGATCCCTGCACTGGATCAATTAGAGCGTGCTTTCGTCGACGCAATGGAAGACCAATCCTTCAAGGATGAATTAGCACGTCTGCTCAAAGATTACCTGGGCCGCCCGACACCATTAACCGAAGCTACCCGCCTGGGCGGCAAGGCCCGCATCTTCCTGAAACGCGAAGACCTCGTGCACGGCGGAGCACACAAAACCAACCAGGTGTTGGGTCAAGCGCTGTTGGCCAAGCGAATGGGCAAAAAGCGTGTGATTGCCGAAACCGGCGCAGGCCAACACGGTACCGCGACGGCTTTAGCTTGCGCGCTGCTTGATCTGGAGTGCGTGGTGTATATGGGCGCCGAGGATGTGCGTCGGCAAGCACCCAACGTGTTCCGCATGGAACTCATGGGGGCCAAGGTGGTCTCCGTGGAAACCGGTTCCGGCACACTGAAGGATGCCGTGAACGAGGCTTTGCGCGATTGGACCGCCACCTTTGAGGATTCGCACTATTTGCTCGGCACCGCGGCAGGTCCGCACCCATTCCCAACCATCGTGCGAGAATTCCACCGCGTGATTTCCTCCGAGGCGAAAGCACAAATGATTGAACGCACCGGTGGCCTTCCCGACGTCGTCGTGGCTTGCGTCGGCGGTGGATCGAATGCGATTGGTATGTTCGCAGACTTCATCGATGAGCCGGGTGTCGAACTTGTCGGTGCCGAGCCTGGCGGCAAAGGAGTGGACTCCGGACGACACGGTGCCACTATCACGCAGGGGACTGTCGGAATTCTGCATGGCACGCGCTCATATCTGATGCGCAATGCCGAGGGCCAGGTCGATGAGTCCTATTCGATTTCAGCCGGGCTGGATTATCCCGGTGTCGGACCACAACACGCACACCTGCACGCCAGCGGTCGTGCGACCTATGTTGGCATTACCGACGCCGAAGCACTGGAAGCATTCCAACTGCTGGCACAGAAAGAGGGCATCATTCCGGCACTGGAATCCTCACATGCCCTGGCGTATGCCCTGAAGCGTAAAGACGAAGATATCTCCATCGTGGTCTCACTATCCGGCCGAGGCGATAAAGACATCGATCATGTGCGCCACGTCTTAGGTGATTTGGCAGATGAGACTGGCGCCTGGCAACGCTATGCCGATGACAACGCCGCACAGAACAAAGCCGCCGAAGAAAATGACGAGAAGGGCCAAGCATAATCATGGGACGTTACGAAACACTGTTCGCTGATTTACGCACAAAGGGCGAGGGCGCGTTTGTGCCGTTTTTTATGCTCGGCGATCCTAGCTACGAAGCATCGCTAGAACTCATTCGGGCAGCAGTGAATGCTGGGGCAGACGCATTGGAAATCGGCATTCCCTTTAGTGACCCGGTCGCCGACGGACCAGAAATCGAGAAATCCCACCAACGGGCTTTGCGCGCAGGTGCCAGTCTGGATAAGTCGTTGCAACAGCTGCGCCAGATCCGCGAGGAATTCCCGGATACCCCCATCGGCTTGTTGGTCTATTGCAATTTGGCGGTAAGCAAGGGAACCGCACAGTTCTATCAAGCCTGCGCCGAGGCGGGGGCGGATTCCATCTTGATCCCGGATGTTCCCACCCGCGAAGGTGCTCCGTTCGTCGCGGCCGCGCAACAGGCAGGAATTTCGCAGATATTTATTGCTCCGGCACGTGCCAGCGAGGAAACGCTGCGGGCGGTTAGTGAAAACTCGACGGGTTATATTTACGCGTTATCACGCCACGGTGTCACTGGCGCGGATAAAGAAGCCGAGACCGGGGGATTGGATACTGTTGTCGATGCGATTAAGCGTTTCGACGGTGCACCGGTGCTCTTAGGTTTTGGCATTTCCGAGCCTGAACACGTGCGCGCAGCATTGGCCGCTGGCGCTGACGGTGCGATCACCGGTTCTGCGATTACCCGCATTATTGCTGGCCGGGTTAATTCCACGGAGCGGGGTAACGAGTACACTCTCGCAGAGCTTGCCGACGAGGTATCCGACTACGTCGCACACATGAAAGCTGCAACGCGGTAGCTACAACAAGGTAGCTGCAACGCATTAAGCGCCAGGACTAACCCAGCCCTGGCGCTTAAATCATTGTCACTGTCGATTGTCAGTGTCTGTGTATTTCTGTCAGCGGTTGCCTGAATCAGATTTTGTCTGAATCAGTTTTTACCTGTTTCAGTTCTTCCGCTGCCAGGCGAATCCTGGCCCAGTGCTTCACCCGTGACAGGAACATCGTAGTCGTCCGGCAAGCCAACGCCTTCTGCCGCGGTGCCGTTCTTGGTCCACTTGTTGATCAACAAGGCGATCGCACCATCGCCAGTGATATTCGCCGCGGTGCCGAAAGAATCGACCACGATATACGCCGCAATCATTAGTGCGAGCATATCCTCGTCGAAGCCCAGCATGCTGCCCAACAATCCCAATGCCGCATACACCGCACCACCAGGAACACCAGGGGCAGCCACCATCATAATGCCCAACAACAGCATGAAACCTAGTGCGAGGCCGAAGCTGACATCCATGCCGGACAGGTAAACAATGCCGAAGGTGTACAAAATCAGTTTGGTCATCGACCCAGACAAGTGCATGGTGGCACCAAGAGGAACCACAAACCCAGCGATATTCGGGGCCACGCCGTTTCTGAGTACGGACTTATAGGTAACCGGGATGGATGCCGCAGAAGAAGAAGTACCCAATGCCGTGAAGTAGGCCGGGAGCATGTTCTTCAGCGCGGTAAATGGGTTCTTCGCAGACAGTGCACCGGCAAGCAGGTACTGCAGAAGAACGACTACCCACGTCATGACAACAGACAACACGAGCACCCGGGCGAACGAACTGATGACATCACCCAAGTTGTCATTCATCATCAAGTTCAAGAAGATTCCATAAATGAACAGTGGCAACAGGGGGATCACGAAGGAAGTGATAACCTTCATGATCAATTTCTCGAATTCCCGGACACCCTTGTATAGGGCAGGGGAGGAGACTGCCGTCATCGCGAGACCTAACGCGAAAGCTAAAAGCAGAGCGGTCATGATCTCAAACGGAGGAGCCATCTCTACTTCGAAGTATGGCGTCAATGCACCTTCTTCTACATCGCTGACATCGAGATCAAGCGACTGGTCACCCAATAATGTTGGATAACCAAAAACCGCCACTGCATACGCCAACAATCCGGCACCAATGGTGGATAGATAAGCAATCCCAGTAGTGATACCTAGCCACTTTCCAGCGCCTTTACCCAGTCCGGCGATAGCCGGGGTAATGAGAGCAAAAATCAGTACCGGAACGAAGAAACCGAGGAACTGGCTAAACAGGCCGTTGAACGTGACGAAGACTCTGGCTAGCCATTCCGGGAAGAATAATCCCGTAACGACGCCAAGAATGATCGCCACCACGACGCGAAACAGCAGCGAGGAGCTGACTTTACGAACGCTCATAGAAAACTCTTAACTATGGATGGTGGTATTCAGGACCCCTTAAGCATAGCGAAGTGTTTTCGTCATTCTCGCAGGCAGGGCTAGACTGGGGACATGATCGTCGTTCCCATCCTGCTGTTCGTTTTGGCCGCCATCGTTATTACCGTGGGCGGACTGGCCACCTTAAAAAAGCTACCTGGCAACAGCGTTTTCGGCTTACGGGTACATGAAGCACGTAAATCGCCGGAAGCATGGATGACCTCGCACGCCGTAGCGGGCCCGGTCTGGTTGGTTGCTGGGGCAAGCCTGACGTTCGGCGCTTTAGTTTCGCTACAAGCAAGTGGACTGATGTGGGTAATTCCCGCAGTGACGACGGTCGTCGGCATCATTGCCATTTCCTACGGCGCCAACCTGGGTGCCCGGACCGCTGTCCTCTACGACCAGCACGTCAACGCAAAAAAGAATGCGGATGCTACCGGTGGGTGTTGTTCGTCTGGCGGTGCCGACGCTGACGGAAAACCAAAAGCACCCAGTGTTGATATGAACGCACTACGCCGCGCCGCTCGGCAAGCTGATAATCAATAGCCTAAAAATCACAGTGACGTTATCCAGCAGAGAAAACCCCTGCTACAAATTAAAGACACTGTGACAATAAATGCGTTAACCCACATCCCGAACGCAAGGAGTGACCACCATGGCACAGAATTGTTCCCGTCGACTTTTCCTTCTCGGAACCGCTACCACCGTCGCGGGCGCCTTCTTAGCCGCATGTGGTAAAGAACCACCAATGGAAGTAGCCAAGGCGGAAATTCCAGTCGGATCAGCAATCATTGCCGACGGATACATCATCGCCCAGCCTGAAGAAGGTAAATACGTCGCATATTCCCAGCAGTGCCCGCACCAGCGGAACCTAATCACTAAAGTCGAAGGCGACGAGGTTCGCTGCACAGCGCATAACTCCGTATTCAAAATCGCCGACGGTTCCGTGGTCTCTGGCCCAGCCCGTGACCCGTTGGAGCCGGTTTCCATTGATGACGCCGGCAACGCGCTCAACGTCCACAGTTAAATACACGAAAATAGGGAAGTACACGAAGATAGGGAAGTGTTTCACGTGAAACATCTATATACGCGACTGACGATGACCATCCCCGGTGCGGGAACAGCGATTCACCTCGCGGAATTGGAAGAAAGCGGATCCGGTTGCCTGGTACACCGCATGATCGCGTTGACACCAGATGAAGTTATCGCTGGGGCAGCGCGCGTCGACAAGCCAGGAACCAGCGCAGAAAAGATGCACCGCGCCGGACAGATCGATGTACCCAAAACCACCGTCCCGCATCCCAACACCTACGGTAACTACCCGGATATCACCACACAACATTTATCCCACGATGCCTTTGCGGCCTGGTGGGTAGAAGTGCAACAACGTTTCCCAGAACTGGCCTAACAAACTCACGAACGGGGGGCTAAAACACTACGTTAATAAAGCCGACGTAGGCTGCCGTACCACCGATGATCGACAATGCCGGTGAACGCCGCGGAAATCGGGCCGACGCCCGCCCCGATCAGCCCAGGGGCGAGAAACTTCATGGACCCGGCATAAATGACGACCGAGAAAATCGTGGCCCACCACCAGGCGAACCCCAACTGCGTGATAAACACGCCGAAAGCCAAGCCGAGCGGAACCAAACCAAGAAAAACCGGGGCGGCCTCCTGCAACCCAGCGCGCACGGATTCCCGCCGGGTGTGTGACGCGGGATTCCCATCGCTGCTAGGTGAGTGGGGGCATTTAGGCCACGCCCCACTTTTCCCGCAACTTCGCTATGGCTTCCTCTTTGCCGAGGGGGCCGTACTCCAGGCGTAATTCCTTCAGATATGCCCATGCCTTGCCCACCTCTGGCCCCGGCTCCAGCCCTAAGATTTCCATAATCTCATTGCCATCCAAATCCGGGCGTACGCGAGCCAAGTCTTCCTTTTCCTGGATCTCGTCGATACGCTCCAGCAAATTGTCATAGGCACGACGCAACCGGCGGGCCTTCTTTTGGTTCCGCGTAGTGCAATCCGCGAGTACCAATTTGTGTAATCGGGGGAGAAGTTTACCCGCGTCCGTCACATAACGACGCACCGCAGAATCAGTCCATTCACCTTCGCTAAAACCATGAAAACGCATGTGCAAAAACACCAGATTCGCGATGTCCTCGATCACGGCCTTGGGATACTTCAGTTTCCGCAAACGCTTTCGCGTCATCTTTGCACCCACCACCTCGTGGTGATGGAAACTCACGCCTCCACCGGGCTTTTTCGCCCGTGTAGCAGGCTTGCCGATGTCATGCAGCAACGCCGCCCAGCGCAACACCAAATCGGGCGACTGCTCGTCGTCTTCAAGATCAATCGCCTGTTGCAACACGGTCAAGGAATGCTTGTAGACATCTTTATGCTGCAGGTGTTCATCCGGCTCCATCGCTAAAGCGGGAATTTCCGGCAGAATATGTCCTGCCAGCCCGGTTTCGACAAGCACCTCGATGCCTGCGACGGGGTTCGCTCCCGCCATCAGCTTGTCCAATTCCACCTGCACGCGCTCGGCGGTAATCCGGTTAATCTCACCAGACATTTCTTTCATTGCAGCCCGCACCCGATCCGCAATGCGCAGCTCCAATTGGGAGACAAAGCGCGCGGCACGCAACATGCGTAGGGGATCATCGCGGAAGGAAATTTCCGGAGCATCTGGGGTATCCAGCACACCGGCCACCATGTCGGCGAAACCACCAACCGGGTCGTGGAACCGTCCGGTGATCCGGCTCGGGTCGTCGTCGGCAAGCGTCAACTCCACCGCCATGGCATTGACCTTGAAATCTCGGCGGATCAAATCGCCTTCCAAGGTGTCGCCGAACTCAACAACGGGGTTTCGGGAATCGCCATCATAAGCGTCGGAACGGAACGTCGTCAGCTCGATCTGCTCCCCCTTTTTCACGGCAGAAACCGTGCCAAAAGCAATGCCAGTATCCCACACGGTCTCGGCCCAGTCATTCAAAATCGGCTGCACCACGTCGGGGCGGGCATCGGTAGTAAAGTCCAAATCATGGCCCAGCCGCGACAGCATGGCGTCGCGGACGGAACCGCCAACCAAAAACAGCTGATAACCGGCCTCGTCAAAACGCTGCACCAACCCCGACAAAAGCGGAGAAAGTTCGCGGACGGCCTCGGTTGCGCGTGCTAACAGAGCAATCTGCTGGGTGTCTGAAGAATTCACCCCCGTTAGTCTACTACGATCATCTGTAATGACTAACGAGGAAAAGAGCCACAAAAGCCGACGCCGACGCCGACGTCGCCCGGCCGCGCAGAAGGGAGGTCCACATCCCGCCGGCGGCACCAATAATGCTGCAAAGAACTCTGGCGCGAAGAATACGGAAAATAATTCCGGGAAGAAACGTCCAAAAGCTGCACACAAGAGCCAGCAAAACCACCAAAACCAGCAGAGCAAGCAGCAGCCAGCAAAGCAGCATCCCTCCAAACAGCCTGCACGCTCGAATAAAAGCGCACACCAACGCAAGGGACACCACTCCCAACGTTCCGTTATGGAAACCCGCACGGAAACCTCCGCGGGCGGTTTGGTGCTTTCCGGTCTCGCCGAAGCTGTGGCAGAAAACGGGAAGGTGGACCTTGCCAGCATCTACGTTGCACTGATCGGCCGTTTGGATCGCCGGGGTCGGCTGCTGTGGTCAATGCCGAAAGGGCACGTGGAGCCGGATGAAGATCATAACGTCACCGCCGAGCGGGAGGTGTGGGAAGAAACGGGCATCCATGGTGCGGTTTTTGCGCACCTAGGTGTGATTGATTATTGGTTCGTCTCCGATGGAGTACGCATACATAAAACTGTGCACCACCATTTGTTGCGCTTTGTTGACGGCTGGCTCAACGATGAAGATCCTGAGGTGACTGAGGTTGCCTGGATCCCAGCCTCCGAGCTTATCGAGCGCCTGGCATATGCCGACGAGCGCAAATTAGCGCGAAAGGCCCATGATTTATTGCCGGAGTTGGCACGTGCAGAAAAAGAGGCGGGAAGGATCACCCCGCGATGAATCGGTTGGCTGCTTCGTCTGCGTTGGTGGCTTTATCCGCTCTTGTCACTGCTCCTGCTGCTCTGGCGGCACCCGAACCGGTGCCGGTATCACCTGATAATTCTGACCTATGGGGATTGCCGCACGATGAGCTAGCTGACAATGATGTCTCGCTGTCACTGACTTCTTTGAAAGAAGCTGCTTCCGGAGATTCCGCAACTGAGTCTGTGAAGCTGGGGGAGAAGCTGCGCGCGAAATTCCGTGTGGATAACCGCTCGACGTCTGAGTTGACGGACGTTCAGGTCACCGTACGTCGTGCTGCTGCAGTGGATTCGGCGGCTGCGGCGCAAGCCGCACTGGCGGGAAGTGATTTTCCGTATTGGGCTAACGCGACGAAGGTGGACTCGGTGCAGCCGAATAGTTCCACGGCGGCGTTTCTGGATATTGATACTGCGTTGGCGGCCTCGCCGAGCCTGAGCATTGAAAAGCCAGGAGCTTACCCGTTGTTGTTCACGCTCACGGGGATTCAGGATGGCGACCCGGTACATTTGGCTAGCGAACGCCTAATTTTAAGCGTGGGGGATCCTAATACCGTGGACCTTGACGACGCTACCGGCACCGGCACCCCTGCTATTGCTAACAGCGAACACGGGTTGTCTCTCATCGTGCCGGTTTCGACAATGATTGATCCGGTGCCGGGAGCCACGGGTGATGATCCGTTAATCGTGCGCTCGGAAGATTTCACCCACCAAATTTCCGCAGGCGGACGGCTGTATGAGCTAGTCAAAACGTATCGCGAACACGAACTTCGTGGTGCATCATGCATGGCTTTAGACCCCGCAGTGGTGAATTTCGCATCGCGGATGACCGAGGGCTACTACGTCAACGAGCAACGCCCAGAAATTAATAACGAGCCAGTGCGTCTGCGGGATTCTTGGGGAACCAACAAAGAACCAGATCTCGGCATCGAAGGCACAGGGGCTGACAATGCACGGGTCTGGCTGGATATGTTGCGTGAGATCGATTGCGTCCTGGCGATGCCGTGGGCAAACACGGACCTCAACGCTGTACAAGGCACCCATGACGGCTGGATGTTGCATGAAGCCACCGATCGCGGCCCGGAGTTGCTGCAGCGGATCCTTGGCCTGGACGCCAAGCCGCTAACGCTTCCCGGAAACGGCTATGTTTCACGGGAAACATCCTATGCATTAGGAAACCTTCCGGAAGGTGCTCACTTAATACTGGCAGATAATGCGGTAGCCACCGCTGCCGAGGCTCTCGCGGACCCAGAGATCCACCTGCGAGCATCCACCTTCGACAGTGCACTGGCGGCAATCTTAAGCGATACCGGCCAGCAGCCAGTCACGTCCCCCTTCACGCCCTTGGCACACCGCACCGGGGAAACGAAAGCCTCGGAACATGCGCGCACGATCACCGCTGCCAGCACGCTCCGCGCCACCGTTCGCAACCAAGGTACGGAGTCAACCGATACTGCTACCAACGGCAACACCATCGCGTTGCTACCTGCGCTTGTCGACGCCACCGTCGCCGATACCTTGCTCGAGACCGCAGCTGAACTACTGTCAGAACCGGGCATCACCCCGCAACCACTGGGCGCAGCCGTCGACAAGAACGCTATCGATCCCGCAGACGCCCACGAACTAGCCGCGCACACCGATGCTTCCACAACCCCCGCATCCGGAAGCCCGTATCCAGACCCCACGGTGTTCACCGACCTGGAGCTCACCCAGGTGCGGCAACAGGTGCGCTATATTAACGAGCTCATGTCGATCATGAACAATGATCCCGCAATCTCGATGACTCGTTATGAGTACACTCTGGCACTCCGTCGCGACATGCTTATCGCCTTGTCGCACCACCAGCGCAACACACTTTCAGGTTATGACAGGGCAGTCGCCGCCACCTCCGAGCGCATCAACGCCAATCGCGCAGTATTGAAAGAGCTTCGCGAGTCCGTCTCACTCGCACCCCCAGGCAATGTCTATACGCGCGTCTCAGATTCCTCTCCACTGCTTGTCGTCGCCAAGAATCAGCTTCCACTACCGGTGACTACGCAGCTGTCGTACAACTCTCCAAAAGGAACGCGTCTCAACACGCCGGAGCAGGTTAGCATTCCCGCTCGTGGCTCGATTACCGTAACAATGACAGCTGATATCCCAGCGGATCGCGGAAGAACTGATATCCGGCTGTGGCTTGCCACACCCAACGGCTCTGGAATTTCGCAACCAGTGGAAATCACGGTAAACACTCGGAGCGATTCTGTGATCATATACAGCGTCGTCGCCGGGCTGGCCCTGGTATTGGCTACGACAGTGACGTTGCGGGTGCGGCGTCGCAGAAAGAATTAGCATGAATAGATTGGTGTGTCGTTGACAGATACTGAAACTACTTCGGTTCGATCTACTCGCGGACGCATCGTCGAGCCGACACCACCGGCTCCGGTACCGAAGAAACGTCCGCAGCCCCTCGCTGTGCCGGACACCGAAGATAAATCCGATCTGCGCCGCGGACGCAATGACGAAAAGGCCAGCGATGCTGATGTCGTCCGCGCTACAGGTTCGATGGCGATCGCCACGCTGATTTCTCGTATCACGGGCTTTCTGCGCAATGTATTGATCACCGCCACCTTGGGTGCTGCGGTAGCTTCGGCCTTCAACACGGCGAATACGCTGCCCAACCTGATCACCGAGATCGTCCTAGGCGCGGTGTTGACCTCACTGGTGGTTCCAGTGTTGGTGCGTGCCGAAAAGGAAGATCCCGATAGGGGAGAGGCCTTTGTCCGCCGATTATTTACCTTAGCGATTAGCCTACTGGGCACGATCACGCTGATATCTTTGCTGACAGCGCCGTGGATCACCAGGTTGATGCTGCCGGAATCCGGCCAGGTCAATGAAGTTCAGGCGACGTCGTTCGCGTTTTTGCTGCTGCCACAGATCATGTTTTATGGGCTTTTTGCCCTGTTCCAAGCAGTGCTAAACACCAAGGGGATTTTCGCACCCGGTGCCTGGGCACCAGTGGCGAATAACGTTATCTCCATCGGCGTGTTGCTGTTGTACTGGACGGTTCCGGGCTCGCTGAACCCGGCTGCACCATCACCGATCACGGATATCCACGTCGTATTGCTCGGCTTGGGTACCACCGCTGGTGTCATCGTCCAGTGTCTGCTTCTGGTGCCGTATTTGCGCCGGGCGAAGGTCAATCTAAAGCCGCTGTGGGGCGTGGATGCACGCTTAAAGCAGTTCGGTGGCATGGCTGCCGCGATTATCGTTTATGTGGCGATTTCACAGTTGGGGTACGTCATTACCACGCGCATCGGTGCGCTTGCCGACGCCCAAGCGCCGATCATTTACCAGCAGGCGTGGCTGTTAATTCAGGTGCCGTATGGCGTCATTGGCGTCACGCTGCTGACTGCGATCATGCCACGGCTTTCCCGCAATGCTGCCGACGGCGACGACAAAGCCGTGGTTCGCGACCTGACGGTGGCCACCAAACTGACGTTCATCGCGCTGATCCCCATCGTCGTGTTTTTTACCGCTTTTGGCACTCCTATCGCGCAAGGCCTGTTCCAGTACGGCCTGTTCGGTGAAGAGAGCGCGGTTTTGCTCGGTTGGACACTGAGTTTTTCTGCGTTCACGCTGATTCCATACGCATTAGTGCTGTTGCACCTGCGAGTGTTTTACGCGCGTGAGGAAGCCTGGACACCAACATTTATTATCGCCGGCATTACGGCAACGAAAATTGCGCTTTCCTTGTTGGCTCCGGTCATTGCTGCCCGCCCCGAGACGGTGGTTATTCTGCTGGGCGCAGCGAATGGCTTCGGCTTCATCACCGGTGCCATCATCGGTATTTTCTTGCTGCGCCGGAAGTTAGGCTCGCTGCGTGCTCGGGAGGTGCTGTCCGCTTCTGGCTGGTCGCTGGGCGCTGCTTTCGCCGGTTTGCTGGGCGCGTATGCGGTTCTGTTCTTGTTACGAATGTTGCCGGATTCCTGGGGGCTGGCAATTGTGGACCTCGCACCAGAAACGCTGCAATCAGCTTTGCGTTCGGCGGGAACACTGGTATCCACGATCATCGCGGGCTTGGTATTTTTGACCGTCACCGGCATCGTTTTGTCCTTCTCCAGGATCCAGGAAATCCAGTCACTGGGCCGGGTTGCTCGTCGTCTGCCGGGTCTGTCCAAGCTCATCAAAGTCAATGATTCCGACGACGTCGCCGATGGCGAGATCGACCTGCAAGATATTTCCGCACGCTTTTTGGCGCAAGATACCTTCAACTCCAGTCCGGTGCCACCACCGATGTCTGCTGGCGTCGTCCGTGGCGCCCGCCTGACCCCTGGCGCTCCAGTGTCCGACGGACGTTTCCGGCTGCTACGCGATCACGGCAGTGTCGCCGGAGCGCAGTTCTGGCAGGCGAAAGAAAACGCCACGGGTAAAGAGGTTGCGCTGACGTTTGTCACCACGACAGGTAATGCCCCCATGGCAGCGATGACCCCTGCGCAGTCTGCCCGCGCGGCTGCGGAGGTTTCGCGTCGTACGCGTCGTTTGGCACAGCTGAATTTGCCAAGTATTGCACCAAATATCCGTGTGCTGTCCTATCGTTCCGGTTGCTTGGTGGTCGCGGATTGGATCCCCGGCAGCGATCTGAAGACGGTGGCGGAATCGGATGGTTTGGATCCTGCTGCCGTGGCCGAGGCTTTGGCCCCATTTGCCGATACGATCGCCACCGCGCACGAAAAGGGACAGACCGTCGGTTTGGATAACCGAAGCCGGGTACGTATCTCCACCAAAGGCACCGCGATGCTGGCTTTCCCGGCTGTGCTGAGTGATAACACCATTGAGGGCGATCGTTCCTCGCTGAATTCCGCGATTTCGCAATTGGTGGAATCGACCTCGCCGACGCCGGAAGAGTTGTCGACGATTACAGAACCGCGTGTACCGCAACAAACTGAAACGGCGGAACTGGCTAAACAGGCTGAACAAACAGACGCAGTTGAGCAGGCTGATCAGGCCAACCAAACTGATCAGGCCCACCAGGCTGGTCAGGCTGACAACCAGAATGCACAAGCAGTTAGGCAATCGGCGACACCAGCCAGAGAACACGATAGCGACAGGGCTGGCCACGGCACGGAGAAATCAGCCAATGTGGCAGAATCCGCAAGCTCGCAAGCATCCGCAGCGGATGATTCAAAGCTAAGTGGTACTTCAGCACCGAGTGGGACTGCAGCGGCGCACGCTGCTGCCCAAGCAACCGAACCGGTGGAGCCCACCCCACGCGAGATTTCCGACCGATTGCAGCGATTTATCCGCGGCGAGCAAGAAGAAGAACCTGGTGAGGTCGAGGCGCTGCCGGTCGAAGATGAAGCCACGCCAGATGTGGAAGAGCGCGCCGGTTTCGGAGCCCGTGGTTATTCCAACGGTGGGGTCATCGTCATTGCCACATTCACGTTCTTGTTGATCATCGCTGTAGCTGCTTTGTCTGCCTACGTCTTCTCGTTGTTCAACCAAAACGACGATTCCAGCCCGGTCTCCTCGGATGCCATTCACACCACCAGCGCTCCACCAGCACCGGTTATTGATTTGCCGGTGATCCAAATTCTGGCCCACGCGCGTTTGTTCCCCGATGGTCCAGAAGCCCCCGAGGCCATCGACGGAATTCCAGAAACGGTCTGGGAAACCAATCAATCTGACCCAGCGTTGTTGGTTGCCACCCGAGACCCGGTGATCTTGCAAGACCTAGTCATTCGCTCTGAGACCGCCGGTGGAAAATTCTCCGTATTTGCGATCAATGACATTACTGGCGACGACGGTGTCACTGCCATGACACCCATAGATCCCGCTACCATTGACCGGGAATCGTTACCGCGGATTGCTACCGGCACACTGTCGGAGGGCCGCAATAATGTCACCTTGAATGGCCGCAATGAATTTTCTGGTGGCGTATTGATCCAATTCAGTGGCGTGGAAGATGAATTGCGCTTACGTGATGTCATGCTCACTGGCTTGAACACTATCGATAATCTGCAGTTGCAGTAGCGTTCATAACACGTATTCCAAGCGCCGTCCGGTTTTGTTGCACATTGAAATGTGCAATTCCGGACGGCGCTTTCGTCGTACCTACGGTGTAATGGGGGCCACAGGGGAAATTTTTGGGGAAACATAATCGGGGGGACCATGACAGAACACACTGAAATTTCTGATCAACAGTTAGTCGACGATTTCTGCAGTGGCGATGCCAGTGCTTTTAACGCGATTTTCACCAAGCACCGGCGTCGATTGCGTGGAGTAGCGCGCCGCTATGCAGGCAACGATCACGATATTGACGACATCATGCAAGATGCGATGCTTAAAGCCAGCACGAAGCTAGACACCTACCGGGCAGAATCTGCGTTGAGCACCTGGCTGCACCGGTTAGTCATGAATGCCGGTTATGACTACCTCAACCACAAGCATCGCCGGGAAACCCCCACGATTGACGCAGAGGTGGTGCCACACGACCACAACCCAGCTTTGGGTTATGATCCCGCTGGAAGTGTGGATGCGCGAATTTACCTGCAAGATGCTCTTGCAGAACTCGCCGAGGAACAACGCGAAGCTCTGACCCTGACAGATATCGCAGGCTACAGCATTTTTGAAGTCGCTAAACAGCAAGGCGTGGCACCGGGAACCGTAAAATCACGACGTTGGCGGGCACGCCAGGCCATTCGCGACGCCGTCGAACGCGCTCAAACCGGCTAGTTGTTAGGGCAATCATCGTGGGCAGAACCACACCTCCGTGCCATTGCGACCATGCTTGCGTCGCCAAGATTCTGTTTCATTAGCGCGTAGAATATCTGGCAGACAGATCCAGCAACGGAGGAAAATAATGATCGTTCACGATGTCGCCATAATTGGTTCTGGCCCAGCCGGCTACAGTGCCGCGCTTTATGCTGCCCGCGCTGAACTCAACCCAATCGTTTTTGAGGGCTATGAATACGGCGGCGAATTGATGAACACCACCGAGGTAGAGAACTACCCCGGCTTCCAAAAGGGCATCATGGGCCCCGAGCTAATGGAAGAAATGCGCGCACAGGCCCAACGTTTCGGTGCTGACTTGCGTATGGAATTAGTCGATCGCGTTGAGCTCGACGGTGAAATCAAAAAGATCTACGTCGGCGATGAGGAATTTGCCGCCCGCACCGTAATCTTGGCGACGGGTTCGGCACCACGTCACCTGGGAGTAGAAGGAGAAAAGGCGCTGACAGGCCGTGGCGTGTCTACATGCGCTACATGCGACGGCTTTTTCTTTAAGGACCACGATATTGCTGTTGTCGGTGGCGGAGATTCCGCAATGGAAGAAGCTACCTTCCTCACCAAATTCGCCCGATCGGTCACCATCGTGCACCGTCGCGAAGGTTTTTCTGCCTCGCCAATTATGCTGGACCGGGCAAAGAACAACGAGAAAATCTCCTGGGAGCTGAATAAGACCGTTGCTGCCATTCAAGAATCTGCAGGTAAGGTATCTGGCCTGACTCTGCAAGACACCCAGACCGGCGAAACCAGCGAGCTGGACGTGACTGCACTATTCGTCGCAATCGGTTCAGACCCGCGTACAGACTTAGTGCAAGGCCAGGTCGATTTGGAAGAAACTGGTTATGTCAAGGTCAACCACCCACACACCCACACCAACCTGGATGGTGTATTCGCGTGCGGTGACTTGGTGGATGACCACTACCAGCAAGCCATCACTGCTGCTGGTTCCGGCTGTCGTGCAGCCATCGACGCCGGCGAGTACTTGGCTGCTGTCGCCCGTTGAGGGCTGTTGGCAGCGGCAGTTCACTGGGAGTCAGCTGGGAATTCCCCCGCTGCAAAATAGAATTTTGCGCAACGTTTACTTGTGGTCATGGCAGACGCGTTTTCGCGCGCCATGGCGCTAATTCGTTGTGACTACACTAGAATTCTTAGTAATTCTTTCTAGAAAACCACGAGGTGACAAGTCACATGAGCAACACAATTGACATCACGTCCCAGACGTTCAAGTCTGAGGTCGTCGAATCAGATGTCCCAGTCATCGTCGATTTCTGGGCACAGTGGTGCGGTCCTTGCAAGAAATTAGGCCCAGTGCTGGATGAGATCGCCGCGGAATACGACGGCAAGATCAAGGTCGCCAAAGTAGACGTTGACACTGAACGCACCCTGGCTGCCATGTTTCAGGTCATGTCTATCCCTTCGGTGATGATCTACTCGGGTGGTTCCAAGGTGGACGAGTTCACCGGCAATTTGCCGAAAAAGCAAATCATCAGCAAGGTCGAGGCCGTTCTCTAGGTTCAACCTAGAGGGAGACCCGAAAGCGGTCATTCTCGCCGTCCCGCATTCACGCGGGCAACATTTTCTGGCGGGAGTGGCTGCAGGACCGAACAAATTCCAAATATGAACACCACGACCATGGCTATCACGCTGCATGAGGGAGCGTTGTGACGAAAGTATTGAAGGTGGGCGATTCTTCAGCTCGCGTAGCAGAAGCTCGTGCCACTTTGGCCCGCCTGGGCATGCTATCCCACTTCGACGGTGACGTGGCGGACTGGAAGACTCAGAAATTCAGCGAAGAAGACAAATACTTCAGCGCTGAATTGGCGGACGCGTTGAAGGCTTTCCAGCAATCCCGCGGCATCATCCCGTCGGGCACGATCGATGAGATCACCCTACGGGAACTTCGTCATGCCTCGTACACGCTGGGTGCCCGGGTGCTGTCTTTCCAACCCAACCAAGAACTATTTGGTGACGACGTCGCCCAACTGCAGCGCCAGCTACAGGAATTAGGCTTTTACAGCCACAACCTCGACGGTCATTTTGGACAAAACACGCACGAAGCATTGAGCAATTACCAGCTCAACTCCGGTTTACAAGATGACGGAATCTGTGGACCGAACACAATCCACTCTCTTTCTTTACTCGGTCGCCGCATCTCCACAGGCGGATCGGCACAAGCCATCCGGGAACGCGAGTGGGTTCGCCGTGCCGGGCCAAAACTGGCAGATAAACGTGTCGTCATTAATCCCGCGCTAGGCGGCGCCAACAAGGGAGCGACTGTCCGCGGACGTTTTGGTGAGATCACGGAAGAAGAAATCCTCTGGGATCTGTCTTCTCGTATCGAAGGACGCATGATTGCCGCTGGTGTGGAAACTATTATTTCCCGCCCCCGCATGGATGATCCCAGCGAGCGGGAGCGTGCTGATATCGCCAATGCTTTTGGTGCGGACCTCGTGATTAGCTTGCACTGCGATCATTATCGGAATGATAAGGCGAATGGCGCAGCAACATTCTATTTCGGCTCGAATTACGGTTCTTCCTCAATGATCGGGGAAAAACTTTCTGGCTTTGTACAACGCGAAATCGTTGCCCGCACAGAACTACAGGATTGCCGCAATCACGCACGTACCTGGGAAGTACTGCGCCTGCCACAGATGCCAACCATCGATGTCGTTCTGGGGTATTTGACGAACCCACAGGATGTCCAAATTTTGACGCAGCCAAAGCACCGCGATGCCATCGCGGAAGCCATCGTCGTTGGTGTGAAGCGGTTGTATTTGCTGGATCAGGACGATATGAAGACCGGCACCTACAACTTCGCAGAGCTGTTGGAAGCCGAACAGTCTTAGCCAGTGTTTCTCCGGTCTCGTGCATGCAGCATCACGCTAATCACACTGGGCTTTCAGTCTATGAACGCAAACAGTAACGCAAACAGTCAGCAATCAGCACCAAAGTAATCAGCAGAGACGGTCAACAGGAAACAAATAACCCGGGCGCTGTGCACTAGTCGAAGTAACGAGGCACAGCGCCCGGGTTTTCCTTGGGTTTCGCAGAGGTTTCTGCCCACATTTAGTCCGCGGTTCCGGCAGAACCTTCAATGAGCTCCATGATGCGTTGGAAATCATCTTGGTCACCGAATTCGATAACCATTTTTCCCTTACGTTTTCCCATGGACACAGTAACTTTCGTGTCCCATTTATCGGCCAGACGTTCGGCTGTATTCGTCAAATACTCTGGTTGTGGTGCTGGCGAATTTTTCTTCTTCGCTGCTGGTTTTTGCCCTTTATTCAGCAGTACAACGGCTTCTTCTGTGCCTCGCACGGATAGGCCTTCGGCTACCACGCGTTCTGCCAATTGCGACATTTGTTCTTTTTCCTGCAACCCCAATAACGCACGAGCATGCCCAGAAGAAAGCACACCAGCATCTACTCGCCGCTGCACATCTACTGGCAGGCGTAGCAAACGCAGAGTATTGGTGATTACCGGGCGAGAACGCCCCAGCCGGTCAGCTAGCTGTTCCTGTGTCACACCGAATTCTTCCAGCAACTGCTGATAGGCATGGGCTTCTTCCAGTGGATTCAGCTGCACCCGGTGGATATTTTCCAGCAATGCGTCGCGCAGCAAGGCATCATCTGTGGTTTGCCGCACGATAGCAGGGATCGTCGATAAGCCAGCCCGAGAAGCTGCCCGCCAACGTCGCTCACCCATGATGAGTTCGAAGCCGTCTTCCGCCGGGCGCACGACAATGGGCTGCAGAAGCCCGAATTCTTTAATGGAGTGCACTAGCTCTGCTAAGTCATCAGCATCGAAGACGGTACGCGGCTGCTTCGGGTTTGGCGAGATCTGGCCGACGGGCACCTCACGGTAGGTAGCACCGAATTGCGGGCCAAGACTTCCTGCACGTGAGCGGGTCGAGTTGGACGACGAAGATGCGATCGTTGGCGCGCCTGGAACACTGGGTTTATTGGTGGATTTTCCGGCCTCTGCGGCATCGTCTTTGCCTGTGTCACGACCACCGCCGGTGGTGCCGAACTTCGGGGCCCCGGCCAATCCTGTACCAGAACCAGTGCCAGAGTTAGGGGATTTTCCCTTAGCAATATTCTTCTGGCCAGCCGGGCCAGCGTCACCAGCACCGTGGGCCCCACGGTTGCCGAGCGCCGATCCCAGAATCACATCAGCCGCGGAATTTCCTAGCCTAGGACGCGCGGACTGATCCTCGTCGTTCGCAGAAGGAATCAGGGCAGCCAAGCCACGGCCCAAGCCGCCTTGTTTTTGGTGTGGTTTTTTCTCCGCCATGAAAACTCGTTACTCCTTATGCTTCGTCCGCTGTGTCGTGCACCGTATCGTCGGCAGCCTGATCTGCAGTCTCTTCGGCTGTTTCAGTGGCTTCGTCGGCGTTCTGTTGGGAGAGCTGCGCAAAAATCTCCGGGCTCACACCAATCGGCCCCGTCGAGCTGTGGGGCACGTAGTCACCACGCTCATCCAACTCTTTCGCCGCCGCTCCGTAGGCATAGGCGCCGTGGGAGCTCGGGGAGTAGTCAATCACCGTCTGCCCGTATCCGGGGGCTTCTGAGACGCGTACAGAGCGCGGAATGACGTTACCCAGGACGACGGCACCAAACTGCCCGCGCACTTCGTCGACGACTTGCTCGGCCAACTTGGTGCGCCCGTCGTACATCGTCAGCAACACACCGGAAATGTGTAGATCTGCATTCAGATGCTCGCGGATCATAGTGATGTTGTTCAGCAGCTGACCCACTCCCTCCAGAGCGTAATACTCACACTGGATCGGGATAATCACTTCCTGCACCGCCGTCATCGCGTTGATCGTCAACAGGCCCAGTGATGGAGGACAATCAATGAAGACGTAATCGAACCCGTATTCGTCTAAAAAACCGTTCTTCAAAGCGTCGGAAAGCCGGTATTCGCGGCGCACCAAACTCACCAACTCAATCTCTGCACCAGCCAGATCAATCGTGGCAGGGATGCACCAGAGATTGTCACGGTTTGGAGACTGTTGCACGGCTTGTTTCGCCGTGGCGTTGCCGAGTAAGACCTCGTAGCTAGATTTCGTGCCTGTGCGGTGCTCGACGCCCAGCGCCGTAGAAGCGTTGCCCTGCGGGTCGAGGTCTATGACCAACACCGTATGGCCTTGGTGG
Source organism: Corynebacterium pseudodiphtheriticum DSM 44287 (assembly GCF_000688415.1). GTDB lineage: Bacteria > Actinomycetota > Actinomycetes > Mycobacteriales > Mycobacteriaceae > Corynebacterium > Corynebacterium pseudodiphtheriticum. Next base: position 135,532 of record NZ_JIAH01000009.1, read on the forward strand.
GCGAGGGCAGCGGCTAGGTTCACGGCGCTGGTGGTTTTCCCAACGCCGCCTTTTTGATTGGCGATCGTGATCAAGCGGGGCTGCTGTGTCATGCCAATGAGCTTACTTTACGCGGTGAACACGTATCAGGGTGGTGGGTTCGTCCAGCTCAGACCCCACAGTAATAATTTCGGCGCGTTCGCCTTTAGCGCGTTTAATCGCGGCTTGATCACGCTCGATTTCTTCGCTTGCCGACGAACCTTTCATCGCCAGCATTATTCCGCCAGGACGACACAGGGGCAGCGACCACCGTGCCAGCTTAGCCAGCGGAGCCACCGCGCGGGAGGTCACCACGTCAAATTTCGTGTCTTTGTCAAGGTTTTCGGCGCGCTCGCGGATGACGGTGACGTTGTCGAGTCCGAGTTTCTCACTGACTTCGCTCAGATAATTGGAACGTTTCAGCAAAGGTTCCAACAACGTTACGTGTAGGTCTGGGCGGGCAATAGCCAAAGGGATACCAGGCAGGCCAGCTCCGGAACCAATGTCAATAGTGCGTGAGCCTTCTGGAATTGCCTCGCCGATAACCGCACAGTTGTAAATGTGCCTATCCCACAGTCGTGGGGCCTCCCGCGGACCAATAAACCCACGGGTGGTGGCATCCGTCGCCAAGGATTCGTGATAGGCCAGCGCTAGATCCTGCCGGTCGCCGAAAATACGAGCCAGCATTATTTCTTCTTGCCCTGGTTTTGTTGCTGGTTGTGGGTTTGGTTCTTGCGCTGCTTCTTCGTCTGCTTATTTAGCTTGCGTGCCGCCGGAGCTGGTGCGGAAGAGCGCTTAGCTTCGCGCTTTGCCTCTTCTTCTGCTTCTTCTTCGCGGTCCATTTTGCCGTAGATGATACGGGTTTGGATGAAGGTCCACACGGTGTTGGTCAGCATGTAGAACAGCAGACCGATAGTCCAAATGAAGCCGGTGGCCAAGGTGATTGCTGGCATGACCCACAGCATCATCTTGTTCATCATGCCCATCTGCATCTGCATCATTTCGGCGTTATCCCCAGTGGGCTGCGGGGTCTTGCCCGCTGCGCGGCGAGCTTCCTGGCGGCCGACGGTAAAACGAGCATTCAAGTGAGTCAGCGTCGCAATGGTCAGCACCAACGGCACCGCAACAGCAATGATGTTAAGACGGGTGAAGTCTGCCCCAAAAGTCTGCATAGCGTCTTCCGACATGGAGATAAACGCAGAAAGAGGCACGCCAAATACGTCAGCGTCCAAGAAGGACTGGACATCTTCGACGGAGAATGAATAGTTCGGAATATTGCGGTTTTCTTCTACCGTCAAACCAGGGGAACCAAAACGCTCCTCCGTCCGGTTGAACATACGCAGCACGTGGAACAGACCAATGAAGACTGGGATCTGCGCGAGCATCGGCAGACATCCCGCCAGTGGGTTCATCCCGGATTCTTTATAAAACTTCTGCAGCTCTTGGCTCTGCTTCGTTTTATCATTTTTGTACTTATCCCGGATTTCTTTCATCTTTGGTTGCAGCTCTTGCATTTTCCGGGAGGAGCGCAACTGCGTGATCATGGGCTTGACCAACAAAGCTTTAATGGTCATGGTCAGCAAGATGATGGACAAAACCCAGGTATATCCGGAGTGCGGATCCATCACCAGGCTTAAGACATCACGCCAAAAACCTAAGATCCACGAAATCGGATAATAGATGAAATTAAGCACAAATAATCCTTATTCTGACTTATTCTGATTCGTTCTGACGAGGAGCTTCCGGCAAGTGTGCAAACGGACTTGCCGGATCGTAGCCACCCGGGTGCCAAGGGCCACATTTAGAAATTCTCACGATAGCACAGACCAGGCCTTTAAAAGCCCCGTGACGCGCGAAAACCTCCAGGCTATAGGCACTGCATGTGGGCTCGAAACGGCAAGTCGACATCGGTTTCTGGGAAGACAAGTTTTTCTGGTAAAACCTCACCATTGCCACCAGCAACCGGGAAGGACCACGCGCTGCGGGGATAGCTTCCCCATCCGTGTTGTAATACGTCACTGTGTAGCCGCTTCCGCATTCTTTGCAGTAGAAGCATTTGGCGCGATATGCGCAGAAGTTTTCTCGAGCTTTTTCAGCGCACGGAACACTGCACTACGCACGTCTTTGCGCAGCTGTTGCGGCTCAGCGTCGACAAGCGCAGGTAGAGCACGCACGACGACGTCGACCGCAGGGTCAAGTTCTACACATAGCTCGCGGCAGATATGACGCAACTGGCGGGCGGTGCGGTGCCGGACGACGGCATTGCCAATGCTTTTAGAGACGATAAGACCAAAACGGGGACCAGAAACAGCAAGTGTTTCTGATCCCTGTTGCTGATAGCAGTGCGCTATCACGCTGCGTGATCCTGCCCGCCGTCCCTTTTTCGTGACCCGCCGAAATTGTTGCGGCGAAGTCAGTTTATGTTGGCGGGGAAGCATAACTTAAGCAGTCAGCTTCGAACGACCCTTTTTGCGACGGGCTGCCACGATGGCACGGCCAGCGCGCGTACGCATGCGGGTACGGAATCCGTGAACGCGTGCGCGACGACGGTTGTTTGGTTGGAATGTGCGTTTACCCTTTGCCACGGTAGATCTCCTTCACTAAGCGGTGCGACGCTGCCATAGTGGCGCGTCAGATGCAGTTCGAGAACCAACACTCCGCGCCAGCGAGCTTGGGAAAGCGCTGCAACGCACGAGTGCCATTCGGTTCTTCAGTACACAGTCCGAGACTGTGAAAAGACTTAGCCAGACTACGTCACAGCGAGCAGGAAAAACAAATCAACACGCCGTAACAGCCTGGCGATTTTGCTCTCGCCAACCGCCAGCCATGCGGGTACCCCCGGAATCACAAGAATGTTATCCCCAGGAATGAATCAACCCCTGTGAAATACAACCCGGAGCAGTGCTGCACGTTCTCCACAAAGCATCGAATACAGGATCCGTAAATAACAACTATGTGATTCAAGCAGGCTATCGAAGAAAAACCGCTTGCTAGACAGTTTTCCACACCAGCGGGTAGTAATGAAGAGGAGCTTCTACTCACAAGAATCCACAACCTCAACTGTGGATAACTCTCAACAGGAAGTTTATAGTTAGGATAAAAATGCAGGTAGAAGGCCATAATTACCAACAACAAGTTATCCACAATAATGTGAATAACATTTCCCGCGAGTCTATTCACAGTTGTGGATAACTCTGTGGAATACTGGTCAAGCTATATTTCTGGCAGCAGCCACCCTGTGGAATCCTCCTGGGGAATTTCATTTGGAGCTTGCTCTGGAATTTGCCCCAGAATTTGCACTGAGGTTTGCTCTGGAATTTGCTGACCAGAAATAACTAACTAGATAACAAAAATCGCCGAAAGACTCTCCGAGAACCCAAGGCTAAAACAGCAGCAAACACGAAACGACGACCGAACTAGACAGAATCGAGGCACTGTGGCAGACGATGCGTCCACGCTCGCAGAAAATTGGCAGAAGATGGTCGATGACCTTCTCTATATCTCTGACCAACCGGATTCTGACGTACCGTCTTTCACTCACCAACAGCGTGCCCATCTGCAGCGCGCCCGACCAATCACCATGGTCAATAGCTACGCGCTACTGACCGTTCCGAACGAAAATGTCAAGGCGACGATTGAAAATGATTTAGGCCCACACATCGTGCGTATCCTGAATCATTACCTAGGTAAATCTTGTTCATTGGCTGTGTCCATCGCCGCGCCACAAGACGACGAATGGCAGTCCTCGCATTCTCCAGCTCAGGCCAGCCGGGATTACGAACCGCGATACACCTCTCGCTACAGCCCGCGAGAAGAGTCACCAGTATCCCCAGAACGCAATGAACCTGGGGCATCCAGCCCCGCAGCCAGCCAATCGGGAAAGCAATCTTCTTCCACTTCACGGCCGAGTGCTCCGCGACGAACACCGCGTAATCATCACGATTCGCAAATCGAAATCGGCTTTAGCGACCACCAGCCTAGCGCTGCCCCTCGAGAAGCCAATCCGCCCCGGGCAGCAGCCAGTCTCGATGAACTAGCACAGGCATACCAGCAACAACAGGCACAGAAAGCTGGCGCCACAGACACCGGGCAGCCCGATTCTGCCCGCCGTCTACACCGCGAAGCTCCTGCACATGATCCCAACCAGGAACAATCGCTCAACCCCAAATACACATTCGAAAATTTCGTTATCGGTTCGTCGAATCGCTTCGCCAACGGTGCCGCCGTCGCGGTGGCGGAAAATCCAGCACGTGCCTATAACCCGCTGTTCATTTGGGGCGGATCCGGTTTGGGCAAAACACACCTCTTGCATGCAGCAGGTAATTACGCCCAAGTGCTACAACCAAAACTGAGAGTAAAGTATGTGTCTTCGGAGGAATTCACCAACGACTACATCAATTCTTTGCGCGATGACCGGCAGGAATCTTTCAAACGCCGCTATCGCAACTTAGATATCTTGATGGTTGACGATATCCAATTCTTAGAAGGCAAAGAGTCTACGCAAGAAGAGTTTTTCCATACTTTCAATGCGCTGCACCAAGCTGATAAGCAAATCATTTTGTCCTCCGACCGCCCGCCGAAGCAGCTAACCACCCTGGAAGATCGCTTGCGTACCCGCTTCGAAGGCGGATTAATTACTGATGTGCAGCCACCTGATCTGGAAACACGCATCGCGATTTTGATGAAGAAAGCTTCCGCCGACGGCACCCGCGTCGACAGGGAGGTACTGGAATTTATTGCTTCTCAATTCGAGTCTTCTATTCGCGAATTAGAAGGCGCACTGATTCGCGTTTCTGCATATTCTTCACTAATCAACGAGCCGATCGATATGAAGCTTGCAGAAATCGCGCTGCACGACATCCTTCCAGATACAGCGAACCTGGAAATTACTATGTCCACGATCATGGAAGTGACTGCAGAGTATTTCAATATCGAGTTCAAGGCACTGACTGGTGCCGGCAAAACTCGGGCGATTGCACATGCCCGTCAGCTCGCGATGTATTTGTGCCGCGAATTAACCGATAACTCTTTGCCCAAGATTGGCGAAGCCTTCGGCGGTAAAGATCACACCACTGTGATGTATGCGGATCGGAAGATCCGGAAAGAAATGACAGAAAATCGGAATACCTACGATGAAATTCAACAGCTGACGCAAATTATTAAGACGCGAGGTCGCGTTTCTTAAGCTTCGTGTTCGGCTGACACTGCAGCCATCCCAGCTCAATACCCCACCAGGTCCTTGGATTGTCCAGGGCCTGGTTTTCTTTATCCACAAGGTTCTCCACACCTGTGTAATTACACGTTTGTAATTTATATTTTTTGTAACCCAGACCATAAATACTGGCTGTGAAAGAATTCTGAGCTGTGTGAATCTACCGGTGGAAGAATTGTGGAAAAATCGGTCCATCTTGTGGAGAAGCAGAATTACACGGGAGTTATCCACAATTGCACCGTTTTATCCACAAGAACTACACACGCATAAACACAATCTAAAAAATGGCTTTGAGCTTTGCCGATGACCCATTATTCACAGATATAACAAGGCTTATTGCTACTACTATCTTTTTAACTTGGAAATCTATTAAGAGAAAGAGGGTGTGAAGGAACGGAAGAATTTTTGTTTTACACCAAAAAATAAACAAAGACCAGCTCGCCTGTAGGAGGTAATTACAACGATGTAACCTCAGCATCCTGGATGTGCTCTTGAATACGAATAATGTAATTCAGATAGCTAAATTAGCTAACCCTAAATGACGAGAATTCCCCTAAAAAGCCGTCTTCTGCTACTGGAAAAGTGTTAGGATTTCGGGTAACTTCAGATATTTCTGCAACCAGAATTCCCGTAACCCGAATTCGCGAATTACAACTTCTAAAGAGAGCTTGATACCAACATGGATTCCTCCGCAGTATCGTTCCGTGTTGCCAAGGAAGACTTGGCAGACGCCGTCGCTTGGGTAGCTAAGAATCTGCCTTCCAAAGCGACTCAGCCTGTCTTGCGCGCGATGCTGATTACTGCTGATGAATCCGGCCTGGAGCTCTCTGGCTTTGACTACGAAGTTTCCACCAAGATTAAGCTCCCCGCAGAAGTAGAGACCGAAGGCACTATTGCAGTTGCGGGTAAATTGCTAGCAGATATCGTCGCTAGCTTGGCCAACAAGCCAGTCGAACTGAAAGTCAATGATTCCACTGCGTTGGTGCGTTGCGGTTCTTCCCGTTTCGAGCTACCTCTGATTCCGCTGGATGATTACCCACAACTGCCGGAACTACCACAAGTTACCGGCAGCCTGAACCCATCGCTATTTACCGATGCCGTTACGCAAGTTGCTTCTGCAGCCGGCCGTGATGACACTTTGCCGATGCTCACTGGCGTGCACTTCGCCATTAACGGCTCAGATATTAAACTTGCTGCTACAGACCGTTTCCGTTTGGCTATTCGCCAACTGAATTGGGATCCGGTTAGCGAAGGCGTCTCGGCTAAATTGCTGGTACCAGCAAAAACTTTGCAAGAAAATGCGCGAAGCCTAGACACTAGTTTGGATCAGCCCGTACAAATCGCAGTGGGAGCTGGCGATAATGTCGGTGCTGAAGGCCTATTTGGCTTGCACTCGCACAATCGCGAAACCACCACTCGCATGCTAGATGCAGAATTTCCGAATATTGAGCCACTATTGCCAAAAACCCATAGCTGCGTTGCTAGCGTCGACATTGCCCCACTACAAGAAGCGATTCGTCGCGTCTCGTTGTTAACCGAACGAAACGCTCAGGTACGCATGGAATTTTCTGAGGACCAGGTTATTTTGTCTGCGGGTGGTGCAGAATCTGGCCATGCAGAAGAAGCAGTACCGTGCGAATTCTCCGGTCGTGATGAGTTAATCATTGCGTTCAATCCGGGATACCTGAAAGATGGTTTGTCCGTTGTACGCACCGAGAAGGTCTTCTTCGGATTTACTGAATCATCTCGTCCTGCCATCTTGCTGCCGCAGCCGGAGCACATGCCGGAAGCCAACGAAGACGGCCAATTCCCGAGCCCACAGTCTGATTTCACTTACCTTCTGATGCCGGTTCGTTTGCCTGGGTAATGTATCTCCAAAACCTGCAGCTCCGTGATTTCCGCTCTTGGCCGGAATTCTCCCTGCGGTTTGCGCCGGGAATCAGCGTGTTCGTCGGCCGCAATGGCTACGGTAAAACCAATATTGTCGAAGCCATTGGCTATCTTGCGCACCTCGGCTCACACCGGGTAGCAACCGATGCGCCGCTGATCCGCATTGGCCAAGATAATGCACGGATATCCGCCAGCATTATTAATCAAGGTCGCGAGCTCACTGCGCACCTATTGGTCAAATCTAGTGGTAGCAATAGTGCACAGATAAACCGAACTCGGTTGAAAACACCCCGGGAACTGCTTGGGGTAGCAAAGACCGTGCTGTTTTCTCCGGAAGATTTGGCTCTATTACGTGGCGAGCCAGGGGAGCGCCGCCGCTATCTCGATAGGATGCTGGCTAGTAGAACCCCACGAATTGCCGGCGTGAAGGCTGATTACGACAAAGTCTTGCGTCAGCGAAATGCACTGCTGAAGTCAGCTAGTGCGGCATTGAAGCGTGGGTATCGAGACGATGATTCCGCATCTGCCTTAGCAACCTTGGATGCCTGGGACAATCGTTTAGCTGGATTGGGTGCACAGCTAATTGCTGCGCGTATCGAGTTGGTTGATGAGCTAAAAATTCAGGTTCGTAAGGCCTATGCGGCTATCGCTCCAGAATCTCGCCCAGCAGATGTCTCTTATAATTCCACCCTGGATACCGTGGTAGAAAACGGTAATTCTGGGGTGGCTGCTGGTTCTGGGAATTCGACAGCGATGCCGTCTCGGCGCATCACCGACGAGTATTACCGGGATGAGCACGGTCACGTGCAAGTCGAACTCATCGAGGCTGCCATGCTGGGAGCATTAGGCAATGCACGGAACAAAGAGATTGAGCGCGGCGTTAGCCTCGTCGGCCCGCACCGTGATGACATGGAAGCACTACTTGGTGCTAATCCGGCGAAAGGTTTTGCTTCGCATGGTGAGACCTGGTCTTATGCCATTGCGTTGCGCTGGGCAGAATTCGAGATTTTGCGGCAATCGGGCACGGATCCGATTCTGATTCTGGATGATGTGTTTGCGGAACTGGATGTGAAGCGTCGGCGGCACCTGGTCAAGCTTGCGAGCTCTGTGGAACAGGTGCTGATTACCGCTGCGGTGGAAGAAGATATTCCCGAGGAACTAGAACCGAATTCTGTAGTTCGCATCGGCGTCCACGATTCTATGAGCGCCAGCGGTGAGTATTCACGTGTGTCCTTTATCGACACCAGCCAGAACGAGCGACGTGCTGGTGCCGAAGACACACCCCAGCCTGGCGACGGTGGATCACGATGAGTGCTTCTGCCGATAATTCAGCAGGCAACCAGTCACAGAATCAGTCACAAAAACTGCCCCCTAACCAGCCACAGATACCAAGCCAGCCTCGTGATCTTGTCGACGCCACCTTTGCCGCCGTCCGGGAAGCTGCTGCACAACGTGGATTCGCACCACCACTGGGCACTTCGCAGACGGGTGCACAAAGTTATCTGCGCCGCCGTCGGCAAGCACGGGCGCACCAGGAACGTAATGCCCAGAACACTCCTGGCGCCCTCGGTGCGCTGAATTGGCAGAAATACCGGCAATCCGGGCCTGATGGCAGGCGTCCGCGCAGGCAATTGAATTTGCCGTCGGCGGGTGCGGTACTGAACAAAGAAATTACCTCCCGCGGTTGGGAGAAAAACCTGGCCTCTGGGTGGGTGACTGGGCACTGGGCGCAGCTGGTGGGTGAGAAGATCGCGCAGCACACCAAGGTAGAGATGGTGAAAGATACGGCGCTATTTATCAGTTGTGACTCCACCGCGTGGGCGACGAATTTGCGGTATATGCAGCGGGAGATTCTGCGCTCGATCCGCGAGAAAGCTGGACCGGACGTGATCACTGAGTTGAAGATCTTTGGCCCGCAGGCACCGAATTGGCGTAAGGGCAAGCTACATGTGAAAGGTCGCGGTCCGCGCGATACGTACGGATAAACCACTGATAAGCAGCTGCGGTTCTGACATGCGACCGTGCGGTGTGCCTGCGGCTTAGCTCCACCCGGGCGGGGTGTCTGGGGTGTAAGATTGGAATGTCGAAGATTTCCTCTTTAAGGAGTGCTAGTTTCACGTGGCTAACGCGCAACCGAATTATGACGCTTCATCAATTACCATCCTGGAGGGCTTGGAAGCCGTCCGTAAGCGCCCCGGTATGTATATCGGTTCTACCGGCGTGCGTGGCTTGCACCACCTAATTTGGGAGGTTGTTGATAACTCGGTCGATGAGGCCATGGCTGGCTATGCCTCCAAGGTGGAGGTGCGTTTGCTTGCCGACGGCGGCGTGCAGGTTACTGACGACGGCCGTGGTATCCCGGTCTCGATGCACGCCTCGGGGGCACCAACGGTGCAGGTTGTGATGACGCAGCTGCATGCCGGCGGTAAGTTCGACTCGGATTCTTATGCGGTTTCGGGTGGTCTGCACGGCGTGGGTATTTCCGTCGTCAATGCTTTGTCGACGCGCGTGGAAGCCGCGATTAAGCGCGATGGCAAGCACTGGTACCAGAATTTTGAGCGCGCGGTGCCGGAAGAACTCGTCGAAGGCGGAAATGCCCGCGGCACTGGTACGACGGTGCGTTTTTGGCCGGATCCGGAGATTTTCGAGACCGTTAAATTTGATTTTGATACCATCAAGCGCCGCCTGCAGGAAATGGCTTTCTTGAACAAGGGTTTGTCCATCACGCTTGTCGACGAGCGCGTGACTGCCGAGGATCTCAAGTTGGAGGCTCTCGCGGAAGAAGGCGAGACTGCCAGCTCTTTCGATGATCCGGACCCGGAAGACAAAGCTGCGCTCAGCGATAAAGAAGCCGTCAAGAAGATTGAATTCTGCTACCCGAATGGCCTGGTCGATTACGTTGATTATCTGAACCGCACGAAAACCTCGATCCACCCGACGATCATTAGTTTTGAAGCCAAGGGCGAGGACCACGAGGTAGAAATCGCGCTGCAGTGGAACAGTGGTTATAACCAGTCCGTGCATACTTTTGCCAACACGATTAATACGCACGAGGGTGGTACGCACGAAGAAGGCTTCCGCGCTGCGTTAACCACGCAGATGAACAACTATGCGAAAACGCATAAGTTGATGAAGGAAAAAGACGGCAAGCTTACTGGCGATGACTGCCGCGAGGGCTTGTCGGCCATTATTTCCGCGAAGGTCGGCGACCCCCAGTTCGAAGGCCAGACGAAGACCAAGCTGGGTAACACGGAAATTCGCTCTTTCGTGCAGCGTTCTGTCAATGAGCACCTGGCGGATTGGTTTGATGCGAACCCGGCAGAGGCTAAAGCGATTATGAACAAGGCGGTGGCTTCTGCGCAGGCACGCGTGGCGGCTCGTCGCGCTCGTGAGTTGGTGCGCCGTAAATCCGCTACTGACCTGGGTGGTTTGCCAGGTAAGTTGGCAGATTGCCGTTCCAAGGATCCGAAGGTTTCCGAGCTGTTCATCGTGGAGGGTGACTCCGCGGGTGGCTCCGCGAAAGCTGGGCGCGAGTCGCTGTACCAGGCGATTTTGCCGTTGCGCGGCAAGATTTTGAACGTCGAGAAGTCTCGCATGGATAAGGTGCTGAAAAACAACGAGGTGCAGGCGATTATCACCGCGTTGGGTACCGGTATCCACGAAGAATTCGATATCAAGAAGCTGCGCTACGACAAGATCGTGTTGATGGCCGACGCCGACGTCGATGGCCAGCACATCGCCACGCTGCTGCTGACGCTGCTGTTCCGTTTCATGCCGGAGCTCGTCGAAAATGGGCATGTGTATTTGGCGAACCCGCCGTTGTACAAGCTGAAGTGGTCGAAGGGTGAGCCTGGCTACGCCTTTAGCGACCGTGAACGCGATGCCCAGCTGAAAGAAGGCTTTGCGCAGAACCGCAAGATCAACATGGACGACGGTATCCAGCGGTACAAGGGTCTGGGCGAGATGAACGCGAAAGAGCTGTGGGAAACTACGCTGGACCCAACCACTCGTATCCTGCGCCGCGTGGACCTGGAGGATGCACAAAAGGCCGACGAGCTGTTTTCTATTCTTATGGGCGATGATGTTTCTGCACGTCGTAGCTTCATTACCCGCCGTGCTAAGGATGTCCGCTTCCTCGACGTCTAATCCTGTGCTGTTGGGGGCTAGGATTGGACGCGCCCAATATTTTGTGCGTTATAAGTCATATTCTTAGCCTGACCGAAAGGAAAACTCGTTTTGAGTAATGCCAATGGTTCCGCAGCCCGCGTGAAGCGCGGTTTGTCTGAGCAGTTTTTTGGTGGCGTCATCATGGACGTCGTTACCCCGGAACAAGCTCGCATCGCCGAGGCTGCTGGTGCTTCAGCCGTGATGGCTTTGGAGCGGGTGCCTGCTGATATCCGCGCCCAGGGTGGTGTTGCCCGCATGTCGGATCCGGATATGATCACCGAAATCATCGAAGCCGTCGACATCCCAGTTATGGCCAAGGCTCGCATCGGCCACTTCGTTGAGGCGCAGGTGCTGCAGTCTCTGGGTATTGATTACGTCGATGAGTCTGAGGTATTGACCCCAGCTGACTACGCTCACCACATCGACAAATTCGCTTTCGATGTGCCATTCGTCTGCGGTGCTACCAACTTGGGTGAGGCGTTGCGTCGTATCAACGAGGGCGCTGCCATGGTGCGTTCTAAGGGGGAAGCCGGCACTGGTGATGTGTCTAACGCCGTGACCCACATCCGGAGCATCCGCGCGGAGATCAACCGTTTGTCTTCCATGTCGAAAGACGAGTTGTTCGTTGCTGCCAAGGAGCTGCAGGCACCGTATGAGTTGGTGCTTGAGGTTGCAGAGACTGGTAGTTTGCCGGTTGGTTTGTTGGTTGCCGGTGGCGTTTCTACCCCAGCTGATGCTGCGATGATGATGCAGCTTGGTGCCGATGGCGTGTTCGTCGGATCAGGCATTTTCAAGTCCGGTAACCCGGAGGCTCGTGCGAAGGCTATTGTGCGTGCGGTCAAGAACTACGACGACGCCAAGGTTATCGCTGAGGTTTCGCGTGGTTTGGGTGAGGCCATGGTTGGCATCAACGTCGATGAGTTGCCAGTATCTCACCGTTTGGCAGAGCGCGGCTGGTAAACCCGGCTAGGGGGGGAGGCTAGCCACGCTTGCCGAGTTGGTACGTGGTGGCTTTTTTCCCTTGCCCGCCCTTGCGCACAATAATTTTGTGTTCGAGCAGCGGGCTTAGCCCATAGCGAACTTGGGAATTACTCAGCCCAGATTCTGCTACTAATTGGTGAAAACTGAATTCGGCAGTGTGGTTCGGCATTGGTGCTGACGCTGTTTGTGGTGTTACTGGTGCTGGGGGTACTGCGAGATTGCGTGCGGCACTCAGGATGCGAGGGACGTTTTTTCCGAGGCTCCGCAGGTATTGGTCATCAGATACTTGAATACCGTTGCCTAACGAAGCTAACGAGGCGTTGTCTTCTAGCTCTGCGCCGTTATTTGGAGCAGTTTTGGGGGCTGGAGCCTCCATTGGAGCATCGCCTGAAGTGTGACTCTGCTTGGGGAAGAAGAAAATGACAGTAACTTTGACTCCGGTGTTGATGATCTTTGGCTGTGGCAAGCCCGCCGATTCGCAGAGTTCAAACATGGCGTTAACGCCACCACCTTCACCTTCGATAATCCGATTTCCATCTGTGTCGGTGAGTAATTTTGCTAGGCGGTACAGGTGCTGATTGACTTCGATGCGCCGAAAATCCGCACTGTATAGTTGCGCGACTGTCAGGTTCTTCAACCCACCTGGGCTAGTGATAATTAAGCGATCCGGGGTAATACGCACGTCAATGGCTTTGCCAGCTTCGACTGTATTTGGACCGAGGTCACGGTGAATCAGTGCGTTGGCGACAGCTTCCCGGATTGCTGCCAGCGGGATGACGGGAACACTCCGCATGTGCCCGGATTCCTGATAGGTCTGTGTTTGCGGAATATTGGCTTCGACCCAGTCCATGGTTTGGTTCAGCAGTGCTGGAACCGGGCCATAGAACGTGGCTAGGTTGCGGGTGCGTCGTGGGCGTTCGGTTTCGGGCAACCGAACCGCGACGGTAACCGCTAACGATGGTAAAGGGCCTTGTGGGAAATGTCCGAGTGCGTAAAAACCAGCGATTGATAAAACGTCACCGTTAGTGACCACGAGGTTACGAAGGAGCGTGGGTTCAGGCGTTTTGCGCAACTGCGTGATGCTTGCCCGGGCTGTGCGGAGTAATTGTTGGTGTAGGTCGTTGTCAAGATCTTCAATGGTGGTATCTGGAACAGGCCGACGGTCATAGAGTTCTTCTTGCTCGGCATGCAGCTTCGCAACCTCGATCATGCGTAATTCGGAAGCCGGAATTTCGTATTCACCATCTGCTTGCCGTAAATAGGCTTTGCCTTGATACATAGCTGGGCGATCTAGAATATTGAGGCTATGCACGCGCGCTAAAACGAGGTTTTTGCCATGCAGGGTTACAACAGTGGTTTTGATAAACGGTGGCGGGGTAATCGAGTTGTGTGCTTGGCTGACGAGCGCTTGTTCTAACTCCGCTGGTTTGTCCACACCGACTACGGAAAAATTCTGGTTTTCGGCAACACCTAAGATGATCAGCCCGCCTTCCGGCATGTTGGCAAAGGCGGCCGTGGTTTCGGCTAGGTTTTCGGGAAGCCCGCTTTGAGCAGCTTTGACTTTTACATTTGTAGTGTCGCCGCCGTAAGTGCGAAAAGTATCTAACCAGACTTGTAATTCTTCGGGTGTGGGAAAATTAGTGTTCATGGCGTTTTTTCTTGGGTAATTGTGAAGATTTTGATTCTTAGACTAACACTTTTCCAACTATCACTCTCAAATTTTTACCGCAGACTGTGAAAATTTTATCGCAGAGTTGCACTCAAACTAATACTAACTCTGGCACTGAGACTATTAGACTGTGAAAAATTCCAGTCTGATTGCAAGTCTGACTAGAACTTTCCCTATGGCCCGGAAATAGTAGTGAACAACGATGCCAAAAATGCTGAACGACTTTGAGGCATTTTCTCCAGCTGCACCTTCCATGCCCTTTGACTGTGCAGTCTGTACTTCGCACCTGCCGCTGAGGGGTTGCGCACCGTCGTTCTGGGCGCGTTAGGCGCTAGACTGGGAGGTTATGAGTGACGATAACCAAGGCGGTTTGTTAGATCGCATTGAGCCGATAGATATCTCCGCGGAGATGGAGTCGAGTTATATCGACTACGCCATGTCCGTGATCGTGGGCCGTGCGTTGCCAGATGTGCGTGACGGGCTGAAGCCTGTGCACCGGCGTGTGTTGTACGCGATGTATGACAACGGTTACCGGCCGGAGCGCAGTTATGTGAAATCCTCGAAGCCGGTCTCGGACACGATGGGTGATTATCACCCGCACGGTGACAGCGCTATTTATGACACGCTGGTGCGTATGGCCCAGCCGTGGTCGATGCGTTATCCGCTTGTCGACGGCCAGGGTAACTTCGGTTCGCCGGGTAATGATGGCCCGGCGGCGATGCGTTATACCGAGTCGAAGCTGATGCCTTTGGCTATGGAGATGACCCGGGATATTCGGGAAAACACCGTCGATTATCAGCCGAACTATGACGGCAAGACGACGGAGCCGACGGTGCTGCCGTCGCGGGTGCCGAACCTGTTGATGAATGGTTCCGGTGGTATTGCCGTCGGTATGGCTACTAATATTCCGCCACACAACCTGAATGAGCTGGCGGAGGCCATTTACTGGTTGCTGGAGAACCCGGATGCGGGCGAGGAAGAAACCCTGGAAGCCTGCATGGAGCGGGTGTCTGGGCCGGATTTCCCGACCGGTGGCATGATTGTCGGCACTAATGGCATCAAGGATGCTTATACCACCGGCCGTGGTTCCATCCGTATGCGTGGCGTGTCCAGCATCGAGGAAAACGGCAGCCGGCAGACCATCGTGATTACCGAGTTGCCGTATCAGGTCAACCCGGACACCATGGTGGCTAATATCGCCGAGCAGGTTGCAAACGGTAAGCTGGCTGGCATTTCGAATATTGACGATGAGTCTTCTGACCGCGTCGGCATGCGCATCGTGGTCACTCTAAAGCGTGATGCCGTCGCCCGCGTGGTGCTGAACAACTTGTACAAGCACTCGCAGTTGCAGACTTCTTTCGGCGCTAACATGCTGTCCATCGTCGATGGTGTGCCGCGTACGCTGCGTCTGGATCAGATGCTGCGTTATTACGTCACCCACCAGATTGAGGTTATTGTTCGGCGTACGCAATACCGCCTGGCGGAAGCCGAAAAACGTGCGCACATTTTGCGTGGCCTGGTCAAGGCCCTGAACATGCTCGATGAGGTCATTGCGTTGATCCGCCGCAGCCGTTCGGTAGAAGCCTCTCGTGAGGGCTTGAAGGATCTGCTGGGCGTCGACGACGAGCAGGCCGAGGCCATTCTGGCGATGCAGCTGCGCCGCCTGGCTGCCTTGGAACGCCAGAAGATCATCGACGAATTGGAAGAAATCCAGACTGTTATCGATGACCTAAAAGACATCCTGGATCGCGAGGAGCGCCAGCGCGAGATCGTGGCGACTGAGCTGAAGGAAATCGTCGACAAGCATGGCGACGAGCGTCGCACCGAGATCGTGGCCGCGCACGGTGAGGTTTCTGATGAGGATCTGATCGTCCGTGAAAACGTGGTCGTGACCATCACCGCCACTGGTTATGCCAAGCGCACGAAGGTCGACACCTACAAGTCGCAAAAGCGCGGCGGCAAGGGTGTGCGTGGTGCGGAGTTGAAGCAGGATGACGTCGTCAAGAACTTCTTTGTGTGTTCGACGCACGACTGGATTTTGTTCTTCACCAACTTTGGTCGCGTTTACCGCCTCAAGGCCTACGAGCTGCCGGAGGCCGGCCGTACCGCGCGGGGCCAGCACGTGGCGAACCTGTTGGAGTTCCAGCCGGAAGAGCGCATTGCTCAGGTTATTCAGCTGCAGTCCTACACCGATGCGCCGTACCTGGTGCTAGCTACCAAGCAGGGCCGAGTGAAGAAGTCACATCTGACGGATTATGAGTCGGCGCGTTCAGCTGGCCTGATCGCGATCAATCTCAATGAGGGGGATGCGCTGATTGGTGCTTGCCTGGCGGGCGACGAGGATGATCTGTTGCTGACCTCCGAGCAAGGCCAGTCCATCCGCTTTACTGCCGACGATGATCAGTTGCGGCCGATGGGTCGCGCGACCGCCGGCGTGAAGGGCATGCGCTTTAAGGGTGATGACCAGCTGCTGGCGATGTCCGTGGTGCACGATGGCGAGTACCTGTTGGTGGCTACCAGCGGCGGTTACGGCAAGCGCACCGCGATTGAGGAATACAGCACCCAGGGCCGTGGTGGCATGGGCGTAATGACGTTCAAGTACACCCCGAAGCGCGGCAAGCTGATTGGCGCGATTGCGGTGAACGAGGACGATGAAATCTTCGCTATCACCTCTGCCGGTGGCGTCGTGCGTACTGAGGCCGGGCAGATCCGTCCGTCCTCGCGTGCCACGATGGGTGTGCGGCTGGTGAATCTTGCCGACGACGTCGAGCTGTTGGCTATCGACAAGAACGTCGAGAGCGAAGGCGTGGAAGAAGCCCAAGCTGTGGCTAAGGGCGAAAAGACCATCGACGAAGTGCAGGAAGCGCAAGTTCAGGAAGGCCAGTCGAAGGCTGAGGCTAAGACTGAGGCTGAAGCTGACGGCGACGCAAAGGTCGAAGAGGAGTAGCACTATGGGAAGAAACATCGCGATTACTCGAATCTCGCCGCTATCTGCCTTTCGGGTGGGCCTGGCGGTGTCTCTGGTGGGCCTGGTGGCCTGGCTGATCGCTGTGACGGTGGTGTACTTCGTGATGGCCACGTTTGGCGTCTGGGAGTACATCAACGGCTTCATGGACGGTCTGGGGGCTGGCATGCTCATCGACTACGGCTTGGTGCTGTCTCTGTCGGCTCTGGTGGGTGCTGTGGCGGCTATCTTGGCGACGATCCTGGCTCCGCTGTTTGCGCTCATCTACAACGCTGTAGCGGCGTTGTTTGGTGGTATCCAAGTGGATCTACAACAGATCGTGGAAGTCGACGAATAAGCTACAAAAAATGCCGCTTGACCTGGCGATTTGTGTGTATCTAAGATACGTATTAAAGTACATAATCGTTCCGCACACAGGGTCTATAGCTCAGTCGGTTAGAGCGCATCGCTGATAACGATGAGGTCGCAGGTTCGATTCCTGCTAGACCCACAGGCGGAAACATGGGGCATTAGCTCAATTGGTAGAGCATCTGCTTTGCAAGCAGAAGGTCAGGAGTTCGATTCTCCTATGCTCCACAGCATAGCCTGCATCCCCCGGTCCATCGGATCGGGGGATGTTTTGCGTTCAAGGCGGGTTAAGTAGCAAAAAGTGTGTCTGATCGGCGTGTCGCCAATTCCCTAGATCTGGCCTTTCCGGATACCGATTGAGTGCGTGTATTCAACATCGATACCCTGGTCGTAGAGGGCTGGCTGACCAGGTAGCTGGTTGGTGTGGGTATTTTCTGGTTTTTGGTGTGGAATATGCCTGCTGGGCTTATTATTTCGGGGTTTGTGCTGCTAGAGGTGTAGATATACGGGGTTTGGCACACACTTTTTGGCGTTTAACCCTAAAAAGGTTGCCGCCAACCTCGGCTTCCGCATGACGAAACAGAGCTTCGCTAAGGGAGCAGCAAAAACCATTCCTGTAGTCGGTGCAGTCATCTCGGGAGGACTGACGTTCGCGACCTTCCCGCCCATGGCCAAGCGCTTGCAGAAACACCTGGCAGGCCTCGCGCTGGCCAAACCCTGTGGTGTACCAAATACCACTGATACGGGGATAACGCCGGCATGACAACGACCTCGGCTCAGTTTGACGCTGTCATTGCCGCAACCCGCCACATCCCTGAAGCAAACTTCACCGCCTACCGCGGCGGCTGCCCTCAAGAGATCAGTACAGCCCTTATCGACGTTGTGTTCTCGATCCGGGCCTAGTAGTACGAGACTTCGTTACACCTGGCCTTGGCGTCAGGAACCGCGTGCAGGCCTTCCGTTCCGACAACCCGTGCGATCCTCGACGAGGTACACCCCAATAGGGCAGGTTTAAAATTACTGTCAGAGTCAGAAGGCGTTGGCACAGATGGCCCCGGTGAAGCAGAAGCCTTCGGCCACCGAATTAATGTAAAAGCATATGACAGCCTCGACGCCATGATCGACAAGGCACGATACGACCCGGCGACCGCCTCAATGCGTGCTCGACTTAATGACGTATCCCCCAGGATGTCCGCAATCCGTTCGCCCATCTCAGCATCCCACTGGAATTTCTGTCGCCCTAGCGTGGTCGAGCCCCTGAGGCAACGGTTTTTCACAACTTCATGGGCGGTTCAGTTGACGCCGGTGAGGAAACCTAGAGAGGCCCTGGGGGGGGCATGGGGGATGAGCTTATTAAAGGCCGAAGGCACCGCCGCTGACGAGGATGAAGATACCCAGGCCAATCAAAACGATCGGGAACAGCACATGCTCCCAGCGTTCGAGAACCTCCGCGATCGGTGGACGGGTGGCCACGAACTTCGCCAACAGGACCAGGCCCGCCACCAGGATCAGAAAGACGACGCAGTAGATGATAACGGTGGCGGTATCCACGTTGAGAAAAACCGGGACATAGACGCCGATATTGTCGCCACCGTTGGCAAAGGTCACCCCGGCGACGATCAAGGCGCTTACGTTCTTTCCGCTGACTTTCGCGTCATCGTCGTCATCATCGTTTCCCTGCCAGGCTTGCCAGGCCGCCCGCAGCCCCAGGGCCAGGGGGATCAGCCCGAAGTAGGGGATCGCCTCGGTGGGCAGGAAGGCATCCGCCCCTAGGGTGACCAGAATCGTGGCTGCGAGGATGCCCGCGAAACCAAGATACTGCCCGGCCAGGATCCGAAGTGTGGTCCCTGCTTGGCCGGCCCCACGGGCGAAGAACAGCGAGAGCACGATGATGTCGTCGATATTGGTGGCGATAAACAGACCAACCGCCCCCAGGAGACCAGTTACCACTTACCTGTTCCCCTCTCCGGTGGTGCACCCGGGCACGTCACATGCCGAGTCAATACACGGGGCATTCTCGTCGGCAGCCAGAGTGGTATCTAGCAGTGAGTTCAACGCCTGGACAAGATGGGCGTCGACGATCTCGTAGCGGGTCTTCCTCCCCTGCGGTTCGGCGACCACAATTCCGCAGTCCCGTAGGCAAGTGAGGTGGTTCGACACATTTGACCGCGTCAGTTCCAGCTCCCGGGCGAGAGCGGCCGGATAGGCCGGGCCGCCCAGCAGGGTCAGGAGAATACGGGATCGGGTGGGATCGGCCATCGCCCGACCCAATCGGTTCATCACGTCCAAGCGCGAAGCAATAGTCAGCATGCACTGGACTATACAGCAGATGCTGAACTGTTGCCACGAGGGTCGAACGTCGGCCCGACGGTGATGTGTTTCTGAGCCTGTTTCCGCGTGGCTTTAGTGTCTTCCCTTTTCGTATTTGTGCGGTTGTTGAATCTGTGCCTGTGAAGTGTCCTAGGTTTTGTTCCTAGGCATTTACCCTATTTTCTATTGTTTCCCGGGACTCATCTTGTTCCCACAACGCGTCTTCAACCTCGACCGGGGTGCGGTATCCCAAACTTTGATGCAATTTTGTCTCGTTCCACCATGACACCCACTCGAATGTCGCGATTTCTACCTCGATAACATCATCCCACCTGCGAGTATGGATCAGCTCGTTCTTGTGAGGGGCCGTTTACGTTTTCAGCCAAAGCATTGTCATAGGAATCGCCATCCGTTCCAGTGGAAGATTAAATCCGGAATTCAGCAAGTTTCTCGTTGTAGACAACGCTGACGTACTGTGAGCCGTGATCCGAATGGTGAATGAGACCTGTTGTTTCCCTCGCACTCACAATCGCTTGATTGAGTGCTTGCAGCGGCAAAGCCTTGGTGCGCATCGAGTCCGGTAGCGCCCACCCAACGATCCGCCTGGAGTAAACGTCGGTGACAAATGCGGCATACACAAAGCCTTTCTTCGTGCGCACATACGTAATGTCAGCCACCCACAGCTTATTTTCGGCCCTGGGTTTTGAATTCACGCTCGACCAAGTCTGGGCGCAGATCCGGCACGTTGAGGTGTGCGCGTTGTGATTGGTGATCGGCCTTTGCCTTTGCCTGAAACACCGGCCAAGCGCATTAAACGGGCAGTATGCCATGAGACACCTAGTTTTGGTGCCGCGATCTTACACGCTTCCTGCATCGACATGTTTTCTGCCAAGATGCGGTCTTCCACGAGACGGACCACACGATCCTGGGCATCCTTGCCAAATTTTCTCGGCATCTTCCAGATTTTCCCATCTACTCAAACGGAACAAAACCTGGGACACTTCACACCCCCGCCCACCTCGGCACTCAACCCTGCTGTGGGGGTTACTCGTAGCGAAGCGAGCTGACCATCCCAGTTTCCATGTGATAGGCGTTATGGCAGTGAAATGCCCACTCACCGGGGTTGTCAGCGATCAGGTCGGCGATCATGGTTTCACCGTGGCGGAGAAGAACGGTGTCCTTGCGTAGCCCGCCGCTGCCGGGTAGCGCCCACGTGTGGCCGTGGATGTGCATGGGATGGGGCATCATGGTCCTGTTGCGCATGACCATCCGCAGGCGCTGGCCCTCCTGCACGGTCGCGGAGGAGGATTGGCCGTCGGTGAGAATGCTCCATTCATACGGCATCATCTGCCCGCCCAGGTCGATACTGACTTCTCGGTCTGGTGTGCCCTCGGGCAGGAGTGCACGGTCTGCTGGCTTCAGGGAGGACAGAAGCAGTCCGGTGGACGACAATTCGGGGAAGTCGACATCGGGGTGGGGGGCCTGGCCGCCGGCGGTGCGGATGACGGCGAAGGCGCGGTCGTCCTTACCCACCGCCAAAGCCGTGAGCGGGAAGATGCCGTCGCCGAGGATGACCTCGACGTCGACACGCTCGCCCATCGACAAGTAGATTGATTCGGTCTCCCAGGGCTGGACAGGGAAGCCGTCGGTGTGGGTGACGGTCATGCGGTGACCACCGAGGGCCACCTTGAAGATGGTGTCACCGCCGGAGTTGATAAACCGCAGGCGGGCCTTGTCGCCCGGGCGAGCCTCGAAGGTCCGGTGAGCACGGGGGATACGTCCGTTGATGAGGTAGTGCGGATACATCACATCGCCGACATCCCCGCCCAGTACCCGGTCCGGGGTGCCGTGCATCATCTGGCCGTGACCTCCCATTCCCATCCTCCCGTTATGGTCGCCCGAACCCATTCGGGTGAGCTTGTCGAGCTCATCGTCGGGAGTGCCCTGAATGCCATCGACCCAGTCGTCGAGCACGATGGTCCACTCGACGTCCTGATCCTCAGCGTCTTGCGGGTCACGGATGATCAGTGGGGCGTGGAGGCCGCGATCAAGCTGCAGGCCGGTGTGGGAATGGTAGAAGTAGGTGCCACCGTGGGGGACTTCAAAAGCATAGGAGAAAGACTCGCCAGGTTCAATGGGGTCCTGGGTCATACCGGGCACACCGTCGGCTGCGTTGTGGAGTGCGATGCCATGCCAGTGGATGGAGGTGCTCTCAGGCAGTTCATTGGTGATATCGACCTGGAGTACGTCGCCGGCGGTGGCCTCAATGGCCGCATCCCCGGTGTCAGAGACGTATCCCCACGTCTTGGCTTCGATGCCGCCGATATCCAGAGAGAGGGGCCGGGCGGTCAGTGTCCGGCGCACCGTCGGCTCACCGAGCGCAGTGGGGGTGGGAGTGGGGCGAAGGGAGGGACCTGGTGCCGAGGCAGCGGGTCCAGGGTCGCTGGTGCAGGCGGCCACGGCCCCGGTGCCGGCGAGGACAAGCCCGCCGAGCAGAAACTGTCGTCGGGAAAACGCGTTCGTCATGATTTAACCTTCCTTGGTGCAAGATTTCAGTGACACGGGAGACAGGCGCAGGTGAGGACCCTGCTGAGCCATCACGTTAGGCGCAGGTCTGTGACGCAGGTTGCACCGTCGTCGGTGGTGGAAAACTCCGTGGTGCCGGTACGCCCCTGGTAGCTGACCTCAATCAGGCCGGTGACATCATCGGGAAGCCAGAAGCCAATAAACCCGTTGTCGAAGGTGGTTGTCGCCTCGTCCACCAGCACCTCACCGGTCGCCTCATCGGTGATCGTGACCTGGATATCCTCATTGTCGAGTTCCCCCAGGCAGGTCGTGAGGCTGTGGTAGAAGCAGTCGTGGGTGGAGGTGAGATAGGGTGCGATCGAGACATACGTCTGATTGTCGGGAAGATCGACCACGACTTCCTGGTCATCGCTCGAGAGCAGCAGTTCATCGGCACGCACTGAGGCGATCAGATCCGTGGGACGCTCAGTGACCTTCTGCCGGTCGAGGTGATCAATGATCTCCACCGCGTCCATGGCGGCCAGGCCATGGGTAGTCAGGAATGTATCCTGGGACACCGTCCCGTCGGCGGTGGATTCCGGGTCGGCGGCCGAACACCCCGTGAGGGCGAGGGCAAGGGCGGCGGCTGCGATCGCTGCTCGTTTCACGTCAATCTCCTTGGATCGTGGTAATACCGTGAGAAGACACCGCCTCAAGGTCGGTGCCATACCTTTATCTAGCACGGGTGCCTGACGGACTAGCAATCAAAAACCCTGCTCACAGCCTTACAACAGGGCGAAAATGGGGTGAATTCGGTGGGCTGGGTCACCACCGGGACACCACCCCACAGCCGTGGGCGATGTTCTTCTACCCGCCCCGGGTATGCGGTGCAGGCAGTGAAATCCCTGGTGGTGCCTGCTGAACCGACCAGGGGAGGCAATGCCGCCGGCCCGGGGTGGGGCACAGGGGTGACGGCGGTCGAAGGGTGATGTTTGAAGATTTGATGAAGATTCCCCGCCGGGCACTGAGCGAGGGTGGTATTCCCCCCTGGCCGGAGCGATACTGGGGTCTATGGCTGACCGCACACCGACCACCGCCACGCCCCCGGGGCGGGTGCTGGTCGTCGATGATGAACAACCCCTGGCTCAGATGGTGGCCTCCTACCTCATCCGGGCCGGCTTCGATACCCGCCAGGCGCACACCGGCACCCAGGCCGTGGACGAGGCCCGTCGCTTTTCCCCCGATGTTGTGGTGCTGGATCTGGGGCTGCCCGAACTCGACGGCCTGGAGGTGTGCCGACGGATCCGCGCCTTCTCGGACTGCTACATCCTCATGCTCACCGCGCGTGGTAGCGAGGACGACAAGATCAGCGGTTTGACCCTGGGGGCGGATGACTACATCACCAAACCTTTTAGCATCCGGGAACTGGTGACCCGGGTGCATGCGGTGCTGCGCCGCCCGCGCACCAGCACCACCCCACCGCAGGTGACCACCCCCTTGATCGTTGGTGACCTCATCCTTGACCCCGTCGCCCATCAGGTGCGGGTGGGGGAGACGACCGTGGAGCTCACCCGCACGGAGTTCGAGCTGCTGGTTGCCCTGGCCCTGCGCCCCGGCCAGGTGCTGACCCGCCACGACCTGGTCACCGAGGTCTGGGACACCACCTGGGTCGGTGATGAACGCATCGTCGATGTCCACATCGGCAACTTGCGTCGCAAGCTCGGCACCGACACCCAGGGCCGGGGGTTTATCGACACCGTGCGTGGCGTGGGTTACCGGGTGGAGCAGCCATGAATCACGGACCCGGCCTGACCTTCCGCTTCCTGGCCGCCCAGGTGTTGGTCGTGGTGATTAGCCTGCTGGTGGCCGCGGCCGTGGCCACGATGGTGGGCCCGACCCTGTTCCATGATCATATGTTGATGACCGGCCGGGAGGACCCCTCGCTGGAGCTGTTCCATGCTGAGCAGGCCTACCGGGGCGCCAACCTGATCACCCTGGCCGTCGCCCTGCCCACCGCCTTGACCAGCGCCCTGCTGGCCAGCCTGTGGTTATCGCGTCGTCTGCGCACCCCCCTGCAGGATCTCACCCGCGCCGCTACCAGCCTGACGGCCGGCAACTCCCGTATCCGCGTGCCCGCCGGAAAAGCAGGCCCCGAGGTCACCACCCTGGCGCATGCCTTCAACACCATGGCCGACCGGCTGGAACGCACCGAACAGGTCCGCCGCCAGATGCTCTCTGATCTGGCCCACGAAATGGGCACCCCCTTATCGGTGCTCACGGTCTACCTCGATGGCCTCCAGGACGGGGTCGTGGACTGGAATAATGCCACCCACACGATCATGGCTGACCAACTCACCCGCCTGACCCGGTTGATGGAAGACATCGACGATGTCTCCCGGGCCCAGGAACACCGGATCGATTTGGACCTGGTGGAGGAAGGGCTCGGGGATCTGCTCCATACCGCCGCTGCTGCCGCGGGGGAAGCTTATGCTGACAAAGGCGTCGATTTACAGGTCGGGACCATTACAGACACCGCCCGGGTGCTCGTGGACCGGCAACGCTTCGGCCAGGTGATGAGCAATCTCCTGTCGAACGCGCTACGGCACACCCCGGCCGGCGGGCAGGTCCGGATCAGCGTCCACCGGCAGGGGGCGTCCACCGCGCTCATCCACATCGCCGATGACGGCGAGGGCATCCCACCTGACCAGCTCGGACACATCTTCGAACGCTTCTACCGGGGGGATGCCGCCCGCAGCCGGGACAACGGCGGGGCCGGTATCGGTCTGACCATCTCCAAGGCATTGATCGAGGCCCACGGCGGCACTCTCACCGCCACCTCCCCCGGACCCGGTCGTGGAGCGGTGTTTGCCCTCCGCCTCCCGCTGTCCCCTCCCGACAGTGAGGAGGCTGCTCGGTGACCACACCCTGCCCCGCGTGAGGGCCGTGCCCTCCACCCATTGAAAATATACCCCAGGGGGGTATACGCTAGGGAATAGCATCGCCGCATCCCACCGACCCGGAGGAGCTTTCCCATGATCACCTCCCCGCCCAGCCTCTTGCCGATGGCCTCCCACGGCTGCAGCTGTTGCGGACCTGCCTCACGTGCCGACACCGCCTCCATCCCTGCCGCCAGCGACTCGTCAGCAAGAGGGTCCTCCCCTAGCTACCAGGTCACCGGCCTGACCTGCGGGCACTGCGCGAAAAGCGTGACCCAGGCCTTTCAGGTCCTCCCTCAGGTCGACGACGTCCAGATTGATCTCGCTGCTGATGGTGTTTTCACCGTCACGGTCACCGGTGTCGTACCTCCGGAGATGGTTCGCCGGGCCATCGAGGAGGCCGGCTACACCGTTTTATCCTGATCAGTTTTACCCATCATCTCGACCCCGACCGGGTTGAGCGAAAGGAACGTCATGAGCACTCCCCACCATTCCGGCGATCACCATGGTGATCACCCCGCTCCGGAAACAGACCACCACGTTCATGGTCACGGCGAACACGCCGGACACAGCACCGCAATGTTTCGGGACCGCTTCTGGTGGTCGCTGATTCTGTCCATTCCCGTCGTTATTTTCAGCCCCATGGTCGCCCACCTGCTCGGCTACCACCTCCCGGCATTCCCCGGATCCACCTGGATCCCCCCGGTGCTGGGCACGATCATCTTCGTCTACGGCGGAACGCCTTTCCTCAAGGGCGGATGGAAAGAACTGAAATCCCGCCAACCCGGGATGATGCTCCTGATCGCCATGGCCATCACCGTGGCGTTTGTCGCCTCCTGGGTCACCACTCTGGGGCTGGGCGGTTTTGACCTGGACTTCTGGTGGGAGCTGGCCCTGCTGGTGACCATCATGCTGCTGGGCCACTGGCTGGAGATGCGCGCTCTCGGGGCCGCGTCCTCCGCGCTCGACGCGCTGGCTGCCCTGCTGCCGGATGAGGCCGAGAAAGTCATCGACGGGACCACCCGCACCGTGGCCATCTCCGAGCTGGTCGTCGACGACGTCGTGCTGGTGAGGGCCGGTGCCCGGGTGCCGGCCGACGGAACCATCCTCGACGGAGCCGCCGAATTCGATGAGGCGATGATCACCGGCGAATCCCGTCCCGTCTTCCGCGACACCGGTGACAAGGTGGTCGCCGGTACCGTGGCCACCGACAACACCGTCCGCATCCGGGTGGAGGCTACTGGTGGGGACACCGCCCTGGCCGGGATCCAACGCATGGTTGCCGACGCCCAGGAGTCCTCCTCCCGGGCCCAGGCCCTGGCGGATCGGGCAGCGGCGTTGTTGTTCTGGTTCGCGCTGATCTCCGCTCTGATCACCGCGGTGGTGTGGGCCATCATCGGCAGCCCGGACGATGCCGTGGTGCGCACGGTCACGGTGCTGGTCATCGCCTGTCCGCACGCCCTGGGCCTGGCGATTCCGCTGGTCATTGCGATCTCCAGCGAGCGGGCCGCGAAATCCGGGGTGCTCATCAAGGACCGGATGGCGCTCGAGCGGATGCGCACCATCGACGTGGTGCTCTTCGACAAAACCGGCACCCTGACCGAGGGTGCGCACGCGGTCACCGGTGTCGCGGCAGCTGTCGGCGTCACCGAGGGCGAGCTGCTGGCCCTGGCCGCCGCCGCGGAGGCCGACAGCGAGCACCCCGTGGCCCGCGCCATCGTGGCGGCCGCGGCCGCCCATCCCGAGGCTTCCCGTCGGCAAATCCGTGCAACTGGTTTTAGCGCCGCCTCTGGCCGGGGGGTCCGGGCCACTGTCGATGGCGCTGAGATCCTCGTGGGCGGGCCGAACATGCTGCGCGAGTTCAACCTCACCACCCCGGCCGAGCTCACCGACACCACCAGCGCCTGGACCGGGCGTGGGGCCGGTGTGCTTCATATTCTCCGCGACGGTCAGATCATCGGTGCGGTGGCCGTCGAGGACAAGATCCGCCCCGAATCCCGTGCCGCCGTGAAAGCCCTGCAGGACCGCGGGGTGAAGGTAGCGATGATCACCGGCGACGCCCAGCAGGTGGCCCACGCCGTCGGTCAGGACTTAGGCATTGATGAGGTCTTCGCCGAGGTCCTGCCCCAGGACAAAGACACCAAGGTCACGCAGCTGCAGGACCGGGGTTTGAGCGTGGCCATGGTCGGTGACGGTGTCAATGACGCCCCCGCTCTGACCCGCGCGGACGTCGGTATCGCCATCGGTGCCGGCACGGATGTGGCCATGGAATCTGCCGGGGTGGTCCTAGCCAGTGATGACCCGCGGGCAGTGCTGTCGATGATTGAGCTGTCCCAGGCCAGCTACCGCAAGATGATCCAGAACCTGATCTGGGCCTCTGGCTACAACATCCTCGCCGTGCCGTTGGCCGCCGGAGTGCTCGCCTCGATCGGGTTCGTGCTGTCCCCGGCCGTGGGCGCGATCTTGATGTCTGCCTCGACCATCGTGGTGGCCCTGAACGCCCAGCTGTTGCGCCGCATTGATCTGGAGCCGGCTCACCTGGCTCCGACCGAGTCGAAGGAGGAACACACCACGCCTACTCCAGCATCCACCGCCATCCACTGATCCACCACTTCTCTCCACTGCCCCCATATGACTTTGAAAGGCTCCACCATGAAGCGCACCCTTGTTCTTTCCGCTCTCGCCGTGGCCTCCACCCTGGCGCTGGCCGCCTGCGGTGAGGCCACCGAGTCAGGCAACACCGACGCCACCACCTCGGCCACCAGAACTGCGACGACTACCGCTGAGATGACCGAGACCACCACGGCGACGACTGAGACGGACGGGGAGATCTCCGCCGATCACAACGACGCGGATATCATGTTTGCCCAGATGATGATCCCCCATCATCAGCAGGCCGTGGAGATGAGTGAGATGCTCCTGGCTAAGGAGGGTATCCCCGCCCAGGTCGTGGAGTTTGCCCAGGGGGTTATTGACGCCCAGGGACCGGAGATTGACCGGATGAACGCCATGCTCGAGGCTTGGGGCCAGCAGCCGGTCACCGACTCTGGGGGCATGGGGACCATGGACGAGATGAGTGGAATGGATCACGGAGAGATGGGTGGCATGAGCGGGATGATGAGCCAGGAGGACATGACAGCCCTTGAGGAAGCCCAGGGCACTGAGGCTGCCAGCCTCTACCTGGAGCAGATGACCGCCCACCACGAAGGTGCGGTCGACATGGCCCGTGACGAGGTTGCTGACGGCCAGAATCCCCATGCGATCACCCTGGCCGAACAAATTATCAACGACCAGGAGGCCGAGATCGCCCAGATGCAGCAGATGCTCACTGACCTATGACAGGTCCCCGTCTTTTTCTGATCCCGAGGACAGGAATCTGAAATTCCAGAATTTGAATATACAGTGCGTTGCACCGAAAAAAGCTAGCCTACCTGAAGGTGATACTTCTGGGTGGGGAGGGTATAGCTTAGCTTTTAATATTTTCCCTCCGGGTAAGCGCTGGACAGCGCAATCTGTTGCTGCTGAGGTTACTCAAAACCTGAGTGCTTATTTTACTTTTACTGGTTGCGGGCAAGAAATATCAGTGGGTGATCGATGCGAACTAGAAACACCTGCTGGAGGTCAGCCAGTAGAAGTAATTTCGGTTTCTAAAGATGGATTCGTATTAAAATCTCTACCAGGTCATGTTGAAGGTGCGGATAGAATTATTTCCTTTAAATTCTATCATGCTCCCAGTTGGGGAGCTGCTGGTTCAAATCGGATCTTTCTTGGGGTTAAGGCATGGGGGCCAATGTCAAAAGCTTCGCAACTCGGACCTCTTAATTCTTTAAGCGTTGCTCGGATTTCTTGGTCAATTTTTACTAAAAATCTGCAAGGAAAGCTTAATGATGCTGAGACTGATTATATAACTGCGGATAAAGCAGTGGGGTCGGCTCAAAATCGTTCACCTGAGAGGGCTGATGAAGCGACCTATGAGCCTTCTCCTGATACTATTTATGTTGATCCTGATGAAGTGCTGAACGAATGGAACCCTGAAGAAATTCCTTTCGTTAATCTGGAGGATCCAACCACGATGGAGGAGATTCCTGATAGTGTTATTGAAAAACTATTATCAGAAATTCCTAGTGAAGCCGCAAATGAGCTCGAAGAGAACAATTAGATGGTGACCCTGCCTGGATTGCTTTTATTTGCCACTGTTATGGGGATCTTGTTTGGGGTTCCCTCTGCTCTGGTGGTTATTTATGTAAATTACTACAGTAAATATAATATAACTTTTCGAACAAGAAAATATTTCTGTGTTTTTGTGATTGCTTTTTTGGCTTATTTCAGTATCGTGATGGTCGGTGCTGATTTCCGTGTAGCTGAGATGTGGATCGCCACCAGGGTAGCTACGCCATTAGCGATTAGTCATGTGGTATTCATGAAGCTAACGTTCTTGTTGTTTCAGGATGAAGAAGACTCATGATCTTCATCGAGTTGGCGGTTGTGCCATACCCAGAATTGACGGTCTTGGTATACGCCCCGTTGCGGTGATTGCTTCCGTGAGCGGTCTCGACCTGGACTTTCGCCTTACGGTCGGAATGACCATAGCCCAAATGCTCATCCATCTCTGCCTGCAGACCAGCGTTAATCGAAGCCTGCAACAGACCTTTGACCAGTTCGCTGGCGTCATCTGTGGACGTTGATAGCTCGCCGATCAAGCGGGCGAGCTCAAGGTTTTTCCATCAGCTTCTCGCTGATTTCGGTGACCCTTGCCGGGGCATGGCTTTTCTTCGGTGACACAGTAGTCATTATCGGTGAAACTCCTTCTAGATCAGAGCCTCACACACAAAATTCCTGACACCCTCGATTTAGATGGTTTAACCGGCTCGTATGCTGAAAATGGGGACACACTTTTTGTCTATTACCCCAGCTTTGTTGGTCCGTTGACCCTCGCTACGCCTCCTTAACCGTCTTCCTTACCCCGGGGAAGCCTCTTTTCGCCGTTTTTCGGTGCCCCGTATTGACAGATGGTGCACTTTTGCAAATAGGGACTAAAAAAGGTCGTTTTCAGCGAGCCTATTTGTAAAAACGCACCAGAAACCTGATCACCAGAAACCTGATCACCAGAAACCTGATCACCAGAAACCTGATTACCGTAGGCACGATCACCGGCGTTGGGATGTCTTATCGGCGCCTCAATGGGGTGAACGTCATCGCCATTGGTGCACTTGGCCGCTAAGTGGCCGCTAAGTGGCTGCTCAGCCGTTCAGTGGGAAACGCCGCTTTACACTTCTCGCAGTTCCTGTTTCAGCCGCGCACCCAGCAAATCCCAGTTCCAATTCTTGACGACGTGCGCCCTGCCCGCAGCACCCATCTCAGAGCGCAACTGGGCGTCGGCAAGTAAGCCTTGTAGGCCACGCACAATGCTGCTCACCCGGTGCCCGTTGACTACCACGCCGGTCTCGTCGGTGATGGTTTCCGGCGCCCCGCCGGAGCTGCCCGCGACCACCGGGATGCCACACGCCTGCGCTTCCAAATAGACGATGCCGAGCCCCTCCACGGACAGTCCTCCCGCGCGCGTGCGGGCAGGCATGGCGAACACATCCGCGGCAGCCAACGCATCGTCGACACGCACCTGGTTCTGCTGATAATCCGTGTTGTTCAGCAACAGAGCATCGGGAGCGTATTTCTTTCGCAGCCTTTCCAGGCGCCGATACGAACGCCCACGGCCCACCAAAATCAGCTGCACATCCGGGAACTGCCGACGCAACACCGGAAACGCCCGCAATAGCTTGTCCTGGCCCTTGCGTGGGACGAAACGCGAAATGCACACGATCGTCGGCGCGGACGCGGCAATGCCAAAGGCTTGCTTCGCCTCCACTTGCCGCTGTGGGCTCGCCACCCCGAAATTATCCGCGTTGACCCCGGAAGGCAGATGCACCCACCGCGGGCGGTTACCGAAGGGTTTTTCCAGCCGACGGCGCGTGTAGGACGAGATATACGTCAGCACGTCAGAGTTGTTGCCGATCACGCGCAGCGCCTGGCGTGCTCCCGGGATCATGGACCAGCCGACCTCATGGCCGTGCGTGGTGGAAATGACCTTCTTGGCGCCAGCCTGCTTCGCGGTCTTTGCCAACAAGGCCAGGGGAGCGGCCGCACCAAACCACACGGTGTCGATGTCGTGGGTGCGGATGATTTCGCGGAGTTTCTTTGCCGAACGCGGCGTCGGCAGTAACAGGCGGTGTGGCCAGCGAATCACGGGATAATCTAGCTGCGCATCGTAGCTCTCGCAGGCAGCTTTATCCCGTGTGGGCGCAAAAACGATGATCTCGTTGGGGTCCAGCAGGGAAACAAAATCCCGTAGATATGATTCAATCCCCCCGATTACCGGAGGGAAATCGTTGGTGACCAGCAGTGTTTTCGGCATAGTCGGTGGTTATAGCGCGTCGCTCAAGTGATAGTTTTTCACTTCGCTGCCATAAATGGTGCGCTCGTTGCCGTTAATATCGACGCTCTGAAACACGGAATCGTTTTCGATGGCCTCGCGCAGCATCTCGATGCGGTTGCCTTGCTCACCTGGGGCAATTCCGGCGGGGAAATAGTAGGTTGCGCCGTTGTCGAGTTTCACTGACAGTTCTTGCACGCCCAAAGCAATTTCCTCCTCGTCTTTCACACCGCTCTGTCCTATAACCGGCCGACGATGGGCCGTGGCCAAACAAAATGTGGCCATAGAAATAGGGCCTATGGTGTTGATAATTCCCTTGCACCACAAACCCTATCGAAGCAGATGGCTTAGCTCACGTAACGACTTTATGGCATATGTCTCTTTACGACGCCGCTTGCCGACGCCCCGCCGGTGAATCGCTGCGCTGAACTGGCCAGAATATCTTGCCGACGCCGGGCTTGGGGCACCCAGCTTGCCGACGATTATTTGTTGCCGGATTCAGAGCCGGATTCAGGTCCAGACTCGGAATCCAACTTGTCTTTCAGCTGTTCGTCGATCTGCGCTGCTTTTTCGGCAGCGTCGGCATCGTCGTGAGCCACAGCGCGGGTGGCTTCGGAAGCAGCCAGGTTTTCTGCAGCACCCTGGGAGAGATTCTTGGCCAGCTGTTCGTCGATGTCTGCCAGCAGTTCCTCGTCACGGTCGGCTGGATCCTCGGCCAACTCGCCGGCTTTCTTTTCTGCCTTCTTGTTTTCCTCGGAAGCATCTGCATTTGGTGCTTCCAGGTCATCTTCGCTGGTCGAGGAGTACACCAGCGTGCTGGTGGTATTCGAACTGTAATCGCTAGCCTTTGGTGGCTGTTCTTGCGCGCCGGAGTTGCGCTTGTTCAGCACATAGGCGATAACACCAACGACCGCGGCGAGAACAGCGGCCCACAAGGCGTAGAAACCAAAGCCGCGGGATTGAGACTTGGTCTTTTTATCTAGTTTCTTGGCTGCTTTGTCTTTGACCTTCTGCGCAGCAGCGTTGGCTTTTTTCTCTACGCGGGATAGGCGCTTCCGGTTTTTCCGGTCCAGCTTTTTATTAGCTTTCTTGCGCAATTTCTTGGCTTGCTTCTGGGCCTTTTTCGTGGCCTTGGAGAAGTTTTCGCTGGCGGCCTCGCGGACATTTTCTACGGTTTCGGATACGTTGCCTTCGGCAAGTTCACGGCCGGTGCCTTGGAGGCTTTCCAGGCTTTTATCCAAGCGGGCGTGGGCAGCTTTGGTCAGCTTGCCAGCTTCTTTGCGTGCTTCCGGGAAGTGTTTTTCTGCACTCTTATCCACGGTTTTTGCCGCGCTTTCCAGGAAGTCGAATGCTTCTTGGGACTTCTTGTCGCGGTAATCCTTGAATTTTTCCCAGCCGGTTGAGCTGAGGTTGCGCGCGATGCGCAGGTTGACGTTTGCAGAACCCATGGTTCGTTCACCTCGTTAATTACATGGTTGTCACTAGCTAGATAGTTCCAGGATAGTTGCTGTGGAAGGTGATGTGGGAGATAACGACGGAAAAATCTTCTTCTCAGCACAGGCCAATGGTAATACCATAGACAGCTTGGTTCATTTTTTCTGCTCGGCGACGAATTATATTCAGTTGCTTCTTGGACTGTTTTTCCAGCATGAACGGCCCGAGCAAAGGTGTTACCTTTACGGAATCTTCCTTGTTAGCTGCATAAGCATTAGATTGATGCCAACACTAGACAGCTTGGTTCACAATCAAGACGCAATCAGCCGGAAGGAGGTGACCAGCAATGGCCCCACGAGTATCTGCCTCTGCGCCGTTGGATGATTCCAGCGATAACCCGGATAACCCGGATAACGCAGAAAACACGGAACCGCGTACCAGATCCGAACGCACCGCACTGTCATTCGAAGTTATTCCACCTCGCCACGATGCCGACGAGAAGAAAATCTCTCACTTGTTGGAAACGCTGGAATCCTATCGGCCGGACTACATCTCAGTTACCAGCTCGTGCCGTTCCGGCTGGTTGGACGGCACCGCGAAGTTCATCTCCCGCATCGACCGCGAAACCAACATGCGCACCCTGGCGCACCTCGCGTGTACTGCAGGCACGAAGCAAGAGATGGTCGCGTGGATCAACCGTCTCATCGATTCCGGTGTGCGTGGTTTATTAGCTCTACGCGGCGACCTGCCAGAAGGCGAGGTCAAACTACCAGAGGATCACCTGCAGTATGCCGACGAACTCGTGCGCCTAATCCGCGAAGTCGAAGGCCAGCAGGCCGCCCGCTTCGCCGCCGGACGCTTAGCCGTCGCCGTGGCTAGCTACCCGAACGGCCACTACCAGGCACGCACCGACGACGAAAACTTCGACGTGCTGCTATCCAAACAACGCAGTGGCGCAGACCTGGCCATCAGCCAGCTGTTTTTCGAGGCCGAAGATTTCTTGCAGTTCCGTCGTCGTGCAGAGCTGGCGGGCATTCGCATCCCGCAGATTCCGGGCATCATGCCGATTACCAGCGTGCGCCGCCTGCGCCGGATGGCGGAATTTTCCAGCCTGCCGGTACCGGAGCACCTGGTGCGTCGGCTAGAAAACGCCCGGGACGAGCGCGCCGAGGGCATCGCGATTACCGCCGAACTCGTGCAAGCGATGGTGGACAACGATGTCGGCAGCCTGCACATCTACACCCACAACAACGTGGAGGTCACCCAAGAGCTCCTGGACGCGGTCGGGATTCGCCCGCCAACCGCGCCCGGCTGATTCTCTGGCTAGGCCCGCCACACTTCTACAGAACCCATAACTTCATAACCAGAATTCATAAGCAACAAAACCGCATAAACAGAAATCACACTGTTTTTCTTGTCTCCAGGAAGGACCCGACACTCCCATGTCGCAGACACCATTCCCAACAAAAACCATCGAGGGCTATCCTCGCGTTGGCGCTAACCGCGAGCTCAAGCGCGCTCTTGAGTCTTACTGGGCCGGCCGCATCGACCGCCCAACCTTCGAATCCGCTGCACACTCGCTGCGCGTAGACACTTATGCCCGCCTGAAGGATCTGGGTCTTGCCGACGACTACGCCATCCCAGCCGACGTCGCGTATTACGACCAGGTGCTGGAAACTGCACTGACCGTGGGTGCTCTGGGCGGCGACGCCGAAGAAGTGAGCCTGGACGAGGAATTCACCCTGGCTCGCGGTAACGCTGATACCGCCCCGTTGGAAATGACCAAGTGGTTCGATACCAACTACCACTACATCGTCCCAGAAATCAGCGCTGAGCAGGCCTTCACCGCTCGCCCGCAGCGCCTGCTGAAGCTGGTCGACGAAGCCCGCGAAGCCGGACACACCATCCGCCCATACCTGGTGGGACCAGTCACCGTGTTGGCTCTATCCAAGGCCGCCGACGGCACCACCAACCCGTTGGATCGCCTGGATGACCTCGCGAAATCCTACGCAAAGGTGTTCGCGGCACTGAAGGAAGCCGGCGTGGAATGGGTACAGGTTGCAGAACCAGCCCTGGTTGCCGATCACACTGGCCTTTCCGATGCCGAACTCGCCGATCGCGCCGGTGCCATCTGGACGGAACTG
The DNA here is from genome assembly GCF_000688415.1 of Corynebacterium pseudodiphtheriticum DSM 44287. Classification (GTDB taxonomy): domain Bacteria; phylum Actinomycetota; class Actinomycetes; order Mycobacteriales; family Mycobacteriaceae; genus Corynebacterium; species Corynebacterium pseudodiphtheriticum. The sequence goes on from NZ_JIAH01000009.1 coordinate 170,538, forward strand.
CTGGGTAACGACAACCGCCCGCAGGTGTACCTGACCACCCCATATGGTTCGCTGCAGGCTGGCCTGGATAAGTTGCTGGCTGCCGCCCCGGAGGCTTTCCAGGTGGATGTTTCTCGCCCAACCCAGGCGCTGGATTCGAACTACCTGGACCGCGTTAAAGAAGCCGTCGCCAAGTCATCACAGACCACCCTGGTGGCCGGTGTGGTCGATGGCCGCAACGTATGGGCTGGCGACCTAAACGCGCTGGTAGCAACCGCCGAAGAACTTGGCACCAAGCACGTCACCACTTCCGTGTCGCTGCAGCACGTGCCACACACCGTTGAGGCAGAAAAGAACTTGCCTGTCGACGTCGCCGGTTGGTTCTCCTTCGCAGACGAGAAGATCTCCGAGGTCGTTGCCATCGCTGCTGCCCTGGACGGCAAGCGCGACGAGGTAGAGCAGACCTTCGCCCGCTCTGAGCGCGCCCTGCGCACCCGTAAAGAATCCGAGCGTACGCACAACGAGGCCGTCGCCCAGCGCGTCGCCAAGCTGCCAGAAGGCCAGGTTGCTCGTGAGCCGAAGTTCGCCGAGCGTACCGAAATCCAAGAGGAACTGGGCCTGCCGAAGCTGCCTACCACCACCATTGGTTCCTTCCCACAGACCAAGCAGATCCGTGGTGCCCGCGCTGATCACCGCGCCGGCAAGCTCACCGACGAGCAGTACGTCGAAGAGCTGCGCGGCGAGATCGCTTCCGTGATCAAGCTGCAGGAAGACCTGGGCATCGACGTGCTGGTACACGGCGAGCCAGAGCGTAACGACATGGTGCAGTACTTCGCGGAGCTTCTCGACGGCTTCGTCGTCACCGAAAACGGCTGGGTACAGTCCTACGGTTCCCGTTGCACCCGTCCACCAATCGTCGTCGGCGATGTCTCCCGCCCAGAGGCCATGACCACCGAGTGGGCGAAGTACGCGCAGTCGTTGTCCGACAAGCACGTCAAGGGCATGCTGACTGGCCCGGTGACCATCCTGGCCTGGTCGTTCATTCGTGACGACGTCCACCAGTCCGTCTCCGCCGACCAGATCGGTGTCGCGCTTGCCGACGAGGTCGCTGACCTGGAAGAAGCTGGCATCGACATCATCCAGATCGACGAACCAGCCCTGCGCGAGCTGCTGCCACTGCGCGAATCCGACCGCGCTTCCTACCTGGATTGGGCCGTACGTGCTTTCCGTTTGGTCTCCCTGGAGGCGAAGCCAAAGACGCAGATCCACACCCACTTGTGCTACTCCGAGTTTGGCCAGATCATCGACGCGGTTGCCGCACTGGATGCTGACGTGACCTCCATCGAGGCCGCTCGTTCCCGCATGGAGTTGCTCGAAGATCTCAACGATTCCTTCACCAGCGAAATCGGACCAGGCATCTACGACATTCACTCGCCACGCATCCCATCGGTGGAGGAGATGGAAGAGTTGATCCGTGCGGCGCTGAAGAACGTCGACGAGAAGCGCCTGTGGATCAACCCGGACTGTGGTTTGAAGACCCGCGGTTACGAAGAGACCGAGGAGTCGCTGCGCAACATGGTAACCGCCCGTAACAACGTGGTGGAATCGCTGAACTAACAGTGAGATGGCTAGCGTCGGCGTCGCCAAGCATAATTGGGCGGCGCTGACAGCTGGCCTGAGGCGCTAGGCGCTAAGCCGCTTAATTTTGGGGCGCGTCCTTGAGCTGCTGGGCATCATGTTCCAGCGAGCTGAGGACGCGCTCCATTTTTTCTTGCTGTTTTGTCGACCGGTGCTCGAGGTGTGGTGCTTGTTCCGCTAACCGAGTGTTATCGGTGGGATCATTATCCAAGATGCCTTCACGGATTTGGCGGGTGCGTTCGACCTCTGCATCAATGACGACACCGAAGACCAGGCTGGTATTGGCGATCCAGCAGCCGAAGAAAAACGTCACGATTGAGCCCAGTGCACCATAGGAATTCAACGACGATAGGTGCACGAAATACACGTAGAGCCCACCGCCGGTGAGGAAGATCAACACCAGGGCGACGAATGCCCCAAGCGTGAAGATCCGCCACTTGGACCGGTACGGGCGCACGTTCGGTGCATAGTAATACAGCACGGAAATAAGGCCCGCGGCCATGATCACGATGACTGGCCAGCGCACCCACGCCCAAATGGGCAGAATGGCGGTGGTGAGAAATTCAATTTCTTCATAGATGCCCAATGGCCCGGCGATGGGGTGGATCAGCGTTTCCACCACGGTGACATTGACAACGAGCGCCAAAAAGATCAGGCACACGCCCAAAATCATGGCTACGGATAACAAGGCCATGGATGACCAGACGTGTAGGAGGGGGCGGCCGTCGATATCGCCGTACACGCGGGTGGAAAACCTGGCGAAGGCGCGCACGTAGGCTGATGAGGAGATCGCGGCTAAGACCACACCGGCGAGCAGGCCGAGCAGGTTTGTCGACGTGCTGGATAAAACAGTATCGACGGTGTTGAGCACGGTTTCGGTTTGGTTGACCGGCAAAATTCCGCCCAGGAAATCCCACAACAGGTTTTCCAGGAGATCGCGATTATTGGCCATGATGAGCACACCGATGCCATAGAACACCAGCAACGTCGGAGCCAGCGCCAACAATGTGAAATAGGTAAGCCCAGCGCCCATGTCTGGGATTTGCAACCGCAATGATTGCACCACGATGCGGCGGATCGTATACCACCAGCCGACACGGGTCAGTTGCGGCCGTGGCGGGGGAGTGACGGGTTCTGCGCGGTGGGCGCCGGCCATGGTGGTAGCGTCCTTACGATCTCGGGGGCTTAGGGGACCACCGTAGTGTACTGAAAAGCTACTGTGAGTGGTGGCAGCGGGGCGGGAACGGATAAGAGCTTTAGGGCAAGAAACCCGGTGGAGGGCTGCCAGTGCGACCAGCTGCAGCGTTCTGTCGTCTATAGTGGTGGGCATGAGTAAATCCACTGCCAAGGCAACTTTGCATACTAATCATGGCGATATCGTGATTGAGCTGTTCGGCAATCACGCACCAGTGACCGTCGAAAACTTCGTCGGCCTGGCCAAGGGAACCCAGGAATACTCCACCCAGAACGCACAGGGTGGCCAGGAAGGTCCGTTCTACGACGGGGCCATCTTCCACCGCATCATCGACGGATTCATGATCCAAGGCGGCGACCCAACCGGCACCGGTCGTGGTGGCCCGGGCTACCAGTTCCGCGATGAATTCCACCCAGAGCTTTCTTTCGACCGTCCATACCTGCTGGCCATGGCGAACGCTGGCCCAGGCACCAACGGTTCACAGTTCTTTATCACTGTCGGCAAGACCCCACACCTGACCGGTGCACATACCATCTTTGGTGAGGTCACCGATAAGGATTCGCAGAAGGTCGTCGACAAGATCGCTAAGGTTTCCACCGACCGCATGGATCGTCCGCATGACGACGTCGTCATCGAGTCCGTGGAAATTTCCGAGGAAGCATAAGCTTGCATAAGCTCTAGCTTTCGCTGCTTTTTACTGCTTGTACTTCGTTACCCGGGGCTGGCACACACCGTGTGTTGGCCCCGGGTTTTTTCTATGCCTAAGCACAGAAAACAGACAACACTGACAATGTTGACAGCGTAGGCAGAACAGACAGAACAGTAAGCAGAAGCAACACAAGCTTCGGCCAAAACAGAGTTAGCAATCAGAGTTATCAACAATGTAATTCGGTTATCCACGAAGTTATCCACCGGTATTCATTGTGAAGAAACCCCGGGAAGTTATCCACAAGTCTTGTGGATAATGTGGAAAACCATGATTGTAATTTACAGCCTCAAGTTTCACTTGAATGTTATTTAGGCAGCTAGAGGCACAGAATTGCAGAATTCACTGCACGGCTTTGTTCACAGCCAGTGAAATAATTACCTGAAGTTTGTCCACAATTCATGTTTTTCACAAATTAGTCCACAGATTGTGGATAACTTTGTCGACAAGTTGTGGTCAGCTAGTAGAAAAATCCCCATGGTTATCCACAACAATTCACAAGTTGTGGACACCATGGGGATGGCATCGTACGCCGCGGATGGCGTCGGGGCTAGGGCGTGGTTGGGGTTAGGGCGTCGGGGTTAGTGCGTGGTCTGGTTTAGCAACGAGGTATAGGAAACGGCAGACACCGGCATCTGTAATTAGTGGGCTGGTTCGGTGGGTTGTGCACAGCCGATAGAAAATTCCTCGTTACGGTCCGGGTTCTCCGGGTATTCCAGGAGCATGCGGGAATAAATCCGGGCGTTGTAGCCACATTCCTCGCGGTTATCCAAAGTCAGACGCACCGGGAAGGTTGCAAATTCACCATCGGCGCACAGCGGATCACAATTGTTTATCCACGCGGTGCCGGTGGCAGTAGCGGTGTCAGCGCCCCAGTTTTCCCATTCGAGATCTTCCACGTAATAGTTATTGTCCGCGCAGGCGGTCGAAATCATCTCGGGGCCTTCCAACCCAGTGACGTGTACACAATCCACGATTGCGGTGGCAGAAACCTCCGTGGTGATCCCCGGCCCTACTAAACCATGTACGCGCACTAACTGTCCGGTTGCCGGAATCACCGAAAAACTGAGCTGATCCACGTCGCGGATCACGGTTACTACTTCGTCGTCACCGCCGGTCGTGGATTGCTCCACACCAGCCAAGTCATTGCCGTCTAGTGAGGCCATCAGCTCATATAACACTTTTTGCTGTGCACTGGATAAAGCCGGGTGTAACAGCAACTTCAAAACGCCACGTGCAGTGGAATCATCCAAAGAATCTGCAAGTGCGCGCAGGCTTTCAGTATCCGCGCCGGTGGCTTGTAGCTGCACTGGATCCACGGATAGGTTGCGGTCTGCATTCTGTAATTCGGCCGGCGCATTGTTGCTTTGCGCCGTGGAGGTTCGCACCTGCCCATCGGCGGAAACTTCGTACGCGGTAGAAACGAACTCTTCGCCTAAGCGATCGGTGCGCTCCAGGTATTCCTGGGCGGTGACCGCAATGTCAGTGGCATCGGCAGCGTGTAGGGAAGATTCACCGGCAGTGGCCAGGATTTCTTCGGCTGTGGCGGTAGCTTCCTGCCCGTTGAACAGGTTTGGCAACAAGCCGGTACCCAGCGCGATAGCGCTGACGGCAGCGGCAGCACCCAGCAACCAGCGGCCGCTGTTGCTACGGCCAGCTCCAAAGCCAGAGCCAGCGCGCGACCCAAGACCAGCGCGGGCGTCTCCCAGAATCGCCTGCAGGTGTTTTTCGCTGCGGCGTCGTTCCAACTCGTTCAGCTCGGGGTTACGGACCGGGTTGGCGTCGGCAAGTTGCCGGGTGAGCTCGTCATCAAAATGTGTCATTATGACCGACCTAAGTTTTCTGGTTCCAACACTTCTTTGAGTCTGGTGCGTGCACGGTGCAGTTTCACGCGCGCGTTATTTTCGGTGATACCTAAACTGGCAGCGATATCCGGAATGCTCAACTGCTCCCACGCATGCAGGGCGATGATGTCGCGATCCGCAAAAGACAGTGCGTTTAATGCGCGGTTGATATCGAGCGACAAATCAGCGACCTGGCTGAAGTCGTCGGCAGCAATCTGGTCAAGCTCCGCCTCTTCTTCTACGCGGTCCTGGCGGGCGGACTTGCCGCGGTAATATTCCTTGACCACATTGCCGGCGATGCCATACAGCCACGGCAAGGGGCGCTGCGGGTCTTGCAGTGATGAAAAATTCGCCCACGCGCGTCCGAAAACATCCGCGCAGTATTCCTCCGCGACCGCAGCCGCAACGCGTCGGCGAAGGTAGGCCAAAATCTGCGGGTAGTGTTCCCGGTAGATAGTGGTGAAGGTCGCCTGATCTTGCGACGACCGATAATCGCTGGTCACAGATAATTCCTACTGCGCGGGGTGCTTTGCGGGTACTAATGCAGGGGTTACCGTTAGGGCCGTTGCTTAATTAATTGCCTAATTGATAGCGACGGTATCTGTTACGCCCGACGAACAGGTGATGGTAGCGGTGGCGTCTTCGTCAGTGAAATCTGCCGGGACGGTGACGTAACCGATGAGCTTGCCGACGTCCGCACCCGGAGACATAGTGGTCGACTCGCCGAAGCTGGTGTCCAGATCTGCCCGGACGTCTTGGCCTGGGCAGGTAGCTGCGATGAGAAGCTCTTCGCCCGGCTGTACGATGCCGTCGACGGTGACATCCAAGTTTTCGTTCTGGCCGGTGACCTCAAAAGCATTTTCGCTGAATGGCTCCTGAGCGGAGGTTGCCAGTGCGATGCCGCCACCGGCAATAGCTACGGTTCCGATGATTCCGGCAGTGATAGCAGTGCCACGAGTTTTCATGTTGTTTCTCCTTAACTCACGGGCTTGAAGTGCTTACGTCTTGTATGTGTTCCTAAACCCGGAGTTATTACATGTGGGGAGAAAAAAGTTTTGCTAGCCCTGTTTTTACTGGTGGCAGGGCTAGTAGCGCAAAGTGGTTTGGGTAGTCAGGCTGGTTGGGTTGGTTGGCTTGGAAGACTAGCGCCACCCCATGGTCATCAACAGACCAATGATGAACAGGCCAAAGCCAATGCCGTAGTTCCAGGCCTGCAAGTCCCGCATGAACGGAATCGACGGGCCAGCCAGGTAGTTGATCACGAGGTACAGCAACCCAGCCAGGATGAAGAAAAACATCAAGCCCTTGTACCACTTCGGGGTGCCGCCGGTATTGATCTTGACCGGGGTGCGGCTGGCGCTGGAGGACTGGCCGGAGAACTGGTTGCTAGATTGTGAGACCTTTGCCTTAGGCATGATGCACCTTCATCAAAATCGTCGTTGGGTTAGGGATAGTTTAATGCTGTTTAGTTTAACAGCGCCGCGTCCTGATAAGCAGGACGACGACGCTGTAGGGGGCGTGCAGTTTTCCGTTACGGCACCAGGGCGCGCAGATTGAATTCGTAGAAGCGGACGTTAATTTCCTGGTCCTTGCGAATCGTCTCGCCTGGCGACGGGCTAGTAACTGCAATCAAGCCTTGGTCGGTGACCACGGCAGTGTCGACTGGTTCACCGGTAAGTAACTTCGACTCACTTGCTTCCCAGCCTGCATCACGCAGGGCGTTTAATGCTTGGCTGCGGTTTTTCCGCGTGATATCCGGCATAGTCGTCAACAAGCCATTGGATACTTCGACGCGCACATCGGAACCCTCTGGGCGCATCTGGCCAGCACCATCCACACCGAGCACGCGATCGGCTGGCTCCAGTGAATCCACAAACTGTGGTTTTGGCACGAAGCCCAAAGATTCCAGTGTCTCGCGAGCTTGACTCCACTTCATGCCAGTTAAGCTTGGCACTCGCACGTCGACGATCTCCGGGCCCCGGGAAATGGTTACTCGCACCCTGGAACCTTTCGGCAAATTAGCGCCAGCTGCTGGTTCATGGCGGGTGATCCGGCCCTGCTCGATGGAATCTGAAAACTCCTCGTCAACCTCCGGCTCTAGTTCTAGACCAACTTCGGCCAGTGCGGCTGATGCTTCCTGTGGGGTCATATTCACCAGACGCGGAACCTGGGTGTCTTCTTTACCCGTCGACACCGTCACGGTCACCGTGGTGTTGCGTTGCAATTGTGAACCCACACTCGGATTGGTGCGCACGACGTGGTGTTCTGGAATTTCTGGATCTGGCGCGTCGACGATTTCTGGGCGCAGGCCAACCTCTTCAAGCTTCGCGATGGCCTCGTTGCGTTCCAATCCAATGATATTCGGCACTGACACGGTCTCGGATTGCGCGAGGTTATCCGACTGTCTGCGCGAGTCCCGGTCGTTGAGCACACTCCAGGCATAGCCAGCGCCAATCACCAGTAGCGCAACCATAATAAACGCGACTAACCAGCGTAAATGGCTTGACGGTTTCGCTGTTGTCGCCGTTGGAGGTGCCGTGTGCGCGCCCGGGGCATTGGCTGGTAGTGCTCGCGCTGCTCCGGCGGCCGTACCAGCTGCACTAGCTGGACCTGGCGCACCGGCCATCGCGGTTTCTGGGTACGCCTGCTGCGGTTGTGCAGCATGAGTTTCTGGATAACCGACGGTTTGGGTTGGGAATTGCTCCTGCGAAGGTGCCACATGCGCGCGGGCCGCCTGAGTCACGGAGCCACGGGACAAAAGCTCGAGATCCTGGCCCATCTCGGCGGCAGATTGATAGCGATCGCCTGGGTGCTTCGCCATGGAGGTCATCACCACGGCATCGACGTTTAGTAACGCGGTTGGGGCCAAGTCTATCTCTGGCATGCGTTCCGACGGTGGGGTGACGTCTTCTTGCACGTGTTGGTAGGCCACGGCAAACGGAGTTTCGCCCTGGAACGGGGTGCCGCCGGTGATTGCCTCGTACAGCACGCAACCCAGCGCGTATACATCTGAGCGCGCATCCGCATTCTTGCCACGAGCCTGCTCCGGCGAAAGGTATTGCGCGGTACCGATGACTGCGGATGTCTGTGTCATTGCCGACGTGGAATCATCCAAGGCACGGGCGATGCCGAAATCCATCACCTTCACCATTCCGGTGTTGGTGAGCATAATATTTGCTGGTTTAATATCGCGGTGGATGATGCCAGCGTCATGACTGGCTTGCAATGCAGAGCACACCGGCTGCAGAATCTCGGCGGCCTCTTGCGGGCTCATTGGCCCGTCATTGCGCAGCAGATCCCGTAGCGTATTACCGTGGATGCGCTCCATCACGATGTATGGAATGCCGATACCGTCGATGGTTTCTTCGCCGGTGTCATAGACTGCCACGATATTCGGGTGGTTCAGCTTCGACGAGTTGCGTGCTTCCCGGCGGAAACGTTCGCGGAAGTTCATATCCCGCGCCATCTCGGAACGCAGCATCTTGACTGCGACGTCGCGTCCCAACAAAGTATCCTGCGCCGCGTATACATCAGACATGCCACCGCTGCCGATGGTCTCGCCTAGTTCATAGCGCTGCGCCAAGCTGTAATTCATTGTTATTCCGTCTCCTGCTCAGCCGCGCCCAGTGGGCGGGATCCACCAGATTGCTGGTTGCCAGCTGCGGCGCCGACGTTGCCAGCGTTCCCAGTATTGCCAGCGTTGCCTGGGTTCCTGTTTCCAGACTGGCCCTGGTTAGCACCGTGCCCGACACCAGCGCCGGCACCGTGCCCGGACTGGCCGGACTGGCCAGAATGGGACTGGCCTGACTGTCCCGACTGGCTGGTCTGTCCGCCGCGTTGGCCGATACCAGAGGTGGCGTCGGTAACGTCTTCATTGGCATCATTTCCAGCGTCTCCGCCGGTTTGTCCGCCTTGCTGGCCTTGGCCACCGGGCTGCTGATTTGGCGCTTGTGGTGCGTTGCCACCGTTACCAGTACCAGCGCCATTGCCGGAACCGCCAGCACCGCCGGAACCTTGCCCGGCACCCGTACCACCAGAACCACCAGCGCCGCCGGAGCCACCCGAGCCCTGGCCGCCACCAGAACCACCAGAACCACCCTGGTTTGCGGGGGGATTAACCCATTCAGTCACGATGACTGGGTCGGTCTCACTCGGTTGCGTTGATGATGCTGGGCTGCGGTCCAAGATGCCGTCGAGAGCGTTGCTGTAGGTTGCCATGAACCACAGGGCAAGAGCGGCAATACCAGCGATCACGACGGCAACGAACATGCCACAGCCAAAACCAGCTCCGGCGCTCGAATTTTTCTTTTGGTGCACGGGCTGTATTACTGGGGCCACTGTGGCTTGGCCGGCACCGGTATAAGGGTGCCCCACTGCAGGTTGTTGCACCTGCGCTACGTGGCTAGCTGGAGCAGGCACAGGCTGCGGGGTACGCGGCCGCGCAGTGGATGGGCTGGCGGTGCGCGCGTTCGTTACCTGGCTCAGTTGTTGCGTCGAAGCCGAAGGCGCCGGTTCTTGCGCGACCGTCGCCAAGGCAGCCGATTTTGGTGCCGGTGGGCGTTGCCCCAAGCGCACCTTGGATGCGGCTACCGCGAATTCGTTGCCGTCAGCAAAACGCGTATAGGCATCTTTACGCAGCGCAATACCAATCAATTCGCGCGCCGGGGCACTGACTTGCGTCGACAAGGCTTCTGGCGCTTGGTTGATGTGTGCCAGTGCCACCGAAACGGAAGAATCTCCGTGGAACGGGCGCTTTCCGGCTAACATCTCGTAGCCGACGACGCCCAGGGAATACACATCCGATGCTGGGGTGACGGAGTGGCCTTGCGCCTGTTCGGGGGAAACATACTGCGCGGTGCCCACCACCATTCCGGTGCGGGTCAGTGGGACGGCCTCGGCGGCTTTCGCGATACCAAAATCGGCGATTTTCACTCGACCGTTTTGTGTAATGAGTAGGTTGCCCGGCTTGATATCGCGGTGCACCAAACCCATGCGATGGATAATGGACAAGCCATGTGCGGCTTGTTCCAACACGTCGAGCGCGAGTGATTCATCCAGGTTGCCTTCGCGTTGCAAAAGATCGGCTAGCGATTCACCGCGAACATATTCCATGACGATGAAGCAGAACGTGTGGCCATTATCTTCCGTGATTTCGCCATAGTCGTAAGTGGCGACCACATTGTCGGATTCGATGGAACGCGCGGCATTGGCCTCGTTGCGGAAGCGATCCAAAAACTCGTTGTTGTCGGAAAACTCTGGGCGCAGAATCTTGATCGCCACTTCGCGGTCGTTCGCGTGGTCGTCGGCAAGCCACACCGTGGACATGCCGCCGTGGCCTATGACCCATTGCAGCTCATAGGCATCGCCAACCAGAGTCTGAATGCTTTCGCGGTTGTTCACATCAGCCATAAATTATTGCCCCCTGCCAAAGTCGAGCAGAGCCCGGCCCAGCGGTGCGGCAACAGAGCCACCGGTAGCACCTTCGCCTTGGCCGCCACCGTTCTTGACGACGACAGCCACCGCCAAGTCTGCATCCGGCAGGTATGCCACGTACCAGGTGTGCGGGGCGGAGCCTTCTGCGTGTTCTGCGGTACCCGTCTTGGACGCCACATCGGGAGCGGAGGCGCCGAGGGTGTGTTGCTCCGAAGCCAGCATCATTTGTTCGATGGTTGCTGCGGTTTCTTCCGGGATCGCGCGGTTTAGTGAGTGCGGTTTCGTCGTAGTGATATCACGCAGGTTGGAACTGGTGATCTTGTCGACGACGTAAGGCTTCATCCGCTCACCGTTGTTCGCGATAGTTGCTGCCATCACGGCTGCCTGTAATGCGGACATGGTGACATCGCGCTGACCAATCGAGGACTGTCCTAGCGCAGCCGGGTCTGGTAGGTCGCCGAGTGCGCCCGGTGAGGTGGGAATGCCCAGGTCATAGGTTTCTCCGATGCCGAAGGCATGCGCGGTGTTGCGCAGTGCTTCGTCGCCGATGTCGATACCCATTTCAACGAAGGCTGTGTTGCAGGAGTACTGGAATGCAGTCAGCAAACTCACCGCATCCGAACCGGCACACGCTTGACCGGCGTAGTTCGTCAGCTCTGTGGTTGTATTCGGCAATGTGATTGACGGTGCGCCGGTCAGTGTTGATTCTGGACCGTAACCAGCTTCGATACCCGCAGCGGTGGTGATGATCTTGAAGATGGAACCCGGTGGCAGCGTTTCTTGGGTGGCGTGGTTCAACAGCGGGTTTCCGTCCGTGCTGGTCAACTCTGCCCAGGAATTTTCTGCGCCGTCACCGAGTAACGCGTTTTGGTCGAAGCTTGGGGTGGAAGCCATGGCTTTTACCGCGCCTGTCGACGGTTGAATAGCGACGGAGGCACCTTGGTAGCCCAGTTCGGCCAGCTGCTGGTAAGCAAATTGCTGCATTTCTGGGTTGATGGTCAACTCCAGGTTGGCGCCGTTTGGTTGCTTGCCGGTGATCACATCGCGCCAATTGGTGCTCAGCAAAGAAGGGTCAGTGCCGTTGAGGATCTCATTGTGGGACTGTTCCAACTGCGAAGCGCCGAATTGATTCGACAGATAGCCGACGATATTGCTGAATGCCGGTGGGTTGGTTGGATAGTTACGGGAGTAAGTTTCATCTGCGTTCGGCAACGACTCGGCCAAGACTTGCCCGCCGGCAGAAATTTGGCCGCGTGCGATGGTTTGGGAGTCGTAGAAGCCACGCTGGTTCGCTGGGTGGTTGGCGTACTTGTCTTCCTGGAAGGCCTGCACGATGGTCAGGTTAACCAGCAGGATGATTGTCAGAATGATCGCAAATACGGCGACTAGGCGAATGGAACGGTTCATCGTTTCGCCTCCTGGGAACGCTGTGAACTTTGGGAACGCTGCCAACGGCGTGGACGTTGTGAGTTTTGTGAATTCTGTGGATGTTGTGGCTGTGCAGAATATTGAGCGTATTGAGCTTGCTGCATATCGAAGACGCCGGTGTGCTCCATACCAGGCGCCGCATTTGCTGCTGGTTGTGCGTGCCCGCCGTCGGCGTTTGCATTATTTCCGGAGGCTTCGTCTGCTGGACGGCGCGCAGAATTAGAGATGCGCAGCAGCAGTGCCAACAGCACGTAGTTAGCCATCAGGGAAGAGCCACCTGCAGACATGAATGGGGTAGTCAGCCCCGTCATCGGTAACAGGGCAGTGATGCCACCGACGACAACAAAGATTTGGATAGCCATCGTCAGCGAAAGCCCAGCGGCCAACAATTTACCGTAGGAGTCACGGACCTTCAGGGAAGTGTTAAACCCGCGCGAGACGAGCAGGGCAAACAGGATAAGTACGCCTGTGAGACCGATCAGGCCGAGTTCTTCACCAATGGCGGCGAGGATGAAGTCTGTCCATACAACGGGAATGATATCCGGGTGTCCTTCGCCCAACCCGGTACCGGTGACTCCGCCCCAGGACATGCCGAACAAGGACTGGGAGAGCTGGAATCCGGTGCCGTCGACGTCGTCCAGCGGGTTTCGGAATGCAGAAAAACGGTCCTGGATCTTTGCCGAAAGGGAGTACACAAAAGCACCGCCCAGGGCGGTGAGGCCCAAACCAATGATCAGCCAAGACCAGCGGCCGGTAGCCATGAATAACATGCCCAACACGGTGCTGAACAACAGTAGAACTGGGCCGAAATCGTTGGAAACCGCCATGATCAAAATCGCGATGGCCCAGACCAGCAAGATTGGGGCGAGGTCGCGTAGACGCGGGAAGGAGATGCCGAAGAAACGGTAACCCGCGACGGTAAACAGGGCCCGTTTTTGCACCAAAAGCTGCGCGAAAAACATCAGCAGCAGAATTTTGGAGAATTCGCCTGGTTGCAGGGTGAAGCTACCGATCTGAATCCAGATGCGGGCATCCGCGTTGATCGAGGTGGGCCATACCAAAGGCAGTGCCAGCAGAACCAAACCTAGTGCCCCCAGCAAATAGGAATAGCGGGTGAGCACTTTGTGGTCGCGCACGATGATCAGCACGGCAATCAGCAGCGCTACGCCGATAACCGACCACATGACCTGCCGGTTTGCCAAGCCCAGATCTTTGGCGGTGTCGATGCGATAAACCATAATCAGACCCAGACCATTGAGCAGGCTGACCACCGGCAACATGATCTGATCTGCGTAGGGCGCCCAGATCGTGAGTGCGATGTGTGCGACGGTAAACACGCCGATGAATGCTCCCACCAGATACAGGAACGTCACCGACAGCGTTGATCCTTGGGACAGCTCAAAGCTCGCCAAGGTTGCGGCGAAGGCAATCGCTGCGACGATGAGCAAACCCAGTTCTGTGCTACGAATGAAAATCCGGGACATTTAGGACACCTCCCTGCAGTTCACGCCGGGGGTGGACAGGCCACCGTCATCGGCAGATTCCGCATTTGCGGCGTCTTTGTTTGTGTCTTTGTTCGCGCCGCTGTTGCCGCTGTTGTCGTCGTTGTTCTTGCCCTCGTTGTTCTTGCCGTTGTTGTCGGTTTCGGCACGGTTTACGCATACAGGCAAGGCTTTATCGGATAGACGCTGTAGCTGGTCGGTGACCTCCGAATAGGAACCTGAATCCAGGTGCGTGATGGATCCACGCACGGAACCTGGCAGGTCAGTCAGCGAAAATGGGTGGCAATCATTGCTGGGTTTCTCACCCAGGTCGGTCGTGCGAACCTCATCATCTTTGGTGAGACACACCCGCTGGTATGGCTCGTGCAGATCCTTACCGAACAGCGAATAATCCACCCCGCGTTCGATGATTAGCTCATCGGAATCATTTGTGGCGATGTAATACTTGTCCTGCGAAGATGCATACACCCACCAGCCGCCACCGATCAGGCCGCCGAGCAAGACGAGCACGACGATGGCCAATGTCCAATTGCGCCCGCGTTTGCTGGCATTATCGTGTGCGCTGTTCTCAGCGGCCCCAGCGCTACCGCCAGCCCCAGGTCCAGAACCGTTACCTGCGTTGGCGCCAGTTCCATGGTTGTGCGCACCGGCGGCCTGCGCCTTCGGCTCCACCACCTGTGGGCGGCGGTTCAACGCTGCTGCGCGCCCGGCCGCGGTATTCGGGTGGGCGCGTTCTGCTTCGGGCAATGCCAAAGCGCCGGCGCTCACTGGAGCTACCGGAATGGTGGTGGATTCGTCGTCACCAGCTAAAACATCAGCTACTACGACGGTGACATTGTCTGGGCCACCAGAACGCAGCGCCAGGTCAATCAGTTTGCTGGCAGCCTGTTCCGGGGTGCCCTCTTTGAGGGTTTGTTCGATGGTATCGGCAGTGACGGGGTCGGAAAGCCCATCCGAGCACAACAGCAGCCGGTCACCAGGTTGGGCGTCGATCATGCGCAGCGTCGGATCTACCGGGCGGCCGGTATAAGCCTTCAGAATCAACGATTTTTGCGGGTGTGTGGATACATCCTCAGGTTTCAAACTGCCGGAATCCACTAGCGACTGCACGTAAGTGTCGTCGATAGTGATTTGTTCCAGCTTGCCCCCACGCAGGCGGTAGCCACGCGAATCACCCACATGGCACATGCCAAACGTGGTGCCATTGAACATCAGGGCGGTGCACGTGGTACCCATGCCCTGAGTTTCGGGCCGCTGTCGCACGGTATCGGCGATGGCGGTATTAGCGTCGTCGGCAGCCGTGCCCAGCAAAGCCAGCATGTCGTTTTCGCCTGGGTCACGGTCCAGGCGCTGCATCGTGGTGACCAGCAGCTGGGAAGCAACCTCACCGGCGGCGTGGCCACCCATGCCGTCGGCAAGCACCAAAAGATTCCGGCCAGCGAAAGCGGAATCTTCGTTGTTAGTACGAACAAGACCGCGGTCCGAGGCCGCGGTGTAGTTAAGTTTCAGTGAATTCTGCGATGGAGACATCTATGGCACCAGCCTCAATAGTGAACGCCCCAGTTTAATCTCAGTTCCCACGGCGATGCGTTCTGGCTGGTCAATACGGGCGCCAGAGACAAAGGTGCCGTTTCGGGAGTCCAAATCCTCGATGAACCATTCGCTGCCACGACGGAAGAGCCGGGCATGACGCGAAGAAGCGTAATCATCACCGACGACGAAATCACAATCTGGTGCCCGGCCAACGGTGAATTCTTCCAGGGAAGAGATCTGCATATGCGAGCCACGCAGTGGGCCTTCGACTACCGTGATTTGGGCGGCTGGCTTGCGTGAACGTGAAACCGGAGCCGCGAAACCGGTGTTGCTTGCGGTTTTCGGGGCGGTGCCTGCCGAAGCAAACTTGGCGTCGCGGCGCATGGCGTTAAGCGCCACCAGAATGAATAGCCACAACAGCACTAACAGGCCGATGCGTAGCCCAAACACGAGGACTGAATCCATGGTGGCCCTTCCTTCGCTAGGAGTCGAGGTTAAGAATTGGGGTAAGTAATGCGGACTTCAATATGAGAGTGTCCCACAGTGATGACGTCTCCGTCAGCTAGAAGCCAATTTTCGATTGGTGTGTCATTCACAGTTGTGCCATTGGTCGACTGTAGATCCACCAGGATTGCGTCATGGCCATCCCAGCTAATTTCTGCGTGCTGACGTGACACGCCAGTATCTGGAATGCGCAGGTCGGCATCATTGCTGCGGCCGATGATATTGGAGCCTTCTTCCACCAAATAGCTGCGCGAAGAACCGTCCTGCAGCAACAAAGAAACGCGAGTGGTTTCTTCTTCTGGCTGCCGATTTTGTTGCGCCCGGTTTTGCTTGTCGACGTCTTCACTACGGAACATCGTTGTCGTGGCGTCGTGGCCGGCTGGTTGTCCTGATCCAGCGGAATACGGGGAACTAGTCATGGCAGGGGATTCCTCCTGTCGGCTGCTGGTTTGTTCGCCAGCGCCGTCGTTTTCGGGATTATCGTCATGGGTGATGATGGCGTCGAAACCGGAATGCTCCACCGGCTGCGCATCAGAGAAAGATGAGACCCGAAGTTGACCTGTGCGTAAGCCGGATTCTTCGGCGATGCGCACGATCACGGGGCCAAAGGTTTCCATTCCTTCGTTACGTAGGAAACGCGCCAGTTGGTCGGCCAGACTGACGGGCAGCTGCCGATCCCGTGAGAGATTCTCCAGATCCTTTGATGAGACGCCCACTGCATACACATTGGGAACAAAGCCGCGGGCGGTGGCGGAAAGGTTGTCTTGCGCTTCTTGTTTGAGAAGCTCTTCAATCTCTGCCGGGACGACTTTGCCGCCGAAGATCAGGGCAATGCCGTTATCGAGGCCGCGCTGCATGGCGCTGTCGAGCTTGGCAAACCGTGACATAAGTGCCATTGCGCGAGCCCTCCTTTCTGAATCTAGCTACTGGGCCTGGGCGTTTTCTCCCAGTCAATCTTGCGGTTGTGCATGATTGTTGGAAGATATCTGAAAACCAAGTGTGTCCCAGTATAAAGTGTTCTAGGTCAAAAACCGTAAGCCAGTACGGTGTGGTCGGTGGTTTTTTCGGAATTTTGCTGTTCAGGAAAACCGCTCATGAACAGCTAGTTTGTTAATTAATGCAGATATCGTGTTATCTTCATTAAGTCGCCGAATCAAGCACTGTGCATCTTGCGCTAAGTGTTTGGTCTTATGAACACCCAGCCCGGGTGGCGGAATTGGCAGACGCGCTGGCTTCAGGTGCCAGTGTCCTTATAGGACGTGCGGGTTCAAGTCCCGCCCCGGGCACGATTGTGAAGTCTCGAGACATCGTTCCTATTTCGGTGTCTCGAGATTTTCTTCGTTTTGGGGGTTCGTTTTCTAGATTTCACCGAGTTGGTTGCGGTGGTATTTTTTGGTTTTGTCTAAGTGGTATCGGCCCCAGATTTCGCCTGTGTGGGGGTTAATGGCGGTGATGTCGTTGTTGATGCAGATGAGCATGATTTCTTTGGTGCGGTGTTTTCTTCCGACGTAGAGTTTGCGCATGTTGCCGGCCCAGCGAAGGGTTACTTTTCCGTCGTTGTCGACTTTGTCTCGCCGTAGGCGATTGTCGGTGCCAATGGGGATGTCGAGTGGTTGGGCTTTGGGTAGTC
>NZ_JIAH01000010.1 GCF_000688415.1 Corynebacterium pseudodiphtheriticum DSM 44287
TCCTTAGTCACCTTCGCATCAATCGGATTCCCAACATTCTTGCCATCAGCATCAGTGATCTGAACCTTCGCAGGCTTCTCAGTAACACCATCACCCAAAGTTCCCTCAGGAACCGTAACAGTGATCTCACCAGACTGCGGATCAACAGCTACCGTCGCACCATCAACAGGCTTGTCATCAATAGTGACGGTACCGCCCATACCCTCAGTCGGATTAGCAACCTTCTGACCAATCTTGGTCGGCTTACCCTCAGGAACCTCATTGCCACCAGCAGTAGCATCACCAGAAATCGAAGGCGCAGGAACCTGCTTTTCATTTACCGTGGCTTGAACTTCTACAGTATCTGTCGACTTGTCAGGATACGTCACTTCAACAGGGATGCTGAAGCCACCGGTTTTAGCATTGTCAGTTGCCGACACGCTAACAGAGCCATCATTGTTGACCTGTACATTCACGCCGTCAGGGAAGTTCGGCTGCCCCTTGAGCTTATACGTCGTACCTCCAGGGGCAGCGTCAGTTTCTACATCAGGAGTTTCAACCTTATCGAAGCTTGGAGCATCGACCGCAGATTCTTGACCTTGATCCAGGGTCAGTGGCTTGTACGAAGGGGTCAATTCATCAGCAGTCCGCTTATCTGAGGGCTTGAATTCCACCTTCGCCGTATCAAATGAGCCATCATCATACGTGGCTTTAACCGGAACGGTTGTTTCCTGGTCTACAGGGTTTTCAAAAGAAACTACACCAGTTTCAGGATCAATACTTGCACCAGATGGGGCATTTTCACCGAGCTCGAAGGTTACCTTACCTGGTTTTTTACCTCGTTCTCAGGTTTCCCGTCTTGGTGAAAAGTTGGAACACCTGACGCCGTATCTCCAGGTGCCGGGTTCACATACTTAAAGTCAACCTGCTTGCTCTTGGAGGATGGCAGATCATTAACATCCATACATGCGCCAATGGATCCCATTGGTTGCTGATACCAGCCAAAGTTTGATCCAACACTCGTTTTGCCATTACCCAGCACGAAGCTACCTGTTTGACGGACAGATTCCATAGAAAGTGGCGAAACATGTTTCTGACCCGGACCACATTCAGCTGCACTCTGTGTCCTTCCCACCCCGACTACGATCTGCTGGTCATAATTCCATATAAATTCGTTTCCGGACGCGTCCTTCCAGCGCGCCTGCATTGGCACTGTTTCACTTGTGCCTTCTGCACGTTTTTGCAAACCAAAAAGAATTTGACCGGTATTAGGCACAACATACGGGTAGGCTGTTTGCGTGCCAGAGAGCTGAGCCTGCATCTCGCTAGTCTTGCCCTTCAAAGATTCAGGATCCCCAGCGTTTGAGCGAGCGACCCCGTACCAACCCGACGCAGTGAAGCCATAATTCAAGTCTCGAACTCGGAAAGTCGTCCCCCGAGGAAAGAAAAGGTTCAGCTGCTGTCCTTCAGTCTTCGGATTTTCACCTTTCGGAAGAGACAACACGCCGGTTGTCCTAACAGTCCGCGGACCTACCTCTCGGGTTCGCTTTCCAACCTCAATGTCTACAGCCTCTGCATTTGCATAAAAGGTCGGTGGATTTTGTTCTAATGTCTGCACGATCCGTTTTGGAGTTGCCTCCTGCGCCTGCGCCGCAGCCGAAATCTCAGGGTAGGCAACAGATTGCGCGAATGGTGCAACCAGCGCCACCGAAAGAGCAGCGGCCGCGATGGTAACGCCTTTACGGCGCACTGCCTTGTTCTTGGGAATTTGGTGATTCAAAATAATTCCTTCCGGGAATCAGACGTCGCCCCATATTTGGGGTCAGGGAATTTCAAGCTGAACAACAAGCTTGCTAGCGACAGAATACAGGCGTTTTTCAGGGATCGGCAAGCCCCATTCGGCTGAAACCTAGCAGCATACCTGGGTTTTCGCGTTACATTTCCGCACTCTTTCGAACAATAGAGAGCTCTTAGCTGTGCGTTTCCCAAAAATGTTGAACAACAATAGAACAAAAAATCTTTATGCTTATTGATAAAAATTACATTCTTGTAACGCTAGAGAATCAAGAAAGCCACAAATCGGCACGCACAAGGCGCGGAGCCGAAGGGTTATACGACAAAAAGCGTGTCCGTATCGGCGGGATTGACGCAGATAAAGACATAAAAACAACGCATTTATAACCCCCACAACGATATAAACGCCCCGAATACGCTCAATCCACGATCCAATGCAGAATCTGTGCTAAGCATGCGTGTTGCCTTAACGCATGAAGAAAAACAGACCACGATGCCCCGTATGCACTGGGACAATGAAGAAAAACGGCACAACAACCAAAGGCACAACCCGATGGCGTTGCACCTCACCAACCTGCGGGGCATCCACAACAAAAACACGTCCAGACCGCCAACTATCCGCAGACTTCAACACCTTCATTAGCTGCATCTGCGACAATGCCTCAATAACCGAAACCGCTGCTGACCACACCATAAGCCGACGCAGCCAGGAACGACGCTTCAACACCTTCTGGTTCATCGATATCGACCACCACATCGACACAGCCCGCATCTACGACCAAATCTTTATCGACGGAACCTACACCGGCGCCGGGTGCCTTCTTATCGCTGCCACACGTAACCACGTTGTCAATTGGGTATGGGCACACCACGAAACAACCGCGGCCTACCAGCAACTTCTCGAACCCCTACAAGCACCTGTCATGGTGGTCCTCGATGGTGGCCGCGGTGCCTATTACGCCATCAAACAAACCTGGCCAACAACCCGCATCCAACGATGCCTAGTCCATGCCCAACGCGTCGTGCGCAGACATCTCACCTCCCGACCACGCACCGATGCCGGCAAAACACTCTACAAACTAGCCCTCGACCTCACACGCATAACCACAATTGACCAAGCCGCACAATGGACCACCCACCTGCAAGAATTCGACACCGTCTACCGCACATGGATGGATGAAAAAACACTCAGCATCACAACCGGCAAGCGCGAATACACACATCTATCCGTGCGCAGGGCCTATAACAGCCTGAAACATCTCTACCAGCAACAATGGCTATTTAGATTTCTCCAGCCACCACAAACACCAACAACCAACGACTACCAGTGGGCATCAACTACCAACAGCCTAGAAGGCGGAGTCAACGCGCAACTGAAACTACTGACCAGAGGCTCCACCGCGGCAGATCAGGCGAGCGACAACGACGAATGCTCGAATGGTGGCTCTACCTGCACACTGAAAGCCCCCAGACCACCTATCGAAATAGCCAAACAACAAAACTGGGGGCGCGATGCACTCGCCAAAGTCAACGCCACGCCCCACAACGAGAACGAAGCCGACCACCAAACAGGACGACCAGCCCTCTACGACCAGGGTATCGATGTTGAATACACACACTCAATCGGTATCCGGAAAGGCCAGATCTAGGGAATTGGCGACACGCCGATCAGACACATTTTTGCTACTTAACCCAACCCCGACACGGGGTAGCAACCCCAGACACACTTTTTGTCGCATATCCCGAGCCGAATTACCTGACAAGGGAAAATAACAGTAATTCCCCTGGCGGTAATAAACCCCGCCAGGGGAAAATGAGCTGGAGACGAGACTCGAACTCGCAACCGACGCATTACAAGTGCGTTGCGCTACCAATTGCGCCACTCCAGCACCGTGCAACCGTTCCTCGCAACCACTGCTGCATCTACACAGCATTGCGGTATGCGCGGGGGCACGGGAAAACACTTTAGCCCAGGCGTCGGCAAGAGAAAAATTACCCCGCCAGCCAGGGCACTCTTCCTGGCAAAAAGCCACACCGCCAAAACATGTAAAATCCCCACAGACTGTACAGACCACCCCCAGCAACCGCGCGATATGAGGTATAGCCACTGTGTCTTGGTTGAACAACCTGAAAACAAACCTGCGGGGCACCGGCTCCAAAATATCCACCGTCGACGCCGCCAAAGCCGCTCCACCACCATCGCCACTGGCGCCGGTGGACCTCACCAACCCCGCACACCTGACCGGAGTCATGGAAATCGCCGCCCGCATCGGCGAAATCCTGATCTCATCCGGCAACTCCAACTCGGACGTGCGCGCACAAATCCACTCCGTGCTTAGCGCCTACGGCCTGTACCAGGCACACGTGGATATCACCACAAAAACAATCACCATCCACGCCAATATCGGCACCATCAACGAGCGCATCCCCGTCAACGTCTTCCGCGTGGCACCAGACCTGACGGTGGACTTCTCCAAACTCACCGCCGTGGACCGGCTAATCCGCTCCATCCAGTCCGGTGCCACCCCACCAGAGCGCGCCGAGCAGATCCTCGACAACATCATGGCCGAAGTACCGCCACACTCGCCGAAGATGGTCAACGTCGGCTGGGGCATGCTGGGCGGCGGTGTATCCGTGATGCTCGGTGGCGACGCCGCAGTGGGAATCCTGGCGTTCATCATCTCGTTTGCGATCATGGCCACCAACTCCTGGCTGTCGAAATTCCGGCTGCCCGCGTTTTACCAAAACGTGGTGGGCGGATTCATCGCCACGGTGCCCGCAGCTGGGTTTTATACCTTCGCGGGCAATATCGGCTGGACCTTCTCGCCGTCATACCTGATTGCTTCCGGCATCATCGTGCTGGTGGCAGGTTTGACGCTGGTGCAGTGCTTTGTCGATGGCATCACCGGCGCCCCGGTCTCCTCCGCAGCGCGCTTATTCGAAGCCATTCTGATGACCGGCGCCATCGTAGGTGGCGTGGCACTAGGCATTCAATTCGCCATCCTGGTCGGCTGGCAGCTACCACCGCTAGAGCACACCAGCCCACCAAACGCACACGAGATCCCGCTGCGCATTGTGCTCGGCGCGCTTTCTTCTGCTGGTTTCGCCTTCGCGTGCCAGGCGCGCCGTGCCGCAGTGGCGGTGGCCGGCGCCACCGCTGGAGCAGGCATGATCTTCTACTACGGCATCATGGTGCCCCTTGGCGCCGGCGTGGTGCTGGCCTCGGGCGTAACCGCGGGAATCATCGGCCTGGCCGGTGGTTTGCTGGCTCGCCGTTATGAAATCCCACCACTAATCGTCGCCGTGTGCGGCTATACCCCCATGCTTCCCGGTTTGATGCTCTACCGCGGCATGTACGCGATGATCAACGAGCAAGCCATCGTCGGCTTTTCCAATGCCGGTGGCGCCATCGCCATCTCCGCAGCCCTGGCAGCCGGTGTGGTCTTCGGCGAAAAAGTAGCCCGCAACCTACGCCGCCCCCGCTCCTACCGCGCCTACGCCGCCGTGCAACGCGCCGGACGGTTCTCTTACCGCCAGGCCGCCAAAGCCGCCGCCAAAGGCAGCTCCGCAGCGCGGCGCATCCCCCGCGGCAACAGCGGAACCAACGCGGGCAAGCAGGCGTCGGCAAGCACCAACGTCAACAGCGACGCGCACGCCGCGCAAACACGGCCCTCAGAAACCCAGACCTCACAGCGCAAAACTGACCACACATAGCGTAGAATGGCTTAGTTGTAGGTAAGACGCACAGCGTTGTAGGTAAAACGCACAGCAGACCCAAAAACGATACCGTTCCAGGAGGAAGCACTCCATGCCACCAAAGGTCACTGACAAGCATCCCGAAGTAGAACAAGAACAGGCAGTCGAAGAACAAACCGCTTCTGCCGCCCGGCGCATCGTTGCCACCTACGCCGAAGACTTCATGGATGGCGTGACCCTGATGTGCATGCTCGGTGTAGAACCAGAAGGGCTCGTGCACTCCAAGGTTTTGGCCGAGCAAAACCCGCAGCCGGCAGACGATTCTGCAGAGGGCTCCGGCACGGCCAAAAAGACCACCAAAAAGACTTCCAAGAAGGCATCGAAGAAAGCCACCAAGAAGTCCAGCAAAAAGTCGACGAAGAAGACTGCTAAAAAGGCCTCCAAGAAGTCGACGAAGAAGACCGCAAAGAAGTCTGCGAAAAAGACCTCTAAGAAGGCCACCAAGAAATCCACAGCCAAGAAATCTGCTGACTAAGCCTGCCGGAACGGTGGCACGGTGAATAAACGAAATGGTGATTGAGGTACCACGGTGAGTGTTGGGCACAACGGGCACGGCGTCGGCGCGCATGATTTCGTGGTGGTCGCGAACCGCCTGCCCGTGGACCTGCTCAACAACGCCGACGGCACCACAGAATGGAAAGCCTCGCCCGGCGGGCTGGTCTCTGCGCTTTCCCCCATTTTAGAATCCCGGCAAGGCTGCTGGGTTGGCTGGCCCGGTGTGGCTGATGCCAGCCCCGAACCGTTTTACAACGACGCCGGGGCACTGCTGCACCCGGTCACGCTTTCAGAATACGACTACGAGGCGTTTTACGAAGGATTTTCCAACGCCACCCTGTGGCCGCTCTACCACGACCTGATTGTTCCCCCGACCTACCACCGCGAATGGTGGACGGCCTACCGCGAAGTCAATACACGCTTCGCCGAACACGCCGCCGCCGTGGCCGCACCCGGGGCCACCGTGTGGGTGCAGGACTACCAACTGCAATTAGTCCCCGGCATTCTGCGCCAACTACGCCCAGACGTGCGCATCGGTTTTTTTGCGCACATCCCTTTCCCACACCCAGATATCTTCCGACAACTGCCCTGGCGCCACGAAATCATCCGTGGGCTACTGGGCGCCGATGTGGTGGGATTTCAGCTCACCACCGATGCCAACCACTTCTTACAGCTGGTGGCAGCAGGATATGGGGTTTCCAACCATGATGCCCGCGATAGCCTGGAATCGGCGCCGCGGGGGCAGGGTTTTTCTGCACTAGGTACTGCGAGTTTGCGGGAAATTACTGCGCGCATTACCACCCCGGATTCCCGCGAGGTTGGGGTTGCTGCATTCCCTATCTCTTTGGATTCTGCAGCGCAGCTGGAATTCACAGACGCTGATGCTGCAGAAATCGCGAGCCTACGGGCAGCGCTTGGCAACCCACAGGTGGTGTTTTTAGGTGTGGACCGGCTGGATTACACCAAAGGCATCGTCGAACGACTACAAGCTTTTGAAGAATTGCTAGAAGCCGGGGTGCTGCATCCGCGCGAAGTATCCTTCGTGCAACTGGCCACCCCCTCCCGCGAGCGCATCGAGCACTACCGCAAAACCCGCTCGGTGGTGGAAGAAACCGTCGGGCGCATCAACGGACGTTTTTCCACCTTCGGCCACCCCGTGGTGCACTACCAGCACACCAGCGTGCCCAAACAAACACTGCGCCGCTACTACCGCCTGGCCGATGTCATGGTGGTCACCCCGTTTAAAGACGGCATGAACCTGGTGGCGAAGGAATACGTCGCCTGCCACAACGACGGCACCGGCGCGTTGGTGCTTTCCGAATTTGCGGGCGCAGCCAACGAATTACCGCAAGCCGTGCTGTGCAATCCTTTCGATATGGAATCGATCAAAGCCGCGATGGTCACCGCCGTGGCCGGGTTGCGCGAGCACCCGGAGCGCATGCGGGACCGTATGCAGCACATGCACGCCCACGTGTTGGAATACGACGTAGCCCGGTGGGCGCAGTCTTTCCTGTCCAACTTGGATAGGTTCGGCTCGGAAGAACTCAACCCGAGCAAATTCGCTGCCGGAAGTGGTGAGCGCCCATGAGGCTGAGCTTTAGCCGCAGGCACAGCTACAACACCGGCCACAGCGGCAGTTACAGCGCCAGCTGCAACACCAGTTGCAGCCGCAACCACGGCCCGAACCGAAGGCGTCGACAAGTGCTGGCCGGGGTGCTGCTCAGCGCCAGTGTGGGCTTAGCTGCCTGCGGGCACGAAGAAACCGGCGCCCTATTAGATTCCACATGGCAGATCACCCACATCTATTCCGCGCCAGAAGACCCCACCGAAGTACCAACCGATATCGCCGGGGTACCACGCCTAGGCTTTAGCCAGAACAGCATGGCGGGATACACCGGCTGCGCACCACTGCAGGCCCAGGTGAGTTTCAGCGATGACTCCGGCGCGTCCGTCGCCGCTAGTGATGCCAGCTTTGTGCTGCTCAATGAAGTCATCAGCGACGAGATCGACACCGAATGCACCGGAACCGCCGCTTGGGTACACAGCCACATTGCCGGCTTGTTGCAGTCCGGCAACCGCTTCGCCTTGCACTTTGACAGCCGCGGCGAGCTAGTCATGCAGCTTGACGACGGGCAGCCGATCAATTCACCTGCACTGCGCATGTTCGTGCTGTAGTAGCCCACCCGCCGAGCCACTATCATGTGGGGCATGAACACCCCGCACTCTCTGGCCACACACCCAGCTTTTGTGGCAGCCGCAGAAAGCCCACGCCTGCTAGTCGTCTCCGATTTCGATGGCACGTTGGCGGGTTTTGATCCTGACCCCTATGCCGTGCACGCCCACCCCGGTTCGCTACAAGCGCTGCGGGAACTATCCGAGCTGCTCAACACCACCGTCGGGGTGCTATCCGGCCGACACGTAGCTGGTTTAGAAAAAGTATGCCCACTGGAACCGCCCATATTGCTGGTTGGCTCGCACGGAGCAGAAGACCGCGACGGGGCCACGGTGCCACTGACTGCGAAGCAACAGAACTTCTTAGACGACGTCGGCGCCGAGCTGGAAGCTTTAGCCACACAACACCCGGGCACCTACGTGGAGAACAAGCCGTTCCAGCGGGTGTTTCATGTTGCTCCCCTGGCAGTGGAGGACCCAGCGGCTGCACAAGAGATCCTAGAGCGTGCCCGCCAGGTCGATGCGCGCGGGTTCCCCGTCACCCCCGGAAAGAATTTGGTGGAGTTTTCTGCCCTAGAAATCACAAAAGGCACCTGGCTGCAGCGCGAAAAACAACGCTTACAGGCAGATGCCGTGGTGTTCATCGGCGACGATACCACCGATGAAAATGCCTTCGCCGTGCTCGGCCCCAATGATGTGAGCATCAAGGTCGGGGCCGGTGCTACCTGCGCGGGCCACCGGGTCGCAGATATTGACGAGGTGGCGAATGTATTGCAGGACCTGGCGGCCCGGCGCGGCAGGTACCTCGCTAGGGCTTAAACGGCCGGGGGCGAAGGCGGCAGCGAGGATTTTAGTGCTCGTCCCAGTGGCCATCGTGGAATGCGTGACGGTGGCCATCGTGCACGTAGTCCACATGGTCATCGTGTGGCACAGCGACGTGTCCGCAATTTGGGCCATGCTCGTGCTCGTGGGTTTCGTGTGGCTGGTGCTGCTCGTTTTCGCACTCGTCCCAGTGGCCTTCGTGCTCGCGGTGCAGGTGGCCGTCGTGCACGTAGTCGACGTGATCATCGTGTGGGATAGCAACGTGACCGCAGTTTGGGCCGTGCTGGTGGGTGTGCTCTTCGTGGATTGCGTGAGTCATTTTCTGACATCCCTTCCGCCTCGTTTTCAGTACATTTTCATTAAACATCATTGTCGATGGATTTTCAACAAGCGGACGTTAATGAAAATGACACCGTTTACGGCTTAAGCATGACCTTGATGGCTTCACGACGGTCCATAGCCGCATAACCTGCGGCAGCATCATCCAGCGACAGAGTTTTATCGAAAACATCACCCGGTGTGATCTTGCCCGCAAAGATTAAATCAACCAATTCTGGCAGGTATTTGCGCACTGGAGCCGGGCCACCTTCCAACGAAACCATCGAAGCGAATAAATCCTTGCCATCCAGTTGCACCCCATGGCTAACACCAACGAAGCCCACATTGCCGCCGCGGCGGGTAGCACCAATGGCTTGTTTCATTGAACCGTCCGTGCCCACGGCCTCGACACAACCATGCAAGCCCACACCGTCGGTCAGTTCTTTTACTTTTTCAATAAATTCCTCACCACGCTCGGCGATAATGTCCGTAGCACCGAATTTCTTCGCTAGCTCCTGGCGGGTTTCATGGCGGGACGAGACCACAATGCGCTCCGCGCCCATCTGCTTGGCAGCCAGAACCGCAGACAAGCCCACGGCACCATCGCCAACTACGCCGATAATCTTGCCTGCACCAGCACCTGCAACATCTGCGCCATACCAGCCAGTACCCAACACATCAGAGGCAGCCAGCACGTGACGCAACTGGTCCTCATTTGGTTCGGCAGGCAACTTCACCAGGGTGCCGTCGGCAAGCGGGACACGAGCATATTCCGCCTGGGTGCCCACACCACCCATAAACTCGCGGTTTAAGCAGCCAGAGGGGTAACCCGCCTGGCAGATTTCACATTTACCGCAGCTAGCGACGAAAGAACCAACAACCCAGTCGCCAACCTGAATATCCTGAACCTCAGAACCGATTTCGGTGACTTGGCCGACATACTCGTGGCCCATACGAGCACCTGGGTCTACCTCTTCGTCACTGCGGTACGGCCAAAGGTCAGAGCCGCACACGCAAGCCGCCGCAACTTTGATAACGGCGTCGGTAGGTTTTTCTAGTCGTGCATCAGCGACATTTTCAACACGAATATCACCGGCAGCATGGATGGTCACAGCGCGCATGTATGTGCACTCTCCTTGTCATGATTGGATTTCTGCTTTTGTGCAGAATCCCGATTCTAAGAAGCGCAACACACTGGGGCTGGGTGCAATTTTCAATAAGGAATGACAAGCCAGGAAAATGCAGTTGACACGGCAACTTTATGCAATCTGCTACGCGCAGCCGCTTAGCTGCGGGCAAACTTTTTCTGCCAAGCCGTGTCGAATTCCGGCAATGTCCAACCAATTGGCTCCGGCATCCCGTATTCGTCGACAAGTACACGGAGCGCCTCATCCGGGCAATCCCTTACCGCTGCAGCCAGCTGTGTTCTGCGCCAGTTTTCACGCGCTGTACGTAGGTGTTGCTGCCATTTACTGTTATCAACATCAAGCTTGAACTCCACGCGCAGCATTTCCAAGACGTCTTCCAAGCATGGCCGAAAGCGATGCCCACCAGTAGGGAAATGCAATTCTGATAGCCGCGTGCCCCGCCGAAAATAATTACGCACTTTCTTTGTCCGCTCAACATCAAATTTGGAAGCAAAGCCCATGAGATGCGTGAATTCATCACGATGCGCATGGACATGAATGTGCGAACTCGGGCGGTGAAAATCCTGCTCCTTGACGTACTCCACACGAAACAACGGTGCTTCGGTATCACTGCCATAAGGCATCACACGAATCGAGGACTTCTCAACCGCTAGATGCTTCCCTTGAGAATCCCAAGTGCAATTAATCTTCATCCCCAGGCCTAAAACCGGCCATCCCCGAGACTTCAACTTCACCACTTTGGGTAAGTCTTCTTTCTGCGCGAACTGAATAACAATGGAATTACCGCGTGCGGATTGCGCAATCACGGTTTCAAGAACAAAGTCATTGTCAGCAAAATATTCCAGCGCATCCGTCAATGTCCAAGCCAGCTCATCAGCTTTAGCCTCTAACAATTTTTCATCAGCACTACTCAATGCCAAGCAACCACCTTAAAGTTTCAATCCGGTCCCACACACCCGCTTCTTTCGGGGAAAGGCTATACGTGTAAGCGCGTGCTTCAAATTCTTCGATTCCACCTTCCACGCTTGCCTCTAAATCCTGTAATTGCCGGGCGGCTTCTTCTTCTGTCAGATGGATATGGCGAACGGCCATCATTTCCTCCTTTCCATCACGTCGATATTCTGCCTTCTACCGCTCACATAACTACAGATTCTGCGCAATTTCCATAGAACGCGAGTTCTAATTATGTGGTGGGGCTACCGTAGAACCGGAATATAACGAAGTCCCCAAAATCCTGCGCACAGGCGTACTATCCGGCTCGTCAATCAACCCACGCAGCACACGCCCGGCCGCAGCCCCCTTGGCTTTGTTCGGCTGGATGATCGTCGTCAAACCAGCATGCCGAGCCTCAGAAATACCATCGAACCCAGTCACCGAAAGCTGTTCCGGAACCGAAATCCCGCGCTCACGGGCCTCGTTCAACACCGCCAAAGCCATGGAATCAGTAGTGCAGACAATCGCGGTCAGTTCTGGATGCTTATCCAGCATCTCGCGGGCGGCACTGCGCGCATTATTGGCGTCGTTAATATGCCGTGAAATCACCGGAATCTGCACGGGATCCAGCCCGGCGCGCTGGCACTCATCCAACACCCCGGAAACACGCCCGCGCTGCACGTGCATGTCTGCGCCAGGAATATCGGCTGCAGCCACTGCCCCATCAACGCGCTGCTGGAATAAACGAATCGCAAGCACGCCTATGCGCCGGTGGCCCGCCTCCAGCACGGCGCGGGCGGCCGGGCGGATCGCGGCGTCGTCATCAATACCCACAAACGGCGCGCCGGAATCCGTCGGCTGGTCACACACCACCACCGGCAACCCACGCGCGCGGGCAGCCCGCAAATAGGGATCGTTTGCAGCCACCGAATAAATAATGAAACCATCCACCCCAGCCTGGTTCACTGCAGTGGTGGCTGCGGTAGTGGTGGCGTCGGCAAGCGTGTCCGGGCCCGCGGGAATCAACGTCAACGAAAAATCGGTGCCGTGGGTGGACTCGGCAATTCCGGCCAAAAAATCCACCGAAGCCATGTCCTCGAAGGCATAAGACAGATGTTCGGTTAGCACCACACCCCAGGAACCAGCATGTTTGGTGCGCAGCGAACGCGCCGTAGGGTCCGGCCCCGGGTAACCGCGGGCTTTCGCAGCCGCCATGATGCGCTCACGGGTGGCCGCGGACAACTGATCCGGGCGGTTATAGGCATTAGAAACCGTCGTACGGGATACGCCCAGATCGGCGGCAATCGATGCCAAAGTTCCTTTGCTGAGCCCAGACCGTGATCGCGGTGCCATGCGGGTGATTCTACCGGGCTTCGGCCAGGCCATTCTTCACCGCCTTGACGACGAACGAGCCCTCCGAGTTTTGCGGCCCGCTACAGTCCAGGAAGACGCCGTCAAGCTGCTTATTTTCACTAGATTTTCAATTGACAACTGTTTTCACCACAACCATAGTGTTAACTATGATCACACAACGTCGAGGAGTCTTGACCGCAACCGCCACCGCCGCCATGATGTTCCTGGCAGCCTGCTCATCGGGAGAAACAGAAAACACCGCCACGTCGGCAAGCAACGGCGATACCGCCGCGGGCGGCGAAGGCACCATCGAAATCGTAGCCTCGACTAGCGTGTGGGGCGATCTCACCAAAGCCGTCATCGACGACGAATCCATCGCGAATATCCGCACCATCATCAGCGACACCAACACCGACCCCCACCACTTCGAACCCACCGCAGCTGACCTGGCACGCGCCAACGAAGCCGACGTCGTGGTTGCTGGTGGCGGCGGATACGACGCCTGGCTCTACGAACCGCTCGACGAAGACATCGTCATCCACGCCCTGCCACTAACCCCGCACGAACACAACTCCGGCAACGAAAAACCAGAAGGCACCGAGGCACACGCCCAGTACTACGGCGACAACGACACCTTCGACGTCGCCAACAACGAACACGTCTGGTTCGACACCAAAGCACTATCCACCGTGGCCAACGGCGTTGCCGACCGCATCAAAGAAACCCACCCAGATGCGCCACTGAAAATCGACGAACTCAACGCCGAACTAGATGAGATCGCCGCACAAATCAAGGCCCTGCCAGCCATCAACATCGCGCAAACGCACCCGATCGCCGACTACATCCTCACCCACACAAAGATGGACGAAGTCACCCCAGAGTCATACCGGCACGCCACGCTGAACCACAGCGATGCCGCCGCCGCCGACCTGGCCTCATTCCTCGAACTCATCGAAAACGACGAACTCGACGTACTCATCTACAACCCGCAAACCGAAACCGACCTGACCAAACGCATCCGCGAAGCCGCCGAAGCCAAAGACATCCCGATGGTCCCAGTCGGTGAAACCCCGCTCAACGGCGAAAACTTCCTGGAATACTTCCACTCCGTCGTCGATGACCTGGAAGCAGCCGCCGCAAAGGCGAGCGCATAAACCACAATGCCGATTCAGTTTTCCAACGCCGGTGTAGACCCGCTATGGAGCGGTCTGGACTTGAACGTACAACCCGGCGAATTCATCGCCATTTTGGGGCCGAACGGCTCCGGCAAATCGACGCTGCTGAACACAGTCCTGGGCACCCGCACGCTGACTACTGGCTCCGTGCGCGTCGACGGGCGCATCGGCTATATCCCGCAACAGCACATGTTTGATAAACATCTGCCGGTGCGAGCACGGGACTTGGTGTCGCTATCCCTCGGCCACGGGGTGTTTTCGGGGCGTCGGCCGAGCAAACACGCCGTCGACGAGGCACTAGCCTACGTCGGCGCAGAAGGCATCGCGGACCGATCCGTCGGCACGCTTTCCGGTGGCCAACAGCAGCTGATCCGCCAAGCCCAAGCCTTTGGCACGGACCCGGACGTGGTGCTTGCCGACGAACCCCTGCTCTCGCTAGACATGGCCCGCGAGCACGATACCGTCGCCCGGCTACACGAACACCGAGCGGCGGTCCTGTTTGTCACCCACGGCATCAACCCAATCCTGGATGTCGTCGACCGCGTGCTGTACCTGGCACCCCGCGGGCACATGCTGGGAACAATCGACGAAGTTATGCAAACCCAGGTGCTCAGCGAGCTGTACGGCACGCACGTAGAAGTAGCAACCGTCAACGGGAAGCTGGTGGTGGTCTAGTGAGTTATTGGGAAGATACCGCCTATTTGCTCTCGGTGGGCTTTGTGCAGCAGGCGCTGATTGCCTCTGCCCTGCTGGGGGTTTTATCCGGTGTGATCACCAGTTTGATTGTGCTGCGGCACATGTCGTTTTCCGTGCACGCAACCTCGGAGCTGGCACTGATGGGTGCTGCGGCCGCGTTATTGTTCGGCATCAATATCGGCTTCGGCGCAATCATCGGCTCGATTACCGCGGCGGTGATCCTGGCGGTACTCGGGCTGCGGGGTAACCAAGATTCTGCGATTGGTGTGGTCATGAGCTTCGGCTTGGGCCTATCCGTGCTGTTCATCCACCTGTACCCAGGCAACACGACGACGGCGATGTCGTTGCTGACCGGGCAGATCGTCGGTGTCTCCGGCGCATCGACGTGGATGTTAGCGGCAACCACGGTGGTGATCACGGCGTTGATCATCGTGCTGTGGCGCCCCCTGCTGTTTGCCTCGGTAGATCCGCTGATGGCACAAGCCGCCGGAGTTCCCGTGCGCGGGCTGGCCGTGTTGTTCGCGGTGATGGTGGGTTTGACCGCCGCGCAATCCGTGCAGATCGTCGGTGCGTTGCTGGTGATGGCACTACTGATTACCCCAGGTGCAGCCGCGGTACAGGTGACGTCCTCGCCGGTGAAATCCGTGGTGCTCTCGGTGGTATTCGCTGAAATCGCCGCCGTCGGTGGTTTGGTTGCTTCCCTGGCGCCAGGCCTGCCGGTTTCGGTGTTCGTGACGACGATTTCCTTTGTGATTTATTTACTGTGCCGGATTATCGGGAATTTGCGCAGTCGCAAGACTTCCCGTGATGAGGTCGCTTATGCACGCCGCGTGAAAGCATTGGGTGTAGGAAACGATGCCACTGTGCAACCGCACCACGTCGCGCAGGATGCTGGCGGCGCTCTGGATACTGGCGGCGATGGAAAAGATGACCGGGGCTGAGCTAACGGCGCGGGCTCGGAACGGCGCGGGTAGCGGGCTCGGGTCTCGGCCCGGCGCGGGTACAGGCTCAGGTCTCGGCCCGGCGCGGGTAGCGGGCAATAAAACAACACAAAACCGGGGCTTGCAGCCTGCCAGCTAGTGCTGGTGGTGGCTGCAAGCCCCGGTTGTTATTCGCGATAAGTTTTCGCCTAGAGCGTGGCGGTGCCTAGGGCGTAGTGGTTATCGCTTAGGGCAAGTGTTTACTTCTTCCCGTTGTCCCACTGGTTATCGGTGCTCCACTGGGTGGTTTCTGCGTTGGCATCTACACCATCAGCGGTGGAGTTGTTGCCAGCTGCGTTATCGAAGTTCGGGGTAGAAAAGTCTTGGTCGTCAGAGTATTCCTGCCCGGAGCTCTGGCCGTAATTCTGGGTGGAGTTCTGGCTGGAGAAGTTCTCGCCGCCGAAGTTCTGCTCAGCACCGGCGATACCGGAGCCAGCAACGCCAGAACCAGCAACGCCAGCGCCGACAGCCTGCTGGTTATCAGCAGTTTCTTTTTCTTCCTTGCGCTTACGGAACGGCGCGACAAACAAGTGATCCAGCGAGGCCCGACCAGCACCGGCAGCAGACAGTGCCAAACCAGCAGCTCCGATTACGGCAACAAACTCCCAGCCGCCGTCGGAAACAAAGATGCCGGAATCGCGGTGCGCAAACCACGCAGCACCGGCCATCTGCACGAACAGTACCGGGCCAACCAGGCGCACCAGCAGGCCGAGGATGATGGCTGCGCCACCACCAATTTCAAACCAGGTAGCAACCTGTGCGGAAATCTCTGGGGAAGGCACACCCATTTCCTGGAAGGAGCTTGCGGTGCCGTCGATGGTCCATTCATTAAACTTCTGCCAGCCGTGCGCGATGAGCACGCCACCCAGAATGATGCGGGCGATAAGCAGGAAAATATCTCTGATGACAGTCATAGCACCAGTCTAACCTGTTTGTGGCCACGTCACCTATTGACTCCGCGGCGTTTCTTCCCGGATAAAGCGCCAGACCGCTACGTACCCTTAACGTTCAGCACCTGCCGCAGTTCCGTGACCACTTCTACGAGATCCGCGGCATCAGCCATCACCTGGTCAATCGGCTTATACGCATCCGGGATTTCATCCACCCATTGCTCACCTGGCCGGTACACGATATCGCCCATGCGACTCGCCAAATCTTCCGCGGTGTACTGCTTCTTTGCTTGCCGACGCGACATCACTCGCCCCGCCCCGTGCGGCGCAGAATTCAGGCCCGCAGCGTTACCGCGACCACGCACCACATATGATCGCGCGCCCATCGAACCGGGAATCAACCCGAACTTGCCGACGCTGGCATCAATCGCGCCCTTGCGGGTAAGCCACACGGACTCACCATTGATGGTCACCTTTTCGGTGTAGTTATGGTGGCAGTTCACCCGTTCCACCTCGGTATCCGCACTATCTGCGGGCACCTCCATGGAAATACGCCCGTCGTCACGGGCCTGGCGCATCATGCGGGCCAGCTGATCAACGAAGCGATCCATCATCTCATCGCGATTCAGCCGTGCAAAACGTTGCGCCCACGCGAGTTCCCGCAGGTAAGTATCGAAGGACTCGGTACCCTCACGCAGGTACGCGTGATCCTTTTCTGCAAGCTCGACGCCCGCTTCCCTGATTTCTCGCGTCGCGATCTTAATGTGCTTTTGCGCGATCTTGTTCCCCACCCCGCGCGAACCCGAGTGCAGGAAACACCAGACATTATCGTCACCATCCAGGCACAACTCGATGAAGTGGTTGCCACCACCCAAGCTGCCTAGCTGCTCGCGCCACTTCGAGGAATGCGACAGGTCGACGTCGTCACGCTCGGCTAATTCTTCGAGTTCCTGAATGCGGGCCTTGGTGTGCTCGCGGTGGATCTTCTTATTGTAATTTCCCGGCGAAAGCGGAATGGAACGCTCAATCTCGTCCCGCAACTGCTCCAGGGAAATCTGCGCGATGTCGTCGGCAGTAAAAATGGTGCGCACTGCAGCCATTCCACAACCAATATCCACCCCGACAGCAGCCGGAATCACAGCCCCCTTAGTAGGGATAACCGTGCCGATGGCTGTGCCCTTGCCGCTATGCGCGTCGGGCATCAACGCGATATGCGGAGAAACAAAATCCAGCTGCCCCAACCCAGCAGCTTGGTCTGCGGTGTTCTGATCAATAATGCTGGCCCACGATAAAACCCGTGGGGCAAGTTCTATTGGCTTATGTGTCATGCTCACGAGCGTAGCAGCCAGGTAGCACACTACTCGAACATGAATGCGATTCTAGTTCACGATACCCTTCTTCGATACTTACGATATATGCAACTTTCTACACTTTAATAAAATTCAGACACTTCGATAATTACCTATATGGTAATATTCGCAGCATGAGGACGGCCGAGGCGATTGAATTGACAGCAGATTTAGCAACCCAACAATGGGGCCTGTTCACTTCAGCTCAAGCTCGTGCGAAGGGAATCGATGCGGTCACCCTCAGCCGGTTGGTCAACAAATCTTTACTCACCAGGATTCGACATGGGATTTACGCTTTTGCCGCTACGCTATGGACACCAGAACTTGATGTTCGAGTTCAATGGTTAGCGCTCGACCCTGCGACTATGGCTATTGACAGAATCGATAGCAGTGACAATACCGCAGTAGTCTCCCATGAAACCGCGGCAAGCCTTTATGGAATTGGCGACCTACAAAACGAAAAAATCAACTTTACAACGAAAAAGCGGCGGCAGACCAAGCAACCAGAGGTCATCTTCCATATTGCTGCATTAGCCGATACAGACATCACGTACCTTGATGGCCTCCCAATCACCACAATCCCAAGAACAGTTCGTGATTTGCTGGCATCTGGCCATGAACCAGGTCATGTCACTGACATCATCGCTGCTGCTCTACAAGATGGACTAGTCAGCAGGGAAGAGCTCAGCACTCAGCTTGCCGAGATTGCAACTTCACTTGGGGCTAGAGAAAACACCGCCGTGGCACTACGAGCCCGTCTCAATGAACTTATTCCCCTCCCTGCTGGAGAAGATCCTGTTGTGCAAGCAGTTGTAGACACACTGGAAAAAATTTCGGATTCAGCAATAGCCGCTGCGCTCAACAAGCTAAAACCCCTCGAGTTTTCTCCTGATATAAGGAAAAACCTTCAGTATTCGACTTCCCCGCGAACCCTCAGCGCATCGGAGCCTAATGGAAATGAGTAATTCAAAGCTTCGAAATACCCATACCCAAATCACCGCAGGTTTACGTCAGCTGGCCAAAGACGAAGGTAAAAATCCGAACCATGTCTACAACAGATTCTTTCGAGAAATGTTCCTCTAAGAATCACCACCTGAATCGGCACGAGGAAATTTTTGGAATTCTGGATTGATGTTTCCGGCGACCTACAAGTTCCTGCGGTCACCTCGACCACAACCGTGAAGAGATCTGATAACCTCAACATCCCATTCGCGCCACAGACCTTCCAAATATTGTCATACCCAGTAGAAAGCCAACTGTCTGACCAATTACCGGTCCACCCAATGACCTGGTCTCCAAATGACAGAAGATGGAAACAATGAACCGGCAAATGGCCAGACACGACGAGGCGGCAACAAGCCTGCCGCCCCAACCAAAACAAATGAACTAGCCGACGCGGCGCTGGCGCGCGAACTCACTCAAGACGGCACCGGCTGCCACCGACGCGTTCAGCGATTCCACCCACCCCACGGTCGGAATCGACATCAACACATCACAGTTTTCGCGCACCAAACGCGAAATACCTTTGCCTTCCGAGCCAACAACAATAACCACAGGATCTGTGCCGCCGTCGTAGGTATCCAGCGTGTGCTCTCCGCCAGCTTCCAGCCCAACAACCTGGTAGCCGTTCTTCTGAAATTCTTTTACCGTGCGCGTCAGGTTCGTCGCCCGCGCCACCGGCAACTGCGCGGCCGTACCAGCAGAAGTACGCCAAGCAACAGCCGTGACCGAAGCCGAACGACGCTCCGGAATAATCACACCGTGACCACCAAAAGCAGCCGCCGAACGAATCACCGCACCCAAATTTCGCGGGTCTGTGATGTTATCCAGAATGACAAACATGCCGGTCTCATTGCGCTGCTGCACATCAGCAAGCAAATCCTCTACTTCCGCGTATTTAAACGGCGGAATCTGCAAACCAATACCCTGATGCATGCCGTTGCCGGTTTTCACGTCCATCTCGTGACGCGGCAACTCGGTGATCGGAATACCACGGCTGTTCGCCATCTGCACAGCTTGCGTCAGCCGCTCATCCGAACCGGTGCCAGCCACCACGAACAACATGCTCGCCGGAACCTTTGCGTTCAGGCATTCCACCACCGGGTTCCTGCCGACGACCAGCTCCGTCGTCGCCTCGTGGCGCCCAGAATTAGAACGCTCACGTTGCTGTTTCGCCTTATGCTTCTGGTGATAAACCCGATCTTCTGCCTTCGGCGTCGGCCCTTTGCCTTTCAGGCCACGACGACGCACAGCGCCAGACCCCTTTGTGGCTCCTTTTTTGTTGGTCTTGCGGATGCCCGCTCCGCCCCTACCGTGGGTACGTGCCATAAAAATTCACTATCCTTGCTGTAAAAATTTCATTTTCGAGTATTTCGAATTTACTGTACTTTGTCGGCGCTGCACCACGCGATTTTCTGGTGGTACGCCGCGCGAGTTTGCTAACACTACGCCGAGCGAATTTACTAACTCTGTGCTCTGCTAGCTCTGTGCCCAGCGATGTTGCTGCGAATATCCGCCTAGCGCAGTTTCCATTCCGCGCCACCCGGGGTATCAATGACCTCAATGCCAGCCGCAGCCAAACGATCCCGCACGCCGTCGGCAGTAGCGAAGTCTTTCTCCCTGCGCGCCGCGGCCCGGAGCTCAAGTTCGTGTTCTACCAAACTAGCAAGCGCTTGCTGCACACCACCCTCTGCGGACTGCTGCGTACCACCAGCCCACTGCGTATCCAACGGGTCAATGCCCAAAATGGCAGTCATCGCACGCACCAACGACGCCAACGCTACGGCTTTGGCCTTGGCAGCATCCGTGCCAGAATTCTCGCCGGAATTCTTGCCAGCCAGTGCATTATTGCCTGCCTTCACCGTGGTGTGAATGACGGCCAACGCACGAGGCACCGCAAAGTCATCGTCCAACGCAGCAGCAAACTTCTGCCAGTGCTCGGAAACTTCCTGGGCAATACTGTCCTGAGCGTTAACGTCGGCAAGCCCAGCACCACCGGCCACACCGGCGTCGGCAAGCATGCCCTGTTCCACCGCCAGCTTATCGACGGGCGCGCCCGCCAGTTTCGACGCACGATTAACGAAATCCTCAATACGGCGGAAACCAGCGGCGGCCTCATGCACCGCAGCCTCGGAATACTCCAACACGCTGCGGTAATGCGCGCTACCCAGGTAGTAACGCAGCTCCACCGGACGGACCTTTTCCAGCAAAGCGTCAATATCCAGGACATTGCCCAGCGATTTGGACATCTTCTCGCCAGCCATGGTCACCCAATGGTTGTGCATCCAGTAACGAGCAAAACCATCACCGGCAGCGTGCGACTGCGCAATCTCGTTCTCATGGTGCGGGAACTGCAAATCCAACCCGCCGCAGTGCACATCAAACTCCGCACCCAAGTAATAGGTAGCCATCGCCGAGCACTCCAAGTGCCAGCCCGGACGACCATCACCCCAAGGTGTGGGCCAGGCAGGCTCACCCGGTTTCGCGGCCTTCCACAAAGCAAAATCCAGCGGGTTCTTCTTGCCCGCGTTGTCGGTCTCACCTTGCTCCATTTCTTCTGGGCGGTTGCCCGAAAGGTGGCCATAATCCGAGCCTTCTGCCTGCTGCCAAGCCAGAACGTCGAAATACACCGAGCCGTCCACGGCGTAAGCAAAACCGCGGTCCATCAACCGCTGCATATACTCCACCATCTGGGTAACATGCCCGGTTGCGCGCGGCTCCACGCTCGGGGCCATGACGCCGAGTGCTTGATAGGCGCGGGTGAATTCCCGCTCATGAGTGGAAACCCACTCCCACCACGGGCGGGAATGCGCTTCGGCTTTGGTGAGGATCTTATCGTCGATATCCGTCACATTGCGCACGAATGCGACATCGTAGCCTTTGGCCAGAAACCAACGGCGCACAATATCAAAAGCCACCCCGGAACGCAGGTGGCCGATGTGCGGTTTCGCCTGCGGGGTGGCCCCACACAGGTAGATCGAAACCTGGCCTTCGCGCAGGGGTTGAAAGTCGTGGGTCTGGCGCGTCGCGGTATCAAAAATCCGTAAGCTCACAGGGTACTAGTTTACGCACTCCTGCCCGCACTAGTTCGCGCGCCATACCACTGCGTTGGCGATTGCCGCGCGGCCTTCCTCGCGGCCAGTAAATCCCAGGTGATCAGTGGTGGTTGCCGAGACCGACACCGGGGCCCCCAGCAGCTCACTTAAAACCTGTTGGGCTTCTTCCCTACGCGGGCTGAACTTCGGGGTTTGCCCGATCAGCTGCACCGCAACGTTGCCGATGCGGAAGTCATTGTCGTCGAGAAGCGCACGGACCTCGCGCAGAAGCTGCGCACCGGAAACATTGTCGTATTCTGGTCGGCCGACACCGACGAACGAGCCCAGATCACCCAAACCAGAGGCCGACAACAACGCATCCACCATGGCGTGCGAGACAACGTCGCCATCCGAGTGGCCTTCGCAGCCGTCGACGCCGTCGAAAAGCAACCCGGCGATCCAGCACGGCTTGCCTGCCTCAATCTGGTGCGCGTCGCTAGCGATACCAACGCGCGGGATGGGCATGGCCGGTGGCTGCGTGGTTTTTGACTGCGCGGGTTGTGGCTGCATCAAGTGGGACTGTGCGGAATTACCTTGCACTGGGATGGTCTGGGACGAGGAATTCACTCTTTCAGCACCTTCAGACCCTTCAATGACGCCGTCGGCAAGATAGGCCCGGGCCAGCAGCAAATCCTTGCGCGTGGTGATTTTAAAAGCCAGCTCGTCGCCGTCGACGCACACGACGGGCACGCCCTGCCACTCAAGCAGCGAAGCATCATCGGTGGGCACAAAACTGCGGGTCCCGGCTTCAGCATCCGCTTGCACGCTGGCGTAATACATCTCGTTGGCAGAAAACAGCGCGCTGTAGCGAAAACCCTGTGGCGTCTGCGCGGCACGCACATTGCTGCGATCCACGGTTTTGGTGATCTGCGCCTGGCTGCGCGCTTCGCCGTGACCAGCAGTTTCCGTCACAGCTTTGATCGTGTCCACGACCGGCACCACGGGAACCACCCCCGAAGCGCCATCTGCCACTGCACGCGCTACCCGGTCAATCATGCTCGCGGGGGTCAGAGCCCGCGCAGCATCATGAACCAGCACGATCGGATCGACGCCTGGCTCCACCGAAATCGCTTCCAGCCCAGCCATGACGGAATCCGCGCGTTCCCCACGGCCAGGAACCAGGCGGATCGTGCGCCCATCGCTAGCATCGGCGCCAGCGCCGCGGGTGGCGTCAGCGGACTCGCACCGGGAAATCACGTCGGCAGCCTCATCCAACATATCCGGCGCAGCAACAACAATGATCTCGTCGACAAGCTCGGTTGCGTGCATGGCACTAATGCTGCGTTCCAGCAGGGATCTTCCTGCGAGTTCAACAAACGCCTTCGGTTTATCCGCGCGTAAACGAGTGCCCTGCCCGGCAGCGGCGATAATCGCAATTACTGGGGCAGGGCGAGAGCTCGAAATATTCATCAACAACTAGTTTTCAGCGGTTAATTTTCAGTAATCTCGTCTTCAGCTATCTAGTCTTCGTCGTCAAAGCTGAGATCATCCAAGTCCACATCAACCTTGGTATCCACCTCTGGGCCAGTGTTGCCGATCAAGCCAGCAGCCCGGTGGCGCTCGATGGTGGCATCGACTTCGGCCAGCATCTTATCGGCTTTGGCCTCATCTACTGGGCCTGCCAACGCGAGCTCGCCGACCAAAATCTGGCGCGCCTTCACCAGCATGCGCTTTTCACCTGCGGAAAGGCCCCGATCTTGATCGCGGCGCCACAGGTCCCGCACAACTTCAGCAACCTGGTTGATATCACCAGAAGCCAGACGTTCTTGGTTCGCCTTATAACGACGAGACCAGTTGCCGGCTTCCTCTACGTCAGTCTCGCGCAATACGGAAAAGACCTTCTCCAGGCCTTCCTTACCGACGACATCGCGCACGCCGACGCGCTCCACGTTCTTGGATGGGACGCGAACCACCAGGTCAGATTGGTTGATGGAAAGCACGACATACTCGAGCGTTTCCCCGCCCATTTCGCGCGTTTCAATGGCCTCGACCTTCGCCGCGCCGTGGTGCGGGTAGACAACAACCTCGCCGACCTTGATTTCCATTCCCACTCCTCGCTTAACAGGCTTAACAGGCAGACTTCAAGCCACCAGTTTAACACGCAGCAAGTGCTTGCCGACGCCCGGGAGCGGCTCAGGTGGGCGTCGGCAAGCACTCCACGGCACCTACCGCACCACACCCATAAAAAGTTTGCCCCCGAATGCCCCGCATGAGCGATGGTACAAACCGGAAACTGTGTACCGCCGGGGGTAAACAGCTAAGGTAAAGTCTGAAAAATCTTTGTGCTCGATGAGTTGTTGGAGGACCCCACAGTGACGTCCCTGAAATCGTTTGTTCGTCGCGGCGGCACCATTTCCGCTGCTGCCCTGGCCAGCCTTACCCTGGCTGCCTGCTCGGCAGGACACATTACCCAGACTTCTTCGCAGGTCGCGACCGTCGATGGGCAGAGCGCGAACAGCGAAAACGGCGAGCTTTCGGTCCGCGATGTCACCATCACCGTGGAAGATAACGCCGCGGCGTTGAAATTCACCGCCACCAACCAGGATCCTTCGATGAAGGCCCACACCCTGGAATCCATTTCAGTCGACGGCAACCAGGTTTCCTTGGGCACCCTGGACCCCATCGAGCCAGGATGCTCAGTCTTTGGCGACAGCGCATTGGAATTGAAGGACACCCCACAGGCAGAAAAAGCCTGCATCCAGTACGTCGAAACCACCCTAGACAATGACGACTACGCACCGGGCGGCCACCGTCCAGTGGAATTCGTCTTCGATTCGGTCACCATCACCGTCGACGCCGCTATTGCAGCTGCACCGTTGACTACCGGCGAGCACGACCGCGACTGGGAAGAAGGCTACGCACCACGCGGTGACGGTTCCATCAGTGGCGATCACGGACACGGACATGATCACAGCCACGGCGGCGGCCACAGCGAGGGCGGCCACCACTAAAGGCAGCAGCCTCCTGCAGCTCCCCCGCTGATCCACCACCCTGCACGGCAGCACTGCACAGCACACGTTAGCTGATCGCTCTGCTACCGGCGGGGTGGATTTTTTGTGCTCGCTGGATCGAATATATTGTCGAATTTTGTTTTTGGATTGGGCGGGGTGTGCGGCACCTGCCTTAGGATGAGTGCCATGGCGAAAAAACAGCGGGCGATCCACACCTGTTCCGAATGCGGCTACTCCTCCCCAAAGTGGTTGGGGCGCTGCCCGGAGTGTGGCTCGTGGGGCACCCTGGAAGAAGCTGCCCCGATCTTTTCCGCTGGCCTCGCAGCCGGTTTGGGTTCCGGCGCGAAAGCTTCTGCTACGCGCGGGGGTGCCGGTGGTTTGGGTGCGGGTACGCGGGCTTCTAGCAGTGGGCGTCGCGGAGGGCTGGCGCCCAGCAGTGCCGCGGTGCCGATTACCCAGATCTCCGCGCAATCTGCGCAAAGCATGCACACGGGTATCGGGGAATTGGATCGTGTGCTGGGCGACGGCATCGTCGCCGGTTCCGTGGTGTTAATGGCTGGCGAGCCGGGCGTCGGCAAGTCCACCCTGCTGTTAGAGGTAGCCGCACGCTGGAGTCAGGTCCCGGAACCCCAGGCAGATAGCGGAGAAAGCTCCGCTGCCGCTACCGAAAGCGCTGCAGACCAGCAATCACAACCTGCCACCCGCACGGCGTTGTATGTGACGGCAGAAGAATCCGCAGCACAGGTCTACTCCCGGGCGAAGCGTACCGGCGGGTTGTCCCCCACGCTATACCTGGCGGCGGAATCAGACCTGGATGTCGTATTCCAGCAAGTCGAGGCGCTACGCCCATCGCTAATCATCGTCGATTCTGTGCAAACCATGCAGGCCACCGGCGTGGAGGGGGTTGCGGGTGGCGTAGCGCAATCCCGCGCGGTTACGGCCGCGTTGACCACGCTGGCGAAAACCACCGGTATTCCGATTCTGCTGGTCGGCCACGTCACCAAAGACGGCAACGTTGCCGGTCCACGCGTGCTGGAGCACCTGGTTGATGTGGTGCTGAATTTTGAGGGCGAGCGGCAATCCAGTTTGCGGATGCTGCGCGGAATTAAAAACCGTTTTGGTGCTACCGACGAGGTCGGCTGTTTTGAGCAAACTGCCGACGGCATCCGGGAAGTCGCCGACCCATCC
The DNA here is from genome assembly GCF_000688415.1 of Corynebacterium pseudodiphtheriticum DSM 44287. GTDB lineage: Bacteria > Actinomycetota > Actinomycetes > Mycobacteriales > Mycobacteriaceae > Corynebacterium > Corynebacterium pseudodiphtheriticum. The sequence continues at coordinate 26,094 of NZ_JIAH01000010.1, forward strand.
GGGCTGTTCCTGTCCCACCACGGCGCCACACCCAACGGTTCCGCGGTCACCGTCGCCATGGACGGGGTGCGCCCAATCGTGGCCGAGGTGCAGTCTTTGACGGTCGATCCCGTCGCCAAGAATCCCCGCCGGGTGGTCACCGGATTGGATCAAAACCGCATCCCACTGGTGCTCGCCGTGTTACAAGCACGCGCCGGTGAGCGCACCAATGAAAAAGACGCCTACGTGGCGACGGTCGGCGGGGTGCGCATCACCGAAACCGCCACGGATCTGGCGGTGGCCTTGGCGACGTGGTCGTCGCTGCATGAAACACCACTGCCGGCCAAAACCGTCTTCATTGGAGAAATTGGTCTGGCCGGCGAGATGCGCACGGTGCCGAATTTGCGGCGGCGTTTACAAGAAGCCGCGCGTATCGGTTATCGCTGCGCGGTTGCCCCAAGCCGCAACGACGCAGAAGACCGCGCGCTCGCGAAAGAACTCGCCGCCGATGGGCTGGATTTGCGCAGCGTCAGCACCCTGCGCCAGGCACTAGCCGTGGTTCGTGAACTGCGCGGTTAACCGCCCCGGGAAGGCGGGCCGGCCATGGTCCTCACTTCGTCACGCAGATAAGTTAGGCGGTCAACACGGTGATGCTGAACATGCCACCGGTACGCCTGGAAGAAGAACCAGGAGCCGGTAGACCAATATAGATAAATGAAATGTTTATTTCACATCAAAATGAACACGGCAACACATGCTGCTATAAAAATTGCCGAGACAACAGATAGTGAAATCATCTTTTTTGCATTGGTAGAACCAGAGAAAAAACGGCTTACCGTGAACAAAGTAAAGAAAAGGGCGAAAAACTTAAGCACGTAAGCCCAGTAAGGAACGTGATCTTCACTAAATAAGGAAAAGTCAATAGTGAAGATGCCAGCGATGACTAGAGCAAGTGCCCACCCCATTCCCTTACGGGCATACAGCTCTCGATCATGATTCTTTTCCATCTAGCACCTCGCAGCAGTAACTAGACCAGAGCCAATTCCATGACATGCCGCTCGAAGCCCCCACTGCACCCACTTATTAGAAGTACATCCCCTAAAGGCAAGACCACTGTCATTCGGATTAGCCTTAACCTCCCTTGCTGAAATCGGCGCCGTTGCCATAACGACATCAGAAAAAAGGTTTTTCTTTGACATAGATTCCTGCCTTCCAAGGTCAGGGGCTTTTCTCTTTCGCTTCCATTATAATTACGTCTTCGTTTTATAAGGAAGAGAATTGGAAAAACATACGCATCTATACACCTCAATAGGTGTGCCGCTATCCCCCCCCCCCCCGGGCCCCGCAGTTAAATTACGCCCGCAGCGCGAAGGTCAGTGCGTCGGAGGCGTTATCGCCCACCACTGCGTGCAGGAAGTAATTGCCTTCCGGGGTAGCTGGGCGGTGGTTGCACTCGCCCGGCGCGGAGTTCGTCTTCGACCATACAGCCTCGAAGTGGCGGGTCTGGCCAGCCTTGAATTCCTGATTACCAGTAATCACGGCTGGGTAGCAGTCGGTATCTGCCCACATGCGGTGGTTCGTGTTGAGATCATAAACCTCGAAGCGCAGCGGGTTCTCGTCAAGATTGACCGCGCAGTCGTGGTCGGTGGGGTTTTCGATAGACATGTAGAACGTCGGTTGGTCACCACCGGCGTAATAGGCTTTATCGCTGTGCGCGGTGACCCGCAAATTGTGTAGGTCGCAGGCGCCAGCAGCCGACGTGGCCTCGTCAGCTTCTGGGTACGGCGATGGGCGCTCGTCGGCAGACTTCGCGCCTTCCCTGCCCTTCTTCGGGCGGTCCGATTCCTGCGAATCGTCAGCAGCATCGATGTCATCGGCTTCTTTCGCCGCACTGTCGTTGGCTGCCTCGTCGGCGTCCTTGTCTGCGGCCTTATCGGCTTTGCCGTCTTTTTCCTCCCGCGCTGCGGTGGCCGTGGCGGTTTGGTTAGCCGCCGAATCCGCAGCAGATTGCGGGTTCTCTTCGCTGCCACCACCGAAAATGGCGCTGAAGATCCAGACCAACAAAAGCACAAGCAAGAGAAGAACCGCCAGGCCTGCCATGCGGCGGCGTCGGTAAATTTCTTCTGGGAGGCGGGGTTGTCTTGGGGAAGTCACAGTTCCTAATTTATAACGAAACACCCCTGGGCTGGGGCAACTACCGCGCGTGTCCTACGTCATCCGGCGGGTACCTACAGCTGCCGCGACATGCAGCTAGCCAAACGTCGACAAGCGCCTGCTAGTGCACGCCCCCCCTGTTAGTGCACGCCGTTGAGCACGACCGGCTCCACCCGGCCCTCGCTCAGGTTGTAGCGCAGACCAACGATGCCCATAGACTGGCGAATCAACCCTTGGCCCAGCCCCGGAGCGCGCGCCATCAACTGGTACACGGTTTCGGTGATGTGCTGGCGCTCCACGTCTTCGCGGGTAACCATCCCGCGCTTGTTGGCTTCCGTCACGGACATCAGTACGCGTTCGACGATGGTGCGCTGGAAGCCGTTCGGCGCGGAACCTCCTTCGGCAAATTCCATGGTCGCGCGCACCGCACCGCAGGATTCGTGCCCCATGACTACCAGCAGGTTGACGTCGAATTTCTCGATGGCGTATTCCACCGAAGCAATGATCGAGCTATCAATGATTTGCCCGGCGGTTCGGATCACAAAGGCGTCGCCAAGCCCCAGGTCAAAAACCATTTCGACGGGAACTCGCGAGTCAGAGCACGAGAAGATGACCACGCGCGGCGACTGGCCAACACTCAACAACGAACGGTATTCCGGGTCCTGATTTGGCCGCTCAGAGCGATTGGCGATAAACCGCTCATTGCCCTCCCGAAGGGCCTCCCACACTGCCTGCGGAGTCTTGGCCACATTCTGCATACTCACAGCTTCTATTTTGTCCTAAACTATGCGCGATGACGAATCATTCGGAACCGATCTTTGCCACACATGCTTGTGCTGCCGCCCCAGACGCAACTACCTTGTTGCCCGAACTGCGCAACTGGTTCGCCGAGCACGGCCGTGATTTGCCCTGGCGTGCACCAGAAACCACCGCATGGGGTGTTTTGGTTTCCGAGGTCATGAGCCAACAAACCCCCGTGGCACGCGTTGCACCGCAGTGGTTGGAGTGGCTAGAGCGGTGGCCTACCCCGCAGGATTTTGCCGCGGCCAGCCAGGCAGATGTGCTGCGCGCGTGGGGCCGGTTGGGGTATCCGCGGCGGGCGTTGCGGCTGTGGGAATGTGCGCAGGCAATTGTCGAGCGACATAACGGTGTGGTTCCGCGCGATGTGGATGAGCTGTTGGCGCTTCCCAGCATTGGCGATTACACCGCGCGGGCGGTGGCGTGTTTTGCTTTTGGTGTGAACGTTCCGGTGGTGGATACGAACGTGCGCCGGGTGTATGCGCGTGCGTGGTCTGGACAGTTCTTGGCACCGCAGCCAGCGAAAAGACAGTTGGCTCAGGTGGGTGAGTTGCTTGCCGACGGCCGCGGCCCACAAACGTCGGTGGCTTTGATGGAGTTGGGCGCTTTGGTGTGCACGGCGCGCTCGCCGCAGTGTTCGGTATGCCCGCTTCGTGCCGGTTGTGCGTGGGTGCGTGCTGGCTCGCCGGCGCCGAGTGAATCAGAGATGGCGGCGCAGAAAAAGCGGGTGCAGAAGTTCGCTGGCACTGACCGGCAGGTGCGCGGTAAGATTATGGCCGTGTTGCGGGAGGCTTCTGCGCCGGTGCCGAAGCCGGAAATTGATCTCGTGTGGCCGAAAGATGATCAGCGCGAGCGAGCCCTGCGTTCTTTGCTTGCCGACGGTTTGGTGCGTGAGGTTGCCCGTGGTGGCGAATTCACGCTGCCGGAATGACCCAGCAAAATAACTTCGTAACAAAATAGCCTCACGGCAAAATAACTTCGCCACTGCCTTAGCCGGCTGGTCAGCCGGCGGGTTGCTCGGAGCACCTAAAGTGCCCCAGACCACCTCTTTTTGATTATCAAAACCAGCCCCAAACTGATAATCTTCAAATATCTAATTGATTATTTGAATAGGGGTTTATCATGCGCCGTTTACTTCCACCCGCCCTCATCCTCACCACTGGACTCATCCTGTCCTCCTGCAGCACTGGGGACGCTGAAGACACCGCTGCCAACTCGGAGAATGATAGCTCCGCTATCACCCTCGATAACTGTGGCTTCGAGCTAACCGCTCATACCCCAGTGGAACGGGCCACCACCCTTGAACAAGGCGCCACTGACACTCTCCTTCTGCTCGGTGCCAAAGACCAAATGGTGGGCTACGGTCACCAAAAAGACGCGCCTCCTGAAGGTTACGATCTCGAGGGCATAAAAGAAATTAGCCCTAGTGCTCCAAACTCTGAGCAGCTACGAGATGCAGACACGGACTTCATCTACTCTCCGTTCGCACTCAACTGGACCGCAGACAATGCCGGAACTCGCGAAGAATGGGAAAACCTCGGCGTGGCAACCTACCAATCAAATGTCCAATGTCCGGACCATGCTGACAACGCCGAAAAATCAACCTTCGACCTCGTAGCCAAAGACATCACGGAGCTCGGTACCCTCTTCGACCGCGAAGAAGAGGCCAAGTCTCTAATTGAAAAACAAAACCAAACCCTCGAAAATGCCGCCCAGGCCCCAGAGGGAACCACTTTCATGCTGCTTTATTCTTCCATCGGCGGTGCCCCCTACGTAGCAGGCGGCCCTTCCATCGTCACCGAAGTAGGAAAAGCAACCGGAATGAAAAATGTCTTCGGTGATCTCGATGAGGAATGGCCACAAATCTCCTGGGAAGCCGTTGCCGAGGCAGACCCAGACGTCATTTTGCTCGCGAATCTTCCCGGACGTGGAAAACCAGGCGATAAGTGGGAAGAAAAGGTCAGCGACCTTGAGTCCACCCCAGGCACCAAAGAAATGAAAGCTGTAAAGAACGGCACCTATGTCGTTGTCCCAGGCGTTGCCACATCCGCATCGGGACGCTCCTATGAACTCGTCGAAGAAGTTTCCAAAGCTATCAAGGACGACCTATTTGCAAATAAGAGCGAGTAATATTGCGTAAAACCTGGACTATCGCTGGAATTAGTGCTGCGACCCTCCTCGTAGCATTAGTTGGCTCGCTCACCGTGGGCTCAAGCTCCATGTCCTTCAGCGAACTCATTGGGCTGGTTGTTCCTTCGCAACCAAGCCCTTCCGCACTGCGCACATCGATCCTGACGGAGCTTCGTATCCCGCGGATCCTTATGGCAGCCTTCGTCGGAGCAATCTTGGCAGTATGCGGTGTTGCAATGCAGGCTGTTACACATAATGATCTCGCAGAGCCATACTTACTCGGTGTATCCTCTGGAGCGTCGACAGGCGCCGTCATTGCGATCCTGTTTTCTACTTGGCAATACGGAATCATTTTCGGCGCAACCGTTGGTTCTCTCGCCTCTTTTGCTCTGCTGATGCTTTTACTCCGCAATACCGGAGGGGACGCAACAAAGGTAGTGCTCACCGGCGTCCTCATTGGCTTTCTTTTCCAATCTCTGACTTCTCTAGTCGTGACAGCCTCGGGCGACGCGGAATCTACTCGCAGCATCATGTTCTGGCTACTCGGAGTTCTAGGGGCAGCACGCTGGCCTACGCTATTTGCGGTGATAATTGTTGGCTCCATAGGAATGCTGATGCTTTGGGCGCTTTCCCGCCACCTAGATGCGCTCTCTTTGGGTGGGGATACCGCCTCAACAATGGGCGTTCCTGTAGTCGCACTGCGCTACATTGTTCTGATTTGTGTTTCGCTGATGACCGCCACGACTGTGGCTTCCGTCGGCGCGATAGGTTTCGTGGGGCTAATTATCCCCCACGCCGTAAGAATGCTGAACGTACCAAAACATGCCAGCCTCATACCGCTGTCCGCACTCATTGGCGCTGTCACCCTAGTTATCGCGGATGCCTTTGCGCGATCCATTTTTGCACCCCAAGAACTGCCAGTGGGCGTAATTACTGCCCTCATTGGCGTACCGATGTTTTTCCTAATCTTGCGGAGAAAGCACTAATGCTCAAGGTAGAGAACCTCAAAACGGGCTTTCCGAATAAACCCGTAATCGACGACGTGTCTTTCGAGATCAAAAAACCTGGCCTGGTAGGCCTCATCGGCCCCAATGGGTGTGGCAAGTCGACGCTTCTCAAGTCCATTGCTGGGGTGCAGCCCTTTGACGGAACCATTCACTTCGCAGGAAAACCGTTAAAATCCTATCCGCTGTCCCAACGTGTTCATGCCTTGTCCTATGTGGCCCAGAAATCAGGCCAACGGGTTACACTCACCGTCCGCGAGGTCGTGCAGCTAGGCCGCGATGCAGGCCGCATGCCTTTTTCAGCGCCACAGCCTGACGACGCAGAAATTGTAGATCGTGCGTTATTTCATTGCAGCTTGGAAGACATTTCTGATCTGCGGCTGCATGAGCTTTCTGGCGGGCAGATTCAACGCGTCATGGTTGCACGGGCAATGGCACAGCAAGCAAACATAATGCTTCTCGATGAACCGACCAATCACCTTGACCTGTACCACCAGCACAAATTAATGGATCTTCTATTCCATCTTGCGAAGGAACACGACATTGCCGTTGTTCTAGCAATCCACGATCTAGCGCTAGCAGCACGATATTGCGACCGGCTCCTACTGCTACACAATCAGAAGCTCCGGGCGGATGGTCCCCCCGAAGAAGTGCTGACTACTGAAATGTTAAGCACGGTATTTGAAGTAAAAGGGCAGCTGGAATACACCGCTGATGAAATACCCTTCTTGCTGGTCAAGCATCCTATTGATCATAGGAATTCTTAGGCCTTGAGCAGTTAATAGACCCAGAAGTAAATGTGATACGTGACTCAGTGACGTTCATGCTCTAAGCTGTCTTGCATGTATTTCACGTCACAGTTTTCTAAGCAAAAGAGTAGTATTTCTGACAGCCCCACCACCCCCACTCACACGGGTTTTAGCAGCAGCATCCGCAAAGAGCTGTGCCTGATGGCCGCCAGTTTCCTGACTACTGGTCTTTTAGCCAGCGTGAGCACTTCCACGGCACACGCCAATGAAGCAGGTGCTCCTAGTCCCTCCGCCTACATTCCCGCACCACCGCCACCTGGCGCAGCAGCCGGTGCGCTGCTAGAAGCAACCGCGGCTCCGCACCTGCTGAATCCCGGTGGCGAACATCTTCCCGGTTCCGCGCAGCGTATCCGCTACGCCTCAATCAATTCCAACGGCGAGCCCGTAGAGGTCACCGGCTACATCATCGACCCCATTACCCCCTGGCAAGGTAACGGCCCCACCCCCACTATCGTCATGGCACCCGGAACCCGTGGAGCGGGTGATCTATGCGCACCATCCGCTGCACCCGACCTGATATCGGCGCTCGAGATCCACACTAATGCCGACGGGCTGCCTTATCTCAGCGTGAATGCAAACTATGAATTGCCCTTGCAGTATCTAGCCAATCTCGCGGGGATTCGCATTATCAGCACCGATTACATGGGCATGGGAACTCCAGACCACCACACTTACGTGAACTCAGTCGAAGAAGCCCACGCCGTCCTGGATGCGGCCCGGGCTGGATTGCAAGCAGCCGGGGCCCCAGCGGATTCTCCGGTCGGCTTCGCCGGTTATTCCCAAGGCGGAGGCGCGGCTGCAGCAGCCGCAGAACACAAAGCCAGCTACGCGCCAGAGCTCAACCTTGTGGGCACTTTCGCAGGCGCCCCGCCCGCGGATCTGCGCCACGTGTTGGAAGCCGTCGACAATTCGTCCATCGTGGCCGCCTTGGGTTACACGCTCAATGGATTTGTAGACCGCCACCCCGCGCTGCAACGGATCATCGACGAAGAATTCAACGAGGAAGGCAAACGCTTTTTGCACGATGCAGAAATCAGCTGCATTGGCGATGCCACCATCAACTGGGGTTTTACGGATACCCGCACGCTGACCAAAAGCGGCGACTCCTTCTCAGAGGTGATCAACCGCCACCCGGAACTCAGCAATTTAGTGGAAGCGCAAAGGCTGGGCACCCAGCCGGTATCCGGGCCCATCATGGTTTCTAATTCTGGCGACGATGATCTGATCCCCTTGGTCCAAGCCACCACAATGGCACGCCAATATTGTGCACAAGGTGGCCAAGTGCAGTTTTTGCATACAGATGTCCCGCCTGTGTTGCCGGAGCTCAAGGCAGGCATTAACCACGCCCTGCCGTTATTCACGGATATGCCCCAAGGTTTGCAGTATTTGATTGATCGTTTTCATGGCATCGCACCGCGCAATGATTGCGGCACGTTTTAGTTATTACGGCGTTATTGCGGGCTTATTGCGGCAAGTTCAAGTTTTGCCAAAACAAAACAGCTGGCCTACCACCTCTTCTCGAGGGGCAGGCCAGCTGTTTCGCCGTTAGGACGTCGTTAGGGAGCTGTTCGGGCTACGGCGAGCAAACGCCGTGCTAGCAGGAGCAAACGCCGTGTGCCGAGTAAAAAACCCAAGCTGGCGGGCCAACGCCGTGCTGCCATGCTTTTAGTCGCGCTGCGGCTGTGGACCAGCCGGACCATCCGAATCATCAGAGTCGTCCGAACCACGCTCGTCTTCTGGACGTTCCAGCAAAGCGCCGGAACCACCGTTGTTTGGCGTATCTGGGCTCAACGTATCTGGCTGACCATTCGGATCACCAACGGTGCCCGGCTGATCATCTGGGTCATCCCCATCGGAACCAGAACCACCCTTGCCGTCGTTACCGTCCTGGTCGTCGGAAACAGCAGCATCGTCCGACTCGGTTGGGTTCTCTACTTCACGAACGTCATCCTCGTCCAACTCACCGAATTCTTCTTCCGGCAGTGGCTTTGGACGCGGACTGAAGGTGAACTCGCCCTTCTTCTTGTTGTCTTCGTCGAAGCCTTCCACGTCGACAGAGATGATTTCGCCGGCACCCAACTCGCCGAACAAAATCTTCTCCGACATTGGGTCTTCGATCTCCCGCTGGATGGTACGACGCAGCGGACGAGCACCCAGTACGGGATCGAAGCCACGGCGAGCCAGCAGCTTCTTCGCGTTCTCGGACAGCTCGATGTCCATGTCGCGGTCATGCAACTGCTTGGCGACGCGGCCGATGAGCAGGTCCACCATTTCGACGATCTGTTTTTGGTTCAACTGGTGGAAGACGACGGTCTCGTCGATACGGTTCAAGAACTCTGGGCGGAAGTGCTTCTTCAGCTCTTCGTCAACCTTGTTCTTCATCCGGTCGTACTGGGAATCCGGGTCGAATTCCGACTCCGAAGAAAAGCCGAGGCCAACAGCCTTGGAAATATCGGAGGTACCCAGGTTAGAAGTGAAGATCAGCACGGTGTTCTTGAAGTCCACCTCACGGCCCTGGCCATCGGTCAAGCGACCTTCTTCCAATACCTGCAGCAAGGTGTTGTAGATCTCCTTGTGCGCCTTTTCGATCTCGTCGAAAAGCACCACGGAGAACGGCTTACGACGAACCTTCTCGGTCAACTGGCCGCCTTCTTCGTGGCCCACGTATCCCGGAGGGGCACCGAACAAACGGGAGGCCGTGAAGCGGTCGTGGAACTCCGACATGTCGATCTGGATCAGATCGTCGTCGTTACCGAACAGGTAGTTCGCCAGCGACTTCGACAACTCTGTTTTACCGACACCGGATGGACCGGCGAAGATGAAGGAACCGGATGGACGGTTTGGATCCTTCAGCCCTGCGCGGGTGCGGCGAATCGCACGGGAAACAGCCTTGACGGCTTCGTCCTGGCCGATGATGCGCTTGTGTAGTTCTTGCTCCATGTTAAGCAAACGGCTGGACTCTGTTTCGGTCATGCGCAGCGCCGGAATGCCGGTCCAGTGCGCAAGCACTTCTGCGATCTGGTCCTCGCCTACCTCGGCGATGTCTTCCAGGTCGTTTTCACGCCACGCCTTTTCCTTCTCCGCGCGCTCTTCGTTCAACTTACGTTCGCTATCGCGCAGGCGCGCCGCCTTTTCAAAGTCTTGGCCGTCGATAGCGGCTTCCTTGTTACGACGAACCTCTGCGATGCGCTCATCAACCTCACGCAGGCTTTCTGGAGCGATCAGCCGCTTGATGCGCATGCGCGCACCGGCCTCGTCGAGCAAGTCGACGGCTTTGTCTGGCAAGAAGCGGTCATTGATATAACGGTGTGCGAGCTTCGCCGCAGCCTCCAGGGCATCATCGGTATAGGAGACACGGTGGTGTGCCTCGTATTTGTCGCGCAGCCCCTTGAGAATCAGCACAGTGTCTTCCAGTGATGGCTCTTCAACCTTCACCGGCTGGAAGCGACGCTCCAGAGCAGCGTCTTTTTCAATGTGCTTGCGGTATTCCTCCAAGGTGGTGGCACCAATGGTTTGTAGCTCACCGCGCGCCAGTTTCGGCTTCAGCAGTGACGCAGCATCGATGGCGCCTTCGGCAGCACCGGCACCAACCAGGTTGTGGATCTCGTCGATGAACAAGATGATGTCGCCACGCTGGTTGATTTCCTTCAGCACCTTCTTCAGGCGCTCTTCGAAGTCACCACGGTAACGCGAACCAGCAATCAGCGAACCCAGATCCAGCGAGTACAGCTGCTTATCCTTCAGGGTTTCTGGCACCTTGCCGTTAACGATATCCAGGGCCAGGCCCTCTACGACGGCAGTCTTACCAACACCAGGCTCACCAATCAGCACCGGGTTGTTCTTGGTACGGCGCGAAAGCACCTGCATGATGCGCTCGACCTCAGAATCACGGCCCACAACCGGGTCCAGTTTGCCTTCCTTCGCAGCCTGCGTAAGGTTACGGCCGAACTGATCCAGCACCAGCGAATTAGAGCGGTCGCCCTTACCACCGCTACTGGAACCGCCACTCATGGACGGGCCAGCACCGGCACCTGCCAGGCCACCACCGCCAGGTGCGGAAGAAGAACCGCTACCGGAACCATCCTGGTTACCGCCTTCATAACCGGACAGCAACTGAATAACCTGCTGACGAACGCGCGGCAGATCAGCGCCCAACTTGGTTAATACCTGCGCGGCAACGCCTTCGCCCTCACGGATCAGGCCAAGCAGCAGGAATTCAGTGCCGATATATTTGTGGCCCATTTGCAGGCCTTCACGCAAGGAAAGCTCCAAGACCTTCTTTGCTCGTGGAGTAAATGGGATATGTCCGCTGTGCGGTTGGGATCCCTGTCCGATGATCTCTTCGACCTCATTGCGGACATCGTCTAAGGAGATATCCATCGATTCCAGGGCCTTAGCAGCGACCCCTTCACCTTCGTGGATCAGACCAAGCAGAATGTGCTCGGTACCGATGTAATTGTGGTTAAGCATGCGAGCTTCTTCTTGCGCCAAAACAATGACGCGTCGAGCTCGGTCCGTAAACCGTTCAAACATGTGCTCTGAGTTCTCCCTAACCGATTTGCGATATGTTCCACCCACCATAACGCGCAACTATCACCGACCCTTCCCGTTTTGCGAATCGATTCACCGAATTTCGGTATATCCGCAGGCTAAGGGCCTGTTCGCCTGTAGCGAACACCCTGTTTACGGAGGTTTTGCACAGCAAAAAGCGACGCCCGGAGTGGAGGTAATCCGGGCGTCGCTCGTGTTCCAGGCGGCAAACAGGAACAGGTTTTAGTTCGCCAAAGCAGCGGGCTCTTCGCCCAAACGCGCCTTCTTTACGTACTCGATCTCTTCATCCAGCTCATTAGCCGCACCCCGACGGCGAGAAGCGTAAATTACCAGCGACAATCCCGTCGACAAGAGCGCGAAGACCAGCAGACCACCGAGACCGCCCCAGAAGGTAGCGTCGTACAGGCCATCCGTCACGCGCATAAAGGCATCGCGCGTGTAGCTCATTGGGTGGAAGTTGTGCAGCAACCGCAGCGGAGCCGGCGTGGTATCCAGCGGCCAGATACCACCGAACACGAACAACCCCAGCGCAAAGAGACCCAACGAGAACACCCCGCCGTACATACGGCCGAACAAGATGCGCAGGAACTGGAACACCGCCGAACCAGTAACGGCCGTGAGCGCCAGCACCCCGATAGCGGCTACCCAATTATCCGGCGACCAGCCCAGAACAATGGAGAAGCCAGCGAAAAAGCCGATCACCGCGAAGTTGACCAGCGAAATCAACCCCAGCGCCCGCAACACAGGCCCCAGCACGGTGTAGCTGTTTGCCCGCTTGCCGACGACATGTGGCAGAAGCGTCGACAACAACGCCATGGCTAGGTAACCAAAGACGACGATGACCAAGATCGCGGCACCAGCAGTGATGTTCTTGACGGTTGGGTCGGACTCATCAGCCACGGTTTGCACTGGGTGCACATTCGACGCGGTGAAGTTGATCGGCACCGCAATATTGGCAGCCGAAGCTTCTGGCTTGCTGATCTTCGGTGCCTTCGCAGCACCTTCCGCCAGCTTGGTGGACAGTTCATTCGTACCGTCTTGCAAACGAGTCATGCCGTCCAGCAACTGGCCGCCACCATCGTTTAGTTTGGTGGTGCCGTCTTTCAGGCGACCGACTCCGTCGGTCAGCGAACCCGTGCCCTCGTTCAGGCGGGTTGCCCCGTTATCCAATTGACTAGCACCGTCGGCCAAGCGGCCCACACCCCCGTTGAGCTGCGTGATGCCATCGTCCAAACGGTGGGCACCATCGTGCAGGCGCAACACACCAGCCCGGTAGCGCGCATTCGGGTCCGCCAGGTTGTAGTGCAGCTGGCCGGTGCCCTCCCGCAGGCGGTTGAGCTGGTTAACCATGTTCTGTTGATTAGCAGGATCCAAGCGGCTGACAATCCCCGCCAGTTTCTCAGCTTCCGCGTGAGCACCGAAGGTATGCAGCACATCAATAATTGGCTGCATATCCGGCAGCGCACCTTGCACCTGCTCCAGTAGCGGCAACAACATACCGGTCAACTGGTTCACACCGGCATCAATCTGTCCTGCGCCGTCGGCAAGCTGATCAGTGCCAGCCAGCAACTGATCCATGCCGTTGGCCAACTGGGAAGAGCCATCCTGCAGGCGGGCAGCACCATTACTCAGTTCGCCCACTCCGGTAGTCAGTCGCGTGGTGCCAGCTTTCAAATCCGTGGTTCCCTGATGCAAACGCCCGGCACCATCCTGCAGGTCAGAAGCTCCTTTGTCCAAACGCGAGATACCGTCAACCGCCCGCGCACCACCGTCTTTCAGCTGGGTAGCGCCGGCATCCAAACGCCCGGCGCCGTCGGCAGCCTTGGTTATTCCCTCGCTCATGCGCCCCAGGCCATCAATAACCTGCGTGGCGTATTTTTTGGAGATCGCATCGGCGACCTTGTTTTGCACCTGCGGGATCAAACTATTGGTAATCACCGCACCGTTGGTGCCATAAAAGTCATTTTCAGCGAAGTGGATATTAGGCTGGCGCGGGTTGTCGCTAATGATGGTCACGGCATCATCTGAGAATTCTTTCGGAATCGTGACCACAAAAAGGTAATCGCCGCGGGTCAGGCCTTTTTCGCCTTGCTCTCTATCAACTTCTGCGAAATTCAGATAGTCCGTTTCCAGCAGGCCTTCTACGACCTGGTCACCGTAGTTGATGTATTTGCCGTCGCGGTCGACACCTGCGTCTTCATTCACAACCGCGAGCGAAACATTCCGCAGGTACTTTGATGGGTCCCACATCGCCCACATGAAAGTCGCTGCACCAACCAGTGGCAGGACGAGCGTGAGCACCACCAGGATGCGCGTGATGGTTGATTTCGGACGCCAGTCGAGCATCCTGTGCCACAGGTTTTTCTCCCCTGCAACGTGATCAGCAGTACTCACAAGAAGACACCTCCACTATCTGTCTGTGAGAGTTAATAGGTCCTGCCGGCGCTGTGTCGCCGCTCGTGGCATCCACGTGCTGCGTTATGCACCAGCTTCACACTTGCTTGGAAAACAAAACATAATTGCTTACAAGAGCGAAGTTTTAAAATCCACAATTAGTTTATTTTCCCTAGCAAATGCGTTAGCATCTTATAGCACACCACGTAAATTTTCCTATTCTGTGATGTGCAACACTATAGTATCGGAGAATTTAGGGAGTCGCGATATAACGAGTATCCAAATACTCGTTGATGCCTTCAGCACCGCCCTCGCGACCAAAACCAGACTCCTTGATGCCACCAAACGGCGCGGCAACATCAGAAACACCCCCGCGGTTGATAGCCACCATGCCCGCATTCAACTCATGCGCCAAACGCTCCGCCGTATGCACATTCTCGCTATAGCCGTACGCAGCCAAGCCCACAGAAGTGTCATTAGCAGCAGTGATGGCGTCGTCCAGATCGGAATAAGTAGTAATCGCCACCACCGGGCCAAAGATCTCCTCGCGCAAAATATCCGCGTCCGTAGGAATATCTGACAACACGGTTGCCGGGTAGAAGTAGCCCTCGCCTTCCGGCACTTCCCCACCAGTGTGCACGGTGGCACCAGCCTTGCGGGCATCGTCGACCAGCTTAGCGATGCCATCGCGCTGCGCCGCAGTAATCATTGGGCCCAGACCGACGCCCTCATCCAAGCCATGGCCAGTGCTTACTTGCGCCAGCTTCTGCGTGATACGACGAGTGAATTCCGCAGCCACATCCTCGTGCACAATAAAACGGTTGGCCGACACGCACGCCTGCCCACCGTTACGCATCTTCGCTGCATACGCGCATTCCAGCACGCTGTCCAAATCCGCATCCTTGTGGATAACAAACGGCGCGTTACCGCCCAGCTCCATCGAAGTGCGCTGCAGGTTCTTCGCCGATTGCTCCACCAAAATCTTGCCGACGCCAGTGGAACCAGTGAAGGTGACCTTGCGCAGACGAGCATCCGCCATCAACTCACGCGACATAGCGGAAGACTTCGTCGTCGGCACAATAGAGAGCACACCGCTCGGAACGTTGTGCTTAGCGAAAACCTCGGCGATGACCTCACCGAGCAACAGCATCGTCAACGGGGTTTCCTTGGCCGGTTTCACGATCATGGTGCAGCCCGCAGCCAGTGCCGGAGCAATCTTGCGCGTGGCCATAGCGAATGGGAAATTCCACGGGGTCACCGCCAAGCAAGGGCCTACCGGTGTATGGGTAACGCGGATAGTGCCAGCACCAGACGGGGACTTGCCATAGTGGCCGTCGATACGCACGGCTTCTTCCGCAAACCAACGCAAGTACTCCGAACCATAACCGACCTCACCTTTCGCTTCGGCGAAAGTCTTGCCCATTTCCAAGGTCATCACCGTGGCAAAATCCTCGGCACGGTCCTGCACAGCGGCATAAATATCCATCAGCACGTCCGCACGCTGACGAGCAGTGAAATCCTTCGCCCAGGTGTCCTGGACGGCGTCGGCAAGATCTAAAGCCTTCATCCACTGCGTGGAATCAGCATCAGAGACCTGCGCTAACACCTGGCCCGTGGCCGGATCTTCCACCTCAGAATAAGCGCCGCCGACCCCGGCAACTTGCTCGCTGCCCAACCAAATTTTGGTAGGCAAGTTATTGATCAATTCAGTATACGGTGCGTAATCGAAGCTCATACTCACACTCTACGCGGGGTTGTGCAGTTTAGCTCACATTACGCAACCGCTGTGCGTGGGCTGCGGATAAAAAATGTCATCGGAACCATCGCCGTGACCATCACCGCAGCCACCACAAATGCTGCCCGCACACCCTCGGCCGTCGCAGCCGCTTCCGCCAGCCCAGCACCCAAGCCAGACTCGGTACCCCGAGTCAACACCACCATCAACAACGCGGTACCGGCGGCAGCAGCCAATTGCTGCAGTGTCGTCAAGATGGCCGAACCGTGGCTGTAAAGCTCCCCCGTCAATGAACTCAGCGCGGTGGTCATCATCGGCGTCATCAACAGGCCAAAACCAAAAGCGAAAACCACATGGAAAATGACCAACTGCCAGCTCTGAGAATCAGTGCCGATGGTGCTGAACAACCACGTACCGGCTGCCATCAAGAAAGCTCCGGGAATCATGATCGGCTTTGGTCCCACCGAATCATAAATACGCCCAATAATCGGCGACATCACTGCCTGCAACACCCCGCCCGGCAACACGATCAAACCGGCAGTACGCGCACCATCGCCCAAACCGTTTTGCACGAAAATCGGCAGCATGGTGACGGTGCCGATCAGCACCGCAAAAGAAAACAACGCGATAAACACTGACAGAGTGAAATTACGGATCCGAAACGGCCGCAGATCCAACAAAGCCCGGCCCTTCGCGCCCAAACGCACCTGCCGCACGCCGAAAACCAGCAGTGCAATAACCGCGACCACCAATAGCCCGACGAGCAGACCAACGTTTTCGCCGGTATCCAGCGCAGTTTCTAAAGAAGACAGCGAATAGACAATGCCCCCGAACGCCACCACCGATAACGCAACAGAAAGCAGATCAATCGGTTGCCCGGTGTTCTCCCCGACGTTCGTCAACAGCTTCGCCCCCAGCAACAGCACGCCTACCAGCAGCGGCAGCATGCACAGAAAAATAGCGTGCCAGGTAAAAGCCTCTAAGATCACGCCGCCGACGGTCGGGCCAGTCGCCGGTGCCACCGCAATCACCACACCAATAAAACCCATAACGGTGCCCCGACGCTCTAGCGGCACCAGCTGCAGCATCACCGTCATCAACAGTGGCACAATCAAAGCGGTACCGGCGGCTTGCACAATGCGGGCCAGCAACAACACCGCAAATACCGGCGCTACCGCGCCCATGATCGTGCCCAGAATAAACAGCCCCACCGAGGCAAAGAAAACTTGCCGGGTGCTAAACCGCTGAATCAAAAAACCAGTGGTCGGAATGACCACGGCCATGGTTAGCATGAACACCGTGATCAACCACTGTGCGCTGGCGGCATTAATAGCAAAATCTTGCATAACCGCAGGCAGTGCAACCGACAACGAGGTCTCATTCAAGATCATGACGGTTGCTGCGGCCACTAGCACCGCCAACACGGCGACGACGTCCGGCGGGATCTTTTCCGGTTGTGCATTAACTCGGTTTTCACTCATATCGTTGCGGACCTCGATCCCTCCGAACCAGTATTATTTTTCGCTTAGCTTTGTTCCGGTTTCACAATCGGGAACAGGACGGTTTCACGAATGCCCAAGCCAGTCAGCGCCATCAACAAACGGTCGATACCCATGCCGGTACCAGCTGTCGGCGGCATACCTTGTTCCATGGCCGCCAGGAATTCCTCATCCAGCACCATGGCTTCCTCATCACCACCGGCAGCCAAACGCGCTTGGTCTTCGAAACGCTCGCGCTGGATCACCGGGTCAATCAACTCAGAATAGCCAGTTGCCAGCTCGAATCCACGCACATACAGGTCCCACTTTTCCGTGACCTTCGGCTTCGAACGGTGATCACGAGTCAACGGCGAGGTTTCTACCGGGAAGTCCTTGACAAAGATCGGCCCATGCAGCTGATCCTCACACAACAACTCCCAGATTTCTTCCACCAGTTTGCCGTGCTGCCAACCGCCATCCTTCGGAACCTTCAAGCCAATGACGTCGGCAATTGCCAGCAGCTCGTCGACGGTGGAATCCACCGTGACCTCTGGCTGGCCCGGGAATTTGCGGGCCAAGGCCTCGTTCAAAGACGGGTACATTTCGATTTCTGGCCACTCGCCGGACAGATCGTACTCGGTGCCGTCGGCAAGCGTAACTACCTGCGAACCGAAAACTTCCTGGGCAATGTGCTGGACAGCCTCGCGAATCATCGTCGCACCAGTGTTGTAGTCGCCCCAAGCTTGGTAGGTCTCCAACATCGCGAATTCCGGTGAGTGCGAGCGGTCAATGCCCTCATTGCGGAAGTTACGGTTGATCTCAAAAACGCGATCGATGCCGCCAACGACGGCGCGCTTCAAGAACAACTCCGGCGCGATACGCAGGTACAAGTCCAAATCCAACGCATTAGAGTGCGTCACGAACGGACGCGCAGCAGCACCACCATGGATGGTCTGCAGCATTGGGGTTTCGATCTCAACGAAATCTTCGCCTTCCAAGTAATTGCGCAGCGCACGAATCACCTTGATGCGGGTCATCGCATTCTCGCGGGCTTCCTTGCGCACAATCAGGTCGTTATAGCGCTGACGCACCCGAGTATCTTCCGCCATCTCTGCAAACGACACCGGCAGCGGACGAATCGACTTCGACGCCATCTGCCAGGAATTTACAAACACGGACAGCTCGCCACGCCGGGAAGAAATGACCTTGCCCTGCACCGCGACGAAATCGCCCATATCGACGTCGGCTTTCCACTGATCCAGCGCTTCCTTGCCAACTTCTGCCAAAGACAACATCGCCTGCACCTGGGTGCCATCACCATCTTGCAGGGTGGCGAAGCACAACTTGCCAGTATCGCGCTTGAACAGCAGGCGACCAGCGATGGCAACTTCATCGCCAGAATCGCCACCCGGCTGAATATAGGTCACGCCATTCTCGCGGGTGACTAGCTGTTCTGGCGCAGCCGGTGCAGCGTCGGTATCGGTGTCCTCCGGTTTCACCACAACATAAGCCCTGCGCAATTCGGCAAGGCTCATAGTGCGCTTAACCGCAACCGGGTAGGCCTGGTCACCACGGTCGAGTAAGCGTTGGCGCTTTTCCCGCCGGATACGCAACTGTTCCGGCAGGCTATCAGGGGCATCGGGGGAATTTTTCTGCTGACTCACCCGGCCCAGGGTAGTCGAAAAACACCACAAACGATAAGCCAGGCAGCCCAATGACAACGTTTCTGTGTTCTCATGCAAAAATTACTGTGATACGCCACACTTTCAGCCAAGCAGGAGACTGCCCAGTAGGAGACTACGGAGACTACAACGATGAACTCACTGTACTTAGTTGTCATCGGCCTCGCGATGATCATCGGTGGATACCTCATCTATGCAAAATTCCTCGGGAAGAAAATCTTCCAACTTTCCGATCGCTATAAAACCCCCGCACATGCCATGAACGACGGCGTGGACTACGTGCCAACGAACAAATTCGTGCTGTGGGGCCACCACTTCACCTCCGTCGCTGGCGCTGCCCCCATTGTCGGCCCGGCCGTGGCGATCATTTGGGGGTGGCTACCGGCATTCTTCTGGGTCACCCTGGGCACGATTTTCATAGCAGGCATGCACGATATGGGCATTTTGTGGGCTTCCCAGCGCCACCGCGGCCAATCCATCGGCACGCTGTCCGGCCGTTATATCGGCAAACGCGGGCGCAACCTGTTCCTCGTCGTCATCTTCCTGCTGTTGCTGATGGTCGTGGCCGCCTTCGCCGTGGTGATCTCCAACCTGCTCATCGCAAACCCCTCTGCAGTGATCCCAACCTGGGGCGCCATCGTCGTCGCCCTGCTCATCGGCCAAGCCGTCTACCGCATGCAATGGAACCTGCCGGTGGTATCCATCCTCGGTGTCATCGCGCTCTACGCGCTGGTGCTGCTCGGTGAGCGCTTCCCTATCGCGCTCCCAGAAACCGTCTGGGGCATCCCAGCCAACGGCGTGTGGATCATCCTGTTGTTCATCTACGCCGCCATCGCCTCACTGCTGCCGGTGTGGATCTTGCTACAACCACGCGACTACATCAACGGCCTGCAACTGTTTATCGCCCTGGGTATTCTCTACGGCTCCATGCTGCTCTCCGCACCGTCCATCGTCGCACCGCAGCTGAACAGCAACGTGCCGGAAGGCACCCCATCGATGTGGCCACTGCTGTTTGTGACCATCGCCTGTGGCGCCATTTCCGGATTCCACGGCATGGTCTCCTCCGGCACCTCGTCCAAGCAGCTGGAAAAAGAAACCGATTCCCGCTTCGTGGGCTACTTCGGAGCCGCCGGCGAAGGCCTGTTGGCGTTGGGCACCATCATCGCAGTTTCTGCTGGTTTCCAGAGCCTGGCTGAATGGGAAGAAATCTACAACGCGTTCAACGAAGGCGGCATCAGCGCTTTCGTCGACGGCGGCACCAACATCGTTAACGCTGGCTTAGGCATCCCGGTAGGCATCTCCACGACGATCTTGGCGACGATGGCCGTGCTGTTTGCCGCAACCACCATGGACACCGGCGTGCGCCTGCAGCGCCTGGTGGTGCAGGAAATCGCTGAGGTTGCGGGCATTCGCCTGAAAGCGTTCTCCGCGACGATCATTGCCGTGGGCATCGCACTAGTCCTGACCTTCTCCGCAGGTGCCGACGGCTCCGGCGGAATGACACTGTGGCCGCTGTTCGGCACCACCAACCAGATCATGGCGGCGTTGTCGCTGTCGATCATCGCCATCATCCTGGCGCACCTTCGCCGCCCGTCCTGGCTGGTGGTTGTGCCGGCTATCTTCGTCATGGTCGCTTCCCTGTGGGCTGCTATCTCGCAACTGGGCACATTCATTTCCGATGGCAACTGGCTGCTCGTGTTGATCGACGTCGTCATCCTGGTATGCGCAATCTGGGTGGTCATCGAAGCCACCGCCGCCTACCGGCGCGCGCAAAACACCCCGAAGGTGGTCTGGACCGACGAAGACACCGATGCTCCACTACCTCAAGTGCAAGCCATCAAACGCGGGAAATAACACGGGCCGGAAGCTACGCGTCATGTCTATCGTCGACAAGCTAAAAGCCTTCGGGCAGGGATTAAACGAATATTATTCCGCGCCGTACCGGGCCACGTTTGCGCGCGCACGGCAGGAAGAAGATGACCTGTTCCAGCTGCTGGTGATGTCCGAAGCCCTGGGCATTCCCAACCCGGCCAGCTTTTATACGCTGGAATTATTGCCCATCATCTACGAAGATTTCCATGCCTGGCACCGCCGGATGGGGATGCTGCGCTCGCCTTTGGAGGAGATCCAGTGTTGTTAGAGCAAATCAAAGCGCTTGCTGACGACAGCCCGGCGGACGCTAACCCAGATGCGCCCCTGATCGTGTTTTTCGGCGGCAAAGGTGGCGTCGGCAAGTCCACGATTGCTTCCGCAGTAGCCCTCGGGTTGGCAGAAGATGGCTATTCCGTGCAATTGGTCTCCACCGACCCAGCGCACAACCTGGGGCATATGTGGGAGCAAGCCGTCGGCGCGCGCGGTGTAACTGCACAAGCAAGTGCAAACCTGCACCTGCTGGAACTGGATCCAACAGCCACCACCAAAGCGCACATCGCGCAGGTGGAAGCCACCATGCGACGGATGATGCCAGAGCGCCTACACGGCGAAGTGGCCAAACACTTGGACCTGGCGCGTAATTCGCCGGGCACGCACGAAGCCGCAATGGTGGAGGCGATCGCGCAGGTAGTGGAAGATTCCGACCATGATTTCCTGATTTTCGATACCGCACCGTCTGGGCACACTTCACGGCTATTAGCGGTGCCGGAATTGATGAACGCCTGGACACAGGGGCTGATGAACCGGCGGGAGAAATCAGAACGGTTTTCGGAGCTGATCCGTGGGATGGACCCAAAACACACTGCCACCGACGCAGTGGACCGCCGCAACCAGGAGCTGCGCTCCATCTTGCACAAACGCCAGCAAAGGTTTGCCCGTCTGCGGGATTCTCTGCAGCAACAATCAGTGTTTTATTTGGTGCTCACAGCAGAGAAGGTGCCGGTTTTGGAAACCGCGGAACTGTATGCAGAGCTGGCGAAAACTGGGATTCGCGTTGGTGGCGCGGTGGTAAACCGGCGCTCACCGGCGGATCAAGGCGAATTTTTGGCGAACCGACGTCGCCTGGAAGATGCCGCACTAGACGATCTGCACCGCCGGTTGCCGCAGGTGAGTGTGACGGAAGTGCCACTGCTAGATTCAGAGGTCGGTACCCCGGCTGCCTTGGCAGAAATTGCTGCGCACCTGGGACGCAGCTAGTTGGCTAATTATCCCCATCCAAGTTACGGAAGCCAATCCCGACAGGCACGCCAACGTTGTCGATCAGCCGCACCCCACCAAAAGTTGCTGCCACCAGCAAGCGCGCATCGCCTTCCTGTGGTGCCGGGCCAAAATCGCGGGCACGCAGTTCCAGATAATCCGGCTGCACCCCAGCGGCATCCAACACATCCTGCGCGGTTTCGAGCACGACTTGTGCTCCCCGTTCCGCCACATGCGCCCCGGCAGTCAGCGCCGCCGATAGCGCCACAGCTTTTTCTCTGTGCTCCACAGGAATTTCGGTATTACGCAAGCTCATCGCCAAGCCGTCCGGCATGCGCACCGTCGGCACACCCTGCACTTTTACTGCCAGGTGCAGGTCAGTTATTGCCTGCTGCAGACGCAACAAAAATTCATAATCTTTTTCCCCCGCAATGATGCTGTCTGGGGCTACGGCATGCAGCAAGCTCAAATGCACAGTCAAGGCCTCGGCCAATGCGGCGCTATCTTCGAGCCCTTCCGGCGGAGTGATCTGTGTGCGCAGCCCCTGCGGCCAAAGACTATTTTTTTCACCAGGCTCCCGGGTGTACGGGACGACGGCGTCAACGCCAGCTTCGCGCAAAACATCCATGAGCTCAGGGTTCAGCTGCTGGGATGGCGCTCCTTGGTTTGTTGCGTGCGCCTGCGCGTCGGGGGCAGCGTCAACAGCACCAGTGGTCGTTTCAACAGCACCAGGGGCAACGTCAACCGTCTCGGCAGTGTCGCCAGCGGCACCATGAGGCAGCTCAACTGCCGCCACCACAACACCCAGTTGCTGCGCGGTACGCAACAACATCCGGTGTCCCGCGTGAATGTCTTGGCCCAACACCACCAGGTGGAGAGATTTCCCAGTTTTCTGCATGACACGCGAAAACCTCGCGATATCCGCGAGGTGAAAGTGCGTAGCTTGCCCGAAAGCAAAACTCATAACTGATCTACCTGTCGTTTGTTCCTTGCCGAGATTAATTTTTCGCCAAGGCTAGTTCTTACCCGGCCTCTTCTTGCCCAGGCTATTTCTTATCCGGCCTATTTCGTAGAGCGCTTGAGCAATTCAGCCACAGAAATACCTCCGGTGTTTTCGTCCCGGCGGCGACGGCGCGTGCGCGATTCGTCATCGTTGCGCTGCTCGTTAGCCGCCACCTGGGGCTGCTGTGGTGCGGCGTGTGAACCGGCGCCTTGTTTGTTGGAATCGTCCCGCACAGTGGTAGTTCGCGCGGTGTTAGTCAATGCAGTGGTAGTACGCGCGCTAGTAGCCGCGGACTGCTCCCGCTCGGATTTCGCTGCCGACGTTCTCTGACTGGTGCTCTGACTTGCGCTCTCCTTGCGTTCTTCCCCGACCGAATCCCAGCGCACCGCGTGGAAGCGAGAGGTATCGAAAACCGGATCTGAGGTACGCGCAGCGTCGTGCTGCTTGGCTGCACTGCGCTTCGGCTCCGCCGCTACACTCGCAGCTTTCCCTGCACTTGCTTGCGGCTTCGCAGCTGGCTTGTGTTTTTCTGTCTGCTGGTCCGCCGGATTATGTGCCGGTTTAGATGCTTGCTTCGCAGTCTTCTGGCGGGCCTGCTGCTGGCGTTTTTCCTGCTCCCGCTCACTAATCAGAGCAGACAACGGGTTCGGCTGCGGCTGGCTCGGCTGGCTCCCCAGCTTTCCGGCAATAGCGTCCTGGCTCGGAACACCAGAACCAGATGCGAAGCCAACCCCACCGTTGTATTGGCCACCAGGCTGCTGGTAGGAAAACGCAGAACTAGCAAACTCAGAACCAGCAAATTCAGAGCCAGCCCGGTCAGTCTGCTGTTCCAACTCCCGGATCCGGCGCGCCTCTGCCTGCAGTGCAGCGGGCTCATAACCGAACTCGCGCTCCTGCAGCTCTTCCAGGTGCGTGCGAATCACCGTCAGCTCGGCGCGGATAGACGCCCACATTTCCTCAAAACGCTCAGCATCAACCCCGGTGCTGCCGTCGGCACGCGTTTGCTGCGCCGGAAGACCAGAAACTGCGCCTTCTGCCGATTCCTGCTGTTGGCGCATAAAGCGCTCATGATCTGCCACGCGCTGCTCAGCAGATTGCGCCTGCCGACGGTAACGCGTAACCAGGAAAAACCCAATGACTGCAGACCACAACGACGCCAACAGCGCCAGACGCAGCGCCACCTCGGAATTCGACAGCAGCATAACGACGGTCGCGATGACCGCCAGCACAATCAGCACGATCACGCCCGCTTGGCCACGATCAACCTGACTAGGTCCACTATGAGCGGTGTTCGACGAGTTCTCCTGCTCCATGGGGTTCACTTTAGCTAAAAACTTGCTTTCGGTGGCATCGGGGTTTGGCAGGCACGCTCCAGATAGGCCCCGGCTGCAGCTAACGCCAGACCGCCCAAGGCCGCGGCAACCACCACCGGTAAATCCTCACTTGCGGCGAGCAATTCCCCAGATTTTGGGATCACATAACTCGCAATTCCGGCATAGCCCCCACCCAGAATCGCGCCGGTCCAGGCCGAAGCCTGCCCGAAAACTAAGTAACGCGCGGCAGTGAGCGGATCAAGTTGGCTGCGGTCCAGGCCAATGCCGTGGTCGTCCCGGGATTTCGACACCCGACGGCCCAGCATCACGCACACCAAAACCATCGCCCACAACGACACCGCAACTAACAGTGGCACCGCGGGCAGGCGACCATACAGTTGCCAGGCGACAATCGCGGTACAGGCAGCCGCGAATCCCCCGCTCGCTACTAGCCATGGAATCGAGGTGGTTTTCATAGCCCGATCACCGGAATGCCTCGCCACGGGTAATGCCGGCTTTGTCTTCGTCGGCAAGCTGCTCCACCAGTTCCGCTACCCGACGACCTCCCAGCACAGCGTCCGGATCAATCTCGAGCCAGGGTTGCAGCACAAAGGCACGCTGATGAGCGTACGGGTGCGGCAAGCGCAATTCCTCGGTATCGCTGGTGATGTGCGTGGTTTCTGTGGCAGCCGACGCAGCACCTTCCCACGCGGCAATAATATCGACGTCCAGGGTGCGCGGCCCCCACTTTTGCACCCGCACTCGACCGCCCGCATTTTCCAATTTCTGGCCGCAGTGCAATAACTCCAGCGGCGTTTGGTCGACCTGGACCAACAAAATGGCATTCAGGAAATCCGGCTGGTCTGTTACTCCCCAAGCCGGGGTGCGATAAATCGACGAGGCCGCGAGTAACTGCCCTTGCTCAGCGAAGTCACGGTAGACAGAATCCAACAGCTCGCGAGAATCCGCCATGTTGGAACCAATAGATAATACTGCGGTAATGCTCATCGGCGCTTCCTTGCTACTACGGCAACATCCCGGAACGGCAGCGGAATCGGGGCATCCGGCTTGTGCACGGTAACCTCGATGGCTGCGAGCTGTTCATAATCAGCTAATGCCTGGTTCGCGATGCGATAAGCAACTGTTTCGATCAAGTCTTCCGGCTCCCCGGTAACAATATCGTGTGCCAGCTGCGCCAAGTCTGCGTAATTGACGGTATCGTCCAGCTGCGTGGCCTGGGAAAAATCCAACCAGCACGTCAAATCCACAAAAAAAGTTTGCCCGTGCCGACGCTCTTCTTCCAGCACGCCGTGGTAGCCGTAGCATTCCACGCCTTTCAGTTCGATCCGGTCCATCCCAGTGCTACCTTCCCGTTTTGCTGCTCGCTGGTCGTTTACTTTTCTGGCGGTTTTACTTTTCGGTGTTTTGCTCTTTGGCGGTTTTTACTTTTGGCAGTTCTGCTTATCTAGGTTTTTCTGGCCACCAGTCTGCCAGGCATAGGCCACGTCGACGGAATCCCGCGATACCGCAACCTCGTGCACACGCACAGCCCATGCCCCGGCCTGCGCCGAAAGTGCAGTCACAGCGGCTGTGGCTGGATCCGCCAGCTGCGGACCAGATTCCAGCCCGCGCGCCCCACGAATAGCAGCGAGGAAGCGCTTACGCGAAGCCCCCACCAGAATGGGGAACCGCCCGTCGGTAAAACTGCGCAGCGAGTGCAGCAGCGCCCAGTTGTCTTCGGCGGATTTCGCGAACCCCAACCCTGGGTCCAGCGCAATATTGTGCTCCGCTACCCCGGCTTCCAGGGCATTGTCGACAAGCTGATCCAGGCTCGAGTGCACGTCCGCGACCACGTCACCGTCGTGCTCGCCACTGGCATCACCAAATTGCAGTGTTTGCCAATGCATCAGGCACACCGGCAACCCAGATTCCGCCATAACGCGGTACATGTGCGGGTCCGCCATGCCACCGGAAACATCGTTGATCATGGATACGCCTGCCTCCACGGCCGCTTCTGCGGTGACTGCGCGCATGGTATCGATCGAGGTCACAATACCCGCGGCAGCCAGTTCCCGAATCACCGGGGTAATGCGTTGTCTTTCTTGCTCCGGATCTACCCGCGTGGCCCCTGGGCGCGTGGATTCTCCCCCCACATCAATAATGTCAGCGCCCTGGTGAATCAGCCGGTGAGCATGTTCGACGGCGCGGTCGACAGTGTTGTACTGCCCGCCATCAGAAAAGGAATCATCAGTGACATTCACAATGCCCATGATTTGGCAGCGAGCCCGGCGACCAACTTCTTGATTATTCGGCAGCACCAACGCCGGCGGGCGGATCGGCGAAGGCTGGGCCAGATGTTGCGGGGTCTCCGGGGTATTCATATTCGCCGTTTAACTCCTAATAAGACTCATCACTTCTGCGCGCGACGATGCGTTCACACGGAAGCCGCCGCGTACCGCCGAAGTTGTGGTCACTGCACCGGGCTTACGAATCCCGCGCATCGCCATGCAGAGGTGTTCACATTCAATGACGACAATGACAGATTGCGCCTGCAGTTTTTCCATCAACGCATCAGCGATTTGGCTGGTCAAGCGTTCTTGTACCTGCGGGCGCTTCGCATATAAATCCGCCAGGCGCGCAAGCTTGGACAAGCCGGTGACATCACCGTTACGCCCAGGGATATAGCCAATGTGCACGGTGCCGAAAAACGGCACAAGATGGTGTTCGCAGGTGGAATAGATCGGAATATCGCGCACCAACACTAGTTCTTGGTGATCCTCCGAGAACGTCCGTTCCAACACAGAAGTTGGGTCTTCGTGCAGGCCAGCGAAGGATTCCTTATAAGCGCGGGCGACACGAGCCGGAGTATCGCGCAAGCCTTCGCGGTCGGGATCTTCACCAACTGCAATTAACAACTCGCGCACGGCGGCTTCTGCGCGTTCTTGATCAAAATTGCCGGAGGCGCCGGTGGTTTCAGCGTTAGTCATCGTAGTGGTCCCCGTTGTGTTGATTTTCCTTACGCGCCTCGGTGCCGCGTGAGGTCTCGCTCTGTTCGGCTTTCCGGTGCTTTCCGCTCTGCTCGGAATCCTCTGACTCCGTGTTGGACTCTGCCTTCTGCTCCGGCGCTTCCGCCTGCTTTTCGGTTTGCTTATCCGCTGCAGCTTCTAGCTCCTCGAGCGCCTGGAGTTCTTCCAGCTTCGGCAAGCCGGTCACACCCACGGCGTTGTTTTCGCCAAAGATCAAACCGATTTCGCCTTCTTCAACAGAATGCTCACCAGCCCCCGCGCCTGCACCGGTGGCGTTGCCACCTTTTTGCGCTTGCGCTTGTGCTTGCTGTCGACGCTGACGAGCCAGCAGCGAAGCCTCCAACAAAGACAAGCGCTTCGGCGGTTCCTCGCCACGCTCTTTTGCTAATTCCGCTGGGGTTTTCACCGGCTCGAAACCAGCCTGCTGCGGGAAGCGCACGTCGGTATCGAAGATGTCGACCCGCTGCGGGTCGATGCCGTCGAAAATGGCTTCCAGGTCCGGCCGACGCAAAGTTTCTTTTTCCAGCAGTTGCAACGCGAGCTTATCCAGGTAGCCGCGGTGCTCAGACAAAATCGAATAAGCCTTACGGTGCGCGTTATCCAGCAGGAATTGCAGCTCCTGGTCGATGGTCTGCGCGACCTGCTCGGAATAGCCCGAGGTGCCACCGCCACCACGCCCCGAAAACGGATCGCCTTGTTCTTCGCCATATTTCACTGTGCCCAGCGCCGGCGAGAAACCATATTCGGTGATCATGGCGCGGGCGATCTTGGTTGCTTGTTCAATATCGCTGGATGCGCCCGTCGTCGGGGTGCCGAACACCAGCTCTTCCGCTGCGCGTCCGCCCATGGCGAAAACCAAGCGCGCGAACATTTCTTCGCGGTTGTACATGCCCTTGTCGTCTTCTTGCGCGGTCATCGCGTGCCCACCAGTGCGCCCACGTGCCAAGATGGTCACCTTGTACACGCGCTCAATATCGCGCAACGCCCAAGCAGCCAAGGTATGACCACCTTCGTGGTAAGCAGTGACCTTCTTTTCATGTTCGGAAATAACCTTGGAGGAACGACGCGGCCCACCCACCACGCGATCGGTGGCTTCTTCCAAAGCATCGGCAGTAATCACGTTGCCGCCGATACGCGCGGTCAGCAGCGCTGCCTCGTTAAGCACGTTCGCCAAATCTGCACCAGACATGCCCGCGGTACGCTTGGCCAACTGCGTCACGTCGACGTGCTTAGCCAACGGTTTGCCTTCAGAGTGCACACGCAGGATCGCCTCGCGTCCCTTCAAATCCGGCGGGGTTACCGGAATCTGCCGGTCGAAACGGCCCGGGCGCAACAAGGCCGGGTCCAGAATATCCGGACGGTTAGTCGCAGCGATCAAAATCACGCCTTCGCGGTCGCCGAAACCATCCATCTCCACCAACATCTGGTTCAACGTTTGCTCACGCTCATCGTGCCCGCCGCCGGTGCCAGAACCACGCTGGCGTCCCACTGCGTCAATCTCGTCAATAAAGATGATGCACGGCGAATTTTCTTTCGCAGTTTTGAACAAATCGCGCACGCGGGAAGCACCCACGCCGACGAACATTTCCACGAAATCCGAACCCGAAATCGTATAAAACGGCACCCCGGCCTCACCGGCAACAGCCCGTGCCAGCAAGGTTTTACCGGTGCCCGGCGGGCCATACAGCAGCACGCCGCGCGGGATCTTCGCCCCCAGTTCGTGGTAGCGGGTGGGGTCTTCCAAGAAATCCTTGATCTCGTGCAACTCGTCGACGGCTTCGTCGGCACCCGCCACATCCTGGAAAGTGTTGGTGGGCATATCTTTGGTGAGCTCTTTGGCCTTGTTGCCGCCAATGCCCAACATGCTGCCTTTTTGCATGCGTGTGAGGAAGAAAAACAGCAGACCAAACAGCAGCAGCATCGGCAGCATGAACGAAAGCATGCTCATCAAGAAGCTGTCGCTGGTGACGTTCGTGTCGTATTCGTCGACTTTGCCGTCTTGCACCGCGCCAAAAACCTCAGGGGCCGAACGTGCTGGGTACTGGGCAATGACGGAATCGACACCTTCTTGCTCGTCCACAGTGATCGGCTCGCGCAGCTCCAGGCGCAGCGTTTGCTCACGGTCGTCGATCTGTGCCTTCTCGACGTTTTCGTCCTGCAGCTGCTCCAGCGCAAGCGAAGTCTCCACATCGAGGAAGTGACGGGTATCGTCGCTCAGCCGAGTAACGGTGAACAACAGCATCAAAAGCACGGCCGCGCCGGCTCCGATTTGAATAATGCGTTTGTTTTTCATGAATCCTATTTACGAGCAGTACACAATGACAATGGTGTGCCAGGTGCGATTACGACGAATAAACGTCCGGGTGCAGCGTGCCAACATAAGGCAAGTCGCGGTAGCTTTCCGCGTAATCCAGTCCGTAACCGATGACAAATTCGTTCGGGATGTCGAAACCCACGTCGTACAGATCCAACTTCGCGGTGACGACCTCCGGCTTGCGCAACAGAGTGATCACGTTCAGCGACTTCGGGTTCCGGTTACGCAGGTTGCGCACCAGCCAGGACAGCGTCAAGCCAGAATCGATGATGTCCTCGACGATCAACACGTCCTTGCCTTCAATGTCGCGATCCAGATCTTTCAAGATCCGCACCACGCCAGACGACGTCGTCGAGTTGCCGTAGGAGGACACTGCCATAAATTCCATCTCACTCGGGATGGAAAGCTCACGGGCGAAATCGGTCAAAAACACCGCTGCACCCTTCAACACGCACACCAGCAGCAAATCGTTGCCCGCGTAGTCTTTGGACACCTTGTCCGCCAGTGCCTTGATGCGTTGTTTGATTTCTTCTTCGCTGATCAGCACCGATTCAACATCGCGGCCGTAGCGATTTTCCGGGACGTCGTAGAATTTATCGTCGACGGATTTTTCCACCGTGGTGTGAGTGTGATCTGCCATGGTTGGCCTTTCGGTGAGGCTGTGCGGTTGAGCGTGTTAAGCGCCTAGCGCGGGAAGCGCTGCGGCTTTCATGAAGTTGTTGTATCACGTACTGCTTGTCGACGGCTGGCTGTCGTCGCCAAGCGAGCTGTGTAATAGCACCAGTTTGCCAGCTTGGCGTGCCAGTTCCAACCCGTTGCCAACAGAAACAGCACCTTGCCCATGCCAGTCATGGATGAACGCAATACTAGCCTCTAATGTGCTCGCGCTGACTCGCGCCCCATGCCGCTGCAAAAACTTCGCGATAGCCCGGCGCGCCAGTGGTGGAGGGCCTAGCTCGGCGATTTCCAGAGCCGGCGGTTGCTGCGTGGCTGGCTCCGTGGAGGGCTTAGTGGCCGGCTGCGTGGAGGGCTCAGCTGGTTGCGTAGCTGGCTCAGTGCATTGCTCTGTGGCAGCCGTTGCACGTTCGAGCTTCGGCGTAAGTGTGTGCAAGTAGTCGTCATCTTCCCGCAACAACTCGGCTGCGCGCACCAACGGAGCCGTGGCATCGCCGCCGATAATCTGATCCAACAACGGAAGCACTTGCCGACGAATAGCGACGCGACGAAAAGCCTCGTCAGTGTTGTGCGGATCATTCCACGCAGCAACCCCGAGTTCCCGGCACGCACCAACCGTGTGGACACGGCGGATCCCCAGCAGCGGGCGCAGCAACGTGTGCCCTTGATAATCAGACACCTCCCCCATTGCGCTAGCCTTGCCACGCAGCAAGCCGAGCAGCAATGTTTCTGCTTGGTCATCGCCAGTATGCGCCAGCAAAATTGGGCGGTCGCCTGCGAGATCGCCCAAAGCCTGATAGCGAGCATGACGTGCGGCGGCTTCCAACGGTTCGCCGACCACGCGCACAGAAACCACTTGCCCGCTCAGACCCCACTGACCAACCTGGCCAATGGCGCCTTCGCTGACCGCGCGGGAGCCGTCCTGCAAACCGTGATCAATACTCACGACGTGTGCCGGGAGTTTTTCAGCCGCCGCGGCGGCCGCTAAAGCCAGCGAATCGGGGCCGCCGCTGACTGCGATGACAAATTCGACGCCCCCATGCTCGTCCGCCCAGCGCTCGTCCGTGCCGTGTTTATCCGCCCAGTGTTTGTTTCCCCCGTGCTCGTCCCTCCAGCGCTGAACAGCGCCCCGCAGCGCAGTGCGCACCTGCAGAAAATGCGGAGACCGCCTGGGCCAAAAAGGCGCAACTCTGCCATCCAATCTTGCGCCGTCGTCCGAACCTGTGGCGTGGTCCAGTCTTGCACGGTCGCCCAGTCCTGTGCCGTCGTGCGATCGTGTGCCGTCGTCACGCATATTCTCCCCCCCCACCTAATGCTCACGCAAAGCAGAAACGAATTCATCCAATTGCGCCCGAGCAGGCAAAATGGGGGCATCATTCACCAACAAACTGTAGGCATAAGTATGCCCAGACTTTCCTGTGACAATACCCACCAGCGCCGAAGTATCAGTCAAAGTGCCGGTTTTTGCCCGCGCATAACCACGTGCAGAAAGCTCAGCGTAACGATCGTCCAGCGTGCCATCACCACCAGCGACGGGAAGCAAATCCAACAAACTACGTAAATCCCCAACGCTTCCAGAATCCGCCGCTGCAGCGTCGGTAGTAAATGCAGCGTCGGTAGTTTCGGCCACATCCGCACCCGAACCACGGGCCGCCACCTGCAAACACTGCAGCAACGTCGCCGGGGTCAAGCGATTATCCGAAGACAAACCAGAATTATCCCGCAGAGCTGCACCTGTGACATCCACGCCAATTTCACTCAAAACCTGCAAAGTAGCAGAGGTAGCATCCGCAAACGTCGCCGGTTGTTTACCACGAGCAATGGCTATTTCGCGGCCGATGGCCTCTGCCATGACGTTATCGGAGTGCTTAATCATCAACTCCAGCCGCTCGCGCAAGATCGGTGATTTCATCACGGCAACCTCCGGCATCGACGGCGCGCCGTCGTGAATGCCCACCTGGGTTGCCCCAACCCGATCCGCCAACGCCTGGGCAACGTCAAACGCCGGGGAGGTTGAACGCGGCACGTCACCGGTAGTCGCCCCAATGCGTGCTCCATGCAACATGGCTGGTTCCATCGGGGCAATATAACCTTCGGCAACATTCGCCGGATCCCAACCCTCCGCCTGCGTGGGCCCATCCCACAAACTGGTGTCGATCTCCACGGAATCGGCCTGGCCAATCACCGCCGCAGCGGCATCCAAATCAGCATCATCCAGCCACACATCACCGGCAGCACGAATCACCACGCGCCCGCCGTCCTGCTCAATCACCGTGTGCAGGCGCTTATCCAGGTCCATAGTGGCCAACGCAGCAGTCGCGGTGAGTACCTTCGTAGACGAAGCAGGCACAAACTGCTGCTGTGCATTGTGCTCATAAACCAAGTGCTGGCTGTTTAAATCAAACACGGACGCGCCCACCGAACCAGCAATCGCCGGTGGCTGAAAACCAGCGGCAGGGCTGGCGTTGCCGTTGGCGTCGGCAAGCGCAGGGTCAACGGGCGTAACCGGCAGCTCCGCAGGGGCGAGCTCATAGGCCGGCGCAGATTCCACCTCGCTATAAGCCTGGTGGTAAGCCACACCGACCGTCGCCGTAGCAGCAACAACAACGACGGCGACTACTACCGATACCCACCAGAAAACTTTCATGGCGTTCGATTCTAGCGCGGATACCGCACGACACCCGCCCGGCTGGCCAAGGCAGGTAAACTGTGCAAACGACTGCAATCACTGACCCCGCCAGCTGGCAAGCACGCCGGCTGCAGAAGTGATTGAAGATGACCGTTGAATTCTCACTAACTCGCACCAGGAAAGGTGGATGCAATGAGCGTTGAAGTAACCATTGAAATCCCACGCGGTTCCCGCAACAAATACGAGATCGACCACGAATCAGGCAAGGTCTACCTGGACCGCTACCTGTTCACCCCAATGGCCTACCCGGCTGACTACGGCTTCATCGACCACACCCTCGGCGAAGACGGCGACCCGTTGGATGCGCTGGTCATCCTGCCAGAGCCAGTGTTCCCGGGCGTGGTTGTGGAATCGCGCATCGTCGGCGTATTCAAGATGACCGACGAAGCCGGTGGCGACGACAAACTGCTGGCCGTGGTCGACGACCCACGTTGGGCGCACATCCAGGACATTGACGACGTCGACCAGCACACCAAGGACGAGATCGAGCACTTCTTCACCCGTTACAAGGACCTGGAGCCAAACAAGGAAGTCACCGGTTCCGGTTGGGGCGACAAGGCTGAGGCAGAAAAGATCCACGCTGAGGCGCTGGAGCGTTACAAGGGCTAGGTTGTAGCTTGTTGTAGCCAGCATGGGGTGGTGCGAGCCGCGCGTGAGCGTGCTTCGGGGGGGGCGTGTGGGGTGCGGCTCGTGCGTTTCGTGCGGCCTGATTCGTGAGTTTGGTGCATTTTTACAAATAGGCCGCGAAAATCGGAGGTTTCAGGCCCACTATTTGTAAAAATGCACCAAAAACACAAATTCACAAGCTTTCGGGGGAATACGAGTGCACATTTTTCGGGGGAGGAATGCCGGCCAAAAAGCGGCACGGCACGGCGCGATCCGCATCGCCAACGGGCTTTACTTGTCTGGCAAGCCCACGCCGGAACAACTCGCGCGCATCATGAGCGAACAGTGGCCGGACTGCGCACTCGACGGCACGTCGGCTGCCTGCAAACACCTCGACCAACCGTTGAGTTTCCCGTTGGAGTTCCTGCGTGAATCGTCGCTGCCCGCAAGCAGCTATTTTAGGTCTCGACGCGCCCTCCCGAAAGGTGCGCTCACCTGGGACGGCGTCAATATTTGCAACCCTTTACAAGCCGTGGAAGCAATGCCGCATGACGACGCCGTCGCCTTCCTGGAAGCCTTTTACTCCGGCAAGGACGGGCGCCGGAGATTGCACGCGCACAAACAGGAATTCCGGCGTTTCCCGCACCAAGTCAAACGCGCTCTCGATGACGCTATTATCGGCACCGATAGCGTGCCGGAACGTCAACTCACTCGCGCCCTAGAGCAGCATTTCACAGTCCGAAATAACGTAAAGATCGGCCCTTACCACTGGGATCTGGTACTCGAGGACTACAAAATCGCCATCGAAGTCGACGGCTTTGCCTATCACCATGCGGAAAACCGTCGCCAGTTTGAGTTGGACCGCCACAAACTCAACGATGCCGTCCATCGCGGATGGACGCCGCTGCATTACACTGCGACGACAATTAGCCATTACCCGAAGTTCGTGGCGGAACACGTGCGAGCCATTGCCAAACGCAAGCGCCCGTTTGCGCGCCCACCATGGTTATGGCATCGGTTGTGGGACTGAGCCGACGCGGGCTCGAACACTGCCAGACCACCCGCGGTGCCCGCCACGTGCACCGCCATACCACCCGCAGTGGCAACCGTCCGCACCACCAATCCGCGCCCGGTACCTGCGCCCGGCGGTAACCGCACGGTTACACCGCGAGAGCAAGCTTTTCGCACTAGGCTGGTGTCATGAGCAACGAAGCCAACACGCAAGAAGTAACTGTCAACGAAGTTTCTGTGCACGAGGTTCCCGCCAACGCGCAATTTATCGATGTGCGCGAACGCGACGAGTACGCCGCGGGGCATGCCATCGGCACGGTGAACTTTCCTTTGAGCGAGTTCGCAGAGTACGCCAGCCAGATCAACACTGACCAGGATGTCTACATCATTTGTAAGTCCGGTGGCCGTTCTGCCAAGGCCTGCGAATACCTAACGCAGGCAACCGGTGCCACCACGTTTAGCGTTGCCGGGGGCACGATGGCATGGAAGGACGCTGAGCTTCCGATGGAGCGCTAATTTTTAGCGCTAGTCCCCGATTTGATCGCGGCCGCGTTGAACGATCAGCGGGTCTGGTTCGCCGACCACGTCGTGGTCTTTGTTCGTGTATTCGAATTTGGAGAGCAGATACCGCATGGCGTTGATGCGCCCGCGCTTTTTATCGTTAGATTTTATAGTGATCCAGGGCGATTCTTCGGTGTCTGTGTAGCGGAATTGTTCTTCCTTGGCGTTGGTGTAATCATCCCATTTGTCCAGGGAAGCCAAGTCCATCGGCGACAGTTTCCATTGGCGCACCGGGTCAATTTGCCGGATGGCAAACCGGGTGCGCTGCTCTTTTTTCGTCACCGAGAACCAGAACTTCGTCAGTGAAATTCCGGATCCTAAGATCATGTTTTCCAGCATCGGAACTTCGCGCAGAAATTCGGCATGTTGAGATTCGGTGCAAAAGCCCATGACGCGCTCCACTCCGGAGCGGTTGTACCAAGAGCGGTCGAAAAATACCATCTCGCCGCCGGCTGGGAAGTGTTGGATATAGCGCTGGAAGTACCAGGAGGTGGATTCGCGTGGCGACGGCTTCTCGAGCGCGACGGTGCGTGCGCCGCGGGGGTTGAGGTGCTCGTTGAAGCGTTTGATCGTTCCGCCTTTACCTGCGGCGTCGCGGCCTTCGAAAAGGATGATGTGGCGCTGGCCGGTTTCTTTGGTCCAATTTTGGAATTTCAGCAGTTCGATCTGCAGTGCGCGTTTCGTGCGTTCGTATTCTTCGCGCGTCATGCGCTCGTCATACGGATAGTTTTCCCGCCACGTGTCGACGGGTTCGCCGCTGGGGGTGATCAGTGAGGGATCGTCTTCGTCGGAGTCATCGACGATGTAGCCGTCGGTTTCTGCGAGGTCGATGGTGGGGAGATCGTCTTCAATGTCGGCTGCCATGGTGCCAGTCTAGCCCGCTGTGTGTTTTCTGTCGCAAGTGTTGGGATAAACACTAAGTCTTTACACATTGTTCACTGCAAATTTCTCTGGCATGCAAAAAGCTCCCCCTCCGGATAGGAGAGAGAGCTTAACCCTGGTGGCTATCTAGCCTGTGGGATTACTTAGCCAGCTTCGCCAGGCCCTCGAAGCCTTCAACGATGTTCTTGAAAGCGCCGAAGATGTCCTTGAAGTTAACGGACATCTCAACGAAGTTGGAGGAAGTCTCTACAAGAGTGTTCATGTTTATCTCCTTGGAAGAAATATGAAGTGAAATGAGTGATGGTTAATCACTCACAAGAATTACCGGCAGCTTGGCCGTGAGATGATTACTTAGCAGCTGGAGCGGTCGAGGAGCTGGAGCTCAGTGGCTCAAAGGCACCCTTGATAGCTCCATAGATACCGGTAGCTTCTTTGCCTTCAGCCCGTGGGGTGTAGAAGAATTCCAAGCCCTTGCTGATGTTCTCGAAAGCCTTGAAGAAGGTAACTGCGTTGTTCAGCTGATCCTGAATCATTTCAACGTTCATGAATTTCTCCTCATGAGAATTTCCCCGGCAATCCCAGGGGTGGATGTTCAATTTCCCGACGCCCCAGAGCGTCATGAGAATCATTGTGTCACAGAATGATAAATTGTCAAGCTTCAGATCAGGTTATACGGCCCCCAAAAAAGGTGTTGTACCCATTAGTTTTTCCTTCTCTGCTTATTTGCACAACAACCAGCGACACCTCCACAACGCTAGGAAACGCTAACCAAAACAAAACCCCAGCCCACAGGCCTATTTTATTCAATTTTCAGAAACTTTCCAGCAAGCAACCGCAAGCACTTTACGTTCCAAATCATAAACCCGAGTGCTTTCCGACCAAACGTTAACTTCTTGTGACTTACCCCATTATGGGTGGGGTGGCAGTGACGCACCCCCTAGGATCCAAAAACCCAACCGATATCCAAAACCCAACCGACACGCAAAAACGCCGCTCCCTGGATTCCCCAGGAAACGGCGCCTACGCGATTTCGACTACAACAACACCCCAAAACACAACGTGCCCGGGGTGCGCTAACACCGTTAGCTCGTTGCCAGTCTAAACAGCGACTATTTTGCAGCAGCCTAAACAGCGACTGTTTTACATCATGCCGCCCATGCCACCCATTGGGTCAGCGCCAGCAGCAGCGTCAGCACCTGCTGGTTCTGGCTTGTCCGCAACCACGGCCTCGGTGGTCAAGAACAGGGCTGCGATCGACGCAGCGTTCTGCAGAGCCGAGCGGGTGACCTTGACTGGGTCGTTGATACCAGCAGCCATCAGGTCGACGTATTCGCCGGTAGCGGCGTTCAGACCCTCGCCTGGGTTCAGGCGGGAAACCTTATCCGCTACCACGCCTGGCTCCAGGCCAGAGTTGTAGGCGATCTGCTTCAGTGGCGCAGACAGTGCTTCGCGGACGATCTTGGCGCCAATGGCTTCGTCGCCAGTCAGGTCCAGTGCATCCAATGCGGAAGCGGCCTGCAGCAGGGCGACGCCACCACCAGCAACGATACCTTCGTCGACGGCAGCTTTAGCGTTACGCACAGCATCCTCGATACGGTGCTTACGCTCCTTGAGCTCAACCTCGGTAGCAGCACCGACCTTCAGCACGGCAACGCCGCCGGACAGCTTCGCCAGGCGCTCCTGCAGCTTCTCACGGTCGTAATCGGAATCGGAGTTCTCGATTTCCGCGCGGATCTGCTTAATGCGGCCGTCGATCTGTGCCTGCTCACCAGCACCCTGCACGATGGTGGTCTCGTCCTTGGTGACGACAACCTTGCGTGCGGTACCCAACTGAGCAATGTCGGCAGTCTCCAGGGACAGTCCGACCTCTTCGGAGATAACCTGGCCGCCGGTCAGGATAGCCATGTCCTGCAGGGTGGCCTTGCGACGGTCACCGAAGCCTGGCGCCTTCACAGCCACAGACTTGAAGGTGCCGCGGATCTTGTTGACCACCAGCGTGGACAGAGCCTCACCCTCGACGTCCTCGGCGATGATTAGCAGTGGTTTGTTGGACTGCATGACCTTTTCCAGCAGGCCAACCAATTCCTTAATATTAGAGATCTTGCCAGAAACCAGCAGGATGTATGGGTCTTCCAGTACAGCTTCGCCACGCTCTACGTCGGTAGCGAAGTAACCGGAGATATAGCCCTTATCGAAGCGCATACCTTCGGTGACCTCAAGGTCCACGCCAAAGGTGTTGGATTCTTCGACGGTAATAACGGAATCCTTGTTCACCTGGCCGTTGCCTACGGTGTACATGGCTTCGGCGATCTTTTCGCCGATGGCAGGGTCCGCTGCGGAAATCCCCGCGGTGGTCGCGATCTGCTCCTGGGTTTCTACTTCCTTGGCGGATTCCAGCAGACGTTCCACAACCGCCTTGGTAGCGGTTTCGATGCCGCGCTTGATTCCCATTGGGTTGGAACCAGCAGCAACGTTACGCAGGCCTTCTTTCACCAGCGACTGCGCCAACACTGTAGCGGTGGTCGTGCCGTCACCGGCGACGTCGTCAGTCTTCTTGGCTACTTCCTTGACCAGCTCTGCGCCGATCTTTTCATAAGGTTCATCCAGCTCAATTTCGCGAGCGATCGAGACACCATCGTTGGTGATCGTCGGCGCGCCCCAGGACTTTTCCAAAACGACGTTGCGTCCCTTTGGTCCAAGGGTGACCTTGACGGCGTCGGCCAGGGTGTTCAGGCCGCGCTCTAGGCCACGGCGTGCTTCTTCGTCAAAAGCGATCTGCTTTGCCATGTGTTATGTGCTCCTTTTATTGGTGAAGGACAACACTCACGGTAACGATCACGCCAGGCGCCCGCGACGGCACGAATGGTGTGAGTGTGCACCATTCTCACCTGCGTGATAGGTCTATTAGTAGTGGTTTAGCACTCCACTACCGGAAGTGCTAGCAACCATTCTGGCACTCGGACCTGGCGAGTGCAAGGTTTGCGCTTACCCATGGCTACCTATGACCACGGCTGCCCATGCCGCTGCCGATGCCATTGCCTACGCGGCTGCCGTTCACAGGTTCCTCTCGCACATTTTCTTTTCCCGCATTCACACAGCAATCCCGGAATTCCTGCCCAGAAATTCCTGCTAGGTTAGCGGGCATGAATACAACTAGCACTGAAACTAAGGCTGCTGCACAGGCAAACGAGACCGAAACCGCCCTCGCAGAACATATCCGGGGCCAACGCGCGGAGATCTTTTCGCAGTTGTCCGAAATCATTGCCTTTAATTCCGTGTACTTGCCAGACAATGCGGAATTGAAACAAGAGCACACCAACGCCGGCAACTGGGTCGATGCCGCGCTTGTCGACGCCGGGCTGGAGGTCAGCGCCATCCAAACTGCCGACGGCTCGACCACCTACTTGGCTTCCACCCCAAAAATCGACGGCGCCCCCACCGTTTTGTTGTATTCACATTACGACGTCGTTCTGGCCGGTGACCCGGCCGAATGGACTGCAGATCCGTTCACCCTCACTGAGCGCGACGGCCGCTGGTATGCCCGTGGCGCCGCCGATTGCAAGGGCTCGTTAGCCATGCATTTGGCCGGACTGCGCGCAGTCGACGACACCGTGGGACTGAAAAACCTGGGCATCAACCTGCGGGTGTTAGTGGAAGGCTCAGAAGAACAAGGCGGCGAAGGCCTAGACAAGCTGATCAAGCAGCGCCCGGAGCTGTTCCAAGCTGATGTCATGCTCATCGCCGATGGTGGCAACGTCGCCGCCGGTACCCCGACCATCACCACTGCACTGCGCGGAGGTGCACAGCTGAAGGTAGCCGTCGACACACTGCGCGCCCCGGTGCATTCCGGTTTGTTCGGTGGCGTGGCTCCCGACGCCACCTTGGCTCTGATGCGCGCGCTGAATTCGCTTTTCGACGACAACGGCCACACCGTCATCCGTGGTTTCGAACCAACCGAGGATGCAAAGTGGTACTGGGAAGGCGCTAGCTACGACGCAGGCACCTTCCGTTCTGATGCGGGCGTGCTCGACGGCGTCGGCCTGCACGGCCAAGGTACGGACGAAGAAATCGCAGCCCAGCTGTGGGCTCGACCAGCCGCGACGGTCACCGCGTTCAGCTCACGCCCCACCAGCGACGTCGTCAATGCTGTTACCCACCACGCCGAAGCCGTGGTGAATCTGCGCGTGCCATTCCACCTGGATACCCAGGGCGTCGTCGAGGCTGCCGCCCAGCAGATCCGCGATGCGGTGCCTTTCGACGCCCAGATTGAGGTCACGGCAGAAGACGTCTTCAGCCCGTTTTCCACCAGCACGGAATCCGAGGCCTTCGAGACTTTCCAAGCCGCCATGGCTACTGCTTTTGGTGCAGAGGTGCGCAATACCGGCAACGGTGCATCGATTCCGCTGACCACTGCTTTGGCCGAGGCCAACCCAGATGCCGATATCGCCGTCTACGGCCTGTGCGAGCCGCAAACCACCATCCATTCGCCAGATGAGTCCGTGGACCCGGAAGAAATCATTCGCCTGGCTACCACGGAAGCGCTGTTTATCACCCGCTTCAGCGCACAAGCACAAGCACAAGCACGGGCGCAGGAACAGGCTCAGGAACAAGCACAGGAATCAGCGCAAAATTAAACAAAAAGATCACAAGGATTACATCGTGTCCAGTTACCACGACCCTTCGAACCCAAATCACGACCACCTGGAGCACGCTTTGCGCCATCACATTGGTGGCCAACGGCAACGCATCTTCGGTGACCTCGCTCAGCTGTGTGCGATCCCTTCCCTCGCACTCAATGACGACCACGCCAAAGACATGGCTCGCTCGGCCCGGATGATCCGCGATCTCATGGTGGAGCGCGGCCTGGCCACCGAAATCATCACCACCAGCGACGGCTCGCCGGCAGTCGTCGGCAAGCGCGCCGCCAAGAACAATGCCCCGACGGTGCTGTTGTATTGCCACCACGACGTCGTCGATATTTCCACCCCGGAAGAGTGGCAGTCTGATCCGTTCATTCTCACCGAGCGTGACGGGCGCTGGTACGGGCGCGGGTCGGCGGATTGCAAAGGTAACGTGCTGATGCACCTGGCTGCCATCCGCGCGGTTGATGCCACCGGCGGCTGCGATGCCGGCATCATCCTGGTTTGTGAAGGCTCTGAGGAACGCGGCGGGCAGGGGCTGAAAGATCTTGTCGACGACCGCCCGGAGCTTTTCGACGCCGACCTAATCTGCATCGCCGATACTGCCTCTGGCCAAGCTGGCTTGCCGACGCTCACCACCAGCCTGCGTGGCGGTGGGCAGCTGACCGTCACGGTGAACACCCTGGAAGCACCAGTGCATTCCGGGCAATTCGGCGGCGCGGCTCCGGATGCGGTGGCCGCGCTGGTGCGGGTGCTGGCCGCGCTGCATGACGACGACGGGCAAGTCGCCGTCAACGGCTTGGGGCAACATCGTCATTGGGAAGGCAGCCCATATCCGGCCGAAGATGACGCAGCGCGCGATGCCGCTGGTCTGCTCGATGGCGTCGACATGCTGGGCGCTGGTGACGACGAAATGGCGGATCTGGTGTGGGCCCGCCCGGCGGTTACCATCACCGGTTTTAGTTCTACCCCGGTAGAAGAAGCCATCAACGCCGTACCTGCCACTGCCTCGGCGCAGCTCAACCTACGGGTACCGCCAGGGGTTGATACGGCAGACGCCGCAGAAAAGGTCGCGGAACACTTACGCGCGCACATCAGCTGGGGCGCGCACATCGATGTTGATATCACCTCGGCGAATCCATCTTTTGCCGCCGATACCTCCGGCCCTCTGTTTGGGTTGCTCAGCGATTGCATCTCGCAGGCCTACGAGCAAGACACTGAAATGATCGGCACGGGTGGCTCAATCCCGTTGACGGTGAAATTGGCAGAAAAATTCCCGAACGCTGAGTTCGGGCTCTATGGGGTAGCGGAATCGGCTTCGGCTATTCACTCGAGCAACGAATCCGTGGATCCGGAAGAGATTGAACGCTTGGCTTTTGCAGAAGCACTGCTGTTGACGCGTCTCCATTTCCGCTAAGCTTGAAAAAGTCTTTAGCCCACGCGCAATAACTGGGAGGCGGAATAATTGTGCTCATCCTGCTTGGCTCCCTAGCCTGCGCCTCAATTCTGGCGCCGCTTCTGATCCACTGGTTGGGCCGGTCGGCTTTCGCCTTGCTCGCAGCCGTACCCGCAGTGGGTTTTTTCTGGTTACTGCAGCACTTCGTACACGGCACTTTTACCGGCGATGGCACATTGGAGTATTCCCTGGTCTGGGTGCCGGAAATTCAACTGATTCTGGATTTCCGGCTTGATGCTTTATCCGGTTTGTTCGGGCTAATCATCACCGGGGTGGGCGCCCTGGTGATGCTGTATTGCTGGGGCTATTTCAACTCCACTCCCCGCCGGCTTGCCCTTTTCGCCGGGCAGATGATGGCTTTTGCCACCGTTATGATCGGCCTGGTCAGCTCGGACAACTTCCTGTTGCTGTATATCTTCTGGGAAGCCACCTCTATTCTGTCCTTCCTGCTGGTTTCTTATTATGGCGAGCGCGCCTCGTCTCGCCGTGCTGCGGGTCAGGCCTTGATGGTCACCGTGCTCGGTGGTTTGATCATGCTGGTTGGCATCGTATTGCTCGGCCAAACCACCGGAACTTGGAGTTTTTCCGAGCTCAGCGCATTTGCTGCCTCCGCAGAACTCACGGATGTACCGCATATCGGCATTTCCATTGTGCTGGTGATCGTTGGTGCGCTGTCTAAATCCGCGATCGCACCATTCCACTTCTGGTTGCCGGGCGCGATGGCCGCGCCAACTCCCGTCTCGGCCTACTTGCACTCGGCAGCGATGGTAAAAGCGGGAATTTATCTGGTAGCCCGGCTCGCCCCAGATTTCGCACAGGTTGCCACCTGGCACGCTCTGATCATTCCGTTGGCCTTATTCACCATGCTGCTCGGTGGCTGGATGGCGTTGAAACAACGCGACCTGAAGCTAATTTTGGCTTACGGAACCGTATCTCAATTGGGCTTTATCACCTCGGTGGTTGCCATTGGCTCCCGTGAGGCCCTGCTGGCAGGTTTAGCGCTCACGGTGGCGCACTCGCTATTTAAGGCCACTCTATTTATGGTCGTCGGTGCGATCGACCATTCCACCGGAACCCGCGATATTTTCGATCTTTCTGGCTTGGGGCGCAAACAACCGCTGCTGGCAATCATCGCAATCCTGGCTGCAGCCTCAATGGCCGGTGTAATCCCAATGCTGGGGTTCGTCGCCAAGGAAGCTGCCCTGGAAGCCGTGCTACATGAAGAACTACTGGTCGGTACCCCGCGCCAGCTAATCTTGGTGTTCATCGTGGTTGGTTCTGTGCTCACGGTGGCTTATTCGATCCGCGTGATCTACGGCGCCTTCGCGAGCAAAAAACCAACGCACCCGACCGGTGGTGGCATCTGCCACGAAGTCACCACAATGGAACCAATTTCGGTGCTGCTGTGGGGCCCACCGGCGGTACTGGTCGCTTTGACGATCTTTTTCGGTCTACAACCAGGCATTATCTCGAACGCGATTAACCAGCACCTGGATTCAGAATTTGCACACCTGGCTGCCACCGGCCACGGTGACCCCGCTGCCGGGCACGCCACAGATCTAGCTCTTTGGCATGGCTGGACGCTGCCTCTGGCTATTTCTGCCGGTATTTTGGCTGTCGGTGGCATCCTGCACTGGCAGCGCCGTGCCCTGGCCAAAGCTCATTTCGATTACCCGGCACTGGGCAATGCGAACGATGCTTATTACGCC
Organism: Corynebacterium pseudodiphtheriticum DSM 44287; assembly: GCF_000688415.1. Lineage (GTDB taxonomy): Bacteria > Actinomycetota > Actinomycetes > Mycobacteriales > Mycobacteriaceae > Corynebacterium > Corynebacterium pseudodiphtheriticum. Next base: position 69,822 of record NZ_JIAH01000010.1, read on the forward strand.
ATCCTGAACCAACTGCGCCGGATTTCGCTGCGCTTAACGGCTTCTACCCAGCGCGGTTCTCTGCAGTACAACCTGGGCGTCATCTTTGTCGTCCTCGCCGTATTGCCATTGATAGCGCTCTTGCTGGGTGATCGCACGAATATCCGCCTTAACCTCGGCGAATCCGCTTGGCAGGCAGGAGCCGCAATCGCGATTATCGTCGCCGCCATTGCAGCAACGGTTATGCACAACCGTCTCTCAGCTGTCGTTTTGGTTGGTGTTACTGGGTACTTCCTGGCATTTATCTTTGCCATGTACGGTGCCCCGGACCTGGCTTTGACACAGGTACTGGTGGAAACCGTGCTGATGGTCATTTTCATGCTGGTGCTGCGGAAAATGCCCACCAACGTGGAATGGCGTGGCACTCCACAGTTCAATCGCTTCCGTGCTTGGTTGTCCATCGCCGTCGCATTCTCCGTGGTCACCGTCGCGTTGTTCGCCATGAACGCGCGCACCGCCCCAGCAATTTCCGAGCCAATGCCAAAGCTCGCAGAAGAAATCTCGCACGGTTTAAACACCGTGAACGTGATCCTGGTGGACTTCCGTGCTTGGGACACCATGGGCGAGACCATTGTGCTGATCATTGCCTCGCTAGGTGTGGCATCGCTGATCTACCGCACAAACTCTTTCACCAGGCGTTCACGTCGGCCAATCCTCACCGCGGTATCCCGCCGTTGGTTGGCCGCACAGGTGGAAACCGAGCGTGCAGCAAACCGCTCGATCATGATTGACGTGGCCACACGCGTGCTTTTCCCATCGATGATGGCGCTGTCCGTCTACTTCTTCTTCGCCGGCCATAACGCCCCCGGTGGCGGTTTCGCTGGTGGATTGGTCGCGGCTCTTGCGCTGTCCTTGCGTTATGTCGCCGGTGGTCGCGCGGAATTGGAAGAGACCTTGCCTGTCGACCCCGCACGGTTATTCTTCGTCGGCCTGATGCTTTCGACAGGTTCTGCACTGGCACCGATGGCCTTCGGTGATCCCCCGCTGACCTCATACTATGCGTCCGTTGATGTCCCCGTGATCGGTGCAGTGTCACTACCTTCAGCGTTAATTTTCGACGCCGCGGTGTACCTGATCGTGATCGGCATGACCATGTATGTGCTCACAGCTCTGGGTACGCAACTGGATCTGGAAGACGAAGAGCGTAAGCAGCGTGCGCGCGATCGCGCGAAGAACCTGCAGCACAAGAACCTACAGCGCAGGAACGAGCAAAAGGCTGCCAAACGCAAGCAGCAAAAAGCTAGGGCTGAACAGAACCAACAAGCAGGAACCGAAGCACCGACTACAGCCCGCACCACATCCGGAGAAAGGAGCCGCAGCTAATGGAAGCAAACCTATTTCTGTTACTCGCCTCCGGGGTGATGGTCGCCGCCGGGGTCTATCTGATGCTTGACCGTGCAGTCACCAAGATTGTGCTCGGCCTGCTGCTTATCGGTAACGCCGCGAACCTGCTGATCCTGCAAGCTGGCGGCCCCGCCGGCTCGCCTCCCATTACAGGTAGTGAGTCCTCGCTGTACGGCGAGCAAGAAGCCGATCCGCTGGCCCAGGCAATGATCCTGACGGCGATCGTGATTGCCATGGCGCTCACAGCCTTCCTGCTTTCCCTGGCTTACCGTCAGTACCGCTACCGTTCTGCCGACGTCGTCGAGGACGACCACGAAGACGCAGCAATTGCCGCCCGGCCGATCAACGCGGCCGCTGGCCCAGACCACGATGCCTCCGACGACCCGAAGACGGGCCGCGCCACCGAAGAAGGCGACCGCTTCGGCCCGGAGTCATTTGAAAAGCCCGTCGAAGACGCCACAGGAACGGAAGGCGCCGATGACTAGACTAGAGCCCTTTACCGAGGCAGTACTGCCGTACATGCCGTATTTAATCCCGCTGCCAGTGATCCTGCCCGCGCTTGCAGCAGCCGGGTGTCTGTTGTTTCCACGCATGCTCAACGTACGGCGTGCCTTCGTGTTCTTCACCCTGTTGGCACTCGCGGTGCTCTCGGCCACCATGCTCATCGTCGTCGACGGCGAAGGCATCCAAACCCTGCAAATCGGCGGTTGGGACGCTCCACTGGGCATCACTCTGGTCGCTGACCGCTTGTCGACGATGATGCTGTTCGTCAGCTCCATCATTTTGTTTGCGGTGATGTGGTTCGCCATCGCGCAGGGCATCCGTGATGATACGAAGGATGAGCCCGTTGCGGTCTTCTTGCCGTCTTACATGCTGCTGACGATGGGCGTGAACTTGTCTTTCCTGGCCGGAGACTTGTTCAACCTGTACGTCGGCTTCGAAATCTTCCTGGTGGCCTCGTATGTCTTGATGACGCTGGGCGCTTCCCCATCGCGCGTGCGTGCCGGTGTGGGTTACGTGATGGTCTCTATGGCCAGCTCCATGGTGTTTTTGTTCGGCATTGCCGTAACCTATGCGGCCGTCGGTACGGTGAGCCTGGCCCAGATTGGCCAGCGGATGGAAGATATTCCGGGTGGCACGCAAGCCGCCATTTTTGGTGTGTTGCTGGTTGCCTTCGGCATTAAAGCCGCGGTCTTCCCGCTAGATTCTTGGCTTCCGGACGCCTACCCTACAGCTCCGTCGTTGGTCACGGCAGTGTTCGCGGGGCTGCTGACCAAGGTCGGTGTGTACGCAATAATCCGCATGCGCACCACTGTGTTTACCGATGGCAGCCTGGACGTTTTGCTGATGGTGGTTGCGTTAGCCACGATGCTGATCGGCATCCTGGGCGCAATGGCGCAGAATGACATTAAACGATTGTTGTCTTTCACGCTGGTCTCGCACATCGGTTATATGATCTTCGGCATTGGTCTGGGCAGCTCGCAAGGGCTATCCGGTGCGATCTTCTACATGGTGCACCACATTCTGGTGCAAACCGCACTGTTCTTAGTCGTCGGCCTGATCGAACGCCACGCCGGCACCTCGTCACTGCGCCGGTTGGGTTCGCTGATGTATACCGCACCAGTGATTACCGTGCTGTACCTGATCCCGGCGCTGAACTTGGGCGGCATCCCACCGTTTTCCGGTTTCCTTGGCAAAGTGATGCTTTTCCATGCTGGTGCCGAGGCCAATACCTGGATGTCCTGGGTATTAATCGGGGGTGCGGTGATCACATCGCTGTTGACGCTGTACGTAATGATCATGGTCTGGTCCAAAGGCTTTGTACGTGACCGCAAGGACGCCCCGGAAGGCAACATGGCGATGGCCCGGCCTGCCCCACTGGCGGACATCACCCAGGAAGTGGAATTTTCAGAGCGCGAATCGGTGGGCCGCACACCATTTGGCATGCTCGCGGCTACCGCAATGTTGGTCATCGCATCCAGCGCGATCAGCGTCGTTGCCGGCCCCATCGCCAGCATCACGGATCGCGCGGCGAACTCCGCGCAAGACGTCAACATCTACCGCACCGCGGTACTGGGCACGGACCCTGGCGAGCCGACACGCAACTTGGAACTGGAGCGGCTGGACGACGGCGAAGACCGCCGCGAAGAAAGCGGCAATGCAGGGGCCGGGCGCACCAGCTCCAGCACCAGTTCACAGACCACCCCAAGCTCTAGCCCGGTTGCCACTGAATCCGTTCAGGGAGGCGATTCCTAATGGGAACCAACACGCGAGAAAAACGAGCAGCCGAAAAAGCCCGGCAAGCCCGGTTAAAAAGCGCGTCCCGAAAGGTTTACGCAACCGCTTCCGCCCAGCGTTTATCACCTGGTTGATGGTCATGTGGATCATCTTGGTCGGCGAGATTAGTTGGGGAAATATCGTCGCTGGGCTAGTCGTCGGCACGCTCGTGGTCTACTTGCTACCACTGCCAGCCATGCCCGTGGCTGGTTTGCACATCTCTTGGCACAAACTGGCCTGGTTCCTAGTGGAGTTTTTCTTTGAGCTGCTCAGCGCCTCGCTGAATGTAGCCTGGCTGGCATTGCGCCCGCAGCAGCTGCCAAAAACCGCTATTGTGACGGCCCCGATGCGTGTGTCCAACGAATTCATCTTGGTGTTAGCGGTGACGTTATACAACCTGCAGCCGGGCGGTGCGGTGACGGATATTGATATTGCGAACCGTACGTTGACAATTCACTTACTCAACGCGGATAACGACGAGCGCATCGAGCAAGAGCTGGCCCGGGTGAAAGCCCTGGAGGCCCGGATGATCAAGATTTTCGAAAGGACCTAGCCCATGGATCCAGAGTTGTATACCACGCTGCTGATCATCCCTGCGCTATTGATCAGCGCAGCATTGGCGATCACGGTCTGGCGCATCATCGTCGGCCCTAACTCATTGGACCGGCTTCTGGGCCTCGACGGGATGGTCGCGATGATGCAATGCGCGGCCGCCACCTACATCGCATGGACCTCGGATTCCACGGTGGTTTACGCGATGATGGTGATCGCAATGCTCGCGTTTATTTCTACCGTGGCCGTCACCCGCTTCCGGAAGAGGGATGTGAGCTAATTATGAATTGGGCTTTGCTTGCCGACGTCGTCTCCCTGGTGTTGCTCACTACGGGTGGATTTTTCGTCTTTTCTGCTGCGGTGGGTGTCGCTCGTTTCGGCGATACCATGTCGCGGGTGCACGCGGTCACGAAACCACAGACCGTCGGTTTGATCATGTGCATAGTCGGTGCGGGTATCCACTTGCCGGTGGCTGGCGACGGCTATAACACCGGGTGGCAATCCGATATCGGGGTGCTGTTCTTGTTGGTGATTTTCGCGCTCCTAACCAGCCCGGTTACCGCGCAACGCCTTGGTCGCATTGGGCGCCGTGAAGGCCTTTACGGCGCAGATGCCACGATGTCGCGCAACGACCGCCCGGCCAAGCGCACGCTGCGCAAAAAAGACCCCCGCAAAAGCTAACGCGCAGCCTAGTTTTCCAGCGGCCGCCAGGTTGTCATCTCTTCTGCGGTGGCAGCCACTACTTGCTTCCAGTCTCCCCCGGATTGTGCGAAGCGTTGCCGCTGGCGTTGGTAGCCAGCGCCCTTGTCGACGATTTCTGCCACCAGCTGTAACTCCCGGCTGCAGCCGAGTTCTTCTGCGATAGGTGCTAGCTCTTCCACCAGGTCCGCTAGTTCATCTTTCACCCAGCGCTCGTGTGTATCCCGCGAGGTGATTACCAGCGCGTCCAGCCCGTAGCGGGCGGCGCGCCATTTGTTTTCTGCGATGTGCCACGGCTGCAGGCTGGGCAATGGGTTGTTGGTTTCAGTAACAGCACCAGCACCAGTACCAGCAGCGGTATCGCCGCCAGCGGTGGCGTCTTCAGCGGTGGCAGTATCAACGATGGCGTCGTCAAGCATCCGGTCGTAATAAACCACAAGGCAATGCGTTAAAGCTGCTACCGCGGACAGCTCGCGCAGGTTCGACGCGGCGTCAGAAACCCGCACTTCAATCGTGCCCCATTTGGAGGCCGGGCGAATATCCAGGTGCATCGAACCAGTGTGGCTAATCACTCCGGAGGCTGCCTGGTCGTGCATGTAGCTCTGCCATTCTTCCCAAGTCGTGATCGCCGGTGGTAGGCCCGCGGTAGGCAATTGCTGATACAGCATGGTGCGATTGGAGGCATAACCGGTATCAATGCCATCCCACCCCGGCGAAGACGCGGACAGCGCCAGCAGATGCGGGAACTTCGTCATCAGGGCATTGATAATGGGCCAAACGCGGTCTTCATGCCGGATGCCAACGTGCACGTGCGTGCCCCAAATCAGCATTTGGCTACCCCAGTACTGGGTGCGTTCGATGATCTCGGCGTAAGTCATCTTCGCGCTCACCGGGTTGGTGCGGAAATCGGAAAACGGGTGGCCCCCCGACGCCCACAGCAATAACCCGTGTTGTTCGGCTGCTTGCCGGATCACTGCAAGATCGCGATCGAGTTCCGCCACGGCCTGCGGAATGGTATCGCAAATTCCGGTGACCAGCTCGATCGTGTTTTGCAGGAATTCTTTTTCCAGATGAATGTCCGGCTGAATCTGCTGCGCGGTATTGATCACCGCTTCAGCTTGGTGCGCAAGATCCCACGTTTCTGGGTTGATAAGTGCGACTTCCCATTCGATGCCGACGGTGGGGCGTTCCGAACGTTTAAACACCTCTTTCGGTGTCTCAGACGAACCTGCCATTACAGAGCAACCTCTCCGATAAGGACCATGGTCAGGCCGTTATTCTCGGTGGCTTCACCAGGCAGATAAGCGGTGTTTTCCCGGGCAACACCGCCGACGCGGTCGGCAAGTTCGCGGGCGCGCTGCTCTGCCGCAGCATTACCAGCTGGGAAGAAGACGGTGTTTTCGCGCAGCACTTTTTCTCCGCCCGGCAGGTTACCGGATTCGCGGGTTTTCTGGCCTTCACGCTCTAGTGATTGGGTCACGCGGTGGGCCAGGCCAGGCACCGTCGAGTTGTTCAGCACGGTGACGTCGAAAGTCTGCGGGGCACCAGCGCCTGCGCCAGCGCCAGCGCCGGCTCCACCAGAACGGCCAGCCGGTGCTTCTCGACGCTCTGCTCCCGGCGCGCCCTCTGGGTGGCCGCCTTCATGGGGGTGCTCTTGCGCCCCGGCTGGGTCTTCAACACCGTCGCGGTCAGCATCACCAGGGTGTGCGCCGTCGCGGTGCTCGCCGTCGGCAGGCGCACCGTTGGGCCCATCGCCCTGGCCGCCGTTTGCAGGAGCACCGTTGTTGTCGCCTCCGGCTTGCTCTGCGGCGGAGTTTTGCGCGTTGTTCGCAGTATTCGTCGCGGTGGTTTCGTCTGAGCTGGTGAGTGCGAAAATGCCCCACAGGCCCAGCAAAATTGCTACGGAAATCAACACCATCGCTAGGCCACGCAATGGCAGACCAGATCTCGTGCCAGATCCAGCAGCCCCTGATCCACTAGCTCCTGATCCGGCAGCTCCCCCAGCACCTGCCCCGCTAGCATTTTCCGGGCCGCGAGCGTCGGAATAGTTCATGTTCGCCTCATCACCGTGGTATACATTCGTCACACTAGCCACTCTAATATTCCGAAGTATCGGAACTGGTCACGGCGCGCCGATTACGCACGCGCCGCAAACGCTTTATCAACAAGGGATATTCCTGCATCGCGGGAGCATAATCCAACAAAATATTCAGCCGCCGGTAATACCGCACCGGGGTCATTCCCAACTGAGTTCGGATAGCTTCTTCTTTCGCCCCGGCTGCCCGCGGGGCGTGTTCGGTGAAATCCAAAAGCTCCCTGTCACAATCGGAAAGGCCACCGTCTGTGAGCGTTTGGTGTTCGGTCATAGTTAAACTGTAAGGCATGACTGTGCGCCCCATTGTTATCCACGGCGACCCCGTGCTGCATAATCCCACGACCATCGTCGATACCCCACTGGATACCCCAGAGATCCAGCAGCTGATCAAAGACATGTATGAGACCATGGACGCTGCCCGCGGCGTCGGCCTGGCTGCCAACCAGATTGGTGTCGGTCTGCGCATCTTCGTCTACGGATGCCCTGATGTTGACGGACCGAACGGCAGCGATAAGCCAGACGGCGGCATGCGCCGTGGTTGTGTTATCAACCCGAAGCTAGAAACCTCCGAGATTCCTAAAACCATGCCCGCCGACGACGGCAGCGACGACGAAGGCTGCTTGTCCGTGCCGGGTGAAGGCTTCCCAACGGGCCGCGCAGATTGGGCGCGGGTGACCGGCCTGAATGAAAATGGTGAGGAAATTTCCATCGAAGGCTACGGCTTTTTCGCTCGCTGCCTGCAGCATGAGGTCGGACATCTCGATGGCTTCCTGTATACCGATATGCTTACCGGCCGCTATAAGCGAGCAGCCAAAAAGACCATCAAGGCCAATGGTTGGACCGAACCGGGGTTGACCTGGATGCCTGGTGAAGATCGCGACCCCTTCGGCCACGACGAGCAGTAGCTTCCGCCCATGAACCACCCGAACGCCCCACGCAGCACAAAGTCGCGGATTTTCCGCAGTGACGAGGTGTCTGTCGGTGATCGCGTCATCGTGCGGCGCGCGCTGGGTAACCGCAATGCCCCGGTGTATTCCGATGTCACTGGGCATGTGCTGGAACTAGAACCCCTGGTGGTACGCCCCCAAGAGATCGGCGGTTATCCCTCAGAAAAACCCTCGGTGACCATTCCCAGCGAGGAGATCTATGTGGTCAAACGTCTCTCACCACGACGGATCCGAAATTCGGAAATCCGTGCCGTAGAAGAGGCCACCGCCGCCGCCTTCCCGGGTATTCACAACCAGGTTTCTTCCGATGGCCAATGGCTCATGCGGGCTGGTGATGGCATTACCGAACGCTCAAATTCTGCGGTTCCGCTTGGGCGTTCGGCCGGTTTCGTTCCAGTGCCGATCTCCGAAATCTTCGAGTTCTACCGTTCCCATGGCTTGCCGCCGCGCCTACTTATTCCCGAGCGCATCGGTGCCCCCGCCGAGCGTCTGCTGCGCAGCGCACCAGAGGGACAATGGGATCTAGGCCCCGAAATCTTGGTGATGACGCGCTCGCTTGCCGACGCTGAACCTGCATCACCAAGCACTGAGGCCGTCGACAAGCTCCTCTTCCGCGTCGACGACGCCCCGGACCAGGAATGGTTTGACCTGTACACCTTCCGCGGCACCGAGCTTCCGCAACACGCACTGCAGCTGCTAGCCGGGCGCATCGCGGGCACCATGGGATTTGCCCGATTGTTGGAACCAGCTACCGGCAGAACAGTGGCCATCACGCGTGCTACGCTCACCGAATCCGAAAACGGCCAGAAATGGCTGGGCTATTCTGCTGTGCAAGTCGCCGCGGATTGGCGCCGCCGTGGCTTGGCTACCCGGCTCGGGGCGGACATGCTGGCTTGGGGCAAAAGCCACGGCGCGGATTCGGCTTACCTGCAGGTCATATCCACAAATACCCCCGCGATTGCTCTGTATCACAACCTGGGGTTCCTCGAGCATCACCGACATCGTTGCGCACTGTGGCTGGGCGATAGCCCGCGCTGAGCGTCCGCGCGCGTGCGCGGGTAAAATAAGGCGCCATGCGGATCGCTAACTGGAACGTGAACTCTATTCGCACACGCACCGACCGTGTGTTGGATTTTTTGCAACGCCATAAGATCGACGTGCTGGCGGTGCAAGAAACCAAATGCGCCGATGACAAGTTCCCTTACCAGGTGTTCGAGGAAGCCGGTTACCACGTTGCCCACTGTGGTTTTCATCAGTGGAACGGTGTGGCATTGATTTCCCGTCACGAGCTCCACGACGTCCGCCGGGAATTCCCTGGCCAACCGGGGTTTCATAAAGACCCGCGCGAACCGCAAAACATAGAAGCCCGTGCGATCGGCGCCCGCATCGGCGATACCGACACCGAGGTCTGGTCGCTCTATGTGCCCAATGGCCGCGAGATTACCGACCGTCACTACGAATACAAGCTGTTCTGGCTCTACGCCTTACGCGACTACCTCCGCGGCCAGCTTAGCGAAGACGCTGACAAAAAAATCCTACTCACAGGCGATTTCAATATCGCTCCCCGCAACGAGGATGTGTGGGATCTGCGTGTGTTCGACGGCGCCACCCACGTCACCGAACCAGAGCGCGCGGCTTTCCAGATGTTGGAGGAAGCCGGTACCCGGGAAATCACCCGCGAACTCACCGAGGCGCGCTACACCTACTGGGACTACACTTCCATGCGGTTTGCCAAGGGCGAGGGCATGCGCATTGATTTCCAGCTGGCCTCACCGCAGTTAGCGAAACAAGCTCGTTCGGGGTTTGTGGATGTCGATGAGCGCCACGGCAAAGGTGCCTCGGACCACGCGCCGGTGGTGGTGGATTTTCAAGCGAGTGACTTCGACGAGGTTCGTTAAACCGTGGAACCGGCGCTGTCGATCGATGTGACGTGGTGGCAGGCCGCGTTTTTTATCCTGGATTACACCATCAAAATCCTGGCTGTTGGCTTCGTGCCAGAGGGCAGGCGCCCGTCATCGTCGACGGCCTGGCTGCTAGCAATTCTGTTGATTCCATTTTTGGGTCTACCGCTGTTTTTCCTGATGGGCTCGCCGTTTATTAACCGGCGCCGTCACGAGGTATACAAAAACGCGAACGAACAGCTCAACGACGCACAGGGGCAATTACCGGATATGCCGCCGCACCTGTGCAACTCCCGCGAAGTTGCGTCCATGATCGCTCTCAATCGTCGACTGACTGGGTTCCCGGCGGTCATTGGCGACCAACGTGGTTTGCTCGCTGACTATGACCAGGCAATCAAGCGCATGGCGGAGGTCATTGACTCCGCCACCGACTATGTGCACGTGCAGGTGTATATCCAGTCCTGGGACGAGACCACCGACGTGTTTTATCAGGCGCTTGCCGACGCCGTCGGCCGCGGGGTGAAGGTGCGCTTGTTGTTTGACCAGATTGGTAGTTTGAAATACCCGGGCTACCGGAAGTTGGGCAAACGCTTGGATGCGATCGGCGTCGACTGGCATTTAATGATGCCGTTACAGCCATGGAAATGGCGTTTTCGCCGCCCTGACCTGCGCAATCACCGCAAGATCATCATTGTTGACGGAACGGTCGGTTTTATGGGGTCGCTGAACCTGATTGACCGCAGTTACCGGATTCGCAAGAACGTGCGCGCGGGTCGGCAGTGGATTGATTATATGGTCGAGCTATCCGGGCCAATTGTCACTTCGATGGAATCGGTGTTTGCCATTGACTGGTATCTAGAATCCGATGAGGTGCTGGACCCCGAAACACGCCAACCCACCGCACACGACGCCACGCAGGGCACGGCGCAGGTCACGACGCAAGCCAGCCCGCAGCCCACCACGCAAACCGAATATATTTCGGACGCCAATGTCTTGCAGATGATTCCTTCGGGGCCGGGCTACAGCTCGGAACCGAACCTGCGCATGTTTAACCAGGTAGTACATCACGCAAAAAACCGCCTGGTGCTGTGTTCGCCGTACTTCATTCCGGACGAATCCCTGTTAGAAGCCGTGACCAGCGCTGCCTTCCGTGGCGTGCGCGTGGAATTGTATGTCTCGGAACGCGCCGACCAGTTCACGGTGCACCATGCGCAATCGTCGTATTACCAAGCCTTGTTGGAAGCCGGCGTGCATATTTACCAATTCCCCGCGCCGTATGTGTTGCATTCAAAGTTCGCGTTGGCGGACCCGGAAGACAATCATTGCGATAGCGTCCATGCTGTTGGCATGCTGGGCTCTTCGAATATGGATATGCGTTCGTTTGGCTTGAACTACGAATCCACATTGTTTGTGGTGTCTGGTTCGCTGATTGATGATCTCAACGAGCTAGCCGCGACGTACCGTGCGGTTAGCCGCCCACTGACTTTAGAAAAGTGGGAGCAGCGCGGATTTATCCGTCGTTACGTGGATAATGTCATGCGGCTGACTTCCGCATTGCAGTAGCACCGGCTGGCCAGGGCAGATCCCTTAACCAACCGAGTTAGCCAACCGCGCTAGCCAAGCCCGTTAGCGTAAACGCAGTGGTCAACCGCGTTAGCGCAAACGCATTAACGCAACTCCGCCAATGCCTTGCGCAGCACAGGCAAGGAATCAGCAAACGGCGCGAGCAGATCCAGCTGTTCCAGCTCCGCTACCGGAACCCAACGCAAATCATCGGATTCTGCATTTGGGAAGGTCGGCAACTCGCTGCCATCAGCGGTTTTCGCCAGCACCGTCGTGTAGGTCCATTCCCCGGCTAGTTCCGGGCGTTCCGGATCCCCTGGCAGCGGGCCCGCGGTCACGATCTCTCGCAGCACTGTCACCGCGCTTTCCTCGATACCGCATTCTTCGAAGGTCTCCCGCACCGCAGCCTGGCTGGCAGTCTCGTGTCCGTCGCGGGCTCCCCCAGGAAGGCCCCATGTGCCGCCCTGAGAGGTCCACGGCGCGCGCAGCTGCATCAGCACGGTGGAATCGTCGGAAAGCAAAAACAACCCGGCAGCGCCGAACCGTCCCCACAGCTTGCTGCCGTTCGGCCCGGCCGCCCAACCGTCGCCACTTCCCCGGTGTGTATCTGACATGCCGTCTATTTTAGTAGCCCAGCACACATCACGTGCGTTAGTCTAGGGTAATGAACGGTCATAGGCCCGCGACAAGCCTCGATCGCCCAATCGATGCAGAAGATGAGATGTCGGCCAACTTTGCCCGCACCTCCCGTGGCCCGTCGCTGCGCGTCGAACCCGTTCCCGCCCACGCCCAGGACCACTGGCTCGATGAAGCCAAAACCACCGACGCACCTGGCATGTCACTTCTGCGGCGATTTTTCCATTCCTCCTTTTCGGGTTCTACGCAGATCATCTCCCGCATCTTCGGGTTTTTCGGTACTACTCCGGGCAAAATGGCCGTCGGCATGATTGTGCTCACCGCCGCACTGCTCGCTGCCGGGTTGTCAATGGCAAATTCCGTGGCCAACCGACAAACCGAGCTCAACCATCTGCTTACCTCCACTGAGCCGATGAGCAATTCGGCACACAACTTGTATATGTCGCTCTCACTGGCCGACACCATCGCCACCACTGGTTTTGTGCAAGCAGGAGTAGAGCCGGAAGAAACCCGCAAACAATACTTGCAGGCGGTGGATTCCGCCGCCAGCGAAGCTACCGCAGCTGTATTGGATTCGGACGACGAGGATGTCTACCTCCGGCAATTAGCTGTGCAGATCCAGCGCCAGCTGCCGGTCTACACCGGGTTGGTGGAAGCCGCACGCACTAATAATCGCGCCGGAAATGCCGTCGGTGCGGCATATATGTCGAATGCCTCGGCGATGATGCGTGATGACATCCTCCCCGCTGCGGCCTCACTGTTCCGACTATCGGCCAATAACGTCTCGGAGCAACAGGATCAGCTAACTCGCCCACAGTGGGTTCCGCTGTCCGGTTTAGTCGCGGCCTTGGTGTTTTTGGGGTTGGCCCAGTACTGGTTGTGGCGGATTAGCAGGCGTCGTTTCAACCGCGGTTTCTTGGGGGCAACGTTACTGATGGCCCTGGCTTTGGCTTGGGTTTCTGGCACCAACGTATACACCTGGCATTTAGGCAGCCAGGGTTTCACGGAATCATCCACTCCCTGGGATTCACTCACGCAGGCCCGTATTGATGCCCAGCGCACCCGCACAGAAGAGATTCTGGCCTTGGTGCAGCGTCGGACGAACTACAACCCCTCCTTGGAATTTTCCTCCACGAATGAGCATATTTCGGACGCACTGACTGATTACAGCAATTCCACCGCGCTGCATTCATCCGATGCAGCCACCATCGACGAAGCACGGACGGCTTTGCAGGAATGGGATGAAGCTAAGGCCCACCTGTTGCGCGCATTGGATTCCGGTAATTACGAGCAAGCTTTGGCCTTAGCGACGGATTCGTCGCCGGACGCAGCAAGCACAGGAACGAACCAAACCATGAGCTCGGCGGCTGCCTTCCAGAAACTCGATGCTGCCTTGACTGAGCTGATCGCAACGGCACGTGATTCTATGCGCTCTTACCTGAGCGAGAGCCTAGCCGCGCTGAACTTGGTAGCAGCTGCGGTAAGCCTGTTTTCGGTGCTCTCGGCAATTGCCATCTGGCTGGGAATTCGTCCACGAATGGTGGAATACCTATGATCGCCCGTGTCATTCACCACCGTGCTCCTCGCTGCCATACTTCTCGCTGCCATGGGAGTTGTTCCGATACTGACCGCTACCGCTTCCGCCCGCTTCGGCTGGTCGCGGCTCTCACCGCGCTCGGGCTGGTATTATCCGCCTGCGCTGTGCCAGACTTCACCCCCAGAAACGACGCCCTAAGCATCCCGCGCGATAGCGCCACCGGCATCCCGCTACCCGCCGGCGCACGTGTAGAAAAAGCCGGTACCCGTCAGGGAACGGAAGTCGAAGAATATGCCCTTCGTGGCTCGCTGAAACCAGACGGTCGCACCGCGGCAGAGCGCATCCCGTCGATTGTGGAGCGTGGCTATTTGATCGTCGGCATCCAGCAATCGCAAAACTTGTTGTCTTTCCGTGATGCCACCACCGGGCAGTTGTCTGGCTTCGAAGTCGACCTCGCGCACGAAATAGCCGAGGATATTTTCGGTGACCGCAACGCCGTCGATTTCCGCTTCGTCGAATCGCAGCACCGCGTGCATACCTTGAGCACCGGAAAAGTAGATTTTTTGCTCTCCACGCTCACCATCACCCCCGAGCGGCAACAGGAAGTGGAATTTTCTACGCCATACTTGTCGACGAATACTCGCCTGCTGGTCAACCGGAATTCTGAGGTCAACCGGCTGGAAGATCTCGCCTCGCGCACGGTGTGCGTGACGGATAATTCCACCGGCATCAACCTTGCGCGCTTGCACTCCCCGAAAGCCGATATCTTAAAGGCCGTAACTTGGGCCGATTGCTTGTATGCGATGCAGCATAACCAAGCTGATGCGATTCTGGTGGATGATGTGATCCTTTCCGGCTTGGAAATCCAGGATCCATACACGGAAATCGTTGGCCCTGCGGTGGACTCTGATATTTACGGCGTTGGCATGCCCAAACCAGCGCGCAGCGCACATGCCGACGAGATTGCTGAGGCAGAAGGGCTAGTGCGCCAGGTCAATTCCACGCTCGAGCGCATCCGCACCGATGGCACCTGGTGGGAATTGTTCCGTCATTGGTTTGCGGGACGCTTGCCGACGGCGGGCCCGCCACCGCTGCACTACCGCCCAGAGGATGGTGAATAAGTGACTGAGAAATCTGCCCCCACCGAGGCCACGGAACATACAGAGGCTGCAGAACATACTGAGGCCACGGAACGTACAGAGGCGACCGCGCACACGGAAGCCAGCCGTGTGCCCGAGGCCGAGCCGGCGACCTCCGCGGTCCCATTTGATCCTTTCGCTGAGGATGACAACGACGACGGCAGCGAGTACGGCAATGGCGACAGCGACGACGGTTACAGCAGCAACGAAGACAATATCGCCTCGCTGCTACAAGACCTGCAGAAAATCCGCGACGAAAAAGCCCAAAAGCAGCGCGCTGAAAGACAAGAAGACACCTCCACACGGGCTCGTCGGCAAGCACTATCCACCTTCCGCAAACGTCGCCGTGCCCAACGCACCGCACGCGCAGTCGCCGACCGCATGGTGCGCCTGCCCTTCGTGGTGCCAACGGATCCACAAGAAGCCCTGATTGACCCACACGAGGCGATCGAAAAAAAGAAAATCCCGGCACCGCAGCTGAACCCCGGTGATATCGTCGCCCAGCAATACGAAATCTTGGGCGTGATCGCCCACGGTGGCATGGGTTGGATTTACCTGGCAAACGACCATTTTGTTTCCGGGCGCATCGTGGTGCTCAAAGGGATGCAATCGCAAAAATCGGCCGAGGAAACCGCCGCCGCGGAAGCCGAGCGCGAGTTCTTAGCAGATATTACCCACCCCGGCATCGTGAAGATTTTCAATTTCATTGATGACGATCGCGTGCCCGGCGGGTTTATCGTCATGGAATACGTCGGTGGGCCTTCACTGCGCCACCGCCGGAATTCGCAGCCCAATCACGTCGTCGCCATCGATATCGCCATCGCTTATATCCTAGAAATCTTGCCTGCGCTGGAATATCTGCATGCTCGCGGCGTGGTCTACAACGACCTGAAACCGGATAACATCATCATCAGCGAAGACCAGGTCAAAATCATCGACCTGGGTGCGGTCTCGGGAATCGGCGCCTACGGCTATATCTACGGCACCAAGGGCTTCCAGGCCCCCGAGGTGTCTACGCAAGGACCGTCCATCGCCAGTGATATTTACACCATTGGGCGCACCTTGGCGGCACTCACGCTCAACCTACCCTCGGAAGACGGCATCTACCTTCCCGGGCTACCCGGACCGTCGGAAGAACCCACGCTGCGGCGCTATTTGTCGTTTTATCGCCTACTGCAACGGGCAACCGCACACGATCCCAAACACCGGTTTTCTTCCATCGAAGAACTGCGCACCCAGTTGTATGGGGTGTTGCGGGAAGTAATCGCCATTCGCGACGGCATCCAGCACCCAGCGCAGCACTCGTTGTTTTCCCCGCAACGTACCACTTTTGGCACCAAGCACGCCGTATTCCGCACCGATCAACTCATCGATGGCATCGAACGGTCCGTGCACATCACCGCGGCCGAGGTTGTCTCTGCTCTACCAGTCCCGTTGATCGACCGCAGCGACCCAGGCGCGTCTATGCTTTCTGGTTCTTCCTATACTGAGCCGCAGGAAGCATTAGAAACGTTAAGGCAAGCGATGCACACTAATGAATACGTCGGTTCGAAGGAAATCCCGCTGGGCGTGGTGCGAGCGATGCTGGACTTGGGGCTGACTACCCAGGCGCGGGAATGGTTGCGTTCCTTAGAAGAAGATATGGCTAGCGATTGGCGTTTTCGCTGGTATTCCGGGGTTACTGCAACCCTGTTGGACGATTACCGCGATGCGCAAGACCATTTTTCCTCGGTAATGTTTTTGCTTCCCGGCGAAGCAGCCCCGAAGCTCGCGCTGGCCGCAGTCGATGAGTTATTGCTCGAAGAGCAAGGCCGGAACCATTTGAGTTTGCTTCCGCCGGAGCTGTCACGTGCCACAACGGGCACCCCGGATTCGCTATCAAACATCCCCAATGAGTTTTTCTTAGCACGCCCCGAAATTTGGGAGCACCGCACCGATGAGCCGGCCTCGCTGCGCTTTCATGCACTACGTTTATATTCCATAGTCTGGGAAACTAACCCGGCGACGGTGTCTTCGGCATTCGGTTTGGCCCGGCAGTTAATGGCCGAAAAACAGGTGGAATTGGCAGTGCAGGTTTTAGATCGGGTTTCCCCTGCTTCCCGTCACCACCGCATGGCGGTCTTGACGACGATCTTGCAGCTGTTGGCCAGCCCGTTGAATGAACCGTATATTCGGCGGGCTGCGCGTCGATTGGAATCCATCCCAACGAATGAGCCGCGCTTTTTACAAATCAAAACCGCGGTATTGGTTTCCGCACTGAACTTCTTGCGGGAAGCAGATTTGGAGCAGTCGGCCTCGCCACACGAGCTTTTCGAGCACACGTTTAGCCAGCACGGTTTACGCTCTGGCTTGTACAACACGCTGCGGGCGCAGGCACGAGTGGCACCGTTTCCGCGGCACCGCTACGCGCTGGTGGATTTAGCGAACATGATCCGCCCGGCGACCTGGTTCTAACGGCTGCTGTCGCTGTTAGGGCTGCTGTCGCTGGCAGTTTCAGTTAGCGCAGCGGTTTCGGGCCCAGTCTTGCTCCCAGATTCAACCGCAGCTGCACCGTCTGCCGCAGCACGTGATTCCGGCGTCGTGGCAGCTGCAGCGCTTGTTTCCTGTGCAGTACCAGTGCCACCTCCAGCATCAGTATCAGCGCCACCGCCAACACCGGAGCCAGCTGCACCAGCGTCTTCTGCACCAGCTTTTCCTGCACTAGAGCCCTCTGTGCCAGCAGTGACAGAATCATCGTCAGCAGCAATGGTGATTTCCCTACTGGCTTCCCGCGCCACCAAGTGCGCAGCATCGGTGTTATCAGCAGTCGACAACACCACTCCCATGCGTCGGCCCGGGTAACTACCTGCTTTCCCGAACAACAGCACAGAAGTTTCTGGGTGTGCGAAGGCATCCTGCAACCCGCCATAAGATAACGTGTCCGCATCCACCTCAGAACACAGCATGCGGGCAGCTCCCGGCGAAGTGAGTGTCACATCGATCGGCAGACCCAAAATTGCCCGTGCATGCAAATCAAACTGCGAATAGCGCTGCGTGGCCATGGTAACCATACCGGTATCCGTCGGCCGTGGAGATACCGAAGAGAAATACACGTCATCACCGGCGACGAACAACTCGACGCCATAAACTCCGCGCCCACCCAATTCATTAGAAATCCGGGCGGCAATAGAGCGCGCGTTTTCCATCGCTACCTGGCTCAACTGCAGCGGTTGCCAGGAATCAATCAGTCCACCGTCGCGGTGATCATGCCCGATAGGCTCGGCAAACCACGTGGCCAATTCGCCCGTTTTCGGGTCGATCGAACGCACCGCTAGCAGGGTAACTTCATAATCAAAGTCGACGAAGCGCTCCACTATCACGCGACCGTCGAAATGCGCTTCCGCAGAAGCGGTCTGCCAAGCCTCGGTCACTTCATCGCCGTAGCGCACCACCATATGCCCGCGTCCGTTTGAGGTAACCGCGGGTTTCACGATGGACGGGTAGCCCATCTCATCCAAAATGGTTTTTAGTTCTTCCGGGCTGGAGGCGAAATCATAGGCGGTCGTCGGCAAGCCCAATTGTTCTGAGGCGGTACGACGGATAGCTTCGCGTTCCATGGTCAGCTCGCAAGCCCGCGCCCCAGGCACTACCACGGCAGAATTTGCTTCTTCGATCTCTCGCAGCGCTTCTACCGCGACGATCTCCACTTCCGGGATCACATAGTGCGGTTCAATACGCTTTGCCAATTCCAGAACGGCCGCCGCGTCAGTGACATCTGCGACGTAGGAATATTGCGCAACCTGGTGGCCCGGCGCGCCGTTGCGCTTGTCGACGGCGTGGATTTCCAGGCCCAACCGCTGGAAACTGATCGCTAGCTCGCGACCAATCTCGCCCGCGCCCAGCAACAACACCCGGGTGGCATTTGAGCTCAGCGGTGTACCGATGGTGTTGGGCGTGTCCGTGGTTTCGGCAGCTTCCGTTTTCTCACTCATGACAGCCTATTTTCCCGCCAGCACGTCGTGGCGCACAATGGTTTGCTCACGCGACGGGCCGACGCCGATATACGACATGCGCGTTCCGGACAGTTCTTCTAGGCGCAGCACGTAATCCTGTGCGCGCTGTGGCAGCTCTTCGAAGGTGGAACAGCCCGTGATGTCTTCGTCCCAAGCCGGCATATTTTCGTAGATTGGCTTGGCGTGGTGTACCTCGGATTGCGAGACTGGCATTTCGTCATGGCGCACGCCGTCGACGTCGTAGGCTACACAGATCGGAATTTCTCCGATTCCAGTGAGCACGTCAAGCTTGGTCAAGAAGTAATCCGTAAACCCGTTAACGCGGCTGGCGTAGCGTGCAATCACGGAATCGTACCAACCACAACGGCGGCGTCGGCCAGTGTTCACGCCAACCTCACCACCGGTTTCTTGCAGGTAATTACCCCATTCGTCGAAAAGTTCCGTCGGGAATGGCCCCGCACCCACGCGGGTGGTGTAGGCCTTGATGATGCCCAGTGAGGTATCAATGCGGGTCGGGCCAATGCCGGAGCCGACGCACGCGCCGCCTGCGGAAGGGTTCGACGAGGTCACAAACGGGTAGGTGCCGTGGTCGACGTCCAGCATGGTAGCTTGGCCGCCTTCCATCAGGATGTGTTTTCCGGCAGTCAAGGCCTCATTGAGCTCGCGTTCGGCGTCAATCACCATCGGGCGCAGGCGTTCGGCATAGGACAGGAAGTAGCCGACGACGTCCTCGACCTCAATGGCCTTGCGGTTATACATTTTCACCAGCATCTGGTTTTTCACATCCAGCGCCGATTCCACTTTTTGCCGCAAAATGGACTCATCAAAAATATCCTGCACGCGGATGCCGACGCGGGCGACTTTGTCCTGGTACGTCGGGCCAATGCCGCGGCCGGTGGTGCCGATTGCACGTTTGCCTAAAAAGCGCTCTTGCACCCGGTCGAGTGTTTGGTGGTACGGCGCAACCAGGTGCGCGTTGGCGGAAATCTTTAACCGCGAGGCGTTTGCTCCACGGGATTCCAGGCCGTCAATTTCCTCAAACAATGCTTCCAGGTTGATGACCACACCGTTCCCCAGCACCGGGGTGGCATTTTCCGATAGGATTCCTGCCGGAAGCAGCTTGAGCTCGTATTTTTCACCGCCAACGACGACGGTGTGGCCGGCGTTATTGCCGCCATTAGGCTTGACGACGTAATCCACCTGGCCGCCCAAAATGTCTGTGGCTTTTCCTTTGCCTTCGTCGCCCCATTGGGCGCCGACGATGACGATCGCTGCCATACCTGCCTCATCACTTCCCTGCGGTCAGTAGTTTGATCAGCCTCATAGCCTACTAGGAATTGCCCCACCTGCGATAATTTTTTTAACGTCGGTTACGATGCTTGGCATGCGTGTGCTGATTCTGCGTTGCGGGGAAGCTGCAGCCGAACTGGTTTTGCCCAAGACTTTATATCGTTCTTCCGGGGTGGAGATTTTTACGCTGCCAGCTGTGCCAGGCCGGGGTGATCTGAAGTTTTTATCCGAGCATGCTACGGAATTATTACCGGTAGATCCCACTCCTTCGTTGGAGGAGATCCAAGCGCAACCGCGCGTAGAACACATGGCTGCCCCACAACTAGCACCACAACAACCAGTGATGCCGCTGCGGATAATCGTGATTGGTTCAGACGCCGCCTTGTCTGCGGTGCTCACCCGCTTGCTGCGGGCGGATCAATTGTGGCCACAGATCGGATTCGTCCCGGTGGCGGAACCGACGAACAGCGCGGTAGACACTACCGGCAGCAAAAACGTTTCTGGCCCGGCCACCGAAAACGCCGCTAGCAGCACCGCCAGCACTGCAGCACAAAACTGGTCCATTCCCGCTGATCCGGCTGCCGCGCTCAAACTGGCGTTGACTGGCGAGGTCAAACCCGTCCCACTGATCCGCAATGATGCCGGACAGGCCGTGGCTGGTTCCGCTGCTATCAGCCAGTGGGACGCATCCGCCATGACCGGGGAAATTATCGTCGACGATGCCACTTTGCTGCAGCAAGATGCCCAGGGCAGCGCAGATAACGCCAGCCGTTCCCTGGCGTACGGCGCCCGCTTAGTGCCAATGCTCAACGCACCTGGCATTGCTGCGGCAGTGCACACCGCAGCACCACAACCCCGTGGATTGTTTGCACGCTGGCGCAAGAAAAAGAACCCCGGGGCGAGCGTCAGCCAGCTAGATCCGCATTCATTAGTCACTGGGCGTGCGGTACAAGCCGGTGGACCGGAAATGGCGGTACACGTCGACGGAGTGCGCAGCAAACGCCCGCAAAAACGAGTAACTTTTTACCGGCATTTGCGGGATTTACAAATCATCCGTCCGTGAGTTCCGGGGCGCCGCGTCCTCTACCCTCTGCTACTCTCTTCTACTCTTTCTGGGAGTTTTCGGAATCGTCGTAACGATTCGCCGCATTGTGCGCGTTATCCTGGATGTCTTCGATCTCCCAGACTTCCGGCGGGTAGGCCGGTGTGGATGAGGTTGGTGCCAGCACTGCTGCCGCCGACTCCTGCGACATTCCGGTGACCATCAAAAGATCCACAGTTAAAAACCGCACCTGTGACAGGATCGCATATTCCGAAAGCACCGGATCATCGCTAATCACGGAAAGGTCCGTGCGCGCGCCGATGATGCGCAGGCGGTTGACAATCCCCGGAATTTCATGGGCTTGGCTAACCCGCGCACTCGTTTCATAAATTCGTGACAGCTCCAACGCGATCTCTGCCAACTCATCAATGATATTGATTAACCGCGGGGTAATCTTGTCGCCATCGACGCTCAAAACCATGCAGCGGCGGGCCAGCACACGCACATTCCGGGTGGCATTGTCGACGGGAGTGAGGATGCGTTCGATGGAACGCAAGTGTTTGCGCGAGCCCCAGCGAAATGGGGAAAGCCCCGCAATTTCCCGGCCGGAAGCCGTGGCTTCCAGCATGTGATCAATATTCGATTGCGTACCGCGCACCTGTTGGAGTGCATCTTCGATACGCTCTGAATCTCCCTTTTCCGCACCTTCTGCAACGTCATGCAGCACCGACGATGCAACGGAGAGAACTTTCGCGATCTCATGCCGGGCATCACGCAACGCAGAATTAGGAATCAACGCGATGGAGATGATTCCGATCACCGAACCAATGGCAGCGTCAATCATGCGTTCGGTGCCGCCACCTTGCGGCATGATCGTGGCGATCAAGATCGCACCAATAGCGACCTGGTTACTCACCAGCAGTGATTTCGATAAAAATGCCGCGACCACCAGTGAGATCGCTACCCCAGCGGCAATCTGCCAATCGCCGGTGCCCAGGGTGTGCACCAAAAGCTGGCCAACTCCGACACCAACCACACCAGCGACCGACATTTCCAGGGCTTTATTCAGACGGTTGCCACCGGAGATGCCAAGTACCACCACCACAGAGATAGGGGCGAAAAATGGGATCTCGTGGCCGAAAAACGTCTGCGCAACCCAAAACGCCAACCCCGCACCAAACGCGGCCTGCACAATGAAGATCAAGCGTTTGCGCACGCGCAGAATGCGCGAGGTCAGCGAATGGTCTAAATGCCGCAGTCGTTCGCGGGTGGAGACCCTGTTATTTGCCATAGGCGCCGAAAATACCTGCTAAAAAGCTTAGCCGAGAGCAGCTTAGCGGGCGGTGGTCTGGCCTGCGGAGCGCAGCACCTGGCAGGATTCAATGACGCGATCAGCCATGGAGCGCTCTGCCTTCTTCAGGTAAGAGCGTGGGTCGTAGACCTTCTTGTTACCGACTTCTCCATCAATCTTGAACACGCCGTCGTAGTTGCTAAACATGTGGCGTGCAACCGGATTGGTGAACGCATACTGCGTATCGGTGTCGATGTTCATCTTGATCACACCATAGCGCAAGGATTCTTCGATCTTGGCGGCCTCGGAACCGGAACCGCCGTGGAAGACGTAATCGAAGGGCTGGGAACCGTCGGCAAGCCCCAGCTTCTGGGAAGCAACCTTCTGGCCTTCGGCCAATACCTCTGGGCGCAGCTTGACGTTGCCCGGCTTATAGACGCCATGGACGTTACCGAAAGTGGCAGCCAGCAGGTAGCGACCATTTTCGCCAGTGCCTAGCGCATCGACGGTTTTTTCAAAATCTTCTGGGGTGGTGTACAGGTTAGCACCTGCTTTGGCTTCCACGCCGTCTTCTTCACCGCCGACCACACCGATTTCCACCTCGAGGATGATATTTGCTGCGCGCGACTGTGCCAGCAGCTCCTGGGCGATTTCCAGGTTCTCGTCGATAGGGATAGCCGACCCGTCCCACATATGGGACTGGAACAGTGGCTGCTCGCCGGCTTCTACGCGATCACGGGAGATCTTTAACAGTGGGCGCACGAAGTCATCGAGACGTTCTTTCTGGCAGTGATCCGTGTGCAACGCAATATTCACGCCGTAGTACGAAGCAGCCTCGTGCGCGAATGCGGCCAGGGCTTTTGCACCGGCAACTTTGTTTTTCACTGCTTGGCCAGAGCCGAATTCCGCACCACCCAGGGAGAACTGGATAATGCCGTCAGACTCGGCTTCTGCAAACCCCTGTAGTGCGGCGTTAATGGTTTCGGAAGAGGTGCAGTTGATCGCAGGAAAAGCGAATTGCTCCTTCTTCGCGCGGTCAAGCATCTCGTTATAAACCTCAGGGGTGGCGATAGGCATAAAACATCCTCCAACGTTGGATCTGCAGTCTCGAAGCCCAATTATGCCTGAGCGAACACTAACCTGCAGCCGGATCCCCTTCGGCCAGCGCAACCCGGGCCATCGCCTCCAGCGCCATCCACCCGGAAAGCTGCACCGACAAATCGCGCTCTGCAATACGCACAGCGCCCACTTTCTCCCGGATCGACATCGGGCCCAGGCCAAAATTATGTGGCAGTAGCGCATCGCTGGTCCAGTCCGTAGCAAAAACCGGCAGTCCGTCAACTTCCAAACGGTGGGTCCACACCGACTCCGCCGACGCCCGCACCAACCGAGTAGCAAGCTTGCGCGTCGCGCGGTTCGCTGGCGAATCATCAGGCAAACGCACCGCGACGTCGGCAAGGTAACGCAGCAAAATCCCCTTGAACAAGCCGCCATCGCCGTCGCCGGTATCCCAGTCGATCACTCCCGCTGGGGTGGCCATGTGCTGCGCAATCGCGTGCACCAAGCCACGGATCCGGCTGATATATGGCATGGCTTCGTCGGCACGCTCAGCCTCATGCACCGACTGAATATCTTCCAGGCTGTGGATGCCGTGTTCTTTACGCAACTGCAACGCAATTTCCAGGCTGGCACCAAGCATCACCCCCTGGCAGTACGGGTGAATATCACGCACGATCTCCGGTCCGTTCATGCGCATACGCATCCCGTCCATGATCAGCCCATCATCATTGTGCAGGTTATCGAAAACCCAGTCGACGATATGAATGGCTTCCTGCCAGTAACCGGTGCGCGCCAGCATGATTGCCACCGGACCATTAGTGGGCACGTTATAAAACGTCGATCGGTTATCGCGCCAGGGCGCGACCCCCAGGGATTCATCCAACCCGGCACGCAGATTGGAACGCAATGCGTGCAACTGTGGCGGGGTACCCAGCTTTTCCGCGTTCTCTATGCGCCCGAAAGCTAGTGCCAACCAAGCTTTGTCATCGTAGTATTTGTTGCGTTCCAACCCGCGCAGCTGCCGGAGTTTGATGCCACGCATGGTATTAGCAATGCGTGCGCTGCGGGTTTTCGTGGGTTGCCGCAGCGCAGCATCAACCTGGCAATCCAGGTAGTGCGCCTGCCACCAATAGTGCCAATGAATAAACAGGCGCTCTTTAAAAAGCGCCGGCCAGCTCACCCGGGCGAGATTGGTGCGTGGCAGCGACCATAGTGGGCCAGCATGTCGATCGTTGATGGCGGTCTCTGCGAGATCCGCCCGGTGGGACCATTTTTCTTGCACTATTATTCCATCACTCACAGAGCTATAAACCGGAGAAATCAATCATTTGTAGCATACATCACGGTTCTCTGGTGAGGGATAAGTGACAAATTATTGATGCAGCCAGCACCCTTACCAAGCTTGGCGCAGATCCGCATGCTGCCGCACCCACGCATGCATTGCGATGCCTGCGGCCACCCCTGCGTTAATTGAGCGCGTCGAACCAAACTGCGCAATCGAACACGTCATCACCGACGCCTGACTCGTCTCCGCGCTCACCCCAGGGCCTTCCTGGCCGAATACCAGCAAGCAACGCCGCGGTAATTCGGCGGTTTCCAATGGCACGCACCCGGGAGTGTTGTCAATAGCCACGACGGTCAGATCGTTCTCCGCCGCCCAGGCCACTAGCCCATCAACATCGCTGTGGTGCTGTAGGTGTTGGTAGCGGTCCGTAACCATGGCGCCACGACGATTCCACCGGCGCCTACCGACAATATGTACAGTATCTACAGCAAAAGCATTCGCAGTGCGCACCACCGTGCCGATATTCGCATCGTTTTCAAAGTTCTCGATCGCGATATGCAGCTCATGCCGACGGGTATCAATGTCCTCGATGATCGCCTCACGCTTCCAATAGCGATAAGCATCGACGACGTTGCGGCGGTCGCCTTCAGCAAGCAACTCCGGATCCAAGCGTGGATCATCCGGCAACGGGCCTTCCCACGGGCCCACACCATGCCGACCTTCAGCCCATTCCGTTGGGCCTTTGTCCTCCGGTGCGGTGGCGCGTTCCGGCTTAGTCACTGGATCATTTTCGGCTGCGCTTTCGCCCATTACAGCCCCAGGTCATCCAAGCCCAACAGGCTGCGATATTCCAGCCCCTCGGCACGGATGGCATCAGCAGCACCGGTAGCGCGGTCCACCACGGTGGCCACACCAACAACTTCCGCTCCGGCCGCACGCAACGCAGCGACGGCAGTCAGCGGGGAGTTACCAGTAGTGGTGGTATCTTCCACAACTAGCACTTTTTGCCCTTCCACATTCACGCCTTCGATGCGGCGCTGCATGCCGTGCTTTTTAGCTTCTTTGCGCACCACGAAAGAATCGATCGGGCGGCCGTCGGCATGCATGATCGAGGTGGCCACCGGGTCCGCACCCAAAGTCAGACCACCGGCGGCAACGTAGTCCCAGTCCGCGGTTTTTTCCCGCAGCAACGATCCAATCAGGCGGGAGGCCTCATGGTGCAGCGTCGCGCGACGCAAATCCACGTAGTAATCCGCTTCTTTACCGGACGATAAAGTGACACGACCGTGAACCACGGCAAGTTCGCGGACAAGTTCAGCGAGGCGAGAAAGATCAGTACTGGATGGGGTGCTTTGCTGCTCAGTCATAGCTACCACTGTAGTCCTCACTCGTCGCCAAAAATAGATGGCCCGGCAGACAAGTCGCGTTTAACGTGCGGACGCTTCCGATGTCCGCCCTCTTGTGACTTATCGACGCCATCGGCAATCGCATCCACTTCATCTACCCCAAGGGCGTAGGGTTCCAGGTACCCACGGGCCTCGGCTTTGCTGCGGGTCGGTAATTCGACGGGCTCGCTTGGTCGTTGGATTGGCGGATGATCCTGCGGGTCGGGAACGACGTGCAGCAACTGGTTGTTCTCAAAGGCCGGGGGCTGTTTCGGCCCCATCATCCGGGTGGGGTCCGCCCCTTCGAATTTTAAAATTTGGTTCGCCATGGAACGCGGTGGTAGCACGCGGGCGACGTCGGCAAGCAGGCCGAGCGGCGCCAGCATTTCGTCCCAATCTGAAGCATGCGAGCCTTTATCGGTTTGCGCCAGCACCCAATCCGATTCCATCCACACCGCGGTGACGATTTCCGGCAGGCTATCGCAGGCAGTGACCACGCGCGCATCAATCATGCGGCTAGCAACGGCGGCATCAGTGGCATAGACCGTGAAATCCGCGATGTGTCCGACTTCCAGCAAATCATCGAAAACCGCTTCCCCGGTTGTACGGTCATTGCGCTGATCACGGTCCACACGGCGAAAATCCACCACGATTTCCGTGGCGGCTCCGGTGCGCATAGCCATAACATTGACGCCACCGAGATCCATCAGCACCATCTCATGCCCATAAGCCGAACCCTGCACGATATCTTTCGGTGCTGCCCCACCAGCTGCAGCGCCGCGGGTCCATTCGTCGACGAGATATTCGTCGTGCTTGCTAAAACTGAACCCATTCTTTTCCGCCCACTGACGACGCTCCCTGCGCAACGCCCCTGGGATGATGGAATCGCGGCGTGGTCCTGCAGGCTTGGCGACGGGGGCGACAGGGGTCGGATGCTCAGCTGCATCGTCACGTTCTTCGAAATGATCTGCACCGTTGACACCATCTGCATGAACAGCAGCTGCATCGCTTAGATCGTTGGCATCACTAGCATCACTGGCATCACTGCGGTTTTCTTCAGCAGAAAGCAGCTCATTGGATGCTAAACCTGGCTCCGGTTTCGGTGCTGTCTCTATTGTTTCTGGGGTCTCTGTTGTTTCTGATGTCTCTGCTGTTTTTGGGGTCTCTGAGTCCTCTGTTGGCTCTGGCTGCCGCTCAGATTCCAGCGCTGATTCGGCTTCAGCATCACTGTCTATGTCAGACTCAATATGTGGCTCAGCATCCAGCTCAGAGCGTGGCTCAACAAGTGGCTCGGCATTATCTACCCCAGCGTTCGCCTCCGCTATCGGGTCAGCGGCGGATTCTGTAGCGGATTCCTCATCATGCTGTGGCAAATCCTGCTCTGCCAAATCCTGCTGTGGCAATTGTTCCGCGGTGGCCAGTTCTTCATCATCCAGCACCCGACCCCGGCGTAGCGCATCACCATAAGTGGCTTGCGCTGACCATTCAGTATCGGTGGCAACAGATTCTTCGGCGTCTGGGATGTCGACACTAGGGATGCTGGCGCCCGGG
Source organism: Corynebacterium pseudodiphtheriticum DSM 44287 (assembly GCF_000688415.1). Taxonomy (GTDB): domain Bacteria; phylum Actinomycetota; class Actinomycetes; order Mycobacteriales; family Mycobacteriaceae; genus Corynebacterium; species Corynebacterium pseudodiphtheriticum. The sequence continues at coordinate 97,446 of NZ_JIAH01000010.1, forward strand.
ACGTTGGCACTAGCGATGTCGGTACTCGGAGCGTCGGCAAGCTCCGCGCTCGCACCAGTTTGCTCTGGCTGACCAGGCGATTCCACAGCAGCTGGCGGCTGCTCAGTCTGCTGGGCGCGGCGCTGCTTCGAATCCAGGTACCACAAAAATATGGCGGCGGCACCGGCGATGACGGCCAGAGTCAGTAGAACATACGGCATGCAGTCAGTTTAACGCGAAGTCTCCACAGGATTGGCAGCATTCGCCGACCACTGCGACCAACCGCCCACATAATGCGAGGCTCCAGTAATACCGGCATGCTCCGCCAAGGCCAGGGCCAGGCCAGAATGGTTGCCTGAACCGGAATAAAACACCGTGCCTTCTCCCCTAGTCACACCAGCTTGGGCGAAGACTTCGCGGATTTCTTCTTGTGACTTGGCCAAGCGATTCGGAGTCAACAAATCCCGCATAGAAGCGTTCACCGCACCGGGAATATGTCCGGCTTTCAAGTCCAAATTTTCTTGGCGCCCCGAATAACGCCAGAAGGAGCGAGTATCAACCAGTGTGCCGTCAAAATTACGTACCTCGTCGATAGTGGCTGCGGGCATAGACCCGGGCCGAATAGTCAGCGCGGAACCCATAGCGATATTGCCCGGGCCGCACATCGTATCGAAGCCTGCGCGGTGCCACTGCGCCAAGCCGCCATCCAAGATGGAGACGTTTTTAATTCCTGCCCAGCGCAGCACCCACCAGGCACGACCGGCAAAAAATCCCTGACCATCGTCATAAACTACGACTGGGCGGTCTTCCCGCAAGCCCCAGCGGTTGACGTTGGCTTGCAGCCGCGCCGGATCTGGTAACGGGTTACGCCCAGCTTTCGACCCAGGAAGCCCAGCCAGCGCAATTGCTGGATTAACGTGCTGGGCTGTGGGGATATGCCCGGCGCGAAACTGGCGGAAGCTATTCCCCTGCCCGGGTACCCAAGTAGTGGCAAGCAGGGTGAGTTTGTCTCCGCGGTGGATTTTTTCGTGTAATTCTTCGGCACTGACCAGGACGCTCATAGTTACCCAGTTTAAGGGTAAAAGCGTCCCGGCGTGTGCTAGCAGACACAATGCCTGCTAACTGGAGATCTCCAGCTCCTCGCCGCCGTCGGCAAGCGAAACCTGCACGGCATCGCCTTCCACAACTTCACCGGCCAGCACCAGCCGCGCCAGCTTGTCTCCGATGGCCTGTTGGATCAACCGGCGCAGCGGACGCGCACCGTAGGCGGGATCGTAACCGCGCTCAGCCAACCAGGCCTTCGCCGCCGCATCCACGCTCAGGCTCAGGCGTTTGCCAGCCAGGCGTTCGCGCAGCGTATCCAGCTGAATATCCACAATGCCTTCCAGCAATTCGCTGGATAGCGGCTCGAAGGTCACCACATCATCCAGGCGGTTAATGAACTCCGGCTTGAAGGCGGCCTTCACCGCATCCATGATCTGCTCGCGGTTGCCACCGGCACCCAAGTTCGAGGTCAGGATGATCACCGTGTTGCGGAAGTCCACGGTCCTACCCTGTCCGTCGGTCAGCCGACCTTCGTCGAGTACCTGCAACAGCACGTCGAAAACATCCGAGTGGGCCTTTTCCACCTCGTCGAAAAGCACCAGCGTGTAGGGGCGACGTCGCACGGCCTCGGTCAGCTGGCCACCCGCATCGTGGCCGACGTATCCCGGAGGGGCACCGACCAACCGCGAAACCGAGTGCTTCTCGCCGTATTCAGACATATCGATGCGCACCATCGCGGATTCGTCATCGAACATGAACTCCGCCAGCGCTTTCGCTAGCTCGGTCTTGCCGACGCCCGTTGGCCCCAGGAATAGGAAGGAGCCGGTCGGCCGGTTCGGGTCGGCGATGCCCGCGCGGGAACGACGCACCGCATCCGAGACCGCCACCACCGCGTCTTTCTGGCCGACGACGCGGCGAGCCAGGATATTCTCCATATCCAGCAGCTTTTCCGTCTCACCCTGCAGCATCTTGCCAGCCGGGATGCCGGTCCAGGCGGAGACTACCTCAGCGATAGTGTCCGGGGTGACTTCCTCACTGAGCATGGTGTTGCTGCGCGCCTGCTCCGCGGCTTTCTCCTCGGCCACAGCGATTTCGCGTTCCAGCTCATTGATGCGGCCGTAGCGCAGCGTGGAGACTTTCTCGTAGTCACCTTCACGCTCAGCGATTTCTGCTTGCCGACGCAGGTCGTCGAGTTCTTCCTTCAGTGCCTGGACATCATCGATGGCCTTTTTCTCGTTCGCCCAGCGGGCTTTCAGCTCACCGAGCGATTCGCGCTGGTCCGCCAGCTCTTGTTGCAGGCGTGCCAGCCGCTCCTTGGAGGCAGCATCTGATTCTTTCTTCAGCGCCAGCTCTTCGATCTCCATTCGGCGAACGACGCGCTCGAGTTCATCAATTTCCTGCGGCGAGGAATCGATCTCCATGCGCAACCGGGAGCCGGCTTCGTCGACAAGATCGATGGCCTTATCCGGCAGGAAGCGGTTGGTGATGTACCGGTTGGACAGCTCGGCGGCCTGCACCAGCGCAGAATCCTGGATGCGCACGCCGTGGTGAACTTCGTAGCGCTCCTTCAGGCCACGCAAGATACCGATGGTGTCTTCCACCGAAGGCTCGCCGACGTAGGTCTGCTGGAAACGACGCTCCAGCGCGGCATCTTTTTCGATGTATTTGCGGTATTCATCCAGTGTGGTCGCACCCACCAGCCGCAGTTCGCCACGGGCCAGCATCGGTTTGATCATATTGCCAGCATCCATCGAGCCTTCGCCGGTACCGCCAGCACCAACCAGGGTGTGCAGCTCGTCAATGAACGTGATGATCTCGCCGTCGGAAGATTTGATTTCTTCCAACACGGCTTTTAGCCGCTCCTCGAACTCGCCGCGGTATTTCGCTCCCGCAACCATCGAACCGAGATCCAGCGAGACCAGGCGCTTACCCTTGAGCGATTCTGGCACGTCACCACCGACAATGCGGCGGGCCAGGCCTTCCACGATGGAAGTCTTGCCGACGCCCGGCTCACCGATGAGCACCGGGTTGTTCTTCGTGCGGCGGGATAGCACCTGCACGACGCGACGGATTTCCGAATCACGCCCGATGACGGGGTCAATCTTGCCTTCGCGGGCCTGCGCCGTCAGATCCGTGGAGTATTTCTCCAGTGCTTGGAAGGAATCCTCCGGGTTTTCCGTGGTCACTTTCGCGGCTCCGCGCACGGCTGGGAATGCGCCTTTAATGGCGTCGTAGGTAGCGCCGCGGGAAGTTAGCAGCTGCGCGGCATCAGTTTTCGAGGCCGCGATGGCTGCCAACAGCACTTCGGTGGAGACGTATTCGTCGCCAAGCTCACCGGCCAGCTCTTGGGCTTTGGTGAGAACGTTCAGCCCATCGCGGTTGAAGTTCGGCTTGGCCACGCCGGCGCCTTCGGCCTTGGGGTAGCCCTCTACTAATTCGGTGGCTTCTTTGCGCACCGTGTCTGGGTCTACTCCGGTGGCCTTCAATACCGGGGTGGCGATGCCTTCTTCTTGGCTGAGGATCGCCTGCAGCAGGTGTGCCGGGCGAATGTCCGGGTTGCCTGCCGCCGAGGCGGTTTGCAGCGCGGATTGTAGGGCTTCTTGGGTTTTTGTCGTGGGGTTAAAAGAACTCATGGTGTGTCATATCCTCCCTGTTCTTCCCTGCTTTCGTCACCGTTATTGTGACACCGTTTCAGGGGCTTCACTGGATACAACACACCATGAGTTGAGTCTATTCCACTCAAGTTAGGATTTCGTGGAATTTTTTACCAGAAACTTGAGTGATGATCACTAAAGTTTCGCGGCAACGCCCGCGCGGGGCAGTCGTCCGACCGGGGCAACCATATACGGCTACCCCTCGCCTAGACCTTCCCAGACATCGCAGGATCCGGCCCATTGCCGTTGACGTCGACCACGCCCTTAGCCATGATCGCACCGCGCACCGGCATCCAGCCACCGAATTTGGCGGTCAGGTACACCGCGATAGCAATCGCCAACGCCAACCAACCCAGCCCGGCAGTCATTCCGTAAATCACGGCGAGCGGAGCCAGCACCGTCATACCAATCTCGAATGGGCCAAAACCTACATAAGCCACGCCGTATTCCGACAACGTGCCCGATTTCAGCTTCGGGTCGACAATCTTCAGGATGGCGATACCGGTTGCCACCGTCGCCGTTGCCCAGCCCCAACCGAAGATGCCGCGCTCCAGCCAGGCAGCGCCAAAGAATTCCGCAGGGAACCACAGCAAGAAGAAAGTACAGAAGATGGTACCCAGCACGAACAGCAGCAACAGTGCCTGCCAATAAGAGGCCACGGCAGCCGGGACAATCGCAGCGATACCGAAGGCGATCAGGTAGTCGGTCGAGGCACCAGATACAGAAGAAACGGTGTCTTTATCCAGGTACTCACCAGCGCCAATCGCGTTCATGATCGCGCGGAAGAGCAGACCCACCACCAGAGACATGGCGAATAACGGAATGGAAACGTTTTCCCACAGGCTCTTGATTCCGGCGTTGATGCCGTAGGCGGTCAGCACTGTCAACATGATAAAGCCCAGGTGCAGCGCGAGCGGCTCGATGGCCGATGGGTTGGTGGAGGCACGACCAATCGATGGGCGTTCGCTGAGGTTTTTGATGTAGCCGCGGCGCAGTTCTTCTGGCAGCTCACCAGGAAGCTGGGAGACTTTATTCCGACGGATACCCCAGTTACCAGCGATCACACCGCCGATGATCGCGGCCAGGGTGCCCACGGTTGCAGAGGTAAAGCCCAGCGAGGATGCCTCGGCCGCACCCACGCCTTCCAGCGCGCCACCGACGGCAGCTGCGGTACCAAAACCGCCGGTGAAACCGACCGGCAGCATCATGCCAAACCAGTCCGGAGTATCAAACACCGGCGCGAACAGGTACACGCCCAGCACAACGAACAGGCCCCATTGTGCGGTGAACATGAACGTGGAATAGGCCCACATATTGCGCGCACCCTTGCGCACGGAGCCACCTAGTTCCATGGAATAAGCCATGGACGCGAACACCACGGCAATCAAGATTGAGGTGTAGCTGCCCAGGTTTTCGGAAAACCCGACGATATTTAAAACGTTGGGCCCCAGCAACAAGCCCAGCAGACCAGCGGTGACTGGTGCGGGCAACAGCAGGTCCTGGAAGAAGAATTTGATGCGGTGGCGCAATACGTTACCGATAATCATCAGCAACGAGATAAAGCCAACGTCGAGCATGAGATCGTAAGCGGAAAAGCCTTCCATGAAACACCTGCCTTTACAGAGTGAGGGTGAACGAGATCCTGCGACACTTGCCTGTCCGGCAAGACAACATGTGATCTATACGAAGCCGAGCCTGATACGGCGATCAAAACACAGCACGAGGACGAGATGATCATAGTACCCATGCCGTAATTGTGCTACCCACCGCTATCCACTACTCGCTCAGCGCTGACCAACCATCACTGCACGACGATCACTGCACAACCACCACAGTCCAGCCAACCCACCCAGACCAGCACCGCACAGCCTGCCCAGCCTGGTCCGCGCGATATTGTGGAGGACATGACTATCCGGGATCTCGCCAGCCTCGCCACGCACCTGCGCGCCCACCCTGCGACGTTCCGGGATGCGGTGCACCGCCATTTTTTCGCGGCACTTCCCGACGCCCGCCAGTCCTTCCCCATGGATGCTTCGCAGGCCCACCGCGGGCTCGCCGAGTCTTTCGCCGCAGCCTTCGATGCCCCGGACCTCGATGAGTATTTCGCTGACCTGGGCCGCTCGCACCGTCGGCACGGCTTCCCACCGGATACCTACCCTATTTTCGCCACCGCCACCCGCCAGGCTTTAGCAGAAATCGATCTTGCCGACGACGTGCTGCAGCAGGCCGGTGCGCTTGTCGACGACATCGTCGAGTGCATGTCCGCTGCTGCGCACGAGGCGGATGTGGCGGGGATTCCGCCTGCGCACATGGGGCAGGTGGTCGATGTCGAGCGCGTTGATGCCCATACCCGCATCGTGCGCCTGGAATGTGGTCTGCCGGTTGATTATGAGCCCGGGCAGTATTTTTCTGTAGCTACCACGCTGATGCCGGGTGTATGGCGCACTTTGGCGGCTGCCCGCCCTGCTGATGGCTGCGGCACACTGGAATTTCACGTTCGCGATGTCTCGCTGCTTCCTGGCGCGTCGGGGTATTCGCGGAGGTTTATGATGACGCGCCCCGGAGATCAGTGGACACTGGGCAACCCGGCTGGCCAGCTGGAGCTGGATCCGCATCGTGAAAGCCTCGTCATTGCTTTTGGGACCGCGGTGGCTACCCTGCGCTGTTTATTATTCGCTGCTTTTGATGCCCACGGCGAGCAGCATGCCCCGGTGCAAGCGCTGGTGATTAATGATTTTCCCGGCCAGCATTATGAGATGGCCACGCTTAACAGCCTGGATAATCTCACGCCGTGGTTGGATGTGCATGCTTTTACCCGTCATGATGCTGACCCGCATTGGTTGAAACCGCAGCGCGAGCGTCAACGTGAGTTGCGGCAAGCCCTTGCCGACGGCACCGGCCCCGAGGCATCACACGCATCTGCCAGCTTGTCGGTGGACAAGGACCCGGAGGCTACGATCGCTCATTACCGTGACTGGTCCAACCACGATGTGCTGGTCTTAGGGCCAGAAGCAGAGGTTGACGGCATGTTGGCAGCTTTCGCTGCTGCTGGGTTGGATCCAGCTACCGTGCAGACCCAAAGCTGGGGCCGCACGGGTGTGGATACCTCATCGGTTCCGGGTGCACAAAGCAAAGGTTAGTCACCGTGTTTGCGCTGCCATCGACGCAGACGCCATATCTGTATAGGCAGATAAATGAAATAATAGACAACAACCGAAGCCGTGAAATAAAAAGGAAATTCAGACCAATCAATTTCCTCCCAGGGCACAGGCTCTACATTCTCCGCACGATGCCGATAACCAGTCAGACTCGTATAAATAAAATAAAATAACAAAGACGATGGAACCAGCACCACAGAAACCCATTTGGGTGGCACACGCGGTTTCGGATGCGACCACTTCATTACTCACCATCCAGACTCATCACACAGCAACAGTGTCATTTAAAGATGTTCAGCCACTGCACACGAACCAGCGTATAGCGCAAGCCGAGCAGCCAAAAACACAGGATTAGACAAAGCTCCCTTAATTCCAAACTCCAAAAACCCTTGTGCTCCATCCAGAGCAGCATTCGCAATAATTTTTTCTGCGGCCGCCCGCCACTGCTTATCACGTAAAAGTTTTCCTACGTCTCTTAAGGTAATAGGATCAACAGGAATTGGCAAAATATTAGATACCACACAACTCGCATAGGACTCTAGATCACGCGTAGCATATCCAGCGTGCCCGTCACCTGTCTCTGGAAAATCTCCAGACTCCATATAGCTAGCCAACCGTTTAGCCTCTTCAACGCTCAGGCCATATTCCTCTGCTGCAACTTCGTTAACGTCCCACCGACCATCGGATGTTTCATACACCACCTCAGTGAACAAAGTTTCAAAACCTTGTGCAAGGTCTTCTTCTGCTTGACGGAGCTCTTCACCTGATAATTGATCTTGCACAGTTCCAGTTTCAACAGCTGGCATTGGACGCGTTTGGGTTTGCCCTACTGCCGGGACAGCCCCTGCACCTAAGCTACAAATAGATGCGATAGCAAAAATCTTCACATGAAGCTTCATGAAAATCCCCCTAAAGATCAAATGTTATTGAGCTTCAATAAAACAGTTACACAGCTCACCAGTATTTGCAACCCTTTGGAATTTTTCCAAAAACAAAATAATAACCCTACCGCTTCAAACATCCAGAAAAAACACTCTACAGACAGGCTAAATCAAAGAGAAAGAGCCATAATCAAGACCGATAGGATGAGATTTTAAAAAATCTAAAGTTAGACTAGACCAGCCCAGTTGTGACAGGTAACATAAACAGCGTCAGATCCAGACATTCCCACAGAAGAGAGGAATTCACGTGAGGATTCTTAGGCAGAATTCGCAGATCACACTATAAGGAATATAACAGACTGCTCTAAGGCTCCCTGACTCACCAAAGATGATCACATGAAACGACAATTCAATTTGTTGTCGCTAAGCTTATGCTTCGCTTTTCTGCTTAGTCCGATCGCCGCATTTTCCGCGGCGAGCTTCCTGGATGACAGGCTGCTGCCATTCAACGAAGCCACTGTGGTCATCGACGGTGTCTCCGGGGTTCCCATCGCCACTGACTTTCGCAATGACCTACACAACCTCGTCGACGAACATGACGCAACAATCGTCTTTGATGTCGTCGATGGTGATCTCGCTGCAGAACACACTCATTTAGCTATTGCCACAGGTAGTGATACATCCGATAACCAGGTTGCACAATGGTTAGCGGGAAGGAGAAATCCGCAGCCCTTTGATCCGCAAAAAACCAGAACCACTACCAGTTTTTCTCGCCTGGATAGCGAAGACGTTCGCGGAATTTATTACCTCAATGGCCCACCAGATATCAAAGAGAAATTTGTAGATCTAGCACACAAACACGGATACACTACTGCGCCAACAGCTGATGGTTCATTGTTGGCAACAATTCCAACCCCGGTGAAACTGACGGCCTTAATCATTGGCTTATTGACTTTTATCCTTGCTGGGCTGCATGCCATTCTCGGCAGTCGCCGTTATGCTATCCACAGTGTGCACGGGTTACCACACAGTTTCAGCATTGTCGGTGATTGGCGCTCCAGCGTCCCGGCGATAGCTGGCACAGCCATTGTGGTTAGTGCTGGCACCGCCTTCTTCCTCCACGGCTACAATGGCTTCGCACAGTGGCAGCTATATTCCGCAACCGTGCTTATCTTCGCAGTCCTGGGAATTTTATGTGCTGTAACAGGTTATGCCGCAGCATTTGTCGTCATCACACGCACCAACGTTCTTAGTGCGCTCAAGGGCAACCTTGTTTCCCGTCCACTGTCTTTTTCCGCCCATGGCATTCGCATCGTCGCACTGTTTTTTGGCTTGGTGTCAATCGCATCGCTTGTCATGTTTATCCAGGAAACCAACCGCCATGCAGAATATTCTCAGGAATGGGCCAAGCGTAGCGATGTATTCAGCGCTTTAGTATCCGGCGGAATTGGCGATGATATGAAGCAATTGGGGCCCGAACTACGCAGGCTCGATCACGAGCAAAAACTACTATTCATCAATAGCTTCTGGCAGTCTTCGTTAGAATTTTCCACAACCGGTCGGATACTGGCCAACCAGGAATTCGCGCGACAAGAAACCCCGATTTCTGAGGAAGTGCTTTCCGATGCTGCCAAGAAAAATGAAACTATTATTTATCTTCCCGCAGCAGCTGATGCAGCAGTAGTGACAGAAATTCGCGAAGGTCTCGCCGGGGAAGCAGAATTCGCAGAGAACACCGACTACGATCCTGTACAACACACCAGGGTCGAATACCATAGCCAACCATTTACGGTTTTTGATTATTTCAATCCTAGCGGTTCGCTGACTAAGTCTCCATTGCTGCATTCACCAGAACTCGTAATTCTGCCTCCAGGCTTGGAGCCGCTCAGCGACCACAACATCAGTGCCACTCTCACCCGTACCGAAGTTCTATTCACGGATCACGGTGCCGTAGAACAATTACGCCATGAATCTCCTGCTGGAAAGTACGTCTTAGCCAGCCGTCCCATGATTGATTATTGGGCTCAGTCCAACAAGTCGCTATATTCTGATCTGCGCAACACGACTTTTTCCACGCTGGTGGCAATATTCATTATCCTCATTGCCGCAATTTCTAGCACCGTGTTGTTTTTCAACCGCCACCACCACAGACTCCGGGTTTATGAGATTCTGGGCTATCCTGTAGCACGAAAATTCCGCGGGTTAATTATCACAGAACTTCTCTATGTGTTCACCATTGCTATCTGGCTAGTTCACAGGTATTTCTCGTACCAAGATTATTTAGCCATCAATACCCCGATGAGCTGGATGTTACGTTTGGAAGCACCGTCGATTTTGACTTCCCTATTCGTTTTCGCCATTCCCGTTTGCACCACACTTACTGTATTTTTCACCATCATTGCACGTGAACGCGCCCAAATCCGCCACCGCACGTAATGCCTGCCTGATTCCGGGCTAATGCCGCGCTGATGCCGGGGGCCACAACCTCACTGCCTGCTACCAGAAAAGAAATCGCCCATGCTTGAAATCAACAATGCGAATAAAAGTTTCGGCTCGAAAAAACTATTCCGCCATTTCACTGCCACGGCTGCTACTGGACGTATCACCGCCCTAACAGGAATTTCCGGGTCTGGAAAATCCACTCTGCTTAATTGCATAGGTGGACTCGATACTCTGGACTCTGGCTCTATCGAATTTGCAGGCACCCCCATCACCGCACTGTCGAAAAGCAAGCTTCGAGCCTTGCGACGGACTACCATCGGTTATTTATTCCAGGATTACGCCCTCATCCCAGAACAAACCGTACGCAGCAATCTCATTCTCGCACTTCCGCGCCACCAGCGAACTCTGCTAGGCACTGCTACAAAGCCGGGGCTGCACGCTATCGACACAGCCTTAACCGCGGTAGGCCTCGAAGGTTATGCGTCCCGGGAAGTATACGCATTATCCGGTGGTGAACAGCAGCGCGTCGCTGTTACCAGGTTGCTGTTGCGCACCCCCTCGCTCATTCTTGCCGACGAACCCACCGGTGCTTTAGACGCTGCCAACCGCGACGTCGTGCTCCAGCATCTTCGCACTCTTGCCGACGACGGCGCGACCGTACTCATCTCCACGCATGATCCCGCCGTCACCGAATTCAGTGACGCAGAAATACGGCTATAGCTGACTATCGCTTTTTATAGTCGGCTATAGCTCACGCGTGCCGCGCAGCACCGGTAATGCTTTCCGGGCTTTCGCTATTTCGCCAGCAATATCGTCGAGCTCCACATACAGGATCTCGTCGTCGTAACCAGCTTCGGCTAATAACTCGCCAGTAGGACTCAGCACCCGCGAATGCCCCAGCCCGGTCGGGCCGGATTTTTCCCCACCCTTATCTGCACCACCGGGGCGGGCTTGACCAGCCGCCAGGAGATACACCGTGGCATCGAGTGCACGGGCGCTCGTCAACACCCGCCATTGCTCCAGCTTGCCCAGGCCATCCGCCCAGCTAGTAGGCAGCACAACCAACTCGGCACCATCATCGGCCATCTTTTTAAATTGCTCTGGGAACCGCACATCGTAGCAGGTCGCTACGCCAACTTTGTGTCCCGCAACATCAACCACCACGGTGGTATCCCCCGGGTGCACGGTATCGGATTCGCGGTAGGCGAAAGCATCGAAGGTGTGGATCTTGTCATAAAACTCGCTGCTTCCGCCGCCTGTAATGAGGGCGGAGTTGTACACGCGGTTGATGGTTTTCCCGTCGACCTCCACCGTATCGGCGGGGCGGAACATGCCGACGACGACGGTCACGCCGAGTTCGTCGGCAAGCGTGGCGATTTCTTCCGTGAAATACTCGGCGTATTCGTTGGCGTTACCGTCCAGGCGCCCGGAGTCGAAGGCTTGAAACGTCGCTTCCGGCAGCACAACCAGCTGCGCGTCGCTGTCTGCGGCCTCGGTAATTTTATCTTTGGCCAGCGCCAGGTTCGCTTGCACGTCGGGTCCAGAGGTCAGCTGTACTAGTGCGATCTTCATGATGCCAGTCTAATCGCGCGCCACCGCGCTGTGTTGTGGATAACTTCATTTATCCACAGGCATTGCTCGCACCGGCTGGCCCCACAGCGCTGTCCCGCGCAAACTCGCACCCATGAACTTTCTGCGATTCACCGATTCTGCTCTTGACCTACTCGCCACGCACGCCCGGCATCGATTCGCCCCGCGTATCGCAGATGCGACTGGCATGGGGTCCACCAGCACGACACACCCCGCCAACACTGCGGCTTCCACCCCAACCCTGGCTGCGCTGCGTCATGCGGAAGGCAGCTGGTATGACACCGCCGTGGACATCGATAGTCGGCTCCAGGCCCACCTCACAGAGATGCGCGGAACCTTCTGCGCACTCGCGGAAGACGACGAGGCCATGGCGCATCACCTCAACCACACGCTGTCGGCATCGAAAGGAAACTGATCATGGCTCTAAACACCGCACAGCCCAGCACCGCACAATCCAGCGCTGCGCAGCCCAGCGGCATCACTACCGCGCAAGAAATGTTCGCTGCTGCCGCCGGAATCCGCTCCCGTGCCAGCACCCTCGAGCACGATCAACAGCAACTCTCCGGTGAAATCACCAGTATGTTGGGCTTAGAATTCGACGGCGATGCAGCCAGAGCTGGTATTGATCGTGCCCGTGAGATCATCGACACCATCACCACGGCAACTCGCAATATGCGCACCATCGCCGGGATCGTTGAAACCTTCGCCGGGCACATGGAATGGGCCGAGCGCCTGGAACGCATCGCGACCGCAACCGTGAATGCGTTACCTGCTGGCCCGGCGATATCACAAGTACTGCAGGCCATCCAGCTCATCGGCAAAAGCATCGACGCCGCATGTGCCTTATCTATTGAGGCCGCTTGCTTCGGCTCGCAGCACCTACCGCACCGTTTGGGAGATTTTTTGCCCTCCGCACTTGGCGGTTCCCGACCTGACGGTGCCGTCGACCTGGACGTTGATGATATTCACACCATCCAAGCCTGCCGTGCGCCCGATCCGCTCTTAGCGCAAACCTTGGATCACCCCGATCTGCGCTTGCTGGAAGTATCCGATAAGCACTGGGCAGGCATGGTCGGCCCACCTCCGGAGGAGACCGATAACCTGGTGGTATTCGTTCCCGGCGTGGGCTCGGACGGTAATGACAGCATCGGTGGACAAATTGATCGCGCCCGCACCCAAGCAGCGGCGATGGGTGGCACGGGTGTGGTCTACGGCTACGATGCCCCAGATCAACTGCTCAGCGGTACGTCTACAGGCGCAGCAAAAACCGCGGGGCCGCAGTTACGGGAGTTTCTTGCCGACGTCGACCAGCGCTACCCGAACCACCACGTCACGGTCGTCAGCTATTCCTATGGATCGGTGGTGGTCGGCAACGCGGCTGGTGGCCCAGCACCGATGCGTGCCGACGACGTGTTATTCGTTGGTTCGCCTGGCACGGGTCTGGCCAGCACAGAAGAAATGAACCTGCGGGGTGATAATCCGCAGGTTCATGCTGCCCGGCGCGCACTAGATCCAGTCAGCGGGATGGCTTATTCCAATGGCGGGTTATTTGGGGTAAACCCAGCCGCACCCACCTTTGGTGCCCAGCCCTGGCCGGGGAACGGGATGCGCGATCACAGCGGGTTTTTCGATGATGAAGCCTACCTCGACGGTTTTACAGAACTCGCGCGCCGCCGGGGCTTGGCAGGCCCAGAGTGACCAGATTTAGAACAGACCGACGGGGTTTTCGGCATAAGAGACCAGCACATTCTTGGTTTCTTGGTAGTGTCCGAGCATCATCAGGTGGTTTTCCCGGCCCAAACCAGACTGCTTATAGCCGCCGAATGCCGAGTGCGCTGGGTAGTTGTGATATTGGTTCACCCACACACGACCGGCTTGGATATCACGTCCGGCACGGTAAGCGATATTGCCGTTGCGCGTCCACACACCACTGCCCAGACCGAAGTCAGTGTCGTTGGAGATCCTGATGGCCTCATCGTAGTCCTTGAATGTGGCCACGGACAGCACCGGCCCGAAGATTTCTTCGCGGAAAATCTTCATATCGTTGGTGCCTTTGAACACGGTTGGTTCGATATAGAAGCCGCCGCCGATGACCTCGTTGACGTTGCCACCGATCAGGGTTTCTGCGCCTTCTTCTGGTCCGGACTTCAGGTAGGAGACAATCTTGTCCATCTGTTCCTGGGATGCCTGGGCTCCCATCATGGTCTCGGTATCCAACGGGTTACCGATCTTGATCTGCTTGACCCGCTCAAGTGCACGTTCCAGGAAAGCATCGGCAATATCTTCGTGGATCAATGCGCGCGATGGGCAGGTACACACCTCGCCCTGGTTCAGCGCGAACATGGTAAACCCTTCGAGGCATTTGTCCAGGAATTCGTCGTCTTTGTCCATGATGTCCGGGAAGAACACCGACGGCGATTTTCCGCCAAGCTCCAGGGTAACTGGGATGATTTTTTCTGCCGAAGCTTTGTTGATCATCTTGCCGACGGGTGTGGATCCCGTAAACGCGATCTTCGCGATGCGGTCCGACGACGTCAACGCCACACCGGCTTCGTCGCCGAGGCCGTTGACGATGTTGAGCACACCAGGTGGCAGCAGATCCGCGATCTTGTCCACCAAGTACAGGATAGAGACCGGGGTTTGTTCTGCTGGCTTCAATACGATGGCGTTACCGCTGGCCAGGGCCGGGGCCAGTTTCCAGGCTGCCATCAGGATCGGGAAGTTCCACGGAATGATCTGGCCGACGACGCCGAGTGGCTCGTGGAAGTGGTAGGCGACGGTGTCGTCGTCGATTTGTGAAAGGCGGCCTTCTTGGGTGCGGATAGCAGAGGCAAAGTAGCGGAAGTGGTCTACGGCCAGCGGGAGATCCGCCGCCAGGGTTTCGCGTACAGCCTTACCGTTTTCCCAGGTTTCTGCTACCGCGAGTTCTTCCAGGTTGTCCTCAATACGCTGGGCAATCTGTAGCAAAATATTGGAGCGCTCTGCCGCTGAGGTTTTCCCCCAAGCTGGCGCTGCCTTGTGCGCGGCATCCAATGCACGTTCGATGTCTGCTTTGGTACCGCGGCCGAATTCACAGAAAACTTTGCCGTTGACCGGTGAGATATTTTCCAGATATTGGCCTTCTGCGGGCGCTACCCATTCGCCACCGATGAAGTGGTCATAGCGTTTTTTGAAGTCGACGATGGAGCCTTCTTCGCCCGGGCTTGCGTACACGGTCATGAGGGTGACACCTTTCTTCCAGATGGTGCAGCCGTTGCAGCTAATGCGCGGTGTATTGCACATTTGCCCCGCACATTATGAATGCGGTCACAACGGCGTGCCGATGTACTAAGACATCATAGCGTGATCTGGGGCACAAAGAAAGGTTTTGCAGAATAAAATATCCCCACAGAAACCAGAGGGTGGAAATTCACCAGGTTTCTGCGGGGTTATCAGGGGGCACGTTGGCTGGGCTAATTCCGGCGTCCACGCCCGCGGCGGGACGAGCGCGGTTCCCACATCACCACGGCAGAAGACCGCGGGACGTGCACCAACTCGCCTTTGCTTGCGTTCGCGGGAGCACGGTTTGCTGCGGAGACAGCGCGCAGCTGTCCGCGCAATTCTTCCACTTCTGCCGCCAACGCGTCACGCTCTTCGGCGAGCGCATCACGTTGTTCGGTCAGTTCAATGATGGCTTTAATTCCGGCCAAGTTAACGCCATCATCTTGGGATAATTGCTGGATCTTGCGCAGCATCGCGATGTCACGCTGCGAATACCGGCGCCCACCACCACGGGTGCGCGCGGGTGAGACCAGCCCCATCCGGTCATACGTGCGCAGAGTTTGCGCGTGCATGCCGGATAATTCAGCAGCCACGGAGATAACGAAGACCTCGCGATATTCTTCACGGAACTCCTCGTGCGAATCGTTCGCCATGGTGTTGTCACCTCCTGTGGTCGCTTGTCGTTATTTATTCGGGTTCCCGGCCCAACCGGCGCGGGCATCGAAACCGGAATCTTTTTCTGCTTGTGCGTAGGTGCGCAAGCTGGATTTTGCAGCATCATCCAAATTCGTCGGCACCGTGACCTGTACTTTCACGTGCAAATCACCGTGTTTTCCCGAAGATTTCGGTATGCCGCGCCCACGAACCCGCAGGGTGCGGCCGTCAGCAGTACCTGCCGGGATTTTCACCCGAACCGGGGCATCCAGGGTCGGCACCGTGATCGTATCGCCGAGTGCTAGCTCCGCAAAGGACACTGGCACCGTGATCAGCAGGTCATCGCCTTCGCGGGAAAAGACCTTGTCTTCCCGCACGCTCACGGACACAAACAGGTCGCCGGATGGTTTGCCTTGCGGCCCAGCTTCGCCCTGGCCTGCCAAACGCACCTTTTGCCCGTCGACGACACCGGCCGGGATCCGCACGGTAATCGAACGGGTCCGGTTCACGGTTCCGCTTCCCGAGCAGGTCTCACAGGGGTCGGGGATCTTGGAACCAGTGCCGTCGCAATTCGAGCATGGCTGGGAGAAGCCGAATGCTCCCCGGTTTTCACTGGTGTAACCGGTGCCGTTGCACTGTCCGCAGGTGGCTTGCTTACCGGATTTTGATCCGGAGCCGTGGCAGGTAGTGCACGGCGCGTTGCCCCGCAACTCTAGCGGGATCGTCGTGCCTTTCGCAGCTTCTCGAAAGTCGAGCGTAATGGAGGTCTCGACGTCGGCGCCCCGCGTCGGCCGAGCTTGGTGCCCACCAGCACCGCCGCGGTTAAAGAGGCCGCCGAAGATGTCACCCAGACCGCCGTCTTCAAATGCTCCTCCAAATCCGCCAGCCCCGGGCGCCCCTCCCGAGAAGAAGCCGTCTTGGCTTTGCGACGAGCGGCGAAACCCGCCGGGAAAGCCGGCGCCTCCAAACCTGCCGCCCCCGGCACGCAGCATCGCTTTGAACTCGTCGTATTCCTTGCGCTTCTTCTCGTCGCCAAGCACGTCGTAGGCAGACGCTGCCGCCTTGAACTTGGCGAGTTTCTGCTCGTCGTCCGGGTTGGTATCTGGGTGGTTTTCCCGGGCAATTTTACGGTAGGCGCTACGGATTTCAGCTTTTGAGGCATCGGAGGAAACGCCTAGGTCCCCGTAATAATCCTTATCGGCCCATTCACTCTGGGACATGGTTCGTCCCCTCCTTCCTCATTGTTTACTGATTGTCGTCTGCCTGCGCGGACTCGTCCGCACTAGACTGTGCGCCTTCTGGATCAGCGATGATCACCATGGCGTTGCGCACTAGGCGGTCTCCCACCTTGTAGCCCTTACGCAGAACCGTGCCGACGACTTGTTCGCCACCGCTGGAGAGATCCTGCACAGCCTCGTGGATCTCCGGGTCAAAAGCCTCACCTGGTTCGCCGAAGGTCACCAGGTTCTGGCCCTTCAAGGTTTCGCGGAATTTAGATCCGAATTTCTCCAGTGGGGATCCTTTTTCCAGGTCACCGTGTTGCTTGGCCAGTTCCAGATCATCCAGGATTGGCAGCAGTGCGGACAGTACCGAAGCCTTCGCGGACTCAGAAACGCTCTGGCGCTCCCGGTCGCTGCGGCGGCGGTAGTTGGTATATTCCGCATTCAGCCGCTTGAGGTCATCAGTGCGTTCGTCCAACTCTCGCTGCAGTGCCTGTTCAGGAGTTTCGGCTTCTGCTGCTTCGTCTTCAGCAGTGCTGATTGGCTCTTCGACTTCATCAACCTCTGGTTCCACAGCGACGTCATCGGCCAGACCTTCCGCACCGGCTCCGCCGGATGGCTGCCCAGTTTCTTGCTGGGTTGCCTCGGCGGCATCCGCGGCGGCTTCTGCCTGTGCGGCAGAGGTAGCCTCCGGGTCGGTCGCGTCCGGGGAACCGGGGTTATCCGGCATCTCGTCCCGGTTGCTCATTTACTTGTCACCCTTTGCGTTCTCGTCGGAGTTGTCGGCATCGTCCTCGTCGACAACTTCAGCATCGACGACGTCGTCATTGCCGCCAGCCTGGCCGGCTTCACCATCAGCCTGCGCCTGTGCGGCTTCGGCCTCGTACATAGCCTGGCCCATAGCCTGCGATTCGGTGGACAGCTTCTCGACGGCGGACTTGATGGCCTCGATATCGTCGCCCTTCAGTGCCTCGTCGACGGCATCAGCGGCTTTGGTGACCTTGTTTTTGGTCTCTTCATCGATCTTCTCGCCGTTCTCGTCCAGGAACTTGCGGGTCTGGTAAGCAGTGTTTTCCGCGTTGTTGCGGGTCTCCTGCTCTTCACGACGCTTCTTGTCTTCCTCAGCGTGCGCCTCGGCGTCTTTCACCATCCGATCGATCTCTTCATCGGACAAGCCGGAGCCTTCCTGGATCTTGATGGTGTTTTCCTTGCCGGTGCCCTTGTCCTTCGCGGAAACGGACACGATGCCGTTGGCGTCGATGTCGAAGGTGACCTCAACCTGTGGGACACCGCGTGGTGCTGGTGCGATGCCGCCGAGTTCGAAGGATCCCAGCAGCTTGTTGTGCTGCGCCATTTCGCGCTCGCCCTGGAACACCTGGATCTGCACGGAAGGCTGGTTGTCTTCCGCAGTGGTGAAGGTCTCGGACTTCTTGGTTGGGATGGTGGTGTTGCGCTCGATGAGCTTGGTCATCACACCACCCTTGGTTTCGATACCCAGCGACAGTGGGGTGACGTCCAGTAGCAGAACGTCCTTGACGTCACCGCGCAGGACACCTGCCTGCAGGGCAGCACCGGAAGCAACGACCTCATCCGGGTTGACGCCCTTGTTTGGCTCCTTACCGGTCATTTCCTTAACCAGTTCAGCGACCGCTGGCATACGGGTGGAGCCACCAACCAAAACGACGTGGTTGATGTCGCCGATACCCAAGTCTGCATCCTTGATGACTTGGTTGAATGGCTTCTTGGTGCGGTCCAGCAGATCCTGGGTGATCTTCTGGAACTCGGTGCGGGTCAGGGTCTCGTCCAAGAACAATGGGTTCTTGTCACCGTCGACGGTGATGTATGGCAGGTTGATCGATGCCTGCTGCGCCGAGGACAACTCGATCTTGGCTTTTTCAGCAGCCTCACGCAGACGCTGCAGGGCCATCTTGTCCTTGGTCAGGTCAATACCGTTGGACTGCTTGAACTTCTCTGCCAACCAGTCGACGATGCGCTGGTCCCAGTCGTCGCCACCCAGGCTGTTGTCACCAGCGGTAGCAACTACCTCAACGACGCCGTCGCCGATTTCCAGCAGGGAGACGTCGAAGGTGCCGCCACCTAGGTCGAATACCAGGATGGTCTGCTCTTCCTTGCCCTTTTCCAGGCCATAAGCCAGTGCGGCAGCGGTTGGCTCGTTGACAATACGCAGGACATTCAGGCCTGCGATCTGGCCGGCTTCTTTGGTGGCCTGACGCTGTGCGTCCTCGAAGTAAGCAGGAACAGTAATAACAGCGTCGGTGACGTCTTCACCCAAGTAGGATTCCGCATCCCGCTTCAGCTTCATCAGGGTGCGAGCCGAGATTTCCTGTGGGGTGTACTTCTTGTCGTCGATTTCGGTAGTCCAGTCAGTACCAATGTGGCGCTTGACCGAACGGATGGTGCGATCAACGTTGGTAACCGCCTGGTTCTTAGCGGACTGACCAACCAGGATCTCGCCGTTCTTTGCAAAAGCGACGATCGATGGGGTGGTGCGGGCACCTTCCGAGTTCGCGATAACCTTCGCTTCTCCGCCTTCCAAGACGGAAACAACGGAGTTCGTGGTTCCGAGGTCAATACCTACTGCGCGTCCCATTACTGAATTCTCCTTAGTGCGAATTGTGCGTTCGAATTACTTGAAATTACTGAACTTGATTGCCAGTGACTCAACTACAAGCGAGACTGTAGCAGACGGTTTTCCGTCATGCCAATTTTCTTGAGTCAACCTCACTCATATTTCATAACTAACCGCACTCAAGGTTTATTCCCGTCAGGAGAAAAGTCGCTAAAACCTGCACCACAAGGACGCAAAAACCGCGTCGAAACCCAGAAAAAAGGGTGAAAAATCACACGTTTCTAAAATTCCCATCACAGTCAGAAGTGTGAGTAGAGTAGCCGATAGGTGGCATATCTAAATGCCATATTTTCTGAGCATTAACGCTTCTCAAATACGCACGAGCGCCCGAAGTCAGCCTGATTTCTTGGCGCTTCTGGGGCCGATTGAGACTCAACACCTGAGAAGGATAAATAATGACAGCTAACAAGACTGCTTATACTCCCCCACAAGACAGCCAAGACGTCGAGGCTTGCGTCGACGCTGCAGTAGAGCGCGCGCATGAGTGGCTGAAGGTCACCAAGGGCGAATCCTCGCGTTCCACTGAGCAGCTCGCAGACATGGTGCGTGACCCGGATGGTGTCAGCTTCACCATGGACTTCGTCGACCGCGTCATGCGCCCAGAAGACAATAAGGTAGCCGCAGAAGCACTGGCTGAGCTGGCAGAATCCCCAGAATTCCTGAGCAAGATCGACGCCCTCATGGTCGGCGCCGGCGGCTTTTTCGGCCCAATCCTGCCTAACCTGGTTATGCCGGTCGCTCGTCGCCGCATGCGCCAGATGGTCGGCCACCTGGTGTTGGATGCAGAGTCCGACGCCCTGAACAAGATGCTGGACGACGCAGCTGAGCGCGGCCAGGATCTGAACCTGAACCTGCTGGGCGAAGCCGTACTGGGTGAAGAAGAAGCCAAGTCCCGTTTTGACCGCACCATGGAATTGGTACGCAACCCACGCGTTACCTACGTTTCGGTCAAGGCTTCTTCGCTGTGTGCCCAGCTGAACCACTGGGATCACGATGGTTCCGTGGAGCGATTGAAGGACCGTCTGCGTCCGATGTACCGCGAGGCCATTAGCCGCAAGCCGCAGGTCTTCATCAACCTGGACATGGAGGAATACCACGACCTCCACCTGACCATCCGCTTGTTCAAGGAACTCCTTTCCGAAGACGAGTTCAAAAACCTGGAGGCTGGCATCGTCGTCCAGGCATACTTGCCGGATGCTTTCGAAGCTTTGCAGGAACTTGCAGAATTCGCAGTTGAGCGCGTGAAAAACGGTGGTGCTCCGATCAAGGTGCGCATCGTCAAAGGCGCCAACCTGTCGCTGGAGCGCGTTGAGTCCGAGGTACACGGCTGGCCACTGGCCCCTTACCTGTCCAAGGCAGAAGTCGATGCCAACTACATCCGTCTGCTGGACTACATCCTGCGTGAGGAATATGCCGACGCCATCCGCATTGGTGTCGCTTCCCACAACCTATTCACCATGGGCTTGGCCGTAGAACTAGCCGAGAAGCGTGGCGTATCCCGCCAGATCGATGCCGAGATGCTGGCTGGCATGTCCCCAGCACAGGCCAAGGCTGTCCACGACGTCGTCGGTCGCCAGATCCTGTACACCCCAGTTGTGCACATGAAAGACTTCGACGTTGCCGTGTCTTACCTGGTGCGTCGTCTGGAAGAAAACGCCGAATCGCAGAACTTCCTCTATGCTCTGTTCGCGCCGGACGAAGCCAGCGACAAGGGCAAAACCCCAATGCAAGATCAGCAGGAACGCTTCCATGCCTCCGTGCGTGATCGTTGGAAGACCTTCGCTGGCCAGCGTCGTCAGCAGGACCGCAACAATGAAACCGGCCGCCAAACCCCGAACACTGGCCGTTTCATCAACGAGCCAGACACCGACCCATCTCTGCGCGCGAACCGCGAATGGGCTTTGGAAGCTTTGGCGTCCAACCCAGGCGAGCACGGCGTCAAGTCCGTCACCGAAACCTCCGAGGTTGATGAGGCCATCAACACCGCAGTGGGTCTTGCCGACGACTGGGCAGCCCTATCCGGCGCTGAGCGCTGCGAGGTCCTGAACTCCGTCGGCGATGAGCTGGCAAAAGCCCGTGGCAAGCTGATTTCCGTCGCTGCGTGGGAAGCTGGCAAGGCCGTCGATCAGACGGACCCAGAAATCTCTGAGGCCATCGACTTCGCTACGTACTACGGCCAGCAGGCTATCGCGCTGGATCGCACCCAGTCGGTATTCACCCCGAACAAGCTGACCGTCATCGTTCCGCCATGGAACTTCCCAATCGCGATCCCAGTCGGCGGTATTACCGCTGCTCTGGCTGCTGGTTCCGCGGTCATCATCAAGCCTGCTCCGCAGGTAGTGCACTGTGCAAAGGTCGCCGTCGACGCCGTGCGCGCCGGCCTGGAAGCCGCTGGCCAGAACCCTGACCTGGTACAGCTGGTCAACGCCGACGAGGGCGAAGCTGGTAAGCACCTGATCTCGAACGACAAGACGGATGCTGTCGTTTTGACCGGCGCCTCCGATACCGGTGCGCTGTTCCGTTCCTGGAAGCCGGAGATGAACATCTACGCCGAGACTTCCGGTAAGAACGCCATGATCATTACCCCGGCCTGCGACCCAGACTTGGCTGTACAAGATCTCTACAAGTCCGCCTTCGGTCACTCCGGTCAGAAGTGCTCGGCATCCTCGCTGGCGATCCTGGTTGGTTCGTTGAAGGATTCCGACCGCGTTAAGAACCAGCTGGTCGACGCCGTCAAGACTCTGAAGCCAGGCTTCGGCACTGACATCTCCGTCACCATGAACGGTCTGGTCGAAGAGCCAACCGAGAAGCTCTACCGCGGCCTGACCTACTTGGAGCCTGGTGAGAAGTGGCTGCTGAAACCAGAGAAGCTGAACGAAGAAGGCACCCTGTGGTCGCCTGGTATCCGGGACAACGTGCAGCCAGGTTCCTGGTACCACCAGAACGAGTGCTTCGGTCCAGTCCTGGGCATCATGTACGCCGAGACCCTGGAAGAAGCCATCGAATGGCAGAACTCCACTGGCTATGGCCTGACCGGCGGCATCCACTCGCTGAACGACGACGAAGTCGAGTACTGGATGGAAAACGTCGAGGTTGGTAACGCTTATGTCAACCGCGGCATCACCGGCGCTATCGTGCAGCGTCAGTCCTTCGGTGGTTGGAAGAACTCCGTGCTGGGACCTGGCGCGAAGGCTGGTGGACCAAACTACGTTCGTCAGTTCGGTACCTGGTCCGAGGGCAAGCTGGAACACCACAAGGTGGAAATCTCCCCACGAATCACCCGTCTGCTCAAGGACCTGTCCGAGCGCTTGGACTCCCAGCTGTCTGACGACGACATCAACTGGCTGTGGCGCGCTGCCGAGCTGGATGCCAAGAACTGGCACAACGAGTTCGGCCGCTCCAACGACTACACCGGTCTGGTATCGGAGGCCAATATCTTCCGCTACCGCCCATTCTGGGAGCGCCTGCGCGTGCGCGTCGGCAAGGGCTACAAGCCACGCGAGGTAGCACGCCAGATCCTGGCTTCCGAGATCACCGGCGTGAAGCTGAACATGTCTGCAACCCGCGAGATCGCCGAAGAGCTGCAAGACATGGGCTTCGAATGCCAGGTCGCTAACACCAATGAGTTCGCTGCTGAGCTCGGCGGTGTGCCATCGACCCGCGTGCGTGCTATCGGTGAGGTAGAGCCAGAGGCTTACCGTGCGGCCGTGAAGTCCGAGTCGGTCATCATTGACTGGGAAGTTCTTGCCGACGGCCGTCGCGAGCTGCTTCCTTACCTGCTGGAGCAGGCTGTGTCTGTGACGATGCACCGCTTCGGCATCGTCCGCCCAACCGGCCACATCCAGCGTTAAGTTCACGCGCTAAGTTAGCTGCGTAGACTTCGCAACGCCCCGGTACCCTCCGGGGCGTTTTTGTTTGCCCTAGTAAGTTATAGTCAACGTTGTGACTAACCACGATGACGCTTCTGCCAGTGCCAGCAGCGAAGGCCAACCAGCCGAAATGGCATCACGCCCTGCCAGCCCGGCCAACCAAATCACCGCGAATGATGGCGCGGCACCGGAGCCCGGGCTGAGCAATATTACGCCAGACCGGAAAACCCCTGTGATAGTCGAGGATGTAGACCGCTCTGTCATTTGGGCACGTGATGGGAAAACTATGGCGGCATGGGCATGGCGGATGATTATCTCTATCGCTGCCCTGGCGCTGGCTCTGGTCATCGTGTACTTCGCCTGGCGAGCGATCCTTCCCGCGATTCTGGCAGTTTTGGTGACGTCCTTGCTGGCACCAGTGGCGAAGCTGCTGAAGGCGGCGAAGTTTCCGCCTGCAATAGCCGCTTTAACCACGTTATTGGGTTCTATCGGTGCAGTCGTCGGAATTTTTGCCGCGATGGGCCCGACCATCCGTTCCCAGGGCTCTGCGCTGGTCAATGAGGCGGAAAATGGCGCGCGCGAACTGCTGTCCATGACGGACCGGCTGCCATTTGAGGTAGACGTCAGCAAGGTTTCGGAATTTTCCGATAGCATTGTGAAATTCTTGCGCAATCAGTCTGGCACTATCGCTTCGGGCCTGGTCTCGGGCGTCTCGGTGGCCGGCACGCTGGTAATCACCATCGTGATCATGTTTGTACTGACGTTCTTTTTCCTCAAAGACGGTTCGAAGTTCCTGCCGTGGCTGCGCCAATACACCGGCCACGATATCGGCTGGCATGCCACGGAGTTACTGACCCGCGTCTGGAATACCCTCGCAGGTTTCCTCCGCACCCAGGCGGTGGTTTCGTTCGTCGATGCCATCTTCATCGGTTTGGGCTTGTGGATCCTGAATGTGCCACTGGCATTTGTATTAGCGACAATTACATTCTTCGCTGGCTTCATCCCCATCATCGGCGCTATTACTGCCGGTACCTTAGCCGTCATAATCGCACTGGTGTCCAATGGTTTGACCAATGCTCTGCTGGTTTTGGGCTTGATTATTTTGGTGCAGCAGCTGGAAAGCAATATTTTGCAGCCAGTACTGCAGTCGCGTTCGATGGGGCTGCACGCCGCAATCGTGTTGCTGTCTATCACTTTGGGTTCTGCTCTAGCTGGCATTATTGGTGCGTTCTTGGCAGTGCCAATTGCCGCTACCGTCGCGGTGATTATGCGTTACCACTCGGAGATGGTGGGGCTGCGCGCCGGTGACCTGACCATCGACGACATTGAAATTGCCTCGAGTGAGGACGACGAGGATGCGAAGTCGTCGCTATCTGCCTTTGTCAAAGTGAAACAAGCGCTCACGGATATGGTTACTCGTGCGCGCAAGACCCGCCAAGCAACCAACAACTAGCCACTAAGCAGTTAAGCTCGGCACCATGACAACTCATGCATCTCGTTCTGGCCTGCCGACGATTCTCCTCGACTGCGATCCTGGTATCGATGATGCCTACGCGCTGTTTTATCTGTCTGCACTGCACCATGCACGCGAAATCAATCTGGTCGGGGTGACCACCACCGCCGGAAACACAACGGTAGAAAACACTGCCCGTAATGCCGCGTGGGTGCTTGGCCACTGCACGCCCACTGCACCTCGGGGTGCGCCAGCAGGTGCAACGTCAATGCATGCGGCCGCAATCTCCCTAGTCCCTGTTGCTATGGGCCATCCCACCCCGCTGAAGGTCGAGCTAGAGACCACCCCGGAAACCCACGGCCTGACCGGTTTGGGTTATGCCACCAGCACCTGGCCGGGGACCGCGGACAGTGATACTCCTGGCCACGGGGTGCGCTTGGGCTCACAGTGGCAGGAAGTCTGGGAGCATGCGCTACGTACGCATGACGACGTCCACCTGGTCGTTACCGGCCCTGCCACCAATGCCGCAATATTTGCGCAGGAGCACCCAGAGCTGTTCGCGAGGTTTTCTGCCATCACGGTGATGGGTGGTTCTCTTAATTATCCCGGTAATACGACCCCGACTGCCGAGTGGAATTTCTGGGTCGACCCCCACGCGGCACAAAAGTTATTCGAGGTTGCCCCCGTCCCGGTCACCCTGTGTTCCTTGGGCGTTACCGAGCAGATGCTGCTCACCCCGGCACGGCTGCGGGAGCTACAAAATCAGATGCCCGGCACCACGTGGTCTGGACTGTTTGAAGAAATCACACGGTTTTATTTTGAATTTCACGATGGCGTCGGCGAAGGCTACCAGGCACAGATTCATGATTTGCTCACGGTCATGATCGCTGTGGGTGCAGTAGATACCATCAGCACGAAAACGCGCGTGGCTGTCGAGGCGGAATCCGAGCTGTTCCGTGGCACCAGCGTCGCGGATTTTAAAAACCATTGGGGCCGGGATCCCAACGCTCGAGTGATCCGTGAGGCAGATATTTCGGCTGCTTTCGCCGAGCTTAACCGTGCCGCACGACTGGCCGCGGGTTACCTGCGCTAGCGGCACGGGGAATTCGCTATAGGGGGGCGCAACCCCTGACGCCCGGAACCACGCCGGCCGAACCCTGCCGACCAGCATAAATAAGCTCACCAAGTTCACTGCTGCCGCAGTCCACAACGTGCTCTACACTTGGTTGCATGAACTCGCAGGATCACGGCCACAACGAGCACGGATACAACAAATACAGCGCCTACGATAACGACGGGCTGCCGAAGCAGGATTATTCGAAATACTCGAACAATTCCGGTTATTCTTTCGATACTACTAACAATGCTGGGAGCTATGCTGGGGACTATTCCGCGCATGATGCTGGACAGTACAGCCCTGCACAGCACAACAACTATGGCTACCAAGGCCAAGGTATGCAGCAGAATATCCAGTATGGTGATCCGCAGCTGCCGTACCCTGGGTACAAGCAAAAATCTATGTTGTTGTCCGCGCTTTTGGCCTTTTTCTTAGGCACGCTCGGCGTACACAATTTCTACCTGGGTAATAAGCAAAAGGGTATTATCCAGTTGGTGATGCTCGTGATGGGCTATGCAACAGCAATTATTTTGATCGGCATCCCGGTGCTCTTGGCTCTGCATCTCTGGGTGTTCGTGGAGTTTATTCTCATTCTGACCCGCAGCGGTGGCTACGGCACTGATAATAATGGCGTGCCGCTGGACTAGTTCTCGCTAGGAACCGCTACACTGTTGCACGATCAAGTCGTCCTTCGGCACGATTTGTTGTCCGCCCTCCCGAGGTGACATAGGGACACCAGGCGGATTTGCGTGTGTAAAAAGCATCGGCCCACCGCAGCCTGTGCATTGTTGATCCGCTAAAAGTTGATCCGCTAGAAACGAGTATTCATGTCACCTGCGAAATCTTCGTCCTCATCTTCCCAGCCCTCGGCCCGCTCCTCTTCCCGCTCCTCTGTCAGTCCCACTCGTAACGCACTGATCCTGCGCTGGTTGGGTGTCGCCGCCATTGCCGCAACCTGGCTGATCCTAGTCTTTGCGCGCCCGACGGAATGGGAATCTGTCGGCTCCACCGCCGCGTTGTTCACCATGGGCGGATACTTGCTGGGCACTGTTTTGCTGCTGATTTCCACCGTGCCGTATATCCCGGCGCGCACACTCGCGATCATTCCGGTGGCGTTGGTGCTTAATATTCTCGTCGGCCAGATCATCGGCGCTTCTGGTATTCCGCTGTACCTCGATGCCGTCGGCACGGTGCTCATCGCGGCTCTCGCCGGGCCATATGCGGGCTTGGCGACGGGCGCTCTCAGCAACCTCATCTGGGCTTTGCTTACCCCTGCTGCCCTGCCATTCGCAGCGGGTTCGGCTGCAGTCGGCTGGATGTCCGGTGTGGCCATCCACAAATTCGGGGCATTCCGCCAGCTATGGCGCCTGATTGTCTCTGGTGCGATCATCGGAATTATCGCTGGTGCGATCGCCGCACCCGTCGCGGCCTTCGTCTACGGCGGTACCGCGGGTGTGGGTACCGGCGCGGTGGTGTCCTTGTTCCGCGAGATGGGCCAGTCGCTGTTGGCGTCGGTGACGTTACAGTCGTTCATCTCGGACCCGCTGGATAAGATTTTGGTGCTGCTCATTGTCTGGGCCGCCTGGAAGGCCTTGCCGAAGCGCACCCTGCGCCAGCTGCTTCCGCCGCAACACCGCGATGAAGCTGAGCACAGCTAGTACGGCTCAGGTGCCCGTCGGCAAGCCAGTGCATTTTTTGCACCCGCTCACGGTCATCATTATTGGCGTATCCGCGTGGGTGGCTGCATTGTCTATTTCCTGGCCGCTGCTGCATGCCGCGATCATTGCCTTCGGTTGGCTCGCGGGTATTGCGGGCTCGCGCAGCTTAGCAGTCCCGGCGACGTCCATCGCGTTATCCATTCCCGCGGGGTTGTCGATGCTGCTGGTGCACGCCCCGCACGGCGAACACCAGATCGCACCGTTGCTCACCTCCGACGGGCTGGTTACCGCAGGTGAACTCGCGCTGCGCTTCTGCGCGCTCATGACTGCCCTGCTGGCGGCCATGGCGAATGTGCACATCCCGGATCTGCTCAAAGCTCTCCAGCACCTCGGCCTGCACCATTCCGTCGTCTATGTTTTGGGCGCCTCCTTACAGCTGCTCCCGCAGGCCAGCGCTTTAATCAGCGAAGTCGCCACCGCCAACCGCCTGGCTGGGCGCAAAGTCGCCCTCACCACCGTGATTCCCCGCATGATCATTCCCGTGATCACCCGTCTTTTAACCCGGGGTGCCGACCGTGGAATCGCTCTTCAGGGCATGGGGTACGACGCATCTGGCCGGCGGACTGTGCTTTACCCGGTCCGCGCACACCGCTGGGAGATCTTATTGCGACTCATCTTCCCCGCCGCAGCCATCGGGTTGGTGGTGCTCGCATGGATATAAACGCGCTACACCGCCAGGTCTGCACCGAAAAATTTAGCCACATCATGCTTGCCGACGACCACAGTGCCGACGACCGCGGCGCCGAAAAGCACGGTGCCAAAACCAATGACACCGCAAGCAATGATGCCTGGCAGATCGCCCACGCTTATTACGAATTTCTGCGCGGCGAACCTGCACCGGCTCCCCGTGTTGTGGTGCTGGGTTATGAAATCGGCTCGGTGGTCTCACACCAGCGCGGCACGGTCATCGAAGAAATCGCGCAGCCCATGGAGCAGCAGGGGATTGCAGCTGCAGACATGGAACCACGCTGTCGAGAAATTTTGCACCAGCTCGGGCTCGAAGAGTTCGCGCACACCCACCCTGCGCAGCTCTCGGGTGGGCAGACCCGGCGGATGTTGGTGGCCAGCTTTTTAGCTGCCCGCCCGGATATCATCATCACCTGCGAGCCCACCGCCGGGCTGGATCCGGATTCGGCCCGAGCGGTTATGGTTGCGTTGCGCAACTTCGCCGAAAGCGGCGCTGGGATGGTGTTGTGCTTGGATTATCGGCACGCCGCAGATCGCAGCAGCCTGGGCCTGGCTCGGATTGCACCCGGCGCCATCGTCGCGGAGTGGTCCGGAATCCGCGCCCGTCGTCGCACACCAAAGCGGCGCTGGTGGCAGTTTGCGAAAACCAGTAATCCCGCACGCGAGTTTTCCGGTGCGCCGGTGGATCTTCAGGCTCGTGCCGGTGCGGTGTGCTGGTTACGCGGGGATAATGGCGCCGGAAAAACCACCTTGCTGCGGCAACTCGCTGGCATCAGCACAGATACCAACCCCCACACCAGCCCAGACACCAACCCAGATGCCCACGCCGCGCCCAATACCAAAGCAACGGTCTCGCTGGCTTTGCAGGATCCGGCAGCGCAGGTGCTGGATGCGTCGGCAAGCGCCATGCTGGACGACGACACACTCTGGAAAATCATCAGCCCCCGCCCGGACACCACCACGCACCCTTCCCCAGAGCTCACCGGCGATACCCACCCGTTGGATCTCAGCCCGTCACAACTGCGCTTGCTGCAGGTGGCCGCGGTGATCGCGCAGCGTCGGCAGGTGGTGTTGCTCGATGAACCGGATGTGGGACTCACCCCAGCTGATCGCAGGCGGCTGCATGCGCTGTTGCACGAGTGTTTGTCCGGTGGAGCGTCGGTGATCATGACCTGCCACGATCCCTCGTTGTTGCAGGATGTGGCAACGTACGCTGAAGTTACTGAAGCAAAAATTGGGCGAGCATCCGGCTAGGGCATAGGGTTAGGGTATCCGGCTAAGATGGCGGTATGAGCACCCCGTTCAATCAGAGTGATGCGTCGATGCGCCTGTCCGATGCAGACCGCGACCAGGCGATGAACGCCCTGGGACACGCGCTGGCGGAAGGCCGTTTGCAGATCGACGAATTCGATGACCGGTGCGCGGCCGTCGCCCAGGCGCAATACCAGCGTGACCTGGATCAGGTATTCGTGGATATCCCGTTTACGCAGCAAGCCACCGGCGGCGCCGTGGAAAAGTACTATTCCGAATCCCAGGTGCAGCGCGCACGGGAGGCCGCGAAGAAGCCGCGGCTGGGCACGTCGATTCTGACGTCCCTGGCGGGCATGATCGCGTTTCCGGGCTTCGTCGCGTTGGCCTTCGAGGCGGGAAGCACCGGCACCGCGATGTTGTTCGGAGGCTTAGCGATGCTGAGCGCATTCGTGGTTCCGGCAATTTGGATCGCACTGTATGTCATGCAGATCGGCCCGGATTCCTGGCACCGCCCGTCACCGGCGCAGTTGGAGCGGCAGCGTCGCAAAGAAATCCGCGCTGCAGAAGCTGGGCGTCGCGCAGAGCAAAAGGAGTTGACGCGCCAGCAGTGGGCGGAGCGTCGGGCGCAGGCTGCGGAGTTGAGCGGGGATGCGATGAACATGGCGCGGGAACAGTTGAACAAATGGAAAAACCGTTAGCGTTTTTGGCAAGATAGAGGAATGAGTCATCCACGTCACCCTGCGCGCATTTTTGATCAATCCGACAAGATCAAGAATATGGCCTACGCGATCCGCGGCCCGGTCGCGGATTTAGCCGAGCGCATGGAGGCCGACGGCCACCGCATCCTGAAACTGAACACGGGTAACCCGGCAACGTTCGGTTTTGATGCCCCGGATGTGATCATGCGGGATATGATTTCCGCGCTGCCCACCGCGCAGGGTTATTCCACCTCAAAGGGCATTGTTCCGGCGCGCCGGGCGATCGTCACTCGCTACGAGTTGGAGGATTTCCCAACGTTCGATATTGACGATGTCTTTTTGGGCAACGGGGTTTCTGAGCTGATCACCATGACCACCCAGGCGCTGCTGAACGACGGCGACGAGGTACTAATCCCGGCCCCAGATTATCCTTTGTGGTCTGCGGCCACCTCCCTGGCCGGCGGTGTTCCGGTGCATTATTTGGGCAATGAGGACGACGGCTGGAACCCGGATATTGAAGATCTGAAGTCCAAGATCACCCCGAAAACCAAGGCGCTGGTGATCATCAACCCGAATAACCCCACGGGCGCGGTGTATTCGCGTGAGGTGCTGCAGCAGCTGGTTGATATTGCCCGCGAGCACCAGCTGTTGTTGCTTTCCGACGAGATTTACGACCGGATTCTTTACGACGACGCGAAGCACATTTCCACCGCGTCCTTGGCACCGGATCTGGTGTGCATTACTTTTAATGGTTTGTCGAAGGCTTACCGTGTGGCCGGCTACCGTGCAGGCTGGATGGTGATCACGGGGCCGAAGCGGAATGCTGCTGGTTTGATCGAAGGCTTGGAGATGCTGGCGGGTACGCGTTTGTGCCCGAATGTGCCAGCGCAGCACGCGATTCAGGTGGCACTCGGTGGGCAGCAATCGATTTACCAATTGACCGGCCAGGGCGGGCGGTTGTTGAAGCAACGGGATATCGCTTATGAAAAGCTCAGTGAAATCCCGGGCGTGTCCGTCGTCAAGCCAAAGGGCGCGCTGTATTGCTTCCCGAGGTTGGACCCTAATGTGCATGAGATTCATGACGACGCGAAGCTGATGCTGGATATTTTGAAACAAGAAAAAATTCTGATGGTGCAGGGCACAGGGTTTAACTGGCCGCACCCGGACCACTTCCGCGTGGTCACACTGCCGTGGGCTTCACAGCTCGAGAATGCGATTGAGCGCTTGGGTAATTTCTTAGCTAGTTATCGGCAGTAGCATGGTTCTTTCGCTTGTCCCGCCAGATCGCTACCGGGAAATTGAGGACCAGCAAACCGATAAATGAGCCAACAAAAGCCATCACGGTGCCGATACCTTGTTGGCTTGCCGCTCCGAATGATTCCAAATACGCTTCGCCGAAAGCAATTCCCGATGACATCGCAAGCGGTGCGAGGAAACCACCCAATAGGGGGATCGCGCACCACATGTTAATCATGATGGATACTCCCCCTACGCTCAGAATGCACAGCGCAATCTGCCAGTACGGATAGGTTCCCGGAAAAGATCCCGCTCCTTCTAAACCTGGGCTAGCCGACCAGCTTAACCAGGCTGCAGCAAGCACAGGCCCCACAATAAAACCAGCGAACCAACGGCTCAATAAAAATACGGAAAACGGCCATTTCAGTTGGTCTATGATATTTCGGTTTTCTACAGAGAAACGGAAAGCAAGATATAACGCCAACAAAGCAGCTGCAGTAGGCAAAACAACCGCAAATCCTGCGATATTGATAAATCGTTCTACGTGAAAGTCCATTTTGTCCTCAAACTTTGCTAAAGGTTATCACGCTGAGCAAGATTAACCACCGCGAAATATGACTCACGTGCGTAAATTGGCGTTGCCCGCCAATAGCATAGTAGTTTCACTGGGCGTTACCCTCTATTCTTGGCTTGTTTTTGCGAAACTTCCATATCGAAAGAGGGAGATTGACCACTATTAAAATTAGAGTGCCAACAACAGAAGTGTAAGCCGTTGCTAAACCGCTAATATTGTCGGGCACAGTAGATTCAATAACAACGAACACTGTAGCCATTCCCATCGTAATTCCCAATGGCACAGTTATCCCAGGTACGAGCAAAAGACGGTTCTTAAGATTAAGTATTACCGAGATAATTATTGCAGTCCCAACTAGCCCGAATGCTTGCCAATACGAATATTCACCCGGGGGGCCGATACGGGGCATATTATTTTCTACATACCCAGACCAACTTAACCAAGCAAAAGGTAAAATAAGTCCCACACAATAACCTGGCACGCCAGATTTTAAGACTTTTGCAAAGCCTTCCCAATATGAATAGTTTTTCAATTCATCTGAAGGCAACTCTTGAAAGAGTGCATATCCTACAGCGACTCCTACGGACATAGGTAGCAAAAGAAATATACCCGACAAAATCAAGAAAAACTGTAAATTAAAGTTCTCAATATGATCTAGTATTAATCGATACCCATCCCAACCTACATGAACATAGGCATTGAGAGTCATTAATTGACGTTCCTTTCCCGGTAAATATATCAATTTTTAGTATCTACAGCAATAAAATATAGATCTCTAGCGGTCTGACAATCGTATTTCCGGATTGGTGCCCCACCATAATTTGCGTTACAAATTTTATTCATATTCGAAAATAAATCTACGTAACACCCTCTATAAGACGTGCCTTTTAGATCTGCTGTATCCATACAATAATCATGTCGCGCCCAATTGTCCCATTGCATATACTTCCATGGTTTATGGCATCCCCAGTACTCATAATGCCGTGGAATAGACACCCCACCAAAATCCTCACCACTATAACGATCAATCACACAAGCACGCGAGGCACGTGCCCCACAGCAGCGGGAGAAACCACACCACCGAAACACAATACCCAGACAGCCACAGCCGAAACTATTCTGCGTCGAAAAACGTTTAACATGGCTCAAACTACTTTCTTCTATTCTAATGATTAAGATCATAGTAAAGCTTTCTATTCAGATAGCAATACCTTTCAACAAAAACAATCAATAAAACCAAAAACAACACCCCTGACTACCCCCATTATTCACAAGTAGTCTCGCAATTAGGGATGGTTAACAGTGAAAATCCATCTCCCGCGTACCTCTTATACAACCCGTGCGTGTTCACGCGGGTTATCCACCTTATACAGCAGCGCCAGGCCGACGGCCAGGATCGTCGCAATCGCGAAAATAATCGCGATATTACTGTGCAATACCGCCAAAAAGATACTGATCAACACCGGCGCGAGAAACGACACGCTGCGCCCAGCCGTGGCGTACAGGCCGAATAATTCCCCGGCTTTTTCTGGTGGGGCAATTCGCCCAATAAATCCACGCGACGACGCCTGGGCAGGCCCAACGAACAAACAAAGTCCAAGACCAAAAATCCAGAATGCGAGCGTCGGAGTGATCGGTCCACGCTCTTCACTAAAAATGAGCAGCACCACGGCCGTCGCCAAAAGCGCCCAAAGACTCGCACTGATCACGAATTTAGGCCCCAGCCGGTCGTCCAACCAGCCACCCAAAAACGCCCCGAGCGCAGAGATCACGTTTCCCGCGATGCCGAAAATGATGACGTTCGCAGGCGAAATGCCGTACAGCGTGGTGCCCAGGATCGCGCCATAGGCGAAAACTGCAGAAAGGCCATCGCGGTAGATCGCCGAGGACACCAGGAACCAGAAGGTGTTGCGGTCGTCGCGCCACAGTCGAACGATGACGGCGAGCAGGCGTCGGTAAGATTGCGCAATACTGACGTGCTCGATGGTGTTTTTATCTGCGGTTTTTTCTTTGTGAAGGAGCAGCGGCAGCGCGAAAATTAAAAACCAGGCGGCAGAAACCACGGCGACGGCGCGAATATTCAGCGCTTCGTCTTCCCCAATTCCAAAAATGTGCGGCGGCTCGCCCGCGATCAGGCTCAGGTACACCAACATCAACAGCCCAATACCGCCCAGATAACCAAAGCCCCAGCCGATGCCAGAGATCCGCCCCATATTCCCCTCGCGGGCGATGTCGACGATCATGGCGTTGTAGTTCAGGTTGGCGAATTCGTCGAAAAGCGTCAGGGAAGCCAACAAGCTCACCCCGAGCAGCAGAAATCCTGGTTCTGGCTGCACGAAGAAGCACGCCGCCATCAGCCCCACCACCAGCAGGGTATGCACGATGAGCCACAGCTTGCGCCTGCCGGTTTTATCCGCGCGCTGCCCAATCACCGGGGCGGTCACCGCAATAATGATACCGGCGATGGCGTTGGCGGTGGTCAGCCACTGGGTGCCGCGTTCGTCGGGGCCGAAGACGTCGGAGGCCAGATAAGTACCGAAGACGAAGGTGACCATCACCGCCGACACCGAGGCGTTGCCCCAGCTCCAGAGGAACCAGCTGGCAATCATGGATTTGCTGGATGTGTCTGAGCAGCTGGCAGAGTCAGTTTCGGAATCCGCGGTAGTGGCAGTCATATCTTATGTATACCGAAAGTTTTTCGGTGCCTTTCCACGACACCCCGCCCAATACGTAGGCTGGGGCGCATGAGCCTTGCACGTTTATTGACTTCCATCGATGGCGCTGGTTACGGCGCCTACAAGAAATTGCACGGCAGCTATGAGCTGGGTGAATACCGGCTGCGCGTGGATAAGGTGCAATCCGATCCGTTTGCACCGCCGTCACTGATGCAGGTCGACGTGCCCAACCCGATTCCTGCGGAGTTGGCGGGGGTGGCCGCGCGCGATTTCCTGACGCGCCGCATTGCCCAGGCCTTTTCCGGCGACCGCGACTTGCACATTGACCAGCCGGGCCAGCAGGTGTTGGACCGGGCCAGCGTCGTGCTTGCCGACGACGCCGGGGCGGGCTCCGGCATCCGTTCTAGCACCGCTACCCTGCGCATCGAGGTGCAACTGCCAGCTCGCGGCCGCAAGATCCTGGGGCGCAAGGCACGGGCTTTGCTGTGCGAGGTGCTTCCGGCTGCGTTGGACCAGGCGCTCGATTTTCCTGCCGACGACCTGCGCGAAGCGGTGCTGCTCGAGCGTGACCAGAACTACCTGCGCGAACAACTGCCGGGCCGAGGCTTGATCGCGTTTATCGGCGATGGCTCGTGTTTGCCGCGCGCTGCTGGCCACCGCGACACCCCAGCAGAAAAGGCGGTGCCGTTTCGCTCACCGGATTCTCTGCGCACCACGTTCCAATTACCGTCGGGACGCGAAGTCGCTGGCATGGGGGTTCCTGCTGGTGTCACGGTGATTGTTGGTGGCGGTTATCACGGAAAATCCACGTTGCTGAAAGCGCTGGAACGCGGGGTATACAACCACGCTGCTGGTGATGGCCGCGAGTTTGCGATCACCGTCGATTCCGCTGCTTCCCTGCGCGCCGAGGATGGCCGCGCGATCACGGGAGTGGATATTTCGCAGTTCATTTCTAACTTGCCAGCACAGACGGATACCACGAGCTTTTCGACGGATAACGCCTCCGGTTCTACTTCCCAGGCCGCGGGGCTGATGGAGGCGTTAGAGGCCGGGGCGTCAACGTTGTTGATCGACGAGGACACGTCCGCGACGAATTTCATGATCCGTGATGAGCGCATGCGCGAGTTGATTCCGACGGAGAAGGAACCGATCACTCCCCTGGTTGATCGCGTGCGCGGATTGGCTGAAGTTGGCGTATCGACGGTGCTGGTTGCGGGTGGTTCCGCGGCGTTTATTGATGTCGCAGACACCGTAATCCACATGGATTCCTACCATCCGTATGACATCACGGAGCGTGCGGCTGGTTTGGCGCGCGCCGTCGACAAGCAGGAGCCGTTTCCGAAGCCTGCACACCGACCACTACCGGCGAAGCGTTTCCGTGCGAAGAAGCCGCCGCAGGCCAAGGGTGCGGGCATTCGCGTCGGCAAGGGTTTTATTGATTTGTCGGCGGTATCGCAGCTGGTGGACGGTTCGCAGACCCGCGCGATTGCGGCGATTTTGGATAGTTTGAGCACCCAGCACGGTGAGTCTGCTGCGCTTGTCGACGAGGTGTTGGAGCGGGTCAAACGTGGTGGAATCGATGCGGTGTCTCGGTTTTCGGGTGGCGGCACACCTGGCAGCAAGGGCAAACACCCAGGCGGCGCATCCGGAAAGCACCCAGGACGTTTAGCGTTGCCACGCAAGTTAGAAATCATGGCCGCGATTAATCGCGCGCGGGCCTAATGGATCCTGGTTACTGATGCGGGTGTGTTTTACCGGGCACGCCCGCTTCCCGGTTTTATAACTTTTTACTACTGCTTACAACTTTTACAATCTTTACAATTTTTACGATTCCTATGGTCTGCGCCATATCGTTGATGTAGCTCCCTCGCTATACGGCTATGTGGATAAAGCTCGCGACCCCAAGCGATTATCACTGCGGTCCAGGAAGCTACGACTGGTGGTAGAACAGTTTCTCCACAGGCATTGAGCAGGCTCATTGAGTACATACTGAGAAAAATTCTCACATCAGTACCTCACCGAGCCGGGCTTTCTCCAGTTTACGAAAGGCTTACCAAAGCAGAGGCACGCGTCCTGCAATGTGTGTCAAGGACTATCCAATGCTGAGATGGCTGGGGTCTGGACGCTCTATAGTATGGTTCCAGAGCTCAGAGAGATTAAGAGCTACTTCGGTATCAACCCCGAAGAGCACTGGTAACCTGGTGGTCTTATGCCTGATTTTCTTTGGGCAAAATGTATGAACTAGGACCCTATTCCATGTGGTAAACGACCATCAGTATCAATATTTTCCCTACAAGTAGGTCCAACTTTTACGCGGATCTTCTTGCGCTACCCGTCGCACTTGAGAATTTGTCATAGCCCAAGCGGGGTAGCTAGCGTCGATGGCCTTAAGTACTGTCAGAAGGTCGTTGAGACGTCCTCGGATGTTGGTTTCCAAGAGGTTTTCTTGGTGTGATACTCGGTTGCGTAGACGTGTCAGTCTTTCGACTTTCTTCCCAATGTTTTCCCTCGATTGGCCCTCAAGGCCAGCGCGGGGAAAGGCGTGGTGTAAGCACTCTTTCCACAGTATTTTTGCGTTTGGACGATGGTCTGGCAACGCTTCTCCGAGAAGATTCGACCAATTACCTAATGTGAGTTGGGCTATTACATCATCATGGCTGAGCGGAGCGTTCTTGCGCGCGTGTCCATTGCGGCGACGCTGAGATTCTTTCCGAGCCCATTTTCTAGCCTGTCCCATTGGCCCTTTGAACATGTCGTATAAAAGCTGTGCTGATTAGTATTCAAGGGACCAATCTCTGTAGCCCTTTTCCTTATAATTCCAGTCCTGAAGCGCATTGTTCATCGCGTTGCGTGTTAGAACCTCAAAGTAAGACAACTGAGAGTGTAAAGCGCCGGCTAGCCGAGTATTCCAGCGGTACAGTGCTACCGCCTTTTCTGTATCGTTTCCTGCAGCTGTGTAGTATGTTTTGAAACGAGCCGCGCCAAGCATGGTTTCTAGTTCATTTTTGTCCTTCATACGCTTAATGATATGCTCAAGCATGTGAGCGTCAATGTAGATTGGCGCACCATACCCCACGACCCCAAGCCTTGTGCTTGGGGTCGTTGTTTTACCCCTTGGTAAACCCGGGCTAAGGGCTAAGTAGCAAAAGGGAGTGGCGAAGAAGTAAAGTGAACCGCGAGTTGGGTATGGGGTCGATGTCACTGTACTTCAAGACTATCTACAGTGGATCGCCACACATGCCACAGTACATGTTTGAGATAATAAGTTGAGTATTATTGGTGCCTACCATCGTATACCGAAAGGTTTAGAGGCGACGTTCCGCCTCCTTAAGTGTTGTCAGCACGCGTATCTGTAGCAGGACAGGATAGAGATGGCCGAATACCCCGACCACTATTAGGATTACAGAAGAAATCCACCCACCGGTCGCGACGGCCCATACCGAAGAAGTGGAATGAAGGACTATTGCCCATCCATGACCACCCGCGGCAGCTCTCATATGCCTCGGATCCCAACTTTTCGTCGATTCGACTGAACTACCTTCCCGCATGGCAAAAATGAGCTTATTCCAGCCAATCCGCGAAAGAGCTCCGTTGAAGATATGAACGCCCCATTTTCGGCTAGCGTCACGCGAAAGAGACAAATGATTCCACAATACTCTCGGGAGGTGGTGTTCTAGTGAATTACCGACGAACAGGGCGAATCCGAATCCCATAAGAACCGTTGTAATGACAAACGCCACAGAATCAGTGCCGGCTTCATCCGCGACAATAATGAGACCAAAAGAGGCTGCGACTGTTAGAATTAAAGCGAACACTCCGGATCACCGCTTCCTGGGCTTTGTGCCCTCGAGTACCATGCATTCAAAGGAGTTTAGTCTCTCATCTCCTAACAGGCGGCCGTGCTGCTCAAGACCACGAAGCAGCATATGTTCACTCACGAGGGGTTTTGACCACGACATAGACTCGAACCCTGTCTCCTCGATTAGTTAGCGCTCTCTGCGCCGTCGCAAAGCACGGGTGCGGCAAACCAATATACCGGCACTGTGCGGGTGATGACGGGGTATGAAACCATCCAATTGGCAGGCCCTAAGGATTCAAACCCACACGAGCCATCCGACGCCAG
Source organism: Corynebacterium pseudodiphtheriticum DSM 44287 (assembly GCF_000688415.1). Classification (GTDB taxonomy): domain Bacteria; phylum Actinomycetota; class Actinomycetes; order Mycobacteriales; family Mycobacteriaceae; genus Corynebacterium; species Corynebacterium pseudodiphtheriticum. The sequence goes on from NZ_JIAH01000010.1 coordinate 136,380, forward strand.
TCTCCCACCCAGTACACGCTACTTCGCGAAATGCTTCTCCAGCTCGTCCAGCATCATCATCGCACTGTAGAAGTCTAGGCGGAACAGCTCTGGGCTCAGCAAGTAGATGGCGTCGTTCGCGATGGCCGGGTTGTTGGCCAACAGTGGGTTGTTCTTCAACGCCTCCACTGGGTCGCCACCGGTGGTGCTCATGGTCAGCACGGTTTCACCGGTGATGGCCTTCGGGGCGTTTTCCGGGACCACCGTCTTGACGTCTTTACGCGCACCGCGCGGACCAGCGGTATCAACGATCTCGTCGTCCGGCACCGCAACCTCAAAACCGATATCTTCCAGCAGCTGCCCCTGCGCTGACTCCGCGCTCCAGAAGTTCAAACCGCGATCACCAGGCAGCGGCATGACAAAGTTCGTCGGCTGCTCTGGCAACTCAATGGCCTTAGTGACCTCTTCCAGGCGGTCCTCATACTGTTGAATCGCCTCGGCAGCATCTTTTTCATGCCCAGTGGCCTCTGCAAGCAGGCTCATGATCTCATCCCAGCCCTGGTCAGAATAATCAACCACCACGACTGGCACGCCGATCGCACTAAGCTTGTCATACTCAGCCACCGCCGAATCCTGACCACTGGCACTCACGACAATCATGTCCGGATCCTGCGCCGCGATAGCCTCTACATCGACCTCAAGGTTATACAGGCTTTCGACGCCTTGTTCTGCGGCTTCATCGGCCCATTGCAAGAAAAATCCCTGTTCGTCGGCCAAACCACCGGCTGCCGCACCACCAGTTGCCTTGATCGGTGCATCCATTGCCAGCAAGGAACCAGTCAAAGTCACCGAAGTTGACACAATATTCTTCGGCTGCTCAGTGATTTCAACTTCTTCAGTATCACCAGTGACCTCACCGTTGTTCACAACAAGTGAATCCACAGTCCGCGGCCACGAGGTGGCATCATCTTCACTGCCAGCAGTTTCTCCAGCAGTTTCCGAACTCGTGGCGTGCGCACTCGTGCTTGCGGCATCCGATCCATTGGCGGATTCGTCAGCTTGGCTGCAGCTGACCAACAACAGGCTGAATGCGGTTACGGTAGAAACGGCAAAATACGCATGCCTGTGCACAATTCGGCGTCGGGTTGTCATTTATCTGCCCTTCAAATTAAAATCTTCCTAGGTGTTTAGTTAGCCCATCCTTGAAATTACCTAAATGATTAGGGTTAAAGAATGGATAGCCTTATTTACATTCAACTTTCGTGAATATACACCCGACCCAAAACATGCTTAAGAAGCTGCGCACGCCAGGACACAAAATCATGACCACCCTCGTACACCGTGAGACTATGCGGCCAACTGCAGCTTTCCAGCTTGCGCGCTAACAAGAACGCTTTGGCGACACCGACATCTTCGCGCACACCTACATCAATATGAATTCGTGGCATAACCTGCTGCGATAAAAACTCCTCAGTAATCCAGCTGTAATTCTGCAGATTATTATCCGTCGGGACTGCCTTACGCTCGGGCCGCCACCATAACGACGGCGATTGGACCAATACCGTGTCATAGGCATCGGGATACAGTTGCGCGATACGCAATGCCGCCAAGCCACCCAGCGATTGCCCAGCCAGGATGCGGTGTTCTGGGCTCAATTCCACGCAATGCTCGGCAGCCAGCGTCGCGACGTATGCAGTCAGCTGTGTGCACACGAATCCCAAAAACTCTTCTTCCAGCCCGAGGCGACGCACGCGTTGCGCATTGGAATCATTCACAATCGACAGCACCGCCATCCGGCGTTCCGAGTTTTCATTCACCGCGGCAATATGGGCGGCCAGGTTGGCTTTCTGCCAGTTTTCCCCGTCAAAAAGCGTGAGTAGACCAACTTTTTGGACCAGCTCATCGCCGCCCCCGCCAGTGTCAGCAGAGTCGGCACCGGCAGCAGCGTCGCCAGCATCGGCAACACCGGTAGGGATATTAGTAGCTGGTAAATACAACAGAAACCGCACGTCTCCCAGTTGGCCAGGGATCGCACGCATCTCCTGCTTGCCGACGGGCAGCGGCTGCGAAATCTCCGAAAGCCCAAAGCCATCCTCACACCACAAGGTGCGGATCGCGTGCGGGTCACACATGGTGGGGGTGCGATGGCCCTCGGTGAGTTGAAAACCATAACTGCCCTGGTACTCGGATGATACTGCCACCGAATGAGTCCAGATATCTGTACCTGGGACATGCGTCATAGCCCCCAGGTCGTACTTTAATTTATCTGTAAGCCGATTAATGTGCAGGTGAAGGCCGGTCTTCAGGAGCTGATTCACGGTAGGAAGCCGTCGGCTGGTGGCAGCCTGCAACTCGCTATGGCGCACCGCAAATGCATAAGACGAATCATCGTGACTGCGACGGGGAAAGCCGCCGGCTGCCACATGATTCCAGGCGGCATCGAGTTGTACCGAACCTGCCGCACGTACAGAATCGGTAAAACCAGCAGAATCTGCTGCAACGGCCTGCTCCAGTTGTCGACGCAGTTCTGCTTCCTCGCCCGGCAGCACATTCATGATTGCATAGGCTACCGTAAGTTAAATTTTTTCATCGCAGATCCCCGCCCTTAAATTCCACTACGGGTCCCAAGCAGCAAAAAGACCCCAGGAAAATCCTGGGGTCTTCAAGCAGGGCTCTCAGAGCCATTCTTTACTGGCTCTTGTAAATTTTAGCGTTCTGCCAGCTGAGCGTCGATGCGCAGAATGCCGGATCCGTTGTCGCCTACCAGCTCAAGCTGGTCGACGATCTCGGAAACAGATGCTTCTTCCTCGATCTGCTCATCCAAGAACCAGTTCAGCAGGGTGCGGGAGTCAACGTCGTCGATCTCGTCAGCCAAGCGAACGATGTCGCGAATCTGGCCGGAAACCTTCTTCTCATGCTCCAGGGCAGCCTTGAAAGCATCGATTGGCTTCTCGATCTTCAGATCATCAACGCTGATCTCGCCGATCTGTGGCTTCTCGTCGCGATCCAGCAGGTGATCAGCGAACTTCTGTGCGTGCTCACGCTCCTCATCAGCCTGCTTGAACATCCAATCACGCATACCAGGCAGGGACAGCTCGTCGAGCTCGTATGCCAGCTGGGTGTAAATCAAAGCAGCGCCGTGCTCGTTAGTAACCTGCTTGTTGATCAAGTTGAATAGCTTCTCGTTCATGGAACGATCACACCTTTCTAAGAAAATCAATTCCGAAACCGTCTATCCGGTTCCGTGTGCTTTGTTGTGATTCCCAGACTACCAACAATGCCGCGAAATGCTAACCCTATGAATCTTAGATAAATCAATAGGTTCTACTAATCCACCTTAGGGCACACAACCCTGCTACCTGCAGGAATACCTAACAAAGGAAACCCAAAACCCGCTAGTCAGCCCCTAAATAGGGGGACCTAAATTAGTAACTCTGCATGGTTTGATAGCTCACTCGGCGCCATTTTTAGCCTTTTTCCAACGCCGAGCGCCACCGAAAATCATGTCAGAAACCACCCCATTTCAGGGGTAATTCTTCAAAGGTGCGCGAGTCCCGCCGTTCCTAGTTCCTGCAGTGCGGAACTACTTCAGTCGCCACGGCCAAGTGCATGAACCTGCCAACCGGCACCCCGCCAGCGCGCGAGGTCCAACGCATTGCGTGCATCAATCAACACCGGCTCGGCCACCAACTCCGCCGCCCACACCGGGTCCAGTTCCCGGTACTCCCGCCACTCGGTCGCCAGAATCACCAGATCAGCCCCAGCCACACCGTCGGCAAGCGAAGCCGGATATTCTAAGCCCGGATACACCCGACGCGCATTCTCCACTGCCTGCGGGTCACACACGCGCACCCGCGCACCACGCAGCGCCAACTCAGCAGCAACATGCAAGGCCGGGGAATCGCGCACATCATCAGAATTCGGCTTAAACGCCGCCCCCAGCACCGTGATTACCGCGCCCGACAATCCCGGCCGTGCCGACCCCGCAGGCTCTGCCACCTTCGGAGATTGCGCCACCAGCTCACTGGCCAGCTGCACCACACGCTGCCGCCGACGGGCATTGATCAACTCCACCTGCCCCAAAAACGCCAGCGCATCACCGGCGCCGCACTCGTCGGCACGCGCCCGAAAAGCGCGCACATCCTTCGGCAAACAGCCACCACCAAAGCCCAGGCCAGCACCCAAATACTGGTGCCCTATGCGCTCGTCGTAGCCCAAGGCCTCAGCTACCGCAGCAACATCACCGCCAACGGCTTCGCAGACCTCTGCGATGGCATTAATAAAACTAATCTTGGTGGCTAAAAAGGCATTCGCCGCGGATTTCACCAGTTCTGCACTCGCCCACGGCATCACCAAAAACGGCGTTCCCCGCTCCAACGGTGCCCGGTACACCTCACGCAATTTCTGCAACGCTGGCGCTGAGCTCACCCCATTCGGAGTGCTTTCTGCCCCTGTTCCCACCACGATCCGGTCCGGGCACAGCGTATCGGCCACCGCATGCCCTTCGCGCAAAAACTCAGGATTCCACAAAATATCAACAGTGGCTCGGCTGATATTAGCTGCGCGTTCCTGCAGCCGCGCAGCCGTGCCCACCGGCACCGTAGACTTGCCCACCAGCACGTGTTTACCACGCAACAGAGGTGCCAGCTGGTCGACGACTGCCTCCACCGCACTGGTATCAGCCGCCGGACTATCCGCGCGTTCCGGCGTGCCCACGGCAATAAAATGCAACTGCGCAAACTCCGCAGCCTGCTGGTAATCGCAACTAAACCGCAGTCTCCCCGATTCCACGCCACGGGCAACCAACTCTGCTAACCCCGGTTCATAAAACGGCACACGCGCAGCCTGCAACTGCGCCACGCGCGCGGGCGCAATATCAACGCCGAGCACCTCGTGCCCCGCCTCTGCCATACACGCGGCGTGCGTGAGTCCCAAATAGCCCAGGCCAAAAACAGTAAGATGCACGCAACAACCCCAGTTAGAACCGGCCTACAGCCCAGGCCATTTAACGGAAGTTCAAATAGGACTTCGACGGCGTCGGCCCGCGCTGCCCCTGGTACTTTGAGCCCAACGCTCCCGCGCCATACGGTGATTCCGCAGGCGAGGTCATCGCGAACAACGCCAGCTGCCCCACCTTCATGCCTGGCCACAGCGTGATCGGCAAATTCGCCACGTTCGACAGCTCCAAAGTGATGTGCCCGCAAAAACCGGGATCAATAAAACCAGCCGTCGAATGTGTCAGCAAGCCCAGTCGCCCCAGCGAAGATTTACCTTCCAAACGGCCAGCCAGATCTGCGGGCAAGCGGAATTCCTCCAAAGTGGCACCCAACACAAATTCACCGGGGTGCAGCACAAAACCTTCGTCGTCGCCAACTTCGCGCAGCGTAGTCAGGTCTTCCATCTCCAATTTCGGATCAATGTGGGTATAGCGCGAGTTATTAAACACCCGGAAGAACTTGTCCAGCCGCACATCGACGGACGAAGGCTGAATCAGCTCTGGATCGCAGGGGCTAATGCCCAGCCGTTCAGAATCAATGGCGGCACGGATGTCTCGATCAGACAGCAACATAGCAATTATCCTACCTAGCCAGCGCTTGCCGACGCCCGGCAGGTACTGGCTCAAACATTAGCTCTAGCCGCAGGTCACGATTGGCTGCGGATCATAGACGGTGGTCTGAGTATTACGCGATACCTCCGCACCATCCAAGGTACGGATCACCCGGGTATCGGACGTCGTAAAGCCCGGAATGCCGGAAGTCGGTATGCAGTTGGAACCACTGACTTTCTGCTTCGGTGGATTGGTGTGCGCCCAACGACCGCCACTGATGGATTCCACCTCGTATTCCTTGACGCCCATCAGGCGCACGGTCACGGAACCACCGCCGACGCTCGATTCAATGCGCACTGGGTGGTTGGAATTGTTGCGGAACTTCAGGTCGATCACGCCGTCGTACAGCGTGGCCTCGCGCCCCGCCGGGTAGCGTGAGATGTAGTAGCTGTGCGGAGTGTGCGCGACATCTTCCATGGCCGCAAAATAGGCCGCGTTGTACAAAGTGGTGGCATATTGCGAAATGCCACCGCCGACGGCGGTGTCTGCGCGGCCTTCATAAATCACGCCGGATTCCACATAGCCCTGCGCGGCGGTGCGCGAGCCGGTGGCCTGGTTGACGGAGAAGGTCTCGCCCGGCGACACAATGGTGCCGTTGAGCGCATTGGAGATCACCGAAATATTCGTGCCCGAGGCTGGGGAATAACCGCTGGTTGTGAACTCACCAACCACTTGGTCAAAAGTCGAGGCCTCGGCGTCCGCGGTGGTAAACGTCGCTGGCTGGTCCTCATAGGTGGCATCCCACTCGCGGTCATCGCCCAGCACGCGCTCGGCGAAACCGGCCATGGTCTGTTCCCAGTCAATGACTTCCCCATCCACGTGCGGGGTAACCTGCCGCTGGCCACCAGACATGGACAAGCGAGCATTTTTCATCGGGCGTTCGGATTCCGCCAGGCCTTCGCCCAAGATGTCCCGGGCCTTGGACTCGTCGACACGTGGCTCCAAATGCCCTTCATGGGCTTCAAAATGCACGAACTCGCCGATGCGCGCGGGTTCAATCGTGCCCGTAATATTCTCGCGGCCGTGCACCTTCAGCGGGCCGGAGACAGCTTTGGCGGCAAGGCCTTCGGCGATCGCATCCACCTGATCCTGGTTAATCACCGGCTCAATCTCATTCGGCTCTACCGCGATGCCTTCCGGATCCAACCAGGAGCTCGCAACCTCTTCTTGCAGCTGCGCGCGATCAACTTCCTGGCCCGGTACGGCATCACGCGGTTCCACGTTGCCGGCTTCCAGGAATACCGCGCCATCTTCGGGGTCCCGGTGCAGCTCGCCGACCATGCGGTCTAGCTCCGGGTTCAGCGCGGCCGGATCCTCGGCGGTTTGCACGTCCACTTCCTTCGTCGAACGGAAGAAGCTGGCCAGGCGCACAAGTGGGTTCATCGACTCATCGGGAATAGCGGCAATCGTGCCTTCCAAGTCCAGGCGCAGCCCTGCCTGCGCTGGCACGAATTCCGTGGTTTTTTCGCCCGCAGCAACACGCACGGGTTCGTTTTCTGCCTCGCGGAGTTCGTCGTCAAGCTTGGCCAGAGCATCCTCGCGCTCCAGGGAGGAAATATCGACGCCACCCACGGACGTCGCACGCGGGATTTTGCCCTGATTCGTGGAGACATCAATGGCGTAGGCAATGCCAGCAATGACGAAAAGCCCGACGAAGACGCCGAGCACAATCGCCACACCTTTGAAACTTCTCGATTTCGCCGAATTCACGCTTTATAGACTAACCGCTCACACAGCTTGGTACTAGTTTGGTTGCAGCAATTCGACCCGCAACGCTATTAGGATAGAAAGCTATGAGTTCCGATTCCCGCGAACAGACCATGCTCATTGCCTACGACGGCTCCGAAAACGCCGACCGTGCGCTCGAATACGCTGCCAAGTTGCTCAAGCCCGGCACCGTGCAAATCTTGACTGCGTGGGAGCCGATCGCCCGCCAGCAAGCCCGCGCTGCCTCGCGCACCGGCATGCATCAGGCGACGATGACCTCCGATAATCTGGAAGACGATCCCGCCTACGCCGAAGCCGTGCAAGTGTGCCGTCAGGGCATCGCTGCAGCTGAAAAGCTCGGCATGTACGGCAAGGCGCACCTGGTGGAATCGGCCACGACCATCGCCTCGGCCATCGTGGATGCGGCCCAAGAACTCGACGTCGACGTGATTATCACCGGCACTCGCGCACTGACCGGATTCCGCGCGCTGTGGTCGCAGTCGACAGCGGAGACGATCGTGAAAAACGCCGGGGTTCCGGTGCTGGTCGTGCCACCGGAAAACGAGGACGACGATCCGGAATACTTCACCAGGGACGACTAAATTAAGGGATGATTCATCCTCAGGATTAAGGACAATTATTTATGGCCGCTGATTCTTCTCGCTCGCTCAACCGGCAGTCACTGAACCGCCGCAGCCTGGGCCCGGCTCTGGGCAGCGCTGTCGTCGGCGTCGCGCTGGGCGTCGTCGCGATTTTGGGCATCGCGCAGTTTTCCGGCCAGGACACCATCTCTGGTACCACCCCACCGGATGATGCCCTGTTAGGTGGTGCCGAATACGGCTCACGTGAGTAGGCCTGCTGTGCGCGCCCGCCTGCGCATTCGCGCCCACGCCACTCACCCACTTAACACCCACGCCATTGTGTGGCTGGTGCTGGCCACCGCGATGTTTGCCCAGCCTGTCGGGCTTATCGCCGCGGATACTAAACACGATCTCACGGCTGATCCCGCCGGTTTTCTGGCCGCGGCCACCCACGCCTGGACGGATGTCTTCCCGCTGGGGCAGCTGCAAAACCAGGCGTATGGCTACCTGTTCCCGCAGGGCCTGTTTTTCCTGCTTGCCGACGCCATCCCGGACTGGTTGCTTCCCGCCTGGGTGGCGCAACGGCTGTGGTGGACCATCGTCGCAGGGGTTGGTTTTTCCGGTTTTTATCGGCTCTGCCAGTGTGTTGTTCCTGGTTCTGGCCGCTCCACCACGGCGTCGGCAAGCATCCGCGCTTTTCAGATCATCGCTGCGCTGCTGTTTGCGCTGTCGCCGCGCACACTCACCACACTGACCGCAATTTCTTCCGAGGCCTGGCCGGTCATGCTCGCCCCCTGGGTGCTGGTGCCGCTGTTGCGCAGGGACACGATCACGGGCCGGGATATCGCCGCGGCCACCATCCCCATCGCGCTGATGGGGGCGGTCAACGCCACCGCAACCCTGGCTGCCTGTATCCCGGCTGGCTTGGTGATTCTGTGGCGTCGGCAAGGCTGGCTGCTGATCCCGGCCGCGGTCGCCGTGAGCGCCTGGTGGATCGGCCCGTTGTTGGTGTTGGGAAAGTATTCCCCACCGTTTACGGATTTCATCGAATCATCCTATGTGACCACGCGCTGGCTGAACCTACTGGAGATTCTGCGCGGCACCACTCACTGGACGCCGTTTGCCGATACTGAGCGCGAGGCCGGGTATTTGTTGGTCTCGCAGCCGGTGTTTGTGCTGGCCACCGTAGCGATTGCAGCGTGTGGTCTGGCGGGCTTGGCGTTGAGTGCCCAATGCGCACAGGGCTCCGCGCCTAGCACCCGCCTGCGCTACCACGGGCTGTGGTTGCTGATGCTGCTGGTCGGAATCACGATCCTGGCCGCGCCCTATGGGCAGTTGCTGGACAACGTCCTGGCTCCGCTGCGTAACCTGCACAAATTCGACCCGCTGGTGCGCATCCCGCTACTGCTCGGCGTAGCGCACCTGGGCACTGTGCTGGAGATGCCGCGCCTTAAGCATCCGTTGACCCGGCGCGCGGCCGCAGGCCTGGGCGTGGCGGTGATCGCGCTGCTGTCGGTGGCTCCGGTGTGGTCGGGCCGGTTACTACCCACCGGTGCGTACCGCGAGGTGCCGGAATATTGGCGCCAGGCTGCGGATTTCCTCAATGACAACGTCGACACGCGTACCCTGCTGGTTCCAGAAACCTCGTTTGCCCGGCAGGAATGGGGTTGGACCCGCGATGAGCCCGCCCAGCCGTTGTTGGATGTGCCCTGGGCGGTACGTGATGCAGTGCCGCTGTTGCCGCCGGAGGCGATTCGTGGGCTGGATGGGGTGCTGGCCACGCTGGATCGCTCGGTGGATCCTTTGTTGCGTTTGGGCATCGGTGCGGTGCTGGTGCGTCATGATTTGGATTCTCCCGCCCAGCGGGAGCGTGCCGACGAGCTTGCCGACGCCTTAGGCCGCCTGGCTGACCGGGCGGCGGGAGGCTCTCCGGCTGTGCAGCGCCATGATTTCGGTGAGGTCTCCATTTTTGTGTTGGATGCGCAGCGCGATATGCACATCGCGCATGATCCGGTCACGGTGGCCGGTGGCGGCGAGGCGCTGGCGGTCTTGGATACCATCGATGGCCCGGTTCCGCGCCGGTTGGTGGACCATGCGGGTGCGGGGGCGGCAAAGGAAGGGTCTGGCGCTGAGCCCGGTACGGAACCCGGTGCCGAGATCGTCACCGATACCCCTCTGCTAGTCGACCGTAATTTCGGCACCCTGCAGGGGGCGGTCTCTGGCCCGCTGGCCAGCCCGGATGAGGCCACCACGAAGCACCCGAGTGTGGATTACCCGAGCGTCGCCACGCCGCTGCCGGTGCGTATCCGCGGTGATGTGCAACTGCAGGCCTCATCTTCGGCCGCGGATGCCACCGCTTTTGGGGGCGCGGATCCGGCGCGCTCGATCAATGCGGCGGTCGATGGCACGGACCAAGCCTGGTGGCCAGCCCCGGGCGATCCGGGAACGTTGCAGCTCCGCAGCACCGACGGGATATTCCACGCGCCGGAATTACATCTGACCACCACGGAGGATGCACGCCTGCGAGTACTGGCTTTTGCTGATGGGGGTTATGAGGATGCCGATGAGGGTACTAATGAGGTTCCTGAGGATGATAGCGCGGGTACCAGCGACGAGCCGATCCACACCATCACCGTGGAAACTGCAGCCGGCGAAGATACCCGCATTGCTTTCCCGGATGATCTCCGTGCCAGCCGCATAGAAGTCCAGCTCAATCCGGAAACCCGCACCGGGGTCTCCGATATCCACCTGGCTGGCCATGAATTGTCGCGCCTGGTGCACGTCCCAGCTACCGCGAATGCTCGGCAGTTCGTCTTCCAACGCCTGGCGGTGGATACGGGTGTTGTACAGCGCAGTTTCGAGGTTCCGCGCACAATGCAGCTTAAGATCCGAACCGACGATGAGCAGCCGGTCACCATCGACGGCACGGAATATTCCGCAGGTGAAACGGTGGAACTATCCGGCACGCACACCATATCTACTGCGGCCGCGTGGGTCAGCCTGCGCGAGCCTGGCTTTGCCCCGACCGCGCATTATGAGCCGGTCGATGGCCGCACGGTGCCGGGTGCTGCAGACGCTGACGATGCTGTAGGCGAGGGCCGCCTGCTCGTCACCGGGCGCGCGTTCAATGAGGGCTTACGCGGCGAGCTTGTCGACGCCTCAGGCACCGTCACCGAGTTGCAACCTACCAGCATTGATGCCGCTACCCAGGCGTTTGTGCTGCCCGCAGGCGCATCCGGCGAGTTTCGCATGAGTTTTGCCGGTGAGGCTGCGTACCGCACGTCCTTATTTGTGGGTGCGGCGGTATCGCTGGTGACCTTAGCCGCGCTGGTGTTGTTCCCACTCGCGCGCCCGACGGCCAGCGCCCAATTCGCAACCGCACGACGTCGGCACGCACGACGCTTACTAACCACAGAACCCACACTGCCTGCCTGGGCATTCCCAGTGGCTGCCGTTGCGGTCTCGGGTGCGGTGGTGGGCCCAGCAGGGGCGGTTTCAGCAGCTGCGGCGTGGGCAATCACGCGCTGGACGACGATCCGCCCGGTGGTCTTAGCACCAGCGTTGTTGGGGATTTGTGGTTTGTGGTTGGCGCGCGCACCGTGGCCGGATGCGCATTATGCCGGTGATAGTTTGCTCGCGGCGTGTTTGGCTGCGGGTGCGGTGGCCTGCCTGAGCCAAAGCCGGGCTGGTTCTTCTACCAAGGTGTAGCTGATAGCCGCGACCGCTACAGAAAGCCCCAGGGTGAGTGCCAGAATGCTGACAAAACCGCCGCTAAACATCTCGATTCCTGCCAGCGGGAAGGCGATGGACAGCACTGCCACATGCCACAGGAACAGCGAATAAGACCAGCGCCCCACGGCTTGCACCGGCTGGCTCAGCAGCAGGCCAGATTGGGTAGGCCGCAGCGCATAAGGCACCACGATGCACGCAGCGAAGACAGTGCCCAGGCTGATGCGGATGGCGAATTCCAGTGGGCTCGGGTGGGTAAGGCCGCGCGGGCTGATAGCTTCCCAACTGGCCAAGAATAAACAAGCAGTGGCTAGCACCCAAAACAGCGGTTTCATGCCCAGGATGCGTCGTACCACACCTGGGCGCTTGGCGACGCCCGCCGATTCCGCCTCGGCAGCCAGCATGCCGACGACGAACCACAGAGTATAAGCCGGTGGCCAAATCTGCCGGTTCACACTCGCCGCCCAACTAGCGCCGTCGCTACCGTCGAAACCGGCCACAAACGGCAAAAAAGCCCAGCCCAAACTCATGACCCCCACCACGCACAGCGCGAGTACTCGCGTGCGGGCCTGCCAGCGCAAAAGCACCCAGGCGATCAGTGGCAGCGTAAAATAAAAAGCGAATTCCACGCACAGCGACCACAAATGTGTCAGGCCTGGTGCCAGCCCATCGGGAATATAGATCTGAGTGGCGGTCAGGTTAGCGAGTAGTTGTTGCCAGCTCATGGTACTAGCCGCTGGCAACGCCAAGGCCACCACCGCGACGCAGACGAGGTAAGCGGGTAATACGCGCGCGGCACGCTTACGTAAAAAACCGGGGCCGATCGGCCTACGCCACAGCAAAAATGCGGAAAGCGCAAAAAACACGGCCACGAAGTAATCAAAACGTTCCAGCACCACTGGCCCAGAAGCAGTCTGAAAATGCACATGAGTGATCAGCACCCCGACGGCTGCAAGCGCACGAATACCTTCTAGGCAGTCAATACGCTGCGGAACCGATGCGGAGACACTGGTAGCGACCATGCGCTCAGGCTAGCAGGCAAGTCTTGCAGTTCACGTGCTGAGGAAACCTATTAGTTTGGGCCCGAGCTCATTTTGGGCTTCCGCTTAGTTTGGGCCTCAGCCCTCAGAAGTTAACGCCGCAGGTATACTGCTAGCACTATGTTCCGTCGTGTCACGTTAACGGTGGCCGCTGCTGCTTTCTCGCTGGTGGTTGGTGCCGCCGCTCCGCCGCTGGTAATGGCCTTCCACGATTCCTGGCCAGAAGGCACCACGGTGCACACGCGCACAGAAGGCGCGAAAACCCAGCTGCTAGACACGACGGAATTCGCTGCTGCAGCCAGCAGCGTCGGGGCTGGCAAGCCACTTCCCCGCCCCGACGATTGCCCGGAAGCAACGCCAACTTTTTCGTGCTATATCAGCACCACTACCACGCACGTCGACAGTGAAATCACGCTGCTGCGCACCACGCAGGATGCGGACGATCCTGCACGTCGTTCCGAAATTACAGCACGCCACACGCTGCTTGCCGACGATGGCGCAGGCTCATCCACAAGCGACGATGCCATCAACGCGCGCCCCCTGGGTCACGCTGCTAACGACGTGACCATCAACCGCGAATCCGCCATCGGCATCCCGGACCCTACCTCGCGCGTGCGGTTTTATGATGACGGTAGAAACGACAACACAGACACCCCCGTCGTCGACACGGGCCTGTTTGCCCGCCCGGGCATCTACTATGCCTTCGAACCGGATACGCAGAAGCGTTCCTATAATTTCTTCGATCTGTTCACCCAAGAACCGCTTCCCATTGACTTCGCTGACACCATCGAGCAGGGCGAGGATGAAGAAGGCGCTGAAGATGGTGCTGCCACCGCGGAGTTTTACGAATACCGCCACACCATTACGGCCCACCCGCTGCAAAATTCCTTGCTGCGCGCGTATTCGCAGCCGCAGGATTTGCTCAGCCCGCCCACCCCGGTTACAGCACTGTCACCGAAAATCCTTGACGAGCCAGCCGCGCAGCTTTTCGACGCCATGGAGCTGACCGGCCCGGCCACAGATTTTTATACCGCCGACGAGCTTGCCGACGAGCGCATCACCGGCGATCTTTCCGCCGCGGATACCGTGACCATGCGCCCCTATTATTCTGTGGACCGCTTGGTGTGGGTAGAACCGATCACTGGGCAGATCGTCAACCGCGATGAACACTACGAGGTTTTTCTCGCTGCCGATGGCACCCCGGCGCAGCCAGCCCCGGAGCGCACCGTGTTGTCCACGCACGCGAAATATGATTCCGCCTCCCGCGAGGAAGCACAAGACCTGGCCAGCAAGACGGTGCGTGTGGTGGAACGTTGGGAGGCCATTGGTTTTCTGACCACTGCCCTCGGCATCATCCTGCTGGCAGCTGCGGTGTGGATGATCTGGCGGCACCGGCACAGCCAGAAGCACGCCCACGCTAACCACTCCGGCACCGACCACCCCGGCACCAATCCCAGCGTCAGCAACCCCAGCGCCAGCTAGCACATGAACGCACGCCTGCTGATCCTCGGGTTGTGGGCCAGCCTACTGGTTGGCGCGCTCACCTGGCCATTTTTCGCAGCTGGCGAACTAGCCTGGCGGGATATGCTCGTGCTGGATTCACCAGCCCTGTCGCCCTCGGCCTTTGGTTTTGGGGATCTGCCCGCGCGCAATGCCCCACAAGATGGCGTGCTGGCGATCCTCGGGGTGTTGTTTCCGGTCTCATGGATAGTTCGGGTCTTGCTGATCGGTGGCGCGGCGGCCGCTGCGTATGCCGGGGCGCTATTGGCACACGAGCGTTCTGCCTCACTGCCCGCGCAGCTGACGGCAATGACCATCGCGGTGGCCAACCCGTTCGTCGTCGAGCGCTTATTGCAAGGACAGTGGTCGTTGGTGTTGGCAGCCTGGCTGCTGCCGGTCATCGTGGCTCTGCGCACCCGTGTGGTCTGGGTGTTGGTGGCGGTGCTGCTGTCCTCTCTCACGCCTACCGGCGCACTGTTTACCACGCTCACTGCGTTGTTCGTCGTGCGTGGCTGGCATTCGCGCGTGCTCACCCTGGTGGGTGCAGGCTTGGCCAGCCTGCCGTGGCTGGTGCCATCGTTGCAGGATATCCCGCATGCGGCCACGAGTAGTTATTTCGCCTTTGGCCCGCGGGCAGAAACCTACATCGGCACGCTAGGTTCGCTGCTGGGCTTGGGGGGAATATGGAATGGGCAGGCAGTTCCGGCGTCGAGGTCGGCAGGTTTTGCGATTTTCGGGGTGGTGTTGTTTGCCGTGCTGTGGCTAGGCCGTCGCGCGGTGCCGCGTGCGGTGCTGGCGTTGGCGGTGTTGGGCCTCGGGGGCGCGATGGTGGGCTGGCTGGCCCCGGAGCTGTTGTCTGCGGTTGATCCGGGCGTGTTGCGGGATTCGCAGAAGCTGGTGATGTTGGCGATTCCCGCGTATTGCTGCGCCGCTGCTGGCGTACCGCGGTTGTGGGCATATCTGGCTCTCTTGTGTGCTGTGCTGCAGGTCGTCGATGCTCCTGCTGAGGTCTCGGTGCTGGCCCCGCGGGAGGTCACCGCCGGGTTGGATCAAGATTTATTGCAGCGTGCCGACGGCCGCACGGTATTTTTACCGGATGCCCCGACGGTGGTTTCTGCGCCGGGTTGGGTGAGCATCAACCCGTACACGAAGGCCTTGCCGGTGGTCTATTCCGGGGAGCTAGAGGTCGACGGCGCGCTCGTCGACAAGCCATCGCGGCGCTATATCCTGGCGCAACAGGCGTGGCAGGACGGCGATCGCGAGCGCCTGCGCAGCTTGGGCATTGGGGTGGTCTATGCCGACGGTGTGATCACGGAAACCGGTGCAGAGCCAGAACCACTGCCGTGGGGGTGGCATGCCGGTTGGTTCGGCGCCTGGTTGCTCGTGCTGTGGTGGCAGCTGCGAAACCGCAAGGCGGGGAAAACTCGCAAGGCACAGAAAACTTACAAGGCACAGAAAACCCGCAGATCGGAGAAAACCCGCAGGTGAGAGCACTGAAGTTGCCTGAATTCTTCCCGGTTTTGCATTCCTGCAATCTACTGTTAGACTTAGTTCTCGCTGGAGGATTCGACTAGCGGCCTATGTCACACGCCTGGAACGCGTGCGGGTTTCACGACCCTCGTGGGTTCAAATCCCACATCCTCCGCCAATGTGAAGTCTCGAGACATCGTTCCTATTTCGGTGTCTCGAGATTTTCTTCGTTTTGGGGGTTCGTTTTCTAGATTTCACCGAGTTGGTTGCGGTGGTATTTTTTGGTTTTGTCTAAGTGGTATCGGCCCCAGATTTCGCCTGTGTGGGGGTTAATGGCGGTGATGTCGTTGTTGATGCAGATGAGCATGATTTCTTTGGTGCGGTGTTTTCTTCCGACGTAGAGTTTGCGCATGTTGCCGGCCCAGCGAAGGGTTACTTTTCCGTCGTTGTCGACTTTGTCTCGCCGTAGGCGATTGTCGGTGCCAATGGGGATGTCGAGTGGTTGGG
>NZ_JIAH01000011.1 GCF_000688415.1 Corynebacterium pseudodiphtheriticum DSM 44287
CGGAAGTTTGTACTGCTCCCCTAGTTCGACCTCGCCGTCAGCAACGAGGGCGTTGAAATACTTTTTCGTCTCCTGCTCAATCTTGTATTCAAAATTACTGTACTTATCAGCATCTTCAAAGCCACCGCGGTACTGGTTAGCAATCTCCTTGCCTACCTGCTCCGGATTCTGAGATTGAATCAACTGCTCTTTGAATTTTTCCTTAGATTCTTCAAAGGCTTCTTCTGCAGTCGCCGGAAGTTTGTACTGCTCCCCTAGTTCGACCTCGCCGTCAGCAACGAGGGCGTTGAAATACTTTTTCGTCTCCTGCTCAATCTTGTATTCGAACGTGTTGTACTCACCAGCATCTTTAAAGCCGCCGCGGTACTGGTTAGCAATTTCCTTGCCTACCTGCTCCGGGTTTTTCGTCTCAATCAAGCGAGACTTAATTTTAGTCTCTTTATCTTTTTTGAAAGCTTCTTCCCAAGTGGGCAGAATGTACGACGGATCCTCAAGATCAATGTCATTGTCATGTACACGTTCAGTAAAGTGGCGCTTTACTTTCTGCTCAAGCTGGTATTCAAAACGGCCGAAGGCTGCTTCATCACCGGAAAATTGATCTTTGTATTTCCCAGCAACTTCTTGAGCAACCGCTTCTGGATTCTTCGTCTCAGTTAAACGGGCATCGATTGTCTGCTTTTCACGATCAAACACTTCCTGAGCAGCGGGTGCCTGGTTCGCATTCTCCTCAGCTGCCGTTACTGCCCCACCGTTTGCGTCCTGCCCGGATGCATAGTTTGCGCCCACGATGCCGCTGCCTGCAACAGCAACTGCAGTTGCGATTGCGAGACCACGACGCTTGACCGTCCGGTTAACTGATTTTGGAATTGACAACGCTTTCCCCTAACGAAAGTCTCAACCGAACGACGACGCCCAGCTGCTGATAACACTTACAGCCAGAATGTTATAGCTTTGCTACATTCCACACAAGAAAACCTTAGAAAATCTTTCGGGTTTACTACACATTTTCCTACTGGGCAGACAAAGTCTCGGCTTAGAAAAATTATTACCCACCTGAGCTGCACAAACAGATTTTTGCTCGTGGAATTTTCATACTGGCCCAGATGCGCTTCGGACCACACCACCTTATACCGGGGGTACTCCGCTCACTCCCCGCTCTCGCCAGTAATGGTCGTGTCACCTTTCAAAAGACAAGTTCGGATCCTTTCTCTCTGCATTCAGCCTCGTGCTATTTAGCTAGCATTATTTGCATGTCTCAGCACTCAAAAACTTCACAAGCCAGCCCCAATCCACAACACATTGCCGACCTTCTCAATAACCACACCGCAGATCTTTCCTGGCAACAAGCCTTTTACGACGACCTCCACGAACACCCCGAGCTTTCCCACCAGGAAGAACGCACAGCCGCAGCCATCCACGCCGCCCTCCAGCGCTTTGATGTCGAGGTGACCACCGGAATTGGCGGCCACGGCATCACCGCTGTTATGCGCAACCAAGCCACAGAGGAAACTCCCACTGCCCTCATGCGTGCGGATTTTGATGCGTTGTTTGTCGATGGCAACAACATGCACGCCTGCGGGCACGATATGCACACCACTGCCCTGCTCGGGGCGCTGGCAATCTTAGACAATCTCCGCGAGCATTGGGCCGGTACAGTCATTGCGTTATTCCAACCAGCCGAAGAATCCTCCATCGGTGCCAAGCTCATGATCGAAGACGACCTCATCGGCAAGATCCCCGCCCCGGATGTGTGCCTGGGCCAACACGTCATGCCTGGGCGCGCAGGCGAAGTACAAACCCGGCGCGGTCCGTTAATGGCGGGCTGCGATTCCATCAAGGTCACTATCTTTGGCAAGTCCGCCCACGCATCGATGCCGCACAAGTCGATTGACCCAACGTATACGGCTGCGATGATCGTTACTCGTTTGCAGGCAATCGTCGGCCGGGAGGTCGCACCCGATGAGTTTTTCGTGATTTCCGTGGGCACTCTGCGCTCGGGCGATACCAACAACATCATTCCGGACAGCGCGGAGCTGGTGCTCAACACCCGCTATTACGACGAGGAATTAGCAGAACGCGTATACGCTGCGCTCAAGCGCGTGGTGCAAGCAGAAGTCGATGCTTCTGGTTCCACACAAGAACCTGTTTATCATTTCTATGCCCACGGCGAGGTGGTAGATAACAACGACGCAGTTTTTAACCGTGTGCGCCGGACTTTCGACGCTACTTTTGGTGAGCAGAGCGTAACAGCGCAGCGTTCCACGGTCTCGGAAGATTTCACCTATTTGCCTAAGGCATGGAACGTGCCTTACCTGTTCTGGTTCGTGGGTAGTACTCCGCGCAAGCTCTGGGACGAGGCTGCAGAACGAGGCACCCTAGATGAAGATGTCCCAGTCAATCACCAGGCGAACTTTGTGCCCGAATATAAACCAACAGTGCACGCAACCACCCTTGCGGGTGCCGGTGCACTGCTGAGCTTCGTAGCGGCTTAGAGCAATTGCCCTGGTTATTGTGCGCTCATGTTTTGCCGTTTAGTCCTGTGGCGTAATGCGCACGTCTTCGCCGATCGCGTGGACGTGCACCATGTTGGTATTGCCTTCGACCCCAGGTGGAGTACCAGCAACCAGGACGATTACGTCGTCGCGGTGATAGCCATCGACCTTAACCAACTGGCGGTCGAGTACGTGCAGCATTTCGTCGGTAGAAGCGACCTCCGGACACGAGAATGTCTCCACGCCCCATGTCAGTGCTAATTGTGAGCGCACTGACTCGTGCGGGGTGAAGACCAACAGTGGCAGCTGGGATCGCAGACGCGACAAACGCTTGGCAGTATCGCCCGAGGTAGTAAACGCCACGAGAGCCTTGGAGTTCAAACGCTCGGCGATGTCGCGGGCGGAATACGCAATCACACCGCGTTTGGTGCGTGGGATATGCCCCAAATCAGGCAGCTCACCAATGGTTTCGGCTTCCAGCACAATGCGTGCCATAGTACGGACCACGTTGTGCGGATCTACGCCCACGGAAGTTTCTCCCGACAGCATCACCGCATCAGCACCGTCGAGCACCGCATTGGCCACGTCGGAGGCTTCTGCTCGGGTCGGGCGTGAATTCTCGATCATCGAATCCAGCATCTGGGTAGCCACGATCACCGGCTTCGCATTCTCGCGAGCGATCTGAATCGCTCGCTTCTGCACCAGCGGCACCTGCTCCAGCGGGACTTCCACGCCCAAATCGCCACGGGCAACCATAACCGCATCGAAAGCCAAGATGATGGACTCCAAAGCGTCGACGGCCTCTGGCTTCTCCAACTTCGCAATCACTGGTACGCGGCGGCCTTCTTCATCCATGATCGCGTGAACCAAGTCCACATCCGATGGTGAGCGCACAAACGACAACGCAATAAAGTCCACGCCTAGGCGTAGCGCGAAGCGTAAATCTTCAATATCTTTTTCCGACAGCGCCGGCACGGAAATATTCATTCCGGGCAAGGAAACACCCTTGTTATTGGATACCGGGCCGCCCTCAGTCACACGACAGACCACATCGGTGCCGTCAACTTCAACGCATTCTACGGCGACTTTGCCGTCATCAATCAATAGTCGATCGCCCGGGCGGGCGTCGTCGGCAAGATTTTTATAAGTGGTCGACACCCGATCATGGGTGCCTTCCACATCATCGACGGTGATACGCACCGTTTCGCCGGTTGCCCAATAGGTTTCATTCTCAGTAAACCGGCCCAGGCGAATCTTCGGGCCTTGCAGATCAGCCAACACACCAACAGCCTTGCCACTTTTCGTGGCGGCCTGGCGCACCCATTCATAGTTGCGCTGGTGATCTTCGTGTTCACCATGCGAAAAGTTCAGGCGAGCAACGTTCATCCCGTCAGCAACCAAGCCCGAAATGGCTTCCTGGCTGGCGACGGCTGGTCCAAGTGTGCATACAATCTTTGTTCGTCTGTCCACGTCGCCTAAGTTTACCCGCTTAGCGCACCGCTAGTCAGAGTTTTTCGGTTTCGCAGGAGCCGCCGGATCCACCAAGCCCTCCTGAACTTGGCGCCGAAAGCGCTTGCCCAGGACATCCAAGGCAACGATCGCAAGAACACAAGCGACCACAGAAACCACCGCGTTCACACGCACTGCATCAAATAGCAACGTGGCTTCGTCGGAACGCATCAGCTCAATCCAGAACCGACCTGCGGTATAACCCACCACATACAACGCGAAGACTTGCCCGCCGCCCAAACGGAAGCGCTTGTGCACCCACAACAAAAAGACAAAGATTGCTACGTTCCACAACAGCTCATACAGGAAGGTCGGATGTACCGTCGCGATGACCTCACCCGTGGATGTTCCCGCAACCGGAGCATAATTGCCGTTTTCATCCACGCGCTGGTAAATCTCCAACGCCCACGGAACATCAGTAGCTCGACCGTACAACTCCTGGTTAAACCAGTTACCCAAACGCCCAATGCCCTGCGCCAGCACGATGGCCGGAGCCGCAGCATCTGCGAATGGGGCCAGGCGAATTCCACGAATTTTAAACATCACCGCCACAGCAATAGTGCCCAATGCAATCGCACCCCAAATACCCAAACCACCATTAGTGATCCGCAAAGCATCCACCGGGTCACAATCCGCACAAAAATACTTGTGGTGATCCGTAATCACGTGATAAGCACGGCCGCCAATCACCCCAGCAGGAATCGCCAGAATCGCCGCGTCCCACACCACGTTGGAGTCGCCGCCAGCCCGCACATAACGAGCCTGCGTGATATACAGCGCGACGATAATGCCTGCAATGATGCACAAGGCATAAGCACGCAAAGGCAGTGGCCCCAGCTGCCACACCCCCTGCGGCGGAGACGGAATATTCGCCAAAAAATCTGTAACCATGACTTAGGATTCTGCCATAAGCCCCCAAAGCATAATCCAGCGTGCTAAGTCAGGCCGATACTACGGATAGATAGGCGGGGTGCTACCGCAGCTAGCAATGGCAAAATGAAGCGCTCAACTACGCCAGACAGGGCATGCTGGGTGCAAGCCGGCTGCCACCAGATCACGGGCCAGCACCGCCGGGCGCGGCGCAGCCATGAGAGCTTCCCCCACCAACACCGCATCCGCTCCCCACCCGGCGTAACGCCAAACTTCGCGGGCACTCACTACCCCACCCAAGCCAATACGCACCACATCGCTGGGCAAGTGAGGCACGATAGCGGAAAATCGATGCGGATTTAAGTGCCGCGAATGCAAGCCTCGGGCATTAATACCGACGACTTTTACCCCAGCGGCAACCGCACGTTGGGCTTGTTCCGGGCTACGCACTTCTGCCAATACCGTCATCCCCAGGCTTTCAATGCGATCAACTAATGCCACCAGACGTGCTTGCGCCAATAGCTCTACCTGCAGCGGAACCATATCGGCACCAAAAAAGCGGGCTTCATGCACTTGGTAGGGGTCCACTATGATGTCCCGGCACAGCATAGGGACGGAACTAGCTGCCCGGGCAGTAGCCATATCTTCCAAGGACCCGCGAAAACGCAGCTGTTCTGTCTGGCAGGCGACCGCCACCACCCCGGCTTGCGCGAACCCTTGCGCCAAGCCGGCGACGTCGGCAAGCGAAGACACAGCATCGAAATCAAGCAAACGCGGCGCATCGGCGTAAACTGCACAATCATTGCCACCGTGCATATGCGGCACAGGATTGGCACGTTTAATTTCCGCAATGATGCTACAACCAGGGCGAAGCAACTCTGATACTACCGGGCGCGGGCTGGGCACAGACCGCGAAAGCGCTTTGATATCCGCAAACGATACGCGGGCTTCACGGGCGGCGACGTCGGCAAGTATTTCAGCCACGATGGCATCAGCTGCCAGCACGGTTGTCACCAGCTACCACCCCTTCGTGTACGCGCACCATCATGCGCAGCATCATGCTTTGAGTATTCCACATCACTACAAAGAACACCACTGCAAAGCACATTAAGGCCAGCCTAGTATCACCCAGGTGGGGGCTGTACGGCGGCTGGTAGCCTTCCAAAACAGCAATCAGCGGTCGTCTAGCCTACGATTATCAGAAGAAGTCTGACCGCTTGGGCGCTCGCTCGGATCGATATCGGCATCCAGCGCATCCCACAACACGCGTCCAGAATCTGGGCTTTCTGCCAACTCGCGCTCAAGCTTTTCCTCACGCGCAGCTTTCCGCTCATATTTGTTCACCGCAGCCGGATCTACTCCCGGCCGCATAGCCAAAAGCACCGAGGCAAACAGCGCCACAGCACAGGCCAGCAAGCTCAACACCGGGCCAACAACATTTGGCTCCGCTGCCACCACGTGGGCCCATTCGCTAATGCCTTCCGCATTCACCGCGGTTTCATTCGTGGCAGCCGCGCGCAGCACGTTGCGAGCATGCTCCGGATCCGGAGTTCCAGCCAACATCGTCAAGCCAGACCAACTAGCACCAATGGCAGCCAGAGCAGAAATAACACCGACCACACGACGCCCCAAGCGCCGCAACGCCAAGCCAGCAACACACCCAGCCAACATAACCAAAGCAAGCGCGGTGGTTTCCATGGACCACTGCCCGCCACTAATCGCAATTGCGCGATCCCCCGCCAAATCATCGGCGGTTTCAGCAACCACCCAATCCATCCGGGACGCTCCCCACAGACCAGCAGCGCCCAAACCCAATAACAGCGCAGAAACCCGATGCGAAAACATTATTTTAGGCTAGCAAAACGTCAGCATCGAAACATGTGCGATCACCCGTATGGCAAGCCCCACCACTTTGCCGAACGCGCAACAGCACCGTGTCGCCATCGCAATCCAGCGCCACCGACTCCACCTGCTGGGTATTGCCGGAAGTCAAACCTTTAATCCAGTATTCCTGGCGAGAGCGCGAGTAATAGGTGCCACGGCGTGTCGCCAGCGTGTATGCCAACGCATGAGTATCCATCCACGCCAGCATGAGCACTTCCCCGGTATCGGCTGCCTGCACCACCACCGGAAGCAAACCGGCAGCATTGAGCTTAAGCCGCTTACCGACGTCCGGATCCAACTCATAATCAGCAGGGTTATCTTGTGTACTCATCATCGCACCGTCAATCCCGCAGTCACCATGGTGGCTTTAACCTGATCGATAGTGACCTCCCCGAAGTGGAAAATCGACGCCGCGAGCACCGCATCGGCACCAGCCGCGATCGCTGGTGGGAAATGTTCCGCCGCCCCGGCCCCGCCCGAAGCGATTACCGGTAAATTCGTGTGCTTCCGCACAGCGGTGATCAACTCGAGATCAAAACCAGCTTTCGTACCATCGCCGTCCATGGAATTCAGCAAAATCTCGCCGACCCCAAGTTCTTGGCCCGTGCGCACCCATTCAACGGCATCGAGGCCTGCGGATTTCGATCCACCATGGGTAGTGACTTCAAAACCCGAAGGCATATCAGCTACTGGATTTCCGGCTACCCTACGCGCATCCACCGAAAGCACAATGCACTGCGAACCAAAACGACGAGACAACTCGCGGAGCAACTCTGGACGATGAATAGCCGCGGTGTTGATCGAGACTTTATCTGCACCGGCACGCAATAATTCATCCACGTCCGCAGCGCTACGCACCCCACCGCCCACGGTCAAAGGAATAAACACTTGCTCAGCAGTTGCACGCACAACTTCCAACATGGTGCCGCGCCCCTGCTGAGAAGCAGAAACATCCAAGAAGGTCAGCTCGTCTGCCCCCTCAGCCTCATAGCGACGAGCGAGTTCCACGGGGTCACCGGCATCACGCAGGCCGGTAAAATTTACGCCTTTGACCACGCGGCCATCTTTTACATCCAAGCACGGGATCACCCGCGTTGCCAGGCTCATGAGCACTGCCCCTTTTCTAGTATTTCCAACCGAGTTTTCTGACCGGTGTTTATGGCCGAGATTTCTGACCGGTGTTTATGGCCGTATTTACCGTATTTTAAGACCTGAGCTGAGCCGCTAGTTCTCTCGCACCAAACGGTGCAAGCGATGATGAATATCGGCGCTGCCGGCAATGATGCCATGCGAACGCGTCGTCCATGGCCGACCTTCCAGGTCAGTGACCACCAACCCGGCCTCAGCGTTCAACAACGCCCCCGCAGCATTATCCCAGGGGAACGGTGAAAAATTCATAATGCCATCAAAAATTCCTTCAGCAGCAAAAGCCAAATCGAGGCCCACCGAACCAGTAATACGGGTGGATAGGCCCTGCGAAACAATATCTTCCAGCATTTGTGCACGACGGTGTGCGGAAACCTGATCCACCGCAGCCGAACCCACGTTGGACGCCCCAATGTGCCCGTGTGGTCGATGACGCACAAAATGCTCTCCGTTTCGCAACACTCCCCCACCGGCTACTGCGCTAATGCGCTTGTGCAGCAACGGCAATGCAATCATGCCGACCACCGGCCGGTAATTCGCCACCAAGGCAACATTAATCGCACACATCGGATTGCCCGCCGCGAAGTTCGCGGTGCCATCGATCGGATCAATTACCCACGCAGGTTCTGCGCCAATCTCCCCGCCGCGCTCCTCACCACAGACCGTAGCGCCAGCGATGCCCTGCAATGTGTCGCGCAAATATTCTTCAATACTGAAATCGACAGTGGTCACCGGCGATCCCCCGGACTTCCTGCTAGCGGGCGCAGTGCCGAAGCCAGCACGAAACATCTCCTCGGCCTCGCCTAGGAGTTCTTCCAACTGTGCTAGGTACTGCAGCGATTCTTGCGCATTCGTCTCATATGCTCTCGACTCACGTGCAGTGCTCTCGGATGCATCCATTAAAACCCGATCTTAGCCACGTGTGGTCTTGCTTACTAGTCCATCCACCAATTCGAGTGCCGCTGACAAACTAAAACGGTCCTCATACAACGCTTTGCCAATAATCACGGAATCGATTCCTTCATTGGCATGCTTGGCGACGGCCGCCACATCGTCCAAACTAGAAATCCCACCCGAAGCCGTAATATTTGCTTCAGTAGCTGCACTAACTTCCCGCAACAGATCGATATTGGGGCCGGTCAGCGTGCCGTCTTTCGACACATCGGTGACAACGAAGCGCCGGCAGCCAGCCGCGTCTAGACGTTCCAATACCTCCCACAGGTCCCCGCCGTCGGTTTCCCAACCCCGACCGCGAGTACGCCATTCGCCCGATTCATCGCGCAACACCGCGAGGTCCACCGCGACGACATCGGCATGTTCGGCCAAAACTCGCTCGATCCATGCCGGTTTCTCCAGCGCGGCAGTACCAATATTCACGCGACGCGCACCGGTAGCTAGAGCTCGCTGCAAAGATGCATCATCACGAATACCACCGGTTAGCTCAATGTTAACCCCCACCTCGGCCATAATCTGCGCCAACAGCTCGTGGTTGGAACCACGCCCGAAGGCCGCATCCAAATCAACGCAGTGGATCCACTGTGCACCCTGCTGTTGCCATCGGCGAGCAGCAGCAATCGGATCACCATATGATTTTTCTGTGCCAGCAGCGCCTTGATCCAAGCGAACAGCTTGGCCATCGACAACATCAACAGCGGGGAGAAGACTAAAATTCATGACAGCTTCTTTCTTGTTCCTTTAGCACGGTGTGCAGCCTGTTATAGCGTGTTAATCCAGTTCCGCAGCAACTGCGAACCAGCCGCACCAGATTTTTCTGGATGGAATTGTGTCGCCCACAACGCACCGTTGTCGACTGCAGCCACAAAACGATCGCCATCATGCTCGGACCAAGCAACGCGCGGCGGGGCTGCAAAATCAGTGCCATCTAATTGCCAGGTGCGCACCCCATAAGAGTGCACGAAATAGAAGCGTTCGTCGTCGGAAAGCTCAGCAAACATGGGCGAATCAGGCTGCTGCACGGTATTCCACCCCATGTGCGGCAATACCCGCGCCTGCAATCGTTCAACAGTGCCCGGCCATTCACCGCAACCATCGGCGGCTTCGTCATGTTCCACACCGTGTTCAAACAACACCTGCATGCCCACGCAAATCCCCAACACCGGACGCTCACCGGCTAGGCGCTGGCCGATGATCCGGGGGCCGTGAACCTCACGTAGCCCACGCATGCACGCAGCAAACGCGCCCACCCCCGGCACGAGTAGGCCATCTGCATTCAGACAAATTTGCGGATCTTTGGTAATTTCTACGTCCGCACCGACGTGCTCAAGGGCGCGGTAAGCACTACGGATATTTCCGGAACCATAATCAAGCAGGGCAACAGTCGGGCTCATGCCTGACAGTTTAGGCTATGACTTCTTACCAAACCGCAAACGGGAAGCACCCCTGCGGGAGACACGCCACGCACGACCCGCCGTGCGAGCTCCCGGCACCTGCCGCAAACGCCCACGGATATGGTGATATTCGGTGGTCCGATGCTTACCGATGAAAGCATCCAGGCTGGTCAGAATCATTAATAAGAAAACGATTCCCGCAGCGGCAAGGTAAGTTCCGGCATAACCATAACCTGCAACCAGAGCACCGAGAGCCAAAGAGCCTAGCCCAGTGCCAGCGTCATAAAAAATATTCCAGACGGCCGAAGCCTCGGAGAATTTGTGTCGCGGTAGGCGATCAAACATAGACAGCAACGCGTCGTTTTGCATAGCACCGAAGGCGGCGCCGAAAAGCAGTGCGGCCAAAACCAGCCACCAGATCGACCAGCCGGCATAAGTCGCAATGGCCATCAACAACATGCTGAACAATCCAAGAATCTGCATGGGGATCATCAACATGCCCGGCTTTCCGGTGCGGTCGGCAACCGTACCGGAAACCAAACGGAAGATGAAGGTCATCGCCCCGATTAACGAGAGCATGAAACCAGCCAGTACAGCACCAGTAGCCGGGTCCGCTTCACGAACCGAAGCTGGCAAGAACGACGAGACCACACCATAGCTCATCGAAATACTAGTCATCGCCAGCGCAGGCACAAGCACTAATTTCCACATAGATACGTGCACAACACCGGTGTTGTCTTCATCCGCGGTGGCTGGGAATAGCTTCGGCAACCGAACAATCATGGCAACCGCAATCAAAGCGGTGATCGCTGCCAGGTAATACACCGTGTGATAACCCCAGGCGTCGCCCATCATCAAGCCCACAGGCATGAACACCATTTGCGCACCACCAACGAATACGCCCAAAATTCCAGTGGCTTTACCCAACAGGCGAATAGGCACTAATTCTGCGATCAAGGCGGACTGCGCAACGGTCAAGGCACCGAATCCGGTACCGCGCAAAGCAGAAAACAGCAGCACCACCCACGGTTCCATCCCTAACAAATGCCCCAGTGCGGGTACTCCCAGCATGAAGGCAGCAACCATCATCACCGGGTTATAGCCAAACTTGCGCACCAACTGCGGGGTAAAGATCTGGATGGCGACGGTCGCAGCCATGAACGAACCGGTAGCACCACCGGCAAGAGTGGCAGAACCTCCCGAATCAAGCACTGCCAGGGGCAACACGGGTAGCAGCAAAGAAAACGCGCCGAAAGCAGCACCGATCGCCACCATCGTGGAGCTAAAACCAGGAACTTTCCAGATCGAGCCCGCCGGCGACTGGACTACCCGCGGTTGCTCATCACCAGTAGCCTGCTCACGCTGGTCGTTGTTGTCACCACCATGCTGCTGACTCATCGTCGGCATCGCCTCCTCGCTTTACGCAGTGCTGTCGCTCACCTACTTTTCGCAGCTTACGGCATCTGCATAGTCATCATCCATATGGCCAGCACTATCACTGACACCGCAGCAACGGCAGCAATAATCGTCCAGGCTTTGGCACCGGCACGATAGGCACTGACGGCGCCACCAGCGAGCAAACCGGCGAACAAAAATGTGATTAATACCGATAGATTCGCCATTACAGCGCACCTTTAGTAGACGGGATATGGCCAGCTTGCTTCGGATCAATCTGCACCGCGGCACGCAAGGCTCGGGCCACCGCCTTGAATTCTGCTTCGGTGATGTGATGCGGGTCGCGGCCATAATGGCAGCGAACATGCAAAGTCAGCCCCGCGTGCTTGGCAAAAGTATCAAAAAAATGCTCATTCATAACCGTTGCGTAGTGGCCGCCAATGATCTGGTGCACCAAGTGCTCCGGTTCTCCCCGAAACACGCAATACGGCCTACCGGAAATATCCACCACGGCTTCTACCAGCGCTTCATCCATTGGCAACTGCTGCTGGCCAAAACGGGTAATTCCGGCTTTATCTCCGAGCGCCTTCGCAAAAGCTTCGCCTAAAACAATCGCGGTATCTTCCACAGTGTGATGAGCGTCGACTTCAATATCGCCACGCGCCGCAACCTGCAACCCAAAGCCACCGTGCACGGCGAAAGCAGTAAGCATATGGTCAAAAAACGGCAGACCAGTGGAAATATCGGTTGTTGCTGGGCCGTCCACATTGATTTCTACCGAGATATCAGATTCACTCGTGACCCGTTTATGCGTGCCAATGCGTGCGCTCATCGCTGCACCTCCCGTGCTGCTTGCAAAAAGGCTTCGTTTTCTTCTGGTGTACCGATCGTCGCCCGCAAATATCCGGCAACGCCGACGTCACGGATCAACACCCCACGATCCAAAAACTGCTGCCAGACTTCGTGTTGTTCAGCGAATTTTCCGAAAAACACAAAATTGGATTCGCTGGGCATCACGGTATAACCGAATTTCTCCAGCCCGGCAACCACATGATTGCGCCCTTCGATTAGCTTGCCGACGTCGGCCAGCGTCTCATCAGCATGGCGCAAAGCAGCGCGGGCAGCAGCTTGTGTCAACACCGAAAGGTGATACGGCAAACGTACTAACTGCACGGCCTCCACGAAGGCGGGATCGGCAACAAAATAGCCCAGCCGCACCCCCGCAAAATCGAAAGCTTTGGACATGGTGCGCGAGACCACCAGTGTGGCAGGATACTTCGTGATCAGCGTTGTGGCCGACGGGCTTGCAGAAAATTCTGCGTAAGCTTCGTCGACAATCACAATGCCGTTGGCAGCATGGGCAGCCTGACACAGCTGCTCAATTTCGTCCAAACTAGTGGGCGTACCAGTCGGGTTATTGGGCGTCGTAATAAACACGACCGACGGTCGGTGTTCGGCGATTGTAGCCAGTGCGGAATCAATATCGACGGTGAAATCTGCCCGCCGCGGGACGTTAAGAAATTCTGTGTGTGTACCAGCAGCCAAAATTGAATGCATAGAATACGACGGCTGGAAACCCAACACGCTACGGCCAGGACCACCAAATGCCTGCAACAATTGCTGCAAAATCTCATTCGATCCGTTGGCTGCCCACACGTTTTCCCCAGTAACCTCTACCCCGGTCCGACGTGTCACATAGTCCGCCAAGTCCACACGTAACTGCACCGCATCGCGGTCCGGATACCGGTTAAGTTGGGAAGACAATTGCCTGATCTCCTCCAACAACGTTTCCACTAGTGCCGGTGACGGCGGGTATGGATTTTCGTTGGTATTCAGCGCAACTGGTACCGCAAGCTGTGGGGCTCCATAAGCGCGTTGGCCACGCAGCTCCTCGCGCAAAGGCAAATGGGAAATATCGACCATGCGCTACCCCTCCGCGTTTTCCGCACGCTCAGCAAAACGCGCCCGGATCGCCTCACCATGGGCAGGCAGCTGTTCGGCCTGCGAAAATGCAATCACGTGCTCTGCGACCGAACGCAAACCTACACGATCATAGTCAATCAAGTTCACCGGACGTAGGAAGGTATGCGTCGACAACCCTGCCGAGAAGCGAGCTGTGCCTCCCGTAGGCAACACGTGGTTAGAACCGGCCACGTAATCACCCAACGGCACGGGAGAATATTCCCCCACAAAAATCGCTCCCGCATGGCGAACGCGTTCGGCAATTTCGCGGGCATTTTCCGTATGCACTTCCAAATGTTCAGCCGCATAGGCATCTGCCACACGTACGGCTTGCTCAAGGTCGTCGACAAGCACAATGCCGGACTGTTGACCGCGCAAGGCTTGTTCGACACGAGCGTGGTTGGCAGTCACGCCATAGCGCTTTGCAACCTCATGGTTCACGCGAGTGGCAAACTCTTCATCAGCAGTGATCAGGACACTCGCTGCCATCTCATCGTGTTCTGCCTGGGAGATCAGGTCATACGCGACCCAAATCGGGTTCGCAGTGTGATCGGCGATAATCGCAATCTCCGTGGGGCCGGCCTCCGAATCAATACCAACCACGCCTTGTACCAAACGCTTGGCGGCAGCGACATAAATATTGCCCGGGCCGGTGACCATATCCACCGGCTCACACAACTCATCATCACCATAAGCCAGCAGCGCCACCGCTTGCGCGCCGCCAACCGCCCAGACTTCATCAACACCGAGCAACCGGCAAACAGCCAAAATAGTCGGATGCGGCCAACCACCACAATCTTCCTGTGGAGGGCTCGCGACTACGAGTGATTCTGTGCCGGCCTCCTGTGCCGGCACAGCATTCATGATTACCGACGACGGATACACCGCCTGTCCACCAGGTACATACAAGCCGACGCGTTCCACCGGACGGAAAACCTCAGTCACGCGGGCGCCGTCGGCAAGCTCGGTCGTATGCGATTGTGGTTTTTGCTCACTATGTACCTTGCGGGTCCGAGCAATGGCTTCCTCAATCGCCGCGCGCACATCCGGCTGCAACTCACCGACGGCACGGTCCATAATTTCTGCTGGCACGCGCACAGAGTCCGGCCGCACGCGATCAAAACGAGCACCAAATTCCAATGCCGCTTGCGCCCCACCCGTTTTCACCGCTTCAATAATGGGCGTGACCGTCGGCAAAACCGACGTAATATCTGTACCGCCCCGTGGCAGGCTACGGCGCAATTGGGCAGTGGTGGGCACTTGGCCTCGCAGGTCGATCGTGCTTAACACCGTAGTGGCTCCTTAATGCTGGCTAGGCGTCTTCTGTTTGTTTCACGACAGGGTTTTTCGTGGTTTCCGTCGCAGGACTAAGAACCTGTAACGACCAATACACCAGCATAGCCACGAATGGCGAGACCAGGTAACCCGAAATACCGGGTTTGGCGGCAGCTACCGTCGTGATCGTAGTCCCCGGCGCAAGCTGATCAGCAGCCCCTATGCCATGCACACTCATGCCAACGACGTCGCCAATGGCCAGAAATGACACTGCCCCTGCTAAAGCAACCACGCCAATCCACAACAAATCCACAAATTTGCGGGAACCTTGCAGAAGATAGGCGAAAATCGCCAATGCCACGGACATCGCGGCAGTGGCGATCACATACGTCGCAAACGCTATGAAATGGCTGGAATCAGAATAATCTGGGATCAGACTCTCGGTACTGACAACCTGCGCTGAAAACGTCGGGCGCAACAACCCCCAAATTGCGCCGCCAACGGAATACACGATCAGCCAGAGACCAATCAGCCCAGCCCGGTCCCCCAACCAGCGCGGAATACTGCGAGCCATGAATTACTTACAGAACTTCCACTGGCCGTCTTCGATCTGGTAGCGCTGGATGGATTCATCCTTGCCCTGCGGGGTGTTTACCGTAACGGTTGCCGAAGCACGGTCGCCGTTGCGCTGCACGTTGGTGACAGACTCAATGTACGAGCGGTTTGGCATAAGTTCATATGCCCGGTCGAATTGCGCACGAGTTGCCGGATCTAATTCATCCATATTGAAGGCATTAGCGCCACCAATTTCATCCAAAGCCGCGCGGCAAGTGTTATTCGGGATGTACTGCATGAATTTCGTCAGGGTCTCCTGCTGGTACGCGCCATCCAACAGCTGACGAATCTCACCGATGGTTTGCTCGTCGGCAGGCTGACCACCCTCGACAGGAGCCACATTCAAACGCTGTTGGTCGAGCTGCTGATCGAATGGGTTGACAGGCTGACCATTATGGCCACCCTGTGCTGGGGCACCGCCCGCTGCCGCTTGGTTACCAGGCTTCGGCTGCTGCCCCTCAGGGTGCTGATCTTCTTCTTTCTTGTCGTGTTCGTCCTTATGCTCCGGGTCTTCGGTTGGGGTTGCCGAAGGGGTTTCCGACGTGCTGGTGACAGTGGAAGTGTTTTTCGCAGCGGTTTCCTCGTCAGCCGACGAGCACCCAGCCACAATCAGTGGGGCCAGTGCAGCGAGAGCCACAATGGCTTTTTTGGGTGTCAGGGACAAAGACATGGATGCTCCTTGAATATTTGGGGTAGCGCCACGGAGGCGAATACTTGAACTCTTTGGCGTAACGTCACGTAATCCTAACAGCCTGCCCCGCGTGCGAACATGAAAACTTCCTCGGAACTTGCTGTGAGCTTCAGGCTAGGCGCTGCGAATCGCGGCGCTCGCCGTCACGTACTACACACAAAACAGACTGCCGTAAACTATGCAATTGTGCAGCTACACCGCGAAACCATCATCTCCCAGGCCCTGGAGCTTCTTGACACCTATGGGCTGGCGGATATGACGATGCGCCGGGTAGCAAACTCCCTCGGCGTTGCCGCAGGAGCCCTCTATTGGCATATCGCCAACAAACAAGAATTGATTACAGCGGTAGCAAAAAAGATTCTGCAGCCGGTTTTTGCGCTTGTCGACGCACCACCGGGCAGTATGTACGC
This sequence comes from Corynebacterium pseudodiphtheriticum DSM 44287, assembly GCF_000688415.1. Lineage (GTDB taxonomy): Bacteria > Actinomycetota > Actinomycetes > Mycobacteriales > Mycobacteriaceae > Corynebacterium > Corynebacterium pseudodiphtheriticum. The sequence continues at coordinate 16,598 of NZ_JIAH01000011.1, forward strand.
TAGCCCCCAGGATTTTTGCACCACGCTGCACTCCACACTGCTTGCCCACCGTGATGGAGCCGAGCTGGTGCACGCAGCGGTCTCACAACCACATTCTCCCTTGTGGTCTCACCTATGTGACAGCCTTGTGGCTAGCATTCACCACGAGCTTGGACACAATGCGCCGAAAAAAGGTCACGTTGCGACCATCCACGCCGCAGACCACGCTGAGGCCGACGTCATCGCTACCGCGACCTCGGCTCTGCACCTAGTGTTCGGCGCAAGCATAATGGAACAATCAGCTCAGCAATTGCTCGCTGCCAGTAAATCGGCTGCCACTAAATCCGCTAGCTCTAATACCGATGGTTCTAACGCAAACAATTGCAACGGGGCTGGCAACACCGATGTCGAACGAGGCATTACCGTGTTATTAGCAGGGCTGCAATCCCGGTGCCACGAGCAGAGTTAACCCAGCGTCATGAGCAGGGTTACCCCGGTGCCATTAACAGAACTGCCAGCCCCACAGCCGCCCAACCAGGAAGGATCACTGCCGTGACGCAAGCCCATAACGCCACGCTGACCGTCTCCAATGACACGATCACCATGATGCGTAGCGAATTATCCGCAGCGCTATACCGCGGCGACGAATCGCGCACGGTCTCAACCATCAATATTGCTGACATCACCGGCATTTCCGCCACTGAACCCACCGCGCTAGAGTGCGGCTCCGTTGTGCTCCACGGCACTGATATGTCAGTCACCTTCCCACCTGGCCAAGCGAGCACCAAAGCACTACAAGCATTCATCACCGATATTCGTGACGCCCAACAAGGAAAAGCTCCAGCCGAAGGTGCGGTAGCCGGACTAAATTTCCTAGCCATTGCTATCGAGTCAACGGGAAACGTCGAGAAGAATACAGGAGACAACACAGACGGCGAAGGCAAAGCAGAGGTCAATACCAACGGCACAGCCTCATACAACAACGTACTGCGCGTCCACACCGTGGAGTACACCGACGGCCAGGCCAACACAGAAAAAACGTGGAACATAGAAGAATTCGCGCACCATTTGCAGAATTCGCCAGCGCTTGTCGACGGCTCGACGCCGATCGTCGCCCACAACGGTTTTTATCAGGCAGCACAGCTGCATCGGGCGCTGGCTGCTACTCACGCTACATTCACCTACGCGTGCACACTAGCCCTAGCCCGCAACGCCAGCACACATGCCACCATCAAAGTTCGCGACCATGAATTAGACACGATCGCCCAAGCACTGGAAGTCGCAACAGACAAACCCGCTTCCACAGAAAGCGCGGCCGCTGCCGCCTACGTCACCGGTGAGATACTCGTAGAGCTAGCCTTGCGCGAACATCACCGCGGCAGCGTTGCCGAGTTATATGCCGCCAGTAATTTTGCACTGGGCAAAGTTCACGGCGACACCCACATTCCCGTACTGCGCACTGATCTCAGCGAATTAGCCGGTGGCGGAGCACAAAGCACCGGCAGCAACGCGCAAGCCGGCCAAAGCAGCCAGCAGGCGTCGACAAGCGAAAAAGCCGGGAAATCCTCGGCGAAATCCGGTAGTGGCCAGCCCGCCCCGTGGCAAGCCGTCGCCACCCCAGATACCGTGCCGGAAGCGAACCACAATGCAGACTCAGACCATCCGTTATTCGGCGAACACGTCACGCTAACCGGGGAATTCGAGCCTTACGACAAAGGTCGGTTGTGGTCAGACATTGCGGAACGCGGCGCGCAAATCGGCAAAAATGTCACGAAGAAAACCACCATTTTGGTGGTTGGCGAATGGGCGAAAAAGACCTCGAAAGAAAAGCGAGCGGAGGAACTCAACGAAAAAGGTCAAGGGATCGCCATTTGGCCGGCATCCAAGCTCCTGCACGTCTTGGGGCTAGACGAAGAGCCTCCGTTCTAGGAATCCTCCGTCCCAGCGCCGGGACAAAAATCTCCCCAGCCAAGGTCAGGCTCAGTATAATCCCTGCTAGAACTTTGTAACCTAGCTGGCAGGAAGAATATGACGCCACCTTCTACATCATCAACCGGGTCCGCACCCACTAAGCGCAGACTCCGGCTCCAAACTGACCCCTTCGTCTTTTTCACCGCCACCATCTTCGTGGCGGTTTTCGTGGCCGGAACCATCGCCTTCGGTTCCCGGGCTCGCGATCTCTACAGCGATGCTTCCGACACACTGCTGCGGAATTTCGCATGGCTTTATATCGGTGGTTTTTCCGTCATCTTCGTGTTCCTGATCGGAATCTTCGTCTCCAAATTCGGAAAACTGCGCTTAGGCGACGACGAAGACGAACCTGAATTTTCCTTGCCCGTTTGGTTCGCTATGCTTTTCGCGGCCGGGCTAGGCGCTACCCTGCTGTTTTGGGGTGCCGCTGAACCAATCCACCACGCGTATAATCCGCCACGTGGCGAGCTGGAACCGATGAGCCAAGAGGCCATCACACAGGCATTCGAATACACCTACTACCACTTCGCTGCCCACATGTGGGTAATTTTTGTGCTGCCGGGCTTGGCAATGGGCTATTTCATTTACAAGCGCAAAATGCCTGCACGCATCTCTTCGGTATTCTCACCATTTCTGGGCGGAATGGTCTACCGCTGGCCGGGCAAACTAATTGATGCAATGGCCATCATCGGCACCATCTTTGGTCTTGCGGTTTCTGTCGGCTTGGGTGTACTACAAATCAACGCCGGACTAAACATCATGTGGGGTGTGCCGCTAGTCGGCTGGGTCGAAGTGCTGATCATCGTCGGAATTACCGTGACCGCTTCTATTTCTGTGGCCACCGGCCTGGATAAGGGCGTGAAAATCCTATCCAACCTGAACATTCTCGGTGCCGTACTACTGATGATCTTCGTGGCCGTCATGGGTCCAACGCTGAAAGTTATTAACCACACGACGGAAGCGTTCGGAATTTATGCCAGCAGCCTGCCAGAACTGATGTTTTGGGTAGACTCCTACAACGAAAACCCAGGGTGGCTAAATTCCTGGACGGCCTTCTACTGGGCGTGGACAATATGCTGGTCGCCATTCGTCGGCATGTTCATCGCACGTATCTCACGTGGGCGCACCGTACGCGAATTCATCGGTGGTGTGCTCGCCTTGCCGACGATTTTCGTCATCGTATGGTTCTCCATCTTTGGCCGCTCCGCCATCGAAATGGAGCTGGAAGATCCCGGTGTGCTGACCGGGCCAGTCGTTGAAGAAGGCAACACCCCGGTTGCCTTGTTCGCGCTCCTGGAGCAATACCCGCTGTATGCCGTATCCGGCACGCTGGCCTTGGCTGTCATCACGATTTTCTTCATCACCTCAATTGACTCCGCTGCCCTGGTGATGGATACATTCGCCACCGGTGAAGAGGCCAAATCCCCTACCTACTACCGCGTCGCGTGGGCGATTGCTGTCGGTGTAGTAACCGCTGCCTTATTGTTCATCAACGAATCCGGAATCCAAGCGATCCAGGAAGTGGTGACCATCGTCGCGCTGCCATTCTTCATCATGCAAGGGTTCATCATGATCTCATTGCTGAAGGGTATGGGCGACGACTACGCGGCTTCGACACGCGTGCGCACCCGGCGCTGGGAAAAGACTGATACTCCGGAAAAACTGGAGAAAGCCGAAAACAAGCCAGCGCCAGGTTACGACAAAGATGGCAACGAAGTCGAAGCCCCGGAATTCGAATACGAAGAAGGCGACGGGTGGAAGCTCACCGGTAATGTCACGGTCGAAACGGACGACAAAAAATAGACGAAAAACCGTCAGGCAGCAGGCAAGAGAACTGTGTTAGAAATTCGCGGTGTCTCCTGTAGTCGCCAGTTTCTCCGCGATCCACTCTTTTTGCGCCGCAATATCAGCGAGGTTCAGTGGCACGCCGTTGCCAGAGATTGCCGAGGCCACACCCGCTAGCTTTCCATCAATAAAAAGCGGCCCGCCGGAATCACCTGGTTTGGAATAGGCACCATCTTGATGGTGCACAACAAACATCTTGCCGTTGCTATAACTGCCGTCTTGGTAGCTACCTTGTACCTCAGCGGTCGATTGCTGCAAGTAATTATGTTCGCGATTATCCCAACCGTAGAAGGTTCCGGTCTGTCCAGCCTGAGGCGATTCGGAAGCCAATTGTGGGTAGCTGTCGAAATCGAAGGCAGAATACATGGACATCCGCACAAGCGAAATGTCACCGCTTGGGGCATAGAAAGTTTCCTGCGAGCCTTTGCGGCCGCCCTTTTTGTCGATGCCAGTAGTGATCGGCATCGGGTGGTTACCTTCTCGGAAGCAGTGTTTTGCGGCGAGGACCCAGTGTGGGCTGATGACCGTACCCGTGCAGCCGCCGACAATGACGATATTCTGTGCCTTTTTGTCATCGGGAGAGACGTCATGGCCTCCCCGAACGGCATTGGCTTGCGGCGCTACCGCGCCGGTGACAGCAACAGCAATGGCGCTCAGAAGGAACGCAATCTTCTTCAATCTCATACCCAAGAGACTAATAAGATTCTTTTATGATCCCAAATAGTGTTAACTATCACTCATTTTTCGCACAAAACTCGCAGAGTCTGCTGGGATTCTCCGGGCTAATCCCCTAGTAGCGACGGCACTGCGCTTAGTAATTCGCGCGTGTATTCATGCTGCGGGTTGCCGAAAATTTCCTCGGTGGTATTTTCTTCCACGATTTCCCCACCGAGCATCACGCAAATCCGGTCGGATACGTAACGCACAGTGTTGATGTCGTGAGAAATGAACACCAAGCCCAAGCCCATTTCACGTTTGAGGTCCAACAACAAGTTAAGCACCTGCGCACGCACTGATACATCAAGTGCAGAGGTAGGTTCGTCGGCAATGATCACGTCCGGCTCTAGCACGAGCGCACGAGCAATAGCGACACGCTGACGTTGACCACCAGAAATCTGCCGCGGTAACACGTTGAGTGCTGATTGTGGCAGGCCAACTAGTGACAACAGCTCACGGACACGACTGAGACGATCGTTATGCGAGCCCACCCCATGCACATTCAACGGATCCAGCAATTGCTGCTGCACGCTCATGCGTGGGTTCAATGAGGTCGCTGGATCCTGGAAAACCACAGAAACTGACTTTCCCATTTGTTTGCGTGCAGATCTCCCCCAACCCAACTGCTCGCCTTTAAACAGCACCTCGCCAGAGGTAGGTTTCTGCAGCCCCACCATGACTTTGGCCAGGGTAGATTTACCGCAGCCGGATTCGCCGACAATGCCGACAATGTCGTTGCGGTAGATCTGGAAGTTAATGCCTTTATTCGCTTGCACCTTATTCGGGCTAAACAGACTACCGGTACGGGTTTTGAACACCACGCTGGTATCCCGCAGCTCCAGCACAGGCTGGCCTAGGTCTGATTTCTTAGCCGACAGGCTTTTATCCAATTCGGTCATGGCGACTAGCCTTCCTGCTTCGAACTATCAGCTGCCGCGTTAGCGCCACGGCGAACAGCCTCTAGCTCATCGGTGCTCGCGTAATAGTGGGTAGAGGTTGCTTCATCGCCGAGCAAACGCAGCGTTGGTTTTTCCTCCAACCCCAGCTCTGGGTATGACGAGCGCGGCGCGAAACGGTCCCCGTTGACGAATTCCGTCGGTGACGGCACTGTTCCTGGAATCTGGTACAAACGTTGTGCGTTAGCTTCGACAGACAAAACAGCACCGAGCAACCCACGAGTGTATTCGTGAGTCGGAGCATGCAGGATCTCGGCAGTGCTGCCTTGCTCGACCACCTGCCCCGCGTACATCACGGTAATTTTATCCGCCATGCGAGCCACCAAGGCTAGGTCATGCGAGACAAAGATCATCGCGAAGCCAAGTTTCTTTTGCAGATCATTAAGCAGTTCGACGACTTGCTTTTGCACCGTCACATCCAGTGCAGTAGTCGGTTCATCGGCAATCAACAAGCGCGGGTTCCGTGTCAGCGCCATTGCAATCAGCACGCGTTGACGCTGACCTCCAGAAAGCTCGTGTGGGTAGGACTTCAGCGTGCGATCTGGATCCAAACCAACCAGCTCTAGAAGTTCCCGGGCTCCGCGCTTTCCGCCTCGCTTAATCAATTGCGTCATCTGCGCCTTGATGAGCATCGAGGGATTCAGTGAGGACAAAGCATCCTGATAAATCATGGCGATTTCATGCCCGCGCAATGCGTTGTGCTGTTTTTCGCTCAGATCCAGCACGTTCTTTCCGTCGTAAAGAACTTCGCCCGTTTTCACCGCCGAATTCGGCAACAAGCCCATGATGGACATGGCCGAAATGGACTTGCCACAGCCAGACTCACCCACCAATCCCAAGGTTTCTCCAGGAGCAACGGAAAAGTTTACGCCGTCGATAATGTCGACCGACCCATGCGCATCCGGAAAACTAATGCGCAGATTTTTGACTTCCAGCAACGGGGTTTTCTTTGCAGAAGCCCCGGCCTCTGCCTTCCCAGCCTCGCGTCGTTGAGTCACCATGGACGAACCACGCAGAGCATTCAGCGATTGTTCCAGCGCAGCCTGGGATTCCTCCCGGGAAGTCGCGCCGAGAGTCTTCACAGCAGCAGCTTTCTCAGCTTGCTCGGCAGCTTTCGCATCATCGGCGATTGGTTTGCGTGCAGGCGGCGAAGCCAGTGCGTCGGTCATGCCCTCGGACATGATGTTCAAACACAACACGGTAATCAACAGCATCAAACCAGCGAAGAAAGTAGGCCACCAGGCACCGGTGAGCAAAATGCCCTGTCCATCGGACAGAATATTGCCCCACGATGGGTTCGGCGGCGCAACACCGGCGTTGATGAAGGACAACGAGGCTTCCAGCACAATCGCGTCAGCAACCAAAACCGTGGCAAAAACTAATACCGGCGCAATGCAGTTGCGCGCAACTTGTTTGAGCAAGATATGCGCTGTTGATGCACCCATGACCCGGGAGGCTGATACGTAGTCCTCACCGAACTGCCCCAAAACATTCGCACGAATAATACGGGACAGCTGCGGGGTATAAACGAAACCGATCGCGATGATCAAAATAGCTACGTTATTACCCCACACCGCAACGAAGACCGCGGCCAGCGCGATGGCGGGGAAGGACATGACGATGTCCAAAATACGCATCAAAATTTCTGAAACGACTTTGTTCGATGTCGCGGCAATTGAGCCCAACACAGCCGCGGCCAGCAAAGCCAGCCCTGTTGCCAACAAACCAATGAGCAGCGAGGAACGTGCACCGTAAATAACCCGCGATAAAATGTCACGACCAACGGAATCCGTACCGAATAAGTGCTCACCAGACGGTGCCTGAATCGGAGTTCCCGTAGACAATGGGTCATGCGGTGCGATAAGCGGCGCAAAGACAGCGGCCAGCACCACGAGGCCGAGGACCACCATGGAAATCTTTGATTTCAACGGCAGGTTTTTCAGGCCAGTAAATCGTGCGCCAGCTTTATTCTCCAGTTTTTGCTCGTAGCATTAGATGCTCCTAATCCGTGGATTCACCAGCACGTAGAGAATATCGACGATGATGTTGATAACGATGAACGCGATCGCGACCACCAATGTCACGCCTTGGACCAAGTAAACGTCGTTACGCACAACGCCATCGAGAATTAGCTGGCCCATCGCCTGGATATTAAAGATGATCTCAATGACGGCCGCACCACCCATGAGGTAGCCCACCCGAAGACCAAGCACTGTAATGGGAGTAATCAAAGCATTACGCAAGACATTTCGTCCGATGACGGTGCCACGCGGCACACCTGCACCGATGGCCATGCGGACGTAATCTTTGTCGAGTTCTTCCACCATCGAGGTACGCACGACACGGGTTAACGAACCTGCCACCGGCACAGCAAGTGCCACAGCAGGGAGGAAAATATTATTCGCCCAGGTCGCAGGATCTTGGCTAAACGGCACCCACCGGGCCACGACGGCTGGGAAGGCTCCCCAACCACCAGGAATGGTTCCCAGCCACTGGATCAACAAAATAGCCAACCAGAACGACGGGGTCGCTAGCGCGGCAATCGAAAGCACACGAATAACCTGGTCTACCCATTTTTCTCGGTAGATAGCAGCTAATACACCCAAGATCACGGAAACGATGACCGCTAACAGCAACCCTGTAAAAGTCAACTGCAGCGTGATGGGAAACGCGTGCGCGATGCGCTCGGTAACCGGCACGCCGCCGGATGACAAGCCCAGGTCGCCTTGCACCATGTTGACCAGAAACTGGCCATAGCGCACGAGTAATGGATCATTCAGACCGTGTTCTTCGCGGTAAGCCTCCAGGGCAGCGGGCGAAGCAGTCTCGCCGAGGGCGAGGCGTGCCGGGTCCGCTGGCGAGAACGACATGATGAAAAACACCAAGAACGTTACGCCCAGGACCATAATCGGCAGCGCCAGCAGCCTGCGTCCGACGAGGCGGATCAGATTAGACATTCAGTCTTGCCTTATTTTTCGGTGGTTCCTGCACCCAAGAAGTACAGTCCGGTGACCGGAATTGGCTCAAAGTCGACGAGGGTGTTGTTATCCCAAGCGCTTGGCGACTTCCGGTGGAACAGTGGGTACAGCGGAACCTCATCGGAAAGCACGTCGAAGGTTTCGTTCCAGATTTCTTGCTGCTTGGCTTCATCGGTTTCTTGCAGACCCTTATCCAACAAGTCCTGGATCTTTTCGTAGCCTTCGTCATTCCAGTGCATACGAGTCTGGGTCCAGGTGTCGTTGCCGTACCACCAACGCATCAGCAAGTTTGGATCGTTACCGAAGACCGATGGGTCGCCTGGGGCCAGAACGACGTCGTAAGCTTCGGGCTTACCGTCGATGGTGTTGTAAACATCGGAAGATTTCTTCTCCGTGAATTCAACTTCCACGCCAGCTTCTTTCAGGCTTTCCTGCACGATCGGCGAGACCAGCTTTACCCAGTCGTGGTCGGTAGCCAACAGACGCAGCTTAGACACGCCTGCTTTTTCGAACAGTTCTTTCGCCTTGGCCGTGTCGTGTTCATAGACGTTTGCGGCTTCATGGAAGTTCGGGTGCTCAGTATCCAGGAAGGACTTCGCGGCGGTGGCCTGCCCCTGCATCGCGTTTTCGATGACCTTGTCCATATCAATCGCGTACAAGAATGCCTGGCGAGCGTCCTTGTTCGAGAATTGGTTTGACGGATCGTTGTTGAACATGGAGAACAACAGGCCGAATCCCTGCTCAGATTCAAGCTCGTTAGTGGCAGCAACCGTATCTACGTTCAGATATGGCACGGCGTCAATCGCCTGTACTTGCTGAGATTGCAAGGCGTTAATGCGCGTCGAGGCATCCGGAATGATGTCCCATTCCATCTTTGCGGACCGCGCCGGACGATCACCATTATAGTGCTCGTTGCGTTCGAACTTGATGGTGTTCGTGGCGCCACCGTTGTCGGTCATAACGTATGGACCAGAACCAACCGGGTTGTTATCGAAAGCCTTTGGATCTTCCTCCACAACATCCTTCGGCACGATCTTTACCGTCGACAAGCGCTCGGCCAAGACGCCAGTTGGGTGCTTCAGCGTGAATTTCACGCTAGTATCGTCGACTTTTTCTACTGAGTCGATGAAGTCGATGAAGGAAGCGTAGAGCGACTCATTGGATTCATCCATGACGCGCTCAAAGGAGAAAACAACGTCGTCGGCTGTAATGTCCGAGCCATTAGAGAATTTCGCGCCTTCACGCAGCTGCACTGTAGCTTCGGTGCTATCGCCAGAATCCGGCAACTCCGACGCCAGGGCTGCATAGGTGGTGCCGTCGGTCTGGTCTAGTTCGGTCAGACCTTCCAGGGTGTGCCAGTTAGCAGCCACAGTCAGTGCAGCGGTGGTGGTCATTGGGTCATAGCCATTGGTGCCAAGCTCATAGGAAATAGCAGCCCGGATGGTACCTTCTTCGTTCACCTCACCAGAGGATGCAGAATCAGAAGAATCAGAAGCACTAGAGCCATTCGCGTTGGTGTCTTGTGCACCATTGGACGAGCTGTTGTCAGGAGCACACGCCGCAAGCGCAATGCTCATACTGGCCGCGGCAGCAACCATGCCAATCCGGCGGATAATGGAGATATTCATAGACATGTGGTCTTGATCCTTCCTTGTCAGGCCTGCCCACCCAGTGCACGGTGCACCCCGGCGAGTACGTGACACGTCACGTTGCGACCCAATGGTGTGAATGTGATCATATAATATGTCAGACATCTGACTTCCGACAAGCAAGCTGGCACTAAACATGCCATACGAAGCAGTCACAATTGTCATTTTCCAAGGTCACCAACTATCGTCGCCCGTCGACCGGGGGTAACCCCTCCCAACACCTCGGCCAACGAGCCTGACAATGAGACCACAAACGAGGCTGACGATGAGACCGACAATGAAACTGACAACGACACATCGCCGCCAGCAAAGGCCCTGTCCCCGAATTTTCAGTCCGGCCCGAAAGGACCAATTGTGAGCCAACGCATTAATGCCGCGACACTCGCCGCCAACGGGATCACCGAGTACATCAAACGCAACCAGCTGCGCCCAGGCGACCCTTTGCCCACAGAAGCCAATTTGTGTGAAGCTCTTAACCTTTCTCGCTCCTCTGTCCGCGAGGCAGTACGCACACTGTCCAGCTTGGACATCGTAGAAGTACGCCACGGACACGGCACTTTTGTGGGCTCGCTTTCTCTTTCCCCCTTAATCCAAGGCATGGTTCTGCGCACTACCATTGATTCCGAAAATTCTTTCCAACATCTACGCGATGTCGTGGAAGTGCGTATCGGGCTTGATTTATCCATGGCCGATGAATTGTGCACAGCCTTTACTGCCGACGACGCCACCCACCTATTGGAATTGGTACAAGCCATGCACGAAAAACACTCGGCCGGACAATCTTTTGCGGAAGAGGACCACGCCTACCACCGTCGTCTGCATTCGTTGATTGCCAATAACCTGATCCGAGAGCTCTCCGATGCTTTTTGGCAGATTCACATGGACGTATTGCCATTAATGGAAGTGCAGATGCCCGGTGACATTGAAAAAACCATCGAGGCCCACGCTGCGATAGTGCACGCTTTAGCAGCCGGTGACGCGCAACTCTACCGTGAAAAAGTACTTGCGCATTATGCCCCATTGCAGCGCGCGATCGCCGCAGTACAAGCACGCTAATGGGGCACGGTGGCCACCTGCACGGAGGCCACCGTGCAGGCGAAAACTAATCTAGCTCTCGCAAGGGGGCAGAAAAAGCCGCGGTAATCCAGCCCGGATCGGTAATCGCGGTTCCGGCAATGATCGCATCAGCGCCCTGCTCAATACCTTGCGCGACTGCCGGTGGGCTATGGAACCGCCCTTCCCCAATCACGAATGCATCTGCCCCCACCAGTGCACGCCCTTGTGCAAGGCAGGCGAAATCCGGCCCCACAGTTTTCTCCCGGTGTTCGGTGTAACCAGCCAGCGTCGTCGAGATGATATCCGCACCATCGCTATGCGCCGCCGCCATTTCTTCTGGGGTCGCGCAATCAGCCATAATCACCGCACCCAGTTCGTGCGCTAATTTCACCAGCTCAGCAAAACTAGAACCGTCAGGACGCTCACGCAAGGTGGCATCGGCGCAAACCACCGCTGCCCCCGCAGCAACCACATTGCGCACAGACTCACGCGTTGGCGTGATGTAAACGCCAGTATCGCCTTCTTTGGTCAAGCCAAACACCGGCACGTCGACTGCACTGGCGATAGACGCAATATCTTCTACCCCACCATATCCACCACAGCGAATCGCTGGTGCTCCGCCATCGACGCAGGCACGCGCCACGTGAGTCAGCGTATGGGTATCGCGCATCGCATGCCCATCAGGAGCTTGTACCGAAACCACGAGTTTGCCACGCACGGCGGTAATGATTTCTTGCCGACGACCGGCGATATCACTGGCCTGAAAATTAAAAGGCATAGCTTTTGCGCCCTTTCTGGTGTGAGGTGTTTAGGTATGTGGGGTAACTAAGTTCTTGAGGTAACTCAAGCCTTAAGGTGACTCAAGCGTTGGGATAACTGAGCCGGTGAAAACTGCTCCTGTGAGAAAACCAAACGGTCTTCTCATCACAACTATTCCGCATACTCGCGGGCATAAGCAGCTGCACCTATCAATGGCGCGAGTCTGCCTAGCTCAGAATCCACGATTGGTAGTCGTTGCGCAGAATCCACCGTCCATTGCGCGAACCCAGCGCGCAGCGCACCTAAAATCGGTTCGCCGAGCCCACCAACCCCGCCGCCGATGATGATGCCATCGATATCGAGCGCAAAAGCGAGCCCGGCCAGCGCACGCCCAAAACCGCGCATATTGCCATCAATCACGTCAAATGCCAGGCGATCTCCGGCATGATAGCGCTTCATGATCTCTGGAAGGCTCAGGTCATCGGGTCCGGCAGGGTGGTCCCAAGCGATACGCCCGGCATAGTCTGCATCAGCCGCGAGCACGTTGTAATAGCGCGCTAGGGAGTTTCCGGAGCAAGTGTTTTCTACCCTTTCGGCCATGCCCCGCAGATCTGCCACGAGTAACTCCGAAAATTCACCGGTGGAACCGGAGGTTCCGGTTTGTAATTCTCCGTTGTCGACGATGGCTCCGCCGACGCCTGTGCCCAGCGAAAGATAGATCACGCGGCCAGTAATACCGCGTCCGGCACCGAAGTTGTGCTCACCGAACGCCCAAATGCGCACGTCGTTGTGACATGCTACGGGCACATTCGTGTGACGAGCGATAATGTCTTCGATGATGGTTCCTTGCCAACCAGGAACCGTGGGGCCCGAACGGAGTATGGTTCCACTCGGCCCGCGAACAATGCCCGGCGCACCGACGCCGATGCGGTCTGGCTCGACCCCCGCTTCACGAGCTGCTGCTAATGCGATGCCGACAGCTTTGTCGAACTCCGCAGCTAGCGAAGAACCTTGTGGTTGTGCAGGTACGGATCCCGCAGCAATGGTTTCAGTTGGGCTGTTGTCGTGGACGATGCCGTAGGCGATTTTCGTACCACCGATATCGAAGCACAGAGTGCTCGGTGCGCTCGGCGCACTCAGTGCGCTCTGTGTCGGGATGCTGTTTTGCACCTGCACTGTTACACACCGTGGCTGAATTCATCAACGATGGCTGCGACCCGCGCATGTTCGTCGTCGTTAAGCGGCATGTGCGTAGGTGCCATGCGGGGGGAAGCAAAGATACCCAGATGGTGCAGTGCAGATTTGAATCCACCCAGCCCTGCCGCCGAGCCGCCCATCCGCGAGCCGTCGCCAACAAATGCTACGGCCATGAGCTTGTTGATGCGTTCTTGGATTTCGACGGCTTGTTCCCAGTTTTTCGCCCGGCACGTCTCGTGCAGTTGTACGTAGGCGTAGGGGTCAACATTGCCCAGGCCTGGCACGACGCCATCGCAGCCACCCAAGTAGGCGTAGTCCACGGTCATTTCCGAGCCGGTGAGTACGACGAAGTTTTCTAGCTGGGCTGTTTTGCGCGCGGCAACAACGGCGCGGGTGTAGTCATCCTTACCGCCGGAGTCTTTGATGCCTGCCAGCACTCCTTCTTGGGCCAGACGAATCAGCATAGGAATCTCCAGCACCACATTGACGGAGACCGGCAGGTTGTAGGCGAATAGCTTCAAGTCAGGTGCTGCAGCGTGTAGCTGGCGGAAGTGTTCTTCGATTTCGTTTGCGTGGGTGCGTACGTAAAACGGTGCGGTAGCTACCAGGGCATCGACGCCTCGTTCGCGCGCATCAGCGACGTGTTCCAGGCAGCGTGGGGTGGTCATGTCGATGACGCCAGCAGCGACGGGCAGGCGACCAGCGTTTTGGTCAATGATGGTGTCCAGGACGATCTGCCGGTTTTCTCGGGTCAAAAAAGCGACCTCTGCCGAAGAGCCGAGTGCGAACAAGCCATGAATGCCGGCTTTGATCATCCGCTCTACTTGTGCGCGCAGCGAATCCGTATCAATGGAGAAATCCTCATTAAACGGGGTGACGATTGGGGGCACTACGCCGTGAAATGGCGCGATGGATTCTGACATTTCTTCTGCTCCTGACAATCCAGACAATTGGTGCACAATCTTTTCAGTAAACATCATACGTCTTATGTCTGCATGGGGTAGAATTCACAATTAAACGTTTCTCCGGTCAACATCTCAACCGGTCACTAGCTAAAGAGAATACTCAGGAGAATGATGCCCCCCTCTCCCACCGCCGCCGACCACGGCTTTCCGCGCCACCTAGAAGGTCGCCTTGTCACCGCACACGCTGTCTGGGATAACACCCGCATTACTATCGATGAAGCCGGTGTCGTCAGCACTGTCGAACAAACACCGGGCATTGGCGACATCACCTGGGTGCCGGGCTTTGTCGATTTGCACAATCACGGCGGAGATTCCGGCGCTTTCCCTTCTGGAACCACCGAAGATTGCCGTCGCGCAGCACGGTACCACCGCACACACGGCACCACGACATTGCTGGCCAGCTTGGTTTCTGCCACCGGCGATGAATTGGCCCGGCAAGCACACCGCCTCCACCCACTAGTGGGAGAAGGCCTGATTCACGGCATCCACATGGAAGGCCCGTTCGTCAATCCGGGTAAATGCGGCGCCCAAAACCCAGCCAAAATCATGCCTGGTAATCCTGATGTCTTCGCCCGCGTCATCGATGCCTCAAACAACACAGTCCGGTCAATCACCTTTGCGCCAGAAACCGATCACGTCGACGAACTCCTCCAGCTATGCGCAAACCACAACATCATCGCCTCCTTGGGGCACACCAACGCGGATTACGCCACCACCTCTGCCGTAATAACACGGGCTAGAGAACTTGGCGTAACCGTTACCGCCACCCACCTGTTTAATGCGATGCCTCCGATTCACCACCGCGAGCCTGGTGCGGCAGCCGCCTGCATCACCGCTGCCCGACACGGGCAGGCGCACCTGGAAATCATCGGTGACGGAGTGCACTTAGCCGATGGAACCGTCGACATGATCATGGCCGGTGGTAATCCCTCTGCCTTTGCCATCACCGATGCCATGGAAGCAGCCGGACTTGCCGACGGCAGCTATAAGCTCGGCGGACTTGACGTGACAGTCAACACTGCAGTAGCCCGTCTGACCACCACAGATGGCAGCACCGGCAGCATTGCTGGCGGCACCACCACTCTGCTGGAACAGTTCACCCGCTTCGCCGCACGTCACAGCCTGCCAGAAGCTGTGGCTTTTACTTCGAGCAATGCCCACGCGGTCCTGGGCCAACCCACAACTCTGCAAGACTCCACCAAGCCCGAAGACCCCACAGCGATCGTCGGCAAGCCAATCGACCTCGTCGGAATCGCCCCAAACCACACCATCCATGCGGTGCATTCAGCCCGCTGAATTTACTGCTTATAACGAAAGACTGCCAGGAACCCCATCATGGAAATACTCATTCGCGCCACCCCAGACGCTGTTGCCAAACAAGCAGCTGACATCATCGCAGGCTATGCCCGGAGTGGTTCGGTGCTAGGCCTAGCAACCGGATCAACACCAATCGCGACCTACCAAGAGCTCATCCGCCGACACCAACGCGAAGGGCTAAGCTTCGCTGGCTGCAAAGTTTTCATGCTCGATGAATACTTGGGCCTCGATCCACAACACGAGCAATCCTATGCCCGTACTATCCGCCGCGAGTTCACCGAGCACATCGACATCAACGATGCCGACGTCTTCTCCCCATCCGGCAACAGCGAAGACCCACTAGCCGCCGCTGCCGCATACGAGCAGCACATCACCAGTGAGCACGTGGCCATCCAACTCCTCGGCATCGGCACCAACGGACACATTGGTTTTAACGAGCCCACGTCGTCACTGAATTCCGTGACCCGAATGAAAACCCTGCACCCACAAACCATTCAAGACAACGCACGTTTTTTCGATGACGCCGAAGAAGTACCCACCCACGTGCTTACCCAAGGTTTGGCCACCATCCGCCGCGCCGGGCACCTGTTGCTGGTTGCTACCGGCGCTAGCAAGGCAGCCGCGGTTGCGGCAACAGTGGAAGGACCACTGTCGTCGATGTGCCCGGCCTCCACGTTGCAGCTACACCCGCACGCGACAGTGCTGATCGACGAAGAAGCTGCCGCACAGTTGACCTTCCGCGAGTATTACCAGTACGCAGACCAAAATAAGCCGGCGTTCCAGGGATATTAAACCCCACCGTGATTGCGCACACATCACCGAACGCAACCATATAAGGTATGAGCTATGAAAAAGCTCCTCACGCCCAATCCACAAAGTTACGGTCAGCCCGAGAATTCGGCGCCGCAGAGTGATGCCGTGCCCGCCAGCCATCTGCACACCGATAAACAGCAGCTTGTCGACGACTTGCGCGCGATCGTCGGTCCGGAAAACGTGCACGCACGTATTAGCGACATAGTCCGCTTTGCTTCCGACGGCGGCCCGTACCGCTTGCTCCCGCAGGTCATCGTCGCACCGCGCAATACGAAGGATCTCTCGCGCGTGATGCGCTATGCCACCGATCATGGCCGAAATATCACTTTCCGCTCTGCTGGCACTTCACTCAACGGCCAGGCTCAGGGCGATGATCTGTTGGTGGATCTAAAAACCCACCTCACTGGCATGGAAGTTCGCGAAGGCGGCAAGGTGTTGTGGTCGCGCCCAGGCGTGGTCTTGGGCGATGCTCAGGCAGTACTAGGCCGAAAGGGTTTTATGCTCGGGCCGGATCCTGGTTCTACCTCGGTCTGTACCATCGGCGGCGTTCTTGCCAACAATGCTGGTGGTATGCGCTGTCGGCTGGAAAACGACAGCTACCACAGCATCCGGCAGGCGGAATTCGTGTTACCATCCGGCACAATCGTGAACACGCGCGCCGGTGACGCGAAATTCCGCTCCCAGGAACCGGAACTGCACGCTGGCCTGCTGCAACTGCGTGACAAGATCCGCAGCGACGAGCAGTTGGTTACACACTTGCGCGAGAAATTCTCCATCCGCAATACCAACGGTCTGCGCCTTGATGCTTTCTTGGATGAGGATGAACCAGTTCGCATCCTGATGCGTTTATTAGTTGGTTCCGAAGGCATTTTCGGTGCTTTTACCGAATGTGAGCTCGACACTGTTGCCTTACCGAAGAAGAAAGCTGTCTCCTGGGTCCAACTTCCGGACCTTTACCAGGCCGCTAATTACGTGGCACCGCTCATGGAAACTGGCGCCTGGGCCTGCGAATTGATGGTCGCGCCGGTGATGAAAAAATCCGTGGAGAACTTCGACCAAGCGCCAGCTGGCTGGGCCGATATCTCCGACGAATCCGCCGCCCTGCTGCTCGAAGTCGGTGGCGCCGATGACGAGGAGCTGGCCGATGCCATGGATCGTGTCAAAGATGTGCTTGCCGACGCCGAGCTGGGCGCTGAACTGGAATTCCTCACCAGTGATTCAGACATTCGCGGTGCCTGGGCTATCCGTAATGGGCTGTTCGGGCTACTAGGTGCCGACCGGCCGCAAGGATCCGCACTGATCACCGAGGATGTTTGTTTCCCACCAGCACAAATCGGTGCGGCTGCAGCTGATTTGCTGCATTTACTCTCCCACTACGGTTACCCGGAAATGGTCATGGGCCATGCCGCCTTCGGTAACCTGCATTTCTTCCTCATCCCGGAATTTGATGATCCGAAAGAAAAAGAGAAATACGCCGAATTCCTGCGTGAGCTCGCGGATCTAGTCATCGATAAATACAACGGTTCGCTGAAAGCCGAGCACGGCACGGGCATCAACATGGCACCGTTCGTGCGCCAAGAATGGGGCGATGCGGCCTGGAATTTGATGTGGGAGGCCAAACAACTGATCGATCCCACCGCGATGCTGGCCCCAGATGTGAAGCTAACCCACCGCACGGATAACCACCTGCATAACTTCAAATCTTTCCCGCGTGTGGAAGCAGAGATCAACCCATGTGTGGAATGCGGTTTCTGCGAGCCAGTGTGCCCATCACGGCACGCAACAGTCACTCCACGACAGCGCATCGTACTGCGCCGAGAGATGGCCCGGCAAGCTCCAGGGTCCCCGGTGCTGCAGCAGTTGCAGAAAGAATACCAGTATGATGCCGTCGATATGTGCGCTGCCGACGGCACCTGTGCTATCCCCTGCCCCATCAGCATTGATACCGGTGCAGTGATGAAAAACCTGCGCGCCAAGCAGACCACCCCGCGCGCGGAAAAGGTCGCTTTGACCACCGCCGAAAAATGGGATGTCGTGGAAAAGCTCGCACGCGCTGGCATTATCAGTGCTAATAAGGTTGGAGAAAAAGCCGCTGGTTGGGCAGCAAACATGGCCCGCACGGTGATCAACCCAGACTTAGTGCCTGCAGTACCGG
Organism: Corynebacterium pseudodiphtheriticum DSM 44287; assembly: GCF_000688415.1. GTDB lineage: Bacteria > Actinomycetota > Actinomycetes > Mycobacteriales > Mycobacteriaceae > Corynebacterium > Corynebacterium pseudodiphtheriticum. The sequence goes on from NZ_JIAH01000011.1 coordinate 34,955, forward strand.
GCGCATTGCCCCAGGCAGCTAGCCGTTTGCCCGCGACCGAACGAGCCGGTGCCAACGCGGTGTATTTCCCGGCATGTGTGAACCGAATTTTTGGGCGCCCAGCTGGCTCAGACCCAGATACCGTCGATTTGCCACGTGCCATGGTGGAGCTTGCCCGCCGCAGCGGCCAGTCGTTGTGGATTCCAGACGACGTCACCGGTTTCTGCTGCGGCACACCGTGGTCGTCGAAGGGTTACCAGGATGGCTTCAGCCACCAGGCGCATGCAATCGTGCGCAAGTTCCACGAATGGTCCGATGGGGGCAGGTTGCCGATCATCATCGATGCCTCGAGCTGCACCCATGGCTTGCTATCTGGTGTGCCCGAAGTACTAGACGCAAACACGCAACAGCTTTACGACGAACTACACATCATCGACATCGTGGAATGGTTGCATAAAGACGTCATCGACTACCTTCCTATCCATCACGACATGGGCACCATCGCAGTTCATCCGGCCTGTTCCACGCAACACATGGGCCAGACGGAGGCACTGGTAGCTGTGGCTAATCACGCCGGCCAAGCCAGCGTACCGTTTGGTGCAATGTGTTGCGGCACCGCCGGTGACCGTGGCCTGTTGCACCCTGAATTGGTGGAATCCGCCACCCGCGAGGAACGCACTGGGCTGGATGCCCGGCATTATGACGCGTTTGTATCCTCAAACCGCACGTGCGAGATGGGCTTGGATGTAGTCGCCGGCTATCAGTTCGATTCCGTTGCCGTACTGCTCGAAAAAGCTTCCCGTCCGGTGGTTACGCCGTAACTTTCTGTCGTTCTGGCGCTGGTACCAACCAGACTGATTGACGACGCCGGAAAAAACAGGGAACCACCGCTGGCCTGCGACAGTCCAATGTTGCTGTAACCATGAAACGCAGATGCTGCCAATTAACGCAGCAAGCCAGCGAAAGGATTCCCGTGACGGCACCAACTATTGCCCCAGCAGCGCCTTTAACCACCACAACCGGCACCATTGAGACCGGCCCCACTACGGCCAGGCCCCCACAAGCGCTAGCCAAATGCGTTCCTCTTATGCGACCGGGTTCCTGGGTGGACCAGCGCGGTTTAAGCGACGACGGATTCTGTGATTCTCTAGCTCACCTACCTTTGTCCCGCACCACTGCAGTGACACTCAGCGTCGATGATATGACCTTGAGCCACCGAGCGTTATCTGAATTCAACCTGCCCATGCGTCAGGCCTGGGATTTAGCCGCGGACAACGTCTTGCGAGCCGCCCACACACCGGAAGGCACCCAGTTCTGGACCCGTCCTGCCACACGACTCTTAGGTGGCAGCGCCCCACCAGGGCTACAGCTTCGCTCCTCCCCTGTTCCAGCTACCAGCTGGTTGGCTCACCCGCTTTTGCTGTCCGTGATGCACGACCACGTAGCACGGTTGTTAGGAAGCAGCGCTTTGATTTTCCTGGCTCCCAACACCGATACGCTGGTTGCGCTCACCGGTTGCTCGATTTCTACAGCAACTTCCTGGTTGCGGGTTGCAGCCGAACATACCCAGCCCGCATCGCAATTTTTCGGCTCCACAGATTTGCTCTGCGCTTCGCCACTGGTGGCAGCGCACGGGTTCCCCACAGAGTTGTGCTGACTAGGTTTCGCCGATTTGGTTGTGCTGATTAACTTGTGTTCATTAAGTTGTGCTGATTAGCCTCGTCGTTTCCCGGTGAATTTCTCCATCTCACGGCGGTCTTTTTTCGTCGGGCGCCCAGCACCTGGGTCCCGCTTAGGCACGCTGGGCTGCAGCGGCTTCGGTGGCGCCGGCGGTGAATAATCGATATAACAATGCTCCGCAATCCTCGCACCCACGCGTTTAGATACGGTCGCGTTAATCTCCAAACGGAATTCACGATCGTCTTTCCACACCGTGATCCGCAAACCTGGAACCACCGGTGTGGAGGGTTTAGCTACCTTGTCGCCGATCAGCACATGGCCTGCTTTCACAGCTTTGGTGGCTTCTGCCCGCGTTTTAAAAAAGCGTGTCGACCACAGCCAGGCGTCAATACGCACGGGTGCCGCCGAGGGTTCATTCGCCTTCGCAGTCATAAAAAAACTCTAGTAATGGTCCTTATGGTTAACGATCTTGCGCACCTTGTTGTAGTTGTACACGCCACCGACCACAGCAACGATAAAGCCCAAAATCAACCAGAATGACGAGCTAGAAAACAAGAACGCGAACAATACGCCACCACCAATTCCGGCACCGACGCTAATCAGTCCGTTCTTGGAGTACTTGCGTACAGCCGCCTTGCGCCTGTCAATAGGGTTATGCGAAGTTGGTTGCATGCTCATGGACGTCTAGTCTACCGGCTTTTCCACCCACGCCGTACCAGCTTCCACTAGCTGCGCCGTCCCAGAAGTAAGCGCAGCCAATTGCGATTCAAGCTGCTCCACCGCGTCGGGATCCACCGCCAAGGTGTAGGTGACATCCGCTCCGTACTGGGTATCTGTGATCGTGATGTTTTTCGCACGCAGCTCGGCCTCGTATTTCTGTGCCGCAGCATGCGAGAAACTCACCTCATACAAATTACGCATGCACCGCAACCGTCGCTGCACCTGCGCTAAAGCATCCCCTGCCGTCTGCGAATACGCATGCACCAAACCACCCGCGCCGAGTTTGATACCACCAAAATAACGCACTACCACACACGCAAGATCCTGCATTCCGGAGCCATTCAGCACATCCAATATCGGTTTGCCTGCAGTTCCACCCGGCTCACCATCATCTGAAGAACGTTCCACGGGGTTAGCCTGATCCACCCGGTAAACATATGCCGAGCAGTGATGCCGTGCATCGGGAAATTCTGCACGCACCCGATCAATAAACCCGCGTGCTTGTTCGTCGTCGGACACGCGCTCGATGATTCCAATGAACCGCGAGCGTTTTATCTCAATCTCTGCACGAAACGATTCGCCCGCCACAGGCAGTTGATAACAATGCTCCATTCCTCGCTCAGTTCTACTTCACCAGATAGTCATATTCCGGAGTTCCCGGCAACAAACGCTGACATTCAATCGACGACGCAACCATACGCTCAAGCAAAGGATCTAAGTCTGTAGCCGAACCCAATTCCAAGCCCACTAATGCGGCCCCGGTTTCCCGATTGTTTCGCTTGAGATATTCAAACAGCGTGATGTCATCGTCTGGGCCTAGTATTTCCATCAGGAAATGACGCAGCTGGCCTGGTTCTTGCAAGAAATTCACAAGGAAATAGTGTTTCAGCCCACGATCAACCAAGCTGCGTTCCATGATTTCTGCATAACGCAGCACATCGTTGTTGCCACCAGAAATAATGCACACCACTACTGAACCCGGCGCGATATCTATTTTTTCCAGGGCAGCCACTGAAAGTGCACCTGCGGGTTCAGCAATGATGCCTTCGTCTTGGTAAAGGCTCAGCTGGGCAGTGCATACAGCGCCTTCGGCTACCTGCAGGTTCTGGATACGTTCCCGGTTGGCATTGATGATGTGAAACGGTTTAGCTCCGATACGTTTGACCGCGGCCCCGTCAACGAAAGCATCCACAGTCTCCAGAGTCACCGGTTCACCGGCTGTCAGCGCAGCATCGAGCGAGGCTGCACCGAGTGGTTCTGCAGCCACCAGAGCAGCGTTTGGTGCCATGTCTGCAAAATAACTTGTAATGCCTGACAACAGGCCACCGCCACCGACGGGAACCACAACAGTATCCAAGCTGTGTCCGCGCGCGGATAACTGCGACAGAATCTCGGCGGCTACGGTGCCTTGGCCGACGATGGTATCGCGAGCATCGAAAGGTTCGATAACGGTCGATCCGTGCTTCGTGGCTTCTTCCCGGGCGGCAGCTGCTGCCTCGTCGAAGTTGGAACCGGTGACCACGAGTTCGATGGCATCTCCACCGTGAACTTTGATGCGGTTACGTTTTTGTTTCGGGGTTTTCGTCGGCACAAAAATCCGACCTTTGATGCCCATGGTGCGGCAAGCATAAGCCACCCCCTGTGCGTGGTTGCCCGCCGAAGCAGCGACAATTCCAGCTTCACGTTCTTCCTGGCTGAGCTTCGCGATGGAATAGTACGCGCCACGAATTTTATAGGAGCGGACGTCTTGCAGATCCTCGCGTTTCAAGAAGATTTCGGCACCGGTTTCCTGGGAAAGCCGAGGGCAATACTGCAATGGGGTAGGCGCAATTACACTGGAAATTCGCGACTGCGCAAGCTGAATATCGGCGGCCCGTACGGGCTCGAAATTGTCTGGGGACGCTGGCGCAGTCTGCGGGGTAGTCATAGCAACTCATTGTAACCACCCCAGTGCAGATCACATAGCTAGCTATCACGGATAATTCCCAAAAATTATCCGTCGCCATGCTGGCTTAGGTTTGCGCCATAACGATGCCCGGGCCCATCGTGGCTTTCAAGTCCCCCATCAAGCTATTTGAACGATCGACCGTCAGGTGATCACCGAGCACGAGTACTTCTTCAGCCTCGCCGTGGCTAAGGGTTAGGTAGACTTCTGTATCGCCTGGGTGGTCCAATAACACGGATTTCAGCGCGGCGATGGCTTCCATCGAGCACTGTTGCGTCGTCAAGTGCAAACGCAACGGCAGCCCTGCTCCCCCACCACGCCCTAACTCGGGAACGCGCATATCACTACCAATAACCTTCTGATCGCCGTCACCCCAGACTTGGATCTGGGCTTTGAACAGCACGATATTATCTTCCACAATATCTTCCGCCACCAGCGAATAAGCCTTGCTGAAGACCCATACGTCGACCTGCGCACCATGATGGTCCTCAATGGTGACGATCGCCCACGGCGAACCATCCTTTTTGGAAAAGCGCCGGTCTACGTTCGAAATAATGCCGCCGATGACCACATTTTGCTTCGGCTTTAACTCACCGGAAACCACCGTCGTCAGAGCGGTGTCGATATACGAAGCCAGCGCTTGTTCGTATCCGTCCAGTGGGTGGCCAGAAACATACAGCCCAAGCATTTCGCGTTCAAGAGCCAATTCGTGTTTCCGCTCCCAGGATTCATCCGGAACAGTGATGGTGAATGCGTTTTGTTCGGAATCATCACCGCCCATGCCGGCAAACAAATCGAATTGGCCCTTATCCGCGGCCTTCTTCGTTGATTGTACCGAGTCGACGGCATCTTCCTGGATCAACATCAAACCCTTGCGCGGATGCCCCAGCGAATCGAAAGCGCCGGCTTTAATCAAGGCTTCCGTAATCCGCTTTGAGCACGGCAACAGCTCGATCTTGTCCAGGTAATCGCCGAACGAACGGTAGGCACCTTTTTGCTTGCGCGTTTTAATAATCGAATTGACAACTTCAGTACCAACGTTGCGCACAGCCCCCATGCCGTAACGAATGTCTTTGCCGACAGCCATGAACTCGACATCCGACTCGTTGACATCTGGCGGCATCACCTTGATGCCCAGGTGTCGGCAGTCAGCCAGATAGATCGCAGACTTATCTTTTTTATCTCCCACCGAGGTCAGCAAGGCGGCCATATATTCCGCGGTGTAATAGGCCTTCAGGTACCCAGTCCAGAAAGACACGAGCCCGTACCCTGCCGCGTGTGATTTGTTGAACGCATAGGACGCAAACGGCTCGATAACGCCCCACAAGGTATCGCAAGCTTCCTTGGAATAGCCATTTTCTGCCATGCCCGCAGAGAACTTCTCGTATTGCTGGGCCAACACTTCCGGTTTCTTCTTACCCATGGCTTTTCGGAAACCATCCGCCTCACCAGCGGTATAGTTCGCGAGCTTCTGCGAAATACGCATGATCTGCTCCTGGTACACGATCAGACCATAGGTTTCCGCCAGGATCTCTTCCAACGGCTCTGCCAGCTCCGGGTGGATCGGAGTAATCGGTTTCCGCCCGTTTTTGCGATCGGCATAATCCAAGTGGGCATTCACGCCCATCGGGCCTGGCCGATACAGCGCAAGCGCGGCGACGATGTCTTTGAACCCAGTCGGGTTCATGCGTTTCAGCAACTCCTGCATACCCGTAGAGTCCAGCTGGAACACACCCAAGGTTTCGCCACGCGACAACAGCCGGTACACCTCGGAAACCGATTCGTCGTCAGGCATGAGCGTTTCCAGATCAATTTCTTCGCCGCGGTTTTGCCGGATATTGCGCAACGCATCACCGATCACCGTCAGGTTACGCAGGCCCAGAAAGTCCATCTTCAGCAGGCCTATGGCCTCACAAGCGGGGTAATCCCACCCGGTAATGATCGCACCGTCGGCGTTGCGCTTCCACATCGGAATGTGCTCCATCAGCGGCACCGAAGCCATAATCACCGCACACGCATGCACGCCCGGTTGGCGCACCACGCCTTCCAAACCGCGGGCGGTGTCGTAAATCTTTTTCACGTCCGGGTCAGATTCGATGAGGTTACGCACCTCGGTGGCCTCGGAATAGCGCTCGTGTTCCGGGTCCATGATGCCGGAAAGCGGAATGTCTTTGGCCATAATCGGCGCTGGCAGCGCGCCATTGATGCGGTCAGCCATCTGGAAACCGGGTTGCCCGAAATGCACCTTCGCCGCATCTTTAATCGCCTGTTTAGTCTTCACTGTGCCGAAGGTGATCACCTGAGCGATCTTGTCCTCGCCCCAGCGTTCTGCGGCATAGGTGATCATTTCACCACGCCGACGGTCATCGAAGTCAATATCGATATCAGGCGCCGACGGGCGTTCTGGGTTCAAGAAACGCTCGAACAACAGGCCGTGCTCAATCGGGTCGATATTGGTAATCGTCAACGCATACGCCACCAGTGCGCCCGCGGCTGATCCGCGCCCCGGACCGACCCAAATGCCCACCGAACGAGCATATTTAATGATCTCCGCGACGATCAGAAAGTACGACGGATACCCTTTGCCATCAATGACCTCGATTTCGTATTCCGCACGCTCGATATATTCGCGGGGAACTTCCTGGCCGGGGAAACGTTCTGCCAGGCCCTCCATCACCTCGTGGTGCAGCCACGTCGTCGGCGTATACCCCTCTGGCACATCCGCAACCGGCATGCGATCATGCGAGTGTTCTTCCCACATGGAGGAATAATCACCAACGCGCTCGGCAATCCATAACGTGTTATCGCAACCATCTGGAACGGTGTGGTCCCAGTTCTCACGCATTTCCGCTGCAGATTTGATGTAGTAGCCGTCGCCATCAAACTTAAAGCGATCCGGGTCTTGGAAAGTTTTGCCCGTCTGCACGCACAGCATTGCCTCGTGGGCTTTAGCTTGCGATTGCAACACGTAATGGCAGTCGTTGGTCACCAGCGGCGGCAAGTCCAGGCGCTTGCCGATCTCTAGCAATTGATCCCTGGTGCGCTTTTCGATGTCCAGCCCATGGTCCATCAACTCCAGGAAATAATTTTCCTTGCCGTAGATGTCTTGCCACATGGCTGCGGCTTCTAAAGCCTGGTTGAATTGCCCCAACCGCAGACGCGTCTGTACATCTCCCGACGGACAACCAGTAGTTGCGATGATGCCGTCGGCATGCTCGGCGATCAGCTCAGCGTCCATGCGCGGCCACTTACCAAGCTGGCCTTCGTAGGATGCCAGCGATGAAAGCTTAAACAGATTTTTCAAACCCGTAGCATTTTCCGCGAGCATCGTCTGGTGCAAGTACGCACCCGAGGCTGAGACGTCGTCCCGTTTTTGGTCCGGTGTACCCCAACGCACGCGGTTTTTATTGAAGCGAGATTCCGGGGCCATATAGGCCTCGATACCAATGATCGGCTTGATACCTTTCGACGTCATGCGACGATAAAACGCATCCGCACCAAACATATTGCCGTGGTCAGTCATGCCGACGGCAGGCATTTCTTGCCGGTTCACCTCTTCCGAAAGCAGATCCACCTTGGCCATACCATCCAACATGGAAAATTCGGTGTGGTTATGCAGATGAACGAAAGAGGATTTTTTAGCCATGGAGTTATTCTAGCGCCTGGCGGCTAAGACTCCAGTGCCTCTTGTGCACGCGCATGAGCACGCAAAACATAAAACGCTACGAAGGCACCCACGATCGCAGCAAATAATCCTGGCCAGGCGAAAGAACCATTGAATACGCCAATGACCAAGCTGAAACAGCCCACAAAAATCGCCAAAAGCGCGGCGGTAAAAGTGATCGATTCTCGCTTCTTCATAGCCAGAATTCTAGCGGAAGCGCGGGTTCTCGCCGCGGGCAACCTGCGGTGGACTGATGCCAAACTGTCCCCACACCGCATCCGGGGGCAGCACTTCGACAGCGTCAATGCGTGGATCGTGGGTGAAAGCTTCCAGCTTCCGTGGGGTGTCATAAGCGATGACGGCAATGATGCCAGACGATTCTATTTCCCTCGGAGACTCCCCTATCTGCGAATGCTTCATCCCAGAAGCAGCTGCTATGGTGCTGGTGAAAATTTGCGTCCGCGCGGTCGCAATTTCACTATCAGAGGGAATGCCAGTTCGGTCAGGGATCGCGGTTGGTTCTGGGTCCGCGGCTGGTTCTGGCAAGGCCAGAATCTGCGCATCTTGCGTAATCAAGCTCCCTACTCGACGGAGGTCAGCAACCAAGCTACCTGCGTCAGCACTAGACAGCGGAGCAGCGAAAGAGAGCATCGCGAACACTGGCTGTTCCGGTGCTCGCTGTAGAGCTGCTGCCAAGGAAGCGTCGGCAAGCGCTGTGTAGTCTGCACGACTCTGTTGAACATGTGGGCCCAGATGATCTCCAGCAAAAGGACGCGGGCGCGCGTTGTCGTCGCCGCCAGCCCACCACACAAGTGCTGTAACCAGAACAACGAGAAGCACCAGCTCGCCCAAGCCGCGACCAGGTATTCTCTGTGAGGGATTGCCCTGCAACTTTTACCTCGGTAACTCTGTTTCTGCCTCGGCAACTCTGTTATTGCCGAAGTTTGCCGAGGGCGTCGGCAAGATCATCCGGGTACGGAGCTTCAATTTCCATCCAGTGACCATCACCGGGATGGTGGAATCCCACCTTGACCGCATGTAACCACTGGCGCTGCAAGCCCAACCGCTGCGCCAAATTCGGATCTGAACCATACATTGGGTCCCCGCAGCATGGGTGCCCCAGCGCAGACATGTGCACGCGAATCTGGTGCGTACGCCCGGTTTCCAGGGAAATCTCCAACAAACTAGCCTCGCGGAAAGCTTCCAGCAAACGATAGTGCGTGATAGCGCGCTTACCATCGTCGGTGACTGCAAATTTCCAACCGGCGCTGGGATGGCGCCCGATAGAACCGTCCACGGTGCCCTCGATAGGATCCGGCAACCCCTGCACCAATGCATGGTAGGTTTTGGACACATTGCGCTCGCGAAACGCGTTTTTCAAGCTGCTATAACCACGCTCCGAAGCCGCCACCACCATCACCCCCGAAGTACCGACGTCTAGGCGCTGCACAATGCCCTTGCGCTCCGGCGGGCCAGACGTCGAGATGCGGAATCCAGCCGCAGCCAGACCACCCACCACAGTGGGGCCTTCCCAACCAACAGTAGGATGCGCGACCACGCCCACAGGCTTGTGCACCGCAATCAAATCGTCATCGAAGTACAAAATGTCCATACCTTCAACGAGTTCTTCTTTTGGCACCAGTGGCTTTGCAGGTTCTGGCAGTGTGACCTCCAACCAGGCACCTTCATGTAAGCGTTCCGACTTGCCGACGGCGGTGCCGTCGACCAGCACGTCCCCGTCCGCACTCAGGTTCGCCGCAACTGTGCGCGACAGCCCCAGCAATTTCGCCAACGCAGCATCGACACGCATACCTGCCAGTCCTTCCGGCACCGGCAACGAACGGGTCTCACGTGGGTTAGTGCTCATCGTCGACCTCCTTGGCTGGGCGTGCTGGTTGCTCAATGCTGTTTTGTGGCGTGTCTGTTACTGCTTTGCGTGCTCGATGCTCTTCCGTGAACACCGCGGCCAGGAACAACACGACACCGACGGTGATAAACGAGTCTGCGACATTGAAAATGGCAAAATCGCCCACCGAAATGAAATCCACCACGTGGCCGAACCAAAAACCCGGCTCGCGGAACAGTCGATCCACTAAATTTCCGCCTGCGCCACCAGCAACCATCGCCAGAGCGATTGCTTGGAAACGGTCGTCGATGCGTGGCGACGCTAGCAGCACCCCGACGAGGAAAACCAGCTGAAAGGTAGTAAACAGCCACGTAGAAGATTCGCTACCTAGGGAAAACGCCGCTCCTGGGTTGTAGACCAGTAAAAAGCGGAACCAGTCACCGAGAATTGGGAAGGCTTGACCGGGTTGCAGTGCAGCCTCGATAGCGATTTTGCTGGCTTGGTCGAACCCTACGACGCCTGCGATTACCAGCAACATGAGCCGCAGGTAGGGTGCGCGTCGTCGAGTTGGCAACGTTTTTAACCTAGTCACGGCCTTTATTGTTCCTGAAAGTAGGGTTTTACGTGAAATCGCCGCGCTGGCTAAACTGGCAAGCGTGATTTCTGCTGCTGCTTTTTCCCATTTTGCTTCTCGTGGCTCGACGGGTTCTCGCCGCTCAGCCAATTCTCGCCGCTCAGCTAATTCGCGGCACTCTGCCCTTTCGCGGCGCGACGCCAAATCCCGACGCCTTGCTGTGGCTTCGCTCTTAACGACGTCGGCCCTGCTACTAGCTGCCTGTGGGGAAGAAGGCTCGGCAAGCGATGAGACCAGCAACAGCGCGGGCGCCAGTGCCGGTAGCGCGGGTGAACGTCGTGGCGAAGCCCCTGCTACAGAGCAAGCCGTCGGGCTTCCGCTAGACCCACCACGCATCCAGGTGCTGTCTACCGGTACGGGCGAGCGCAAGCTCCTGTCCTACAACGACGTGAGTTCCGAGCAAGCAGTCGATATTCAAGTATCAGAAGGGTTCCAGCAGCTGGTCATGAAAAATGATCAACTGGTGACCGAGGCCCCGGAACTGGGAGATTTGGTGACCACTACTCTGCCGGTGGCTGGTTCCGTGCTGGTTCCAGAAGGTTTTGCTGACTCGACTCCCGGTGCAGGTTCTGCGCGACATGTCGATTTCCGGGTGCGCGACCCACATATTTCCGGAACCAAAACTAGCAATGGCTCTGCTGATGATGCCGGTTTAAATGCGGCAGGTTTAGCAGAGGAGATCGCTTCTGCCGACGGTTTTGGTTTTGGTTGGTTGGCTGAAAATAATGGCCAGTTAAATACGTTGCTGTTGGCCGCACCGCAACAGGCTAGCGATCAGGCGCGTGCTGTTGTGGAACAGTCGCTGACGAAGTTGGTGTCCACACCCGTGATTTTCCCGGACGAGCCAGTGGGCATTGGCGCGCAATGGTCGGTGGATTCTCGTGTCACTGGCGAAGCAACCATGCTGCAAACCACGACGTTTACGGTGACAGATATTTCTGGCGATGAGGTGAAACTTGATATCTCCGTCGAGCAACGTCCCGCACTTGGAGCGTTGTCCTTAGAGGGGCATGCTGGCGCGGAAGGTTTTGCCGACGACACTTTGAATGTGACTAGCACCGATACTCGCTCACGTGGTTCTTTGACCGTGGATATGAAACAGCCACTGCCGGTTGCTGGCGAGCTCGATTTCACCACGCGCGTGGTCTACGGCAACGACGACGGTGCAGCCAGCGTCGTGCAGGATTCTTCCACGCGAATGCGTTTTAGCAGCGCGCAATAGCAGCACATGCCACTAAGGTTCTCTGCATAATGTCGACGGGTTAACCAACCGCTGCATTGGCGCGGGTTTCGTCGGCAAACGCCCGCTGCTTCTAAGAATCCCGTACCGAAGACTCCTCCAGAAACTGTGTTTTGCAGGTAATTCAATTTCGTGAATTGGGCTGTGTTAACGTCATTTTCGTGACTCATGTTACCGGTTTGTGCCCCAATTTTCCGGGTACCTGAATCGATTTAGCTACGTGCTGCATTCTCAATGCATCAGCGCGATGGATGCACCAGCACCAGCGCGGCGGATGCTACGCAGTCGGCTAAGTATCTTCTCGTAACGCCTCATTACGAAGCTTTTTATCCACCTCACAGTTCGGAGTCTCCCGTGAACCAATTTATGATTAATACCGAAGCTATCGGAGGAAGTCTCGGGCTCACCGCCCTCATTTCCGCCGTTCCACTGGTGACCTTCTTCGTCATGCTGTTGTTCGTGAAAGCACGCGCACACACCTCAGGCGCCGCGGCCCTACTAGCAGCACTGCTGATTGCCATTTTCGGCATGAGCATGCCAGTCGACGCTGCGCTTTCGTCAGCTTTCCGCGGTGGTCTATTCGGCCTATTTCCGATCGTCTGGGTCATCATGATGGCGATCTGGTTCTACCAGGTCACCGTCGTTTCCGGCCGATTCCAAGACCTGCGCCGCACATTCGATGCCCTCGGTAACGGCGATATTCGTATTCAAGCCATCCTTATTGCCTTCTGTTTCGGTGGATTGCTGGAAGCACTCGCTGGATTCGGTGCACCAGTGGCAATTACCGCAACGATGATCCTGGCCCTGGGCGTAAAGCCACTGAAGGCCGCCACCACAGTTTTGCTGGCTAATACCGCCCCGGTAGCCTTCGGCGCCGTCGCAATCCCAATTACCACCGCAGGTAACGTCGGCGGACGTACCGTCGAACAGACCGAAAACATCGCAGCCATCGTCGGACACCAGGCTCCATTTTTCGCCTTCTTAGTGCCGTTTATCTTGCTGTTTATCCTCGACGGATTCCGCGGTGTGCGCGAAGCCGCTCCGGCAGCAGCAATCATTGGTGGTTCCTTCGCAATCGCACAATGGTGGGCATCGAACTTCTTCGCCTATCAGCTCACCGACATCGTCGCCTGCCTGGCTTCCCTGGGCGCTGCTTTCGCCTTCTTGCGCGTGTGGCAGCCCAAGGGCGTTGCCGCCATGCGTAAGCGTCTTGACATCCCAGAACGCGAAGACGATGGCGAGGTATTGACCAAGTCTCGTGTCTGGATGGCCATGATGCCGTATGCCGTCGTTACCGTCATCTTTGGTCTGGCAAACCTGGGCGAAACCATCCCGGGCATCCTAGATAAGGCAAAAATTTCTTTCGCTTGGCCATTGCTCACCGACCGTCTGGTTAACGCCTCTGGCGATGTCATCGACACTTCGTACACCTTCAAGATCATCAATAACCCAGGTACGCTGCTGTTGATCTCCGGAATCTTCGTTGCGGTTATCTACGGAATCTATAACCACAACGGTAAGTTCCGCGTCAAAGGTAGCGACGTCGTCAGTGAGCTAACCAGCACCGCATACAAGATGCGCTGGACTGCATTGACCATCGTCATGGTTCTGGCGCTGGCCTATGTCATGAACTACTCCGGCCAAACCGTCGCCATGGGCACCTACGTCGCCTCGCTCGGTGCTGTCTACGGCTTCCTGGCACCAGTTCTGGGCTGGGTCGGCACCGCGATTACTGGCTCCGACACATCCGCCAACGCACTGTTCGCAAACCTACAAGTCACCGCCGCTAATAACATCGGCCTCAACCCAGACCTGTTGCTGGCAGCTAATACCACCGGTGGTGTCGTCGGCAAGATGATCTCACCACAATCGCTGGCTATTGCGGCCACCGCCGTCAGCATGGAAGGCAAGGAAAGCTCGATTTTCAAGTCGGTGGTTGGTTACTCCATCATCCTGCTGATCGGGCTCTGCACCTTAGTCTTCTTGCAAACAAACATCCTGTCCTGGATGGCTCCGGTTGTGAACTAAGTTCGAGCACCCGATACAAACAAAAGACCGCCTGCACCAATCTCATCTGGTGCAGGCGGTCTTTGTCTATCGCGAGTCTAAGAACTCGTGGCCGATAATTATTTACTGCGCAGGAGCCGGGTGCTCTCCGTGCTCGTTGTGTGCCTCCGGCAATTCCTGGTGGCCTTCGTCGATAACTTCAGCCTCGTTCGGTGGTACCTCAACGCCGCCATCCATACAAACCGCTGGAACCTGCTCTGGTTCCACAGTATTGGTAACCAAGACGCAGGCCCATTCACGTGAAAGCTTCCAGTGGCCATCTTGGTGGATGAACTCGACGTTATCGGCAGGCTGCACCTCACGCTCTGGCAAAGAGTAGGCGACGGTCGCCAACGCTGATCCCTCGGTGTAACCCGGCAAAACCGGATCGACGACGTTGAATTCAGCTCCCGATTCCATCTTTGCGGCAGCCATGGTGTCGAACAGCTCTGGGAATTCCTCGCCGCCTTCGACGGTGAGTACACGCTCTTCTGCAGGCAGGTTCGGGTCTGCAGCGCGCTGCAAAACGTCGTTCAGCACTTCTTTGGTAGGCAGCTCAACTGGCGCGGCCTTGGCCGAAGTGCTCGATTCTGCTTTCTTCGTGCTTTCGGCGGCGGTACCCGCGTTGTCGGCGTCGTCAGAGCAAGCCGCCAGGGTCAGCGCCAAACCGACAGTCGCGGCGGCGATGCTCGTTTTCGTGAATTTCACGGTTAATCCTCCAAAATAGACATCTGCGTAAGCAAATTCGAAGCCACAGCTTTGATACTCGTAGCGCTCGAAGAAATCTTACCCGTGTGCCTTTTATACTTGAATTCATGACTCGCCAGATTTCCGTCATCTGCACCGGCGGCACCATCGCATGTACCACCAATGAATCCGGCGCGCTCGTGCCCACGGTCAGCGGCCAACAGCTTGTCGACGCCGCGCAACAACAACTTCGCCAGCAACCAACCGGGCACAACAGGCTTGTCGACGAGCTCACCTTCTGCGTCCACGACGCACTGCAGTTAGATTCCTCCTCGATCGGCCTACCAGAACTGGACACGCTGCTGGCTGCCATCACCGAACAAGCTACCGATCCTGCGGTGGACGCGGTCGTCGTCACGCATGGCACGGATTCTATGGAGGAATCTGCCTTCGCCACCGCCCTGCTGGTGCACGGCGCGCCAGTGGTGTTCACGGGGGCACAACGCTCCTTCAATCATCCAGAGACCGACGGGCCGGGCAACCTGGCGGGCGCAATCAGACGTGCTGTGGAATTGCTCCCAACCAACGCAGTGGAAGTACACTTCGGCGGGCAGAATCTGCCTGCTACCGCGGTACACAAACGCCACACTGCAGAGCTCACAGCTTTCATCGCACACGGTAGTGCGGCAACGGTACCAAAATTCGCCACGCTGCCATCTTTATCTGGCTTCCGGGTGCCCGTGCTCGCAGGATATCCCGGCGCCACCGCGGAGTTGCTAGATTACGCCGTGGATACAGGCGTCGACGGGGTGGTCATCGAAGCACTGGGGTCCGGGAATATGTCCGCAGAACTCGGGCAGGCCGCACAGCGTGCACTACGACACGGAATCCCAGTTATCGTGGCCACACGTGTGCCCCACGGCGCAGTGCAGCTGGCCTACGGTGGTGGCGGCGGCGGGGCTACCTTAGCTGAACACGGTGCGATTTCCGCACGCACGGTGCATCCAGGCCAAGCGCGGCTAGCCTTGATTATTGCCTTGGCCACCGGCACAGCCCCGGAAGAGTTATTCCGCTGCTTCGATTAATGCAACTTTTCGGCTAACCAGTCCTGCCACGCCAAAGAATCCAGTGGGTCCGCCGGCACCAATTGCGAGTCATCGGCAGGGAAAGTCCGGGTCTTGCCAGGCCCGGTGGCTCGGGTTTCGAATCGCACAGACACCACCCCGTGCCCACTGCCTTGGATCCAGCCGTGACCGAAATCTGGGTGGAACACATCCTGGGTTGCGCGCCAATGGCTTCCCGGAAGCTCAGGAGCACTGGGTTGTTCGGCCGCCGCGTCTTCTACAGCCCCCGGAACCACTACCCCATCCGCGCCCGGAATACCGGTGACCATCGTTGGTTCTTCCATGCTCACCCCACCGTTAGCACTCGCGGCAACCTGCCGCTGCGCTGCGCGGTCCAACTCCGGAAACAGCACGTCTTGCCGGGCGGTTTCCAAACCGGAATAGCCGACGCCGACTAACCGCACCGGCCCGGTTTCTGCTGGGTAACGGACAATAGTGCCGGCGACTGCACGCAAGGTTTCGGCGTTATCGGTGGCATACGGCAGGGTGGCCGAGCGGGTTTCGATGCGAAAGTCCGCCATCTTCAACTTCACGGTGACCGTGCGCGCACCCCGGCCGTCGGCAAGCAAGCGTTTATGTGCGGATTCCGCAGCCCAGCCAAGCGCTTCATCCACCTCTGCGGCGGTGGTCAGGTCCTTAGCAAAGGTTTGTTCCGCCGAATGTGACTTCGCCTCTGCACGCGGGGCCACCGGCCGCTCGTCAATGCCACGCGCCAGGTGCCACAAATCCATGCCGAGGGTGCCGCCCAACGAGATTTTTACCTCCCGCTCGCTCATATTCGCCAGATCACCGATCGTCGTCACGCCAATGGCCTGCAGCTTTGACGCCGTTACTGGGCCCACGCCCCACAGCTTGCCGACGGGCAGCGGGTGCAGAAATTCGAGTTCTTCGTCAACAGGAATGATCTTGGAGCCATCCGGTTTCGCCTGGCCCGAACCGATTTTCGCAAATTGTTTTCCAGAGCCCGCACCAATCGAAGACGGCAAACCGGTGATGTCTTTGATCTCTGCGCGCAGGTTATCCGCCCAGTCCTTGACCTCTGCCGCGGTGGCTCCGATGAGTTCGGCAGGCTCCATGAAGGCTTCGTCGATAGAGAGTTGTTCCACCAGGTCCACGCGCTGGTGAATCAGCTCAAACACGCGTTTGCTGGCAGCCGAGTACACAGCTTTACGCGGCTGGATTTGTACCGCGCCAAAGCCGATGAGTTGCAACGCGCGGTACGTAGGCATCGCAGACGACACCCCGAATTTGCGGGCCTCATAGGAAGCCCCGGCGACAACTCCCCGGCCATTCATGCCGCCAACGATGACGGGGCGGCCACGCAGAGTGGGCCGGGTCAGCTGTTCGACGGAAGCGAAAAACGCGTCCATGTCGATGTGAATGACCCAGCGCTGCATGCCTTCCAGTCTAGTGGCTCCTAGTGTTGCGTCTGCCGGCGGACCAACTCGAATGGGCGCAGTTTGTCCATCCATTCTGCACGGCTTCGTGCTGCAGGCACCATAGTCTGCGCCGGTGCGGCTGTCTGTCCGAGTGCATGTTGGTAGAGCTTCACCGAAACTTTTCCATGCTCTTCTCCTCGCATGCGAAGGTAATTCCCTGCAGGTCTAATCGCATGCCCCCTCCTTGGGGTGTTGTTTTTCATTGACATTTACTAAATATCGCAAATACTTACAGAATTAGGCCGACCCACTTCCCGCCATCCACGTTTCCCCAGCTAAACAGCTTACCAAATTTGGTAAATTGGTGGTGTGGTCACTACGATTTAGCCCATGAATCACAAAGACTGGTTAGAAACCATCACCAGCGGCTCGGTGCTAGCGATATCCAAGGCCATAGGCACAGCAAATTCCACGCTGGTAGCACAGCTGAATAAGCAAAAAATTTCCCCCGAAAACGTCATACGCATAGCAGAGCATTACGGATTCCACCCTGTAGATGCGCTCGTAGATACCGGCTACCTAGATAAACGCTGGGCCAAAGCAATAAACCCACTACAAGCCCTACGGGAAGTAAGCGAGGACGATCTCGCCGATGAGGTATTGCGCCGCATGAAATTAGGGCAGAACTCTCCTCCGCGCATGCGGAGGTAATTCCCGCAAGCAGGCGCCCTCATGTAGGCGATCACACTCTTCTCCGCATACGTGGAGGCTATTCTAGAGAATAAACAACAAAAGAATCCCCGGCCAAACCAGATGGCAAGGGATTCGCCCCCACCCTACAACAGAAAGTAGCCATCATGGAAAAAACAATCACCACCACACTCGGAGTAGCGCTCATAATCAGTAACGCCCTACCCGCGCCTATTGAAATCACTCTTATCCTATACGGGGCTTTTGCTATGGCCGTAGGCTACGGCCTAAGAAATATCCCCCGCCTATACAAAGAGCTGAGAGCCGTGTAATACGCCCGCCATCATTCGCTTCTCCGCGCACGCGGGGTAATGCCAAGTCGCTGGCAGTAGAACACGTCAAGCATGTCTCTTCTCCACGAATGCGGAGAGCTAATACCTGTGCTTGCAGCTTGTCGAATGCTTCCTTGAGCGTCTCGACATGCTCTTGAGTCCCGTCGGAGCTGCTACAACGGAGCATTGAGACATCAACGCCAAATGCTTGAGCACTCTGGACTCGCTTTCCCGCAGCTGAAGCTTGTGGTTTTCGAGGTCGTCCTCGGCATGTGCATCCGAGTTATCTGCGGTGGTGGTTGCCGTATCCATTGGTGATTCCACCCAGGAATTCTTGGTGTGGATATAACAAAACCCGGCGCGATGATGATCGAACCGGGTTGGTGGTAAATGTTGCGAGTTAGGCGCTTGCCTTTGCGTGATGGGCGCGTACACGCTTGGCGTATTCGAAAAAAAACTCGACTCCCAGTAATCTGGGATATGAACCGCCAATTCGATCGCTTTAAGCCATTGCTCACTAACGAAAATGTCCTCATCAATCAAACTACGAACCGCGCGTTCAAAGGCCAGCTCATATTCACCGTCCTCTGGCGCTAATTCAATAATGTCAGGCTGGCTGAATTGTTGTAGATGGCCAGTGAGAAATTCCTCCCAAAACTGTATAAAAAGCGCATCGTCATATTGAGTCTCTTCTACATCGATTCCATATATCTTTAGGCCCATCATCTCCCCTTAACTGGAGTGAAAGAATGATCTTGTTGAGCGAGGTTTTGTAACCTTTACCGTTTTACCCCAGCAGCTTTCTAACTCCGTGTCCATGCACTGGGAAAGCGGTTTCAACTCTGCCTCTTTTCCCCTTACGCAAAGCCACTTCTAACGTTGGATCTCAGACACCCCAGGAAATACAACGGCGAATGACGTCCACGATTCAGTGACCACCCAATCAGATGATCACCCAGGTGAGGCAAACCATAAAAAATTGAGATTAGCGAACCTGATCATGGATTAACCTGAATGATATGAACTCTCACCTTCTATTCCATGCACCCCGCATACGCAACGGTGGTTTCTCCCGCCGCACAGCATCACTTTCCGCCGCCGTGCTCACCCTCGCCCTTACAGCTAGCACGCTTGCTCCCGGCACTCCCGAGATCACTCCCAGCGCCCACGCCGCCACACCGGTGATTCCGGACGAGCTACCTATTTTCCCGAAAGTTACTGAAAATCCACAGATTTCCGTGACTTTCGAAGACGGCACCCCCGTCGATGGCGCGACTGTCCACCGTGGCGACGTGCTGCTGGTGCATGGCGTCGGATTCTCCCCCGAGGCTAACCAGGGCGGCTTTCCCCTCCCCGTCCCGCCGGGTGTGCCCAATGGCCTCTACGCCCTATATGGAGCATTCCCCACACATTGGAAACCCAGCGAGGGCGCAGATCCATCTACCCGCACCCACCCACACGATCGCATGGCGTGGGTCATGCCAGAAGGCACCTTGGACAGTATTCCTGCCGGAGCCATTGACATGCGCCGTTCCATCGCAAGGCAGGAGCAGCGAATGAATGCCGACGGTTCGTTTACCGCCCGTATCGTGGTAGATCCACCCGAAACCACGCCTGGTGATAATTGGGGTGTATACGTCTACCCCGGCGCAGGTTCCATCAATGCGGCCGAGGAGTTTTATATTCCCTTGAATTACTCGCCCGCGCCTGGCCCAAACACCCCTGCACCACCCCAACCTGATCTTCTTCTCGACGCCGACCTAGCCTTCCGTTTCGCGGAGATCGCCAACGGCGGGGTAAACGCCAAGAATGGAGCAACCAAGCTGGATGCACACCGCGTGGCATTCACCCGAGATGCGGCCGCAGAAAACGGCGATGGCGTGCGCAAATACAAAGGCACCGTGATCACCACCGCGCGTTTTACCCTGGCGGAAGTCGCGGTGGCCGATCCGTGGCTTATACCGAAACCAGACGGCAGCTACCTGATTACGGGGCTTATCTCACGCTCTTATAATGTGGGTGCCGATGAAATGGTGCGCGTGCCACTGGGGCTGATCACTGCCGCCCAGGCCGCCGATCAGGTACGCGGCTAGCGTTGGGCTAGTTTGCGTTGGGTTAGTTTTCAGACAAGAATTTCTGCAACTGTTCAACACCATCAATAGCCAGTGGTGATGGTGGTTCAGCGAAAGCCAGCAGCATCGGCAGGATCTTGTCTTCTTTCACGGCGGTGACGGTTTCTGCACCAGCCAAGCTGGTGACGGCCTCTTTCACGCCATCCTGGCCGGAGTGCAGCAGCAGGATGATATCCGGATTCTTTGCCACCAGCTGTTCCGCACTGATCTCAAAGACACGATCGTCGACATCACCGAAGACGTTTTCCAGTCCCATTGCTTCGACGATTGGGTTAGACATGGAGTCCTTGCCATAAGCATAGGTGCTTGCACCTTCAATGCCTGGGTACAGCACAGCCACCGTCTTGCCTTTTCCGACATCAGAGCCGATCTTCTCCAGACCCGCAGCAACCTCGTCTTTGATTTTCTGGGCTTCGTCTTCCTTGGCAAACAGCGTGCCGTACAGGTCGATGTGATCATACACATCGTCGAAGGACGCGTTCTTCACCTCACCACAGAAGCCTGGCTCTTGCACGAGTGCAGTCTCGATGGTGGTTTCTGGGTTCACGGTCTCACTCTGGCCAATGATCAGGTCTGGTTCTTCGGCCATGATGGATTCTTTCGACAGCTCCAGATGGCCGCTTGCATCCACGCGACTAGTCAGCGACGGGATTTTCTCCAGTGCCGCATTAGTCTCGTCGTCAAAGTACTCTTCCGGATATTCACCGGCCTTTGCTACAACCCGGTCAAGCACACCCAGGCGTTGCAAAGTTGGTACTGAAGTGGGCCCTTGCAAAACGACGCGCTCTGGAGGCGCATCCAGAGTGACAGTGCGTCCGCAGTTTTGCAACGAGATCGCGGTGTCCTCAGTTTCTGCGCTGCTGCAGCCAGCCAGAATCAGTGGTGCAATCAGAAGCGGGGCGAATTTCTTTTGCGCTAGTTTTTTCATTTTTCTAACCTTTCGAAGTGTAAGTGGTGCTCTGTGCGCACCACGCGAACGTTATAAATGGGCTCGAGGATTTCTGGGACGAGTGGCCCCGATTGCACCAGCCGGCCTTCATCCAGCAAGTGGATCCAATCGCAGTACTCCAACGCCATGTTTAGGTCGTGCAACACGACCGTGGCATTGGCGCGGTAGTCCTTGATCAGTTTGAAGACCTCCAACTGGTAGTGAATATCCAAGTGGTTCGTCGGCTCGTCAAGAAGAACATGCGAGGCGTCCTGAATAAAGGCGCGGGCAATCATCACACGCTGCCGCTCACCGCCGGAAAGATGCGTCAAAGGCGCTTGTGCTTTGTGCGACATACCGACGCTTTTTAAAGCAGCGATGATGCCGTCGTCAGAATTATCTTTATGCGGCAGTCGGCCTAAACGAACTACCTCTGCGACGGTCATTTGCGGTGGTTCCCCACTGTCTTGCGCCGCCACGGAAAGCTCGTGAGCGATTTTGCGCGCCCGCATCGAGGCCAGAGGTGCCCCATTCAGGAGCACCCTGCCTTCGGTCGGTTGCAGCGCACCAAATAGCGTGCGCAGCAGCGTCGTTTTAAGCGAACATGGGTTGTGAGGGCAATAGGGGTAGACTCTGGGGTTGCGCCTAGGGGGCAGAGATCCTCAGTGTCCACAGCACGGAAAGTGTTAGAGAAATAGAGATACGATTGGTGAATGGAACATTTCTTAGACTTTGCAGGCTGGTGGACAACCGAAAGGACTAGCGTCTTAATCAACGCATCTATCGCTCTAATCGCCCTCGTTTCCCTCCTTGTAGCACGGCGTTCGTTACGTCTAAATAGGCAGATCAACATTAACGCCAATCGGCCAATGATGATGGCTCAAATCTTGATGCCAGATTATGCAAAAGAAACTTTACGTCTAATGGTTTCTAATAGAGGAAAGTCTGTGGCAAAGAACGTAAAGGTTACGTTTGAACCAGATCTTCCTAGCACAACCGAACAGAATGGAGCCACCGCTGGAGGTTTCCATTACTCACCAGTAAGACGCGTCAAATCGATTTTCAGCAACACAGTCTTTTCCACTTGGGTTCCCGGCCACCAAGTAGACGTTGCATATTGGCTACAACCTGATAAAAATCTCTTGGATGGCAATTTAATTTCGAATTCTGCCGAGGGCGTGCCCGCAAAGCTGTTCGTCCTACTGGAGTACGATGATGAGCTGAACAACCACTACTCAGAACATTTTGAACTGAATGTTCGCAGCGTAATTGGCTCGGATTTTCGGACCAATAGCACTTCAACCAATGGCCAGTTCAACTTTGAGAAACAGCTTTCCAAGGACATACAAGAAAACAATCGCATGCTTGGGAGGATTTCCCGGAAACTCTGAGAACCATCCGCGTTTCCACACATCAAAATTCCACCACCCCTCTTTCGAAGGAACAAGTTTAAGCCGCAACGCACTCAGAGCCGATTACTGCTCATCGAAATTTAAAACAACCGCTTTCAAATTTGAATGGAGCAAGGTAATTGACGAAGCCAAAGTTTACGCCCTATAAGGCGGCCAAAGAGTACACCTTCGGACAGCTCAAAGGCCAAGCCCCGTCGACTTCCGGCCAACACCTCAAATGGTTCGAAAACACGACGAAGAACATTGCAGAGATGTTATTCAGAAATCCGAAACATGCTCTCATCTTCAAACAGTCGAGTGCAAGAATCTGGGCATCAAGCAGAAACCGTGTGGAAGAAGTTTTCGAGGACTGGCTGCCACCTACTCATGCCGTAGTAACCCGAAAGTACATCGTCGGGGACGATCAGATCAGTTGGATCCCTTCACCTTCGGATCTAACTTTTCTTCGACGTACGGATGGCACATCCCTGGTGAGAATAATTCCGCCAGAAGGTCCTTTACCTGAACCATTCGGCCCCACTAGGCCGACAACACCGTGTTCGGGAATTTCGAAGGAAATATCCTTGATGATCTCCTGATAAGAAACGTTCTCAACAGCAATCATTTTAAAACTCCCATCCGGCGAACCAGCAAAATCAAAAATGGTGCGCCGACCAGGGAGGTCAAGATGCCGATGGGAATTTCTTGCGGTGCCAGCAGCGTGCGCGCCCCAATATCCGCGGCGATCAGCAAACTAGCTCCCAGTAATGCGGCGACCGGAATCATGTGGCGGTGTGAACCACCCACCAAACGGCGGGCAGCGTGCGGAATCACCAAACCGACGAAACCAATCGAGCCAGCCATGGCCACGACAGAGCCGACGAGAATACAGGTCAACACCACCAGGATGATGCGCATGCGGTCTGGATTTAGCCCATAGTCAATGCTGCGTCGTCGCCAACGGTCAAGGCATCAATGCGGCGCCCCATGGACCAAAAAACGATTGTCACAGCCACCACGACGAGCACGCTCACCAGCAACAGCAGCCCCCAGCGGCTAAGGCCCAGGGAACCGAGCAGCCAGAACATCACAGAGCGAGAGCCTTCCGCGGAATCGGAAGCAAAGATCAAAAAAGAAGTCACGGCAGACAAGGCACACCCCACAGCAATACCCGCCATGAGGAGTCGGACGGAAGTCAATCTTCCTGCCGAGCGGGCGATGAAGAACATCACGGCCGACGCCACAAGTGCACCGATAAAGGCCGCCCTTTGCAAGACATCAGCGAAGCCTGCGCTTACACCAAAGAGGATGGCCAGCGCTGCACCGGTACTGGCACCAGAGTTAATACCCAAAATATATGGGTCTGCCAGAGCGTTTCGCACCACCGTCTGCAAGATCGCACCTGCGACGGCGAGACCCGCCCCTACTGCTGCCCCCAAAATCAGACGCGGAATACGAATGTCCCAAATAACGGCATTCGCGGAAGATGCGGAGGCGGGTACTTCCGCACCGAAGATATTGTGCGCTAAGGCAATGCGCACGTCCGATAAACTCATTGGTGTCGGACCGATAATTATGCCGCGAGCAAAGACACCGACGAGCAAAAACACAAGCAACATCGACCAAATTTTGGTGCGGCGAGCCTGTGCACTGAAGCCGAGAACGTCTGAGTCGGCACTACCTACGCTGCTAGTACTGTCAGGTTCAGCATTCTCACGTTGCACTTCTTCTTGTGAAGCGAGCTGAGCTTCAGAATGACCGGTTTTCACAGGTTTGATCTATCAACCATTCAATTGAATAAGAAATTATCTACAGTTAGCGCTAAGCTGAAATACGGAGTACACAAAATATTCTCAGGAGCAGGAATGTCCGAACTCGAAAAAAACCTGGACCGCGCCGAAAACTGGTGCACCACTTTCCGCATTCTCGGGGATATCACACGCTTGAAAATACTAACGGCCCTGCATTTCGCAGGACCGTATGTTCTCACCGTCAGTGAGCTTGCGGAAACGACAGGAGTGCGCGTAGCTACCTGCTCTGCCGCACTGCGCGCCATGGAGCTCAACGGCACAGTCGCCTACAGACGCGAGGGACGTTCAATGTTTTATGCGATCAAAGATGAAAATGCACATAAGCTACTGCATTTCATGGGCAGCGAGCACGAAGGCTAACCCCGCCCATGAAAACTGCTGGGCACCGATCGCTGGCGCAAGACCTCGCGATCACTGCTCAGCAAGCAACTAGTACTGACGCAGATTAATCGGGCCTTGGCCGCGGGTAGCGCGAACCACCCCAGCAACCGCCAGAACCAATGACAAGAGCTCTTCTGTTCGTTTGCCGATTGCACGCAAAACAAAACCCGGGCGTTCAGTGGCGGTGATCGCAGCTTCCATGGAGTCGTCCGCGTCGGCGTGTTCTGCCACCACTTTACGAACGGCAGCCAGTAAATCATCGTCAACGGCAGGGTCGAAGCAAATGGCGGTCGCAACGTGGGTTCGCCCGCCCATAGCAAAATCGAGATTTTCGTCAAACTCTGTTTCCTGCGGACATAGCCGGAGGTTATCGATCAGAGCGGTCTCGCCGTCAATTTCCACGATATTACGCAGATGTGCCTGGGTGTACTGGAATTGTCCCCCGTCAGGCGACCATCCAGGGGTAACGATATCCGACATGAACAAACTGCCGGTGGGGTGCACTTTAGCAGTGATGTGCTGGCGGAAATCCGCGTCCCGGTACAGAATAAGCTGATCCGGAATGTATTCCAATACCGCGCCTTCTGCAACGGAGAAGGACATATTTTGTACCACATACTCATCAGGTGTGCGGTACACCTTCGCCGCCGACTGATCGGTGATCAACATAGACGCATTCTTGTCGACGTCCAGAGCGATGCGGTACGCATCACCACCGACATATCCTCCACCCGGGTTCACGATGATGTAGTAAACCTGCCCGGAATCATCTAGGTAATGCGGGCGGATCACTTTCAGAGCCCGGGTGTGGTATTGCTTGGTTGCTACTGATTTGCCATCGCTTAAGGCTATGCCGAGTTCCAGCTCGCCCATTTCTTTGCGTGGCGGATCATGCAAAAAACGGTCTTGCGGGAGCTTCCACATACTAATCAGCCAGATCCTGCATCAACACGTCATGGCGAATCCATTCGACGAGCTTGTCCAGGCCTTCGTCAGATTTGAGGTTCGTCAGGACAAATGGTTTATCGCCACGGAAGACCTTGGAATCATCCGTCATCACTTGCAGATCAGCGCCCACGTGTGGGGCCAAGTCAGTCTTGTTGATCACGAACATGTCGGATTTAATCATGCCCTGGCCAGCCTTGCGAGGAATCTTCTCACCTTGCGCCACGTCAATAATGTAGATCGAGAAATCGACCAGTTCTGGCGAGAACGTCGCAGAGAGATTATCTCCGCCGGATTCCACGAACACCAACTCTAGATCCGAGTGACGGTTCATAAGTTCTTCGATGGCATCTTCGTTCATGGAGGTGTCTTCACGAATTGCGGTATGTGGGCAACCACCGGTCTCCACACCAATGATGCGATCTACAGGTAGCAGGCCATCGCGGGCGAGGATCTTTGCATCTTCCGTCGTGTAAATATCGTTGGTGATCGCAGCCATAGACACTTCGCCGTCCAGGGCGCGGGTAATGCGTTCGATTAGCGCGGTTTTACCCGAACCAACTGGGCCACCAACTCCGATTTTAATAATGCTCACGGAACAAGTTCCTTTCGTTTGTGTACTACTGGTGTAGCGCTACACGCTACACCGCTTCTCGGCAGCAGATTAGTTAGAGATCTAGGACATGAACATTCGAGAGATCAAGCTCTCGTGAGCCATCTGCGCAACCTCGAGACGTGGTGCCACGACCCCAAGATCGCTGACGTCATGCTCCATCGTCATTTCCGCAGCCTGCGTGATCGCTGGGTACGCCTGTACAAGCACGCGCTGGCCCGCATCTTGTCCCAATGGGATAGCACGGATCGCGTTTTGCGTCATTGAATTCGCCATCTGCATGAGGTAGGCGGTGACAGCTTCCCGCGCGCCGACCCCAACGGAACCAAGGACGAGCCCCGCGGCGATCCCTGGATTTCCGTGCAAGCTGCGGTCGGTGAGGCTCTTTTTATAGTGCGATACCAGCGCGTCCTCCGGGGCGATGATTGCAGCGACTCGGGACATCCGCTTGCCCATCGAGTTCATCGAAGTACGGACCTGCTTGGGGGTCTGACAGGCATGCACCAACTGATCTAGAGAATGCAATTGTTCTTGCTTCTCTTCGACGCTGAGGTCAGCTTGCTGCAGTTCGACAGCGAAGCGGACAGCGAGAGCTTCAGAATAGCTTGCCTGTCGCAGATAGCCGTGGAGCCACCTTCCGTAGGTGTCCGGGGAATCGATCTCACCGGATTGCACCGAGACCTCCATACCCGCAGAGTGGGCAAAGCCACCGGTGGGTAACGCGGAGTCAGTCAGGTGCCACAGCACTAGTTGTGCATAGCCACGGTTGCTTATATCAGCAGAGTTCACGGCCTTAGTGGGTGTGTTCGGCATGGCGGAACGCCTCCGGCATTACGTGTTCGGTGCGCTCGTAGGACACACCGACATGGTCCAGGTGATGCTCAACCGTATGGTCGTAGCGCACCACCATCACCTCGGCACCGAACTGGCTATCAGTACCGAAGAACTGTGCCTGTAGGTGACGATTCCCGAGGGTATGTGCAACTCGCAGTGCTTCTTGCACAGATGCTGGCGTGATAACCAAAACATCAGTCGGCTTGATCTTGACGACGAACAGCTTCTCGCCGTCGTCGTAAAGAACGTCCCCGTCTTTCAGCTCCGTGAAGTCACTGGAAAAACGCAGGGCAACTTCTGCACCGGAATTAGCGCGAGCGCGCTGTACACGCTTCAAGCGGGTTTCGTTGTCGAATTCCACCCAGTCGATGGTGCGCTCAGAGCCACCATCTGGCAAATTCTCCAGGTTCCCGGGAATTTCGGTGATAATCATATCTACCTTTCTTGCAGTAGTCGGGCTGAAAACAGGGACCTGTTGTGATTAGAACAAGAAGTAACGCTGCGTCATCGGCAGTTCCGTTGCTGGCTCTGCAGTGATGATTTCACCATCGACGGACAACTCGTAGGTCTCTGGATCCACCTTAATCTCTGGCGTAGCGTCGTTCAGGCGCATGTCCTTCTTCGAAATCTCGCGCATATTCTTGGCTTCGACGAAACGACGAGCAATGCGCAATGTTTCTGGCACGCCAGCTTCCATGGCGGCCGTCGACAAGAAGGTGACCGAGTTACGGCGGGATGCGTGGCCCAAAGCACCGTAGGAGTAACGCATGGTGCGAGGCTGTGGGGTCGGGATAGACGCGTTAGCATCACCCATGATCGAACGTACGACGTAGCCAGACTTCAGAACCATGCTTGGCTTCACGCCAAAGTTCTTCGGATCCCAGATGACGAGGTCCGCCAGTTTGCCTTCTTCTACCGATCCAACGGAGTGCGAGATACCAGAAGCAATAGCTGGGTTGATCGTGTACTTCGCGATGTAACGCTTGATGCGCTCGTTATCGTTGTTTTCCGAGTCGCCAGCCAAAGAACCAAATTGTTCCTTCATACGGTGTGCGACCTGCCAGGTACGCAAAACGACTTCGCCGACGCGGCCCATTGCCTGCGAGTCAGAGGACGTGATGGACAAAATTCCGCGGTCATGCAAAACGTCTTCTGCGGCAATCGTTTCTTTGCGGATACGCGAATCAGCGAACGCAACGTCTTCTGGAAGATCTGGGTTCAAGTGGTGACACACCATGATCATGTCCAGGTGCTCATCCATCGTGTTGACGGTATAAGGCAGTGTCGGGTTGGTAGACGCAGGCAAAACGTTATCCAGGCCAGCAACCTTCAAGATGTCTGGTGCGTGCCCACCGCCGGCGCCTTCCGTGTGGAAAGTATGGATTACGCGGTCCTTGAAAGCAGCGATGGTGTTATCGGCAAAGCCACCTTCGTTCAGAGTGTCTGTATGGATAGCGACTTGGATATCCATCTCATCGGCGACCGTAAGTGCCTGGTCGATGGTGTTGGCAGTAGCGCCCCAGTCCTCGTGAATCTTCAGGCCAATGGCTCCGGCCTT
Organism: Corynebacterium pseudodiphtheriticum DSM 44287; assembly: GCF_000688415.1. Classification (GTDB taxonomy): domain Bacteria; phylum Actinomycetota; class Actinomycetes; order Mycobacteriales; family Mycobacteriaceae; genus Corynebacterium; species Corynebacterium pseudodiphtheriticum. The sequence continues at coordinate 63,514 of NZ_JIAH01000011.1, forward strand.
GATTTGCTCACGCAGCGGGTTAGCATCCGAAGCGTGGCCTTTACCCAAGAAACCAACGTTGACAGAGAAGTTTTCCGTCGCACGAATCATGTGGGTGATGTTATCGGCGCCAGCGGTAACCGTGGTTGCGTTCGTGGAATCGACCGGGCCGGTTCCGCCGCCAATCAGCGTGGTGGTGCCGTTGTCGAGAGCTGCTTCTACCTGCTCTGGTGAGATGAAGTGCACGTGGGTGTCAATAGCACCAGCGGTGATGATCTTTCCTTCACCGCCAATAACTTCGGTGCCCACACCGATCATGACGTCGACATCGTCCATGATGTCTGGGTTACCGGCGTTGCCGATCTTCATGATCTTGCCGTCTTTTATCGCGATATCAGCGGTGAAGATACCTGTGTGGTCAATGACCGTTCCGTTGGTAATGACGAGGTCCGGAACCATATCATTACCGCGCATGCGCGAGTTCTGCCCCATACCATCGCGAATTACCTTGCCGCCGCCGAAGGATACTTCCTCGCCGTATTTAGTGAAATCTTTTTCCACACGGGCAATAAGGTTGGTATCGGCGAGACGAATGCCGTCGCCTGTCGTTGGGCCATGAAGCTCAATATATTGGCGTCGATCCATCTGAAAAGACATGGTGTATTACTCCTCTAGCTGGGTGTTTTAGGTATTGCGACGAGAGTTTGGGACTAGTCGAGCTTGCCGTTGACTTTGCCGTTGAAGCCGTGAATCTCACGGTCGCCTGCGAAATCGATCAGGTTAACAGTGCGGGAATCGCCGGGTTCTAGACGGATTGCGGTTCCTGCCGGAATATCGAGGCGCTTACCATGGGCAGCCTCACGGTCGAAGTCCAGCTCTGCATTGGCTTCAGCGAAGTGGAAGTGCGAGCCAACCTGGACGGGACGGTCACCGGAGTTGGTGACTTCCAGAGTTATCGCCTCACGGCCTTCATTCAATGTGATGGGACCATCTTCTGAGATAAAGAATTCACCAGGAATCAAGGTTTTTCTCCTTTGTAGTTATGCAATCAGTTCGGGGACGATGGTCTAGCGGATTGGGCGGTGCACGGTGACCAGTTTGGTTCCGTCGCGGAAGGTCGCTTCAACCTGCACATCGGAAATCATTTCCGGGACGCCTTCCATGACATCTTCGCGGCTGAGGTAGGTGACACCTTCACTCATCAGGTCCGCTACGGATTTACCGTCGCGTGCACCCTCGAGTAGTTCGGCGGTGATATAGGCGACTGCTTCTGGTCGATTCAGCTTGAGACCGCGTTCTTTACGTCGGCGAGCTAGGTCGCCTGCGACGACAATCATCAGTTTGTCTTGTTCACGCTCTGTCAAGTGCATTGATTTCCTCCAAGAACTAGTTAGTGATTAAGGCATTGAGACCGGATATGGTCGAGGGCGCCGAGGGTAACAGCCTCCTTCGGCGCCACTGAGTGTGTGGTTAAGCTGGTCGCCACGGGCCTTCGCCCGGATCTTTCACCGGCTCAGGCTCATCCTTCAGGCCTTTTCCGCCCATACCGATGTCGACAAGCTCATTTGGATCATCTTTACCTGCCTTACCTTTCGGCGGTTTATTCTTCTTGCCTATGAATTTATCGAACAGCCCATTCTGATACATCACCGTTCCGAGGATCATCAAGATACCGAGGAACTGCAAGGCGGATGGAACTTCACCGAACAGTGGCCAGGCAATGACAACCGAGGACACTGGCGAGAGCAGCAGGATACCAGCGGACAGAGTTGGATCCAGCCAGACCGAACCCCACTGAACGAACGTCCAAGCAACAGCTTGACCAAGGGTGGCCAGCATCAGCAGCATCAGCCAGTTGGTCGCGGTCAGTGGATCACCCAAGGCGGTTTCTGGGTTTTCCAGAGGCAGCTGGCCGTCGACAAGCACACCATGGGTGAAGTCGAATCCACCGCGAGAAGAACCAGTGTGAGCCCAGACGAACGGAGCAACCATCTGCGCGGCCGCGGTGTACATCATTGGCTGTACATACAGGTCCTTACGAGGAGCGGTAGTACCAGCTTTACGCGAGAAGTACAGGTAGAACGAGTAGCAGATACCGGAGGTCAAGCCAAGCAGGGTTCCCAACAATGGGGTACTAACGCCATAGATTGAGGATGGGCCTGTGGATTCTGATGGCTCGAAGACGCCACCGGTCAACGCAACACCGACGATCATGATCGGCACCAGAATCAGGAACACCGGTGGGATCTTATATTTATCGAAGATCGCTGTCAGCATCGGAACGATGATGACCTGAAGGTTCAGCAGAATTGCTGCAATACCGGCACCAACGTAGAAAATTGAGTAGTTCCATGCGGTGAAGTCCACACCCAGGAACAGGCCCGCCACAACGGACATGATGATGCCCTTCCGCGGCAACGAACCTTTATTTTTGATTTCGCGGAGACCAATCGGCAGCAGAGCTAGGAAACCGATGGACACACGCAGGAATGCCTGAGTTGCCGGGTCCATATTGGAAGCCTTGACCCAGATTGGGGTGAAGGCCAACAGGGCGGTACCAATGGCGAGAATCAGGACGGCTTTGCCTTGTTTTACAGGCTTAACCGGAGCATGTTTCCGGCTTGTAGCCTTTGTCGTCTGTGTCGCGTTCATGAAGCCTATTCTATTCAAGTAATAAGTTTTTGTTAACTCACAGCTTGCCGAAAAAATTTTCTATTTAACTCCTCCATAACTGGCATCTAACTAGCTGGACCTATAGAGCAGGCTTATATATCACCCACACATTAGCTAACCACTAACGGGGGTAGAAACATTGCAATAACTTTAATTTATTCCATAAAAAATCCTGGAAATAGCTGAGATTTTCCCAAAAAAGTACGTTCAACTGCAGATTTGAATAATGACAGATCAACATATTCCTGGGAATAACCTGGACCACAAAAATCCATCTAAGACATCGAAATATTGTCAACCCTGTCACAACGCCGCAAGGGACTAACATCACCATCGGTGAAATATCGCGCTTTTTCGAACCTTGTTTCTATACAATTTGAGACTTAGGACACGAGCCATTGCAGTGGCACTGTTCAGAACTCGAAAGCAGCTGCCAAAACTCAGACCGGTTCTGATTTTTCATATTTTCTGCCTAGAGACGAGAAGACCGGAGCAAACCGGTCGCACGATGAATAATCATGCTTACTCGGTTTGCTCCGGTCTTACGGAATTACGCTCTATACAAGCCTGCCCAGGATTTTAGTTCAGTGGTCCCAGCCCCACCCCGCGCTTTAACTAAACAGGTTCGATGAACTAGAACTCAACAATCCTCCGTTGCCCAGGCCTGGGCGCTGCGGAGGCTTTGGGGCCTCGTCCGGTTTGGCATCCTCAGGACTCTGGCCTGGGGCTGGCCTGTGGCCATCTTCAGTACCCGGTTTGTGATCTGGCATCTTCTCGGGTGCACCACCCGGCGCGGGCGCATCAGCCTCTCCGACCCGAATTTGTTGGAATGTCTCCGGCTTACCGGCGATGCCCACCGTAATGGTCTCGCCCACACGCAGCTGATACAGCGTTGGGATGGCGTACTCGAACGATACGAGATCCGAGCCAAAAGCTTCTTGGCGGGAAGCAAGCACTGTCTGTTGGTGGGTGCGGTCGTTAAACAGAATAGAAACGTACTGCGATTTACGTCCCGCCTCCAGCAATACCTTGCCGGTGAGCTTCGTGTCGCCGACTTTCACCGGATTAACAATGACCTGCTTCGTCGCATCAGATGCCTCGTTCTGTACGGACGCCACAGGTTGCGCTTGTGCTTCAGTAGCCAGCGAAGCCACCGCCGGAATAGCGAGAGAAACTGAAACTAGTGCCGCTGCGAATACACGCTGGTTGTTCATGCAGAATTCCTTTCAGGAGAATCGCGGACCGCAAGTTAAATCTTGATGTTGAACTGCGCAAGGAAACCACGCAGTGGTTGTAGGAAGTGTGCATCACTGAAACCTTGGGTGAATAGCTTAACGACGCCAGACACAACTCCAACTACTCCACCGACGGCTGCGAGGGTCTTGAAGAAGTCACCAATATTCGAGCTTCCCTGCAACGCACCTTTGTCAATCTCTGGTTTTTTACCGCCTTCACCAGGAAGTTTTGGAGCCTCTGGCTTCTTTTCTGGTGCCTTCGGCGCCTCTGGCTTCTTTTCTTCACTAGGCTTTTGATCTTCTGGCTGGTTTTCGCCAGGCTTCATGCCTTCGTTTTCAGGAGTCTTAGGATCTGCCGGCTTGTTCTCGGACATTCCCGGTTTTTCCGGCTGCTGTTCTTTGCCTCCTGGCTGTTTATCCTTATCGCCAGGTTTCGTGTCTTCAGCATCTCCAGCAGGCTTTTGTTCATCAGCCTCTGGTTTCTTCTCTGTTTCAGGATTCGGGACTTGCTGCTCGCCTTCTGGCTTCGCCTCGCCCTCCGGTTTTTTACCATCTTCCGGCATCGGGGACTGCTGGCCCTCCCCTGGTTTGTTCCCGCCCTCCGGCTGCTGTTCTTTATCCTGCGGTTGTGGTGCCGGTTGCTCTACTTCTGGCTTGTGCTCATTCCCCGAATCCGGAACTGGTGCTGGGTTCGTTTCCGGCGTTAGTGCTTTTTGCACAGTGACGGTTCGGAAGGTATTTGTCTTGCCTGCAATACCAACGGTAACCGTTTCGCCTTCCTGCAGAGGGCGCAAAGTCGGAACAGTATATTCAAATGCAACCAGATCCGTTCCCGCGGTACCTTCCCGCGTTACTTGCACTTGTTCACTGTGCAAGCGTTGAGGGAAAAGAACTGTAACGGATTGCGTATTTCGGCCATCCTCCAACAGAACTTTGCCGGTGATCTTCGCATCACCAACCCGAGGTTGATCAACAATAACCTGCTTGGAAGCATCATCGGCAACAACCGGTGCGATTTCTTGCGCGTGCGCAACAGGCGAAATAGTAGAAACAGAAGGAATAGCGAGCGACCCCAGGGCCGCGATAGCAACAACTACGCGCTTGTTAAGCATAGTAAAAGGCCTTTCAGAAAACGGCGGGACAAAATATTTGGTTTTATCTTTAACCGAAATTTGTAATAACTGCTTGAAAAAGGGTGGGAGAATTCTGGGGTTAACGTCCCAATATGGTTTTCGACCGCTAGCGTGTTTAGCTGGCTGCTCCGACACCGCCAACGGCCTTGCCTTCCGACAATCTGGCGAATTTTTAACTTAAGCCTTCACCACGACGGTTTGGATTTCCGCCAACTTGCCGACCGGTCCGATCTTGACTTGCTCGCCTACCTGTAGTTTCAGGCTCTCCGGCACCGTAATCTCGAAATTCACAAAACCTTGTGCATCCTTCTGTGCGCTCTGCACACTCACCTGCGCAAACAGCGACCGGGGGAAGAAGGCTGCAATCTTCTGCTCCGAAACATCCTCGGGCAGTTTCACTTTCCCGGTTATTGTCTGAGCTCCAGCAGCAATCTCGTCGACAAGAATCTGTGTCTGCTGCGTTTGTGCACCATTATCTGCGCCATCCGCGCTACCTTCCCCGCCACCTGAGCCTTCCGCTTCCACCAGCAACATAGCACCACCGTTACGTATGCGCTGTGGCGTCGGTGCGCCCTCCCCCGTGTATACAAACACCTGGTGGTGTTCCCGCAGTTGCAGGCCGTCCGGAACCGGGATTTCGAATTTCACCAATTCAGCTTTGCCCGGGTTTTTCTTCTTCGCAGTAACCGTGACAAAGTTACGGCGCGGAAGTGCTGCGCTAATTTTCTGCTCGTCCTGGTCTGCCTGGAGATACACCGTACCGGTCACGGTCCGGGCCCCAGCTTTGATGCGGTCTACGCTCACGCCGGTCTGGTAGTTACGATCCAGGTCGCCCGTTCCTCCACCGTTTCCTGGCTTATCAGTGTTTTGGTCAATGGTGCCAGCTGCAGCTCGCACCAAAGCTAGGTTGAGCCCGGCTTTGGAGATACCTAATTCTTCGATAACCTGCGTCAAGTCGCTATCCGACAGTTGAGCAATTTGCTGGACCGACAACCCACACGAGACCTTCAAATGCTTGGCGACGACAATCGAGACGTCCCCCTTGAAACCTGCGTCTTCGACGACCTGCTTGCCGCATCCCAGGTGCGACGGCGCTGCCTGGGCAATTGGCGAAAGAGTGGAGACAGTGGGTGCCACGATGGACAGGGACAAGATAGCTGTAGCCAGAACGCGCTTGTTAAGCATGAGAGGGCCTTTCACAGTAAACAACAAAACGGAAACTGATCGTCAAAGTTCGATTCCGCTAGCGCGAGCACTGGACTCAGATATTCCCAGGCTTCTGCCAGAAGGCATTGTCATCGAATCACTTGGTTGATCGATCGCAGAAAACTAGTCCGTTATTTGTTTGGTTGTCAAAACAAGGTCACTACCAGTGCTTTTGTTGCTAAAAATAATCTGAATAGTTCATTAAAACTCCATCGTTAAGCTTGGGGTTTACTGAACCGTCGGAGAAGTTAAGCAACCACACAAAATGGGACACCCCGGCGCACCCTCCCCAAAAAACACAAAACCGGAGCGCCCCATTCAATGAGGCGCTCCGGGAAGTTTCACCGTCTGCGGTAAACCACTAGCACTCAGACCCAATTTACCGGGAAGGTAACCAGGGCTATCTCAGTTTGGCAAGCGTTTGCGGGCGCGTTGTTTACCTAAACAAGCTGCACAGCAACGCTCACGCCATCGAGCACGCGGTAGACATTGTCGCCTTCCTGTGGCTCGGTGACCACCTGCAGATCCGTTGCCAATACCTCAGCTGCAATGTGTTCGCGATGGCGCTTCGCCCACTCTTCTTTGTCCGCGGGGACCGACAACGTGGCGGTAATGCGATCACTCACCGCAAAATCAGCCACCTTACGCGCATCCTGGATACCGCGGATCACATCAGCTGCCCAGCCTTTGGCTTCCAGCGCCTCAGTCACGGTCATATCCAGCACTACCAAGCCCTCTCGGCCAGCAATCTGTGCAGTAGAATCTGCATCCGCAGCGACCAAACGTTCGGTGTATTCGCCTTCACGCAGCTCGACACCGTCGGCAAGCACCAGGTCGCCTGAGCGCTCGTAATTACCGGATTTCACAGCCTTGATTGCGCGTTGCACGTCCTTACCCAAACGAGGGCCTGCCACCTTAGCGTTGACGACGACCTCGAAACGCCCCACCGAATCCACATCATCTGTCAGCTCAACTTCGTTGACGTTCACCTCATCACGAATGATGTCCGCAAAATCTGCCAGTTGTGCAGACTCCGGCATAGCCACCAGCAGCTTCGGCAATGGCAAACGGTTACGCAGCTTATTCGCCTTGCGTACCGACGATGCAGCCGAACACACCGCACGGGTGTAGTCCATGGCGTGCACCAGCTCGTCGTCAGCAGGCAGATCACTGGCAGCCGGGAAATCAGCCAGGTGCACCGAACGCTCACCAGTCAGACCGCGGTAAATGACCTCCGCAACATGCGGCAAAAGCGGGGCTACCGTGCGGGAAACGATCTCCAACACCGTGTACAAGGTGTTGAAAGCTTCCGGGTTCGCCTCGTCGCCCTCCCAAAAACGTTCGCGAGAACGGCGCACATACCAGTTGGTCAGCGCATCGGCGTAGACACGCACGGCCTCGGTGGCATCGGCAATGTTGGTATTAGCCAATGCCGTGTCGACGGCGTCGACAAGATCGTGGGTCTTAGCCAAGATGTAGCGGTCCCGCACATCGGTAGAATCCACCGACCACTGTGCTGGCTTGCTGGAATACAGCTGCAAGAAGGTATACGCATTCCAGATTGGCAAGATTGCCTGCCGCACACCATCGCGAATGCCTTGCTCAGTGACAATGAGGTTGCCGCCACGCAGGATCGGGCTAGACATCAAGAACCAACGCATCGCATCCGAGCCGTCGCGGTCAAAGACCTCATTAACGTCCGGGTAGTTGCCCTTGGACTTCGACATCTTCAGCCCATCATCGCCCAGGACGATGCCGTGCGCAACCACCTTCTTAAACGCCGGGCGATCAAACAGTGCCGTAGACAGTACATGCAACAGATAGAACCAACCACGGGTCTGGCCGGAATACTCAACGATGAAGTCCGCTGGGTTGTGCGATTCAAACCAGTCCTTGTTCTCGAATGGGTAATGCTTCTGCGCAAACGGCATGGAGCCGGACTCAAACCAGCAGTCCAGCACGTCCGGAACACGACGCATGGTGGACTGACCACTTGGGTCATCAGGGTTCGGACGCGTCAACTCGTCAATATCCGGGCGGTGCAGCGAGGTAGGACGCACACCAAAGTCACGTTCCAGCTCGTCCAGCGAACCGTAGACGTCGATACGCGGGTATTCCTCATTGTCAGAGATCCACACCGGAATCGGCGCACCCCAGTAACGGGACCGCGAAATATTCCAGTCCCGAGCGCCTTCTAGCCACTTGCCAAACTGGCCATCACGGATATGCTCAGGAATCCACTCAATCTCGTTGTGGTTCAGCTCCACCATGCGATCACGAATCTTGGTCACAGCGACGAACCACGCTGGCATCGCGCGATAAATCAGTGGTTGGCCAGAACGCCAAGAGTGGGGATAGGAGTGGACAATAACTTGGTGCCGCAGAACCCGGCCCGTCTGTTTCAGGTCACGGATGATGTTCTTGTTGGCATCAAAAACCAACTGGCCTTGATAATCCGGGACATCCGCGGTGAATTCACCATCGGCATCCACCGGAATAACCAGCTCAATATCGGCTTCCTGACAGGTAGCCATATCGTCTTCACCAAAAGCAGGCGCTTGGTGAACCACGCCAGTACCGCCGTCGGTGGTGACGTAATCAGCAGCCAAGATCTGGTAGCCGTTTTTCAATTCCGGGAAGTAGCCAAAGATTGGCTCATAGGTGAAGCCCACCAAGTCAGCGCCCGGCAGAGACAGCACCACCTCGTGGTCTTTGCCCAGCTCCTTGAGATAAGCATCGCGGAGGTCGTCGGCAAGCAACAACAGCTTGCCCGCAAAACCATCAGCACCACTCTCTCCTACCCGCACAACCGTGTAGGTGACCTTCGGGTTTACCGCTAACGCCGAGTTCGAGGGCAACGTCCACGGCGTCGTCGTCCAGGCAACGGCCTCAACATCGCCGAAGAGCGGGTTTTCTTGCAGAGTTTTTTCTGCAGCCGAGCCCGAGCGCGCACCAGTCAGCGGGAAAGAAACCGTCAACGACGGATCCTGGCGCTCCTTATAAGAATCATCCAAGCGTGTCTCTTGGTTAGACAACGAAGTGTGCTCAGCCCAGGAATACGGCAAGACACGGAAGCCCTGATAAATCAAGCCCTTGTCATACAGTTCCTTGAACGCCCACATGACAGATTCCATGAACTCGATGTCCATAGTCTTGTAGCCGTTCGAGAAATCGACCCAACGAGCCTGCCGGTTAACGTAGGCTTCCCACTCATCGGCGTATTTCAACACAGACGTAGCGCAAACCTCATTGAACTTCTCCAGCCCCATTTCCTCAACCTCATGGCGCTGGTTAATGCCCAACTGTTTTTCAGCTTCCAGCTCGGCAGGCAAGCCATGGCAATCCCAGCCAAAAACGCGAGGGACATAGTTACCAGCCATGGTGCGGTACCGCGGGACGATATCTTTCACATAGCCGGTGAGCAGGTGCCCGTAATGCGGTAGACCATTGGCAAACGGAGGACCATCATAAAAAATATATTCCGGAGCGTCTTTACGCTGGTCCAGCGAAGCCTGGAAAGTCTGGTCCTTATTCCAATAATCCTGAACGATGGATTCCATCGCCGGGAAACTATTAGTGCCATCGGTCATGTCGACCTTCGGGTAGACGCTACCGACAGCGGTGTGGTCATTAGCAGGAATTGCCTCTGTCTGGCTCTCTACAGCTCGGCCTTTTGCATCCTGGTTTCTCGCAGCCACGGTTAATCTCCTTCACACACGAATGTTCGCGACGCAGGGACGCTGATAGCGCGGTACCACCCTGCTTGGAGGCGGAGCTGATCAACACCAACTACGCTTCCCACTTCATTGTGGTGAAGGTTTCACCTTGTGGCCCGGTTCTAATGAGCGCCCGTATCTTCTATAAGAAAAATAAGCGCCGTTCTTCCGGAAAGCTCCCCGGTGATGGCCGGATCATAGCAACGAAAACTAAGCCTACTATTTTTTACGGACAACGTCGACAAGCAACAGCACCAACGCCACACCGGCTCCCCCAAACAGCAATGTCAACCAGCCAGCCGCGCCCGTCGACAAAAACAATACGAGCCCCAGGAAAGCAAGAAACGCCAATATAAGCACCGCGAGCATCATGGTGTCTGTAACCCCGACCTTCCTGCTTACTAAGCATTACCTGTGTGACTTTTTTAGCAATAACTCCATTATGCCACCGAGACGTTGTTATGGCACCGTGTAATTACACGCGCACCATCGCAGCGCTCTAGACCAGACCAGCAGTTTTGCAGAAATCGCCCCGGCGGTCCGATAATTTTATACGATCTTATTTTTGCGTCACTGCGTCACTAAGGACAATTCCCATGAAAATTGCATTATTTGCTACTTGCATCGTCGACGCGATGTATCCGCGAGTGGCACTAGCGACGGCAAACATCTTGGAACGACTCGGCCACGAGGTTATTTTCCCCGAAGGCCAAGCATGCTGCTCCCAGATGCACGTCAATAGTGGCTATCTCAAAGACGCTCTACCCGTGGTCCGTAACCACGTCTCTGCGTTCAGCAAGGCAGACTACGACGTCGCCGTGGCTCCATCCGGTTCCTGCGTAGCCTCCCTGCGGCACCAACAGCCCATGGTTGCGCAGAAAAATGGTGACCCGAAACTCGCGAAGCACGCTAGCGAAATCGCCGGTAACACTTACGAGCTCTCGCAGTTCCTACGCGATATCGAAGGCATCACCAACGCTGCCGAACAACTCGGCTCCTATTTCCCACACACCGTGACTTACCACCCGTCTTGCCACGGCATGCGCCTACTACGCTTGGGCACCCGCCAACCCGACCTGCTCGAAACCGTCGGCGGCATCAACATGGTAGAGCTACCGGATAAAGAAGAATGCTGCGGCTTCGGAGGTACATTCTCCATTAAAGACCCCGGTGTTTCCGGTGCCATGGGTGAACAAAAAGTACGCAATATCGAGTCCACTGGCGCGGAAATGTGCACCGGCGGCGACGCATCTTGCCTTATGCACCTCGGTGGCATCTTGCACCGCCAAGGTTCGAAGACTCGCACGCTGCACTTAGCGGAAATTCTGGCATCTACCCGCGAAAATCCGTGGAATCCAGAAACTGCCGACGAACTTTCCATCCCGCAGGAGGCGAAATAATGAGCACCGTCGCTTTGGGAATGCCCGCCTATGGCCAGGGCAACATCAACCTATCCACCCCATTCCCGGCCTCTGCTAAGCAGCAAATGCAAAACAAGCAGATGCGCAAAAACATTCACCATGCCACCCACGCGATTCGCGCCAAACGCAATAACGTCGTCGGCGAAGTTCCAGATTGGGAACAGCTGCGCAACGCCGGTTCCGCGATCAAATCCAACGTCATGGCGAACCTTCCGGAACTGCTGGAGCAATTTGCGCATAACTTCGAAGCAGCGGGCGGCCACGTGCACTGGGCACGGGATGCTAAGGAAGCAAATAAAATAGTCACGGAGCTCATTCGTGAGACCGGTGAAACCGAAGTAAACAAGATCAAATCCATGGCTACCCAGGAAATCGGCCTGGATGAGTACTTGGAAGAACAAGGAATCACCGCTACAGAAACCGACTTAGCTGAACTGATCGTGCAGCTTGGCGAGGACAAACCTTCGCACATTCTGGTTCCTGCAATCCACCGCAACCGCGATGAGATTCGCGAGATTTTCAAAAAGACTATGCCAGAAGCCGGCGATGACCTCACCTCTGAGCCAGCCGTGCTAGCTGAAGCTGCCCGTCGTCACCTGCGCACGCGCTTCCTATCACGCAAGGTCGCGGTCTCTGGCGCCAACTTCGGTGTCGCCGATACCGGGACGCTGTCTGTCGTAGAATCCGAAGGCAATGGTCGCATGTGCCTAAGCCTGCCGGAAACTCTCATCACCGTGATGGGTATCGAAAAACTCATCCCGACGTTCTCTGACCTCGAAGTCTTTTTACAATTGCTTCCCCGTTCTTCCACCGGAGAACGCATGAACCCGTACACCTCTTTGTGGACCGGCGCATTTGAGGGCGACGGGCCCAAAAACGTGCATGTAGTGTTGCTAGACAATGGTCGCTCCGCGGTATTAGACGACGAAGATGGCCGTTCTGCGCTGCACTGCATCCGTTGTTCTGCTTGTTTGAACGTCTGCCCTGTTTACGAGCAAGCCGGCGGCCACTCCTATGGCTCGGTCTATCCAGGACCTATTGGCGCCATCCTGTCACCACAGCTCACCGGTATCACTTCAGAACAAAACGCGACCCTGCCTTTCGCTTCTTCCCTGTGCAACGCCTGCTACGACGTCTGCCCTGTGAAAATCAATATTCCTGACATCTTGGTGCATTTGCGTTCCAAGGCTGTAGACGAACAATCTGGGCCTTCACAGATGGCCGCGCTGATGAAAGCCGCTAGCTTTGTCATGGGGTCGGGTCAAGTTATGAAGCTCGTAGAGCGCGGATTGCCGCTGAGCCGGATTGTCGCCGGCCGTTCCGGAACCATCGGTTGGCTACCAGGCATCGCGGGTGCATGGACCTCACAACGCGATATTCCGAAACCACCGAAGCAAGCCTTCCGTCATTGGTGGGCGAAAAACCGCGGAAACACTACAAAGGCGGATTCCTAATGGACCAGAAATACCAATACGATGACGCGAAGACAGAGATCTTCGCACGCCTGCGCAATTCATTGAGCGACCACCCCACCCCGCCCGCCGTGCCGCGTGAATACCGACGTGTCGGCGGACGAACCGGAGCGGAAGTCGTTGACGTACTGATTGACCGCTTGGAAGACTACAAAGCCAACGTCTACCGTGAAAACCTAGACTCCTTGCCAGAACGCATCGGCGCTCTGTTGGAAGAGCGCAGCTGTGTTATCCCATCCGGGCTTTATGAAAAATGGTTACCGGATCGCGACTTCATTGTGGATCTCGATGATCAACCCCTAACCATCTCTGACCTCGATTCCATCGATGCAGTTCTTACTGGTTCCACCGTCGCTTGCGCAGATACCGGAACCATATTCCTATCTGCACAACCAAACGAGGGCCGCCGCGCGATAACATTGGTCCCGGACCACCACGTGTGCGTCGTCTTCGAAAAGGACGTTGTGGATTTGGTGCCGCAGGCGCTCGAAGCTATTGAAAGTACCCAGCCCATCACCATGATCTCCGGCCCGTCAGCGACATCAGATATCGAGCTTGAGCGCGTCGAAGGCGTCCATGGACCGCGGCGTTTAGACATCATCATCGTCGCCACATAACCCCACCAGACAACTTTCCCATCCAATTATTAGCCCTTCACAGGCGCTTCCTAATTGCGGGTTAGGCTGGTATGTGGTCTGCATCGCTAGTAGATCACATACCATCCTAACCCCTTTTTCGTGTGGCAGATTCAGACAAAAAATCCGCAGCACCTGCTAGCCCTAATACAGCACGCTCTCTGAAAACCCAGTCCAAAGACGAAAACGCCTGCAGGAATTGCTCCTGCAGGCGTTTTCTGGACTTAACTTTCACTGCGCTGCCATCAGCGCAGAGCGCTAAACAACGCGGCAGATGGTGTCCTTCGAACTATTTGTTAGTGCCTTTAATATCGCCGCTCGGGGCAGCGGAACCACGTGCTTCCAGCTCTTCCAACTGGGATTCCAGCATGGTGCGCAAGCGGGTACGGTACTCACGCTCGTAAGTACGAAGATCTTCGATCCGTGCTTCCAGAGCTGCCTGCTGTTGCTTCACGGTGTTCATAACTTCGGTGTGCTTCTTCTCAGCGTCAGCGCGCAGCGAAGCTGCCTTTTCGTTGGCCTGTCGCACCTGAGCTTCCGCGCGGGATTCCGCATCCGAAGTGGTCTGTGCAGCCTTCTTCTCTGCATCCTGAATCATGGTGCGCGAACGAGTCTCAGCATCCTGCAATTGCTTCGAAGACTTCTGTTCAGCGTCATCGACCAGACGTTTAGCTTCGGATTGTGCATCGCTAAGCTGCTTTTCCGAAGTGGACCGGGCATCATCCAACATAGCCTTGGATTCTGCCTGTGCGTCGGCGGTCAAACGGTCCGCCATCTCCTGGGCCAAGCCCAAGACCTTAGCTGCTTGCATGTGGGTGGCAGGGGTAGCCATGCCGCTGGCATCTGCGGTGGCCTGAGCTGGAGCATTAGCAGCAGGAGCCGCCGTGGCGGCTGCCGAGCCTGCGGACTTGCTAGTGTCTGCCTTCTTCGCGCTCGATTCCGCAGACTGACGAGCCTGTGCCAGTTCTTTCTTGGTCGACTCGTGCTCAGCTTTAGCCTGGTTTGCCTCGCTCTGCGCCTTGGAAGCGGCCTTGCGGGACTCGTTAAGCTTTTCGTCGTATTCTGCGCGAATTTCTTTTTCAATCTTCGCGCGCAGATCAGATTCGATTTCCGAACGGAGCTTAGATTCATCCACCGAAGCAGACTGCGCGGAAGCACCAGTTGCGCTCGAAGTGTTCGCCGAAGACCCCTGGGTCTCGGCTTCATCTAGAAGAGCACGCAACTCATCGTTTTCATCTTGCAGCTGTGCAAGAGTGTCTTCAACTAAGTCGAGGAACTGATCCACCTCGTCCTCGTTATAGCCCCGTTTACCAATAGGAGGCTTGTTAAACGCGACGTTATGGACGTCTGCTGGTGAAAGTGACATTGGCACTCCCCTTCTTAGTCAAGTGACGGCCCCGCGTATGCGGGCGAGACCTGTTAGTTACGAAAATCTCACGCGTTGTATTAACGGTATTAAATTTATCTGACTTGCAGTCTTCTATCAATCTTTGCCCACAGTCACCTATAGCCACCGATTAGCCTCGGGGGCGATTAAGCCCCGCGAGCCAGTCGCTTCGATGGGAGCGGCGACTATAGGAAAACCGCACGGACCAACATGCCGGCCACCATGAGCAGCAAAAACAGCACCAGTACGGACATATCAACAGCCACACCGCCGGTCCGCAGCGGCGGGATAACCCGGCGCAGCGCTTTCACTGGCGGATCTGTCAACATGAACAGCACTTCGGCGATCATGATGAACCACCGCGGAGGCTGGAAGGTACGGCCAAAGGACTGAATCATCTCAATAATGATCCGCCCCACAAGTACGAGAGTGTACAAGCGAATGGCAACGAGAAGAATTACTCCGAGCATACTCACGGGCGTCTACCTTACCTGATCCCCACAACCGTGGTTAGCGCAAACCTGCTGCACGTTCCAGATCAATTCTAGTAACTTGAGCATGTTCGGGAACAATCGCGAAAATCTTACGGTCCGTATCGATTTTAGCGGTCACATTTTTCATCTGCCCACGAAGGGCAAAGCACAGCCCCGCAGAGAAATCAATAATGCGCTTGGCCACGCTCCGCTCTGCATCGGTGATTTCAAAAACCACAACATCGCCGTCGCGGAAAGCCTCACCCATCTTGCGGGCCTCGTCATAGCTGACCAGAGACAAAGCTACCACCGTAGGATTCGGGTTCACTGCAGGTGCCGAGGCTACCTGTGGAGCGACTGCAGCCTGATAGCCGTCGTACTCACGCCCACGGGCTCCGCCAGTCTCACGCAGTGGCTCACGATCATAGCCGTAATCGCGGGCCGCAACAGCTTCGCGACGCGGCGGGAGATCCCGGTATCCCCCATCGCGAACGTCATCACGCGCGCCTGGTTCACGGTAACCTTCGCGACGGTCGTAGTCCGAGGCCTCGTCGTATTCGTAATATGCCTCGTCATCTGGCCCAAAGAAAAATTCTCTGGCAGAACGCATGATAGACATTGGCTTCCCCTTGAATTAGTTGTAATTGGTATAAAACTTCAGCACTAAGTAGTTGTTTAAAAAGCTACTGGTCGCGGGCCCATTATATCGGTACCGACACGCACGATATCACTGCCTGCGGCGACGGCTTTCTCCAGGTCAGCTGACATTCCGGCCGACAGCTGCAGCCGTCTACCTACACGTTCGGCAAGGGAATCGCACATCATACGAGCATGCCGAAACACCGGCTCCGCTGCAGAATCCAAAGGAGGCACAACCATCACCCCGGCCAAGGTTACGTTCTTCAGCGTTTCGACGTGTTCGGCAAGTTGCATCAATGCATCGCCCTGGATTCCGCCACGCGAGGTATCTCCATCGGCGGAATACTGCAGGAACACCGGCAGCGGATAGCCTTCGGTTCGTTGTTCACGCTCAATTGCCAGTGCGATCCCTCGGTCGAGGGCGTCGGCAAGCTTACGCGAATCCACCGAATGCACACTCGATGCCCAACGAGCTACCGCGTTGGCTTTCTTCGTTTGCACCTGGCCAATCATGTGGAACCGCATCCCCGGAAGTTTCTCCGCTTTATCGCGTGCTTCCTGTTCTCTATTTTCGGCCACATCTGTCACACCAAGGTCGGCCAGGCTGGAGATCGACTCTACTGGATGAAACTTGGTCACCGGGAGCAATGTAATTTCTTCAGGATCACGCCCAGCGGCCCTGGCAGCTGTCGCTATACGCTGTGTGGTTTTCTGAAGATTCCGGCGCAAAACATGCACGGACTCGTCTTCGCTTAATCCGGAACCATCGCGTTTGGATACCCCGGCCTGCGAAGGAAGTTTTTGCGAATCCTCCTGGTGCGCAGAAGGTTTATTGTCAGCCATACTCCCTGCCCTGTTATTGCCCGGTCAACCAGATAACGCCTGCTTGACGTCCGGTAGTACCTTCTCGGCGGTAGGAAAAGAATTCTTCATCATCGATCGTGCACCGCGGGTCGGCTTCAATTGCGGTTACTCCCAACGCCATAAGTTGGCGAACTAGCCCGGCCCGAATATCCAGGCCCGCAGTGCCATTCGCAGTTTTGGTTCGGGAACCTGGAAGGTGCCGTTCGACGTCCATCGCCATGGCGTCAGGTACCTCATAATTTTTTCCACTAGCTGCCGGCCCCAGCAGTGCCTGTATCTTATTAGGCTGCGCACCGAGTTCGACCATGGCTTTGACGGTTCGCGGGACGATCCCGTTGCGCGCCCCGATGCGGCCGGCGTGTACCGCTGCACAGACCCCGGCACTGGTATCAGCTAACAAAACCGGTACGCAATCTGCCACTAGGACCCCTAGTGCCAGGCCTGGCAACGTAGTCACTAAAGCATCGGTAGCTTCAACCGGACTTTCGCTGGGGGCAGTCACTACGGTGACCGTATTCGTATGGAGCTGTTCCATCCACTGAATTTTTTGCAACCCCAACACGCGCTCCAACCGCTCTCGGTTGTGCGCGACCGCTAGCGAGTCATCACCAACGTGGTTCGCCAAGTTAAAGGAATCATATGGTGCTTGCGATTCCCCACCTTTGCGCGTGGTAAACACCATGCGCACACGGCGCTTGTCGACGTTGCTGCCGCCCGCAGCTCCGGCTCCGACCGGTGAATGCGGAGATTCTGTAGAAGCCATATTCAGGTCTTAGCGCATGAAATCTGGCACGTCGAGGTCATCATCCGGATCCGTATCGCGGTGCGGCTGACGTGGTTCTGGTGCCTCCTGGAACCTGTCCGAGGTAGTAAACAAACCACCCGAGCGGCTGCTAGGCGTACGAGGTTTTTCGCGCTCACTAAACAACGATCCGCGTTCAGTGCGTGGAGCACGAGGCTCAGCTCGCTGGGCGCGCGCTGCACTTTCTGCAGCAGGACCGCGCTGCGCTGACTGTGCAGACTGCCCCTGCCCTTCGGTTTGCGCAGCATGTGAGCCGTATTCGTCTTGCAAGTTAGCTTGCGCATCGAAACCAGTTGCAATGATAGTCACGCGCACTTCATCACCGAGGTTGTCGTCGATGATCGTGCCGAAGATGATGTTGGCGTCAGGATCAGCTTTTTCTTCCACCATGGTCGAAGCCTGGTAAACCTCTTGCAGTCCAAGATCAGAACCACCGGCAATCGACAACAACACGCCCTTTGCGCCTTCCATCGTCGATTCAAGCAATGGCGAATTTATGGCTTGCTCAGCAGCGGACATGACGCGGTCATCGCCACGTGCAGAGCCAACGCCCATCAATGCTGAGCCCGCTTCTGCCATAACCGAGCGAACGTCAGCAAAGTCGACATTGATCATGCCCGGAATGGTGATCAGGTTAGTGATACCCTGCACACCATTGTGCAGAACCTCGTCGGCTGCCCGGAATGCCTCCATCATGGATAGATTTGCATCACCCAGCTGCAAGAGACGGTCGTTGGGAATGACAATCAAGGTATCGCAGACTTCCCGCAGCTCTGCGATACCTGCTTCTGCCTGGCGGGAGCGACGTGCGCCTTCGAACTTGAACGGACGGGTGACAACACCGACGGTCAGTGCACCCATCTTTTTAGCGATATTGGCCACCACTGGAGCTGCCCCGGTACCTGTCCCGCCGCCCTCTCCAGCGGTGACAAATACCATGTCAGCACCACGAAGGGTTTCTTCCAACTCTGACTTGGAATCTTCGGCGGAGGTGCGGCCAACTTCCGGGTTGGCTCCGGCACCCAGGCCACGGGTCGCTTCACGGCCGATGTCATGTTTGACGTCAGCGTCCGAAAACAGAAGTGCCTGCGAGTCCGTGTTAATCGCAACGAATTGGACCCCCTTAAGGCCCTCTTCGATCATGCGGTTCACTGCGTTGACGCCGCCGCCGCCAACGCCAACGACCTTGATATCAGCAAGGTGATTGTTAGGTGAGGTCATAAGAGGAATTCCGGCCTTTCAGGTTCTGCTTGTTCTGCTTGTCGACTTTCGCGGGCGCGTTACTCGACTATCTTGAGTGACACTTGTGTAATTTTGGCGCATATCCGCGCGCGTGTCGAACACCTAAACCTTTACTTTAGGGTATTGAACTGGGCTTTTAACCCAAACGTTCAGGTGATCACCCCCGGGATTACCCCCGAGTTAGCGGACGGTAACCAGCCCTGGATTCGAAATATCCCAATGCTGCCCGTCTCGGTGGAGAACATGCTCCAACGCGGCAGCTTTCTGTTCATTGATTTCGTCGACGCCCCAGTAAATCGTGCGCCCATCATGCAAGTGTAACTCCATCGCATGAGACGCTTTCACCTCGACGGATGCAATGTCACGTCGCATTTCGGCAGGTATGGTCGCAATCGCCGATACGGCTGCATTCACAGCCCCTTCATCTTCGATTGCACCGGAGATTTCTACGGCTTCGTCCGGCGGAGTGTCAATAAAAAAGGCATGCCCCTGGTGATCAATCAAATGTGGGCCATCATCATGCTCAATAAAGCCCACAACTTCCCGCTCCGTGATCTCAATTTCCACAGTCGACGGAAGATGCCGGGAAACAGTAACCCCACGGACCCAAGGCTGCTTCGCTATACGAGCGGCGGCCCCAGAAGCGTCTATTCGTAACAGGTTGTCGCCCTCCTGAATAGCACTGTCGTCCAAGATACTCGCCTCTGCAACACGTTCGGTACCACTAATTTCGACCGAACTGACGCGCAGTACAGGAATAAACCAAAAAACAGCTGCCGTGAGGGCGAGTACCACGACGATCGCGGCTGTAGTAATCGTGATCGGTTTCGTTGCCACGGTTAGCGCCCGGCCTGATCCTCGACAGCGTGGGGCTTGAGCTCTTCACCATGAGGTTCCACAGCCTCGCCAGCGCTAACCAGCCGCAAATGCTGCAAAATCTCAGGAGCAAGTACGGTCACGGAACCGGCACCCATTGTCAACACCAGATCATGAGGCCCAGCCAACGATGCGACTGTCGCCGGTGCCGCCGCCATGTCTGGTTCATAACGCACCGTGACCGATTCTTCCATGGCGTTGGTAATGATCCTTGAGGTCAACCCTTCCACCGGAGTTTCACGCGCACCGAAGATATCGAGAACCACGCATGCGTCGGCCAGCGAAAGCGCCTGTGCAAATTCTTGATAGAACTCTTTAGTACGCGAATACAAGTGAGGCTGGAAACAAGCAATGACTTTCCCGCCATTAGCCTCCGCTAAGACCTGTTCACGAGCAGCTGTAAGCACCGCCATAACCTCGGTCGGGTGATGCGCATAATCGTCGTACACCTTCGCACCATGCAACGCACCGGAAGACACATCGCCATGGTATTCGAAACGACGACGGACGCCCGCGAAACTAGCAACACCTTCTGCCAATTTTTGCGGGTCCGCACCTGCAGCGGCACCAGCCAACACCGCTGCAACCGAATTCAACACCATGTGATATCCGGGTGTCTGCACTAAATAATCCAACGCAATATCCCGTTGCGCTGCTACAAACTGGTTGTTCTGAAGTGCTACAGCGTCGGGGACACGCACCTGCACCCACACGCGAGTACCGGCGGCCAAAACTTGTGTTCCGGTTACCTCTGCCACCAGCAAATCTGCCACTTCTGGCGCTCTGGTTTGTGAGGAAGTTCCGTACCCCAAAACCGTGATTCCACGACGCGCGCATGCTACTGCCAGGTCAGCGGTGTGCTTATCGTCCAGGCAAGCCACTAACACTCCGTCGTTTTCGATGAGCTCAGCAAAGTCTTGAAAGACCTGGAAATAATTTTCCGGGCTGCCAAAATAATCCAAATGATCCGGCTCTATGTTGGTTACTACCGCGATAGACGGGCGGTAACGAAGTAGCGAGGCGTCGGATTCATCCGCTTCCGCGACAAAAATGTCTCCACTACCGTGATGGGCGTTGGTGCCGGCACGATTAAGCTGGCCCCCGATTGCAAAGGAAGGGTCAGCACCGGCACCCTGCAAAGCAGTAACAGCCATCGACGTAGTCGAAGTCTTACCGTGTGTGCCCGCGATCAGTACCTGGGTATAGCCTTCCATAAGCTCGGCTAGCAGATCTGAACGCCGGATGACTGGAATTCCATGTTCGGCTGCAGCCTGCAACTCCGGGTTTTCTTTCGGAATTGCAGCGAATGAGGTAACCACCACCGTCGGCAAGCTACCCGTTAACTGTAAATTTTCTGCCTTGTGGCCTACTGCGATCTCAGCCCCCATTGAGCGCAGCGCACGCACTGGACGCGAGTCTTTCACATCGGAACCAGACACTTTCGCCCCACGCGCCAAGAGGATTCGAGCCACACCCGACATTCCCGCGCCGCCGATGCCGACTAAGTGCACTCGCGACAAATCAACCGTATCCGGATCAGTATTCAATTCAGCGTGCTGTTCTGACACGACAGTCTCCTAGCTCTGAGATTCTTATGTGCTGCTGGCTTCGTGGCTAGTACCTTCCGCGGAGGTAAAAGGAGAAGGATTAACCGAATTATCGAAAATGATACGCTCAGCTAGTCGCCACGCAGCATCACCTTGTTGGCTGGCAGCAGCCGCGGTGCACATCCGCTGGTAGGTGCCACTATCGCCCAGAATGGAAGACACCTCGTTGTACATCGTATCTGGAGAGAATTTAGCGTCGTCAATCTTACGCGCTGCACCTTCCGCTACCACGGCTTCGCAATTCAAGCCTTGTTCGCCATTACCATGCGGCAGCGGAACATAGACAGCAGGTAAACCGCTAGCAGAGACTTCAGCGACGGTCATCGCGCCGGAACGACATACGACCAAGTCCGCTACAGCCAACGCAGCAGCCATGTCTTCGATATACGGCAGAGACACATAGTGCGGGTGTTCATGCGGTGGCTGGTTTTTCTTTCCATAGGCGTGCAAAATCTGGTAGCCCGCGTCGACAAGCCTGTCGACGCTCCCAGCTACCGCAGCATTTATCGAAGCAGCTCCCTGGGAGCCCCCGGTAACCAAAATGGTCGGCCGGTCTTCGACAAGACCAAAAATCTCCCGGGCCCGGGCGGTTTTTTCGCCGTTCGGATCTCCCCCAGCCAGCTGTGGACGCACGGGAACACCGACGATGTCGCCTGGCATCCCAGATCCAGCAATCGCGTTAAAACCGGTTCCGCCCAGCCGCACCCCCATTTTGTTGGCCATGCCCGCCAAAGCATTGGTCTCTAGGACATAAAACGGAATACCAAGCGATTTCGCAGCTAAATAAGCTGATGCAGAAACGTAACCACCAGTGCCAAACACAGCATCCGCACGGTTTTTCTTCAAAATCTTTCGGGCTTGCCGGATGGAACGCACTACCTTAAACGGCAGTGCAAACAAGTCGGCGTTAATCCGGCGCGGCACCGGCACGGGTGTAATCAATTCCAGATCAAAACCGCGCGCCGGAATGATATCGCTTTCTAGCCCCCGCGAGGTACCTAATGCCAGAACCTGCGCGCCGTAACGGTTTCGCAACACCTCACCAACGGCCAAGGCCGGCTCAATGTGCCCGGCGGTTCCCCCTCCAGCGAGGACAATGGTCAGTGCCGAATCGGTGGTTGACGCCATGTTCCTGATTGGCCTTTCTGGTTCGGGTACGAATTTAGATTATCGTGCATACCGTGTTTCGAGCTTACGGCCGTGTGCGCTGCACGTGTCACACTCCGCGAACGCGACGTTACTGCAGCGCCGAAGCGCTGTTCTGTACGACGCTGCTCCGTCCGTCGACGTTCCGGGCGCGATTTTTCCGGTCCGCGTGCGGGCTGGCGCCGACCGGCGCGCTCACGCGAACGTTGGCCACCAGCTGCGGCGCGAGAAGATCGAACGTCGACAGTTGGTTCTGGAATCATAAACACGCGGTCAAACAACGGTCGCCCATAGCTTTGCATATACGACACTGCTTCCGGCTCATGCCGCGCCACAGAAGCAAGCAGCCCCATGGCACCAAGCGTAACGACGGTTGAGGTACCGCCGGAAGAAATCAGTGGCAGCTGCACACCAGTCATCGGCATCAAGCCAATGACATAGGAGACGTTATAAAACGCCTGTGAGACGACGGTAGCCGTCAACGTTGCTGCCAGCAGCGACTGAAACTGATTTTGGGCACGCATGGCGGTGCGCAGGCCAAAAATTCCCAGCAACACGAACATCATGATGACCAAAACTCCGCCAAACAATCCGAGTTCTTCGCCGATAATGGCAAACACGAAGTCATTTTTGGCTTCCGGCAAATAGAACCACTTAGCGCGCGACTGGCCGATTCCAACACCTGTCATAGAGCCGTCGGCAAGCGACAAGAAGCCCTGGTAAGTCTGAAACGCCGAGCCCCGAGTATCTGAGAAGTTACCCGTGAATGCCCCGAAGAACGTCGTAAAGCGATCACTTCGGTAGCCCCCACCAAGAAAGACGAAAACTAGCCCAACCACAAGGCCGAGGACCGCCAGAGCAATCACCCGCCAGTTAATTCCCGCAAAAAACAGAGTGAAACCGACGATGACGGCGAACGTCATCGCTACGCCCAGGTTTCCTTCGGCAAGCATGGCACCGAAAAACAACACAGAGACCAAGATGTAAATCACAAACGGGTTAGTGAGCTTCACTTCGTTCAGATTGCGCGGTGGTCGTTTGTTTGCCAGACTCAACGCGCCAAACATTGCTACGGCAATACGAGCAATCTCCGACGGTTGCAGGCGAATCGGTCCCAACACGATCCAAGACTGCGAGCCAACCTCATTACGTCCAACGCCAATGCCGGGAACGAAGACCAACATGGTCAAAATGGCTGCGAAAGCTAGAAACCATGGCGTGAGCTTCTTCACCTTAGCAAAAGGCGTGCGCAATGCAGCCCAGAAAACCGCCAGCCCCAACACCACATAAAAGGTTTGCCTTATCGCTTGCGCCCAGACAGTATTGCCTTCAATGACAGACCACGTCATGGTCGCAGAGAACGCCATGACGACTCCGATGCCCACCAACACGAAAATGGAAATACGCAGCATTAAATAATCCAAGCCTGGATGCTTAGGCATGCTGAATTTCCAGTTACGCAATAAACGTCGACGGCGTTGCGGGGTCTGTGTGGCCATAGTTAACCAGAGTAGTCGGATGTGGCACGAGCAAACAGATCGCCACGCTGTGCCATCCCAGAAAACATGTCGAGGGAGGCTGCGGCTGGAGCAAGCAGTACAGTATCCCCAGCACTCGCCTGCTTATGCGCTGCGGCAACAGCCAATTCCATACAACGTTGCGGATCCTGCTCGGAAATTAGCTCTACCGGAATACCCGGCGCTTGCCTGTGCAATGTCTCAGCGATGGCGTGCCTATCAACACCAATGAGCACCACTGCTTTCAGCCGGTGCGCTTCTGCACGCACGAGCTCCTCCACACTGGCTCCTTTTAACTGGCCGCCAGCAACCCAGATAATAGACTCCAACCCAGCCATGGCAGCTTGGGCTGCGTGCGGGTTCGTAGCTTTGGAGTTATCGATATAGTCGATTCCTGCAATAGTGGCGACCACAGCTCCGCGGTGGGCAGCCACCCGGTATCGTGCCAGTCCAGCCGCAATATCGTGCGGTGCCACTCCATAGTCATACGCCGCTGCTGCAGCAGCTCCAGCGTCCAAGATTCCGGCAGCCCCTGGTGGTTGCAAACCTTCGATTTGGGCTAATTCCGTCATGGTGGATTCTTGAGCGTTCTCGCTATCTAGGCCTTCTCCGACTAAAACCTCTTCTGCCAGAACTAAAGCGCGGTCCCGTACTCCTACCTGCCCAGTTATCGGCGCATATTGGGTGAAACCACGGGTGGTCCCAGTCCCGCCGTCCTCGGCTGCAGCATCTCGCTCATCGGAAATGCGGCGCGCTACCGCGTCATCAATGCCCACCACGCGCTTGGCAGCACGCAAAACGGTAGCTTTGTCTGCAGCATAAGCGGCGAAACTGCCATGCCAATCAATGTGGTCATCTGCAATATTCAGCAACACCCCCACATCTGGAATCAGGGTTGGCGCCCAATGGAGCTGGAAACTAGACGCTTCCAGCACCAGGATGTCTACGCGCGGGCGAGCTGCCAGTGCTTCGAAAACAGAAGCACCAATATTGCCGGTGGCCATCGCGCGCTTACCGACGCGCGCACCATGAGCATCCATGATGGAGCTCAGCATCCCAGTAGTAGTTGTCTTGCCATTGGTCCCGGTGACCACTAACCAATCACGGCAGGGCCCATAAACTCCGGCTCGGTCCAACCGGAAACCAAGTTCGACGTCGCCAATGACCTCTAAGCCCGCCCGTTTCGCAGCAATCAATAGCGGCGCATGTGGGGGCCAACCAGGGCTAGTGACGACGAGATCTAAAGCAGCAAGTTCGCGATCATCTTCGAAATCTACTGCAGTAGCTGCAACCGGTATCACCCGTGGTGCGCGGTCTGCAGAGCCATGTACCCCTTTGTCAAGTGTGAGAAATTGTTTCAACTCCTCAGCAAGCGCAGAAGCTGCAGCCAGATTGTTATCGGCGATGATCACGTCTGCGCCGAGTTGCACCAGGGCACGTGCACAACCAGCACCCGAGACACCTGCACCCGCGACGAGCACGCGCTTGAGTTGCGTTTTCATTAGCGTCCTAACCTGTCAGAAGCAGCCATTCGCCGTAGAACAGCGAGGTACCAAAAATCACTGCCATGGCGGAGAGCAACCAGAATCGGATAACCACCGAGGTTTCGGCCCAGCCACCATTTTCGAAGTGGTGATGGATTGGTGCCATACGGAAGAAGCGTTTGCCGGTGGTACGGAAGACCACTATCTGGATAACCACCGATGCTGCTTCGATGACGAAAATAGAACCGATGATAATCATCAACAATTCAGTCCGTGTGGTGACCGAAATGCCAGCCACCAATCCACCCAGGGCGAGCGATCCAGTATCCCCCATGAAAATCTTCGCCGGGGCTGCATTCCACCACAAAAAGCCCAAACTCGCGCCTAATCCTGCAGCGGCCAAAATCGCAATATCGAGTGGATCACGCACCTGGTAACAAGCGGCGTCGACCGCATGGGCGCAAGAATTTCGGAATTGCCAGAAGGTAATCAGCGTGTATCCGCCCATCACCAGTGCGGTGGAACCCGCAGCCAGCCCATCCAAACCATCAGTGAAGTTCACTGCGTTGGACCACGCGGAGATCAGGATATACATGAAGATCACAAAAGCAATCGTTCCGATGATGATCCCGCCGGCTGCGATGTCGAAAGTCTCAATATCGCGGATAAATGACAGATTGGTGGTGCCTGGAGTCAGCCCCTCATCGTTCGGAAACTGCAGCACCAAAACAGCGAAGGCGATCGCTAAAAATAACTGCCCGACGAGCTTGCCGGTCTTATTTAGCCCTAAGTTCCGCGACTTAAACAGCTTGATTGAGTCGTCCATAAAGCCAAGACCGGCGAGGCCAAGCATCAAGCCAAGAACTAATAAACCGGATGCAGTGAAGGAGCCCGCATTAGTCAGCCAGCCGTATATGTTGACCAAGACATAAGCAATCGTGATCCCCAGCACGATCGCGATACCGCCCATGGTGGGCGTACCACGTTTACGCATATGCGAACGTGGCCCATCTTCGCGGATCTCCTGGCCCCGGCCCACGTTGGTAAAATACCGAACCAGCACCGGAGTCGTGAAGATTGCGACCAGGAAGCTGATAACGCCGGAGAGAATAATCTGAGTCACTGGTTACTATTCCTTATGCTTTTTCTCAATACTTTTAATCGAAAGCGCTTCGGTTTACTGCGAGCATCCGCACACTACAGCTCAGAATTCACGAGCTGCTCAGCGACTCGCCACAGCCTCCACGCGTTCGAGGCTTTCACCAAGACAACCACGCGGCGCTGTGCCGAACCTAGGATCTCTTCCACTGTACGCGTCGCACCAGTCACATCCGCAACATGGTGGGTAAGAACGCCTACTTCCTGGGCACCTTCCGTGAGCGCAGCAATATTGTCAGTCTTGCCGACGGCCACAAGCGTATGTACGCCATAGGCTGCCAATTGCGTGCCCAACTCCCGATGCGCAGCAACAGCGTCGGTGCCTAATTCACTCATCTCGCCTAGCACCGCGACGGCCTGTCCGGAATCTTCCAGCTGCGTGTCTTCCAACTGCGTGGTAGTGCCGGCGCTCGCGGCTAAAGCCGCAAGACCTGCGCGCATCGATTCTGGATTCGCGTTATACGCGTCGTTGATGATGGTGACATTCGCACCACGCTGCCTTATATCCATCCGATGCGCGGACACTGCAACGTAATCACAAAGCGTCGTTCCAATGGTTTCCAATGGCACACCGGCAGCAGCAGCCACCGCTGCAGCAGCCAAGGCATTAGCGATCTGATGTTTGCCCGCCACCTGCAACCGAACCTGAACTGGCTGCGCTTCCGGGCTATGGAGCAGGAATGACGCGCGTGCAAGCTCGTCAAGTCTGACATCAGTCGCATAATAATCAGCCTGAGTGTCCCCATTCGCCGAAAACGTCACGATCTTGCCCTGCGTACGCGTGGCCATCTGCACAACAGCGGGGTCATCGGCATTAAGCACCGCGACACCACCTGCGCTAGCTTCCGGCACAGCTTCTATTAGCTCACCTTTCGCTTGGGCGATGGTGTCTTTTGAGCCGAACTCACCCAGGTGCGCAGTGCCCACGTTAAGCACCGCACCGATTTGCGGAGGCGCGATCTCCGCCAACTGTGCGATATGTCCAAGGCCGCGAGCTGAAAGTTCGGTCACCAAGAATTGCGTATCTTCGTGGCAACGAAGCGCGGTATAAGGATGGCCAATTTCATTGTTAAACGACCCCGGGGGTGCAACTGTCGGCCCTGCCGTCGACAAAAGCGCCGCCAACATATCCTTCGTTGAGGTCTTGCCGGCTGAACCAGTCACCCCAACCACGCTGAGCCCCCACCTGCTGGTCAGCCTCGTGACCACAGCGCGTGCAAGTTTCGCGAGCGCAGTTAACAGCGCACGTACGGAACCATCTTCGTCGTGCGCGAACACATAGGCTTGCGAACCAGCTTCAGCTTTGGCCTGGCTAGGCACGATAATCGCCGGGGTCCCTACCGGGCGGGCTGCAAGTGTAACCACTGCCCCTGCTGCATGGGCTTTTTCTGCAAAGTCATGGCCATCGACCTTGGCGCCCGGCAACGCGAGAAACAGACTTCCAGGGTTAATCTGTCGGGAATCAAATTCGACGGTGCCGATAACCTTGGCTTGCGGGTTTGCAACGTTGTCTAGCCGCCCCCCGACAATCTCAGCAATCTCTGCGATAGTCAGTTGAATCATTATTTCGCCCCTTTTCCAGCGAGTGCTTCGGCAAGAACTTTCCGGTCATCAAACTCGTACACCGTATCCCCTACTATTTGCCCAGTTTCATGCCCTTTTCCAGCCACAACGATGGCATCGCCAGGGCGTGCCCACTCGACCAAAAGCTTGATAGCCTGCGCACGATCACCTTCCTCCACCAAATGGGCAGATTCATCCGCTAGGCCAGCCTCCCTGGCTGCTTTTAGCAACTCCGCACGCGCACCCTCCATCATTGCTGCGCGGATCGGTGCTGGATCTTCCGTACGCGGGTTGTCATCCGTGATGACGACATAATCGGCTTGTTCGGCTGCAATCCGCCCCATAATGGCACGTTTCGAAGAATCACGATCACCGCCGCAGCCAACGACCACACCGACTCTTCCGCTGACCTGGCCACGCAGTGTTGCGAGTACCGCCTCCAGCGCACCAGGCTTGTGCGCGTAGTCAACCACAGCCACAAAATCCTGGCCTTGTGCCAACGATTCCATCCGGCCTGGCACAGCAACTTTTTCCACGCCGCGTATAAATGCGCTCAGTTCCGCACCAGCGAGCTTCGCCATTGCACAGGCTAGGGCTGCGTTTGCGACATTGAAGCTGCCCGGTAACGGCAAATCTATCTCTACTTTTTCTCCAGTTATCTGCACATGCACCTGCTGGTTACCGCTCGGCGCAAGTTGCGCAGCAGTGACGACAACTTCGGCGCCAGTGGCCTTATCCACGGCGTTGGCTTGCTGGGAAGAGCTGTCAACGTCGGCAAGATGCGTACGGACTCGCCAGCATTCCTGCGTATTACCTTCTGCAATATCGGCCATCTCTTGGCCCCAATGATCATCGATAACAACTGCTGCATTGCGCGCAGCTAGCTCTCCCCGGAATAACCGTGCCTTCGCCTGGAAATAATCTTGCATGGTCGGATGGAAGTCCAAATGATCCTGGGATAAGTTGCTAAAACCTGCGACCGCAAAACGCGTACCTGTAACCCGTCCTAGTTCCAGAGCATGGGAGGAGACTTCCATGACGACGTGGCTGACTCCCTGTTCCACCATCATCGCGAAAAGCTCTTGCAGCTTTGGTGCTTCTGGGGTGGTCAAACTGGTGGGAACCTTGGTCCCGTTGATCCGCGTACCGGTGGTACCGATGATGCCGACTTTGGCACCGGTTTCGCGCAGGCCAGCTTCTAAAATATAACTCGTCGTAGTTTTCCCAGAAGTGCCAGTTATGCCAATAACCTGCATTTTCTGCGAAGGATGATCGTAGATTTCTGCGGCAATCAGCCCCAACACGCTTCGCAAGTCGTCTATCACCCAGACGGGACGCTGTTCGCCACGGTCCTTGAGAATGCTTGCACCAGCGGTATCCGTCAGGATCGCTGTGGCTACAGTCTTTTCGGCAAATTCCGCTCCATGCGCCCGATTGCCTGGCAATGCGGCAAAGATTTCTCCCGGCTTTATGTGCTGAGAATCTAACCCAATTCCGGAGATCGTGATACCGCTTGTCGAGCTGCTCATAGCGCCAGCAAGCTCACCACCAAATTCTTCCAGCAGTGTGGCCAGTGTTGTGCTCATAGGAACATGCTCCTTGTCTAAAGGTCGGTGGCAAAGTGTTGGTCGGCTAATGGTCGGTGGCAAAGGGTCTATGGCAAAGAATCAGCACCAGTAGTTGGCGTCGAAAAGGCAGACACCATGGTTACGGTGCTTGCAAAGTTAGCTCAGGTGCAGGCGGCGATGGCGGCACATTATCCCGGTCCAGCAACCACGATGCGATCTGGTGGAACAGTGGCCCGGCGCTACCGCCTCCGCCACCACCGTCAAGGACGCCACGCTCTGGTTCGTCTAACATAATGGCGACGACAAAACGTGGATCGTCGACGGGGGCGATACCTGCGAAGGTAATCCAATACGCTGAATTGGAGTACGCCCCGGTATTCGGATCCACTTTCTGGGCGGTGCCAGTCTTACCGCTGATGTTGTAGCCTTCGATGTTCGCATCCGGGGCGGTACCGTTATTCACTCCCACCGGGTCTGCTTGCACGGTGGCACGGAACATGTCGACGACGGTCTTGGCAGTTTCTTTACTTACCACCCGCGTTTTTTCTGGTTCATCGTCGCTAGCTCCAGCCCCATCCGCGTCGTGGCTGTCTTTGACTTTATTGTCGTTGGCTCCGTTACCTTCACCAGCGTTCTTCTTCGCATCGTCTTCCGCGCTGGATTTGATGATGCGTGGTTCTACGCGCTCTCCACCATTCGCCAACGTCTGGAAAACTGAAGCCATCTGCAACGTCGTCCACGACATACCCTGCCCGATTGGCAGATTGGCAAACGTCGAGCCTGACCACTGCGAGCGTGCCGGACGCAGCCCCGAAGATTCGTTAGGCAACTCGATTCCAGTTGTGGCGCCGATACCGAATTTATTCAGATATTCGTCAAACTTGTCTTGCCCCAGTTTTTCCGCCAATTGCAGCGTACCGACGTTGGAAGACTTGCCGAAAATACCAGCAGTGGTATACGGCAACGGACCGTGCGGCCATGCATCATTAACGGTGACATCAGCGATTTGAATGCTGCCAGGCACTGTATGTACCTCATCTGCGGTGGTAATGCCTTCTTCAATCGCCGCAGCTGCGGTAATGATCTTGGCTACAGAACCTGGTTCATAAGGAAACGAGATGGAACGGTTGTCAAAGTGTTTGCCGTCCTCTAATTGTTTTGCGATATCTCCGTTTGGGTCAATCGTATCGGTATTTGCCATAGCCAACACTTCCCCCGTGGTGGCGTCGAGTACTACGGCCTCAGCAGACTCTGCTCGCGAATTGTTTTTGGCTTGTTCAAGTTGCTGCTGCACGAAAGTCTGCAAGTCCAAATCCAGAGTCAACTGGATATCTTTGCCATCGACAGCCGGGGTTTCATCGCGCAACGTCCCAGGGATAACTTGACCATTAGTAGAAACATCTTCAGTGGAGCGACCATTGATTCCCGAAAGGGTGGAGTCGCGAGAAGCTTCCAGGCCGAACTGCCCTGTGCCATCCATCGACACGCGACCAACAATATTTTCGCCGATCGCCCCGTTGGGATATTGGCGGATGTCCTGGTGGTCGGCTGCAACGCCGTGGAACCGTTCAGAAATTTCTGCGGCAATATCAGGATCGACGTTCCGCACCAGTACCTCGTATTGTGTATCGGCACGTAGCTTATCTAGCAGATCCTTCGATTTTAGGTCCTGTTTGTCTTCCGAAGCTTCCTCGATCATCTTCGGGATTTCTCGCGACATCTTCAACAATGTGGCATCGACGTATTCGTCTTTTTGCTCGTCGTCCAGTCGTTCATCTGATTCCAGCTGTGCCTGTTCACGAAGTTCTTTTCGTAGGGTTGTGGGCGATACTGTCAACGATCGTGCTTGCATCGTGTAGGCGATCTGTTTGCCTTCACGGTCCACTACACCGCCCCGCCGGGCTGGATCAACATAAATGCGGGCGCGCTGGTCTTCTGCACGTGCGGAGAGATCTGGCCCCCACACCACTTGCACCCATGCAAGCCGTCCTGCGAGCACCACCGAAAAAACTAGCAGCAGCGCAGCGATAAGCCGGAGGCGTTTATGCATCAGCATTCGCTGTTCCTGGTGTGGCGTGCGTGGAGTCTGCGGTCGTGCCGAACCACGTGGACCGCGCTGAGCAGAAGATGTCACGGTGGGAATGTCACCTTCCTAATTAGCGAAGATTGGGCTGGTACGGCGCCTGTAACGGGACTTGGTTATTTTGCGGGGCCACCGCGTCCGGGTTGGCATCCGGACCGGCTGGTTCAGAGTCCACGGATCCTGGCTCGCCGGCGTGCGGTGCAGGGCTACCCGCAGCACCTTCCGGAGCCGAAGCAGGTCGTTCACCGACCTCAGAAGCTGCGCTTTCTGGAGCCTGTGGTCCGCCAGCATGCGGATACGGAATACCTCGGCGACCTTCCGGAATCGATTCCAGACGATGGCGCAGCTCACCGATACCATCTGGGTCACTGGAGGCCTGCCCCGGGCGAACAGGCTCTCCGTTCACATCAATAATAGGCCGCGTTTCTGACGAAGCTGGGCGATCTTCCACGATGTCGCCATTTTCTTCACGCCGAAGAATTCCCGGTTCCACCGGAATTTGCATACCTTCAGCAACCGCATGGCCTGCTACTTCCGCAGCTGAGCGCACGTTTTCCAAATCGCGATGTAGCGTTTCCAGCTCATTATTCAACTGGCTTTCTTCCGCCGTCAGCACCTGTACTCGAAAGGTCTGTTGGGTGGCAATACCCGACAGCCAGATGGCAAACACGATACCGCCAATCATCATCATGATCGCGAGAACAGACAATCGTGCCCGGGTTGTCACCCGCTTAACCGGGTTAACCCGGCGACCGCGCACGCTGACCACCTGTTGCGATCCCAAACGGTGCGGGCCTTTTCCAGCGTGTGTTGCCTTGTAGCCACCACTGCGCCGCGAGGGGGCAGCGTAGCCGTGGGTACCGTCACCTGGGTGCTGGCGCTCACGGAAGTTATGGGGAACAGAAGATTGCCGTACTCCACCACCGGCACCCGGTTGATTTCCCGAACGGGTGTATTCGGCGCGCCGCGGTAGCGTTGTGGTGCCATTGCTGGTGGTGTTGGCCTGGCTGAAATTCGTGGTACGGCGCTGGCGCTCATCAGTGCTGGTGTACATCTCTAGCTACGACCTTCCGAGTCCACCGCACATGCGGTCTTTTCTTCTTGCAACTTTTCAACGGCGCGCACTCGCACCGATGCGGCACGAGGATTTTCCACGATCTCTTCTTCGCTCGCTTGTTCCGCGCCACGGGTGATAACGCGAAATTTGGCAGCAGTACCAGGCAAATCCATTGGCAGACCCGCCGGTGTTTTCGACTGTGAAATATCGCGGAAGTGCTTTTTGACCAGCCGGTCTTCCAAGGACTGATAGCTCATGAACACCGCTCGTCCACCGTCACGCAGCATGTTCGTGATCATCGGCAACGCATTCTCTATCGCAGCGAGTTCTTGATTAACCTCAATGCGCAGCGCTTGAAATGTGCGCTTCGCTGGGTGTCCGCCACTACGACGCGCTGGAGCCGGAATGGTGGCATACAAAAGCTCTACTAACCGCTGCGAAGTAGAAAAAGGTTGCTTTTCACGTTCGCGCAACACCGCCGAAGCAATTTTTCCAGCGAATTTCTCATCACCATAAGTCTTCAAAACTCGCGCAAGATCCCCGTGGGAATAGGTGTTCAGGATATCTGCCGCTGTGATCGGTGCTGCACTATCCATGCGCATATCCAACGGAGCGTCTGCCTTGTACGCAAAACCACGCTCAAGTTGGTCCAGCTGCATCGAAGACACCCCAAGATCGAACAATGCGCCACTTATACCGGCATGAAAAGCGTCGGCAAGAATCTCAGTGTTTCCAAAATACGCAACGGTCTGGGACTCTGCATTCCAGGTCTCAGCATCTACAAGTTGGGACTTCGGGGCATCGACACCATCGGCATCCGCACTAGACACTGCCGCAGTTGCAACACTGGTAGCCAGTTTGTCTGCGAATTCATCAAACCGGCACTGCACTGCGCAAAACCGATCTCGATACGAGGCTAAACGTTTAGTCGCGGACCGCAGTGCGTTGCTATCTCGATCGAGACCGATCACGCGGACGTCAGGAAAGCGTTGCAAAAAATACTCGGTGTGCCCGCCAGCACCCAGGGTGCCGTCGACAAGAATTCCGGGTGCCCCCGCTGCTTCTACAGCTGGCGCCAAAAGCTCAGCCATCCGATCGCGCATCACTGGGACGTGCCCGTGCTGCGACTGTTCCGAAGTGGATTGTGCTGCGTCCACTGGTTCTGTCGGGTTTGCCATGGCGACTGTCCTCCCCTCGCGCAAAAAGCTCTGTGGTGATGGGGTGTATATAGGGCTCTGTTTGAGGCAGGTTTCTGATGTCGGGGAAGTACACCAGAGGCATCCGCCTCAAACAGAGTCCTTATACACACTCCGTGCGCTGCCTTAGAGAAGGCCAGCCAGCACTTCATCAGCGTCGGCTGCAGAGTATGCAGCTTCGGTCTGTTCTTGGTATGCGGCCCAGGACTCTTTGTCCCAGATTTCGAGAAAATCCACGGAACCAACGACGACGCATTCCTTCGAAAGGTTTGCGTACTCGCGGTGCGCCACTGACAAGGTAATACGACCGTTACCATCTGGCCGCTGCTCATCTGCACTTGCTGCCAAGTTGCGAATGAATGCACGGGCTTCCGGATTGGTACGTGAGACCGCCGCCGCTTTGCGAGCGCGCGCAGCGAACTCCTCCCGGGGGTAGACCGCCAAAGAGTGATCTTGCCCCTTCGTTACCATCAACCCACCAGCAAGTTCATCGCGAAATTTCGCCGGGAGTGTCAGGCGCCCTTTGTCATCGAGCTTGGGAGTGTACGTGCCGAGAAACATTCTCGGTGACCTCCTGTCGCTCAACTCCTCCGGTACACGGGTTTTCTCTGTGCCACCACGTCAGCCTTGCGGATACACAAGACCTGTCATGTCGGCTAAGCCCACTCTACCCCACTTTGCCCCACAATCAACCCCAAACACCACGCCAGAAAGCAACACACCACCACAGATAGAACATTCATGCAGGTAAAACACATGAAAACGGGTGGGAGATTTTTCCAGAGAGCTCAGATTTCCAACACTAAAATCAACCTATCGTGACGTCATTCCACTACCTGCCAGCCTATTTCCCGGCCCTCAACTCGAATTTGCCTATCGGAATACCTGGAAAATTAAACCCTCTAGGAGATTGCACCCAAAGGTGGGGCAAAGTGGGGGATGCACAATGCAAGAAACCCCATGGTGATCACAAGGACCACCATGGGGTTAATAGAGCTATTTACGGGCGAACGCCCCAGGACTAATTCTCATCGAAGCGTGAGCGGAATCGCTCCTCCATCTTGTCCCCCAATGTGCGCTTGCCATCGTTACCACGAGAGGACTTGAAAGCATTAGAAGATTTCCCGCGTGCAGAGGGCGAGGAAACAGTGTTCGTAAGCGAAGCCGACGAAAGCTGACCACTGGAATTTCCATCACCCCGGAGCATCCAAACACCGGCGCCAAACATAACCAAGAAACCGACAATGCTGATAGCGATATACCAAAGACTGAATTGCGCAGCCGCGGCGCCACCGATAACCGCCACCAACCCAACTACTGCGACTCCACGCAAGGTGATTCCCCCACCTTCACCGAAACCAGTGAAGGACGAGTCATCTTCGGAAACTGAAGAGCCAAACTTAGGGTCTTCAGCAAGCAGCGACTCCTCAATCTGACGGAGTGCTTGCTGCTCTTGCTCAGACAGCGACACGGCGATTCCTCCTGGTGGGGCAATTGGCATCCCACACGGCCTGCCAACAGCGCGCATGGACACTTCTCACTTGTTTTCTATCTAATCAACGCCCAGAGTATCGCTATTGTTCCCGGAATTTCTACTTTTGTCTTCGCCCAGCAAACAAGTCGTCCTAGACGTAAGCCCTCAGAAACAATTAAGCCGCACTGCGCGCAACCAGAGCAACAGAAGACACTTCAGCCAAAAATTCCGAAACTAGTTTTATTAGAGAAATGACCTGCAATTGGGAAACCTCCACTGCCTGACCGAGGTCTATATCTCGGCGGATTCCAGAAAATTGCTGAAACCGCTGCGCCCACCGCTCGGCCTCAGCATCAACAAGCGCCAACTGACCCCAAGCACTAGATGGCTTACGCCTCTTGCGCTCCACGGGAGAAAGCGCCACCCGAGCTCCAGCCAGACGCAAACCAGCCATATAAGCAAGCTCAAGAGCGCGCACATCTTCCCCTGCACGGAATTGTTCGCGCGCCTGCTCTACAAGCAACACAGCACTATCCAACAACTTCTGATGACGTACACGCGAGACATCAGCCGTGTGGTTAAATTTAGTTGTTGCAGAAATAACCTGTGACGTCATCATCTACCTCGTTTTCGTTTCCGATTGTTTCGTTTCCGATTGTCTCGTTTATCCAATTACCCCACTGCCCCACAGCAACTTTGCGGACTGCCATCGCTTTGCGCTCTCGCCGCTTTTAGCACTGCATTCAGCGTGTGGAATTTGAAACTACGCCTAGAAACTCACACCCGCCCCAGATTAAACGAAAATTAGTTCGAAAGAATGACGGTGACCTGCATGAAGATTGAATACCGACGCCTATCGCCACAGGAATTTTCTCTTTTGGTGCCCGATTTAGTGAACATCTACTTGCGCGCTATGGACTACCCAGCGAACATCGCCAGCAGTCGAATAAACTCCTGGCGACACGATATTTTTCATCCGGGTTTCAGTGCCATCATTGCAGTCTTCGGAGACACAATCATTGGGGTTGCGTACGGTTTTTTGGGACACCGCGGATATTGGTGGGACAACCATTTACGCGCTTTTCTAGAACAGGCCGGCACCACTGACGAACACCACGAAAAACTCGCCAGCTATATAGAACTGGCTGAACTGCATGTCTTGCCACAGATGCAAGGACACGGCGTCGGCAAGCATCTGCTCACCCAACTGGCCTGGAACCTGCCTGCTGATTATTTATTGCTTTCCACCCCCGAAGTTGCTGGTGAAGCCAATCGTGCTTTTGGTCTGTACCGTTCCTTAGGGTTCCGCGATGTCGCCAGGCACGTCCACTACCCTGGCGATCGTCGCGATTATGCGATTTTGGCAGCCCCACTACCGCTACCTGGAACCGAAACCCAGTAGGCTCACAGGTACTACAAGCTTCCCAACCACCCATGCAAGGACTTTTCCGTGGCATTCGAATTGCGTGATCACAACGAGCCATTGCTACCCCTCGAAGAACTTCCCGGCGCCGTACAGCGTGCACTAGAAGAATTTTTTGCTTCTCGACGTAGTGAGCTCAGCAGTATTGGCACCCCCGTGACGGAAGCCGCCGAATACCTGGAACGCTTCGTCCTCGAAGGTGGCAAGCGAATCCGCCCGCTCTACTTGTGGGCAGGCTTTTGTGGGGCCACCGCAGAATCAACCTCCCTCGAAGATCATGCTGCCGTCATTCGGGCCGCTGCCTCTTTGGAACTCATCCAAGCCTGCGCTCTGATACACGACGACATTCTCGATGCTTCAGAAACCCGACGCGGTAAGCCTGCTGTACACCGGCAGGTCGCACAACGCCACCAAGTGCAGGACTTGCTCGGCGACGGGCAGCATTTCGGGACTTCCGTCGCGATTTTGCTGGGCGATATGGCATTGGCTTGGGCCGATGATATGTTCCACGAATCAGGAATCAGCGCGCACGCTTTAATACGCTCACAAAAACCTTGGCACCATATGCGCCAAGAAGTCATCGGTGGACAGATGCTTGATATTTCCATCGAAGCTCATGCCGACGAATCCCGCGCTTTGGCCGCCAATGTAAACCGCTTCAAAACTGCCGCCTATACAATTGAGCGTCCACTGCATTTGGGGGCAGCTATCGGTGGCGGTTCCGAGGAACTCATTTCAGCTTTCCGCGGATATGGACACGATATTGGTATCGCTTTCCAGTTGCGCGACGATCTACTCGGAGTCTTCGGCGATCCGGCGATCACAGGCAAACCCGCTGGCGACGACCTCCGCGAAGGCAAACGCACCGAGCTTATCGCCCTTACGCTCACCCGCACTGATAAACATGATCAATCAGCAGCGGCCGATCTTCGGAAGCTGCTGGGTAATACTGCTGACCCAGACGAGATCAATCACATGCGAGAAATAATCACCAAGTCTGGTGCAGTTGAAGAAATAGAAAGCACCATCG
The DNA here is from genome assembly GCF_000688415.1 of Corynebacterium pseudodiphtheriticum DSM 44287. Taxonomy (GTDB): domain Bacteria; phylum Actinomycetota; class Actinomycetes; order Mycobacteriales; family Mycobacteriaceae; genus Corynebacterium; species Corynebacterium pseudodiphtheriticum. The sequence continues at coordinate 101,573 of NZ_JIAH01000011.1, forward strand.
ACAATCTGTATGAGTCTGGGTTAGCACACCTCCATGCGGTACCCCTTGCCGACGACGTGCGGAACAATCTGGAAGCACTTGCGCTCAAAGCCACGAGGCGTCATAGCTGATGACGGTTCAACTGCACGCCCCTCGCCCGTTATGGCTCGGACTAGCCGCAACTGTGCTACTGACTCTCTCGTCCTTCGGTGCGGGTGCTGTCCGAAACCGCGGCGGAATATTACATGACCTCGGGTTGAGTTTTCTCAGCTTCGGCCACGCACGCGGACTCGCAAGCGTAATCTACTGGATAGCGCTATTCTTGCTGGTAACAGCCTGGGCGCTTCTGGGGCGTCAGCTCGTCGAAAAGCAGAAGAGTGATCTTTCACAAACCGGAAGTTCCGTCGGCAAGCACATTGTGGTTTGGGCCGCGCCTCTATTATTCGCAGGGCCGCTGGCATCACGGGATGTGTATTCCTATTTAATGCAGGGCGCGATGCTTCGCGATGGCTTCGACCCTTACAACGACGGTGCGGCAGTCAACCCAGGACCGTATTTGCTGGAGGTTTCCCATGACTGGCGCAATACCACTACCCCGTATGGCCCGCTGCATTTATGGACAGGGGAAATCATTACTGGTCTCGTGGGCGATAACGTCACAGCGGGCATCGTTGTTTACAAGTTGCTATCGGTGTTGGGTTTCGCCGGCATCGTCTATGCGGTACCGCGGATCGCTCAGTACCTCGGTGGCAACCCCGAACTTGCGCTATGGATTGGTGTCGCGAACCCGGTGTTGATTTTGCATCTGATTGGGGGCATGCACAACGAATCAGTGATGGTCGGCCTGGTTTCGCTGGGCCTGCTGTTGTCTCTGCGCAAACGCTTTGTTTCTGGAATTGCCCTGATCGCGGTCGCAGTATCGCTAAAAGCAACGGCGGGAATCGCGCTGCCATTCGTTGTTTGGATGATGCTGCGTCACTACGCCGCGCTGCACGATCCAGTGTGGCGGCGCCAGGTGGCTTTGCTGGTGCTGGGCATCAGTGCGGTTGTAGAAACGATCCTAGTGATTGCAGCGGTCACGCTAGCGTCTGGCTCTTCCTGGGGCTGGCTGACAGAGATAACCGGCAATTCGAAGGTGGTAAACCCTTTGGCATTGCCAACGCTGGTAACCGACGTGCTCGTCAGTGGGGTTTTGGGGCTCGCCGATATCGACCTCACCTATAACCAAGTTTTGACACTAACTCGAACAGTTGGCTCAGTGCTCATGCTGACTGGGTTGGCGGTTACCTGGTTGGTATTCCGAAAAACACAGCGAGCCTCTGTACATGGAATTGCCGCGGCGTACTCCGTCGCGTTTGTCGCGAACTCAGTCACCCTACCCTGGTATTACGCCTCACTCATCTCGTTAGTTGGGGTGGGGCGCCCGCCAATGTGGGTATGGAAACTAGCGACGGGCGGTTCGGTGTTTATCGCGCTCGGCTTTGCAGCAGGGGGAAACCACCAATTTTACAACCTGGTATGGGTATTGGCGACGGGCGCTGTTGCCTGGGCACTGACCATCCTGGTATTCCCACTCGGAACCCGAGTTAACTATCCTGGTAATACCCCTGGCGGGGCAAGCGCTAACGAAAGCGCACCCCAGAAAGCCCGAGCACAGTGCTAAAATGCTAGAGCCTGCGCGCGGCGAATAACCTCCCGCGCCAGGTGCCCGTGCAGCGCGTCAATCGGACGGCCCGGCAGAGTCTCATCAGCGGTAAACAGGTGTGCGAAAATCTCGCTGTTACTAAACCCTCCGTCGGAAAGCACGGTAATCACGCCAGAGACATGTTTGCTGATCGCGCCCTTGTCATTAAAAAAGGCTGCTGGGACATAGCGGTGGCCTTCGAGCTCTACCGCGATGATCTGCTTTGCAGACAATAAGTCATGCACACGCGTGATGCGCAGCCCGAGTTTTTCTGCAACCTGCGGCAGCGTTAGCAGCTCATCGTCGGCAAGCAACTGGGCTAGTGCTCTTTCACTCAACTGTTCTTCATTATCCAACACCCCACCACTCTACTACCCAGGCCGACGATCGAAGCGCGTAGCTAAGAATTTCAGCTAAGAGTTTCAGTTAAGAGTTTCACTGACAAGATTTTCCCGCGCCCTGTACACACTTATTCCGGCTCATCAGTCATACTGGAAACCATGACAAGGCTGGAACCAGGTGAGGTACTTGAGGACCGCTACCGCATAGACCGCACGATTGCTCGTGGCGGCATGTCCACCGTCTACCGCTGTCTAGACCTCCGGCTTGGGCGCGCAGTCGCAGCAAAAGTCATGGATGGCGATTACCTTGACGATCCTATTTCCAGGGACCGTTTCACCCGCGAAGCTCGCGCAATGGCACAACTGCGCCATCCCAATATCCTGGGCGTTTATGATTTTTCTTCCGCGGGCGAACACATCTTCTTAATCACAGAGCTGATAACCGGCGGTACTTTAGGTGAACTCTTAGCCGAAACTGGCCCCTTGGATCCGGCCACCGCCACGGTTTTGCTGCGCTCCGTGTTGCAGGGCCTGGTGGTGGCGCACGACAAAGGCCTGGTGCATCGTGATATCAAGCCCCACAACGTGCTTATCGACGCCGATGGTGGCATCAAACTCGCCGATTTTGGTTTGGTGCGGGCGATGAACAACCCACAGAAAACCTCCAACCAAATCGTCGGCACTGTCTCGTATATTTCCCCAGAACAGGTCGACGGTGGCCGCATCACACCGGCAACCGACGTGTACTCCGCCGGAATCGTATTGTTTGAGCTATTAACCGGCAAGGTTCCCTTTGAGGGGGAAACTTCCCTCGGCCGGGCGCTCGCTCGCCTGCATAATGATGTTCCAGCGCCATCAGATCTGATCGATGGTATCCCGCCGCTATTTGATGCATTGGTAGCCTCGGCAACCACCCGCAATCCCGACGAGCGCTTCCGCGATGCACAAGAATTTTTGGATGCTCTGGACGACGTCGCCAGTGAGCTCCTACTGCCGCACATCGCCGTGCCCGTGCCCGAGAATGCTGCCGCGCATCGGGCTGCAGTACTAGCACCATTCGCAGAATCTCCGCTCCCCGAAGCTACTGCCCATTTACCTGTGATGGACGAAGCTTCCGGGGCACCGGCAGCTAGCGATTCCGAGCGCGAAGAAGCACCGGAAACGCTAGCCGACGGCACCATTGCTGACTCCGCCGACATCGCCATTCCGTCTGTATCCGCTAACCCGGGAGCCGTTGAACCAGCAATCGCAATGCCTACACCAGCAGCGCCTTCAGCACCTATTGCACCAGTTACTGGACCAAGACCGCCCGCAGCCCCGGCGATGCAACCACCTGCGTCGGCAAGCCCTGCACCAAAGGAAAAACCGCTCAGCAACCGCTCTCGAGTAAAGCTGTTTCTGGTGGTTTTCTTGATGGCATTGGCAACCGGAGCCGTCGCTGTAGCCAGCTGGTGGTTTGGTTCGGGTGGCTACGGTTATATGCCGCAATTATGGCTCTGACGTTCCGCGTGGTGCGCTGTGCTCCGCCATGGAAGCTCAAATACACACATTCCTGCTTTTAGTTGCCGAATACGGAGCACGGCAGCAGTATCACGTCGCGCTCCTACAGCACGCACGCAGGGAGACATCCCAACCAGATCTAATGTTGGTTGGGATCGGCTTGTACTAATTACGAAGCATTTCAGCGACCAGAAACGCCAGCTCTAAAGACTGTTGCGTATTCAGACGTGGATCAACCTTTGATTCATAACGTCCAGGCAAATCGACATCCGTAATATCCTCTGCACCACCGAGACACTCGGTGACATCTTCGCCGGTCAGCTCAATGTGAATACCGCCCGGGTGAGTCCCCAGCGCGCGGTGTACTTCGAAAAATCCCTGCACTTCGTCAATGATTTTGTCGAAATGGCGGGTTTTATAGCCATTGGAAGAAGTAAATGTGTTGCCATGCATCGGATCGGACTGCCAAACAACCTTGTGTCCAGCTTCCTCCACTGCCTTAATCACACCCGGCAAAACGCTGCGAATCTTGTCATGCCCCATGCGTGCGACGAAAGTCAGCCGACCTGGTTCCTTATTCGGATCCAGTTTCTCGGCATAAGCTAGTGCCTCTTCTGGGGTAACCGATGGGCCGATCTTGATTCCCACTGGGTTCGCAATCAACGAGCAGAAATTAACGTGGAAATCGTTCAAGCCACGTGTGCGCTCACCGATCCAAACCTGATGCGCCGATAAATCGTACAGCTTGGTTTCGCCATTTTCGTCTTGCCCCAAACGCAGCATGCCACGTTCATAGTCAACAAGCAGAGCCTCGTGCGAACAGTAGATATCGGCAGTCTTCAGCACACTGTCATTGACGCCGCACGCATCCATGAAACGCAGACCACGCGAAATCTCGTTTGCCAAAGCCTGGTAACGTGCCCCGGCGGAAGACGTGGCGACAAACTTACGGTTCCATTCATTCAATCGGTGCAGATCGGCGGTCCCCGATGAAGTAAGTGAACGAACGAGGTTCATCGCGGCTGAGGAGTTAGCATAAGCGCGAATCATACGAGCCGGGTCGTGCCTACGAGCTTCTTCGGTCGGCTCGACGCCATTCACGATGTCACCGCGATAATTCAGCAGACCATTGCCGTCTCGATCTGATGAACGCGGTTTGGCGTACTGGCCGGCAATACGAGCAAGCTTGACGACGGGCGTCGAGGCCCCATAAGTCAGCACCACTGCCATTTGCAGCAAAGTCTTGATATTGCCCCGGATATGCGGTTCGGTATTGGTTTCAAACGATTCCGCACAGTCTCCACCCTGCAGTAAGAAAGCTTCGCCGTTAGCAACCTGAGCCAACTGCGACTTCAGGTTGTAAACCTCTGGTGGCAGAACAATCGGTGGGACCGATTCCAAAATTTTGCGTACGTTATCGGCTTGCGCACGGTCCCACGTGGGCTGCTGAAAGGCTGGACGAGCAATGACATCTTCAAACCGCTCACGGATGCCATCCGGAAGCGGTGGAAGATCAGGTAGCGCGTCTTTGGGGATATCTACTGTCCAACTCACACTTCCATTAAAGCAGAAGTAATTGAAGAGAGCTAAGATAGCATTCTTTGCCCTCGATTATCCCGATCTAAACGGGCCAGTTTTTGGCAAACCTTGAATTTTTCCAGGTTGTGCCGGGCGTCGACAAGCGCGTCATGGTTACCTTTCGGCACATCCGGTAATTTCGGCCTTCCGACCATTTCCCACAACTGTTTCAGCTCATGGGTAAACCTCGGAATTGCTTGTGGTAATCCACTCATATCACCCCATAACTGCACAAGCACCACATGATCATACGCACCGACCCACGCCCAAAGGTCTGGGCGCCCCTCCGCAGTAAGGAATTGAAGAACCTCCCGACGAATCTGCGAATTGGTTTTCCAGACACTGGCGTTGCGGGGTGGCAACTTACTCAGAACATTTTTACGCACCCAAGAATTTGCACGTTGCGGTTCAAAATCTGTAGACACGGCATAGTATTCTTCACCGCGTTCTGAGACAATGCCGATCGAGACCAGCTGAATGGTGGTGCCGTCTTCGATGAATTCGGTGTCATAAAAATAGCGCACGAAATGCTTGCTTCTTCCTAAATCAATATCGACGGCAGCCTAGTCAACGGCGGCGTAACGGAACGAACAACAGCAGGAGAATCAACACCACCGAGATGGGACCGACGATGGTGGCGTCTACACCAATCGATGCTAAAACGACGTAGCCAACGATACTGGCAGTGACCGCAACCAGTCGAAAAATGGTGAGTTTATCCACGAAAAGCTTCTTTCTGCTTAGCGTCCTGCGCATTCGGCACTGATCTTACTCGCGCCTACCTAGGGCTGACAACGGGGGCGGGTATAACAACCACCGCAAAAATTTGGCGCGTGTGAGATATTTCAGCACCGCACCCGTAGCTAAAGCACCGAGCAGACCGCAAAATGCCCAGAACAGAGAGTTTTCAAACGGAAAACGGCCAAAGCGGGTGATATCTTCCAATTCGACATCCACCACCCACAAGCGCTGATAGTGAAACAGCGCCATGATGCCGAAGTGGTGGCCGATATACAGTGGCAGAGTATTCCGACCAAGTTTTAATAACACGGTGCTGACTCGCGGAAGATAGGTCAGTAATACCGACAACACTATCGCGGCAGGCAAAGAAAACGCATGCTGGATAATGCGGAAGAACAAATCCAACTCAAAAGGTCCAAACTCAATAGACCCCGGACCACTCCAGTAAGCCTGTTCACCGCGTACGCTTTCCCACAACTGTGCCCCGGCATAACCAAGCAAATAAGCCACCAGAGCACTGATTACCACCGGAATGCGCTTCGCATGAGCGGTAAAGCGGTGGATGGAGGATGCAAAATATGCGGCAAAAACGAATACCGGCAGATATATAACCGACTTAGCGATCATATGCCAGTGCTCGTGAAACGGAAGCAATAACACCGGCACGATGAAAGACACTAGAACTGCTACCCAGCCTGGCAATGCGCGAAGTGCCCACAAAGCGATGTTAAAAAGCACCAACGCGTACAAAAACCAGATCAAAGTTGAACCTGTGATTACCTGTTTGAGAAAGTATTGTGCAGGTGGCCACTCCGCACCATAATCATTAACGAGTACGACCTGGTATGCCGCTAGTTCGAGTGGCACCCAAAAGATATAAGGGACCAGGAGAAACCACAGTCTACGCGTGAAAAGTTGTTGAAAACTAAACCGGAATACTTTCGCCGAGAACAACCCGCTGACTAAAAAGAATAGCGGCATGCGCAGTGGATCCAGAAATTCATTTGCTTGAGAAAGCCAGGTATCACGTGCCTCAGGAACTGCCAGCGATACGTGCAGAATGATCACGCCTAGAATCGATACACCCCGGGCGATATCGGGCCACTTGAGTCTTTGCTGCGCCACGATACTCCTGCAATTATGTCTGGTTTGGCTCGGCACCTTCCGGGTATCCATTTCCGGCAGCTAGCGACTCTTTCACCTCAGAGGCATAATGATCGACGTATTCAACTCCGGTTAATTCCGCAAGCTCATGCATGATGAAGTCCGTAAAATCACGCATCGTTTGGTGTTCTTTCGGGTCTAAGCCACGGTTCCGCGCCCATTCGTGGGGAGAAACAGGTGTGCCAAAGCGAACTCCGACCTTAACTGGGCGCGGAATCCAGGTACCGATGGGGTTCGCTTTGGCGACATTAATCATCGCGACAGGGATAACAGGCACGTCAGTTTCCATAGCAATGCGTGCCATGCCAGTGCGGCCCCGGTACACCCGGCCATCAGGACTACGGGTACCTTCTGGGTAAATACCTAGTAGATCTCCCCTTGCAAAGACGCTCTTTGCAGTGTCTACGAGCGCTCCACCCGCGTCTTTCGCCTTACGGTCAATAGGGACCTGGCCGACAGAGGTGAAAAAGAAACGCTGCAGAGAACCGACAATTCCTTTACCTGTGAAGTACTCTTTTTTCGCCGGAAATGTAAATTGTCGAGAGCAAACCAAGGGCAAATAGAATGAATCCATCACCGCTTGGTGATTCGAGACGACCATCGCAGCCCCTTGCTCCGGAACATTGCCTAAACCTTCCGTAAAAGGGCGATTCCACAACCGTAACCATGGGCCAATCAAAACGTATTTGAAAAAGTGGTACCAGCCGTTGTTCATGCTCTTGGTTTCTACGTGTGCCACAGCCCTTAACCAGCCTTCCTAGCTTGATTTATGGAGACGCCTAATTAGGAAAATTCTCAGCATAACGCGATAAATGTGCAACTCCGACCATACCTGCCGCAGAACCTAGTTTCGCGACAGAAACCTCTGGGTGTGGCCGATGTGTCGCAGCCACCATTGATTGTCTGAGTACCCGGTCTGCAGCTGGCAAAAATAAATCGTGATTACCAACTACCCCACCTCCGAGGACAATTAATTCCGGGTCAATGACATCCGCAACGAACGACAGGCCGATCCCAAGCCAACGTGCAAACTCACCAACCACCGCCTGCCCAAGCGCATCACCATCACGCGCGGCGTTCATGATCTCTTCGCCTGTTGACGCGGTATGCAGCAAAGGACTTCTGCGATACTCCGGGCAGTCGTCAGCGAGTTCCAGGACTGTGTCCGCCAATGCCGTACCGGACGCATAACGCTCCAGACATCCCCGCTTCCCACACGAGCATTGCCTACCACCAGGCACTACCGTGACGTGACCGAATTCTGGCGCCATACCAAAAGAACCACGGAAGATTTCTCCGCGGTGCATAATTGTTGCCCCGATACCGGTACCTACCGAAAAATACACCCAGGTTCCGGCTTCCCGTGCTTGGCCGAAAACGTACTCTCCCCACGCTGCAGAATTGGCATCGTGTTCTAAGCGCACGGGAAGTTGCAAACGATCAGTCATGATCTCTCGAACAGGGGCATCGCGCCAAGGCAAATGCGGTGCGAAGCGAACGGTAGTGCAGTCAGGGTCCAAAAAGCCCGCGACTGCCAGTCCGACAGCTGCAATTTCATGACGGTCCCGAAGGGTGTTGACAAGTGCGACCAATTTGTCGACCAGAACGTCTTCACTGTTTGGTGTGAGTGTGGCTGCACGATCGAGGATTTCACCGTGCGTGTCAACGACAGCCGCACGCATATTGGTGCCACCAATATCCACACCGATCGTCAAGGCATTAGGGGCAATAGACATAACGTAGTTACTATACTCCATCCACTTGCCTATGCTACGGTGCGTTCCGAAATGCTTTACCGCCACCTGAATTATGGTCGCCGAACTAAATATCGCTTTGGTTGTTAGGCATGGCACCAGTAAACCCGCGGCTCATGTTGAGACGCGGGTTGGGTTCCGTGCGGTAGACGGCTATTTAATACCGAGAAGCACCAGTGATAGGCATCGAATCATAAGGGACAACCTGCACGGGCACGCCATAGGTCGAAGCATGGACTACTTTGCCATCACCGATGTACATACCTACGTGAGTGGTGCCAGGGTAATAACCAATAATATCTCCGGGCTGCAAAGCATTCAGGGAAACCGGAGTGCCACCGGCTAGCTGCGCTTGTGAAGTGCGCGGGATACTCTTCCCTTGCTGCTGATAAGCCCAGTGCATAAGACCCGAGCAGTCGAAGGAATCTGGCCCCGCAGCCCCCCAGTTATAAGGCATACCCAGCCGAGTTAAGGCCGCACCGGAAGCGCCTGAACCCGCTGCGCTAAGCAACGCATCGCCGATTTTAGCAAAGTCCGCAGGAGCACCGCCTGCCAAAGAAATGCGCTCCTCATCGCTTAGCGCTTCGACGCGGGCTTCAAGGTCGCCGATTTTTGCCTCAAGGGCGTCACGTTCTTCCTGCAGTTTAGTGCGCTGAATTTCCAAATCGGTTTTGTGGAAGATCGCCTCTTGCAACAACGCATTCGCCTTGCTGGCTGCACGAGCGGACTCGCGGACCTCCTGCTGTAGACGGACGATATCAGCCTCGGCATCACGAGAAAGCGCCCCCATGAACGATTGCCGGTCGATAAGCTCCTGTGGGCTTCCCGACGACATGACAGAGGCGGCTTTATCCAAGCCCGTTCCGGTGTACTGAGCTTTCGCTAATTGGTCCACGGTGGCTTGCAGCTGCGCGCGTGCTTCAGCTGCGTTAGCAGCCTTGTGGTTGGCATCAGTGCTGAGGACGTCGAGATGCGCAACATTCTGGGCGCGTTTATTCAGCTTCTCCTCGATATTCTTCAGCTCTTCGTGTTTACGGGACATCTCAAAGCCGGACTCTTGAATCTGCTGAGTAGCGATCTCAACATCATCTGCCGAGGCAATGGAGGGGTTGACACCAATCGCACCAAAAACAAGTGCACTGGAGGTGACGATAGCTAGGAAGCGCTGGCGCGACCGAAAAGCGGCGGAAGACATGCGTGGAAATGACTTTCTGGATGAAGCGAGTAGACCAACGGCAATACTAGCGCCCTACACAGTGAATTGGCTAGTCCTGCCCCAAAAGAGCTAAAAACGGACTGCAGAATGGATTGGCTGGAAATGCAGTGGGCGTTCACCGACTGGGCTGCCGGCGTTTAGGGCGTCAATGATAGTGCCATGCCCAGTGTAGATTCCGACGTGAGATGCACCGCCGTAGTAGGCAATAATATCGCCTGGTTGCAAGGCGTCGAGCGACACACGCGTACCGCCAGCTGCCTGAGCTTGTGACGTGCGCGGGATATTCACGCCAGCCTGCTGGTAAGCCCAACTCGTCAAACCAGAGCAATCAAAAGAGCCTGGCCCTGCCGCTCCCCATGCGTAAGGGCTGCCGATTGCTGAACGAGCGGCATCTACGATCTGCTGTCCCTTCGATGCCACGGGAGCGTGAGCCACCTGTACTGGGTTTGCATGAGGTGCGGGCGCCTGGGAGCTACCGAGTAGTTGATCCGCCCCAGGGATGTTTTCCACGCCAGGAACGTCAACGGTGAAGTTTGTGTTTGGAATTGTGAATTGGGCTGCGGACGCCATGCCCGGGGCCATCATCGTCGAACCAACAACAGCAGCGGAGGCTGCAGCGACGCGGCGCTTGGTGGACACATTCTGCTTACGGTGTTTAGCCACGAAATCTTCTCCAAATCAGATTGAGTATGCACTACAGTTTTCGTAGTTTGCCCCGTACCGACCGAGTCCGCCTGAACTCATGCAACTGGTGCGACGCAATGTCTCAAATAGGTTACGAAATGACAACAAACGTTGTCGAATCAAGGCCTGTGATTACTTCCGTTATCTACCCGTTATCTTGCTGTTGTCAGATATACATCAACGACTTGTTCGCAAGCCGCCGATACTATGAAGATCACTACAGCACCCAAGAAACCGTCTCTTGCCTGGCGTTTCAGAGGGAAGGATGCCCGTTACAGTGAAAGCGCAAGCGCCTAGGAGTCGAGCAGAGACTGAAAAAACTAGTCATATGTGAAATCAAACACAGGAACCAGGTGGTTGCTAAATTCCCGCCCATAAACCACAGGGCTGGGAAAGCTCAACGCTAAAACTAAGCCGGGACAGAAACGACGATGAATCCTTAATTGAGGCCCACTTAGACAACGGACCTACTCTAGATGTGCTCGATGTTAGGCAGGAACCAGAAATCGACTTGGGCCTACGTAGCCAATGATCTCCTAGCGGCCAGAAGATTACACCTTGAAATGCCAAAGGCTCGGTACTGGTTTATCCAATACCGAGCCTTTGCTACTTGATTAAGGCGTCGCATCTAGCTTTCGAGGCCAGATTGTGCGCTCACTTGGTCTAAGTGTCTTTTGCCTTAGTCTAAGTGGCCTTTGCGACGGTCAGCCTCGCGATTGGCCTCATTGAGGCGACGCAGCATTTCAACCTCTTCAGCATGGTTGTCATGTTCGATCTGACGTCGACGAGATGCTACGTCATCTGAATCCGGACTAAAGACGCCGGACGCATTCTGATCGGCATAACCCAAGTTATTCAGCTGTTTCGGCACGGCCGCGCCGGCGTACTCCAGCGGAATAGGATGACCATGATCGTCGACCGGTCCAAGTGGCTGGTGTACTTCGATGAATGCACCATTCGGCAGCTGCTTGATTGTGCCGGTTTCGATGCCGTGTTCCAGCACCTCGCGGTCAGAGCGCTGCAACGAGACACAAATGCGGTAGGTCAAGAAGTAAACCAACGGTGGGAGCACAACCAAGCCGATGCGGCCGAACCAGGTCATGGCATTCAACGAGATGTTGAAGAAGTGGGCGATGTGGTCGTTACCACCGGAAATTGTTACCAGCAGGAAGAACGTGATCGCCATTGCGCCGATCGCGGTTCGCGCTGGAACGTCGCGTGGACGTTGCAGCAGGTTATGGTGCGCGTCGTCGCCAGTTGCCTTCTTTTCCAAGGCAGGGTAAGCGAAGAGCAGCATTACCATCACACCACACATCAACGCGACCCAGAATGCTGATGGGATCGTGTAGCCAGCGATGTACAGTTCCCAAGCTGGCATAATGCGGGCAACGCCGTCGGTCCACAACATATAAACGTCAGGCTGCGAACCTGCGGACACCTGAGATGGGTTGTAAGGTCCAATAGTCCAGAAACCGTTGATGGTCAGTAGCCCCGCCATCAATGCGAGAACACCGGCAACGATCAAACCCATGCCAATCGCCTTAGTAGCGAATACTGGCATAATGCGGACGCCTACAACATTGTTTTCAGTGCGGCCCGGCCCAGGTAATTGGGTGTGCTTTTGGTACCAAACTAGCATCAAGTGGGCAGCAATTAGCGCGAGAATAATTCCTGGGATAATAAGGACGTGCAGCACATAGAAACGGTCTAGCATCAGGTCCGATGGGAAGTCCCCGTCGAAGATGGCCCAGTGGATCCAAGTTCCGATGATAGGGACACCGAGGATGATGGCCGACATAATGCGCAAACCGACACCGGAGAGCAGGTCATCCGGCAGAGAGTAACCCATGAAGCCTTCAACCATGCCGAGCATGATCAATGCGCAACCGATGATCCAGTTAGCTTCACGAGGGCGGCGGAATGCGCCAGTGAAGAACACGCGGAGCATGTGAGCAACCATCGACATCATGAACATAAGCGCTGCCCAGTGGTGCATCTGACGCACGAACAGGCCACCGCGCACCTCAAAAGAAATATCAAGTGCGGTTGCGTATGCGCGTGACATCTCGACGCCATTCAACGGCAGGTATCCACCGTCGTAGATCACTTTGGTGATTGATGGGTCGAAAAACAGAGTTAGGTACACGCCTGTAAGCAGCAAGATAATGAAGCTGTACAAGGCAATCTCACCCAACATGAAGGACCAGTGGGTTGGGAAGACTTTGTTGATCTGGGTGCGCACCATCCCCGAGATGGTGTAGCGCGAATCAACATTGTCTGCTATTTGTCCGAGTTTATTGCTCATTAGGATTCACGCTCCCAGAAAGCCGGGCCAACTGGCTCGATGAAGTTACCGCGAGCGATGAGGTAGCCCTCTTCGTCAACGGTGATGGGCAACTGTGGCAACGCACGGGCCGCAGGTCCGAAAACAGGCTTTGCGTATTGCATAGCGTCGAACTGCGATTGGTGGCACGGGCACAGGATGCGGTTAGTCTGTGCCTCAAATAGAGAGGTTGGACAACCAACGTGCGTACAGATCTTGGAGTACGCGTAGTAATCGCCGTAGTGGAAATCTTCCTGGTTTTCGCGCTCGACAACAGCTTTGGCATCGTCATGGCGCAAACGAATGAGCATAACGGCGTTACGTGGTCCATGGATAGAATGCATATGGTTTTCGTATACGTCGCGCTGTGGATCGTAACGATCTCCATCGTTCACATCGTCTTCTGCCAATGGGAAAACGGTTTCCATCGCGGCTGCAGACAGGTCTTCGGGCCGAACGCGGACTAGGCGGGTAACGCCTTTAGTCTCCCAGTGGTTCCCGGCCTGCCCTTCGTGGTATTCGGCAATCGCTCCGGTATCCCGGGCAAGGTAAAGCTTTACGCCTTTATCGTGAAGCGTCCACCCTGATGTCCACAGAGTTCCGTCTCCGTTGTAGTTGAGCTCGTGGCGTGGCTTCCAAGGATTGCGGATAGCTCCGCCCAGTGGTGCAATCACTACAAGACCTGCAAGGATACCCGCGCCGCCAAGCAGCCCCTGCAGTGCTTTACGACGACCGAGGGTGGAAGTCTGCCAAGCGTCATTCAGCAACGCGGTAACGGTCTGGCGGTCAACCTCATCAGAACGTCCGTCGTGGCGATTCTGCACGGCAATTTCTTCCGGCACCATCTTTTTGACGATCATGACCACACCGATGCCCAAGCAAAGGATGGCCAAACCGGAGGTAAGACCTAATAACGGGGTGTATACCGCGTGCAACCACTGGCCGTCTTCCCCATGCCCTTTATAGCCCCATGGCCAGAAAAGGTACACGCCTAAAAACGCGATGGCGGCGACGACTGCAATTGCAAAAAAGATGCCAACGGAAATGGAGGCACGTTTTTCAGCAGGATCGTTCTCTACCGGGAAGCGCTCTTTCCGATAAGCAACTGTCACTTCATCGAGCTCGGTACCAAGTTGAGCCAATTCATCCTGGCTCATGCCCCGAAGCTCTTGTTCCGTGTAATTTTTTTTCTCGTTCGACATTAGGTACGCGATCCAATCCACATAGCTGCACCAACCAAAGCGGTGATGCCGATGATCCACATGGCCAAGCCTTCAGCGACAGGGCCCAATCCGCCTACAGACCAACCGCCTGAGGATGGAGACTCTTTCGCGTCCTTAATAAACGCGATGATGTCTGCTTTCTCGTCGTGGGTGAGTTGACGTTCAGAGAACTTCGGCATGTTCTGCGGGCCAGTCAACATGGCTTGATAAATCTCTTGCTCGTTCGCCGGATCCAGTGGAGGCGCATACTTACCTGAAGACAGGGCGCCACCACGACCGGTGAAGTTATGGCAAGAAGCACAGTTCATACGGAACAATTCCGAACCACGGGCGATATCTTCTGGATGGATTTTTCCATCGTACGAAGAACCGCGCAGCTCTTCCATTGCGATGGTGCCATCGTCGTTATACACCAGTTCGGGTCCCCCGCCGTTGGCTGCAACGTAAGCAGCCAACGCAAGAGTTTGTTGTTCCGTATAGCGAGGAGTCTTACGTTCCGCCTGGGCGTCGTTAGACATCATCGGCATGCGGCCAGAGTGAACCTGGAAGTAAACGGAACCTTCACCGACACCAATCAGTGATGGCCCACGGTCAGGTACGCCTTGCAGGTTTGTGCCGTGACAAGTAATGCAAGCAACTTCGTAAATGTCCTTACCCTCTTGAATAAGGGCTTGGTCATCACGCTGTGCGGTTGCTACCTGAGCGTCTGGAGTCAATGCGCTGGCCAAGATGCCTGCACCGGTGAGTCCCACAGACAAAGCAGCTGCACCGGCGAGCGTCCGGCGCATCTTGCGTTTGCGGCGCGAAGCGCTCGCGTTGGCAGCAGTAGGGTTCTCCGACTGCGGCTCTGTGTTCGGGTTGGAATCCATCATTTCCCTTAAATATGTCGAGAACGGAAAGTGAAGGGCTGTAGGCCGGATTACGGCGAGCTACGGCCTACTGAACGAGATAAATAACAATGAAGACGCCGATCCAGATGACGTCAACGAAGTGCCAGTAATACGAGACTGCCATCGCAGCAGTTGCCTGTGCGGGGGTGAATTTAGACTTCCAAATTCGCCCCAGGACGATGGCGAATGCGATAAGGCCCGCCGTCACGTGCAGCATATGGAAGCCGGTGATGATAAAGAACACCGAGCCAAACACACTGGCTTGAATGGTTACGCCGTGCGAGATCATCTCGTAATACTCGAATGCGACCATGCCCAAGAAAACAACACCAAGGGCAATAGTGATTACGTACCACAAGCGGAGCTTGAAGACGTCACCTTTCTCGGCCGCGAAAACACCGAACTGCGAGGTCACAGACGAAGTAACAAGGATAGCTGTAATGATGAGACCGTAGATCACGTTAAGGTGCTCGGTCTGTTCAGTCCAGTCCCCTGCCTGTCCGTTTGCGCGCGAGGTAAACCACATCGCGAACAGTCCGGCGAAGAACATTAATTCCTGCGACAGGAACACAATCGTGCCTACGCTGACCATGTTTGGTCGGTTCAGCGACACAACACGTTGTGGTGCTGTCATTCCTGGGTTAGTTACTGCGCTCGTCACGCTCATAAGTATGCACCGTCCTTTCTCGAATTTCATCTCAATTCTTAGCCGTTTTCCCAGGTCACCATAAGGCCATAAGCGACACTCACACCATACGGGGGTAGCTAAAGTATCTATACCTACCTTGGAACTTTTTCCCGCAAATTCCGACTAACTTAATTAGCAGGTCAACCGGCAATTACACCCCCGATAGCCTCGATCATTAGCGAGAGTAGATTGCTGCCTTAACTCAAATCGGGGGTATTACTTTTCGCACCCCACCTGCCAAAGTGCCCTAACTCACAAGGCAAAACTGCCATTTTGCGATGATTGCAACTTTTGATTGCCCCTAAAATTGCGCCAACTAATTCATGATTCGAACAGCTTGGAACTCAATCATTTTTTCGTCACTAGTCGATATTCGCTCAGAGTCTTTACACTCTCATTTACCCTTCCCACCCTCGCCCCGCGGCACAACAAAACCCCCAATTGCTCAAACAAAGAACAATTAGGGGTTGAAGGTTGCGTCGAAACCAGATCAGGGATTGAAACTAGTGCTTTTCCTTAGGCAATCCGTATTGCAGGCTCAGCATCGTACATGCCCAAATGAGCATTACGCCACCAACCAGGATCAGCCAGTAGTACAGGAAGATAACACCAAGGCCGAATACAAAGATGGAGATCGACATCCAGAATGGCCACATGGATCCCGGGGAGAAAAATCCGAGGACTCCCGCGGAGTCAGAGATTTCCGCTTCCTCCCAGTCCTCTGGAAGGACATCGGATCGGGATTCGGTTATATGCAGGTAGGCACCGAGCATAATCGCCATAAGGGACGACAAGAGCAACGGGAGGCCACCAGCCCAGTCGTAGCGGTACTTCCAACCGTCATCTTCAATCCATACGGTACCGAAGACGTAGACAACACCGGAGATTCCGAGGAAGACGGCGATTGCGTAAAAGAGTTTCGCACTGGCGCGCATGTCTGTATTCTCCTTTGGCTTTACAGAGCGGTGTTCGGATCTGCCGCGTTATCGCCATCGGCGGTCTCGCGAGCGGAGTTGAATGGCTTGGTGGAGGTTGCATATGGGGCTTCACCGATGGATGCCAGTGCCTCTGAGTTAGGGGCATCCGGGTTAGCCATACGGAATTCCATATACTGAGCGAACTTCTCCGGGGAAACCGCGCGAATCTCAAAGTTCATCATCGCGTGGTAAGTACCGCACATTTCAGCACAGCGACCTACAAAGGCACCCTCTTCTTGGATTTCCTCGATCTGGAATGCGCGCTCCTGCTGGTTGTTTTCTGGGTGAGAATAAACGTCACGCTTGAACAAGAATTCAGGGACCCAGAAGGAGTGAGAAACGTCGCCGGAAGCAAGACGGAATTCGATTGCGGTGTTGGTAGGCAGAACCAAAACAGGAATCTCATCTGTGGTTCCCAGCGTCTCGATCTCGTTGTAATTCAAGTACGAGTTGTCACCGCTGGAACGTCCGTGAACAGGGTTGGCGTTCTTAACGTCTTCAGGGTCATGCTTGGACTTCTCGGCGATAGCGGTACGCTCTTCGTCTTCGCCTAGATAATCCTGACCATTAGGAGTGAAGTTTCCGCCAACCTCTGCGTAACCAAACTTCCAGTTCCACTGGAAGGCAGTGACGTCTACGGCAACCTCAGGCTCTTTGTCGTTCGCGACAACTTTCTGCTGGACTTGAACGGTAAAGAAGAATAGCGCCATGACGATAATGACGGGAATAATCGTCAAAACCAACTCAACGGGCACGTTGTACTGGAGCTGACGAGGGAATTCTCCTCGACCATTCTTTTTTGCACGCTTGGCACTCCAGCGGAAAATGGCCGTCAGGAACAGCGCCCACATGATAATGCCGATAAACCAGGCAAGGACCCAAATCCAGATCCAGAAATTAAACATTGAGTTCGCCTCGGGGGTAACTCCCTCAGGCCAACCCATGTGCAGGAATTTCGATGCCGCTGCTGGTGGCTCGACCTCACAAGCGGCCAGACCGACCGTTGCGAGGCCCAAGACGCCACCAAGGCCCAGCTTCCGGCTCAAGCTGCGTTCTTTACGCTGTCCCACGTGTGTTCTGCCTTTCTTTGCACACAATTGTCTGCCTACTTTTATAAGCATTCCTATTCAAGCAGCATAACTCAAATACGCCATCTTCTTATCAGGGTTGCATGAACCTATTTCCAGGCAAATAAAGGTTTACACATCTAGAAACACAGCGACGCTCCAGCCACCCCGATACGCGCTGGACAATGGGCAACCATTTGGCCCACCGACGAAAATTGACCACACACGAAATGCCAAAGGTATTAGCCATCTCACACTGAATATCGTCCCTATCATCCCAAAGTTTCACTCACATTGAGGTAAACGGATAAGCCCATGGGATTGAAGTCCAATCTGCGCGAAACTCTCCGTTAAATGATTAACCGCTGACGAATACTTGGCCGTAAAGTAGTCGTGGCAGATCACCACCCTGAGGAGAAATAAACAATGTGCGGACTTCTCGCTATGTTGAGCGCCCAAAGCGATGCCCCTTCTTACGTTACCGCTATGGAAGAAGCGCTCCCTTGCATGCGCCATCGTGGCCCTGACGCCGCTGGCACCTGGAACGATGAACACGCAGTTTTTGGATTCAACCGGCTGTCAATCATCGACCTGGAGCATTCTCATCAGCCTTTACGCTGGGGTCCAGAGGACGATCCTGAACGCTACGCGATGACGTTCAATGGGGAAATTTATAACTACGTTGAACTTCGTGCCGAGCTCAAAGAGGCGGGATATCACTTTCAGACATCCGGCGATGGTGAACCAATTGTTGTCGGTTTCCACCATTGGGGGCCTTCCGTCGTCGAGCATCTTCGTGGAATGTTCGCCATCGCCATCTGGGACACCCGCCGGAAACAGATGTTCGTCGCCCGCGATCAGTTTGGGATCAAGCCGCTGTTTTATGCCACAACGTCGGCAGGAACCGTTTTTGCATCCGAAAAAAAATCCATTCTCGAGATTGCTGACGCTATCGATCTAGGGCTAGGCCTTGACCGCAGAGCCATCGAACATTATGTGGACCTGCAATATGTCCCAGAACCGGAATCTTTACACGCAGACATTCGTCGCCTGGAATCGGGTTGCACTGCAATTCTTTCGCCAGACGGTCAGGTTAAAGCGGAACGTTATTTCCAGCCTCGCTTTCGGACCAAAGCCGTTCCGGCAGGCCAGGAACAACAGCTTTTTGACCGAATCGCCCATGCCCTCGAGGATTCCGTCGAAAAGCACATGCGCGCAGACGTCACTGTTGGGTCATTCTTGTCCGGTGGTATTGATTCCACCGCGATCGCTGCATTGGCGAAACGACACAACCCAAATCTTTTAACATTTACCACCGGTTTCGAACGCGAAGGTTATTCTGAGGTCGACGTCGCAGCAGAGTCGGCAGAAGCGATTGGCGCTGAGCATATAGTTAAGATTGTCAGCCCAGAAGAATATGCCGACGCCATTCCGAAAATCATGTGGTATCTGGACGACCCTGTGGCAGACCCCTCCCTCGTTCCGCTGCATTTTGTCGCAGCAGAAGCTCGGAAACACGTCAAGGTCGTGCTTTCTGGTGAGGGCGCCGACGAGCTCTTTGGCGGTTACACTATTTACAAAGAGCCCCTCTCCCTCGCGCCATTCGAAAAAATTCCAAGCCCTTTGCGACGGGGCTTAGGCGCTCTTTCCCGTATCTTGCCTGATGGCATGAAGGGGAAATCTCTTCTCGAACGCGGATCGATGTCCATGGAAGAGCGCTACTACGGTAATGCTCGCTCTTTCAATTTCGAGCAAATGCAACGCGTGATCCCTTGGGCCCGTAAAGATTGGGATCACCGTGATGTGACCAAAGATATTTACGCGCGTTCTGAAGACATGGACCCCGTTGCGCGTATGCAGCATTTAGACTTGTTTACCTGGATGCGCGGCGACATCCTCGTGAAAGCGGACAAGATCAATATGGCGAACTCCTTAGAACTCCGCGTCCCATTCCTCGACAAGGAAGTTTTCCGGGTTGCCGAAACCATCCCGCACGAACTGAAGATCTCCCACGGAACCACGAAATATGCCTTACGTAAGGCTATGGAACAAATCGTTCCCCCACATGTGCTGCACCGAAAGAAATTGGGCTTCCCGGTACCAATGCGGCACTGGTTAGCAGGAGATGAACTACACGGATGGGCACAAGAGCAAATTAACGCCTCCCAAACAGAAGACATCTTCAACAAGAAAGCTGTCCTGGAGATGTTGCAAGAACACCGTGCAGGCCAATCAGATCACTCACGTCGTCTGTGGACTGTGCTGGCCTTCATGGTCTGGCACGGAATTTTTGTGGAGAAACGTATCGACCCAAATATCGAGCACCGGGATTACCCAGTCCGACTATAACTGCATACCGACACGGCCGGGGACAGCACTATTGATGTAGCCCGGCCGCGCACAATGCGAAAGCCCCTAGCTCTCTGTACTGATTAGTAACGAGAACCAGGGGCTTTTAATATCCGTCGAGCTGTGTGGAATCCTAACTATAGTTTTAGTTGAAAGAATCGCCACAAGCGCAGGATCCACCGGCATTCGGATTATCGATAGTAAAACCTTGCTGTTCAATGGTGTCAGCGAAGTCAATCTTCGCACCCATCAGGTACGGCACCGACATCTTGTCGACGACCAAGGTAACGCCGCCGATCTCATCGCTTTTGTCACCATCGAGCTCGCGGTCGTCAAAGTACAGTTGATAGCGCAAACCTGCACAACCACCTGGCTGAACGGCAATACGCAGAGACAGGTCCGTACGGCCTTCCTGCTCTAGCAAAGACTTAGCTTTCTCAGCTGCAGCGTCAGTCAAAATTACGCCGGTCGACGAAGTTGGGGCGGTCATAATAGTTCTCCTTCGTGGTGAACGCGTCGTTTGCGTCCAGAGTACTCGCCTTTCGTGCGAGACGAAACCCCTGGATCCGCAGTCCGTTCGACAATTAATTTAACCGCCCCAAGGCTGTTTGCGCCACCTACGCCGGACATACCCGACAAGTACTTATTCTTGTTACCGGCATACAAAGTTGTACCCTGTAGAACTGTGAAACTACCGTGGCAAAAACCTCAAAACACCAAAGCAGATAATTCCGACAACTCCACTACCAGTGCGGACAATAAGAGCTCATCTGCACCATCAAACTCGGCACAATCTAGCCCTGCACAGGCCAATTCCGCTTCCCCAGAGCAAACAGATTTACCGAAGGGCTATACCCCTAAGAAAAATAAACCTACTCCTTCGCGCAAAGAGCAAGAGATTCGTCGCGGTGTACGACGCGATCCTAACGGTGCATCCCCCGCCCAGGCCCGGGAGCGTCGTAAAGAGCTCAAGAAATCCATGTCCAAGCAAGAATGGAAAGAATACAAACGCGAAGAACGCCAAGAAAACATGCGTCGCCGTAAGGAACAGCAAGAACGCATGGATGCTGGCGATGAGCGCTACCTCTTGGCTCGCGATATTGGACCGGAGCGACGCTACGCACGGGACTGGGTGGATTCCCGCGCTTTCTTGACCAACTGGGTGATGCTTATTGCCCTTATGATTCTTGGTGCTACCCTGCTCGGCGGAATTAACCCTCACGCAGCGAATATCATTTCACTCATCGGCATGGTGATTATTGTTATTCTCGCAATCGAAGGGGTTATCCTGGGCAAACGTTGCAATAACGCGGTGCGCAAGAAATTCCCAGACTCCACCGAAGCTGGATTCCGCTTGGGCTTTTACGCTTATTCTCGTGCCACTCAGCCACGCAAGTGGCGTTCACCAAAGCCCCAGGTGGAACGCGGTGCCAAGGTCTAACCGCCCCTATTCTTCATTCTTCTAGGCCCTAGATAGTTACAGTTTAGGTTTTCACAATGCCAATGCCGCACGAGCCCGAATCCATCCCTCAGCCCGAGCCTGATTCCGCACCCAAGCAGAGTGCTGACGCTGCCGCTAACGCGGATTCCAATGCCCAAGCCGACAGTGCTGAGTTTGCTGATCTTGGGGCTCCCGCGGAGATTGATACTGAGGCTGCCGCCGCGGTGGTTGCAGCTATGTCGTCGACACAGCGGGGCCGAAGTTTTGGTCGGCTTACTGATGCAGCAGCTTTCATGGCCGCGTGCCAAGGGAAAGTTCCCGCGGAGCCGTTGCGGCAGCCCCGAGTCGTCATTTTCCATTCTGCCCTCGCCAGCCCTGCCCCCGGCAGTTCTGACCCCAGCGTCTCTGTCCCCCGGAGCTCTGCAACTGGTAGCAACGGTGCGTCATCTTTGCGCACGCCCGAGTCCCAGACTGCAGCCGACGATATTGCCGCTGGTTCTGCCCCCGTGACGACACTGGCCCGTACCCATGGTGCTGGCGTTCGCCTAGAGGAGATCCCTACCGACGGAGCCGCGCTAGAATTTGGCCGCTCTATCGCTGATTCTGAAATCGATGCTGGCGCAGATCTACTGATCCCAGGCGAGCTCACTGAGGGATTCTCCGTCGAGGCTGCTGCCTTGTTTGGCGCAATAACGAAGACAGAACCGGTAGCACTAGCTAGCTTGGAAGCTTCGCTTACGACGAAACAATGGCAAGCCGACGTCACGGCTATCCGGGATCACATGTTCCGTTTCCGACGATTTCCTGCTAATTTGTTGGATCTTGTGCGCGAATGCCAAATGCCGACGGTACAGTCATTGGTTGGTTTTATTCTGCAAGCAACTTCCCGACGCACTCCAGTGCTTGTCGACGGCTGCCTTGCCACTGTGTGTGGCCTGATAGCAGAAAAAATTGTTCCAGGAACCCAACCATGGCTGCGCTCGGCACAGCTGTCCCCGGAGCCTGCGCATATCCAAGCCGTCCAACAATTGGGATTAACGCCCCTACTTGCCTTCGATCTCACAACCGGGCAAGGAACCGGTGGCGTACTAGCATTATCTGCGCTCAACGCAGCGATTGAGCTAGTAGCCGATGAGGTTTATGCGATCACTGATGCGATCAACGCGCATAACCACGGCGCGCGATCATCAGGCGAGCTTTTGTAGCCAGCCGTGCGTGTCGGCAACTTCTCCCCGTTGGATTCCGGTTAGCTTCTCACGCAGTTGCATCGTGATTTCGCCGGGGTGACCGCCACCGATGCTAAACGTGCCGCTGGTAGTTTTCACGGTGCCGATTGGCGTGATTACGGCTGCCGTCCCGCACGCAAAGGCTTCACTCATGGCACCGGATTCGGCGGCTTCCCGCCATTGCTCCAGAGTGATGCTTTCTTCCACCACTTCAATGCCCATCTCACGCGCTAGTTGCAACAGTGAATTTCGCGTCACACCAGGCAAAATAGTGCCGGTCAGTTCGGGAGTGACCAGCTTGCCCTGGATGACAAACATGACGTTCATGCCGCCCATCTCTTCGACTTTTTGGCGTTTTGCAGCATCTAAAAAGACCACTTGGTCGCAGCCATGTGCGATGGATTCTTGCTGGGCAACTAGCGAAGCAGCGTAGTTACCGGCAAATTTGGCGGCCCCGGTTCCGCCCGGAGCGGCACGCACATAATCTTCGGAAATCCACACAGATACCGGTTTCACGCCACCCTGAAAATACGCACCGACTGGCGAGGCAATAACCAAGAATCGATAAGACTGCGATGGCGCGACGCCGAGCCCTATTTCCGTTGCAATCAGGAATGGACGAAGGTACAAGGATCCCTCTCCCCCGGCTGCTGGGACCCAATCCTTGTCGACAGCAACTAATTCTTTCAATGCTTGGATAAATAATTGTTCTGGGATTTCCGGCATTGCCATGCGCTGCGCGGAGCTCGCTATACGTTGCGCATTCTTCTCAGGACGGAAAGTAACGATTGAATCATCACTCTGCCTATATGCCTTGATGCCTTCAAAAATTGCTTGCCCGTAATGAAAAACGGTCGTCGCAGGATCTAAGGTCAATGGCGCGTATGGCTGCACTGATAGATTGTGCCAGCCTTGTTCTGCATTCCAGTCGGCAACCACCATGTGGTCCGTGAATTTTTTACCAAAAGCTGGGTTCGCCAGGATTTCCTCGCGTTCAGCTGCGGGCGTCGGAGTGTCATTGCGGGTCACGGAAAATTTGAAGTCGCTCATGGTAGCTAATGTACCCTTTCCACCTTTTAATAGAGACTTAGGGCACACCCTTACACGGCGTTCTGCGGTAAATCTCGCTAGGCTAGGAAGGCCTAGAGCGAATTTCAACTAAATTGCGCGACCATTGTCATGTGACAAGAAAGGATATTATGGCTGCCCCAAAGTTCGAACTTCCAGCCCGCGGCAAGATTAGCCCAGTGGAGTTGCAGAAAAAGTTGCCTAAAAACGCCGATGCTCTCGTCGTCAGCGTGTTCCGCACGAAGGATTCAGCTAACGAGAACGGCATAGAAATCCTCGACACAGATTGGCTCTCCGGTGGCCAACTACGCGAAGTGGTCGAGGGCTTGCAAACAGTCAAAGCCACGGGCAAAGCAAACGAAATCACCCGCTTGCCGGCTCCAAAGAAGCTGGGCGTCGACGTAGTCATCGCGGTGGGTTTGGGTGCGCAGGACAAGCTTGACGACGAGGTTCTGCGTCGCGCGGCTGGTACTGTTTCCCGCGCGGTCAAGGATCTAAATTCGGTCGCCGTTGCTCTTTCCGGTGACCGTGATCGCCTCGCCGCTATCGTAGAAGGCTTGATCTTAGGCGGATATGCCTACCCGGGCATCCGTGGAAGCAAAGACGAGGGTGCCACCCAGCCGGACGAGAAAAAGAATCACGCTGATAAAGATCCCGCCGAATTTACTGTGCTCGGCGATCCAAAGAAGGATTCTGACGTCTTCCGTCTCGCACAAGTTGGTGCAGAATCGGTGTGCCTAGCACGGGACTTTGTCAACGTTCCTTCCAGCCATAAATTCCCAGAATCCTATGCTGAGTTTATCCGTGGCTTTGCCGAAGATGCAGGCCTGAAGGTGGAGATTCTCGACGAAAAGCAACTGGAGAAGGAGGGCTTCGGTGGTATTTTGGCGGTCGGCCAGGGTTCGGTCCGCCCACCGCGTCTGGTCCGCCTGCACCATAGTCCACGCAAGGCCAAGAAGAAGGTTGCTCTCGTAGGCAAGGGCATTACCTTTGACACCGGCGGTATCTCTTTGAAGCCGGG
Source organism: Corynebacterium pseudodiphtheriticum DSM 44287 (assembly GCF_000688415.1). Classification (GTDB taxonomy): domain Bacteria; phylum Actinomycetota; class Actinomycetes; order Mycobacteriales; family Mycobacteriaceae; genus Corynebacterium; species Corynebacterium pseudodiphtheriticum. The sequence continues at coordinate 126,487 of NZ_JIAH01000011.1, forward strand.
CGCAGGCATGGGCGAGATGATCATGGACATGGGTGGCTCAGCAGCCGTCGTGGCTGCCACTGTCGCTGCTGCAAAGCTCGACCTCAACGTGGAGTTGACCACCACTGTGCCGCTGGCAGAAAACATGCCTTCCGGTAACGCTATTCGCCCAGGCGACGTCATCACTCACTATGGCGGCATTACTTCAGAAATTCTGAATACCGATGCTGAAGGCCGTATCGTGCTTGCCGACGCCATCGCGCGCGCGAGCGAAGACAAGCCAGATTATTTGGTAGAGACGGCAACGTTGACCGGCCACCAGATGCTCGCGTTGGGCAAGAAAACCTACGGTGTTATGGGTAGCGATGAGCTACGTGATCGCATCGCTGAGCTGGGACGCCGTGTAGGCGAAAAAGCTTGGGCCATGGCTTTGCTGGAAGAGCACGAAGAAGCGATTAAAACCCCTGCGGCGGATATCCGCAATATCTCCGAGGACCGTTGGGGTGGCATGCAGTTTGCGGGTACCTACCTGTCGCAATTCGTCGGCGAGGGCATTGAGTGGGCACATCTCGATATAGCCGGCCCTGCCTGGGCAGCAAGCGCTTCCGGATACACTGCGCAGCGAGCAACCGGTGTTCCGGTACGCACACTGGTTGCTTGGTTGGACGAAATCGCCAGCTAAGCATCTCCGTGGCGCCGCTCCCACTGTTTGCGGCGCTCCACTTGTTCTTGGCGCTTGCGTAGGATTCGTTCGCGTTTCATACGCTCGCGCATACGCTGTGGATACCCGGTTTCTTCAACGTCATAGATTGGCACATCTAGTACCCGGGCCACGGCGTCTATTCCTTTCGGCCCGCCAATACGGCGGCGGATATAGTCGCCGGAGTCGTCGACAAGCACGATCGACATTTCATTAACCACGGTTTCCGGCTCCACGAAGCCTTCTATGAAACCGCGGCCATCGATCCATGCAACTAGATCTGCCTGGTCTTGCTCGCGTATCGTATCGCCAGGCGCGCGGGGTGGCCTGAGCTGTGATTTCGTGGAGTTACGACGGAATAGGTTGAACACAGTTCACAATTCTAGGGGTAGTGCGCAATATTGCGCATTGACTCATTACACGTAGCAGCGGCGATGGCGGTAGGCTGGAATGCCGTAGCTTCTATTTACTAACGACTTTAGAGGAGTCTCTCACACATGTCGCACTCCGTAGAGATGCCCGAGCTGGGCGAATCGGTTACCGAAGGCACCATTACCCAGTGGCTGAAGTCCGTCGGCGATACCGTCGAAGCCGACGAGCCTTTGCTCGAAGTTTCCACTGACAAAGTGGACACTGAAGTCCCTTCCCCGGTCTCGGGTACGCTTCTGGAGATCAAAGCCGAAGAAGACGACACCGTTGAAGTTGGCGACGTCATTGCCATCATCGGCGACGAGGGCGAGAGCGCAGACTCGCAGGACTCTACTGATGCTGCTAGCACCGATGATTCTGACGACGCTGATGACGCTAAAGACAACGCAGGCTCCGAGGATTCCGCTTCTGAGGAAAAGGAAGACAACAAAGAGTCCAAGAACGACAAGAAGTCTTCCGGTGGCTCATCCCAA
>NZ_JIAH01000012.1 GCF_000688415.1 Corynebacterium pseudodiphtheriticum DSM 44287
CCTACGGCGAGACAAAGTCGACAACGACGGAAAAGTAACCCTTCGCTGGGCCGGCAACATGCGCAAACTCTACGTCGGAAGAAAACACCGCACCAAAGAAATCATGCTCATCTGCATCAACAACGACATCACCGCCATTAACCCCCACACAGGCGAAATCTGGGGCCGATACCACTTAGACAAAACCAAAAAATACCACCGCAACCAACTCGGTGAAATCTAGAAAACGAACCCCCAAAACGAAGAAAATCTCGAGACACCGAAATAGGAACGATGTCTCGAGACTTCACAAGTGTGCGCCCGGAGGGATTCGAACCCCCAACCTTCTGATCCGTAGTCAGATGCTCTATCCGTTGAGCTACGGGCGCTTCCCGCTACACTTTGAGAAAATCTTTCGATCACTCTCCTGTGCAACGAGAATATACTCTACTAACCATTCCAGCTTTTACCAAATCGCCAGCATAAAGGCCCAAAACGAACAATTACTGCACAGCTAAAGCCCGGTTACGGGCAACTACCATGCAACTACAGCACGATATCGAAAACTGGGATGGCAACGAAGTAGACCACCAGCGTCGTCAAGATCACGGCCACGACGTTCAGCCACACGCCACCCTTGATCATGTCGCCGATGCGCACGTAGCCAGAACCGAAAGCAATCGCGTTTGGCGGGGTGGCCACCGGCAGCATGAACGCACAAGTTGCCGCCAGCGCAACCGGGATGGCCAGCACCAACACGTTGTGCTCGGCATTTGCAGTCAGGCCAATGCCGACGGCAACACCACCCATGATCGGCAGGAACGTCGCCGCGGTTGCCGTGTTAGAAGTAAATTCCGTCAAGATCAGCACCAGACCAGCGACGGCGAAAATCAGCAGGAACAGCGGCAACGAGCCCAGCCCTTTGGCGATCTCACCGATCCACAGCGACAGCCCCGTCTTCGTAAACATGGACGACAACGCCAGACCACCACCGAACAGCAGCAGCACATCCCACGGCAGCTCGTTCGCGGTTTTCCAATCCATCAGGCGCGTGCCCTTTTTATCTGCCGGGAGAGCAAACATCAGCAGGCCTGCAGCGATACCGACGATGGCGTCCTCGTAGCCGGTTTCAATTTCTAGCCACTGATCTAAAATCAGCGGCACTAGAATCCACGACACCGCAGCCAACACAAAGATGATGCTGACGCCGATCTGCGGGCCGGTCCACTTGCCCATCTCGTGCAGCTCTTTTTTAATCAGCTCACGGCCACCAGGGATTTCCGTCATCTCTGGTTTGAATACCGCCACCAGCACCGCCCAGGCGATGAACACGAAAACCACCGCGATCGGCATACCGACCATCATCCACTGTGCAAACCCGATGGTGTAGCCGTGCGCCTCGCTCATATAACCAGCCAGCAGCGCGTTCGGCGGAGTACCAATCAAGGTGCCCAACGAACCAATCGACGCCGAATACGCAATGGCCAGCATCAAGCCGGTAGCAAATTTCGCCTGCTTGCGCATGCCACCAACCACGTCTGCGGTCAGTTGCAGCACCGACATACCAATGGGCAACATGACGACGGCCGTGGCGGTATTGGACACCCACATGGACAAAAAGCCGGTAGCCAACATGAAGCCCAAAATCAGCTTCTTCGGCGAGGTGCCTACCAACAACACCACCATGAGCGCGATGCGACGGTGCACGTTCCAACGTTGCAGGCCGAGTGCGATCAAGAAGCCACCCAAGAACAGGAAGATAGTCGCCGAAGCATAAGGCGTGGCGACGTCAGAAAACTCGCCAACCTGGAACAGTGGGAACACCACTAGCGGAACCATCGCGGTCGCGGCCAACGGAATGGCCTCTGTCATCCACCAGCTGCCCATCAGCACCGTTACCGCGGCTACCAACCGCAACGACTGCAGATTGTAATCAACTTCCGGGTCCGCACCAGCGGATTGGCTCAGCGTTTCCACCGCATTCGACGGAAAAATCAAATACACCAGAACCGACAGCGCAATACCAACGAGCAAGCCGGTGTACTGGCGGGTGGTTTCGCGACGCTCACGAACCTCGGAGTCCTGGCCTTCGGCCTTCGAGGTGCTCTCGTGTATGTGAGGAGTACTCATACGAGTCCATTTCTTGATCTATGACATACGGGCTAGGGTGCCTAAATCCTAACCCATGAGCAACGCCTAAATCCCCAAAATGGTTTTCGCAATCAAGAAATAGATAATCAGGCCCGTCGCATCGCAGAACGTCGAAATGAACGGGTTAGAAAATACCGCAGGGTCCGCGCCGACGGTCTTGGCGACGATCGGCATCGCGCCACCGACGGTTGCAGACATCGCGCACACACTCAACAGCGTCAGGCCGATCACGAATCCAATATCCGAGCCATAGACCAGCGTCGCCAAGACCAACCCCAGCGTGCCCAAGGTGATGCCAAGCATCAGGCCCACACGCAGCTCACGCCACATAACCTGGGCGATATCGCGTTTTCGCACATCGCCCAGCGCCAACGCGCGGGTGACCGTCGTCGCAGCCTGGTTACCCGTGTTACCGCCGGTACCGGTCAGCAGCGGAATAAACAGCGACAGCACCACGGCTTTTTCCAACGTGCCTTCAAAAGCATCCAATACCTGCACTGTCAGCAGTGCAGACACAGCCAGCACCAGCAGCCAGACGATACGCGAACGCATGATCTTCACCAGTGGCGTCGACATGTACGGCTGCTGCAGTGGCTCAGCACCACCGGCACGGGCGGAGTCCTCGCTGTCTTCTTCCTCCACGATGTCCTGCGCATCGTCGAAGGTCAGAATGCCCACCAGGCGGTCAGTGTGATCGACAATCGGCATCGCCAGCAAGTCCAATGGCAAGAACCAACGCGCGGTTTCCTCGGCGTCGTCGTTCGCATGGGCAAAAATCGGATCCGCCATCACAGACTTCACCTTGCGATCCCCATGCGCCAAGAACAGCTCACGCAAGGAAGTCACGCCCACCAGGCGGCGATCCCGGCGCGTCACCGGAATGGAATACAGCGTTTCCAGGTCATCAGCCTCTTTGCGCAGCAGCGTCATGGCCTCATTTACCGTCATATCCTCATGGATTTCCGGCACCTCTGGCGACATGCGGCGGCCAATCGATCCCTTGGGGTAGCCCAAGATGACGCCGGTGACATCGCGTTCGGTTTTATCCAGGTTCTTCAGCAGCCGGTCGGCGATTTCCGCTGGCAGCTCGTCGATCAGCGAAACCCTGTCATCCGGGTCCAGCTCATCGAAGAAGGAATAGACGTCTTTATTGCCCAGCGCGCCAATCACGTCGGCCTGATGAGCAGCGTCCAAAGCATCGAAAACCGCGATGGAACGATCCCGCGATAGCAGACGCAGCACTACCGCCGCACGGGTGGCGTTCGAGCGTTCTACCAGCGCAACAATGTCTTTGATCTGAGGTTCGTCCAGCAGCTTGCGTAATCGCAGCGCCTCCCGCGGAGGTACGTCGTCATGACTCCTCAGCAGACCTTCTAGTTCGTCAATTGCTTCTACTGCTGCATCGTGCATAACGCACCTCCCTTACAGGATTATTGAGCGCCTCTATAGGCCGGACTAAACCCCTGGGCATGCGGTATACCCAGTAAGCTCCGGCTAGAATATACCGGTTGGGCGGTTATCAAAAATCCTGCCGGGGTGCTGGTACAACGCTACCGCTAGCCCGCCACAGCTTTTACTGCGGTTTCAAAATTCACCAGTCCCTGTGCCGGGCTGGCAAAACCCACCATGGTCACGCTCATACGGTCATCGCCCGTCGCGATCAGCATGAATCCACATTCGTTCACGTCGGCAACCCAGACTTGCCCATTCCAGTGCGGGCACATGGGCTGGGTCCGATCACTAAGCACCAATCCGTCGGTCACCCCCGCCATCACCTCTTCGTGCAGGGTGGCTAGGCGGCGCTTGCCGACGACATCGAGTACCTCACGCGCGGCAAACTCGTCGAGTCGCTCTTGCCCGGCGGCCCGCTGTGCATCGCCGTCTTGTAGCTCCGCCATCCGCACCAAGCTTGCGCCGCAGGGCCAGTGCAGGTGCGCGTGGTCCAAAGTCACGATTCCGAAGCGCAGAAACGGGGTGGGTTCTTCCACCAGGTCTTGCGCCGCATACCAGCCGGCTTGCCATTCCACTTCTGCCACGGCGTGCAGGCTGGCGATAGTGATGTCGGTACTGAACTCCAAGGCCTTCTTAATGCCGTCCAGGCGCACACGCCCGTCGCCAAGACAGGCAACATCGTCGACATGGCAGGCGATCACCATCTGGCCATGGTGGTCAAAGCCGTGGGCGGCTACCGCGATAGACACGGTGGCATCTATATCCAGCGGGACCAGTGAAAGCGTGCCAGCGCCACCCAGAATGCGTCTGGTTAGGCTTTGCGCACATATTTCCGGCGTGAGCATACAACCTCCATCTTTAAGGTATGGCTACCCTATTGCATGCTGACCTCTTTACGCAACACTGCTTTGTTAATAAGCCGCGCCACAACCCATTCCAGCGGACCACGTCGGAAAAACACCTTCCACACCGCCGCGAACACAATCAACCCCAGGGCATTCCACGCGGCGGTGGCCCAATTATGGATCTGACCAGCGTCTTTCACATCCAGCTCATCCGGATCAAACTCGTCGTCACCCAGAACCCAGCCGTTGGACTTGCCATCCCAGAATTCCGCGGTCAGCTCGTCATATTCCTGCCAGGTATCCGCTTCTTGAATAATTTTTTGGTAACGCTGAAAGCTCGGGTCAGGTTCGTCGGGTTTGGCAGGCTTGTTAATTTCGTCAGGTTTCTCAGGTTTGTCAGTTTCGGCTGCACTTTCGGATTCCGTACTTTCATGCATGCTGCCCTCAGCGGGCTCAACCCGCGAATACTGCACCGGGCCAGTACCGCTGATATCGAAAGTCTTGCCCGCATCCAACGGAATGCCACCGAGCATGAAAAAGCCCGCGATAAACACGTGTGCGACGTACGTCGTCAAGGCCATCGCACCCACCGCGCGCAACGGATAGGCAAGAATATTCGCCCAGCGCACCTGGCACAACAGGCAGCACAGGCAGATCACCGCGATGGCGCAGGTGATGCTCGCCAACAGATCACCGAACAATCCCGTGTGCGGCTCGAAGCTCTGCGTCAACAGCAATTGCACAAGCGGTTCTTTATCAAACTGCGGCTCAGTGTAGTCGGCAAGCGGGTCATACGGAAAAACCGCGGCATTGTTCACACGAATAACAAACCCCACGGCCGCAAGCAGCAACGCAGGAACCACCGCAATGGCCTGGGCCTTCGTGTTGCCCACCAGGAAGCGGTGCACCAGAACGCCCACGGCACCGTAGGTCAGCCACGCCAGCACCGGGTACGGCGGCATGAACAACTCAAAACCGAATGGCACGAGATCCACCAGCACAAACCCCACCGAAGAAACCGCCGCCAGCACCGCGATTACCACGGAAATCACCCAGGTTTTACAGCGCGGCAACCAGAACAACAGCAGGTAAATCACGGCAATGGTGCTGAGCACGATCGCGATGGTGGACTGCACCATCGACATCAACGTGCCCGCGACCAAAAGAATCACACCCCGCACCAGCGTCGCCAGGCGCGTGCGCACAGGGTCATCGGCCCCGCGCTCGTGAAAAAGGCCCAAAGAAACGCCCGCCAGCACCGCGAACAGTGCCGAGGGGTAGCCGGCAAAAGCGGTGCTCGTGTAATCCGCAACAACCCCGCCATCAAAACCGGTGGGGCCCAGATGCGCAAACACCATGCCGACGATGGCGAGGCCACGGGCTAAATCAATGCCGTCAAAGCGAAAAGCTGCTTTCATGCGCTAAGCATAGATCAGGCCAGCGTGAGCCATGCAACCGAAAATTACGCGATGCCAAAAGCCCCGGTAAGAAAAATCCTACCGGGGCCAAGCTGCGGAGATGAGAGGATTCGAACCTCCGGCCCGCTGTTAAGCAGGCAACTCATTAGCAGTGAGTCCCATTCGGCCACTCTGGCACATCTCCAACGCGATCTAGCATAACCGTTAGCATGCCCTCGCGCAATTAATCCCGTGCGCCCGCTAGATGAGACTACACTTACACGCATGTTGCGAGAAGATCTGGAATCACTGCCCGCCTACGTCCCCGGTAAGCGCATGCCGGATGCAGTCAAGCTTTCTTCTAACGAATCTGCCCACTCACCGCTGCCGAGCACCACCCAGGCCATCGCCGAATCCGCTGCGCAATCCCACCGTTACCCGGATATGGGAGCCGTGGAGCTGCGCAAGAAGCTCGCCGCACATCTGGGGCTTGCCGACGAAACCAGCGTCACCGTCGGCACGGGTTCTTCCGCATTGTGTCAGCAGCTAGTGACCATCACCTGCCAGCCGGGTGATGAAGTCATCTTCCCGTGGCGCAGCTTCGAGGCCTATCCGATTTTCACGCAGGTCACCGGTGCCACTGCCGTGCCGGTCCCCTTGCGCGAGCTGCGTAATGACCTCCCTGCCATGGCCGACGCCATCAGCGAACGCACTCGCCTGATTTTCGTGTGCAACCCGAACAATCCCACCGGCACCACCATCAGCACCGAGGAATTCCGCGAGTTCATGGACCGGGTGCCCGCCGACGTCGTCGTCGCGCTAGACGAGGCTTATGTGGAATACAACACCGCCGATAACACCCCGCTGGCCACCGAAGCCGTGCAGCAGTACCCGAACGTGATCGGCCTGCGCACGTTTTCGAAGGCCTACGGGTTGGCGGGTTTGCGCGTCGGCTATGCCTTCGGCAACCCAGAAATCATCGCTACGATGGGCAAAGTGGCAATTCCCTTCAGCGTGTCCGCAGTAGCGCAAGCTGCAGCAATAGCTTCTTTGGAGGCTGCCGACGAGCTCAACGAACGCATCACCGAAACTAATCAGCAGCGCGACCGGCTTGCCGACGAGCTGGCGCTCACGCAATCTTTCGCTAATTTCGTGTGGGTTCCGGCCGAATCTTTACACGACAGCCCACAAGAAGTGGCTGCACAGTTGGCTGAATCTGGGGTTCTGGTGCGTGCTTTCGACGAAGGTCTGCGCATCACCGCCACCACTGCAGAAGAGACCGACGCCTTGCTTACCGCGTGGAAGAAGGTGCGTGCATAATGCGTGCGCTCGCGCTGCTACTCAATATCATCACCATTGCCGCGGCCCTCGCCGTGACTGTTTGGCTGGTACCGGGCGTGAATTACACGGGCCCGAATAAACTGCTTGTCGACGAATCCTTCGATCCTGCTATCGCGCTGGGTATCGTCGCAATCGCGTTCATGCTGGTCAACTCCACCGTCGGCCCACTTGTGCGCACAGTGGGCGCGCCGATCAATTGCCTGACGCTGGGCCTGTTTTCTTTCTTCGTGAATATCGCGATCCTGTGGTTGGCTGGGGCGATCACCAATGCAATCAATATCTGGGGCATTACCTTTACTATTGACGGCTTTTGGTCCGCTGCCTTCGGTGCCGGAATTTTCGCTTTCGCACGCAGCATCGTCGCGATGATCACCTCCCCGGTACGCGCCCGGGGATAAAGTGACGACGCTGCGCAGATGAAACCGCTAGTCACACCCCGTTCTGCCCTGGTAAAGCCCCTGCATCTTAGCGTTAGCACAAACAACGCAACAGGGCAATGAAGTCAAATCAGCATTAACTTCATCACAGTTTGCGGACAATATTGACTTCACCAAGGTTTGCGGAGGACCGAAAGGAGAACATCAATGTCTAACTTCACTGAGCCCAAGAGAATCATTCGATCATTCGCTGCGGTCATCGCCGGTAGCTGGATCTACTGCCTAGTCCTAGCACCAGCTTTTTCTGCACAAAATTATGCCGATGTCGCGGCGGAAAAATCAAAAGAAATCGGTATCGGATTTACAGTCGCGGCACTGCTCGTAGGCGCAATCTGGTTCTTTATCGCCAATAAAAAATCAAGATCCTAGCGCTCTGTCCCTTGGTGTTATGCCCGGGGATTTTTCTTTGCCTGGAATCCAAGCCAAGTCAGGCGAATTCTTGCTCAGGGTATTGCACATAAAAACAATCGGTAGCACCTGAGATAGAAACAACCGGTGGCACCTAAAATAAAACAGGCGCCACCGGCATTTCCACTGGCGGAGGCGGCGGGATTTGAACCCGCGGTGAGTTTCCCCACGCTGGTTTTCAAGACCAGTGCATTCGGCCGCTCTGCCACGCCTCCAGCGACATTAACCTACCATGGAATTCTATGACTCCGAAAAAGTCCCAGAAAAATGTAACCACCAACACTGCAAAAGCCACCACAGACGCGACTATCCCGGCCACCATGCACGCCATCGTGCAAACCGATGCCGACGACCCACAGTCGCTAGAACTCACCCAAGTGGACGTGCCGACCCTGCGCGCGGGCGAGGTGCTGGTCAAGGTGGCAGCATCTGGCGTGAACCGTGCGGACTTACTCCAGGCCAAGGGCGCATACCCACCACCACCGGGGGCATCCGAACTCATCGGCCTGGAAGCCGCCGGCACCATCGTCGACGCAGGTGATACCGGCCGCTTAGTAGGCGAAGAAGTCGGCGCCTTGCTCGCCGGTGGTGGTTATGCGGAATACGTCGCTGTGTCCGAAGGTCAACTCACGCCAATCCCAGAGGGCTATTCCCTGGAAGATACTGCTTCTGTCGTGGAGGTAGCCTGCACTGTCTGGTCCAACCTGGTGATGACGGCTGGCCTGCGCTCTGGCCAAACCATTCTGATTCACGGCGGCGGTGGCGGCATCGGCACCTTCGCCATTCAGGTCGCGAAAAAACTGGGCGCGAAAGTCGCCGTCACTGCAGGCTCGGCGGAAAAGCTGGAAACCTGCAAGAAATACGGCGCGGATATCTTAATCAACTACAAAGAAGAGGATTTCGTCGACAAGCTGAAAGGCTCCTGCGACGTCATCTTGGACATCATCGGCGCGAAATACCTGAAGCAAAACCTGAAATCGCTGGCCAAAGACGGCAAGCTGGTGATCATCGGCATGCAAGGTGGCACGAAAGAAGAGATCAACCTGGGCGCGGTGCTGGCTAATCGCCTAAGTATTTTCGGCACCACACTGCGTTCCCGCGACACCGAGGCAAAAGCCGAGATCGTGCGCGAAACTGTTGCCAACGTCTGGCCTTGGCTTGCCGACGGCTCCATCACCCACCACCGGCACGCCAGCTACCCACTTGCCGACGCCGCTACCGCGCACCAAGCACTCGACTCTGGCGAAGTCACCGGCACGCTGGTGCTCACGCAGAACAGTTAAGCCAGCGAAGCCACCACGCGCGTGAGGTGCGCGATATCGGCCTCGGTATTAAACGGTGCGGCGGAAATCGTCACCGCGCCACCGATCTCGCCGACCCCCATGTTTTCCAACAGTGGGGTGTTCGGCGCGATGGTCGTCACCAGCCCGTTATCGAATAGGCGTTGATGCACCGTCGCCGCCGGTACTCCGTGCACGGCAAACGACAAACGCGGCAGCCGGTCCGCCGTCGACCCAGCTGCGGCCTCACCAGTCACACCAACGATGTGTGCGGCGGGCAACGTGCCCAAAAACGTATACATCTGGTTGGTCAGCCGCGCCATGTACGCATCCAACTCCGCCATGGACTGCTGCACACGCTTGCGCCGTGATCCAGCAGCCGCAGAGCCCAGCCGCGCCACGTGATCCACCGCCGGGCTGACGCCACCGGCCAGACCAGCAGAAAACGGAGATTCCAGCTTCGCGTAGGTATCACAGTCTTGTGTCGGTGCAATCGGCGCAATGCGTTTAAACATCGCGGTATCGCGGAAGACCAGCGCCGCTAGCTGCGGGCCACCAATCTGCGCCAGGTCGATAGCCAAGATATTGCAGTCCCAGTCATCAGCCACGATCGGCCGGTACATCGCGATGCTGGAGACGTCGACAAGCGTCCAGGCCCGCGAACGCGAACGCACGTGCTCCACGATCTCACTGACCGGCGCGACCGTGCCCAGCAAATCATGCGCGGCGGACAGTGCAACAAAGCGCGTGTGGCCGTCGACAAGATCTTTATACTGAAACGCCGGCAATTCGCCCGTGGCTAAATCCGGCAAGGCCCAGCGGGTATCGTCGACAAGCCCAGAAAACGGGGCAGAAACCTCCGGAGCATCCAAACCCGACAACACCACCGAGGTGCCACGGCGCGCGAGCATCGGCTCCATCGCCCGCGCTAAAGACTGATACAGCACCGGCAGGCTCGAACCCAGGACGACGCGATCAGCGCGCACCCCCAGCAAATCCGCCACGGCTCCACGGGCATTCTCGATGTACACATCGCCTTCTAGCCGCCCGGCATGTTGGCGCTGCGAATGGCTCCCGGTCGGGCCGGTGCTGACAGAGGTGGCATTACGGAAAGCGCGGGCAACACCCACCGCCACGCGTTCCGGGACCTGCGGAGTGGCATGCGCATTCAGATACGTCCAGCCCTCAGATAGCGTGGTGTACAAACCACGCACGCTGTAGACGTCATAAGCCATGCCTGTCTCAGCTCCCTTCTGCCTTGCCCGCTAATACTGTATACCGAAAATTGCGGCGCATTCAATCCTCCTGGCCGGCGCCTGTCACCCAAGAAATTCCCAGCTCACGCAAAGAATAACGGCAGGCTGGTGCGCGTTGTAGCCTCGCCAGCCAGCATGCAACTGCTAAGGTTTGCCCTTGTGCAGGAGAACAAAACGCAGCTTGACCAAGATATTGCCCGGATGACCTCTGGCGCCGACGGCGATGCACCCCAGTCTAAGTCCATGACCTTCGGGGCTGCCTGGCGCGATCTGTCACATGGCCTGAAGCAGCACGAATTGTGGCTGCTGCTGGGTTTACAGGACATGAAGCAGCGCTACCGACGCTCGGTGTTAGGGCCGTTCTGGATCACCATTGCTACCGGCGCTATGGCTACTGCGCTGGGTTTTTTGTATTCCATGCTGTTTGATATCCCCACCGCGGAATTCTTGCCACACGTGACTGTGGGCTTGATCATGTGGACGTTCATTTCGGGCTGCCTGAAAGAAGGCGCGTTGATCTTCATTGACAATGAGGGGCTGATCAAACAGCTCCCCGCCGCGATTTCTGTGCACGTCTACCGGCTGGTGTGGCGCCAGCTGTTGTTCCTGGCGCACAACATGATCATCTGGGTCGCACTGATCATCATCTTCCCGCGCCACCTGGGCTGGGAGCTGCTGCTGGCGATTCCCGGGCTGGTGTTGCTGGTGCTCAATGGCGCGTGGGTATCGATGTTCTTCGGCATCGTCGCCACCCGTTTCCGTGACGTCGCCCCACTGCTGGAAGCCCTGACCCAGCTGCTGTTTTATGTCACCCCCATCGTGTGGACGGTGCGCACGCTGGAAGAACAAGGCGGCGACGGCATTGAAGGCCCAGCCCGCCTGGTGGAGCTGAATCCACTGTTCCATTACCTCGAAATCGTCCGCGGCCCGCTGATCGGCCAGCCTGTCGATGCCTACCACTGGTGGGTTGTGCTGGGCTGCACCGTCGCCGGATTTGGTCTGGCGTTGCTGGCGATGAAGCGCTGGCGTTTCCGCGTTAGCTACTGGGTTTAATTTAGCTGGGTTTCATCCTGCGGGATTGTTTAAGGAGTTTCCATCATGGTCTCAATCGATACTTACAACGCCTGCGTCGATTTCCCGATCTTCGATGCCAAGTCGCGCTCACTAAAAAAGGCAATGCTGTCCACCGCCGGCGGCGCGTTGGGCAAAAACGCCAGCAACACCGTCGTCGTCGAAGCGCTGCGTGACGTCAACTTGCACCTGCGCGAAGGCGACCGCGTCGGGCTCGTCGGCCACAACGGCGCCGGTAAATCCACCCTGCTGCGCCTGCTGTCCGGCATCTATGAACCCACCCGTGGCAGCGCCGATGTTCGTGGTCGCGTCGCGCCTGTTTTTGACTTGGGCGTGGGCATGGACCCGGAGATTTCGGGTTACGACAACATCATCATCCGCGGGTTGTTTTTGGGCCAGTCGCGCAAGCAGATGGAAAAGAAAATGGACGAGATCGCGGAGTTCTCCGAGCTCGGCGACTACCTGCGCATGCCGCTGCGTACCTATTCCACGGGTATGCGGGTGCGCTTGGCGCTGGGTGTGGTCACCTCTATTGAGCCGGAAATTTTGCTTCTCGACGAAGGCATCGGCGCCGTGGATGCCGCCTTCATGGCCAAAGCCCGCGTGCGCCTGCAAGAGCTGGTCAAACGCGCCGGTATTTTGGTGTTTGCTTCGCACTCCAACGATTTCTTAGCGCAGTTGTGCAACACGGCGTTATGGGTGGACAAGGGCGAGATCCGTTCCGTGGGCCGCGTGGAGGACGTCGTCGAGGATTACGAAGGCGTCGAGGCCGGTAATTACGTGCGTGATCTGGTACGACGCTTTCAGAGTTAAGCGTTTCCAGAGCTAAACGCTTCCAGAGTTACCCCCAACCTCAGCAATAGGATGGATTCCATGACAGCTTATTCTGCTTCGCCAGAGCCAACCTCTACGTCGTCGCTGCACCGTACAGGCACGACCGCCGCGGTGATCGTGACCCACCGGCGTGCCGAATTATTGCGCGCCTCGCTTGAGCAGGTGGTTGCGCAAACGCACCCGGTGGACTGGATCATCGTCGTCGACAATGGCGCGGAAGCTGCGGTGGAAACGCTTGTCGACGAATTAGCTGGCGAGCGTGGCCACTATTTGCCGAGCCACACGAACCTCGGTGGTGCCGGCGGTTTCGCTTATGGTTTTCTCACGGCCCTCGCGCTGGGCGCGGATGCCATTTGGTGTGCCGACGACGACGGGCGCCCCGCCGATAGGCACGTGCTGGACAAGCTGTATTCCGTGGCCGAATCCCACGGGCTGCACCAGGTCAGCCCAGTCGTGTGCAATATCAACGATCCGCAGCGCCTGGCCTTTCCGCTGCGGCAGGGCCTGGTTTGGCGTCGGCGCGTGGATGAGTTGGACGGCGAGTTTTTGCCGGGCATCGCCTCGCTGTTTAACGGCGCGCTGATTTCGGCTGCCGCCATGGAGCAGATCGGAGTGCCGGATTATCGTCTGTTTATCCGCGGAGATGAGGTGGAATACCACCGCCGCCTGGTCAATTCCGGTTTACGTTTTGGCACGTGCCTGACCGCGGCGTATTTACACCCGGATGGTGCCGACGAGTTCAAGCCGATTCTCGGTGGCAAGATGCACACGCAATTTCCCGATAATCCAGGCAAGCGATTTTTCACCTACCGCAACCGGGGTTATATCTTGTGGCAGCGTGGAATGAAGAAGCTGTTGCCGCAGGAATTCGCCCGCTTTGGGTGGTTCTTCTTGGTGCAGCGTCGTGATTTCGCTGGTTTTAAAAACTGGTTGCGATTGCATAATCGGGGACGCACGGAAGATTTCCGTCGACCTCAGGGTTAAGAAAACTGTTACCTGGGCTTTACAGGTGGTGCTATGACACCGCTGTCGGCTGTCCAGGCCGGGAGCGTGATTAATTTAGACTGTCCAAGGTTTGCCGTAGTTAATATCCGGGGTGCTGGCATGAGGAAACGGGGCAAGAAGATAAGCACTCATCCAAGGACACGGAACCCTCCAAAGATGAAGATCCTGCCGATTCCACACTATGTCACCATATTCATCTCCGGTTTCAGCTTGGGCTGGCCAAGGCCGTGGCACACCCACATAATTCATGGGAATAGTGGCTCTACGCCCCACCGGATCCATCCACTCAAAGTCTTCCTCCCAGCCCTCGCAAGTAATACCACTGAAATACACAAAAACTTCTTTTGGTGTGCCGGAGACTTCGTGAGGATTTTCCAGGATTAATTCTTCATACCAAATATCATGCTCAACTTGTTTACCTTTTTCTATCCAATCCAACACCTCATTTTCACTAAAACTGGCGCCAGCTAGGACCTGCTTACCCCACCTCATATCCATATTATCCAGCGGCTTTCGGTTGACATAAGCTAGAAAAATCTTGTCAAGTGGAGCAGGCTGCAAAGTATTTTTCATTGATTCCATCGACTCCATCAAGGAACCTCACAATCTGACGTTGGGGGTTGCGCGTTAAATCGGCTCAGCGTTTTTAAAAATGAACAGGCGCTGCACGAAGAAGTTGATGACCGTGGCAGTACCCTGCGCGATCACGAACGAAACCGCCAGAGCAATCGAATCTGCCCAGCCGAAAACTTCCGAAAACAACTCGAAAAGCAGGCGCGAACCACCGACGTTAATCAGATAAGTCATCGTGTACAGCAACGCCACCGCCGCGAAGCGTCGGAAAGATTTCTGCGCCCGGAACGTCCACGCGCGGTTCAGCAAATACGCCGTCAGCGTGCCAAAAATAAAACCAACGGTACGAGCCCAAAACGGAGCCAACGCTTCCAGGCCGATCTGCAGAATCCACGTCAACGAAAAGTCCACGATCGCGGCGACGATGCCCGTGAGCAAGAATTTCAGCGACTGTGTCTGCAGCTTCTTCGAATCATCCACCGACGACGAACGCAACGCCTGCACCGCGGAAAACTTAGGCATGAAACTCACTCGACTTTCTCGGCAAACAATCTGCCAGCAACGGCAAAACCAGCAAGGGCAAACAACAACTGCACAGATCCTACCTAACCGGCAGCATCGGCACCGCGCAACACCACGCGATACACATCCAACCGGTCCACCGGCGCCACCGCCGCCACACACTGTGCCAACACGGCAAGCGAATCCGCGCACAACTGGCGTGGCTGAGCGCTCTGGCCTGTCTGGCCTGATTGCCCAGAATCTCCCAGAGCAGCAAACAACACCCCGGCGATCTCGTCGGTCATTTCCGGCCCACCCATGCACGAAAGTCCCAGCACACAAGCCCAAAACGCTTCCCTACGCCGCGGCTCGGTTTCCAGCGGCAACTGTTCCAACCGCGCGCACCTGTGCATCGACCGTGCACTCTCGGCGCACGTCAATCGCCTGCAACAACGGCACCAGATCCGTCACGCCGGAACGGCGAATCAACGCCCCGACTTCCGGGTTTACCTCCGCCAACACCTGATCAATGGCATCCGGCCCCGTCAACTGCGCGTTAATCGCGGTGAGATCAAATTTACTGCCCAAAAACGAGCCCGAGCCGCCGACGCACAACGCCACCGGGGTTTCCTTATCGCGCGGGTACGTCTCCACGGTCTGCAGCTGAAAGACCCACAGGCCCCAGTGAAAATTCAAACCGGCGTGCTCACTGCCCAGGTATTCACCAACCAGATGCTGTGGGTCGAGCCGGGAGGTTTCTACACGCAAGCTCGTCGGCAAGCGACCCGTCGTCGTGAAGTGCCAGGGGGTTTGCTCATCACGCAGATCAAAACAAGTGGCCAACACGTCGGCAAGCTCCGCCAAATCCAGGGATTCGGAGACCCCGATATGGCGGTGAATTTCATAATCGTCACGCACCAGGGAGGCACGCACGATGACAGTCCGCTCCCGCAAATACACGACGTTGCTGTGCCTGCGCATACGCCCCAGGGTAGACGAGCAGGCCAGAACACGTAGGCTTAAAGCATGTTCGGAAAACGGAAAAAAGACTCCTATGACGCCGAAAATGACCGTCTGAACGGCTCTTATATTGCATCGCAGGAAACCAACCTGCCACTCAATGAGTTCATGACGCGCCTGTTCGCCGAGGAGCTTCCCATGTTGGATAGCACCTCCCGGCGCGAGGTCTATCGCCTGTTGCGCGAATACGACGGAGACACGATCACCTCACAGGACGAGTTGCCTGCCCCCATCCGCCATTTGATGGACTTATAGTAGTAATTATGGAATTACACACCAGCGAAGCCACCCTGCACGGCTGGGGCCGCACGGCCCCGACCCGCGCGCAAGTTCTGAGCACGGAAGACCTCGACACCATCGTCGCGGCCGTCAAGCAGGTTGCCGACGATAACGCTGACAAGCCCGACCACCTCAAGCGTGGCGTCATCGCCCGCGGCATGGGCCGCTCCTACGGCGACCCGGCCCAAAACGCGGGTGGTTTGGTCATCGATATGCAGCGCTTCAACAAGATCCATTCCATCGACCCGGACACCGCCTTGGTGGTCGTCGATGGTGGCGTGACCCTGGATCAGTTGATGAAGGCCGCCCTGCCGTATGGCCTGTGGGTTCCCGTACTGCCTGGTACGCGCCAGGTGACCATCGGTGGTGCGATCGGGCCGGATATTCACGGCAAAAACCACCACTCGGCTGGTTCTTTTGGCAATCACGTCGTGTCTATGGATCTGCTGGTAGCCAGTGGCGAGATCCTGACGCTGAAGCCGGAAGGTTCCGAGGATGATCCAGACGGCGAGCTGTTCTGGGCGACGGTTGGCGGCATGGGTTTGACCGGCATCATCGTGCATGCAACGATCCGCATGACCAAAACCGAAACCGCGTTTTTCATTGCCGATGGCGATTTGACCAGCAACTTTGATGAGACCATCGAGTTTCATGCCGACGGCTCCGAGCACAACTACACCTATTCCTCGGCCTGGTTCGACGCCATCAGCCCGGAACCGAAACTAGGCCGCGCCGCGATTTCGCGCGGCAGCTTGGCGACGTTGGATCAACTGAAAGAGCTTTCCCCGAAGCTGGCGAAGGACCCGTTGAAGTTCAGCGCACCGCAGCTTGTGACCGTGCCAGATATTTTCCCGAACTTCACCATGAATAAACTGACGATGAAAGCCGTCGGCCAGGCGTGGTGGCTGAAATCCGGTGAATACCGTGACCAGGTGCAGAACCTGACGCAGTTTTATCAGCCGCTGGATTTGATTGGTGAATGGAACCGTGGCTATGGTTCGCGCGGCTTTTTGCAGTACCAGTTCGTGGTGCCACGCGAAGCCACGAGTGAATTGAAGTCCATCGTCCGTTCCATCCAGGCCTCGGGCCACTACAGTGCACTGAACGTCTTCAAGCTCTTCGGCGAAGGCAACCGCGCTCCGTTGTCCTTCCCGATGCCGGGCTGGAATATCTGCGTGGACTTTCCCATCAAACCGGGCCTGGGGCACTTCTTGGACGAGTTGGACAAGCGCGTGCTGGATTTCGGCGGCCGCTTGTACTTGGCAAAGGAATCGCGCACCTCTGCAGAGAAATTCCACCAGATGTACCCACAGATGCAGTCGTGGTTGGATACCCGTAATCAGATTGACCCGACCGGCGTATTCGCTTCGGATATGTCGCGTCGTCTGGAACTGCACTAAGCCCACAAGCTGCACTAATCCCCAAAGATTTTTAAGGACCCTATTTTTATGTTGAATGCTGTAGGTCAAGCCCAGCACATTTTGTTGCTCGGCGGAACCAGTGAAATTGGCGTCGGCATCGCCCGCGAGCTGCTGTCGGCCGGCCCGGCCAAGGTCACTCTGGCTGCGCGCAAGGATTCGCCGCGCGTGGCTGATTCCAAGCGCACCCTGGAAAATGCCGGTGCCAGCGAGGTCAACGTCATTGATTTCGACGCCACCGATTACGATTCCCACCCAGCCGTGCTGGACGAAGCCTTTGCTGCCGGCGATGTGGATGTCGCGGTGGTTGCCTTCGGTACGTTGGGTGACCAGGAAGAATTGTGGCAATCCCACGAAGCCGCGGTGGCTTCGGCCCAGGTGAATTACACCGGCCCAGTGTCGGTGGGCGTGGCACTCGGCCAGAAAATGCGCCAGCAGGGCCACGGCACCATCGTCGCGTTGTCGTCGGTGGCGGGTATGCGTGTGCGTCGTTCCAACTTCGTCTACGGTGCCGCCAAGGCAGGCATGGACGGGTTCTACGTCAACTTGGGTGAAGCCCTGCGCGATTCCGGCGTGAACGTGCTGGTCGTGCGCCCAGGCCAGGTACGCACCAAGATGTCAGCGGAAGCCGGCGAGGCCCCTCTGACCGTCAATGTCGACGACGTCGCCAAGGCCACCGTCGAGGCGATCAAAGACGGCAAGGACAATATCTTCGTCCACCCGCTGTTCCGCTACGTCTCGCTGGCGTTCCAGTTCATCCCACAGGCGATTTTCCGTCGCCTGCCGTTCTAAGCTTCCTGCCTGCCCGACAAGAAACCCTGAATGAACAAACCAGACCAACTCACCCGGCCCCAGATTTTCACGGCCCTAGCCTGCACGGGGCTGGGCAGTTTTGTCGTCGCACTCGTCGCCTGGATCATCCTGGATCGAACGAATCTACCGGCTTTTAATACCTCCATGGTCACCCGCGCGCTGGCCACCGCATTCGCGGTCGGCTTGCTCGTGCTGGTGGCCGTGTTGTTGTGGCAGTGGCGCAAAACTGACAACCGCGCACAGCCCCAATGGCATACCGCGCTAACTTACCTGGTCAGCTACCTCTCGCCTGCCGGGCTGACCATCGCTACGCTGGGTATTCCGCTTTCTGCAACTCGCCTGTGGCTTGACGGCCTGCAAGTAGACCAGCTGTTCCGCACACAGTTCCTCACCCGAACCGCTACCAACCTTGGCCACCAGGACATGAATTACCTGGATATGCCCACTTACTACCCGCTGGGCTGGTTCTGGGGTGGCGGGCGTTTGGCGAACCTGCTGGATATGCCCGGTTGGGAGGTTTATCAGCCGTGGGCGCTAGTGTCCTTGGCGACGGCCGCCGCGCTGCTCGTTCCCGTGTGGCAAGCCTTAACCGGATCGTTGCCCCTGGCGACGACTTTGGCGCTCGCGAATACTGCGGTGACGCTTTCTATGGCGGCAGATGAACCTTATGCTGCCATCGTCGGCATGGGTATAGCTCCGGCGGTAGTGATGGCTGCCCGCGCAGTGCGTGGCTCCTGGTTGGCTGTCGCTGGTGTGGCGGTCTACCTGGGAGTTTCCGCCACAATGTACACGCTGTTCGTCGGCGTGACTGCGCTGATCACCATTGTGCTAACCATCCACTATTTCTGGACCAGCCAACCGGGCCGGCGCAACCTCGGACCGTTTATCCGCCTGGCGGTCATGGGGCTGGGTTCTATGGCTATCGCTGCCATCTCATGGGGCCCATATCTGTATTTGGTAGCCACGGCAGACTACAAACCGTCGTCAGTCGCTCAGCACTTCCTGCCGTCCGAAGGAACGCAGGTTCCGCTGCCATTTTTCGAGTTTTCCGCGCTCGGCTTCTTTAGCTTGCTCGGCTTGCTCTACTTGGTGCTGCGCAGCAAGCGCCGTCCGTTGTTAATCGCCACCATCGTGCTCTACGGCTGGGTGCTGGCCTCAATGTTGATGACGTTGTTGGGCTCCACGTTGCTGGGCTTCCGCATCGAACTACCGATCGCACTGATCTTGTCAACCGCAGGCTTTTTCGCCTTCGCCGATGCCGACCGCACCGCGGTGGTGCGCTTTTTCGAGTCTCGGAAGCTCACGTTGTCCGCCCGCCAGCTCTCCGGCGCTTTCACAGTGCTACTGGTGGCAATCAGCATTGGCTATGCGCAGCAGATTTCCGTAACCAACGAAGATGAAATTGACCACGCATATACCGACACTGACGGCTACGGCGAACGCGCCGACCAATTCGCCCCAGGTTCGGCGAAATACTTCCAGAAGATCGTCGCGACGCTCGGTGCTGCAGGCCACTCCCCACAGCAAACGGTTGTGCTGACCGACGAAAACCTACTGCTGTCTTATTACCCGTTCTATGGGTTCAATGGTTTCACCTCGCACTATGCCAACCCGATGGGGCAATTCACAGAGCGCAACGACACCATCAAGCATTGGGCGGAAGCGTCATTCGAAGAGCTTTCCGACCCCCAGGATTTCGCCGCCGCTCTGGAGGACGAGCAGTGGAAGGGCCCGGATGTTTTCGTCTTCCGCGGCGATAAAAACGACGAGGAATACAAGACGCACATCGCGGTGGATCTGTACCCGAATAACCCGAATGTGGCCTATCAAGGGGTATTTTTCAACGCCGAGGTTTTCGCAGACCAAAGTTTGTGGGATGTCGAACAGATCGGGCCTTATGTGGTGATTAATCGCACCAAGTAAGCACACCCAATAGTGCGCTGGTCACATGGGCCAGAACAAGGGCCCAGTCAAGACCAATTTTCGGCTGCGGCTGGGCTAAACTGACACGTTGTGTCACCTCAACCTCTCAACCCCCAGTCAGTCGGAACCGAGGAATCAGCACAGCGAGCAGCCAGTGCCCACAGCGCCTCGAACCCCACCGCAGCCGCACATGCAAAAAAGCTCCAACTCACGGCGATCATCACCGGCGTCGTGGGCTTTTTGCTGTTTATTGCCACTCCGCTGCTGCCGGTCACCCAAACGCAATCCTCGTTCGCTTGGCCGCAAAATGACTCACTGAATTCCGTCAACGCACCACTGATTTCCGTGGCCCCGGAATCTTTCCATGCCACGATTCCGGTTTCTGCGCTGGATCAGCTGCGCGACGAACAAACCCTGGTGTTAGGCACGGTCCCGGAGGATTCCACTGAGGCCTCCAACCGCGGGTTATTCGTGCGTTCTACCGATGGTGGCTTGGACGTTTTTGCGCTCGACGAGGTGCTACTGAGCCTGCAGGAATCGCAGGTCGCTGCGCTTGCCGACGACGCACTGATCGATATTGCGGTTACTGCAGACGGTGCTGAGGTAGCCGTCGGCAAGCATTCCGCGGAGACTGAAGATGATCTGCGCCCGCAGGTCACCGGCATTTACACCGAGATCGAGGACACCCCGGAAAATGTGGCCACGCTGACCGCAGCAGGCCTGGATGTGGACGTGGAGATCAACTCGCGGTTTACCTCCACCCCAACGCTCGCGAAATCGCTGGCGATGGGGCTGGGTGTGTTCTTCATGGTGCTTTCGCTGATCGCTTTGGCGCGGATGGATCTGCTGGATGGCCGAAAGGACCTGCGGGTGCTGCCGCCGCATTGGTTTAAGTTGCGGCCGCTGGATGGCCTAGTGGTGGCGGTGCTGGCGTTCTGGCACGTTTTTGGTGCAAACACCTCGGACGACGGCTATATCCTGACGATGGCGCGGGTGACTGAACACGCCGATTATATGGCGAATTATTACCGCTGGTATGGCGTGCCGGAATCACCGTTTGGTACCCCGTACTACGATCTTCTGGCGCTTTTTGCTTCGGTATCCACGAACTCGCTGTGGATGCGCCTGCCTGCGCTGCTGTGTGGTCTGGCGATCTGGTGGGTACTTTCCCGCGAGATTCTGCCGCGCCTGGGCGAGATGGTGAACGAACGACGCGTGGCACATTGGACCGCCGCGCTAGTGTTTTTGGCCTTCTGGTTGCCTTTCAACAACGGTATCCGCCCGGAGCCATTCGTCGCCCTGGGCGTGGTGCTCACCTGGGTATCTTTTGAGCGGGCGATTGTGGCTCAGCGTCTGCTGCCTGCGGCGATTGGCACCTTCATCGCAACGGTCACCTTGGCCGCGGGACCGACGGGACTGTTTGCGGTCGGTTCGTTCCTGATCGCGCTGCCTTATTTGCTGCGGATTCTGTTCTACCGCCTGCAGTTGTTGGAAGGTGGCAAGCTGACGGCCGCGGCGATGATCGCACCGTTTTTGGCTGCCGGAACCATGATCATGGTGATGATCTTCAACAACCAAACCATCGCGACGGTCATGGAATCTACCCGCGTGCGCGGCGAGGTCGGTCCGTCGTTGGAGTGGTTCTTCGAGTTCGTCCGCTACCAGACCTTGTTTGAACAAACCGTGGATGGCTCGTTTACCCGCCGCTTCGGCCCGGTGGTGATGTTCGCCTGCATCGTCCTGATTCTGTACGCGTTTGTGCGGGACCGGAAGATGGCGAATGGCCCGGCGTTGCGCCTGGTGTTGATCGTGTTCGTCTCGCTGTTCTTCCTCATGTTCACCCCGACGAAGTGGACCCACCACTTCGGTATCTACGCAGGTATTGCCGCCGCAATCGCAGCACTGGGTGCAGTGGTGCTTTCGCAGGTAGCGGTGCGCTCCCGGCGCGCTCGTGTGCTGTCGATCGCAGGCGTGTTGTTCCTGCTGGCGTTCACTCTGGCCGGTTGGAATGCCTGGTGGTATGTGTCGTCGTTTGGTATCCCTTGGTGGGATCGCACGATCCAGTTGCGCGGTGTCGAAGCCACCAACGTTGTGTTGCTGTTGGCTCTGATCGTGTTGCTAGTCGGCGTCGTTTATTCTTTCCGCTCGCCGAAACCAGAACGCAATACGCGTTGGGCTGGTGTAATGGCGGCACCAATCGCGGTGGTTTCTGCGCTAGCGGTTGCGCTGTCGATGGCGTCATTCGCGAAAGCTTTTGTGGATCAATACCCGTCGTATTCCATCGGCAAGGGAAATCTGCAGGCGTTGACGGGGGGCCATTGCGCGCTTGCCGACGACGCCTTGTTAGAAACCAATACCAATGATTCGTTCTTGCGTCCGGTTAATGGGGAACTCGGCGAATCGCTCGAGGCTGGTGACTCGCGCGGTTTCACCCCAAATGGTGTGCCTTCTGAGATCGAGCCGGATGGTGGCGATTCAGCTGCTGTCGGTGTGATCGGTGATGCCGATTCGCCAACCAGCGCGGGCCAGGGTTCGGAATCGACTGAGGAAACCGAGGACGGTACCCGTGCCGATGCCGGCGTAAACGAATCCACCATCCGTCTGCCATTCAACCTGGACTATAACCGGGTGCCAGTGTTGGGTTCGTGGGTGGATAAATCCGAGCCACAGGCAGCCGCAGAGCTGAGCACAGGCTGGTATGAACTGCCGGAACGCCGCGAGTCGGCCCCGCTGCTGGTCGTCTCTGCCGCTGGTCGCATCGCCCACCACGACATCAACGGCATCGAGCAAGAAGGCGAAGAGCTGTTGCTGGAATACGGCACCCGCGGTGCGGATGGCAAGGTCAAAAACACCAAGAAGGTGGAGATGATGGACGTCGGCCAGCGCCCGGACTGGCGCAACCTGCGCTTCCCACTGGAGGAAATCCCCGAAGACGCCGACGTGGTGCGCTTGGTGGCCGAGGACTATTCGCTGGACCCGGAAGACTGGATCGCGCTGACCCCGCCACGCAACCCGGAGTTGGAGCCGGTGAGCCAACGTTTCGACGGCGATACCCCGGCGCTGCTGGACTGGTCGACGGCCTTCCAGTTCCCGTGCCAGCGCCCGTTTGACCACTACGCAGGCGTCACAGAGATCCCAGAATTCCGCGTGTTGCCGGATTCTGATGCGCAATCCCAGCTGGGTGGTTTCCAGGACTACTACGGTGGTGGCGCGATGGCCACGGCAGAAGCCGTGAACTGGTCCTATGAAATCCCCGGATATTTGGATGGCGACTGGAACCGCGACTGGGGTGCGGTGCACAAATACGAGCTGCGACGCGATTCTGCAGGCAATGCGCCGGATGAAGCTACGATCGACTACAGCGAGCACACCCGCAGCGGTCTGTGGCACAGCTCGGATATGAAAATCCGTAAAGAACGGAGTTAAGCAATGGACGCAGCGGTTTTCGTCGCCAGTCTCATCGCCGTGGTGATCTTGCCCGGGTTGCTGGTTGGCTGGCGGGCTCGCCTGTCAGTGCCAGTTGCTCTGCTGGCGGCACCGGCGATTACGTTTGGCATCGTCGCTGCTGGTGTACAAATAAGCAACGTGTTTGGGGCTGGCTGGCGCTTGCCGACGGCCGCGATCACCTTGCTGGTTGCCGTTGTGCTGGCGGAATTGTGGGGGCGTCTGGTGCCCGTACCGGTAGCGTCGACGCTAGCGCCGAAGCGCCGTCGTTGGGAAGCAAAAGATTGGCTTCCGGTTGCCGGTGTGGGCGCGGGTGCACTGAGCATCGGCGGAATGTACTGGAATTACTTGGCGGATATGCCACATGGCATCAACAATGTCTTCCAAGGCTGGGACGCGCACTGGCACGCGAATGTGCTGGCGTTTATCAGTGAGGAAGGTATTGCGGCTCCGGGCGAGATGGGCGCGTTGCATCACCAGTTCACTGGCGCCCCGATGTACTACCCCACCGCGTGGCATTCCGTCGTTTCCATTCCTGCGCGCTGGGTGGATCTCACCACGATGGCCGAGTACAACCTCGGGTCCGGCATCATGCTGGCTTTGGTGACTCCTTGGGCAGTGGCTGCATTGGCTGGCCTGCTGGGTGGGCGTGCGGTGGCCGGCATCGCTGGAGCCGGCACCGCGTTTTTCCCGGCACTGCCATGGATCGAGATTCGTGTGGCAGCAATCCCCGCTGCTACCTCAATGATGCTGGGGGTCATGGCGGCGATGTTGACGATCCATTGCCTGCGCGATCGCCGAGCCATCCCCTTTGCCATCTTCGCGTTGTTTGGTGCACTGAGCAGTCAGCCCCAGGGTTTGTTGGTGGCGGTGTTCCTGGTGGTGTTCTACTGGCTTTTCCATGCGCTGTTCGCACCGACGCGCTCACGCTTGGGCGATTTCTTAACTTTGGCCGCGGTGGGCCTCGGTGCAGTGGCTACCGCCATTCCGGCTGCTGTGTTTCTGTTTGGCAACGAGGATGCAGAAGATTTCGGTGATTTCGCCCGTACCTTCGAGGTCCAGGGAATTGACCGCGCGGAAAGCTGGCGTTTGGCTGCGGGATTGCTCACGAGGCACACGAATGAATTTGGCCCTACTTGGCATTTGCTGATCATCGGTGGCATTGGTGCGCTGGTTTTGCTGGCTCGCAAAACCGTCTGGCCTATTTTGCTGTGGGCTTTTGGCGTGGCCTTGTCTGCGCACGCCATGAAGTATTTTGAAACCCCGGTGGGAGATTTCCTACAAGAGATTGTGAGCCCGTTTTATTCGGATGCCCGGCGCATCAACGTGTGGGTATCCATTCTGGTGGCGGCCACAGCTGCTCTACTGCTGGGGTGGATCATCCACAAAGTAGCCGCGGCGATGAACAAAGACCGCATCCGTAAACTACCCGTCACAGTCGGGGCCACCAGCGTCGTTATCGCTATCGTGGCGGGTACTTCCCTAATCACGTTGCAAGAACCGGCCCGGGCACTATCCCAAGATTCGCGCTCTGGCCGCCTGGTGAGCGAGCGCGACCTGCGCGCCTATGATTGGTTGGCTGAACAGCCGAAAGCCTATGACGGGCACATTTTTGTGAACCCGGATGAAGGAAACGGCTGGATGTATGCCTATAACCGGCTTCCTAGCACCGCACGGCATTATTTCTATACCGGTGCCGTAGAACCGGAGCTAACCGCGCTTTTCCATACCCTGGACCAGGCGGGTTCGGGTACTAACGACGGCGAAGAAGTCGACGCCATCCTCAAACGCATGAACATAAACTATGTGTTCATCAGTCCACCGAATTTTTGGGGTCCAGAAAAGCAACCACCCAATGACGTCTTGCTGAACTTGCGAGATACCGCGCCTGGACTCACCGAAGTGTACCGCCACCGCGAAGTCACCATCTACGCCGTCGACGAAATGTTTAGTGCCGCAGAATTGGAAAAGATCCTGGAGAATAGCCCCTACCCGCCGCAGACACCATAGGGCGGAAGGCGTAACCTTAGGGTCATGAAGGCTTTGGTTACCGGCGGCGCCGGATTCATCGGTTCTACATTGGTCGATCAACTTTTGGCACGGGGCGACGAGGTTGTCGCCCTAGATAACCTCAGTCGAGGTAACCGTGCCAACTTAGAACTGGCGCGCGACCATGACGGTTTCAGTTTCGTGGAAGCCGACATCATCACCGGCGATCTCGAAAGCATCTGTGCAGAACATGAGCCAGAAGTAATTTTCCACCTGGCCGCGCAGATCGACGTGCGCCACTCCGTGACGGATCCATTGCATGATGCGCAAGCCAATATTATTGGCACGATTCGTCTGGCCGAAGCCGCGCGGAAAACGGGGGTCCGCAAAATTGTTGGTACACCATCCGGTGGTTCTATTTATGGGGTTCCGGACGACTACCCAGTTGATGAATCCACAGCAATTGATCCGCACTCGCCGTATGCGGCCAGCAAGGCAGCTGGCGAGATTTATTTGAATACCTACCGGCACCTCTACGGCCTGGAGTGTTCGCATATTGCACCGGCGAATGTCTACGGCCCGCGGCAAGACCCGCACGGGGAAGCCGGCGTAGTAGCGATCTTCGCGCAGCGGTTGTTGTCCGGTGAGCCCACGAAAGTCTTCGGCACCGGCAGCAATACCCGGGATTATATTTTCGTCGACGACGTGGTCGCGGCCTACCTGGCGGCTTCTGGCACCGCAGGTGGTGGCGAGCGCTTCAATATCGGTACGGGTGTGGAAACTTCAGACCGGCAGCTGCACACCTTGGTTGCCGCGGCCGCTGGGGCCCCGGATACCCCAGAATTTGCCCCGGCGCGCCTGGGCGATGTGCCACGCAGCTGCCTGAACCCAGCCAAAGCTGAACAGTTGTTAGGTTGGCGCCCGCAGGTAGATATCGCAGAAGGTGTGGCGAAAACCGTGGAATACTTCCGCAGCTAGGACCAGTCGCAGCTAGGACTGGTAGCTACTAAGCCCGGTCACCGCTGGGCCTAATCATTATTAGGCCCAGTTTTCTCTGGCACCGGTTGGCTCCGCATTATCCGCATCATTCAAATCATCCGCGTCATTCAAATCATCCGGAGCCTGGGCATTGCTCAACGCCACCGCACGCGCCAGCCGGGCAAAGCGTAGTTCTTGTTCGCGGAAGCGCAGATACGAGCTGACCGTGACAAACACGAAGGCTACGATCAGCGCATAAAGCATCAAATCGGTTCCCCGCTGCACGCCCACCAGTTGCGCCACCCACGTCGTCGCGTCGGGGAACAGCACCGCGAAAATAGCAAGGATCAGAAATGTCACGAAGCCGATTTTCACGCCGGCTTTCGCGCGTGCCTTGCGGCGGTTGCTCAGGAAATACAGCGTCAACGCGGCAACCGCGATGACCAGCAGAATTTGAATCAACAACATTTAATCCAGCCTCTTTCCCAGTAGCCCGTCGGCAAGAATATTGACACCATTGAACAGTGACTGGCCCTTCGACATGGAATATTCGGTGTACAGCACGTCGACGGGTTCTTCGCCCACAGCCCAATCGCCGCTGCCCATAATGTCCACGAATTCACTGGCGTGGCTCATTCCGTTCATGCGTAGTTGCAGTGCATTGCCGAAGCGATGCCCCATCACGCGCAAGCCATTGTGGGCGTCGCTTAAGCCCAGGCGTTTTAACTTCGGCGACAGTGCCACCACGATGCGCAACACGATGCGCTTCAGCAGCGGAACCTGGGAAGATTCGCGTTCGTAAGCGCCAAAACGCGTACCAACGACGATGTCTAGGTCATCTTGGCGCAACCGGGCAATCATATTCTCCACGTCGTGGACCTGGTGTTGCCCGTCGGCGTCGAAGGTGACAAAAATGCGTGCACCGGGTTGTGCACGCGCGTATTCCACGCCGGTTTGGATCGCCGCCCCCTGCCCCAAGTTCACTGGGTGTTGCACCAGGTGCGCGCCGCCAGCCAGGATTTGTTCTGGTGAGCCGTCCTTGGAGCCATCATCAACCGCGACGATATTTGGAAAGGTCTTTCGCGCGTTTGCGATTACGTCACGGATCACCGTCGCTTCATTGAAGCACGGGATCACCAGCCAGACATCGGAATATTTCATCAAGCGTTACTATATCCTAATCAGACGCATATTTTGGACGAAGCCGGGCGAGTGTGGCGACATGCCAGGCCACCCCAGCCAAGGGGCCAACCGCGAGGGCCAACGCGGAACGGGTCACCAGATCCAACGGCACCAATAGCAGCAATATATAAGCAATCGCTGCTGCCCACCAGCCGAGGGTATACGAGCGGTGCCGCTGGTGCGCGAGCACCGCCGAACCCGTCAGCATCAACAGTGCAGTTCCCACCGATGCCGCTGTCAATACCGCGAGCACTGAGCCGGGCAAAATGAAATCATCATCCAAAAACAGGCCAAACAACCACGGCCCAATTGCCCAGGCTAAACCTGCCCCGACAATACCGAGCCCAACCAGACCTGCCACCGGGGCACGCAAAGCCCCGAGTGGTTGTTCGCGGCGGCGCAAAAAGAACATGACGACGGCGGATTGGAATGCTGTCAGTGGTACCAGAAGTGGGGCGCGGGTAAGCATCACACAATACAGCAAGGCAGCGATAGGTACCGCGGTGGTCGTCGGTGAGATCGACAGGCTGAGATCCACGAGGGCCGGAAATCCAGTGACCATCAGCGCGGTGGCGACGGTAGCGGCCATGGCAGCCAGGCTGTTGCGCCACAGCTGCCGACCCGTGACATCGACCTCGGCGTGCACGATGCTCCGCCGGTCGCGGGAGGCGGCGATGACGATAATCCACGAGATCGCGCCGCAAACCGTCGCAATCATGAAGCCAATTTGGTAGCCCGCTGGTGGGATCATCTGCACGGTCAAATAATCCAGGGATAATAACCCGGCGATCGCCAAGCGGAGCGCAGCATCCATCCCCAATAAGGCGGCGTAGCGGTTCCACCGGTTTGTGCCTGATAACAAGCCCGCGACGGTTTGTTGCACGAAGATACTCGCGATGCCGACGGCCATGAGGATGCCCGCCCACCACGAATGTTCTGGCGCCACCGACGGCGCCCACCACAGGGCCGTCAACGCCGCTAATGCGCCCAGGCCAATACCGGTGATCCCGCCTGTGCGCAGTGGATTTGCTGGTTTGTTCGGGCGCGCAGCCGTGGTAGCGGCAGGTGCGGCTACTGGTTGTGCGTCTTGCGCTTTCTGCCCTTCCTGCGGTTCCTGAGCTTCTTGTGTTTTTTGTTCTTCCTGGTTTTGCGCCTCCCCCACCGCCCGGGTGGTTTCTTGCAGCATGCCGTTGGCCACAGCCGCGACCGCAAAGAACGACGACCAAAACACCAACCAACGGTCGGCCCCATCAGTGCCTAACACGGCAGCGGCCAACACCATGACCACATATCCACTGGCAGCAGCAAACACCATCGCTACAGTCATCCAACGCACGAATTTGCTCCTTTAGCTGTTTCCTGCCCAGGCTTCTGACCGGAACAACACCCGATACGCAAATCGCAGCAGCGGCGGCGGAAGTACCCGGAAAGTATTACGCGCGAAAAAATTAAACACGGCCCGGGGCCACGAGATCAAACCATAGCTGACCAAGTTACGCTGCAGCCGCCATTCGGAAACAAACGCCTTTTTGTGCAAGCGGCGTTGAAACATCGCATCGTTCACCCGAAAGTACAATAAAGGTTCCACTAAGTTCGCAGCCTTTGCCCCGTGTGCCAGCATGCGTGCAAGAAAGTCGTAGTCTTCCAACAGCGCCACCGGACGATAGCCACCAACTGCGCGTGCGAGTTCTGTTCGCATGATGACCGTCGGATGGTTGAACGGCGTCACCGTTTTTACTTTCTTGGCAATTTCCTCGGTGGGCGTTCCCGGACGACGCGCCACGATAAGTTCTTCCGGCTCACCGTCACCATCCCCGTCGAATTCATACATGGCCGCACCTACTAGGTCCAGGTTATCGTCGGCAAGCGCGGCCAGTTGGAACTCGAAGCGGTGCGGCAAGCACACATCATCGGCGTCCATCACTGCGGTGTAGATGGTTGTGACCTCATCCAAGCTACGTTGGCGCGCGATGGCAGCCCCACAGTTTGCTGGCAAACGAAACAGCGTGATGCGATCGGCATATTCCGCCAACACCGCGTCCAGCTCCTGCCCAACGGGGCCATCGACGGTAACGAGGATTTCTTCCGCCGGGCGCGTCTGGTGCAGTAAAGAATCCAGGCACGCACGCAAGGCATCGGGCTGGTCCCTGTGATAAACCGACATGATCACGCTGAGATCGGTCTGCAGCCGCGGAGCACTTGGCTCATTTGGCGCATTCGGCTCGTTTGGCTCAATTGGCATCAGCGAATTCCCCACAACTCCGCAATTTCCCGGACTGCCGCACGCGCCGTGGTAGGCGTGGCAACGTGGCGGTGTGCGGTAAGTTGCTGCCGCACCACCCGCTTGCCGACGCCCGCAACCGCAGAAGAATCTGCACTCCCGAAAGTGAGCACCAGGGCGTCGACCAGATCAGCGTGCTCCAGCAACAAATCAGCCCCAGCCCACTTGCCCCACGCGAGCAATTCGTTACTTTCTGCAGTGGTTTCCGCCGAAGCACGCACTGCCTCCACCGCACGGCGTACAAATGCACTAGCTTCTGCAACAGAAGCCTCCGGCAGCAAAGGAAAATGCACGCTGAAAATTGCCCGCTGCGAATAACCAGCCAATGCGGCGATCTCCGGCTCCCACGACATTTCGCGGGCAGCACCGGCATACCACCAGCCACCAACCACCGCGACGGCCACCCCACGTGGGTTTTCTGGCAGGTACCACCGGCCAAACTCATCATCCCGTGTCTCGATTCCTTGGGCATAGGCCGTAACTGGCAACGAATGATCCACCGCGCTTCCCAGCATGATCATCGCAGCGTGGGTGATGCGGTCCGGCAGGCGGGCCAGGTAATTTTCGATTTCTGCGCGCGCGTCGGCAAGCTGGTTGCCGGGGTGGTCAGTTCCCGACTGGGCTGCGTCGGCCTGTGCAGATGCAGCATACTCAGAGGCATTTTTCCCGGCCTCTGCCTCCCAACCAGCGGGTTTATCGTAGTGAGCATCAATAAACGACGCCAGCTGCTCCAAGCGTTCGCTTTCCGGCATCTCGCGCTCGTGGCCCCCGATCTGAAAATCGTCGTACATGCGTGCTTCTTCCGCACTCAAACCTTCCGGGCGCTGCTTGCTGACGTTTTTATTGATCGCACTATTTTCCGTCATGGGTTGTAGTTTACGTGGCTAGTCCAGCTGACTAGTCCAGCCGTCTAGTCCAAACTTCTAATCCAGACGTCAGGCAGGCCTGGCTCGGTACTATGGGGCCCAACAGTGATCCATGTGAAAGGAGTCCCTGATGACCGCAGTCGCAGAAATTTTTAATGCGAAGTTACAACCAGGCAAAGAAGAAATCGCCGCACAACACGGCAATATCAACGATTTGCAGGGCTTTTACCGCCTGGTGGACCCGGCCGGGGAAGTCGGCATCGAGGTCTATGTGGGCACCGACGATTCCGAGCAGCTCCGCCAACTATCACTCAGCTACCGCGCCGCAGACAACCTGGACCCACGCGCGGCAGATAACCCGATCGTGTCCATGCAACATTCTGTACTGGGGCAACGCTCCTTAGCCTACGGACTATGCGATTCCGTCGCCGTCGAACAGTGGGTACGCGCCATGATGACTGGGCAGCGGGGTGCGGCGTTTTCCAACGGCATCATCCCGATTTTCGCCATCCGCGGCACCGGAAAATCCCCCGATGCCCACATCAGCGCAGTACACCTAGACAAGGGCACCGTTGATTTCGCGGAAGGCACCGTCAACGTCGACGGTGAAGTGAAAAACTTTGAGCTGCACTTCCGCACAGAATTAACGCCCAGCGAGCAAGATGAAAAAGACACCTATGGCTTGCTGGGCGTGCACCGCGACAATGGCGAAGAGTATGTCCTCGCCAGCCTCACGGTGAAATAACGCAGGCAGCTGCGTGCTGCATGCTACGAGCTACTTGCGCAGTAATTACCAAATACTGACGCGCTGCTCCGGCGGCAAATACATCGGCGAATCCGTGTCGATTTCTTCGAAGGCCTCGTAGAATTCATCGATATTTGCTGCGATCTGGTTACAGCGGAATTCCGCTGGTGAGTGCGGGTCAATGGCCAAGTACTGCTTCGCCATTTCTGGGCGAATCGCAGTGCGCCAGACCCGCCCCCAGGCCAGGAACAACCGCTGTAGGCCGTTGAACTTCCGCTCATAAAGCTCAGGCTGCGCGCCTTCAACCGCAAAGGCTTCCACGGCGGTGTCGTCGTAGCTCATGCCGCGATCCTGCAGATACAACCGGTACGCCACCACGGCGATACCCAATCCTCCCAGGTCGCCAATGTTTTCACCCAAGGTGAACTCACCGTTCACGCCCGGCTTCTCGACGCTGTCGGTGTTCTCAGCGTTGTCGGCAGAACCATCTGTACCGCTTCCCGTGGCCTGCAGTACTGATGGCACCAAACCGTCGAATTGCTGCACCAGTTTCTCGGTCAGCTCGTCAAAAGCCGCGCGGTCTTCATCCGACCACCACTGGTTCAGGTTGCCCTGGCCGTCGTAATTCGAGCCCTGGTCGTCAAAACCATGACCAATCTCGTGCCCGATGACGGAACCAATCGCACCGAAGTTCTCCGCGGCATCCGCCTCTGGGTTATAAAACGGCGCACGCAAAATCGCGGCCGGGAAGGTGATGTCGTTGACCACTGGGTTATAAAACGCGTTGACAGTCTGCGGGTTCGCTACCCACTCGTCACGACGCGCCGGTTTGCCAACCTTGCCCAGCTCATAGTCATGGCTAAACGCAGCCCCGGCGCGCACGTTTGCCACCAGATCGGCACCTTTCGGGGAGAACTCCAAGCCGGAATAGTCCCGCCAGGTATCCGGGTACCCGATTTTCGCCTTAAACTGTTCCAGTTTCTCCAACGCACGTTCACGAGTAGCTTGCGTCATCCACTCCAGCTCAGAGATGCGCTGGCGGTAGGCGCGAATCAGATAATCCACCAGCTCCAGCATGTCTTCCTTAGACGAGGCCGGGAAATGCTTGTCGACGAAGAGTTTGCCGATCTCCTGCCCCACCACAGATTCCACGATTCCGACAGCACGCTTCCAACGATCGCGCTGCTCGGTGGAACCAGTGAGCTGGCGGCCGTAGAAATTGAAGTTCGCCTCGGTCACTTCTTCCGGCAGAATGCCCGCGCGGGAGAGCAGAATGTGCCAGGTAGCCCACAGCTGCCAGTCCGCTAACCGGTCGTCGGTAAGCAGCCCAACCAGATGTTCCACATAACTCGGCATCATGTTCACCAGGCGGTGCTCCGGCAAGTTGCCACCACGTAGCAAGCGCTGGATCAACTCTGGCAGCTCGTCGAAATCCGTCGGGTTGTAGGTTTTCAGGGCATCGCGGCTAGCAACCACATCCCAATGCCCAGAGGCGATTTCGGTTTCCAGGGCCACGATGCGCTCTGCGGCCACGTCGGCATCCAACCCGAACAGCTTCGCGGGATCCACAAAGCCCAGCATCTTTGCGACGTGCTCGCGGTAGGCAGCCAAGGTTTCCGCATGGGTTTCGCTGCGATAGTAGGCCTCATCCGGGAGACCAAGCCCGGATTGCACCAGGTAGGCCACCGAATCTTCACTGCCAGAATCCTTTTCTACCCAGAATGTCAGCGGGCTGCCGACGCCGACGCGTTCCAGTGCACCCAGGTTTTCTACGAACTCACCAATATCAGCGACAGAAAGCTTGGCGAAGTCGTCGGCAAGCGGTTCCAACCCAGCAGCATTGACGCCTTCGGTATCCATGAAAGAGGCAAACAGGTTACCGGCGCGGCCGTTGTCCTCGTTCACGATCTCGCGAACATCTTCTTCGGCCTGATCACGTAATTTGTGAAAGGTGCCATCCACGGCGCGATCGTCCGGGATCACATGGTTTTCCAACCACGGGCCGTTGACATAGCTATATAGGTCATTCATGTTTGCCTAGTTTACTAGGCTGGCTAGCATGCCCGCTCCAGTTTCTCTGCCCAATCTGCGCCCCACCCAACTGCGCTTGTACCGTAGCCAGCCGCAACGCACCACGTTGCTGTGGGTGGTGCTTGTCCTGGCGGTCGTCGCCGCCATGCTCGCTCCGGTGGTGCTCAACAAGGTCACCCCGTCGGCGCAGCAGGCCACCACTCCCCTGGTGGTGAAAGACCCTGTGGCCGGTGCAGAGATACGCCTAGCGGACCGGGAATGCCCCGTTGATGCCATGGCGCTAACCGGGCAGGGCTGGAACTGCCCTGGTCTACATATTGAATCGCTGACTACCCCGCACGCCGGTGATCCGGACCTGACGCTGCGCCGCATGTTTCGTTTTGTGGCGGGCACCGACCTGCCCGAAGGCGATATTCTGCGCGCAGGCGAACAGCGTTTGCTTATCGAGCCCAACGGCCACGGTATCGCCATGTCGACGAGCCAACTCGGCGCTTCCCAGGTCATCGTGTTCCGCGGGCGCATCAACGAAAACTTAGATATTGTCACCGGCTCCTGGCGGGAAATTTCCGGCGAGGAATTGCCAGAAATCGTCCGTGAGCTGCTACAAAGCTATACCGGAACGGGCAGCGATGCGGCGGACAATCCGCTGCGAGCCCCAGAACCACAACCCGTGCATAACGCAGCACCATATCCGAGCGCACAAACTCACAGCAACACACAAGCACACACCGTCAGGCGGGTCGCATAATCATGAGTAAATTATTCCGCTATTCGCTATTTTTGTTCATCCTGCTGGGCTTGCCATTCATGGCTCTGCCGGTGCTGACGCATGCTCTCGCCCTCCCCGTGCCAGCGGTAATCAGCACAGTGTTCACTGTGTTGTATTTGGGTATTCTCATCGCAGTGGTTCGCAAGACCCGCCTGTGGCCATACCAGGGCTGGGCACCCGCGTTGTTGGCGGTGCTGTGGGGTGCGGGCACCAGCTACGCGCTGGTGTCGGTGAGCGCACCGTCGATTATTGATCTCGCCGCACATACCGGCGCCACGACAACAGCAGCGTCCTGGGGCGGGGCGTACCCAGAAGAAATCGCGAAAGCCACCGGCGTAGTTTTTATTTTATTGGCGTTTAAGCAGCTCAACCGCCCGTGGCATGGTTTTGTCATCGGCATGCTGGTTGGCTTAGGTTTTGAATCTTTTGAAAATCTGCTTTACGGCATCGTGATGTCGCCGATCCACCCATCCTCAGACATCATGGGGGTTCTGCAGATTTGGGGTGCGCGAGTGTTCCTCGGCCCGTTTTTACATATCGCGTTCACCGGTCTGGCCGGTTGGGGCATCGGTTGGGCATTGTTTGCCGCTGACCGGAGCCTGGGGTGGCGGCTCACGCACGCGCTGGGTTGGTTTGTCGTGGCGTTTGCCTGCCATTTTGGCTGGAATATTCTTGGCGACGACCTCGTGCTGCTCATCGGCAGCAAGATCGTCACCGGAATCGTACTGTATGCGTCGTTTATCTACGTCTGGGTGGCCGCCTACAAAGCGGCCAAACCCCACGATGAGTTGTATACGGCGGTCAGCCAGTTACCGAATAAGCAACCGACTCACTAGTTACTGCTGGCCAAACTGACCGTGCACGGTAGGCGTCAGGTTGTGGTACACGTGCTTGTGCTCCTGGTATTCCGCCAAGCCGACCTCACCTAGTTCGCGGCCGTTACCGGATTGCTTGTAACCGCCCCACTCTGCCTGCGGCAGGTATGGGTGGTAGTCGTTGATCCAGATGGTGCAGTGTCGCAGCCCGCGCACGATGCGCTCGGCTTTGCCGGCATCGGTGGTAAATACTGCGCCGGTCAGGCCGTAGATGGTGTCGTTGGCGATCTCCAGGGCTTCGTCTTCATCGCGGAAAGTCTCGATGGTGACGACTGGGCCGAAGGCTTCGTCATAAACGAAATCCATGTCGGCATTGCGGTCGACGCCGTCGATGACCGTCGGCAAGTAATAAAAACCTGCGCCCAGATCCGACTGCCCGGTGCCGTGCTGGCCGTTGGTGTCCTCGCTGGTGGCAACGCGACCGCCAGAGAGGATCTTCGCGCCGTGCTCGCGGGCTTCTTCTACATAACCGGCGACTTTTTCGCGGTGCTCGGCGGAAATCAGCGGGCCGGTTTCTGCCTTGTCATCGGTGGGGCCACCCAACTTGATGTTGTTGGCGCGCTTGGCAAATTCTTCGACGAATTTATCGTGCAGCGATTCCTCCACCAGAATGCGCGAACCCGCCGAGCAAACCTGGCCGGAGTGGAAGAACGCGCCGTTCAACGCGTTGTCGACGGCAACGTCGAAGTCTGCATCCGCGAAGATGATGTTCGGGTTCTTGCCGCCCAGCTCCAGGGCCACGCGCTTGACGGTTTCTGCCGCGTTGCGGGCGATGAGCTTGCCGGTTTGCAGGCCACCGGTGAACGAGACCATGTCCACGTCTGGGTGGGTAGACAATGGGTTACCGCAGTTTGCGCCTGCACCGGTGATCAGGTTAGCCACACCGTCAGGCAAGCCGAGTTCCTTGGTGACTGCCATCAACAGCATTGCGGTGTGCGGGGTCAGTTCTGCCTGCTTGAGCACGAAGGTATTACCAGCAGCGATGGCCGGTGCGACCTTATAGGCGACCTGCAGCAGCGGGTAGTTCCATGGGGTAACCATGCCGACGACGCCGACTGGTTCGTGATCAATGCGCGAGCGCACATTATCCATGCCCGGGTCGATCACGCGGCCGGCCTGGTGGCCGATCAAGGTGCCGAAATGTTCGAAGGCTGCGGCGATATCGTCCATATCCACCAGAGAATCTTCGAAGCGCTTACCGGTGTCTGCGGATTCTGCGGCGGCGAAGAGTTCCTTATTTTCCCGGATTTTATCTGCAATACCGATGACCAAACGGCCACGGTCCCGGGCTGGCACCGACGACCACACGCCGGAGTCAAAAGTTTCACGGGCTACCTTGATAGCCGCGATGGTGTCGTCATCCGTGGCTTCCGAGACCATGCCCACCGTGGTGCCATCAGCGGGGCAGTTAATGGTGCGAGTGCCGCCTTCTTGCGCCTGGCGCCACTGCCCACCAATGAACAAGCTGGCTGGGGCGTCGTTTCCGGCGCGGTAGACGTCGGCAAGCAAGTCCGTGGTGGTGGGGTCAAACAGCGTGCTGCGGTTATTCGCGTTGGTCAAAATGACACCTTTCGCTTGGGTTTTCGTGTCTGAATATCCCAATTTTACTGCGAAAGGTGGCCCCGCGCTGTGCAAGTTTGCTCACGCCCGTGGCAAGAAACCTTTCAACCGCAACAGTTTATCCATGCCGTTGACCGCTCCATTGCCTAGATTTGGTTCATCTCCATTGCGCGCCATAGTCTGCTTGATCCAGTTGATCTCAGCTGAGATATCGGCCAAGTTCATCGGCGTTCCGTTGCCAGAAATCGCGGAAGCTACGCCGGATAGCTTACCGTCAATGAACAATGGTCCGCCGGAATCACCAGGCTGTGCATACGCTCCGTCTTTGTGGTGAACGGTGTACATTTTGCCGTTGTTATAGCTGCCGTT
Source organism: Corynebacterium pseudodiphtheriticum DSM 44287 (assembly GCF_000688415.1). Taxonomy (GTDB): domain Bacteria; phylum Actinomycetota; class Actinomycetes; order Mycobacteriales; family Mycobacteriaceae; genus Corynebacterium; species Corynebacterium pseudodiphtheriticum. The sequence goes on from NZ_JIAH01000012.1 coordinate 37,073, forward strand.
TTGATATAGGTTTTTCACTTCTGCCTGGGAGTGCGGCAGCCGCTTGTGCGAGGTGCTATCCCAGCCGTAGAAGGTTCCTACCTGGCCTGGCTTTGGCGCTTCAGTAGCCAACTCTGGGTAGCTATCGAAAGTGAATGCGGAGTGCGTGGACATACGCACCAAGGCAATATCGCCAGTTGGTGCGTGGTAGGCCTCTTCAGTGCCATCCACTCCGGTCTTTTCAACACCAGTGTGCAACAGGTGCGCCGTGGTGCCATTGCCGAAGCAGTGTTTTGCTGCCAAAATCCAGTGCGGGCTGATGGCAGTTCCGGTACATCCGCCGACGATGACGACGTTTTTCGCCAGTGCATCGTCATCCGAGACCGGAGTGCCGCCCTGCACGGCATGAGCGGACGGGGCGGCAATGATGCTTGCTGCCATTGTTACGGCAGCAGCTAAGGATAGCGCAATCTTATTTATGTTCATGCGGGACATGTTACTTCATTTGGAAAAGTCTCCATGTGGCCCAAAAGGAAATTCCCGGACAGAAATTTACAGGCTGGACGACGACAGCAGCGGGCTGCCCTGGTTAGGCCGTGCAGGTTTCGCTGGCTGCTGCTTGCCAGGTTTTGGTTGGGCAGGTTTTGGTTGGGCAGGTTTTGGTTCCTGCTTCTCTGACTGCGCAGGTTGCGGCTGTGGTTGCTCTGGATTTGCTGCCTGCTCCTGAGTTTGCTGCCCGTTTTCTTTATCTTTTTCTGCCCCCGGCTTCTTCAGCCCCTTCTCCTGCAAAATTTTGTCCATGCCATTAACCGCGCCATTGCCCAGGTTTGGCTCGTCACCGTTTTTCGCCATGGTCTGTTTGATCCAGTCCAACTGGGCAGAGATATCGGCCAAATTCAGTGGCACGCCGTCACCGGAAATTGCGGAAGCCACACCGGACAGCTTGCCGTTGATGAAGAACGGCCCACCGGAATCACCTGGCTGCGAGTACGCACCGTCTTTGTGATGAACAAGATACATCTTGCCATTGTCGTAGCTACCGTCCTGGTACATACCTTGCACCTCAGCCTGTGAATGCGGCAAGCGCTTGTGTGAGGTGTTATCCCAGCCGTAGAAGGTTCCTACCTGGCCTGGTTTCGGTTCTTCAGTGGCCAGCTCTGGGTAGCTGTCAAAATCAAATGAGGAGTGCGTGGACATGCGCACCAAGGAAATATCGCCACTCGGTGCATGATAGACCTCTTCGGAGCCTTTCGTGCCGGTCTTTTCAATCCCGGTGCGTACCAGCTTTGCGGTGGTGCCGTCACCGAAGCAATGCCGTGCAGCCAGCACCCAGTGTGGGCTGATGGCGGTGCCGGTGCATCCAGAGACGATGACGACGTTTTTCGCGTTTGCATCGTCATCGGAAACTGGAGTTCCGCCCTGTACGGCGTGAGCGACTGGAGCGGTAATGATGCTTGCTGCCATCGTTGCGGCAGCAGCTAAAGACAGCGCAATCTTTTTTGTACTCATGCGCATTACAATACTTTATTCGGAGAAGTCTTGTACTGAGCTGAATGTGGGTCGCAAGTTATTTAATGAATGCGATAATTTACACACTGCTAACACCGGAGCTGCTGCTTTTTGCTAAGGAGTCCTCATGAGCTATTCAAAACTGGCACAGTCGTGCATCATTGCCGCATGGGCAGCATTGATCATCCCTATACTGTTGATGATTTTTGTTGACTCCACCGGCGGACTGTGGCTTTTGGTTCCAACTTTCCTGACAGCTGCTGCTGTTACTTCTTTTTGGACAATAAAAGCCACACAATAGCTTCATCCGAACAGCAAGAAACCCCCGGAATCACAGCGGACTGTTGCCTACAAGGTGATCTGGGGGCTTCGCTATAGCTGTACTGCTGACGCGCTAATCGCACCGCGGTTACTAGCCAGGGTCAATAACACCGGCTTTATTCGGAGAAGTCTTCCTTCCAGCTGCGAACCGGATCCGAATTATCCGACAGGTCCGAAGAACCACGCAGCGGCGCCTGCATGTGCAGGTACTCCAAGTGGCGATCGTAGAGGTCAAGCACGTTATTGATCAGCTGATCTTCGTCGTAGCCATAGACGTCAAAGCCCATGGATCCGTTGTTATCGAAGACCTCCAAGCGATAATAATCACTATTTCCGTCCACGAAATCCGGGCTTTCAGTCTGGATTGGGTACAACTGATAACGGAACTCGCGCTCGTCACCCAGCTGAATTTCCAGGTCCAGCTGCGGCAACTGACACTCTGGTACCAAGCTGGTGAGCAAACGGGCATCCAGGCCTTCGTTGCGCAACTCGGTGCAGAGTTTCTCCAGCGCAGGAGTGGCGGTGTTCTCGAAGTACGCGGTAATTTCCTCGCCGTTTGGCCAGCGGTTGGCACGACCAATCCGGGATTTCCACCGGGCACCGGCAACACGACCGGCGATCGCGGAGTGCAGCGCCACTGCACGGGAATCACGTTGGATGTTCTCTTGCCGCAGGGACTTCCACAGCGAGAACATCACCATCCACATCACGAAAGCGAACGGCAAGCCCATGATCACCGTGGCAGCCTGCACCGCGGCCACACCACCAATCCCCAGCATGCCCAGCGTCAATACGCCGACGGTCAGCGACCAGAACACGCGCAACCACGGCGCGCCATCCTGACGATGGTCAATGATGTGCGAGGTGAAGTTCGCCATCACCAGCGCACCGGAGTCCGCCGAGGTGATGTACAACAACAGACCACACAAGGTAGCCAGCAAAATCAGGGCCGATGCACCCGGGTAGGTGCCCAGCAGTTCATAAAAACCGGACTCCGGCTGTGCCATGGCGGTTTCGGCAAATTCTTCATTATTGCCACCCATGACCAAATCCAGTGCGGAGTTACCAAAAAACGACATCCACAGCACGATGAATAGGAATGGGAACATCAAGGTACCGATGACGAATTGGCGCAGGGTGCGGCCGCGGGAAATGCGTGCCAGGAACAGGCCGACGAAGGTCGCCCAAGCAATCCACCAGGCCCAGAAGAACAGCGTCCAGGCTTCCATCCACGCGCTGACGGCTTCCTGATCATCCGCGTAGGCGTAGGTGTCCATCACCCAAGCCGGGAAACTCGCCAGCATCGTGCCGACGTTATCGATCAGCGAGTTCAGCAACCAGGCGGTCTTACCGGCGATAAGCACGTACAAGCCCAAGAAAATGGCGACGGCCACGTTGAGCTCCGAAAGACGGCGAATACCCTTGTCGACGCCGGAAATAGCGGAAATCGTCGCCACGATCACGCCGACGGCAACCAAGGTAGCCTGCAAGCCCATGGTCACCTCAAAGCCGAAGATAATGTGCAAACCGTAGCTGAGCTGAACCACACCGATACCCAGCGACGCCGCGATACCGAAAACGGTTCCCAGCATCGCGGCAACTTCCACGGAATGCCCAGCAGCACCGTGAATACGCTTACCGATGATGGGATACAGCGCCGAGCGGATCGCCAACGGCATGTTCAAGCGGTAGGCGAAGTAACCAAAAGCCATGCCCATCAACGCGTACATAGCCCAACCGACGATTCCGTAGTGGAACATAGCCCAGGCCACGGCTTCTTTTGCCGCGGCGTAGGTTTCTGGGTCCGTTGTTGGTGGCTCAAAGTATTGCGTGAGAGGCTCAGCGACACCGAAGAACATCAGGTCGACGCCGATACCAGCAGCGAACAACATCGATGCCCAGGTGTACAGGCTGTACTTCGGACGGGAGTGGTCCGGCCCCAGCCGGATACTGCCGGTGCGAGAAAATGCTACAACCAACACGAAGATGACCACCGCGGTGGCAGTCAAAATATAAAACCAACCAAAATTACCGGCGATCCAGCTGGTGATCGCGTTCAGGTTGTTTTCCGCAGATTCCGTAGCAATGAAGGTGTAGAGCGCGATTGCCAGGATGATCGCACTGGAAAAACCAAACACCATCCAGTTCGGCTTCGCCACTGGGACGTCATCGCCGTGATCATAGCCGGTTTCTACACGGAAGGTTCCCACCAGCGCCCGCGGGATAAACCGCGAAGCTCTAGTATTTGTCGATTGCGGCTCAGCTTGTTCAGCCACCACCATCTCCTTATTTTACTGTTACGCATATGTCGCTGCGTTTTGCGGATGCGTTGTGCGGATTTTTTGATTCCACTTTGAACCAATTCTCAGTTTTCAAGCTTTTTGACTGTATACCATCACACAGTCATTGGCTAGGGCTATTTTTCACCGCTAGGCTGGAATATTGTTCCGCACACGGCTACCGCCGTGGGCTCTAGCAGTAGAAAGGACACAGCGTGAGCATTTTTTCGCGACTGTTTAATTCCATGAATGCCGCGACCTCGGCCAAAAAAGCGTCGAAAAACTCGGCGCCAGTTACCGACGAGGTCAGCGATGTCGTAGTCGTCGGCGGTGGATCTGCAGGATCGGTGGTTGCTAACCGCTTGACCGAAGACCCTGATACCCGCGTCGTCGTCCTGGAAGCCGGACGCCCAGACAGCATCTGGGACCTTTTCATCCACATGCCTTCGGGCTTCTCCTTCCCCATCGGCGATAAAGACTACGACTGGCTCTACGAAACCGAGCCAGAGCCAGAGATGAATGGCCGCCGCGTACCCCACGCCCGCGGCAAAGTCTTGGGTGGTTCCGGTTCCATCAACGGCATGATTTTCCAGCGCGGCAACCCGCTGGATTATGAAAAGTGGGCAGAAAACCCAGGTCTAGAGCACTGGGACTACGCACACTGCCTGCCTTATTTCAACAAAATGGAAACCGCGAAAGGCGCCGACGCCAACGATCCGCGCCGTGGCCACAACGGCCCGCTGTACCTGTCCCGCGGCCCGGCCACCAGCCCGCTGTTCCAGGCACTGTTCAAATCCGTGCAGGAATCCGGCTACGAGCTGACCAACGACGTCAATGGCTACCGGCAGGAAGGCTTCGCGCCTTTCGACCGCAATATTAAAAAAGGCCGCCGCCATTCGTCGGCACGCGCCTACCTGCACCCAATCTTGCAGCGGGAAAATCTGGAAGTACGCACCCAGGCTTTCACCCGTCGCGTGATTTTCGACGGCACCACCGCCAAGGGCGTGGAATACGAATGGCAGGGTGCTACCCGCCGCATCTACGCGGACAAGGTCATCCTGGCTTCCGGCGCTATCAACACGCCACAGCTGCTGCAGCTTTCCGGCGTGGGCCCACGCGAATTGCTGGAAGAGCACGGCATTGACGTCGTCAAGGAACTGCCAGGCGTGGGTGAAAACCTGCAGGATCACCTGGAAGTCTATATCCAGTATGAGGTAGATACGCCGCATTCCTCGCAGCCTTACCTGCGCAAGTGGCGCTGGCCTTTCATGGGCCTGCAGTGGTTGCTGACCCACAAGGGCCCTGTGGCAACTTCCCACTTTGAGGCCGGTGGCTTCGTGCGCTCCAACGACGACGAAGAATACCCGAACCTGATGTTCCACTTCCTGCCTATGGCAGTGCGTTACGACGGCACCCCGGCCAAGGTCAAGCATGGTTTCCAGTGGCACGTCGGCCCAATGTTCTCCGATACCAAGGGCTGGGTGCGCATCCAATCGGCAGACCCACACGTCAAGCCGAAGATGCTGTTCAACTACCTGCGTACCGAGCAAGACCGCCGCGAATGGGTCGAGGCTGTGCACAAGGCACGTGAGCTGATGGCCACCGACGCGATGGCCGAGCACGGCACCCGCGAATTCTCCCCTGGCCCGGCTGTGCAAACCGACGAGGAGATCCTGGAGTGGGTCCGCAACGACGGCGAGACCGCTTTGCACCCTTCCTGTACTGCAAAGATGGGCGCTGAGGACGACCCAATGGCAGTGGTGGACCCAGACACCATGCAGGTGTGGGGCACCGAAGGCTTGTACGTCGTCGACGCTTCGGTCTTCCCATCAATCACCAACGGCAATATTTACGCGCCGACGATGATGGTCGCGGAGAAGGCAGCAGACCTGATCAAGGGCAAGAACCCACTGCCAGCAAACAACGCGCCGTTCTACCGTGCCGGTCAGGACATGCCGTTGTACGCCGAAGGAGAAGAACGCCGCGACCACGTCGAGGCGCCTAGCTCCTGGGAGTAATGAAAACTGATGCTAATTAAGCACGTGCGCCGTCGACAGGTGCACGCCTGGTTTCGTGCCCGGCGTGCCCAGTGTGCCCGGCGCGCTTGCTCAGCAAGACGTCGGCAAGCAGCATCGCTGCCAAGCTAATTCCGAATAGCGGCAAGAAACCGCCCACGGCAACCAGGAATACTGCGACGATGGTCCACTGCTTGGTGCTCAGCTTCGTGCGTGGCCCCGGGATGCCTGCGGTCGCGCCCGGGGTTGGGCGGCGCTTCCACCAGATCATGTAGCCCAGCACCACCAGGCCCGCGATGGCCAGCGCGGTGACCAACAGCAGGATCTGCAGTGGCAGGCCGAACATGATGCCCATGTGCAGGTAAATGCCCCAAGAAGTCAGCTTGGAAAACAGTGGCAGCTCGGAAAATGGCAGGCGGTCGATGACTTCGCCGGTCTCACCATCGACGGAAATGGCATCCGAGGTGGTGCGCCATTCGGTCCAGCGCTCGCTGGCCTGCCAGCCGTGCTCAACGCTTTCGCCTGGGTACATGCGCAATGAACCAGTCAGGCCCTCTTCACGAGCCGTCGCCAAGACCTGATCGGCCTGTTCGGCAATTTCCTCCGGGGTCCAGGCGCGAGCTTCTGCCTCTGCTTCCGCGCCACCGCCACCGCCGTGGCCAGCGTGTTCTGCGTGCGGGTCTGCGGCTTCTGCTGATTCACCGCTGAGTTCCGTGGTGATCGGATCCGCCCGCCACTGCAACGCTTCCACGGTGCGGTTTACGTTTCCGCCAGCGTAAGTGGACCACGTAATTCCGGTGACCGACAGCGCCAGCATGCCGATGAGCATCCAGGTTCCCGTCACGCCGTGCAGGTTGACCAGGCGCCGACGTCCGGTGCCTTTGTTTTTGGTGTCCTTGGCATCCTTGACGCCACCATTTTTCACTTCTTTGCCGGTACGCGCGTTACCGAACCCGAATAGCTGCTGCACCTTTTTATTGCGGGAAGCCCACAACACCAGGCCACCCAAGGCGAAAAACCACAACCAGCTGGCAGCCAGCTCCGAATACAGCTCGCCTACTGGCCCCAGGTGCATGCTCTCATGCAGGTGTGAAATCCACCGGCGCAGAGGCAACTCGCCCAGACCGGAATAAGATGGCTCGTCACCAACGACGGCTCCGGTGTACGGGTTGACGAACACACTGCGCAGTTCTGCCTCGTCAATGGTTTCGTCGATAAGCAGCACGCGGGTGGTCTCACCAGGTTCCGAGGACGGCCACACCTGGGCAATATCCAAATCCGGGAAGGCTTCGTGGGCGTTATTTACTTGCTTTTCCAACGAGATGGTGTTGGTAACGCCTTCTGCTCCGGGTGGCGGGGTGACGGTCAGTACGTCCTGGTACACCAGCTTTTCTGCGGTGGGTGCGACTGCATACAGTGCACCACTGATGGCGGCGATGAGCAGGAACGGTCCGATGAACATGCCAGCATAGAAATGCAGGCGTCGGAGCAGCGCAACCAGTGCATTGGGTTTGCGTACGCCACGTTTATTGCGCGCAGAGGTCTCGTCGACGGCGCCAGCAGGCATCGTGGTAGATGCTTGCGCTGGGCGATCTTGGCGTAGAGTCATGGACAAAAGCCTTCGGGTTCGGGGACTAAAACTTGTTAAGTGAAGTTCTCGTCTGCAGCCGCGAACTACACAAAGTAGTCGCACCCCGAGTGGGAAAAGTTCCCAAGCAATTTTTAAAGTTTCGGGTTGATGATCTTTTCAAGTCAACCGGTTGAAACTTCCCAGCAAAATAGGCATGAGACGCACCACCGCGGAGGCTTTCCACCACACGACTTAAACTGCTGGGCATGACCTCTCACGCTGCAGTACAGATCTCCGCTGGCACCTACACCGCCACGATCGACCCGCATGGTGCTGGCCTGGCAACCTTGCTTTACGACGGAAAACCCCTGGTAGCGGGCTATACGCGCACCCGTCCGATGACCGCCGGAGCACTCCTCGCACCGTGGCCCAACCGTACCGGCGACGGCATCTTTTCCCACCACGGCAGCATCCACCGTCTAGCCTGCAACGAGGCCGACCGCAACAACGCTTTGCATGGCTTTGCCGCCGAAGCTGCGTGGGAAATCACCGACCGCTCGCCCGGTTGCGTCACTTTGCAGTGGCAGGGCCCGGCGCGCACCGAATGGGCCTGGCCGCTGCACTATTCCATCACCTGGGCGCTTGCCGGCGATGGCCTGTCCGCAGAACTCACTGTCACCAATACCGGCACCGAATCTGCCCACCCCGGCACCGAGTCCAGCCCCTTCGGCCTGGGCTGGCACCCGTACCTCAGCGCGCTGGGTGCACCGCTGGATGAGTGCACCTTATCTATGTCAGCAGCCACGAATCTGCCGCTCGACCCAGACCGCTTGCTTCCGGCGGGGCCGGAAATCCCGGCCACGGAAATCGTCGACAAGCAGCAACACATGGCGGGAATAGAATTGGACCATTGTTTTCGCCTGGAAGCACCCCAGAACGACGACGGCCACGCTGCGCACAAAGTCGAACTGCGCAATGCCGACGGCCACGGCGCCATACTGTGGGCGGATGAGCATTTCAGTTGGTGTCAGGTCTACACTTCACCGGAATCTGCCCCGAGCATCGGCAGGGCTGTCGCCGTGGAGCCGATGACGTGCCCGCCAAATGCACTGCGCAGTGGCGAAAGTTTGCTGCAGTTGGCGTCGGCAAGCAGCATGAGGTTCCGTTTCGGAATTTCAGCCATTTCGACCCCACCTCACCCTAAACCAACCCTTTAGGGTTATGATGAATGCGCCGCAAAGCATCTTTCATGTGATGGTTACCTAACTTGGGTAGTTTTCGCTGCTGGGTGCACATCCATTTTCCTTCGCACAGGGACCGAGCGGGCCAGCAATGCAGGTCTTCCTCGGCTTTGGGGAAGGCCTATTTTCCGGGAGGTTCCCGTTATGCAGGAAGACGCCCTGCTTTTGAATGCATCCTGGGTGGACTACACCCTGGTGGCGATTTATTTCTTGTTCGTGCTGGGCATCGGCTGGGCAGCGAAGTCAAAGGTGTCGAGTTCCATCGACTTCTTCTTGTCCGGACGCTCTCTACCAGCCTGGGTGACGGGCCTAGCGTTTATTTCCGCCAACCTGGGTGCTGTCGAAATCGTCGGTATGTCCGCAAACGGTGTGCAGTACGGCTTCGAGACGATGCACTACTTCTGGATCGGCGCAATCCCAGCAATGGTATTCCTGGGTATCGTGATGATGCCGTTCTACTACGGCTCCAAGGTTCGTTCGGTTCCCGAGTTCATGCGCCGTCGTTTCGGTAATGGTGCGCACCTGGTCAACGCCTTGTCATTTGCCTTGGCGCAGCTGCTGATCGCCGGTATTAACCTGTTGCTGCTGGCTAAGGTCGTCAACTCGCTGCTGGGTTGGCCGCTGTGGGTCACGCTGGTGATCGCCGCCGTCATCGTGCTCTCCTACATCACCTTGGGCGGCCTGTCGGCTGCCATCTACAACGAGGTGCTGCAGTTCTTCGTCATCATCGCTGCCCTGCTACCACTAACCTTGATTGGCCTGCACAGCGTCGGCGGCTGGTCTGGCCTGAAGGAAAAAGTAGCTGATCCAAGCCACTTCAGCGCTTGGCCCGGTACGGAAATTTCTGGTTTCGACCACCCAATCATTTCCGCGGTTGGCCTGGTCTTCGGCCTCGGCTTCGTGCTTTCGTTCGGTTACTGGACCACCAACTTCGTTGAGGTGCAGCGCTCCATGGCAGCGGATTCGCTGTCGTCGGCACGCAAAACCCCGATCATTGGTGCGTTCCCGAAGATGTTCGTGCCGTTCATCGTCGTCATCCCTGGCATGATCGCCGGCGCCACCGTCACCCCACTGATGGATGGTTCTGCAGAACCGAACGACGCCATGCTGTACCTGATGCGCGATCTTCTGCCAAACGGCCTGCTGGGTATCGCTTTGGCTGGTCTGCTGGCTGCATTCATGGCTGGTATGGCCGCGAATATTTCCGCATTCAACACCGTGTTCTCCTATGACCTGTGGCAAACCTACATGGTCAAAGACCGGGAAGACGACTACTACACCCGCGTCGGCCGCTTGGCGACGATCGGCGCCACCGTCATCGCCGTGTTCACCGCGCTGCTGGCGTCGAACTTCGGCAACGTCATGGACTACCTGCAAACCTTGTTCGGCTTCTTCAACGCGCCGCTGTTCGCCACCTTCATTTTGGGTATGTTCTGGAAGCGCATGACCCCGACCGCTGGTTGGGCTGGTCTGGTTGCCGGTACTGGTTCTGCGATTGTTTATTGGGCGATTGCTACCTTCTCTGCTGTCGAAGCTGGCCTGTTCAACCTGCCGGGCCAAGGCACCGCGTTTGTCGCAGCATCGCTGGCCTTCGTCGTGGACATCCTGGTTTCCATCGTCGTGTCCCTGGTCACCAAGCCAAAGCCGGACGAGGAGCTGGTGGGCTTCGTCAAGTCCGTCACCCCGAAGGAAAACCTCACAGATTCCACCGAAGATGGCCTACCGTGGTACCGCCGCACTGTCCCGTTGGGTGTGCTGTGCCTGGTGTTGGTCGTTATCCTCAACATCATCTTCATCTAGCAAGGAGCACGCATAATCATGAGTACACAAGGATCGCAGCGCTCCCACACCGCCGGCGCATTCGACATCCGTAACGTCATCGGCGCACTGCTGGGCCTGTACGGCCTGATCTTGCTGCTGAGCTTCTTCTTCCTGGACCCGGGCGTGGATGCCGCGACGGGTGCAGCGAAGGATTCCTCATATAACCTGTGGACCGGCGTGGCGATGCTGGTCGCCGCCGGTGTGTTCTTCTGGTGGACGAAGGCCAACCCGATCAAAATCGACGAGACTGAGGCTGGCGCTGAGGCTAGCAACAACGCTGAGGCTAGCGCTGCAGCTGAGCCACAATCCGGCGATTCCACCACCCGTTAAGTCTGGAGTTTTCCATGCAGCATCCGATGCGCATTACCCGCACCCAGCTTGCCGACGGCCGCGAGCTGCTCTACTTCGATGACACGCCAGAGTTCGTCTCCGGCGAGCGCACCCGCAAGCTTGTCGACGAACGCGAGTTGCCCACCGCCACCAGCGCTTCGGAGCTGCGCCAGGATCCACTGACCGGTGCCTGGTATACCTATGCCGCGCACCGGATGAACCGCACTTTTTTGCCGCCGGCGAATGAAAACCCGCTGGCACCGACGCGCCCTGGTCAGCTGCCCACCGAGATTCCTGCCGACGACTACGACGTCGTGGTTTTTCAAAACCGATTCCCGTCGCTGGCACAGGCGGAATCGCAGGCTGGCTTGGGTGCTGGTTTAGATGCTGGCTCTAGCCCTGCAACAGGCACGGCCAAGCCTGCTTTCGTGCCCAGCAAACCAGGCCATGGGCGCTGCGAAGTGGTGTGTTTTACCCCGGATTCGCAGGTTTCTTTCCGGGACCTGCCGTATACCCGGGCCCGCACCATCGTCGAGGCCTGGGCGCACCGAACCAAAGAACTTTCCGCGCTGCCTGGTATCGAGTACGTCTACCCGTTTGAAAACCGGGGCGAGGAAATCGGTGTCACCCTGCAGCACCCGCACGGCCAGATTTATGCTTATCCGTTCGTTCCGGAGCGCGCCGCGCAGATCGCTGCCCGCACGCAGAAATTTCGGGAAGCACAACGCGGGTCTGGCGCTGGCGCTGGTGGCGCTGAAACCGGCCCAGATCTGTTCGATCACATCCTGGAATGCGAGCATGCCGACGGCCAGCGCGTCGTCGTCCAGGGCGAGTATTTCACCGCTTTCGTGCCCGCCGCGGCAAAGTGGCCCGTCGAGATCATGCTGGTCCCGCACCGCGCGGTGCCGAATTTTGCGGAACTGCACGATGCCGAAAAACACGAGCTGACCCAGATGTACCTGGATATTCTCGGGCGCATGGACCGCTTTTTCGACGGCGTCGAACGCACCCCGTATATTGCGTCGTGGAACCAGGCCCCAGTCAATGCACCGGAGGATGGTCGGTTGCACCTGCAGCTGTTTTCGCTGATGCGTTCGCCGGGCCGTATGAAGTTCTTGGCTGGTAGTGAGTCCGGCCAGGGTGCCTGGATTTCCGATACCACCCCGGAGCGCATCGCCGCACGATTCCGAGAAGTTGCAGAAAAAGAAGGCACAGAAAACCAGCTCACAGAAAAAGAGGTGACCCAACACGATGGTTAATTGGTTTTCCACCCGCAGCAACGAGCAGGCAATCGCCGATGTCACCGCGCTGTTTCGCGAGCACTTTACAGAGCCCGCTGGTGTGTGGTCGGCTCCGGGGCGGGTGAACCTGATCGGTGAGCACGTCGACTACGCCGGCGGTATCTGCTTGCCGTTCGCCTTGTCGCAGCGCACTTATGTGGCGGCAGCGCTGAACCACGACGGCGTCTACCGCGTGGTCTCACAGTTTGGTGCGGAAAACACGCAGGCAGAAACCATGCACGAAGAAATTGCCATAGACCAGGTTTGCCCCGGTTATCCGGATAATTGGGCGGGTTATGTCGTCGGCACGGTCTGGGCCGCGGGCCTCGAGGTTCCGGGCCTGGATATCGCGATTGTCTCGGACGTGCCGGTAGGCGCCGGATTGTCGAGTTCCGCAGCGCTGGAGTGTTCGGTAGCGTTGGCGGCGGCGGATCTGGCAGCAGACCTGGCTGCGGATCCGGCGGCGGGCCTAAGCAAAACCAGCACTGATCGCACCGCCTTGATGCACGCTGCCATCCGCGCGGAAAACGAGGTCGTCGGTGCTTCCACTGGTGGTTTGGATCAGCGCATTGCGTTATTCGCCGAGCCAGGCCACGCGCTTGCGATTGATTTCGCCACCGATTCCACCCACCAGGTGCCGTTCCAGATCGCCGACCGTGGCTTGGCCGTGCTGATCACTAATACAAACGCACCGCATTCACTTGCCGACGGCCAGTACGCCTCACGTCGTGCCGTCGTCGATGGCGTCACCGCTGACTTGCAGGTGCCGAGCCTGCGGTATGCCGACAATGCCGAGGCCGCATCTGCGCGCTGGGCGGAGGCCAACACCCCCGAAGATGTCGATGCTGCTGCCTGGCAGGAGGTCGTCGGCAAGCGGGTGCGGCATATCGTCAGTGAGATTGCCCGTACTGCCACTGCAATCGAGCAACTACGGGCTGGTGATCTGGCAGGCTTCGGCGAATCTATGCAGGCCAGTCACGCGTCGCTGCGCGATGACTATGAGGTCAGCGTGGCGCAGTTGGATGTTTCGGTAGACGTCGCGATGCAACATGGTGCGCTGGGGGCGCGCATGACCGGCGGCGGCTTTGGTGGTTCGTCGATTGCTTTGTTGCCTTCTGAGAACGTGGAGCTGGCCGCGGAGGCCATCGCGCGGGCTTTTGCCGAGGCCGGTTTTGCCGAACCCGAGTTTGCGGTGGCTCTTCCGGGTCCGGGTGCGCGCAGGGAAGCGTAGCGTGAGCTGCGGGTTTTATTCCTACTAGTCTATTTATCGCTTTTCTACCCGACCATTCATCACCCCATTAGCACGCCGTTTATCACGCCTTTATCCGACCATTTATCACCACACCACCACGACGACTAAGGTATGTGCCGTGTTGCGTACCATGCTGAAATCCAAGATCCACCGAGCCACGGTCACCCAGGCTGACCTTCATTATGTCGGTTCCTGCACCATCGACGCCGCGCTGATGGAGGCCGCGGATATTCTCGAAGGCGAGCAGATCGACATCGTCGACATCAACAACGGCAACCGCCTGACCACCTACGCGATCACCGGCGACCGGGGCACCGGCGTCATCGGCATCAACGGTGCGGCCGCGCGGCTGATCAACCCAGGTGATCTGGTGATCATCATCGCGTATGCGCAGTACAGCGACGAGGAACTACGCGACTACCGTTCTCACGTGATCTTCGTCGACGAGCAGAATAGGCAGCTGGAGGCCGGCGCCGATCCCGCACATGCACCGGAGGGCTCGGATCTGCTAAACCCGCGACACCCGGAGGGCTGAAATGTCGGCAAGCGCACAGCGTTCTGACCAGGAACAAGCATCCAAACGGTCCGCGAAAACCGCCATCCACGTCGCGATCATCGTCGCCGTAACCGCCATCATCTATTTCCTGCCCGCACCCGAGGGCGTCGACCCGCGCGGCATGCATATGGCGGGGATTTTTGTCGGCACGATTTTGGGCTTGATTTTACAACCCTTGCCGACGGCTTCTGTTGCGTTGATTGGCCTGGCTGTGGCCATGATTACCGGCACGATGGATGCCAAGGAAGAGGCGCTGCAAGGCTTCGGCAACTCCACGATTTGGCTGATCGTCGCCGCGTTTTTCATTGCTGATGGTTTCTTGATCACCGGTTTTGGTCGGCGCATCGCGTTGTTGTTTGTGTCGGCGTTGGGGCGGAGTTCGCTCGGGCTGTCTTATGGCATGGCCTTGACGGATTTGGTGTTGGCTCCGGCGACGCCGTCGAATACCGCGCGTGCCGGTGGTGTTGTCTACCCGATCATTAAATCGCTGGCGCACGTAAATGATTCCCGCCCGGATACTGATGAATCCCGCAAGCGACTGGGTTCCTATCTGTCGTTGACTGCGCTGCAGGTCAACACGATCACTTCCGCAATGTTTATTACCGCTATGGCGGGTAACCCGGTGGCGGTGAATTTGGCTGCTGACCAGGGCGTTGACATCAGCTGGGGCACATGGGCATTGGCTGGTGTGGTTCCGGGCCTGGTGGCTTTGGCCGTGATGCCGTGGGCCATGTCGAAGGTGTACCCGCCGACGTTGAAGAAGACCCCGAATGCGCCGGGCCACGCCCGTGCTGAACTGCGCGACCTGGGACCGATGACCACCGCCGAGTGGATCATGCTGGCGACGTTCGCGCTGTTGCTGGGGCTGTGGATGTTTGGTTCACAGTTAGGTGTTTCAGCTACCTCGGCGGCGTTTTTGGGTATCGCTATTTTGTTGGTGACGAAGGTGTTGACCTGGAAGACGATGGCTGCGAATAATGGCGCCTGGTCGACGTTAATTTTCTTCTCCGTGCTGGTGGGCATGGCTAGCCAGCTCAACGAGTTGGGGGTCGTCGACTGGATTGGTGCAGATGTCGCTGGTGTGATCGGCGGAATGCACTGGATTGTGGCCTTTGCGATCTTGGCGCTGGTGTATTTTTACGTGCATTACCTGTTTGCTTCGAATACCGCCCAGATCATTGCACTGTATTCCGTATTTTTGGGTGCGGCTGTTGCTGCGGGTGCACCGCCACTGTTTGCTGCGCTCATGCTGGGTTTTGCCAGCAACTTGATTGGCGCGTTGACACACTATGCTTCCGGCCCAGCTGGTCTGATTTACGGTTCCGGCTTCGTGAAAACCGCCGAGTGGTTCCGTGTCTCATTTATCGCTTCGGTGATCAACATCGTCATCTTTGGCGTTGTCGGCACCGCCTGGCTCATGCTGCTAGGCATGATGAGCTAGCAGCGGTCACCGAGTATTAGAGAATCACAGAACCAAAGAGGTAGCCCAGCAGCACAGAGCTGGCGATGCTGACCACGCCCGGGATCAGGAATGGGTGGTTGAACACTGCTTTGCCAATGCGCGTGGTGCCGGTGTCGTCCATTTCGACGGCCGCCAGCAGCGTTGGGTACGTCGGCAAGATAAAGAGTGCGGATACTGCCGGGAAGGCTGCGACGGCCGTGACCGGGTTGACGCCCAGGGCGAGGGCCGCTGGCATGAGCGCTTTGGTCGTCGCTGCTTGCGAGTACAACAGTGCCGCGCCGAAGAAGAGGACCACCGCAAGCAACCATGGCGAAGATTCCAGAACACCACCGGCGAGGTTTTGAATGTCATCGAGGTAGTGGTTGATCAGCGTAGTTCCGAGCCAAGCCACACCCAATACGCACACGCAGGCAGACATGCCTGATTTGAAAACCGGGGTATTGAGAACGTCGCCAGCGGGGACTTTGGTGAGCATGACGATGATCGTCGCCGCCGTCAGCATGACCGTCATGATGGCTTCATTTCGCGGCAAGGTTGGCTCGGCGATGAGGCCGACCTGATCGGAGGTGATGGTTGCCCAGGCCATGACGATGACGATAGCGGCGAGGAAAATCAAAACAGAGGCTTTGGCACCAGCTTGCGGCTGGTAGTTTTTTGCCCCGAGTGGTTCTGCCACCAAGCCTTGTGCTTTGCGCTCCAGGTAGACGGGGTCGTCGACAAGTTCTTTGCCGAATTTATTGGCTAACCAGGCGGCCGGGAAGATTGAAACGAAGGTCGCCGGGACAACAACCGCGAGCACCTGCAGGTAGCCAACGCCCATAGGTTCCAGCAGGCCAGCCAACAACACGACGGCGGCGGAGATCGGTGAGGCACAGATAGCCATTTGCGAGGCAACAACGGCTACCGACAGGGGGCGTGATGGGCGCACTTTGCCTTCTTTTGCAACTTCCACGATGACCGGAAGCGTCGAAAAAGCCGTGTGCCCAGTACCTGCGAGGACCGTCATCAGCCAGGTAACGATGGGTGCGTAGAAGGTAATGCGCTTGGGGTGTTTGCGCAGGAAACGCTCGGCAATGTGCACGAGGTAGTCCATGCCGCCAGCGCGTTGCATCGCTGCGATCGCCGCGATGACCGTCATGATGATGGCGATGACGTCGAAAGGAATATCTTCCCGGGTTACGGGAATTCCAGAAAGGCCCAGCAGAACGACGCCTAAACCGCCGGCCATACCGATGCCGATGGAACCAATTCGTGCGCCGAGGAAGATGGCGCCGAGCACGATAGCAATGTGAACAATAACCATGCCCATGCTCCCTTTCATTTTCTTGTAGCTGCTTGTAGTTGTCTGTGGCTGCCTGTAGCTTTTGACTGCTTGTAACTCTGTTTAGTTGTTTACAGTTATGCCCGCACTTCCATTGTCTCGCACTCAGTCGGTTTGGTTTTCAAAATCAGGGCATTTGTGGTGCGCCCCATATGTGTTTTATCCCTCCTCACGCCGACGGATTTTTAGCCAAACGCCTGCCAAAAACCGGCCCGCAACGATTCGAACATAAATAACCTTTCATATTCAGCACACTAGCAGACCGATGCGACAAATACGAACATTCCTTCTAGTTCAACAAAACAGCCATGATCTCGTGCATTCTCGAGAAACAACCCCAAAACCCTGCCATTATCAGCAGTTTTACATGCACATTCACACACCACAACCAAGGTTCCCAGAGTTCCATAGCACTGTGTCCCAAATTCTTGGGGCATACCTTCATTCGAACACCATTGCTTTTTAGTCTTTTCATCGCTAGACTAAAATCATTCTAGTTAGCAATCACGTTCGGGGAGGGACGTCATGGCAAAGAACAACCATCGCCGCAAAAGCCAGCAAGGCGTCCAGCATTCTTCTGAGTTCCCAGAGGTATATTTCACCCACTGCAATCCACACGATAAAGACGCCATGACGATGCTGGAGCTGCGTCGTCACGCTTATTTTGCGTGGAAACGAATCACTGATCTTGCCAGCGATGATTACGACCTCATGTTGCGGTATATCACTGCAGCCAGCGGTGTTGGCAGCCACAAGGCCGGTAACATCGCCAGCGCGTTTTACCGCATGTCAGACCTTCCACAGCTGCGCGAGCTAGCAACCTCGATGTGGCAATTAGATCTCGAACATTGGATCACCATTGATCGTGCTCTGAATAAAGCAGGTGCCGTCAATGCCAGCCTGTTTGCCGCCATCGATGAGCTGCTCGTAGAGCTCCTCACTCCTACCAAACCTAACCAGCAGATGGCGTCGAGAAGAGTCATAAGAAACCGGATCATTCGCGAAATTGATGCCCTTGATTCCTCGGTGCGCAAAGACAAGAAGAAGGAATCACCCAGGAAAACCTACGATGTTAACGATATTCCCGATTTTGAGCGCAACGATACCGATACGCATGAAATTCGCTTCGATACTGACGCCGCCACTGCAGTCACAATCGATGCGCACATCCGTGAGCATGCGAAACAAGCCGGACTTTCGCTTCGCGACGCCACCATCGATCTGCTCTTGGGCAAAGCACACACCTCCGTGACCCTAAATTGCTACCGTGCCAACGACGTTGCCGACGCCCCACTGTTCGTCTCCACGGATACCGGTGCTGGCGTGGCCACCCTGTTTGGCACCGCTGCCGACAACCTAGCCGCTAAGGCGAGCAAGCACCACGACATGGATGCACCCGCGAACCACGAGGTCACAGGCTATGCCACCACACCAACCATGCGCGCTGCCGTAACCGGCCGCGATGGACACTGCCGCTACCCAGGCTGCGAGGAACCCGCAACCATATGCCAAATGGACCACGTCATCGAATACAACGACGGCGGGCCCACAACCCCAGCCAACCTCATTTCACTGTGCCAGCACCACCACAACATCAAAACCGACAAACGCACCCGCCCCATCTTCGAACCAGCCACCGCAACCATCGTGTGGCTATTCGCCGACGGCACCTGGCAATCCACCGAAGCAGAAGGCCCACTAGCTAAGCCAAACCGCCGGTGGGTACAAACCGTGGCACAGAAAATGTCGTGCTACCGCAAAGCACAGCGCGAAGAAGCACAAAAAATGCAGCGCCTGGCCGCAGAGAACAACCAAACAGATACACCGGGCATGTCGGACTCGTCGCAGACCCCGAAAACATCTAGAACTTCGAGATCATCCAGAACATCGGAAACAATGACGGAAGAGCAACAGCTCTGGTACAGCGACATTTTAAAACTACAAAGCATGCTGAATCACGACAGTTTCCGCACGATCAAAATTGCCGCCTGCCGGAAACACATCAACAAAATCCAACAAGCAATCACTGCGATACGGAACCTCGACCCAGTGGCTGAATCCCGGGATCGCACAGACGAGTGCACAATCACTCAACCCAAGGTTGCAGGCGACCCCTGGGTGGCAGCCGCCCGGCAGAAGTCTGACGATCCACCACCGTTTTAAACTTTGAGGTGTTATTTCAATCATTATTCGTCGTGTTCACGCCCATTGAGTCAGCGATCGCCGCTCGTTTAACATAAGGAGTTTCGTGCTCCGCCATCACAGCCAAAAAATCCATCTCCCGCTTCGTAGCATTCTTCCAGCGGGCAAATTCGCCAAATACGTATACTTAAACCGTTCAGCGAAACTCACCACATCAATAATCACATCCTGAGTATGGCTTAGCCCCGCACATAGGGTCATCAACGGCAGCTCTGATGACCCTGATTGCACATGTTGCCAAGCACAATCGTGCCAGTACTTCTCGATTCAGAACACCACGCATTCAGGCCATCAGACTCTGCCAGAATGAAACCATGAAGGTCATCTCCACCAACGTCGCCGTCCGCCGGGCTGATCCGAGTAGAAGGCACACATACACCGGCATCGACAAACAGCCGCAACCAGCCATTGAATTATCCACTCCCGGCCCACACTATGGCGACGGGTCCGGGATCATCGGTGATTCCATCGGCGACCACAAACACCACGGAGGCGCCGACAAGGCCATCTACGCCTTCGCCCGCGAAGAACTCGACTACTGGGAAACCGAACTACACCGTGACTTTCGCAATGGATTCTTCGGCGAAAACCTCACCACCAGCGGAATCAGCCTGGCAAACCTTCTGATTAACCAACAAATCTCCATCGGCGACGCACTCTTAGAAGTCTCTATTCCACGCAGCCCCTGCGCCACGTTCGCCGGCTGGATCAACGAAAAAGGTTTTCTGAAATCCTTCACCAACCACGGCGACTGCGGTGCGTACCTGCGCATCATCACACCAGGAACCATCACCGCAGGTGACGGCATGGAGCTCGTCGGCAAGCCAGACCACGACGTGACCATGGGTATGGCCTTCTGCGCGAAAATGGGCGATATGGACTTAGCCCGGCACGTCGTCAAGATCGGTTGCCTAGCGCCGGTGCATCACAAGCAGCTGGAAGCAAGGCTCGGGAAGTATGATGCGCGGCAGCAGCGCTAACAGCGCCTAAACGCGAACAACGCTAGCAACGCTGCGCCCTCACGCTCCCTACTGTGCGAACTTATCCGCTAAGCCCCGAGCCGCACCTGCAAGCAACTGCACATCGGCGCCAACCAGGACAAATGACGCGCCGGCGTCCAAATAAGCTTGCGCCTGCTCCAAATTAAAAGCATTCACGCCAACTGGTTTGCCCGCATCCTGGCATGCCTTCATCGCGTGGGAGACGGCATCCAGCACATCTGGGTGCGTCTGCTGGCCTAGCACGCCCATCGAGGCAGCCAAATCAGAAGGCCCAATGAACAACTGATCCACGCCATCAACGGCGGCGATCTCTGCCGCGTTGTCCACGGCAGTCGCCGATTCCAGCTGGATAGTCAGGCTCACCAGGTCAGATGCATTTTGCAGGTAATCTTCCACAGCATTCCACCGCGACGAACGTGCCAACGCAGCACCGACCCCGCGCACCCCCCGCGGCGGATAATGCATAGCGGCCACCGCATCGCGGGCTTGCTCAGCGGTATCCACCATCGGCACCATGAGATTCTGCGCACCGAGATCCAGATACTGTTTAATCAAAGCGGTATCGCCCACCGGCACGCGCACCACGCGGGTCGCACCGTACGCATCAGTGGCACGCAGCAGATCAGTGACGGTTTCCAAGCTATACGGCGAGTGCTCGCCGTCGACAAGCAGCCAATCGAAGCCTGCGGAAGCAACGATTTCTGCCGCGACCGGCGAGCCCGAAGAAATCCACGCACCGACCTGCGGGCCGGATTCTTGTTGCAGCTGATGGGCAAACGTGCGGGGCAGTTTTACTGGAATCGGCATGTGATGGTTCCTAGCTTTCCATAATCGGCGTGGACGGTATCTCCTGGATGCACCCACATTGGTTTGGTGAATGATCCTGCCAAAATAATATCCCCGGCGCGCAGGTGCTCATCGTGCGCATGCAGCTTATTAGCCAGCCACGCCACACCCATGGCCGGATGATTCAGCACTGCCGCCGCAACCCCAGTATCTTCAATCGCTTCGTTGCGGTACAACAACGCGGACACCCACCGCAGGTCCACAGCATCCGGTGCCACGGGGTTTCCCCCATAAATCATCGCACCCAGGGCAGCATTATCCGAGATCGTGTCGACGATAGTGCGGCCCTGCATTTCGATCCGGGAATCCAAGATTTCCAGAGCAGGAACGACGTATTCGGTAGCGCGCAAAACATCAAAAATGCTTGCCGACGGGCCATGTAGATCGTCTTTCAGAACAAATGCCAGCTCGACCTCGATTCGCACGCTGGAGAAACGGTCATGGTCGATCACGGAACCGTTTTCAAAAATCTGGTCTGCGAAAATCGCCCCGTAGTCTGGCTCGGTGATGCCGGTTGCCTCTTGCATCACCTTCGAGGTCAGCCCGATTTTCCTGCCGACGAGCTTACGGCCGTCGGCGATTCCGCGACGAACCCATTCTGCCTGCACCGCGTAGGAATCCTCCACGGTCATCTCTGGAAAGCGCTTGGTCAAAAGCTCCACTGGTTTGTGGTCTTTTTCCGCCTGCGCAAGTTCGTCGGCAATGGCTATCTGCTGCTGTTTGCTCAACATGACGTTCCTCCTTTTAGCCTGGTTCCTACCCTGGATCCCAGCCTAGGTTTACAACTGATTTCCCAGCTTGTATTCGCCCTTCTTCCAATCTGGAAGCTTGTCTTTATCGTCGTCCGGGCGGGTGTACGAGAAACCGTCGGCACCTATGGTTTGTTCCATCTCAGAGGCATCCGTACGCGAGGTCAGCGGAACCGGGTTGCCATCCAAATCCAGGACGAGTGATCCCTCGCTATACCAGGACGGAACGACTGGCGTACCCCACCAATCGCGGCGTTGATTATCGTGGACGTCCCAGGTCACGGCTGGGTTGTCTGGGTCTCCGGTGTAGTAATCCTGGGTGTAGATCTCGACGCGGTGTCCATCTGGGTCGCGCAGGTACAGGTAGTACGCGTTGGAAACGCCGTGTCGGCCTGGGCCTCGTTCAATGCGGTCCGATTCACGCAATGCACCCAGTTTGTCGCAGATAGCGATGATGTTGTGCTTTTCGTGTGTCGCAAATGCGATGTGATGCATACGCGGGCCATCGCCACCGGTCATAGCGGTATCGTGCACGGTGGGTTTCCGGCGCATCCAGGCTGCGTAGACCGTGCCTTCGGAATCCCGGATGTCTTCGGTGATGCGGAACCCGAGGTCTTCCATGTAGCCCACTGCGCTCGGTACATCCGGAGTGATCTGGTTGAAGTGATCCAGGCGCACGATTGCACCTGGGATGTGTGCATCGTAGCTCCAGGCAAGACGCTCGCGGTGTTCTACTTCGTAGAAGAATTCATAGGGAAAGCCCAGCGGATCCTGCACGCGCACGGAATCACCAATGCCTTTGACGAATCCATCTTTGTTTCGTCGCACCTCACAGCCACGTGCTTTATAGAATTCCTCCGCCAGGTCAAGATCTTCCGGGCTGCGCACACGGTAGGCAAACGCCGCCACCGCAGCCTGCTCACCTTTCCGCAGCACCAAGTTGTGGTGAATGAATTCCTCATAAGTGCGCAGGTAGATCGCATCATCATCCTCGTCGGTCACGACGAGGCCGAGCGTGTCGACGTAGAACTTACGGGATGCTTCCAAATCCGTGACGACGATTTCCATGTAGGCACAACGCAGGATATCTGGTGCTTGAACTTCTGGAGATTGGGTATCAGTCATGATGACTCCTTAAAGCAGAGGGCTAGCGCCAGATCAGAGCTGACCTGGCACCAAAGCGACATGAGGGGTGGGTAGCGCAACTAAATGTGATTAGTCTTGCTTTCCGAAAACAGGGTTGTGGACTTTGTCCAGGTTGATGTGGACTGCTTGCT
The DNA here is from genome assembly GCF_000688415.1 of Corynebacterium pseudodiphtheriticum DSM 44287. Classification (GTDB taxonomy): domain Bacteria; phylum Actinomycetota; class Actinomycetes; order Mycobacteriales; family Mycobacteriaceae; genus Corynebacterium; species Corynebacterium pseudodiphtheriticum. The sequence continues at coordinate 60,084 of NZ_JIAH01000012.1, forward strand.
GGTCGGTGTAGAAGTCAATCGAGCGATAACCACCTTCGTGGCCCAAGCCAGAAGCCTTCACACCACCGAATGGGGTGCGCAGGTCACGGACGTTGTTCGAATTCAGCCAGACCATGCCAGCTTCCACGTTTTGTGCGAAGTTGTGGGCGCGCTTCAGGTCGGAAGTCCAGACGTAAGCTGCCAAACCGTACTTGGTGTTATTCGCCAATTCCAGAGCTTCTTCTTCCGAATCAAACGGAGTAATTGCTACCACTGGGCCGAAAATTTCTTCTTGGAAAATCTTCGCCTCTGGCTTCACATCAATGAATACGGTTGGCTGCACGAAATTGCCTTCCGGGAATTCTTCCGGACGTTCACCGCCAGCGGCCAGGGTGGCTTCTTTCTTGCCGATTTCGATGTACGAGGTGACCTTTTCGTAGTGCTCTGGATGTACCAGCGCACCGACTTCTGTCTTGGGATCAGAGGGCAGGCCAACCTTGACGCGCTTGGCCTGCGCGGCATAGCGTTCAACGAACTCATCGTAAATATCACGCTGCACAAGGATGCGGGAGCCAGCGGTGCAGCGCTCACCGTTCAACGAGAAGACACCAAAGATGCAGGCATCAATCGCGGTTTCCATATCCGCATCGTTGAAAACGATGGCTGGAGACTTACCGCCCAGTTCCATCGACAAGCCTTTCAGGCGCGGTGCGGCATTGGCGAAAATTGCCTGGCCGGTGCGGGATTCACCGGTAAAAGAAATCAGTGGCACATCTGGGTGCTTAACCAGTGGATCACCGGCATAACCTTCTTCACCGTAACCGTTGACCAGGTTGAATACGCCCTTCGGCAAGCCTGCTTCCTCAAAGATTCCAGCCCACAACTGTGCTGAAAGTGGGGTGAATTCTGCAGGTTTCAACACCACGGAGTTGCCCGTCGCAATAGCTGGAGCTAGTTTCCAGGATTCCAGCATGAACGGAGTGTTCCACGGGGTAATCAAACCAGCAACACCGATGGGTTTGCGGTTAACGTAGTTAATCTGACGTCCCGGAACCTTATACGCATCATCTGCCTGCGCGACGATGAGATCCGCGAAAAAGCGAAAGTTTTCCGCGGCACGCTTAGCTTGGCCGGTAGCTTGGGTGATAGGCAAGCCGGAGTCGAAGGATTCCCACGCTGCTAATTTTTCCGCACGCGTTTCGACGACATCGGCGATTTGGTTCAGCACACGAGCCCGCTCTCGCGGAAGTGCATTGGCCCAAGTTCCATTGTCGAAAGCTTCCTTAGCGGCAGCAACTGCTTTTTCTACATCCTGCGGCTTTCCTGATGCCGCGGCGATATAGGTCTTGTTCGTCACAGGGTCCAGCACATCGAATTCTTCACCATCAATGGACTCTACGAATTCACCATTGATGTAATGCAGGATCTTTTCTGGAAGATCGCTAGGTTTAGCTGCATCATTATTAATTGCGTTCATTGTTGGCTCCTTTTACTGGTAGCTATTAGCAACTGTGTGGTTCTGTAGTTTCGCGGTAACTGCGTGCTGTCGCCATGCGATGTTCCAGGGCTTTACGACTGAGATAATCCGCATCTGCACCAGCTTCGATCAGATCGACCAGTTGTGCATGTTCAGCGACGGATTCCCGTGCGCGCTGCGGAACATAGCGAAACGTGGACACTCGGTGATAATTCAATTGTTCCCACTGTTCACGCAGTAGCTTCATGAGGCGACTATTCGGGCATTTCTCGAATAAAACCTCATGAAATTGTTGGTTAAGCCGCGTAAATTCTTCCGGTTCTGTGGCAATGTCGAGCTGCTGCATCTGGCGATTCAGTTCGCGGGCTGCAGCTAAGTCTTCAGCACCAAGATGAGGCGCCGACAGTGCGGTGGCCGCGGCTTCCAACGTGGCGACGATTTCCATGGTTTCGAAATAGGCGTTGCGGTTATGCAGCGTCACTTTTGCGCCCACATTGCGCTCATAGGTGACCATACCTTCTGCTTCCAGCTGACGAATTGCCTCTCGGACAGGTACGACGCTGACCTGGAGCTCGTCGGCAAGAGCAGACAAGACTAAACGGTGGCCTGGTTCAAATTCTCGCGTGCGGATCTTTTCACTGATCCATGCATAAGCGTGCTGCGATTTGGACTGGATCGCCGAGTCCCTGAGAGAAGTTGTCATACCCCCTCACTATCACGGAATCGCTGGTAAGCCTTCTTGTTTTCCCCAGTCGGCGGGAACAAACCATCGAGACTGGCGCCTTTAGCGACCTGGCCAGCAACCCATTCATCTTCGTGCTCTTTGGCCAGCGCACCGTCGGCGATTTCTTCGGCTAATTCCCGAGGAATAACGATGACACCATCATCATCACCAACGATCACGTCGCCAGGAACAACAGTGGCGTTACCGCAAGAAATGGCGATATCACTGTCCCAAGGCACGTGTTTGCGCCCCAGGACACACGGGTGTGCACCTTGCGTAAAGACGGGCAGCCCGATTTCACGTACTGCTTCATAGTCGCGCACTCCGCCGTCAGTGACCACGCCTGCAGCACCGCGGGATTGTGCTCGCAGCGCCAGAATATCGCCGAGCGTGCCCGAACCTGGTTCTTGACGGCCTTCAATGACGATGACTTCGCCTTCGCGTACCGTATCGAAAACCTTCTTTTGTTCGTTCAGGCCTCCGCCGTGTTTTTTAAACAAGTCTTCGCGACCTGCCACGAAGCGCAGTGTGCGCGCACGGCCAACCAGCTTGGTGCCTTTTGTCTGTGGGTATACCCCCTCAATCACGGACTGGTTGATGCCATGTTTGCGTAATTGTGCAGACAATCCTGCGGTAGGGGCTTTCTTGAGCTTGTCGACGAGATCTGCGGGCAGCGCCTGCTCGGATTCTGCTGCGTTGTCGCTTTCTTCTTGGCCGGCAGGTGGTAACCCTGCTGATTCACGGTCGCCGAATGCATCTTCCCGGAGTTTGTCATCTATCTGTGGCAAACTTCCGAGCTCTGGATCAAATGAGCCAGGACCAGCAACAACTGTCGTGCGCAAACGGCCGCTGCTCATAGGACTGTCGGCACCCGGAACGTCAACTTCTACTTCCACAACGTCGCCAGGCACAATCACACTCGACCCACGCGGGGTACCCGTCAGGATGATATCGCCTGGTTCAAGCGTCATGTGCTGCGAAAGATCAGCGACAAACTGGGCGAGTGGGAAAATCAGATCTTTGTCTGTCGTGCCGTCTTCCTGCACTACTTCACCATTCACCCAGGTGCGCAAGCGCAACGCGGCTGGATCAATAGCGGAAGCATCCAGAAGCTCCGGACCAATCGGAGTGTATCCATCCCGCGATTTGGAACGAGTATTAGACCCTTTATCCTGCGATTTGTAGTCATACAACCCAAGGTCATTCGATGCGGTGACAAAGCCGACGTAATCCCAAGCGTCGGCAAGAGAAACATTGCGGGCGGGCTTTCCGATAATCAGCGCAATTTCGCCTTCAAAAGCCAACAGTTCAGTCCCCGCAGGACGTTCCACCTCCGAACCCGAAGCCGCAAGAGTACTCGTGGCTTTCAGGAAATAGCTGGGCTGCTTTGGGCGGCGACCGCGCTGATCCGCGCGGGATTCAAAGGCAACGTGAACAGCAATGACTTTGCCCGGTTTCTCCGGAAGGATGTCTGGAATAGCCATGAAGAATCCTTTTCTGTGAAGAGCATTTTCGAAGAGCTTTCGGACAAGCACTTGCCCGAATCGTATATCATCTCTAACATCACTGCAAGTGGTTCAATTCACAGATTCTCATCGCTTATAATTCATCACACATCAACGCATTGGTGCCACTGCAGGCAACGAGGCAGGATCTACAAAGATTCTGCATCTCGCCTGTCCCACAAACCTCGAAAGGACGTTTATGTCGGTAACGCCCACCCCCGCAACGATCACGGTGAAAGAACGCCGCCGTGTCGTTGCGGCGACCACCATCGGTACCGCAATTGAATGGTACGACTATTTCCTCTACGCTGCCGTCGCTGGCCTGGTATTTAACCAGCTCATGTTCGGCCCTTTGGAAGGCGGCTTGGCGACGATCATCTCTTTCGCGTCGGTCGGTCTCTCATTTCTATTTCGCCCACTCGGGGCATTTCTAGCCGGACACTTCGGCGATAAAATCGGCCGGCGAACCGTTTTGATGGTGACGCTATTCGCCATGGGTGGTGCCACCACACTGATCGGCCTGCTACCGACCTACGATACTTGGGGAATTTGGGCACCAATTCTGCTAATCACCCTGCGCATTATTCAAGGAATTTCTGCTGGTGGCGAATGGGGCTCGGCAGTGTTACTAGCCGTGGAACACGCCCCAAACAACAAACGCGGCCTGTATGGCGCTGGCCCACAAGTCGGCGTGCCTATTGGCCTACTAATGTCCTCCGGCGTGCTGTCTATCATGAACACCATTGCACCAGGCGACGCTTTCCTTGAATGGGGCTGGCGCATTCCATTCCTATTTAGCATCGTCCTCGTAATCGTCGGTTATGTCATCCGTATGGGTGTTGACGAATCCCCCGTTTTTCAAGAAATTTCAGAGCGCAAGGACACAGAAGCTTCCAACCCTATCGGCATCTTGTTCAAACGCTATCTCCCTCTCGTCTTAACTGCTGCACTAGTCTTTGCCGGCAACGGAACCGTCGGCTATATGACAACTGGTGGGTACATCCAGAACTACACCACCAACCCTGACGGACCAATTGGTCTTGAGCGCGGCGACGTTCTGAACGCCGTAACCTTGTCTGCTGTGACCTGGATGCTGTCGACGCTATTCGCCGGCTGGGTCTCGGATCATATCGGTCGACGAATGACCTACCTGATCGGATTTATTCTCCAGGGCATCGGCGCCGCTGCATTGTTCCCACTAGTCAACACAGGGTCGTTGGGCATGCTATACCTGGCACTCATCGGTTTAACTGTAGGCCTAGGCCTAACTTATGGCCCACAGTCCGCACTGTACGCAGAACTTTTCCCAGCATCGATTCGAGCTTCCGGCGTATCCATCACCTATGCGATTGGTTCCGTGCTTGGTGGAGCATTTGCACCAATGATCGCGGCAGCGTTGCTAGAAGCAACTGGCACAACGTTTGCTATCTCCGGCTACCTGGTCAGTGCCTGCATCGTCGGCTTCATCTGCATATTCCTGCTGCGTGAACGCAAAGGCATCCCCTTAGGTCCTGAACATGAGCAAAAACAAATGACCGGGCATTTCGCGTTCGGAAAAGAGTAAACAAGCAGTCAACAAACTAGTTACTGCCACAAGGGCATGCGCTTGGCGATTTTCACGCCGGGGCATGCCCTTATTCTTCGCCAGCTATACAAAACCAACTACACGACATAGATACAACATTTTTAGAAAATTGTTGTATGGATCGCACTAATCATATATGATCTTCAAGTAAGACCCATTTCACAGATCAAAGCATTATTTGATCTAGCTCATGGATTCTCCCGTCACTTTCCCACGCAACCACCGCCCTCAACCCGGTTGCATGAAAGAACGGTGTCGAATAAGCAGCGAGGAGCAAAACAATGCAGTTTCATCACAATGGCTATGTTTCACAGGACCCCCGCGTACTTCCTGCCGCAGGATATGGCATTAACCGTGCAGAAGAACTCCCAGAAACCATGGACGTGCTGGTCGTCGGCTCCGGCCCAGCCGGCATGATTGCTGCTGCCCAGCTGTCGATGTTCCCAAATATCAATACGCGTATTATTGAGCGTCGACCACACCGTCTGGAGCTCGGCCAGGCAGATGGTATTCAGGCCCGCTCAGTAGAAACCTTCCAAGCTTTCGGTTTTGCTGCTGAGATCACCGAAGAAGCCTATACGATCACCGAGATGTCGTTCTGGAACCAGGACCCGGAAAATCCAGATGCCATCAAACGCGGTGCACGCCCCATTGACGACGAACATGGCATTTCCGAATTCCCACACCTGATTGTCAACCAAGCCCGCGTCTTGGATTATTTCGCGAGGGAAGCACAGCGCGGGCCAGCACGCATTAAGCCAGATTATGGTTGGGATTTTGTTTCCTTGGAAGTTGGTGACCTGTCCGAAGAGTACCCAGTAACCGCCGTGGTTGAAAATACTGAAGGCGAGCAACGTACCGTCCGCGCCAAGTACGTCCTGGGTTGTGATGGTGCCCGTTCCAAGGTGCGCAAATCTATCGGTCGCAGCTTCCAAGGCAACCAGGCAAACCATGCTTGGGGCGTCATGGACGTCGTCGCCGATACGAACTTCCCGGACTGGCGGACAAAATGTGCAATTCATTCCAAAGCCGGTTCTATCCTGCATATTCCGCGCGAGGGTGGGTACCTCTGCCGGATCTACGTGGACCTCGGTGAAGTCCCGGAAAATGATAATCATAAGATTCGGGAAACACCGATTGAGAAGATCATTGAGAAAGCAAACAAGATCTACTCGCCATATTTCATCGATGTCAAAATGATTGCCTGGCATTCCGTCTACGAAGTAGCACATCGGCTTGTCGACGGATTCGACAATGAAAACACCACCCCGCGGGTATTTTTGACCGGCGATGCCTGCCACACACACTCCGCAAAAGCAGGTCAGGGCATGAACGTTTCCATGCAGGATGGTTTCAATATTGCCTGGAAGCTCGGGCATGTTCTCGACGGACGCGCACCAGAGGAACTGCTGTGCACCTACCACGGTGAACGCCAACCAGCCGCAGAAAATTTGATTAACTTTGACCGCGAATGGTCTACCTTGATGGCCACTCCACCGGAACAGCTGGAATGCCCTGACGCGGTGGAAAAATACTACGTTGAAGCCGAGGAGTTTGCAGCCGGTTTCCGGACCCAGTACGAACCCAACATGATCGTCGGTGACGCCACCCATCAAGATTTGGCGACGGGCTTCGACGTCGGCAAGCGTTTTAAATCCTATGAAGTACTGCGCCGTTCCGATGCCCTGCGTACGCATTTGGGCCACCAACACACAGCTGATGGTCGCTACCGCATTTACGCTTTCGCGGATCGCCCACAGGCCGGCACAGAATCAAAGATGACTGCCTGGGCGGACGCAGTGGAGGAGATCGTCGCCAAGTTCACCCCGGCTGACCAGGATGAAAACGCCTACTTTGATATTAAGGCGATCTACCAGCAAACGAACCACTGGGATTGGGAAATCCTGGATGCGCCGCGGCTGTTCCGTCCGCGCAACGGCAAATTCCAGGTCCCAAACTGGGACAACGTCTTCGGGGTGCTTTCCGACGAACACGATATATTCGAAGCCCGGGGAATTTCGCGTGATGGCGCGGTTGTGATCGTACGCCCAGACCAATACGTCGGTGCGGTGCTGCCACTGGATAAGCCCGAGGCTGTGGAGGAATATTTCGCCCGGGCTTTGCGCCCGCAGCGGTAGCAGCCTGAACTATTCCCCAAGCACCGTCAGCGGGACGACGAAAACGCCGTCGTCTCGTTGGTACGCCAGACCGCTCGGGACCACCACGATGAGTGCTTCCGGCGGCCGGATGATTTTTGCGCTCACCCGCAACAAGTTCTCCGCCGCCGCGTCGATGGCATGCTGGCCAAGTTTCACCTCCAGCCCGATCCACGCACCATCGGCAGCTTCCACAACTGCGTCGATTTCATCCCGGCCTTTCGAATCACGGTAATGAAAAACCCCTCGCGCTTTATTTTTCTGCGCGTAGACGCGCAAATCATGAACCACCTGGCCTTCAAATAAAAACCCGAGCGACTCGGGCTCGGCCAATAACCGATCAGCATTCGCCCCGAGTAGTGCCGCTGCCAGCGAAGGATCACACAGGTGACGCTTCGGTGTCTGTAACGCAGCGGTCCGTGAACGCAGCTTCGGTGCCCAGGCTGGTTGATCCTCGGTTAGAAACATACGCTCGGCGAAATCATGAAGCACAGATGGTGCAGTTTCACCGATGGGCAGTGCCGCAGCATCCTTCATCCTGCGGCCAATCGCGCTAAAAGTAGCAGGTTGTGCCGATAAACCAGCGATCGCCTCCAGAAACGCGCGGATCCGACGTGGATCCCGGCGCGGACCAGCAATAGAAGGAAAGTCGTGCTCACACGTGTCGTCAAGATACGAGTGGTTCATCTCTACTGCGGCTTCGTGCGACATATTCAAAGCGCCCGGCCATCCACCTCGGACAACACGCGCGATGAGTTCGGAAAAATCACGTTCCGGTTCCGCGATCGCAGGTGATTCCCCACGCAATAACGCGGCCAAGGAAACCTCCCCGGTGGAATCGCCGGTTTCCTGCAACGTCATCGTCCGCATGCGTAAGCGACGAAACCGCCCCGCACCAGAGTGACGCATTGGATGCTCATCAGGGGTAGCAGAACCGGTCAACAGAAATTGGCCTGCTTGCCGACGACGGTCCACCTCGTGGCGCACTTCATTCCACACTTCCGGCACTACTTGCCACTCGTCCAGCAAGCGCGGAGTTTCGCCGTGCAGCGCGGTGGCGGGTTGTTCGCGCGCAAGCACCGCCCGCTTATCTGCAGAATCGAGATAAATTTGGGAAGCCGAAAACTGCGAGGCGCTTTCGGTTTTCCCGCAAGCACGTGGACCTGCGATCACTACAGCCGGGGCAGACTCCAGCGCCGCAGAAATTGACTGGTCAAGATGGCGTTTTTGATAATCATGCACACCCTCAGCCTAGCAGCCTGCGGCATTTCTCCACTTCTGACTACTGGATATCTCCGGCAGAACCTACCGGATTTCTCCACCAGAAGGTGCGGCATTTCTCCACCGGGGATACAGTAGACGCCTAACCCTCTACGGCAGGTCAAACTAAGGCAGATCGATGCCGTCCAGGGGATCTTCTTCGCGGCCTTCCTCCGGTGCTTCTTCTACCTCGCACAAAGTGACGGTGGCGCCGGTCGGATCCGCGATCAAGCACAGACGCCCGAACGGCGAATCCCACGGCTCGCGGATCACTTCCCCACCCAGCTCGGCACAACGACGCGCGGCTTCGTCAGCATCGGCAACGCCCAAATACGTCTGCCAAAAGCCCTTGACCTGCGGCGGGAACTGACCTTCGGCTTTCCACAGGCCCGCGAAAGGTGCACCGTCGGCCATCGCCGCGGCATACGTACCATTCGGATACACACCGTCGGCATCAGCTTCGTCGTCGGTCAGCGTGCGGATACCCCAGTCAAACAGCTCGTGATAAAACTCCACCGCATCCTCGAAACCGGCATTGCAGGTCAACTCATGCCACACCGGGGTCGACGGCTCACCAGCAGCGATGAACTTATCCTCACCCTTCGGCTGCAACAGGCCAAACAGGCCACCGGCGGCGTCGGCAAGCACGGTCATGGTGCCCAACTCCACCTCGCGCGGGTCCGCCAACACGCTGCCGCCGAGCTTCTGCACCTTCGCGATATCACCGTCGATATCAGCGCTCAAGAAATACGTCACCCAGGTATCCGGCGCATTCGTGCCCTCCGGCTGTGGAATCAGCCCGGCAACCGGCAAACCCTGCAGGCGCGCGATGTGGTAATCATCACCGCTGATCTCCCAACCCAACAGCTCGGAATAAAACCCAGCCGCGACCTGCGGATTCGAGGTCGTCAGATCCGTCCAATAAGGCATGCCAACTTCGGCAATAAATGCGGGCATTATAGGTTCCTCCACTTCTCGGGATCAAAATCGTCATCGGCGGTGGCTTCGTCAAAGTAATCGTCGTCGGCAAGATCGTCGCCGAGATCGCCGGCCGCCGCCACGACCACGCACTCGTCGTCAATGCAGACCACATCGCCAGGGTGCAGCGCGGCGCCGCGCTTGTCGACGGGCGCGCCGTTGACAGTCACCGCACCGGCAACGATCAGCTCTTTCGCCTCCCCGCCGGTGGCCACCAGGCTGGCCAGTTTGATGAATTGGCCCAGCTTGATCGATGCACCATTGATGGGGATCGAGGGGTAATTATCCGCAGTCGTCATAGCGGCCAGGTTACCGAACCGCCGTGGCTGCCATTAAACGCAGCCGCCATTACACCTGGTCGCGCGGAGTGATCTGCATGGTGTCGATGTTCATGTGCGCAGGCAACGCCGCGACCCAACGCACGGCCTCGGCGATGTCCTCGGCGCTCAAGTTCAGCTTGTCGGCATACACCTCGGCGGCCTTCTCGGCATCGCCACGGAAACGATTCAGCGAGAACTCCTCGGTAGCCACCCGGCCCGGGTCAATCTCAGTCACGCGCAACGTACCCGGATTTTCCAGGCGTAGCACCCGGTTGAACGCACGCACCCCATGCTTGGCGGCGTTATAGCCCGCACCACCGGCATACGGGGTCCACCCAGCCACCGAACCAATGTTCACCACCAGGCCGGCATTACCTTCCACCACCAACAACGACGGCAAAAACGCCTTGGTCACGCGCACCGTACCGGCAACGTTGATCTCGTACATGCGGTCCCAATCTTCCAGCGAAGATTCCGCGATGGATTCCAGGCCAATCGCACCACCGGCGTTGTTGACCAGCAGGTCGATGCGCCCGACGGCTGCCGCCAGCTTGTCGACGCTTTCCTGGCTGGTCACATCCAGCTGGTGCGCGGTGGCACCGATCTGTTCTGCGAGTTTCTCTAACCGGTCCATGCGCCGGGCGGCGATGACCACGCGCCAGCCGTCGTCGGCAAGCGCTTTCGCGGTGGCGGCACCAATGCCGGAGGATGCGCCGGTGACCAGGGCGATTTTCTGCTGTGCGGGGGTAGAATCAGTCATGCGTCACATTTTAGTGGACGCGGCTGGGCTCGCAGGGCCGCTCGGCGGCTACAGTGGATAGCGATGAAACCGCAATCCTGGGCACTGCCATCCTGGACGCCGCGATCCTGGCGGTGGTTCCTGCTCGCGCCCGCTTCGGTGGCGCTCGGGTGGACGTTGGATGCGGTGGGGCTGCCGGCGGCGTGGATTATCGCCGCGATTTTGATCTCTGGCACCTGGAGCTTATCGACGAGCGAGCAGCTGAATGTGCACCCGGTGTTTTATCGTTTCGGCCGCGGCATCATCATGACGCTGGCGGCAGTGCCGTTGACGCAGATTCCGGCGGCTGACCTGCTGCATTTCTTGCTTCCCGGGTTGTTTGTGACCGTGTTTACGGTGACCGTGGGCGTGATCGGTGGAGTGCTGTTATCGCGCGCGCAACCGCGACACATCAGCCCGGAGACGGGTGTGCTGTCGATGTTGCCGGGCGGGGCGTCGGTGGTGTCCACGCTGGCGATCGATTTCGGGGCGAATTTCCGCTACGTCATGCTCACGCAGTTTTTGCGTGTGCTGGTGCTCTCGCTGACGCTGCCGGTGATCGTGCACTTGTTCATGAGTGAGCAGCTACACGAAGAAGGCTTGAGCAACGATAGCCCGTGGTGGATGCTGGTGATATTCGCCGTGATTGCCCTGGGTGCCGAGCCCGCCGCGCGGCGGTTGCATGTGCCCGCCCCGACGGCGTTGGGGCCACTCTTGGCGACGGTGTTGGCGGCCGCGTTGCTTCCCGACAGCGTGGAGGTGGCACCGCCGGCATATTTGGCGATTGTCGCGTTTTTGTCCATCGGTTGGGTGTGCGGTGGTTCGCTGCAGCGCGATACGCTGGCGTTTTTCTCGAAGCAGTTGCCTGCAACGTTCGCGTTTTTGGGTGCGTTGATGGCGGTGTGCGCGCTAAGCGCGTGGCCGCTGACGGTGTGGCTGGATATCTCGTATTTCGAGGCCTACTTGGCCACTAGCCCCGGCGCGCTGGAGACGGTGTTGGCGTTGTCTGCGGAAGGCAGTGCTGGTGCCGAGGTGGTGGCGATCCAGATCATCCGCTTGTTGGCGGTGTTATTGCTGGCTAGCTGGTTGCCGCAGGTGTTGCATGGGGTGCGGAAACTGCGGCGGTAGGTGCGGTTCGGCCGGTGGTCGCGGTTCGAAGTGAGACCAGACTTAACAAAAAATAATAAGCGCTGAAGTCTCGTGGAAGCTGCTATCGTTCACTCAAGACACATAAAGTAAGGAGCAGCTAATTATCTATAAGGCGTTACTCAATGGACTACTTGGAATAGCCATTGGCGGAATTGCGATCCTTATAGTGTGGGTCACGCTTCCCTCCCCTGAGTCTCCTTGGTTCTTCTTTGCCGCTTTTCTAGCAATAACCGCTGTCAGTGCTGTAGCTGAAATCATCCAAGGTTTAACAAAAAGAAAGAGAAAGAAGCCGGATTCAGGCCCAACCTGAACATAACACTCAACATAACACCGGTGTTATGTTATGTGGGAAGTTAAGGTGTTATGTTCGCTCACTACACTCATTTTTTGCGACATGCTAGCCCTTTGAACAGTAGCTTTAGCTCACCCGGCGCAACATAATACTACTTAACACCGGTGTTATGTTATGTAGGAAGTTGAAAATTTACTCATCACCTCCACTACCCATTTGTCGCTCCCGATACGCACGTGCCGCGTCTTCATTGGCCACTTTCGCAACGATTTCCATAATGACAAATATCGCGTAAGCTACCCCGCCCGCGAGTATTGCACTGACAATCACAGTGGCGGAAATGAGAAGCCCAGCAATAGCGCTTCCAGTGTCGTCTAAAGCAATAAAGAATGCGAGCACCCCGGCAATCACGCCGGCGCCAGTAGCGTAGCTGGCTAGTTTTTGCAGCTTCTCAGCAGTTTTGGTGTGGTGGACGAATGGTGCATTGAATGCCATATTGCGGCTCCTTATCGTTGGTTTCATTTCCCACCATTAAGCCTACGAGAACAGTGCACATACACCACACCCACATCGAACAATTAAGCGAATAAGCGCCATTAAGCAAGACAATTCCGCCATTCCGTACCGCTCTGTCTATACTTTTTGAACCATTTGGTCCACTGTGTGTAGACGTACGATTTCCTGCCAAGAAATCAGGACGAAACCAAACCCATTCGAAAAACAACCACGGACAAGGACCTACAAATGAAACCAACATTCTCCAAGATCACCGCAACAGTGGCAGCGGCTGCCGCCGCCCTTAGTGTCAGCGCGTGCGCCGGTGGTGACGCCGACGACGAGAACACAATTAAGGTCGGCACCTCCCCTGGGCCATATTCAGAACTGTTCAAAGACGGCATCGCGCCGATTTTGAGCGATGAGGGCTACACCGTCGATTACACGGACTTCTCAGAATTGCGCCAGGCCAATGTGGCTTTAACGGAAGACCGGGTTGACCTTAACGTCGACCAGCACATTGCTTATATGGACGTCTACAACAATGAAACTGGCTCAAACCTGATCAACCTTACCGACGTGCCTACGGTGAAAACCAAGATTTACTCGAAGTCTATTGACTCTCTCGACGGCGTCGACAAGGGCCAAACCGTGGCCATCCCACAAGATGCTTCTAACCAAACCCGCGCATTCCGCATCTTGGTCAAGCTCGGCTGGCTGACCATGAATGATGCCGACGAGAAGCTCCTCACCGTTAATGACATCAAGGAAAACCCACACGACCTGAAAATCCAACCGATGGATTCGGCCACGATCCCACGCGCCCTGGACGATGTTGACTGGGGCATCATTCCGGGCTCCATTTCCTATTCTTCCGGTGTGGATCCTGCGCTTGCCCTGGAAAGTGAGGATCTTAGCGACGACCTGATCTTGCAGGCAGTAACCACTGAAGATAAAAAGGATGCCAAATGGGCACAGGCTGTCATCGATGCGTACAGGTCAGAAGAGTTCCTTGACTTCCTGGAGGGACAGAATGAGGACGATTACTGGTTCATCCCAGAGTCTCTCACCAAGTAACGCTGCCACATTCTCACCCTAATTCCCGTCATGGCTGAAGTATTATTTCGCGATTTACATAAAACATTCACCAGTAAATCTGGTGAAATCAACGCGCTGCAGGAAATTAACCTGGAAATACCGTCTGGTTCGATCTTCGGGGTCGTCGGCACCAGTGGCGCTGGCAAGTCCACGCTGCTGCGCGCCATCAACGGCCTGGAAAAACCAACCAGCGGTACGGTGCGCGTACTCGACCAGGACCTCGGCGCACTATCAAAAAGCAGTTGCGTGGTCTACGCAGCGAGGTCTCCATGGTCTTCCAGCATTTCAACCTGCTAGAGACCCAAACGGTGGCGCAAAACGTCGCCATGCCACTGGTGCTCGCGAAAGCGAAGAAGCGTGAAATTGAGCAACGCGTCACCGAAGTTCTGGAGATGGTGGGGCTAGCGGAACGCGCCGATCACCTGCCCAAACAGTTATCTGGCGGGCAAAGGCAACGCGTCGGCATTGCCCGTGCGCTAGTGACCAATCCGAAGATCTTGCTGTGCGACGAACCCACGTCTGCACTGGACCCGTTGACCACCGGCCAGATCCTCGATCTGATCATGCGGGTCAACGAAAAGCTTGGGATCACCGTCATTATCATCACCCACGAGATCGGCGTGATTGCCCGGATCGCCGACACCGTGGCGGTTATGGAAAACGGCCGGATCATCGAAAAAGGCTCGGTGACGGAGGTTTTTGCACACCCACAGCAGTCACTCACGCGCCGGTTCGTGGAAAATGTTCTGCCGCATTCGCTTCCCGACGCTGTACAAGAAGTGACCGACAATGCCGGTTACGGGGCAGTCGTTCGCTTGGTTCACAGGCACGGTGCTGCGAAAGACCTGGTTAATCACCTGGTTAACAAAGGCATTTCTACCGATATCATTCACGCCTCCGATACCCTGCTGCGCTCGGGAACTGTCGGGACTCTGGTGCTGGGTCTCACGGTCCACAATGCTGCGCACAAGACCACGGGCAACGATGCACAGGCCTCCAGCCTGCTCGACGAGGCGGTGCGGTGGATGAATGAGCAAGCCGATATTGATGTGGAGGTAGTCGGCTAATGGATATTACGCAGATCCTGGATACCAAGGTCACCCTGGAACAATATGCCGAGGCGGGCTGGCAAACCTTATACATGGTGGGGTTTTCCCTGTTGTTGGGCACGCTGGGTGGTATCCCATTGGGCATCATTTTGGTGCTGACCCGCCCACACGGTTTGTACCCGCAGCGCGTTCTTTTCCAGACCACTAACTTCCTAGTGAATACAGTACGTTCGCTGCCTTTCGTGATTTTGATGGTGGCGATCATCCCGTTCACCCGCGCATTGGTGGGCACTTCGATTGGCATGACTGCCGCGCTCGTGCCGCTGACGATCTTTATCGCGCCGTTCATGGCACGTCTCATCGAACAATCTGTGCTTGAGGTCAACGAAGGTATTTTGGAAGCGGCCGAGTCCATGGGGGCGTCGCTGTGGCAGACGATCCGGTACTTTTTGCTTCCTGAAGCCAAAAGCTCGATCATTTTGGCGCTGACCACGTCGACAATCACCCTGATTTCGGCCACGGCTATGGCCGGCACCATCGGTGGTGGTGGCGTTGGTGACCTGGCAGTATCCTATGGTTACCAGCAGTTCGATTCTGTGGCGATCATCCTGACCGTCATCATCTTGATCATCGTGGTGCAGGTGATCCAGGCGTTGGGCAATAAGCTCGCGCAGCGCGCTCGTAACGACGCCTAACCGATCGTGGGGACAGCCGCGCACAGATTCTGCCCTACCCCGCAATATGTTCCGCAGCCCGCGAATCATCCGGCAGCAGCGCACTCGCCTCACCGTGGGTGGTGATCACCAGCGCATCACGTGCACGCGAGGAAGCCGCATACAGTGAAGTGCCCTAAGAATTATTACTGGGCATACCAAAGTATTTCAGTCCGAAGTTCCATAGTTTTGACGCGTATACCCTGAGGAAAATATCAAAAGCCCCAAAAAAGAGGAAAACACCGTACGGTATATACGATTTCACCATTACATATATCCTCAATGCGTAAAGAATAGATGACAATATATACAGTGTGGGACTTAACCTATCTATACCATTTGAAAACAGCTGAAATATTTTTTCACAAAGGTTGCAAATGTTAGAGATAGGGAAAATATCGCCGTACAGAAAAGTAGTACAACGGGGAATATCAAGTATTCAAAGTTCCTTATTTTAATCCCAAAATCTAAAACTGCTCCTGCGAACCACTCATCTCCGCATGCGCGGGGAAAACCGTTGGCGTTTGGCATTCAGTCAACCTCCCGGGTTGAGTTGGAGTGAAGTGTGCTCGCTTGGACCAAGCTGCGTGGAGCGCCCGGCTCTGCCTGCCCTGGTCTCATGCGTGACTATGCCAGCGATTAACGTGCGGTCAGCCGTCTAGTGAATCCACCCAATCTGCATACCAATCCGGCCACATGATAGGCGAGGAAGATAATTGCTCTGAACGACCATCTGCATAAACAATTACAGAACCTACCCCCCTTGACTGCATTTTCACCTTTTGGAACTCTCTGCCTAAAAATGAACACATCATCAACATCGTCAGAAAACACTGCACCGTATTTATAATATTCATCCGCAATTTTCTGCGCATGCTGTTTATCCATCATTTTGTGTTCACCTTTTCATTACATCAATTGCACCGTCGGTGAGTTCTTGATCGTCAGTGCGGACTAACCATAATTGGTGAGTTTTTGCCCCACTGGCATATGTTGCTGTGGGGACTATTTTACCTGGTTGCGCGTCGTAAAAAACGATTTTTCCGTTGACTTTCTCCCAGTTCCACATATGCCCACCACCGTCTTTCCAGTCAGCCGACGCTACACCGCGTGCACCTTCAGGGACCGCCCTATTCATCTGGTGAATAGTCGATTGGTTCCAGCTTTTCCCCCTAGTCTTTTTGACTGCTCTCCAAAGTGGTCTGTATCTACCATCTGTCGTCTGGAAACTGATAGCGGTCGCTAGACCCGCATTGGTCCTGTCTGCATTGGCCGGTAGCGGGCTGCGCATAGGTTCCATCTCGGCTCATCCCCGCATGCGCGGGGAAAACATTTGCGATGTCGTAGATTACGGCCTATAATGGGGATCATCCCCGTATGCGCGGGGAAACAGATGATTGCTATAGCGATTAGCCACTCCATCTGGCTCATCCCCCTATGCCCAGCTGGGTTACGCGGTGACCTAACAAAATGGCTGACAGAGGTCAGCCCAGGGGTATTTGTCGGCACCCCATCAGCACGAATCCGTGAACTGTTGTGGGCAAGAACAGTGGAACTTTGCAAAGACGGGCGTGCTCTACTAGTACAAGCAGCCAAGAATGAACAAGGAATGGAATTCCGTACTCACCGACATGATTGGGAGCCCACGGATTTCGATGGCCTCACCCTGTTTATGCGGCCTAAAACCCGAAAGCCCGGACCCCGCCGAACCGGTTGGAGCAATGCCCGACGACAGCGACGTTCCTATAAGCAGCCTTAACAAAAACGGACGCGCCGTCAGCAATCGACATTAAGTTCCCGCCTGCAGCATTTTGATGCAGATTTCTCGAACCTAGTCCAGGATCTGCTCCCGCAGAATCGACATCGGGATCGAGCCATAGCTCAACGCCTCCGCGTGGAACTGCGGCACGCTCATGCCCTGCGCCACGGCAGCATCGCGCAAATCCGACCACATGCGCTGACCCAACGCATACGACGGCGCCTGCCCCGGCCAACCCAGGTAGCGATCCAGCTCAAACGACAACGTGGCCTCATCCAACGCGCAATTATCACGCAAGAAGTTCTTGGCGTAGCACACATCCCAGTGGCCCGGACCATCCGGCACTTTCTTGCCCAGGTGCACGCCGATATCCAGCACCACACGGGCCGCACGCAGACGCTGCGCATCCAACATGCCCAGGCGGAAGCCCGGATCATCCATATAGCCCAACTTCGCCATCAGCTGTTCGGCATACAACGCCCAGCCCTCACCATGACCGGAGTTCCAGCAGGCCACACGACGCCACAGGTTCAAGTTGTCCCGCTCCATCAGCGTCTGCCCCAACTGCAGGTGGTGGCCCGGCACGCCCTCGTGGTAGACCGTCGTCAATTCCTGCCAGGTGTGGAAGGTGGTGGTCTCCTTCGGCACCGACCACCACATGCGGCCCGGACGCGCGAAATCATCAGACGGTGGGGTGTAGAAAATACCACCAGTACCAGCCGGATCAATCTTGCACTCGATGGTGCGCACCGGCTCCGGAATATCAAACTCCGTGCCGTGCAACGCGGTAATTGCGGCGTCGGCCTTCTCCTGCATCCACTCAACCAACGCGTCGGTGCCACGCAAAAGGTACTTCGGATCCTGATTCAGCCGACGGAAAACCTCACGACAATCCGTCTCGTCGTCATAAATCTGCGCCGCAGTCTTGCGCTGCGCCTCGCTGATTTCTCGCAACTGCTCCAGGCCCCACTGGTAGGCCTCATCCAAATCCACGCTGTCGCCAACGAAAAGCCGCGAAAAACGCTCGTAGCGGTCACGGCCTACCCCATCACGGGAACTGGACTGCGGCACCACTTCCAGCGTCAACCAATCCGCAAACTCACCAAAAGCAGCCTTAGCGTCAACCACTTCCTGGCTATGCGGGTCCAGGCCCAGCCCCTCCAACAGCGAGCCTGGCTGCGCCAGATCCTCACACTGGTTCACCACGGCATCCACCTGGCGATACTTCGGCGAGTGCCCATGCGCGCAGGCGTCCTTCAGCGATTCGCGGTAACCATCCAAGCTGTTGCGCACCAAGCTCAACCGCGAGCGCAGATTATCCAGATCCTCGGTGGACTCATTGGGCATGAACACCAAGGTGTCGCGGATGGTCTGTACTGGCGAAGCGATATTATTCAGCGCTGCCTCGGCCTCACCGGCATGGTGCAGGTCCAACTCCAACAGCAGCCGATCGCGCAACACATTCGCGGTGACGTAATCGACTTCGTCGAAATCGTCGTCGTCATCCGACTCATCGGTGGCTTCGTCGAGTGCGTTGACGTCCTCGATCATCTCACGGGTGCGATCAGCTACGGCCTCGTAATACTCCGGGGAGAAATCCTCCAGCTTGTCGTCGTAGCCCGCAATGCCCCACGCGGTGGCTTCGGTGGGTGAAAGCTCTGCCAAGTCATAGACAAAATTCTCGCAGGAAGCATCCAGCAAGGACGGCGGACGCGGCTCGGTGCGGTCCTGGGTCCACTGCTGCCCGGCGCGGTTTTCGCGCACGTCTGCGGTCGATTCGCTACTCATAGCAGGTGAGTCTAAACCCATTTGCCTGTAAGTTTCCACCCAGCCCGGTGTTAGTCGTCCCACCGTATACCGTCGGTTTCTACAACTGCCCCAGCAGTCACAGTAGTCACAGTAGTACCTGCTTGCCGACGTTTGCCCGGCTGCCACACACGCGGGTTTTTATGCAGGTCGTCGCCGGTACCGCCAGGGGTTCATAGTATTCTTAATAGCCATGGAGGAACCAGGAACAGCGACTGGAAAAGCAGCTGCCCACAGCAACGGCACACCGCCAGAGTCTTTCCAGCACCCCCAGGCATTCGGCCAGCCCACCACCCCTGCTGCAAAATGCCTGTATGTAATCCGCCAGAAGTCTGTGATTAGCCGGGCAGACCTGATTACCGCCACCGGTTTGTCTCAGCCGACGATCACACGCGCGATCACCACGTTGCTCAATGAAGGCTATGTGGTTGCTCGTGATGATCTCGCCCGTTCGCATGGCCGCGGTCGCCCAACGACACCGGTGGAGCTCGCGAAGCCGTTGTGGATGCTCGCCGGTATTGCGGTGGGCACGAAAGAAACTTTCCTGTCAGTGTTCGACATTCGCGGCCGTACCATCCGTGAGTCCACCATTGACACTCCCGTCGCCGAGCTGACCGAGAGCGACTTCATCCAGCACATCATGGCCGGGTTGCACCGTTTGGTCACCGGTTTGGAGCACACGTTGTTATCGGTGGGTGTGACCACCTCTGGCCAGGTCAGCCGCGACGGCGTGGTTAGCGCGCCAAACTTGGGCTGGGAGCAGGTCGACGTTGCTGCTTCCTTGCGTTATCAGTTCTCTGTGCCGGTTTCGGTGTCCTCGGCAGTGCCGGCGATCCTTGGTTCCGAGATGCAGGCTGGTGATTTGCTGGTTTCCGATGATTCCGAACGCACGTTGGTGCTGTTCGCCGACGACTCCATCGGCGCAGCCTATACCAACCCTTCCGGCGTACACCCCATCGACGTGTTACCGCCGATCAGCAACACAGAGTTGGATATTTCTGCCGAAGCCCCGGAAAAAACCCTGATCACCCACTATATTCTGCAACAGATTGCAGGCCTTTCCCCGGCCACGGAAAGTGCTTCTTCTGCGCCAGCCGAGTACTCCCCGCAGACTCTTGCCGACGCCGTCGCCATCGCGGACTCGGACACCGCAGTGCGTAAAATCCTGGATGCCCGCGCCAGCACACTCGCGAAACTCACGGTGGATCTGGTGAAAGAGCACAAGATTTCCACGGTGGTAGTGGCGGGCTCGGCCTTCGTGGATGATCCACTCGCTCCGAAGATCTTTGCCGCTACCGTCCGCGAGATCATGACTAAGGAGAAAGCCCCGAAGATGCGCATGGTGCCTACTCACGAAGAAGTCGTGCGCTCCATTACGCGTGCGGCGGCACTGGATCAGATGTTGCGTGAACCGCTGAAGCTGGTGCGCAGCGACGATTAGTCGTACGTGGGTTCAACAGGCTGCGTGGGCTACACGAGCTCGCCGGGCTGCATGGGATCAGTGGGCTTAGTTGACTCAGTGGGCTAGCCGTTGAGTTCTTTGTGCGCGGCGGCGGTTTCCACATATTTTGCTGCGTGCGGGATGAATGCCTGAGATTCTTCGTCGGAAAGCTCACGACGCACCTTCGCTGGCACCCCAGCGGCCAAGACTTTATCCCCGATTTCCGCGCCTTCCAGCACCACCGCCCCAGCAGCAATCAGCGCGCCGGCACCAATCACTGAGCGCGAAAGCAACGCAGATTTCATGCCGATCAGCGTTCCATTGCCCACGTGCGCTCCATGCACGAGCGCCATGTGGCCGATGGTGACGTCGTCGCCAAGCACGCAATCGGCATCGGCGTCGACGTGCAACACCGAATTGTCTTGGATATTAGTGCGAGCGCCGACTTTGATGCGGTTGGAATCTGCGCGCAACACACAGCCATAAAACACAGAAGCCTGCGGACCAATTTCTACATCGCCGATCAAGGTGGCATTCGGGGCGATGAAAGCCGATTCGTGCACGCGCGGAGTTTTGCCATTAAAAGGAAGGATCAAAGCCATGCCACCATGCTAATGCGATAGTGCTTGCCGACGGCATGTTTAACGTGAAACTTGGTCCACCAATTCACACAGTTGCCCGACGCCCAAATACAGCCGGGCGCACATCCCAAGCTCCGCCGCAGCAGCCAGATGGCCCTCGTTTGTGCTGATAAACATGGTCTCGCGCACGCTGCCCCCGATCGCGTCGGCAGCAACTTCCAACATGCGTTCGTCGGGAAGCGCCACCCCGATATCGCAGGAAAGCACCAGGGCATCGAGCTCTGCGAACTGCGGGTGCTGGCTGCGCAAGTTCTGCGCCTGGCTCAATGGACAATTAGCGGTGCCACCAACGGACATGCCGGCGTCCAGCAGGCTATCGATGCAGCCCCACACCTCGGTATCCAGATGATTAGACGGGTTGATATCGGCGGCAATGGCCTCGGCAATATCGCAATCGTCCAGGCCTACGCGGGCGATCATCTGCTGCCAAAACCGCTGATCGCCCAGGTCACCGCTGAAATAGGCTGGGCGGAGACCGGCGAATACCTGCCAGAATTTCTGCGCTTGCTCCGAGGCCGCGTCATAGATACCTGCAGCCTGCAGCAATGCTCGGTCGCGCGCGTCACGCGGGGTACGCACCAGCGTGCCTGGCAAGTCCACCAGCAGTTTCATCTGTGCCATACCCGCCCAGTATAGAGCGGGAAGAATCCACGCGCCGTGGGGTTGGCTAGTGCATGGTGTCTGGTCCTAGGTTCTGCGAGTGCTGATTCACCGGCGCCCACTGCACGCCTTGTTCGCTGCGCAGGCGGCGGTTCCACACCGGGTTGGCACCAGGCATAAACCAGATCAGCACCCCGGAGATCGCGGCAATCAGCGCCCCGCCGAGCACAGAATAATCGTGTGGGATCCACCAGAATCCGGCCATCGTCATCACGATGATCACCAGCCAAATCAATGGAATATAGAGGTTTAGATTCAGGCGACTGGCCGTGCGGTATTCACTCCAATCTTCAGCCGGGAAGCGATTTCTGGCTTCGGAGCGAATACGACGGGCCGTCTTTTGCGATAGCGCCACGACAGCAAACAGCAGCAGAGCCAAGCCAACGCCAGCGATGAGCAATTCCCCGTTCACGCAGCCATAGATCAACACCATGCAAGCAACAACTAAGGTTAATCTTTCCACACCAGTGAGGGGTAAACCATTAGTAGGATTCACATCCGGGTAAAGACTGCGAAAAGAGCTGGCAGTGGGGGCATTCACGGGTTTTCTCCTGAATAAAATACAAAGACATGGCCAATTGGCTTTAGCCTAGCCTATTATTTCTTAGGTTTTCCAGGTATTCTACAGATGCACAAAATTCGGGAAGCTCTGCTAGAAGAATATCTGCAGGACAACCCCACATTTCACACAGTTTTACCGCCGCGTCTATTCACCACTGCCTGCGCGGAAATCCTGCCCGGAACCGCGCGGTACCTGAAAGACACCTGCATGAGTTTAGGAGTCCACAGTGTCTCAGCAGTCGACGTCTCGACTACGCACGCTTTCCCGCCGCGCTATAGCCAGTAGCTTTGCCTTATCTTTAGGCTCGCTCAGCGCGCTGGCTGTAGCATTCACCCCCACCGCTCATGCGGCAGAACAATGCAGTTTCAACTGGGGCATCAAGCAGTCCTACCGCAACTACATCCAGGGCCCAGTAGCGAAAGGCGGCTGGGGAGCAGACGGCATCGGTTTTAGCGGCAGCGAGACCGGCCCGGACGGTGCCTTCGTATTCTCCCCGAAAAAGACCGAGGCCAACGGCAACAGTGTCACCTTCAACTTCAACGGCACACTAAAGTTCAATGGCCACGGACACCACGGCAAAACTAATATCGACCTGCTGGATATGACGCTTTCAGACTGGAAGGTTCGCGCCGAAGGCAACCGGGCAGACATCATCGTCGACTACGTTTCCTATGAATCCGACATGGTCGACACCAGCAAACGCGGCCCGCAAATCACCGGCGACGACGTCGCCATCGCCACCATCAACCTGAACACCCCGGTCGAATCCGGCGCCAGTGAGGTCAACCTGGCCGGCACCACCAACCTGACCGCCGAAGGTCAAAAGCTGTTCTTGGCCTATGACGCAGGCCAAGAAATGGATCCGACCTCCGGGGCCATTAAAACCGATGGTAGCTGCGATTCCGGTGGTAATTCTGGTGGCTCAGGTTCCGGTGGCAACAAGCGCACGCTAAACACCATCAAGGGTAATTTCACTGGTTTCAACAAAGAAATCATGTCCATGCTGCAAGAATCCAACGACACCCTGAACGCCTTCACCACGTTCATGGGCAACAGCCAGGCGTTCTTAGATGAATACGAGTCTTATCAGAAACGGTTCGGCGGTGGCTCTGGCACCGGCGGCACGGGGAACAACAGTGGCGGTACGACTTCCGGTGGCAGCAGGTCGGGCGGCGGTAACTCGAATTCCGCTCAGTCTCAATCCGGTGGCGCTAGCGGCAACAGTGGCACCGGTAGTACCGGTGGCGGAACTACCTCTGGTGGTGGTGCCAACAATGCAGCTGGCGCTGGTGGAGGAACCGGCAACGTGGCTGGTGGCAACACGGGCGAAGCAGGCACAGGCGGTGCGGGCGAACAATGCCATGCCACCGGGGTCACCTCTTCCACCCTGGGTTGGGGTTTGAAGAAGTCTTTCCGCTCGTACATCACCGGTTCTATCGCCAAGGGATCCTGGACGCTGCAGGGTAGCGACTACGTCGACGGCCAGTACCGCTTCAGCGGTAACACCGGCAACGTAGATACTGGCGCGAAAACTGGCAGCATCCGGCACAACGGCGCGGTGCAATTCGATGGCCACCACGGCGTGCTGGATTTGAATGTCTCGAACCCAGAGGTCACGTTCAACGGCAACTCCGGCAAACTGCTTGCCGACGTCCGCTCGTCCACCATGGAAGGCGAAAAACTCAACTTCGGCCGCGTAGCGGTCGCAGATCTGCAGTTCGACTCGCTCAATGTGGATGCCAACAAGGCCAGTGGTAAAGCTCGAGTGTTCCTGACCGATACCGGCGCAAAGGCCTTCGCCGGTTTCTACGAGCCCGGCCTGGAATTGGATCCGCTGAACTTTGATGCCCAGCTCGGCGGTGCGGGCGACTGCTCTGCAGCCGGAGGCGCTTCTGGTTCTGGCACCGCGGGCGGTGCCGCTGGTTCCGGCGGTGCTGGGGGCACCGGCAAGGTCGCTGGTGGCGGTGGCACCGGTGACGTCGCAGGCGGTGCTGATAATCCGCTGTCTGGGGAAGGCCAGACCACCGGCTACGAAAACGGTTCCGGAAACTTCAAAATTAAATCCGCTGGCGCCAACAACTCTGGCCTGGGCGAAAACCCAAGCACCTACATTCTGTTGTTCTTAGCCGGCTTGATCGTCGCTGGTGGTTCCATGAGCCACCTGGTCATGCGCAACCCGGCCTAAGCCCCTCCCCGCGTCTATCCCACGCCTGTCCTGTGACTATCGCACGACTGCGCAACAACTCCCAATGACTCCCCAAGCTCCCATACCGCACCCCGAAAGGATAAGCCCGTGCTGACCACCACTCCTGTGCTGCCGAAAACCAGCGCCCGAAGCATGCTCACGGCGATCATACTGGCTGCCTCGCTCGTACTCACCGCCTGCGGCATCCAGGGAGAATACGCCCACACCGGCGATTCCCAGCTCCGCGAGCAACTACCCGCAGCAGGAGATCTCAACGATCCACGCTCATTCACCGGTGTCACCCACGTCGACGATTTCGAGGACGTCGTTCCGGTCGTGGACAACCCCGAACCACAACTACCGGTGGAGCTGACCGACGCTGACGGCTACGACGTCGTCGTCGAGGATGTCTCCCGCATCCTAGCGCTGGACTTGTACGGCACGTACACCAAAACCCTGACTGGCCTGGGCCTAGCGGACAATATCGTCGGCCGCACGGTCTCTTCCACGGAAGACATCATGGCGGATAAGCCCGTCGTCACCGAAGGTGGCCACAACATCAACGTCGAGGCTGTCCTGGAGCTACAGCCGTCGATCGTGATCGTGGATCACTCCATTGGCCCACGGGATGCTATCGATCAGATCCGCAATGCGGGTGTGACCACCGTGGTCATGGAGCCAACCCGCACCATTGATTCCATTGCAGAAGACATCACCACCCTGGGCGGAGTTGTCGGTTTGCCGGATGAGGCAGAGCAACTCGCCCAACGCAGCGTCGACGAGCTGGAAAAGGATCTCGCGGCCATTCAAGAGCTCGTCCCAGAAGATCCGATGCGCATCGCGTTTTTGTACGCCCGCGGCACAGCTGGCGTGTTCTTCATCATGGGTGAGGGCACCGGCGCGAAAGACCTCATCGAAGGCGTCGGCGGTATCGACCTAGCAACCGAGCACAACCTGTCCTATGTGGAACCAGCGAATGCGGAATCGCTCGCGAAGATCAACCCGGAACTCATCATCATGATGACCAAGGGGCTCGAATCCACCGGCGGCATCGAAGGACTCATGGAACGGCCGGGTATCGCGCAAACCATCGCCGGACAGAAACAACGTATTGTTACACTTCCCGACGGCCAATCCCTGGCCTTCGGCCCGATGACCGGACAAACCCTCTTGCGTCTAGCACAGGCGATTTATGACCCAGAACAGCAATAAGACCACCACTGCCCCGTCGGCTGAGCGTGCGGCCACGACGGCGCGCCACCGCCGAGAAAACCCCCGGGCACCCCAGCAACACCACGATGTCTTCGCTCAACGCCACCGTTTGCGTGTGGGCACCTTCGTCGCACTGATCGTGCTGCTGGTGGGTTCTGTGCTCTTGTCGACGGCGCTGGGCCAGTACTACCTGTCCTTGCCGGATCTGCTCAGCATTTTGACCTCCGGGCCACGTGCAGAAACTGATATTGCCGCCAGCGTGGTGTGGGACATTCGCCTGCCGCGAATCTTCCTAGGCTTTTTGGTCGGCGCCGCTTTAGGTGTAGCTGGCTGTTTAATGCAGGCGGTGTTCGCTAACCCACTGGCAGAACCCAGCATCGTCGGCGTAACCTCAGGCGCCGGTGTCGGTGCGGCCCTGGTCATCGTGTTTGAGGTCAGTTTTTTAGGTACGTTCACCGTGCCTGCCGCAGCTTTTCTCACCTCACTGATCGTCACTGCAATCATTTATCGCCTGGCGCATAACCGTGGCAAAGTGGCCGTCGTCAACTTGATTTTGACCGGCATTGCCGTCAATGCGGTGTGTGGCGCCTTGATTTCTTTCATGGTGTATCTGGCGCCGACGACCAGCCGCGAGCAGATCATTTTCTGGCAGATGGGTTCGCTCAACGGTTCCCAGTGGAAGCATGTCTGGGTGGTTTTGCCGATCGTCGTCGTCGGTTTTGCCATCGCCTCGCGTTTGGGCGCCCAGCTTGATGTGTTGGCTTTGGGTGAAAAAGCTGCCGGGCACACGGGCATCAACGTCGCAGCATTGCGCATGGTCGCTATCGTCGCTTCAGCGGTGCTGACGGCTGCGGCGGTGTCTTTCGCCGGCCTGATTGGTTTCGTCGGTTTGATCGTGCCGCACGTGTTGCGCACCATTGTCGGCCCGGAAAATAAGATTCTGCTGCCAGCTTCGGCGCTGGCCGGTGCGTTGTTGATTGCGCTTGCCGACGTCGCCGCCCGGACCCTGATCCCGTTTGCGGATCTGCCGATCGGTATTTTCACCGCACTGGTTGGCGGGCCAACCTTCTTCATCCTCTTGCGTAGGATGATGCGGAAAGGATCTGTCTAGTGAGTATCGTCGAAATTTCTCAGCTAAGCGTAGAGGTTGGTCAGAAGACCCTACTGCGCGATATCAGTGTCCACGCGGAAGCCGGGCAGGTCACCGGGCTGATTGGGCCGAATGGTGCGGGCAAGTCCACGTTATTGGCTGCGATGTGTGGCGATCTCGAGGCTTCAACTGGCACCATCAGTTTGGCTGGCGTGAACCCAGCGCAGGCATCCCCGAAAGAGCTGGCGCTGATCCGCGCGGTGATGCTGCAGGATGTTTCGGTTTCTTTTGAGTTCTTAGTACGCGATGTGGTGGCTATGGGCCGTCGTCCATGGGCGAAAAAGGTGGAGCCACACGTCGACGAGCAGATCATCGATGCCGCGCTTGCAGCCACAGACACAGTGCATCTTGCTGGGCGCGATATTGCGACGCTTTCTGGTGGCGAGCGGGCCCGGGTGGCATTGGCGCGGGTGTTGGCGCAGCAGACACCGATCGTGTTTTTGGATGAACCGACGGCCGCACTGGACATCAGCCACCAGGAGCAGGTGTTGGCATTGGTGAAGAATTTGGCACGTGAGGCCAATATTGCGGTTTTTGTGGTCATGCATGATTTGAATGCGGCCGCGGCTTATTGCGATCGGATTATTTGTCTTGCCGACGGCGCCATCGCCGCTATGGGGGAGGTTTCTGAGGTATATACCGATGAGATTTTATCTTCTGTCTACCAGTGGCCTATCGAGGTGACCTCGCATAATGGGCAATACTTAGTGAGCCCAGCACGCCAGTACCCTACCCCTGAGCAGGACGATTTGGTGCGGTTATTGGGTGCCCGTTAAACGCTTACCGACGGTAGGTGCGGCGCTGAAGCCAGCGCTTATCGTCGTTATTAATGGGGGCCGAAATCTTTAGGTACGGACACCCTAAATTGATTACCCCCACAAGTGACACCTTACCTAATCACTCTATTGTGAACCTGCCCTAAATATTCTAAACTTTTCCTTGTCTAAACCGGTCATTTCTTCGAGGAGATTACATGAAGAATAAATTTTCCCTGGGAGCTTCCCTCTGTGTTGGTCTGGCAGTCATCGGCGGCGCTCTGACGCCAGCAGCTTATGCCCAGGATGCCCAGGGTAACGCCGCTAATACCTGCCAGAACCCAGGCGTCGAAATCGTCGACGGCAAAATTCACTGGGGCATTAAAGAATCCTTCCGTAACTACATCAACGGGCCGATCGCTAGAGGTTCTTGGACCGCTGCAGGCGCAGTCGAACAAGACAGCACCGAGAAACAAGCTCAACGCCAAAAAGATTTTCAGTTCCACTTTGACGTGGACCCACAGGCTTCCAAAATCGAGCTCGACAACGCTGGCAACGTTGCTAATTCCGAGATTCGGACCAAAGATTCCACTCTAACCTTCGAAGGCCACCATGGCGCTTTGTACACGCAGATGAAATCGCCTTATGTGAAAACCGAAGGAACAACGGTGAAGCCAGGCACAGGTTACGTCGGTTATTACGTTGAAGGCAAAAGCATGACCGAATACAAGCCGGAAGATCGCATCGAGGCGAATCAACGCACCGGCGAAGGAGAGTTCGGCCAGGGTACAACCACCGGTTGGACTCGCGATAACAACACTCTGACGATGTCCGGCACCAACCTTCGCTATACCCCACAACCAGGAACAGATTCCTACAAAGGCATTCTCCAAGGTGTCGATCTCATCTTCATGGGAATCTACAACGACGACTATAAGCCAGAGCTCGATGACGTTAATGTTGAGCTGAACGTCAAAAACACCTGCTTGGACAAACCAAAAGACAACACCGCTCCAGAGGGTAACCAGCCGCAAGAAGGCGCTAACCCTCCTGCACAGGCCCCTGCTCAGCCTCCTGTAAAACCAGAAAAGCCCAACGACAAACAGCCGAGCGAGAAGCAACCAAACGATAAGCAGGAAGAAGGCGCAAAACCTGGAGACAAACAGCAGGATAAGAAGCAACCTCCAGCAGACAAGAAGCCAGGCGCCGACACCACTCCAGGCAAAGAAGAAGCAAAGCCAGAGGCTCCTGGTTCCTCGCTGGGTGCAGACTTCAGCAGCAACCCTGCTGATAACAAGGGCCTGAGCAAGCTACAGCAGTTCTTCAACGTTGCTCTTGGTCTAGCAACCTTCGCTGGCATGGCCACGATGATCGGCAACCTGTTCCACAAGGTATTCGGCCCACAGTTTCAGCACTTCATGAATAACTTGCCATTCAAGATCTAAAACTGCTGAAACCTCCTGGCTCAGCATAAATAAGCAATCCTGAACGGTACGCACTCGGCGGGTAAGCCCTTTAACAGGGTTTACCCGCCTTTTGCATGTTTACACAAAATGACAAATCCGGGGCCTGAATACAGACCCCGGATAAGCGACACTGCCGTCTAACTAGCAGATCACGACATCAAGTAGTTCACAACAACCTTGCAGTGCTTTAGTCATACTTTAGAACTGCAGCAAAGAACGCAGTGAACCGAAGATGTGTTGCAAGATCTTGAATACGGTTCCACCCAAGGCACCGAAGAATCCACCGTTTTCAAAATACTTCGCGACGGTATCAAAGAAGGATCCCTCACCATTGCTGGAGCCGGAGTCATTCTGCTGTGCAGAAGGAGTCTGGACGCCAGCATCACCAGTACTCGAACCTGTTTGCGTCTTCTTATTGGCTTCTGCGACCGATTTCTCTACCTCAGCCAGCTTCTGCGAGACCTTCTCCACCTCTTGTTTGGTGGCTGCAAGCTCAGTCTGCGCAGCCTGCTTTGCCTGCTCCGCGTCGGCAAGCTTCTGCTCGAGCTCCTGCTTTGCGGCCTGTTCTTTCTCCAGCTCAGCGGTTACTTCAGCAACCTTAGATTCCTGCGCTTCACCAGATTCTTTGGCTTTGACGTACTCGCTCTGCAGCTTTGCAATCAATTCAGCCTGGCTTTCAACCTGAGCTGCCAGCTCAGCAGACTTTTGCTGCGTCTCAGCCGCGGTTGCCTCCAGCTCCGCCAACTTGGCCTTTGCAGCTTCTGCATTGGTGACATATTCGGGAACGCTGATTCCTGCACCGACAGCGAATGGCTCCGAGACAGTCTTGCCGAGGGGTTCCCATTTGCCACCACTCTGACGGTTGGCTTCAACCTCAGCGATATATACACCTGGGTCAGAATCCGCGAAAGTGTATTCCCGGGCTACGCCAGAGTTGACGTCATACTGCCGAGTTTTTTTGAAAATACGATCACAACTGGTGATACACTGCAATGTCGTGCGCCAGCGCATATTCGGCAGATTGTGCTCAAACTCCCAATTCAGCTTGACGTTATTCCGTGCGTCGACCTCTGCCTTCAAGTTCGTGGGAGCAGCGATCTTGTCGATCTTCGGAGCATCCGGAATTTTAATATTGATGCCGCGGTCAAAGTAACGTTCAGTCAACACTGGGCCGTGTGCGGCTGCAACGCCGACGGTGTATGTCTTACCAGGCTGGAAAGTCTCTGGTGGAACTACAATTTCTTTTTCCCATTCCCCGTCTTTCATCTCTGCACGGGTAATCCAACGCTCGACCAAGCCATCGCCCTGGCCCGAGATGCCCAAGCACTTGTTCAGCTTCCACTTCGCGTTATCAATGATGATGAGATAAACACCGTGCCGTGACGCGGGTTCGGTATTTGCATCGTAGCCTTTGCCCTTGAATTGGAATTTCGTTTCCTGTGTAGGGTCAATTGGCTCTGGCGAGTAGGTGACGTCCAGTTGCACATTGGATTTCCGCTGGTCCAATG
The DNA here is from genome assembly GCF_000688415.1 of Corynebacterium pseudodiphtheriticum DSM 44287. Taxonomy (GTDB): domain Bacteria; phylum Actinomycetota; class Actinomycetes; order Mycobacteriales; family Mycobacteriaceae; genus Corynebacterium; species Corynebacterium pseudodiphtheriticum. Next base: position 90,787 of record NZ_JIAH01000012.1, read on the forward strand.
TTTCTGGAACTTTACATCCGTGGTTTACGTCCGGCACGGAAGCTGGCTGTGCTGACTGTGGGGCTACCGCATCTGGGGTTTCAGCTGGTGCGGCTGTAGCAGCAGCGCCTGCACCCAACATGATGGATGAGGCTGTCAAGGCAGAAAGAACGATCCGTCCTGCCCGGAAATTGGCTCGCAAAGTAGTTCCTTTCTGAAAGGATTTTGATAGAGGAATGCGCAAAGCGCACAAATTAATCATAGTATTTTAAGCTACGCCTAACAATACTAACCAACACACATTATTATTTAGGCTGCCTATAAGCAAAATGTCGGGAGGCGAAAAGAAAAAGGGCGCCGATGCTTTTCGACGCCCCGGCCAGAATTACTACCTACCCAAAGGTGGCGCAAAACTAGCCTGCATGCGCGCACCTAAAACGCCACATACATTTAACTTATGCGTTAAGAGGAAAACCAAACGCGTGGCAGCGAGAATAGCCAGTTGAAGAACCTGGCGATCTTCTCAAGGCCATTCGAGAACAGTCCAGAAATACGCTCCCAAATAGACTGCGACTTCTTGTCGTCCTTAGATTTCTTGGAATCAGCAGGCTTTTCTTTCTGCTCAGGCTCGGTGGTGGATTCTGCAGCGGAATCTTCACCAGGCTTAGCTTCCGTGGCCTGCTCGCCTGCTGGCTTGGCTTCCTCAGAAGGCTTGCTCGGCTCAGCTGGTTTCTTGTCTTCAGCCCCAGTTTGTCCTTCCGCTTCAGCTCCTGGCTTTTGTGGATTTTCTGGGGTTTCCGGCTTTTCTGGCTCAGCAGGCGCTGGTGGCTCTACCTGGTCAGTGTGGTCACCGACCTGTGGATCAGTGGAATCCAGACGCAGGATAGCAGCATTTTCGAGATAGGTCTCGTTGTTCGTCTCGATGGAATAAGCGAACAAATGATCTTTCCACTGCAACAGGTTGCGGTGCTTTTTCGCGGTATCTTTTTGGTTCGGCAGTGAGATATTCTCAATGATTTCCCGGGTTTCTGGATTAACCCAGCTCAACTGCGAGGTTGCCTCATTAGTAACCAGCGCTTTGTCACCCACGAACGCAACCTCAGACACTTTCTTCAGGTCACCAACCACACCCCGCTCAGACTGCGGTTTTAACACGCCATCTTCATAACGGAAGAACTGCATCCCAGAATTGTGGTGGTCTTGGCTATAAAAAGCTACGTTATTGCCATCAGTTGCCATCTCGGTGGCGTAATTCGCACCATTTCCCGGCGTTCCCATCTCTGTGCCGCCGTCCGCAAGCTTCGCCGTACCGTCCGGATGAATCAGCAGCGGTGGCACACGATAGCTTCCATTTTTCAAATTGACTGCACTGGCAGGCAAATAAAGGATATTGCCATCCGGCATAACGTTCATCTGGGTAGGAAGCGAAATATTGCCGATTTCACCATAAAGGTCGCGGTTGTAGCCATTGCCGTACAAGAAGAGTTCTTCATCATGGGTTTTCACCACATCTTGAGGTGCGGTCAGTGTCGCAGTCGTTTTTTCACCAGAAGCCGTGACCCAGGTCAACGTGGAGTCATTATCGTTGGTGCCGCGTGCGATAATTCCTACTCGATCGTTGGCAGCATCGTAAGCAATACCGGCAGGCTCGACACCAACGCCTTCAGCAACGGCCATCGGATCAGACCAGCCCTCTGCAGACGCGGTTGCGGCCTTCAGGGTCTGCCCTTCGACCCAGTAAATCCGATTGCCAGCCCCCTTGGTATAAAGCTGCGATTCATTATATGGAAGCGGTCGTTGCAATTCCCCCAACGACTGCATCGTTGCAGGATCAATGAGCTCCAGCGTTGAGTGGTTGGCGCCTTTCCGCGTCGCAAGCACCACATAATCTTGCAGCCCAATCATGGTGTCTTCGTTAGCTTCGTGTGCAGAGACAAATTTGTCGCCAATGGTCAGTGGTGCCGAATCATTACCCGGACGGGCGCCCTTACCCTCATATTCGAAGCTCAACGGAGCCAGCGGGCCACCCAAATCATAGAAGTTCGAGAACGTGCGCACGCCATCTTCAGTCAGCGAGGTGTTGATGCCTTCCCAAGAGACCTTGCCATCTTTTTCTTCGAACTTAGCGGTCTTGGTCCAAGCATTCGCAATTTTAGCGTCTTCTTTTTCGAAGATTTCGCCACTTGGGTACTGCTTAGAACGCACATCTGCTTCCACGTAGGAGCCTTCTGGGCTCAACACGATGGTGGGATCTTTGATGGTCAGCTCCAACGAGCAGTTGCCACGCTGCGCTGGCTTCCCCTCGCAGTACTTGAAGTATTCGATGCTACCTTCAAATTCCGCTCGAGTGATGTGAGTCGCGTCCTCGAAGCTCGCGTTTTTCAAGTTGAACTTGTAGTACTGCTCAACGGTGTCGCTTTCCGACGATGGCGTCGTGGTGCCGTTGGAGTAGATCTTGGTGGCACCGTCACCAACGTTGGTTGCGCCCAAGGAATAGCGCAGGAACGAATCACGCAATGCCCAGTTCAAGCTACCTTTACCGTTTTCCGGGACCATGTTTTCAGTAGCGCCGTTTTCGGTAGCAACATTCTGTGCTTGTTCGGCACCGATTGCCGGTTGCCCTGTCTGCGCCCCGGCAATCGGGGTTAAAGCAGGTACCAAACTGAACAGTCCCAGCGCGATACCCACCGAGCTAATCCGGCGGGATTTTTTAGCTGCCACAATCATCTCCTCGAAATACAATAGCTTGCACTTACATAACCGAGGAAAGGTTAACCTAGAGATTAAAAATAAGTAAGGATTAGCTTGCAGGTATACCCCCGGATACCCCTAAAAATGGGGCCAGGTGCTTGTGGCAGCGCAAAACTCACCGAGATTCCCCAGACAGGGAATCTCACCCGCAACTACGTCTTAGAAATCCCAGTCGTCGTCTTCGGTTTCTTCGGCCTTACCAATGACATACGAAGACCCAGAACCAGAAAAGAAATCGTGGTTTTCATCCGAGCCCGGAGTGAGCGCGGCCAGGATCTCTGGTTTCACCGTGGCCTCTTCGGTGCTGAACCGCTGGGGCAGACCCAGATTCATCAGCGCCTTATTAGCGTTGTAGTGGATGAACTTCACAACCTCGTCGTAAAGACCCAAAGGACGGTAAAGCTCCTCCGAATAGCTCAGCTCCAGTTCATAGAGTTCGTCGAGAAGCACATAGACGAAATCTTTGATTTCCGTCTGCAACACCTCGTCGTAGGTTTCTAAACCACGCTGGAATTTATAGCCCGAGTAGTAGCCGTGCACAGCCTTATCGCGCAAAATGAGCCGAACCATATCAGCAGTATTGGTCAGCTTGCCGCGGGCTGCGAAATACAGCGGCAGGTAGAACCCGGCATACAGGGAAAACGACGACAGCAGCGTGGCGGCCGCCTTGCGCTTGAGAGTGCTATCACCGTAGTAGTGCTTGAGCACGGCTTTCGACCGGGCCTGCAACACGTCGTTATCCACGGCCCACTTATAGGCCGCATCGATTTCTGTGGTGTTCGAGAGCGTGGAAAACACGGAAGAATAAGACTTCGCATGCACCGCCTGCATGAAAGCAATATTGGTATAGACAGCTTCTTCGTGTTCGGTGCGCGCATCCTGAATCTGGCTCACCTCACCAACCGACGCCTGCACGGTATCCAGCATGGTCAAACCGGTGAACACCTTCATTGTCAGCTCGCGCTCAATCTCACTGAGATTGCGCCAATCAGAATGATCATTAGACAGCGGCACCTTTTCCGGCAACCAGAAATTCGAGGTCAGACGGTTCCACACCTCCAAGTCCTTCTCGTCCTGGGTCCGGTTCCAGTTCACCGGCCGCAGGCGCACCGTGGGGTCGTCGCGAAACGCCGTTGGAGTGGCGGAATAGTCATAGATGGTCATTAATTACTGCTCCTTCCAGAATTTATCCAGGCCTTCGCGCACAACTGCAGCGTCGCGGTCTGTGCCCAACAGCTCATAGTGATAGAGCTCGGGAACCTGGCATTTAGATGAGATGATTGCTCCGGCAATACAAAAATCGGAGCCGAAATTGGTGTTTCCCGACGTAATGACACCGCGGATGAAACCACGGTTAATTTCGTCGTTAAGAAACGCAATAACCTGCTTGGGTACGGCACGACGACGATCGCCGCCGCCATAGGTCGGGGTGACCAGGACAAACGGGCGTGAAACCCGGATCATGCCCTCTTTTCGTGGGTGCACGGGGATGCGTACTGCAGGACGGCCTAGTTTTTGAACGAACCGGTGCGTGTTTTCAGAAACACTGGAGAAATACACCAGGTCTGGCGATTCCTCCGGGGCGAGTTCGGCGAAAGTTAGTGGCACTTTCGCTGTGGAAGCCACAAGAAAACCTCCTCGAAGTAGATATATAAGTATTTGCTTACTAGGCTTTTGGGTTACGAAAGAAGTATTACAGACTGCCGACGCGTGCCACAAAAGCCCAGGATTGGCTATCTTGAAGGTTCGGCAATCACTGGTCGTGCTACTTAACGCTGCTATTTACCTGAATCTTGTGTCTTTTTTGCAAATAGGCCTGTTAAAAGCGGCCTTTTTCGTCCACTATTTGCAAAAAAGGCACAATACGCCGGTCGACGCCCCGACCAGACACACTTTTGCTACTTAACCCCAGCTTGTCGCACACCCCCGCTTTGTCGCATATCCCTCACATATCCCGAGAATCACAAATAAAGAGGGTTATACGGGGGTTAATAGACAAAAAGGAACAACCGCCGACTCTCGCCGACGGTTGTTCCTATTCCCATGACTGATTATTTTAGATGGTTGAGCCGGAGCTTGCTCCTCCATCACCCCTTGAGGTAACCCTCACTTTAGGCGTCAAAGTTAGGGTTGTCAACCCTAGTAGTAAATCTTTCATTCTTTTTATTCATCGACCCTGTACAAAAGATTGATACCAGCACATCGTCGCTGTTCAGCGGGCTGCAACATCACGTCTACTGTTTCCAATCTTCCGGAACGCATCCCGAACAAAACAACCTACGCTCTACAATGGGGCTCATCTTCAATCCGAGGAAGTTGGACATTCGCCATGACAGACAGGAAGCGCGGCGCGAAACGCAGCAGGAAACACGGCACGGAACAGAACACTGGACAGAGCACGGAACAGAACACTGGACAGAGCACGGAATCGTTCACCGAATCCGTCAGCAACTCACTCACCCGGCTGAAAAACTCGCTGCGCAGGCACCTAAGCCAACAGTGGACGGAACTGACCTCACCGTCGTTCAGTGTGCCCGCCTCCAAACTCCCCGAACCACTAGCGCATCACGCCACGGAAGTCAGCGCCAGCACAATCCCAGAAAGCGTCGTTGCCGAAATCGCAGAATCGCTGAACCTGCGTGGCAAACACGACCACCATCACGCCGCCACCGACCAAGAATCAGAAAACGCTCCAGAACCAGAGGACGGCCCGCAAACCGCGGAAAAATCCGATTACAACTTCGATAGCTCCCGCCACCTGCCGCTCGGCGCACGCTTTAAGCCACGCGGCGTCTTCGAAGACGACTGGTCCGCCCGCCCCAGCGCAGACAAACCATGGCCGGTCATCCTGATCCACGGCACCGTCGATACGAAAGGCGTGTGGCAAGAACTCGGCACCGAGCTGCGTGCCGACGGCTGGTGCGTGTTCGCCCCGGACTACGGCAAGCGCGGCACCGCCGCCATGGAAGAATCCGCGGTTCAGCTCGGGGCCTATATCGAGGCGGTACGCACCATCACCGGAGCCGAACAAGTCATCCTCATCGGACATTCCCAAGGCGGGCTGCTGGCCCGCTACTGGATGCGCACCAGTGGCCAAGCCCGCTACGTCAAACACCTGGTCAGTCTCGGCGCACCGAACCACGGCACCACCATGGGCGGAATCTTAAGCCCACTGGTGACCAACAATCTGACAGAAAACATCATGCACTCGCTCATCCAGCACTGGTTCGGGCCAGTTGGGTTTCAGCAGATCACCGGATCAGAAATCTTTGCGGTCTTCAACAACGGTGCCGACGACCGCGACGGCAACAGCGATGACAGCAGTGGCACCAACACACACGGCAGCAGCGGCGAGCTAGAAGACGGCGTCGACTACACCTGCATCGCCAGCCGGCAAGACACCGTCGTCCAGCCACCAGAAACCTGCTTTCTCAACGGTCCAGCACACCAAGTACGCAACGTCTGGGTGCAAGACATCATCCCGCGCGCCAATGTGCAACACCAGGACCTGCCCATGAACAAACACGTCCGGGCGATCATCCGCACCGGGCTAAAAAAGGGCGCCAGCGAGGAAAACCTAAAACACAAAATCTAAAGCGCAAAACCCAAAACACGGAGCCTAAAACCCGACGCCTAGAGCACGGAGTCTAGAGCGCGGTGCCTAAAGCCCAAGCGCATCCAACAAATCATCAAACGCCGGGCCCACCTGTGTGCGCCATAGCACATCCACGCGGGCGTCGGCACGGCCCGGCCCACCATTGATCACCGCCACCGGGCGGCCCGAAGCCAGCATGTCCAGCACAAACCGGTAACCGCTCATCACCGCCAGTGACGAACCCGCCACGATTAACGACGCCGATTCCGCCGCCATCGCTCGCGCCTGCTGCTTGCGCGCCTCCGGTACAGCCTCACCGAAATACACCACATCCGGTTTCAAACGCGCCGAATCACACCGCAGGCAACCCACCATCTGAAACTGCTGCACCGCAGACTGCGGCAAATCCACATCACCATCCGGATTCACCTGTGTGACCTGCGATAATAACGTTTCCAAATATCCCGGGTTCGCCGCTTCCAAGCGCGCATCCAACCCGTCGCGGTGTTCACGCAACCCGCAATCCAAACACGAAACCGTATCCAAATTCCCATGCAGCGCGACCACGTTATGCTGCCCGGCCTCGGCATGCAGCCCGTCCACGTTTTGCGTCAGCACCCCGCGGACAAACCCGGCACGTTCAAGTTCCACCAACGCATAATGCGTGCGGTTGGGTACGGCCCGGTCCAGCTGTCGCCAGCCGATGAAACTGCGCGCCCAATACCTGTGCGAGGCGGCCCGATCGTGGCAAAATTCCTGGTAAGTCATCGGCCGGTGTGTGTTCATCTTGCCTTTGGGCCCGCGATAATCCGGGATCCCAGAATCAGTGGACACCCCTGCCCCGGTCAGCACCATGGCTGGGCCTAGGTGAAGCTGGTCGACGATCTTGTCGACGACGTCCGGGTAGGGGTGTGGGGTGCCGGTTTCTTCCACCACCCGCTGCATGGAGCGGACCGCGCCCCGGTGGGCGCGGTTGATGGCTTCGGAAACGAAGGCTGGTTGTGGGCGGAAATCCTGCGACAGTGAACTCACGCCCGCCAGTCTAGGGGCTAGTGCTGGGGGCTGGAGCACCTGCACATAATTAACGGCTAATTTATCTAGGGCTGAGATCAGCCGCCGTTAACCAGCGCCCAACCTGCGGCGTAGTTGGGCTTCGAAGATCCACTCGGAATCGACCAGCCCGTGCCGGGAGCATTCCGCGTGCCAGCCGTCGGGGCGGATCTGGACTTTCATCCGCCGTCCGCACAACTGGCAGAACCGGGGAGCATCGTAGCCTGCTTGTTGGGAAGGACTGAGTCGGATTTCCTCGCCGCTAGCGATCTCCGTGCCAGTGTTCGGGTGAAAGACTGGCTCGTCGTCGCTGCACATTGCCACCGCGAGCGGGGAGTTTTTCGTCTGCAGCGCGGGATCTTTTGCTCGTGCCATGGTGTTTGTGCCTACAACTCTATTTTCGGCCTACAGCGCCTTGATTGGTAGGTCGATGCGGTTCAGGGTTTCCAGGTCGGTTTCGATGCGCTCACCGAGCGTCGTCAAGTAATTACCGGCGATGATCGCATTAATGCCGCCGAGCAGGCCCTTTTCGAAGCCTTCGGTGCCCAAGGACAGTTCACGGCCGCCGGCGAAGCGGATGACGGTGCGTGGCATGGCCAGGCGGAACATGGCGACAGCGCGCAGGGCTTCGCCGAGCGGAACCAGTGGATAATCCGCAAACGGGGTGCCTGGGCGTGGGTCCAGGAAGTTCATCGGGACTTCACGTGGTTCGATTTCGGCCAGCTGCGCGGCGAATTCGGCACGCTGTTCCAGGCTTTCCCCCATGCCGATGATGCCGCCCGAGCAGACCTCTAGCCCAGCATCGCGCACGTTTTGCAGGGTTTCGCGGCGTTCTTCCCACGTGTGGGTGGTGACGACGTTCGGGAAGTGGGAACGTGCGGTTTCCAGGTTGTGGTTATAGCGAGTCGCGCCGGCGGCCTTGAAACGCTCCACTTGCTCACGGGTGACGGTGCCTAGCGAGCAAGAAATTTCGATATCTACTTCTTCTTTAATGCGCGGGATGGCACGCTCCACCTGACGCACAAGGTTTTCGTCCGGGCCCTTTACGGCCGCAACGATGCAAAATTCTGTGGCGCCGACCTTTTGGTTGCGCTTGGCTGCTTCGATGAGCTCGTTAATATTCAGCAGTACCGCACGCACGGGGGATTCAAACAAACCTGACTGAGAGCAGAAGTGGCAGTCTTCTGGGCAACCACCGGTTTTCAGCGAGATAATGCCTTCGACTTCCACATCAGGCCCGCACCATTTCAGGCGGGTTTGGTGGGCAACATCGGCGATTTCTTTCAGAGTTTCATCATCAACCTGCAACACCTGCAGGAGTTCGTCTTGGGTCAGGCCAATGCCTTGTTCCAGTGCTTTTTCCCGGGCGATATCAACAATGCTCATGCCGTTATCCTAATCACAGCACTTAAACACCGTTCAATTAACACACCACCCCAGCCATCGAATCCACCCCCAATTGTGTCCTAGAACAACTCCAGGCCAACTTGCGTAAGCTAGAAAACTGTGAAATTAAAAAATATCATCAGCCCACAAAACCGCACCACAAAACCACTTTCGTTACAGAAACGATTAGTAAAACGCATGATGTCGAGCCCGGACAGCCTGCGCCGCATATTAAATCTCTGGCCACCCCTGCGAGCTTCCGGCATCCGCATCACAGAAATAACTGCCGACGCCTCTTACGCCAAAATTGTTTGGAACCGCACCTGGAAAAACGTCAACATGCACGGCGTCGCCTTCGGCGGCACGCTATTTTCCATGGCCGATGTCATGATCGGCACCCTGTTGCAGCGCCGTTTAGGCTCTGGCTTTGAGGTCTGGACCCGCTCGGCCTCTTTCCAATACCTCAAACCTGGCCGCAACGGCGTCAATATTGAAGTGGAGCTTTCCGACGAACTCGTCGAATGGGTCCTGCACACCATCGAAGAAGACGGCTACTGCAATGTGCCGTATAGCTGCATGTTGAAAAACCCGGATGGCGAAGTTGCCTCCATTAGCCACCAAGAATTGCACGCCCGCCCACGCGGCGGAGGTAAACGCACCGCACGGCCGAAGCATGCCAGCAAACCCCGCGGATACATCCTGGAGCACATGGCCACCGCGATCGCTTGGGCCGCCTTTAGCGAAACCCCGGAAACACTCACCACGCTGCTCAGCAGCATGCGTCGTATGCCGAGCCAGGCTGAACAGCTACGCCACGTCTGTGCAAAAGCCAAAGAAGAAGCTGGCTGGGACGACGCACAGCTGCACAAATTTGGCGTTCCCAGCGAGTACCTGAACTAGCAGCATCTCCCGTACCGCTGCACTACCCTGGTGCTTATGAGCCTTTACGACGACACCTTCACCCTGCTGCAGGAGCTCATCCGCAACGGCTGCGTCAATGACCTCACCGCTGATTCTGGCGCTGAAGAACGCAACGTTGCCACCCTGGAAAGGTTTTTCGCCGATACCCCCGGCATCCGCACCGAGAAATTCGAGCCGCACCCCACGCGCACTTCCCTCGCGGTCACAGTGAAAGGCTCCGATCCGAACGCCGAACCGCTGACCTTGCTCGGCCACATCGATGTCGTGCCTGTCGACGAGCCAAAATGGGCCACCCAGCCGTTTGCCGGTGAAGTCATCGACGGTTTTATTTATGGCCGTGGCGCGATGGACATGCTGTTTATTACTGCAACCATGGCCGCCGTCACCCGTGACATCGCCCGGCGCGGGCAACCTGCCGGAACCTTGACTTTCGTGGCGCTTGCTGACGAAGAAGCCCGCGGTGGTTTCGGCGCTAAGTGGATTTCCGAGCACCGGCCCGAAGCCTTTTCTTGGAAGAACTGCCTTTCCGAAACCGGCGGTTCGCATTTACCGGTGCGTGATGGCTCGGATGCCATTGTCATCAACGTTGGTGAAAAAGGTGCCGGCCAGCGGCGCGTGCGCATCAGTGGTGATGCCGGGCATGGGTCCACGCCCTATGGCAAGGATTTTGCCGTCGTCAAGATCGCTGAGGTGGCTCGCCGCATCGCCAACATCAACCCGCCAATGCTAGATAGTGAGACCTGGCAAGGGTTCGTGCGCGCGTTCCGCTTCGATGAGGCTACCGAGAAAGCACTGCTCACAGGCGCTTCAGAGGAGGCCTACGAAGCTTTCGGCGACCTTGCTGGTTATGCACACGCGTTTTCCCACACCACTATTTCGCAGACGGTGCTGCGCGCAGGCGGTGCCATCAATGTGCTGCCTTCCGATGCTTACTTAGAGATGGATATTCGCCCATTACCTGGGCAAACCCAAGACGATATCGACGAGTTACTCCGCGAAGGTTTGGACGATCTGGCCGACGACGTCACCATCGAGCACTTGATCGTCGAACCGGCCTCGGAATCACCAGCCGAGGGCCCGCTGTGGGAGGCCATTGTGCAGACCATCGGCGAGTTCTTCCCGGATGTTCCCGTCATTCCGGTATTAGCCACCGGAGGCTCTGACCTGCGTTTTGCCCGCCGGTTGGGCGGGGTCGGTTATGGCTTTGCGCTGCACGCGCGCGAACGCACGATGTTTGAGGCAAACCGGCAGCTGCATTCGCACGACGAATGCTTGGCTGTGGAGGACTTGGAACTGACCGTGCGCGCTTATTCGTCGCTGGTCACGAAATTCGTCGGAGCACCACGTACTGCTTAGCGCGGCGTTATACCGCGCCCCGGCGCATCATCGCGCGCAACAGAATGAAAAATGTTGGCCCGCCTACCAGCGCGGTAAAAATACCAATCGGCAGGTCGGCAAAATCAATGATGCTGCGCGCGGCGGTATCTGCCAGCACAATCAGCGCCGCTCCACCGAGGGCAGAAGCTGGCAGTAACACCACATTCGACGGGCCAGCCACCGTGCGAATGATATGTGGAACCACCAAACCCACAAAACCAATCAGGCCGGCATACGATACCGCCCCCGCCGTCAGAAGCGTAGCTAAGAGCAACGCCAGCACCCGCAACCGCGCGACATCAATACCCACGTGACCAGCTGCACGATCACCCAGCGCCAACACATCCAGCTTGCCGACGAGAAGCAGCGCAACCGCGATACCCGCACCAATCAGCACCGCCACCACAGAAATATGTCCCCACTTGGCACCGGAGAGCGAACCCATCTGCCAAAACACCACCTGCTCGCGGGAGCTGGTCGGGGCAATGAATATAAAAAATGAAATGAGAGCGCCTACGACCGCGTTGACCGCAATCCCAACCAAAACCAGGTTGATCACCCGGATGCGCCCGGCAAAACGCGCAAGTTGATACACCATCCACGTGGTTAACAGCCCGCTCAAGAATGCGAATACGGGAACCGTCGTAGCCCCAAACCAGCTAATGCCCAGCACAATCGCGAGCGAAGCCCCTACCCCAGCTCCGGCTGTTACACCGATGACGGACGGTTCTGCCAAGGGGTTGGCGAACACCGCCTGCATCAACGCGCCACCGACACCGAGCGCAGCGCCCACCAAAAGCCCAAGTACCAGGCGTGGCAACCGGATCTGCCAAATCACAGACTCGTCCATGGCACTCACCCCTAGCGGGCCAACAGCCAGGATTCGTGGCAGTTCGCCGATAGGGATTGTGTACTGTCCGATGACCAATGAAGCAATAGTTCCGGAAACCAAGGCGAAAACGAGCACAATAAACAACAGCACCCGGTTGCGGTTTCGGGCGCGGAGAACCTGTTGGGTGCGTTGTCTGTCCATAACTATTCGTTATGATAGATCGCTCGCGCAGCCTCCAAGAGCAACTGGCCCGATTGTGGGCCAAAAGCTAACGCTTGCCCGTCGGGAAGCGCAATCACACGTTGTTTTTGTCCCGCGATAGTTTGCGCCACGCCGGGTCGTTCCAGCAGTCCCTCAATGTCGCCGACAGAATCGAGGCTACCGGACATCATGATGTAGACCTCCGGGTTTAATTCCGCGAGTGCCTCTGGGCTGGCCGGTGACGGTGCACCAATATTATTCGCCGTAGCCACGTCGATGCCACCGATGCCGTCGATCAAATCGTCGGTGCCGGAATCACGCCCCAAAATATAAAACACTCCGTTAGCGCCACGGGCATATAAAAAGGCGATGCGCAACGGATCATCCGGGGCGATCTGCGCGATAGCGGCTTTCGCATCCGCCAGTTCTTCCTCACTACGCTGGGCGAGCGCGACACCTTCGTCGGCAAGTCCCAAGACTTCGCCTAGCCGCCGGATCTGCGCACCCATTTTTTCCAAACTGTGGTCATCTTCTACCACCACAGTGGTAACCCCGGCTTCCCGCACCTGGTCAATCACCTCACTGGGGCCAATGGAGTGATTAATCACCAGGACGCTCGGGCGCAACTCCAAGATTGCCTCGGCGTTCAACGCGTGCGCACCATGGGTAACCACCGGCAAATCCTGCAGCGATTCTTCTTGCGAAGCCACAGTCCGGCCGACGAGATTATCTGCCAACCCCAAACCACGCACAGTTTTGGTGAAAGTACCGTAGAAATCGAGCGCCAAAATGCGAGATACATCCTCCACGACGACATCGTAACCGTCCGCATCGGTCAGGCTCACAGGAAGCTGCGGCTCGGGTGAGTTGGTTACAGGAACCACTTCTTCCAGGTCAGAAACAATATTTCCGCCCCGGAAGTCGCGCGGATCGGCATCAGCACCATGCTCAACGACGTCTTTTTTCAAGTTCTGATGCGCCGAAGGCTCATCCCACGATGCACATGCCGAAACCCCCAACCCAGTCACTGCTAACAAAACAGTGCAGGTGGGGGCTAAGATCCAACCTCGTTTTTGGGGCTTTATCCAGGGCATATTAGCTTTCTGCTGGGAAGCGACGCGACAGCGCCGCAAACAATTCAAAGTTACAGCGGAATGCGGCGACCGCTTCTTCCAAAAGATCTGTACGCTGTTGGTCCGTCAACTGCAAAGAATCCAGGGTGGCGCGGTAGGCATCGCGATAAGGCTTGATCTTACCGACGGCAGAGAAATCATAGAAGCTGAGCTCCTGCTCCCCCATGCCATAGTGGCGCTGCAGCATACGCGAAATAACCTGGCCACCAGAGACATCGCCCAAATAACGCACATAATGGTGCGCCAGAACGCGGACTTCGTTGCCGGGCAGATCCATCTTTTCGATGCGCTCTACGTAGGCGGCGGTAGCCGGCATCACGCGAACCTGCTCACCCCAGTGCGGGCCCACCATGCTGACCAAATCGGAATCCAATGCCATACGGCGCTCCAGGCGTGGATCGGCATAGCAGGCACCAATTGGGCTAGAGGCGACGGTGCGGACCGCGTGCTCGAGGGCGTCGTAAATAAACCACATTTGCGCATGGTATTCAGCAACTGCCTCGCGGCTAAGTTTGCCTTTCAATAGGCGGTCCATGAAGTCGGAGGTTTCTGCATCTTCATGGGCTGCCATCGTGTGCTCACGCAGCTGCTTGGACAGTGGCTGCTGTTCGGTGTGTTCAAAAAGCGCAGTGGTTGCAGTAGTCATTGTGGTGTGTCCCTTTCTCATCAGACCCCGACCAGCCCGTCGCGGTCTGAGTCTCACCTTATTAAGATAGCCCTATCCTAACCACGCCCGTACGGCTTAGACAAGGATTTGCACTCCTAATTGCAAGATTTCGACCAAAAGTATGATCAGTCGGATAACCCCGGTTCAACCCCGCAACGCAAAAACCCAGACCATCGCGTGCATTGTGCAACCCGATAATCTGGGAGAAATCGTGTACAGGTCACATCCCATGGTCACACGGTAATTCTTGTGTACAGCTCCCGAGCAGCACTTATGTAATCTCCCGAGAATAAATTCCGCCTCGACTAGGCCAATAAGTCAATGATAGACCGTGCTATAAGTGGCCTCTGCGAGCAAACTTTTTCACTTTTGCTCTCCCGTTGACGGCAGAAAAAGCTCGCCCTGCCGAAGCAGGACGAGCGTTAGTACATGCGTGCTAAATAATTCCAGACCTTTTAGGTTCGAGGTGGAGCCTTTACCGGGGTACGACCAAGATCTTCTTCAATCATGCGCAGGCGCTTTTTCATCGAATCCTCCGACGGCCACCGCCTAGCGTATGAATCCTGAATAGCCCGATTTGTTGCAGCTATCCACAGAGCAATGGTGATATAGAGCATTGGCTCTCGCCGGACACCGCGCCTCAGGTTATCCATACCTGTGACGTAGTGGGATTTCATAATGGAAAACCGTTGTTCAGTAATGGCACGTGCGGATTCGTAGTAGGTGGCGTGCTCCCACGAGCCTGGCACTAGCCCCCACTGGGTCCGTTTCCACTGCTCAGGGGTGTAAGTATGAGTAATACTCGAGCTTGAGCAGCACCGGTACCATGTGGCATCCCAGGACGGTGCAACAGTAGGGGCTCCATCTTCGGCAGAAACCATGGAAGCCGGCTTAAGCGGGCATTTCACCCTGCCTTGGACGGCGGGACAAACCAGATCGATTTTCACCGGAAGATCACCTTCCACTTCTTGTTTGCTGGGTCTACCGCGTGTCGCGCGTTTACGATACGGACGCGAATTCGTGCCCATCAGCAGTAGAAATAGGGCTTCCATCTGTGCGTCGTGCTGTTCGAAACCGTCCGGTTCGTCGAGAAGATTCACAGTACGGCGGGTGATTTTCCCGTCACCTGCCAGGTGACGGGCCATGGGGCAGTAGAAATCGCCTGCGATCTGGACTAAGCCGTTGGACATGTCAGTTGTTCCTGGCGCATCTGAGGCCATGATGGTGCGCCACGAGATCGGATACCGCACAATAGGCGCGCACCCCGCATCGAGTACAACATCAGAAAACCGACGTTTGACGTTGTAGCCCATGTCCACGGTGAGAAAAGGCATCCGACCGCGTTTCGTGCGCTGGTCAAAGCCATTTTCTTGGTGGAAGCGAAGAGCACGATCCAAGCTCGTCACCGACCCGGAGCTTGGTTTGTCGATTGATATGGCGGTGATCACCAGCGGTATGCCATACACCGCCTGGGGTGGCCCGACCCGACTGACTGCAGTCACACCGAGGCCTACACCGCCTTTGGTGATGCGTCGACTTCCAGCCTCGGCATGCAGGGAGTGATCCTCGCGATCGCGGATGTAGAAGGCGCCGGAGTAAGCTGCACCGCGTCACTTATCGTCGCGGCTGCCCAGCCCTTGGGATTGACCAGCCAAATCAATGATCGACTCATCCGCAACCACGTCGCCCTTGTATCCCGAGGGGGACGGGTCATCGATAGACCCAGCTACGATGGCATTAACAACATGGTGGAGGCGCTCGCTGGCGACCACTGAGGCCTGCTGCTCCTCGGTCCGCGCAGCCATCGTTTGACGATGAGCTCCGTTTTTGTCTCGGCGGGCACGGATATCCGGTAAAGAATCCAGCGGTTCCAGATATCTGGTCAGCCACATGACGAATGCGCGATAGGTCCCTTCCCCACTATATCCGTGCAAGTCAAGACCCAGTCGCTGCTGAGTGTCGGCATCCAGATCCCAGAGGGTACGCCAGATCTCTGCCATGAACGGCGCACGCTGAGCACCAATCAGCGCTAGTCCTATCGTTAAGACGGCAAAGATAGAGTAGCGTGGGCCAGTTGCCTTGCGCCTACCGATTCCTTTTGCCTGCCGTCGATAAAACTCGATGAACGTATGTGCTCCAGATTTGTCGATCACTTGTGCGCATTCCTCCAGGTAGGTGCGCGAAAAGCTCAACCTTTGTTCCTGTAGTGCGATCGTCATACCTCTGCAGCCTCCTTGGTCCGCAGCAGCGCATGCGCGATATCCGCCGTCGAATAGTTCGGCAGCGATTCATCCAAGTCGTGCAGAATCCGTAAATCCGCGATGCCAGCGAGCTTAAGCAGCATTGCTGCAGGTATAGCCGGATCTGTGGCCAAATCGACCACCCAACGATTTGGCAAAGCCGCCGCATTAAAACGCGGAAAACCCTGCTCACCCAACCTATCTGCAACATGACAAATTGCGTTGCGTGGCATGGTCTGTCCCACACAGGGAAAGACGAACCGACTGCCGGTCTCGCGGGCGCGGGTGAGCAGACGGTGCCCACGAATAGGGCACACGACCGGCACCACCCGACTAACCACGCCCTTTCTGCGTACCGCAATAACAACCACCGTTCTTTCCTGAAGTTCTAGCGCAGTGATATCGGTTCCGCGGAGACGTCGGATTTCTCCTGCCGACAAACCAGCTCCGGTGGTGAGATCCAAAATCACGAGCAACTGCTGGCGCAAAGAGCCGTTCAGCGAGGGCACGATGGCGTACAACTCATCTGCCAGTGGCTCGGAAGCTGGCGCAACTGCCTTCCGACGCGGACCGCATGAGCGGTGCGGCTCTGGAAATTGGTGCGGATACAGTGCCCTACCTGCGGCGTACAGTATAGTGCGATAGGTGCGCTGTGCTCGACGATTGAAAACGTCATCTCTAAAGAGCCATTTGTCGACAGCCTCCCTGACCAAGGATCGTTCCTCATCGATCACACCATATACCAGCCCCTCGTCGTAGAGATACCGCGCTATCACGCGGCATGCTTTCGCATCGGCGACCTCATCAAGCTCGCACGTATGGGCCTGGACCAGCGCGGCCTTCTCGATTGCCTGCGAACGCAACGGGCCTACAGGACGCCGGATCCCCACCTCCCGGAGTCGGGCATACCGATCTGCATCAGGGATGGTCCGGCGGGTCAAGCGTCGCACACGCTCAGGCGCTATATCCCCGGCCACCACCATCAACGTCGCCGTACCACCAGTTCGACCGCTCTTGGTTGGTTCGGAACTTGGTGCTGCTAGGGCCTTAAAACGCCCCATGATCACACCCCGATTCGACGACGGGAGCACTGGAAAATTCGCGATTGCAAAACGCATTTAGGCATGACAAGATTGAGCCATCTCCTTCACACAGGTAGAACGTGTTGAATGGATATACTCACGAAAATTTCGACAAAAGTTTTCGTGACCGCAGGGCCCAATCTGGCAAGATTGTGCCCTGATTTTTGTTTTCGGATCTGTCCGACAAAGGTCTTAGGTCACAGATGCACCCCCTGCACCCCCAACTTCGCCCCTCTCGTCGAAATAATGTCCAGATTCGGCCAACCACTTTTTCATGACCTCAGACATCGAACAACCTACTTCAGAAGATTGCTGAGCGAGCTTTTGGACAATCACGGCGGGGAGACAAAGCTCAACCCGAACCATTGCATCGTTAGCAACAGTACGCACTGCCTTACACCCAAAGTGCGCCGCAGGAATTTCCATCGTTCGTTCTCCTTCACCAATCCAAAATCCAATAACAAAAACCACGCCAAAGCGTGCTGATTATCTTCATTTACAGATGTGGTGAGCCCCGAAGGGGCGTAAATGCGTGCAGGAATCACTCTGCACTAGAGACAGATCACCGGTTCAAACCGGTATTACGCAACAAATAAAACAGAGTTGTTCTTCACAAGAAAACGTCTAAAAAATCAATTCCTGCCCACCATCAGCAAATCTCCATTCGAGCATCTCAGTCCTACTTTAAGGTCTATGCAGGACATCGTTTCTGCTACGCGTATTCAACTAATGATGTTTGATAGAAACATGACCAACCCACACATCGAAGCCGCCAAAAGGGCCTCTCAAGTGTTGTACAACAGCGTTTTCAACGACCTCGACGAGGACAAGGCAGGTATCGGATGGATGACCGATCAAATCAATTGGAAGCACTCCGCGCTAATCGGCGAGTATCTCCTATCATCAATCAGCGGTGTCGAAACCGCACTATCCACCAGCGCATTGTGCAATGAAAAATTCAGAGAACTCGAACTCTCTCAGAATATGAAAATTGCCCATGTCCAGAACTCTGGCCGTAGCGCGAAGGATCCAATTCCGCCAGAGTTGAGCACCGTCTTTCATTCACCAAACAACGAGCTGCTCCACGTATTTAAAGACCATTCACTCGTCACACTCGCACAAGCACTAGACCGGCTCGCAGCAGTCACAGTCGCAGTTGGCGGGTTCAAAGAAAAACTCCTCCACACCGACTGCGGCAGAATCTTAGATATCGCAGCCAAAGCTCACAAAAACGGGAAATCCGGCAACACACTTCGCCCAGGAATTTTTGCCGACGTCGGAACTGCCGGGAGACAAGAACAAAACAACCTCTTAGGACTATTCCTAGACTGGCAAAGGCATGGTCCAGAAGATTGGCTCCCCTGGCTTCGGCAATATCGCAACACCATCGTTCACCGTGCCCCATTCGTCAGCTGGACCGCTCATACGAAAGGTCCCCATCAAAATCCGGGTGAATCAGTCATTCAACCCTTTTATCTACAACCGGGATGGGCAGAAAGCGAATCGATGTACCGAACTGCCCGAAAAGGAATCCAAGACCTCCTCCTTATGCAACCAGCTCACACGATCCTGAGCGGATTGACTGAATCTACCGCACAGTATTGTCGTTCAGTTCTCCGCTATGCCAATGAGCTCTGGAGTAAACGACGCGCGAACCCCGAACTTATCGTTCAATCCGCCGGAATCTGGCCAGAGTTGGAGTCCTCGAGCAAGCTTTCATTCAAGGGATACAGCCCAAATCTCAAGATGGCCGGAAATTTTCTCGCTGTCAACCCAGACCGAGTGAAAAGACTAAAAGCCACGCGACTCCTAGATCGTCCAGCTGATAAGTGGCGTTCTTAAAGCACTGTGGCTGAAGTGCCTCGGGATTTGTTCCTAGGCATGTGCCCTGATTTCCATTATTTCTCGACTGGGGTGGTGTTCCCACAATTCGGCTTCGACGCATCGCCATACACCCGACAGTGAATGTCGTCGCAGGAACCCGCCTGGGGCTTAGTGAGGTCACTTGGCTGTAGTTTCGTAGAACAACTGTTGAGTGTTGTAACGGCCGGGGAATCGCTGCTCAATCCATCGGGATACCTCCCTGGCACTGTAGACGCGTAGCCTGCGGCCGATGGTGTCATCGAAACCAATCATCGGTGCGGTGCCATTCCGATGACCTCCGCCATATCCCGCACGGTCTGCAAATCGTTATGGTTCGCACATTTGTACTGGTGGAGGCGATTTTTGTGGAGCCAGGCGGACACTTCGGCTCGGTCAAAGATTTTATCATGCCCTAACGAGCCCAAAGGCTTCGGAAAGTCAGAATACACGCACATCCACTGATGCATGTCGTCTCGACTCAGCCCCACCTCGGCGGCAATCTCCGAGAGGGTCATCGGCTGCGACTGCGGCTCCCACACCGGCACGTCATCCGCGGCACTGTCGTCGTAAATGCTCATGCGTCATCCTGGTGTTACTGCGCCCCTGCCCTGCCGGTGCTACGGGTAAACGGCCGGGAAGGGCTTGGGCGGGCTACTGGGCGTTGTCGTTGGCCGCGCGGGAAAGCAGTGT
Organism: Corynebacterium pseudodiphtheriticum DSM 44287; assembly: GCF_000688415.1. Taxonomy (GTDB): domain Bacteria; phylum Actinomycetota; class Actinomycetes; order Mycobacteriales; family Mycobacteriaceae; genus Corynebacterium; species Corynebacterium pseudodiphtheriticum. The sequence goes on from NZ_JIAH01000012.1 coordinate 110,554, forward strand.
TGACATCACTTTGCGCAGCTTGTCGATAGACACCATATCGCCGGTAAACAACTCCCTCAACTGCTCGTCGAAGCCGGTCTGGAACGTGTCTGCGACAATCAGCACACGGTACGGGCCGTGTGCGTCTTTAAACGACGTTTCCACATCCCGCACCTCGGGTGGGTTGATGTTGGCCTCGGTGTGCTCCTGACCGTTTTCGTCGGTGAGCTTGCCGGAAAATGCCGTCAATATGTGCACGTCGGTGTGCTCTATCGGAACACGCCTGCTTTTCCGCATAATCCCTAATGGAAGAATCAGGGGATCTCTTTGTTAGAGAATCGAAATCAAAATGCTGACAATGGCGACTGCACTTATTGACAGTATGAATAGCGGGAGTCACCGACGAAGCCGCTTGGCTAGCTAACCCCCTTTTGTCCACCCACCACTAGCGGTACGGACCATCTTCGCTCGGCATAGACACGAGGGGAATTTTTCATGCCTTCCACGGCGTAAAAGTACACATCCTTCCGGCCGCGGACCTAGGCCGAAGATAAAAACCGAACAGGTTTTCTCCCGGATTAATTTGTTTCCCGCCTAGATAGAAAAATGAGGTCAAGAAGACCTCTAGCAGGCTGAAAGTTAAACGCCTGTTACTGCGGGAAACAAATTAATTAAGAGTTTTATTCCCGCTAATCACTTCAATCACCCCCTAACGGGGGTCAAAGTAGAAAGGATCCGTCAAGATGACCCTTTCTGTAGCATTCATCGCCTTGGTTTGGAAAGTGCTCTGGCTCATCCCCGTCGTAGCGCTTCTGCAGATAGCACGGAAAATTCTCATTTCCAACAACCCTTTCATCTCCTATATGGAGGAAAGGGCCAGCGCGAAACTGATCAACGCTCTGTTCTGGTTGGCGGTACTGACCGTGTTAGGGGTGGTGTTCACATAAAAACAACCCCGCACCCCACCGTCCAGCGCCAATTGGAACTTGATGGTGGGGTGCGGGGCTTTCACCTCACAGATTCAGGTTTGCCAGTGAGCTACCGATTACTCCAGCACCTACATTGTCAATTGCCACAAGAATGCGGCAGCGATTATTAGCCTTCATCTTGTTCTCCTTTCTTTTCAACATGTGGACAAGGAACTGCCTCCAAAGGAAACGACCTCCACTTTCAAAAATCCAGAGAGCAATCAGGCAGACCGCTGACAACCTGAGAGTGCCTAAGGCTTCGAACCCTAGACCACTGGCCACCTCAATCCGCGAAGCAAATTCACTATACCCGAGAAGAAGAAGGATGCGCGTCGTACTGAAACCGCGCCACCCGTGCTACCAGTGCAGGTGAAGGGGGCAGACACAGACCTTGCGGTGGGTACATTGGTGGAACCCCAAGCGCCTTCACGAAGCATTGGACTACGCCACCCCGCAGGAAGTAGAAATCGAATACCATCTCACCCAACCCGTCAATACGGGGTAGTAAAAGAAGCGGAACTAAACCCAGGACGCTTCACCAGCACCGTTTTCCCGCCCAGCTCTATGCGCGCGGCACCCAACAGTACAAAACCCGGCAGAACGCATCTCAAGCATTCGTCCCGACTTTTACACGTTGGGGTGGCAAGCGCCTAATCTGCACAAAGCCTAGAGACCTTGCGAGATCGCCCACACGTTGGAGCACTACCCCGGGGTTAGCCCGCAGATATCGCTGGAGCTTTTCTTCGAAGCCCCAGCTACCCTTCTTCCTCAGTCTCGTCTTCTCTCGCAGCGACGATCATGCGTGCCAGCGCATCGAGGAACTTGTCCAGGTTGTCCGGATCCGCCGTGACCGCCTCATAGACCTCGTTAGACTGGCGGGCAGCAGTGATGATCGCCCCGAACCCCTTCGTCTTGAAGGCGTTCGTTCCGGCCACCTGGGAGGCGTCATTCTCCCGAGCCAGAGCCTGCACCGTTTTGTCCTCGACGAGGATGCCGTAACTGGCCCGGATCGCCGACTTCGTCGCCTCATCGGAAGCGTCGATTCCCACGGCCGCCAGAATCTGGTTGACCTGGTCAATCGCCTCGGCAAACGCCGCCTGCACCGGGGAGTTGTCCCCGACCGGGCACCCGTCGAACCCGGGCAGCTCCAGCTTGCCGTCGATGTCCTGTGCAGCCAGCTGCAGATCCTGCTCTTGGTCCACCGGCTCCACAGCCACGCCGACAAGTTCGATGCCGACGGTGTAGTCGTCATCATCGTCCTGGCGCTCCATGTTGAGGTTCTTGGCCAGCACCCCGGCGACGATGGCGCGCTTATGCAGCAGCGCGTCCTGGTAGTCAATGATCTGGCTAAGGAACTCCCACGCATGGGCGTACTTAATGAGGTTGGCCCGAAACACCTTGCCCTCTTCATAGGCCGCCTTGTCCGAGCGAAGCCGAGCGTCGCGCATATGGCTGTTCCATCGGGCCCTTATCGGAGAGACCAGCCCCTGCAGCATCTCCCCATCCGCGCGCGCGATGTAAGCATCCGCCAGCGCGTCGAGTTCTTCTGGCGTGTAGAACGCGGCCGCATCGAGAAGATCCCCGAGGTCAGCCAAAGCATTGGCAGGGATATCGTCGGCAATGTAGGCGTCTTGGTAGTAGGGCTTAAACGCTTCCAGGATAGCGCCCGGCTCGTTGACGAAATCCACCACCATCGGATTCGGCTTCTCGGGAAAGACCCTGTTCAGACGCGACAAGGTCTGCACCGCCTGCACCCCGCCGAGGGACCGGTCGATGTACATCGCGCACAGGCGTGGCTCGTCGAAACCGGTCTGGAACTTATTCGCCACAATAAGCACCTTGGCATCATCATTTTCCCGAAAGTGCAGGGCCGTGTCCTTCACCCCGTTCATCGATGCCTCGCTGACCTCGACGGCGTCGGGGCCATCGCCGTAAGTCAGCGAGCCGGAGAAAGCCACCAGCGTAGTCATGTCGTCGTAGCCGCGCTTGGCGATGTACTCGTTCATCTTGTGCGACCACGTCACCGCCGACAGCCGGTCCGGAGCAACCACCATGGCCTTGGCAGTGCCGCCCAGGTAGTGCATGACATTGCGGCGGAAGTGCTCGACAGTGACCTCAACCTTCTGCGCAATCGACGTCGGATGCATGCGCACAAACCGCACCATGTCAGAGACCGCCTCCCCAAAGTTAACGGTATCCTCACGGCCGAGCTCATCACGGATACGGGCGAACATGGCGTAGGTGGTGTAATTAGCCAGCACGTCGAGGATAAACCCCTCCTCGATAGCCTGACTCATCTGATAGGTGTCAAAAGCCACCAGCCGATCCGGGTTGTGCAGGTCCTTGACACCGTAGGCACCCAGCGTCTTGTCCTTCGGCGTCGCCGTTAGAGCGATGAAGCTCAAGTTCGGGGAGTTGGCCACTGCCTTGTCCACGGCCAGAAGCACGTCATCAGCAGAGACGTCCTCATCGTCGGGAATCTCGACGTCAACGAGGATCTTACGCAATTGCGCAGCCGCTTCACCGTGCTGAGAGGAATGGGCCTCATCAATGATGACGCAATAGCTGCGCCCAGCCAGGGCCGGGGACTTCTCCATCATCTTCGCCAGAGCCGGGAAAGTCTGGATCGTGCACGAAATGATGTGCCCGCCCTGGTCAAGAGCAGCTTCCAAAGTCTTCGACTTCGAACCGAGCTTGTTGTCGACATTGACCACCAGCCCCTCGGAAGCACGCAGCAGGTCAAGGCCTTCCCTAATGTTGTCATCGAGGACAGTGCGGTCGGTAACCACAATGACCGAGTCGAAGACTGGCTGGCCAGAGTCGTTGATAAGGCGGCCTGCTCGGTGAGCCATCCACGCGATCGTCTTTGTCTTGCCCGATCCCGCCGAATGCTGGATGAGGTAGCGCCCGCCCGGGCCCTGTCCGGAGATGTCGTCAATGACCTTCTCCGTAGCACGCAGCTGGTGATAACGGGGAAAGATCAAACGCCCGGAGTTGCCCTTCGACGCCGGCTCCCACAGCGCGTAATCACGCAGAATCCGCAGGAACAGCTCCGGCTCGAAAACTTCCTCCCACAGATACGAGGTATCAGAACCATGTGGATTCGACGGGTTGCCAGCATGGCCGTCATTGCCTTTATTGAACGGCAGAAAGAACGTCTTCAACCCCTCCAACGCGGTGGTCATCTGCACTTCCTGGTTGGACACCGCAAAGTGCACCAGAGCCCGGCCGGGTTTGAGCAACGGGCGGTTCTTATTCGGGACACGATCGACCTTGTATTGCTTGACGGCGTCGCGCACCGCCTGGGTATTGTCGGTCTTCAACTCCATGGTCACCACGGGGATGCCGTTGACGGTGAGCACCAGATCCAGGGTGTCAGTGCCTGTGGTGTCGAAGGGGACCTGGCGCAGCACGCGCAGTCGGTTATTGGCTGCGTCTTCGATGGCGCTGGTGTAGAGCGGGTTCTCCGGGTAGAAGGCCACCATAGATCCGAAGGTGGCCTTCATCTGCCCTCGCTGGGCATGAGAAAAACCATTCCGTAGGGTGCCGAGCAGACCATGCTGGACTTTCTTCGTCCGGCTGTTGAGAATAGGTGCCTTGTCAAGCATCTCGACTAGGCGGTCCAGGAGTTTGGCGACGTAGACATCTCGCTGCACCCCGGTCAGCCCCTCCGGTACTGCCTTGACGAATTCCTCCGGGTACTGGGTCTCCAGCCAATGCAGCACATCTGGGACAAACAGGGCTCTGGCCTTGTCCCAGCCAGCACTGCTACCAGTATCGGTCAACCAGCCAGACTGACTCAAATGATTAACGATGGCGTCCTCAAACGCCTTCTCCATCGTTGACTGAATACCCACGATTAAACCTGCTTTCTACCAGTAACAACCTCAGTGATCAGCACAGAACGACGCTTCAGAAGAAGATCACGCAGCCTAGTGGAATCAGCAATGAGAGAGTCGAGCTCATCCATATCTTTATCGAGTGTCTGGACGACTAATGATTGCTCGCGTTCAGTAAGAAATGCGATAGGGAGGTTACGGGCTTTATCAGCCGAGAAGCCGGGGATCGTGGCCCCCACAGCAAGAAGAGCTATCAAACCGTCTGTTTTATGCGCTCGAATCGAGTAATCAATAAACTTTCCTATCCATCCAGATTGAGGCCGGATTCTGATCACATGGTTTTGGAACCCCCAGCCCTGCAATCCAAGGTTTAAGGTAAGGCTTCGTCCGAAACCAGCACCGCCTTCTACCACTAGAACATCACCAGGGAGAAGGGAATATGCGGATTGCTCGTCAGGAGTCATCCACATTTGTTTCGCTTCCCCGTCAAAGACGCCGTTGGGTTGGATGTTGCCTGCCCTCACATAGTTAACCAACTGTTCGTCATGGCTCTTCTGCTCAGGTTGGAGTGTTTTTCCGAGACTCACTTGTGCATGGCGGCCAATCGTTGTCATGCGTGCCGAGCTTCGAATACGGGTTTCTTCGATAAGTCGTAAGGTTCTGCGTTTCTCCAGCAGCTCCACATACTTGTCTAGGTCAGCGACGGCAGCGTCGATCTCGGCGGTCTCCCGATCCAAATAGTCAGCAATACGCCGCTGGGTCGCCTGAGACGGGTAGGCAATCTTCAAACCAGCGAGAGCAGGACGATCAAACTGAGTTGATCGCACTCTGATCCCCTTTGCCAACGCAGCTATCCATCCAGCATTGACAGCCGACCGTAACTGATAACTAATAAAGCGCAGATCACAAGAATTGCTTGTATACGCGTGAACTACGGGGGACGCCTTACCACACGAATCTGACACGCCGATCGCCCCAAATCCACCGTCCATCGAGTGGACAACAAGATCGCCCTCACAAATGTGCTGGTAGCCGACCTCTTTGTCCGCCATGGTAAAACCGTCGGTCCTGCGGTTACTCCTGAGTGTGACTTGCCCATCACGAAAAGCCGTCACAATTTCATCGTTCTCTTGAACTTCCCGCTTCTGGTAGTCCAAGACAAACTGGGCTTCAGCTACTTGCCAGTCTTCGGGAATACCATCAATCCATTCGAGTCTCATAATTTCACCTCCTGGAAGCGTGCGCGGATAGATTCGAGCACGGTCTCGATCTCCGCATCCAGTTCTTCCAGCGTGGGCATCTCCTCGGGCTTGTAGAATAGCCGCGTCATCGGTATTTCATAACCCACCTTCGCCTCTGTCATGTCCCACACCAGGTCCGGAGCGAAGGGCAGCACCTCGCGGGCCATGTGCTCGTCAATATCCTCGATTAGAGGGATGCGCTCGGTGATCTTGGAGGCCTTGTCGATGACCTTGTTGCCCTTGTGATCGACCGCCTCTGGGGCTTCTGAGTCTTCCACGGCAACGGCGTTCATGATGTGTCCGAGTAGCCCGACGCCCATTTTTAGGCCTGCGGATTTGGCTTCCTTGCGTAGGTGTGTCGGCAGGTCGTTCCAGGCCACCCCCTCGCAGGAGCGGATGATTGCTTCATGGCCGGCGAGTGCTTGCTTGTGTTCCATTGCGGCAGCTACGTTCTCATCGTTGATGAGGTTGGAGTAGCGCATGACCCGGTACATCGGTACGTCGGTGAAACCCAGCTCATCGGGGGTAACGACCTTGGAGTACTCCGGGTCAGCGTCCTCGAAGTCGTTGTAGAGACCGAGGATGAATTCGCGGTCCTCATCGGAGAACTCGCGGCGCTTGTTGCCCATACCCTTGCGCATGGGTGACCACACGTTCGTGGCGTCGATCAGTTGGATCTTACCGTCGCGCTTGGGTTCTTTGTTTTTGTCGAGGATCCACACGTAGGTGGCAATACCGGTGTTGTAGAACATATCCGTAGGCAGCGCGATGATAGCGTCGATGAGATTGCCGTTGATCAGCCAATTGCGGATCTTATCTGGACCAGACTCCGGACTACCGGTAAACAGCGGAGAGCCGTTAGTAACCACACCGGCTCGCCCGCCCTTGGTGGTGTTGTGTTCTTTGTCTTTGAGCTTATGAACGACATGGCTAAGAAACAGCATCTGCCCATCAGATACTGGAGGCAGACCGTGGCTAAAGCGTGAGCCTTCGATCTTGGCTTCACGCTCTACCGCGTCCTTGGAGCGCTTCCAGTCAGTCCCGTACGGCGGGTTGGAGAGCACATAGTCGTAGAGTTCGCCTTCGTAGCGGTCATTGGCCAGGGTATCGCCGTCGCGGATGGCATCCGGGGAGAGCCCGGAGACAATGAGGTCTGATTTGCCCAGTGCCAGGGACTCGGCCATCATTTCCTGGCCGTGCACAGAGACCTCGATATTCGGGTTGAGTTCTTCCATGGCTCGCTTGGCGACCAGCAGCATGCCACCAGTTCCGGCTGCCGGGTCGTAGACGGTACGGGCCGGGGCTTGGCCGTAGAGTCCGTCGTCATCGCTGGCCAGTAGGACATCGACCATCATGCGGATGGCATCACGCGGAGTGTAGAACTCACCAGCGACCTGCCCATTTTCGCTGAAGGATCGGTACATGAGGTTTTCGAAAAGGTTGCCCATAGCGTTCTCGCCGAGGGCTTCATCCGAGAGATCGATGCCAGCGAAGTGCTTGACCACGCCCCATAGGACGTTATTTTCCTCGAGCTTGGTCAACAGTTCGGGGAATTTGAAGGCGGTCCACACTTCACGCACGTTGTCGGAGAAGGCATCAAGGTAGGTGAGCATGCCTTTTTTAACATGGTCGTCGCTGCCGCCGATGACCCCCAGAGACAGTTCCGAGGTGTTGTAGAACGACAGTCCATGGTCGGACTGAATCAACGGTCCCCACATGGATTCGGGAAACTTGGTGTGCTTGATAGTCTGCAGCACCGCGTCCTTCGTGGGCTCGAGGAGACACTCCAGCCTGCGCAGGACTGTGAAAGGGAGGATGTAGTCGCCGTAGGCCTGACGAGGGACGACTCCCCTCAGGTAGGTGTCCGCAGTCTGCCATACCGCCTGGTAGAGCGAGTCTGATGATGCCATGGTGTGTTTCTCTTTCATTATCAGTTAATCGTGGACAATGACCCGAGTGGGCCATGCCCAGCAGGATCAGTTAACCCTAACCGTCCATCCTTCCAATTCTGCCTGAGCCATACGACATGACAGGCGAAGGGTTCGAACGAATGCACGGTAAGGGGGTGGGGGTTCTTAGCGGGTGCTGTCCCCGTAGCGCACGACGTTCAGGAAAGGGTTCGTGTACACCGCTTTTGTCACTGATGTGTACCCTAAAGCTCCCCAGACTTTAAGTCATGGCGGGCGCTAATTCACTCCGGGTTAAACATGTCCTTACTTAGAAGTAGAGCTTGGTTCCGGGAGCCTTGAGTACACTCTCCTGCTGCTTGTCGAGTGGGGTTTTCCACAGGATGCTGACGATCACGTCGGCATGGAGCGGGAATTCCATTGGCGGGACTCCTGCAAAACCGTAGGGTCCCCTGCTTGCATCTGCGTATCGATGCTCTTCAGCCCGAAATTCCGCTCGCCTGCGGGCGAGCTCATTGCGAAGCTCCGGGAGAGTGAGGAATACACTTTCTCCAGCTGGTACCGAGTCCCACCGGCCGGTCATATGTTCCCCGTCCACTGCTACTGAGGTCACGACGTGGAGGGCTTCGTCCCGACCAGTATTGGTCACCTGGCAGGTACCGGGCTCTGGCCAGCTATAACTCCACGAAACTAGATTGCTCTCCGTGTCTCGCTGCTCGGTACGGAGGCTGATCGTATTAGCTTCTTCGGCTAGATCGCGGGCATCTATCGCGATGCGGTTCGAGTCGACCGCCAAGGTGTTGGCCTCGGTGGACCGTTTTTCGGATCGCTGAGCAATTTCATTACTTTTCTTTGAGTCGATTTTGGCAAAAATAGAAACCACCAGGGCAATGAGTCCAGAGGCTCCGCCGATGGTGGTGAAAATAGTAGCTATGAGATCCACATCTAAAACTTAGTCCACTTCCCTAATTTCCTTGAATGCCAAGGAGGAAGCAAGTGAACCGGTCTGGAAGGCCTCTATTCCGATCCCGGAAGAGCATCGCTCAATTCGATAATCTTCCACTTGCTATGGAAGTCCTGTTGAACGCGCAAGGTACGCACCTTGTCGCGGAACATCTCTTCAAAACTTTCAATTTAGCCATACGTTGCACTGATCGCTAAAAACACCACTCCTACGGGCGCGAGAGTTAATGACCACTGAACCCAGCGATGCTTAGTCCACGCAATTTTGCTCATTTCGACAAGTTGCTTCGCTAAGACCGGAAGGAGATTAGTGTCGTTCAGATGCTTTTCCACTTCATCAGACGTTAACTGTCTGAGGTGGCCGAAGTAAATGAAATTGGCGGGTGCTTCATCAGAAAGGTGCTGGCCACGCAAGCGTGGCCGCACAACGCATATCGCGCAGAAAGCACTTACGGCTAGTAAAAGTACCCCTAAGATATACCAGGCTAACCCCCATCCGCTCAGGCCAGCTAGCGCACGATCCTGGCCAGATAGCGTTATGACAGCGGTTAAAAGTGCTGATTCGATCGCTAAGGCGAATGAAGCTTTATTGTCGACCTTGCCTGTCCAGTCGGTAATGGCCGCGTGTATTTTCCACGCAGTGTCAATGGGGTCAGACTTATTCATCAGAGTCCCCAATACACGTTTGACCCGTAAACAGTGACGGCTTTTCCACCTACGGACAATGGCGGAGGGAGTTTTCTCCAGGAGGATTTTTGAAGGCCGTCGGACTCATAGTAGAGCAACTCATCGCTGAGCTCCTCGAAAACTCGGTCAGTAATATAGGTGCTATAGCCTTTTTTTAGATCGCTCAGCTTGGCTGCGACATTAGGTGCTGCTCCGACAGAAATGAGATCATTATTATTGCGGGCACCGCCCCGAACGATTAGGGATTCCCCGGTATCGACGCCCACGCGGTGAGAGATGTTGTAAAAGTTTTCCCCATCAGACCAATTTTCTCTGATGGCTGGCCGGATAACCTCAGAGACGGCCCAGTTGATTGCGAACGCTGATCGCACTGCGTTCCAGAGCATACTTTCACCAACAAAAATTGCCATGACCCGGTCGCCATCAAAGCTCCGGATTTCGCCACCGAAGTTACGCAGAATGCGTGTTGCGCTATGTACATAAGCGCGAATAATCTTGGCAGCTGCTTCCTTTTTGAGGGTTTGGGCGATTTTGCTCGAATCACCGAGGTCGGCATAAACGTATGTAGCGTTAAGAAGGCGACCGCCGTTCTTCATTACGATGTCTTCCGTCTTTGGAACCGTTCGACCATCTTTGATGTCCCACTGTGCCTTCATAATGTCGTCGACGCTGGATTTGATACTGGGGTGCATTAACGCTCCTTACTGGTAGGGAAGCCTTGATTCTATTGGACACCGCTCTAGCGCGTATGTTTGATTCGTGAAGTTGACGGAGTGCTGTAGTGGTGTATTGACGTTGCGATGCGGTAATCCCGTTCCGGTGCTGTTGCAAAGTTGGGGCAGTAGGAATATCGACGTGAAATAATCACAGCCATGGGTATCTTCTCCCGTCGTCACTTCCCCCGTGAAATCATTCTGTGGGCAGTGCGGTGGTACTGCCGCTACGGGGTGAGCTATCGCGACCTCGAGGAGATGATGACCGAGCGGGGCGTGCCGGTCGATCACACCACGATCTACCGCTGGGTCCAGAAATACGCCCCTGAGCTGGACAAGCAGACACGGTGGTACCGGCAGGTACCTGACTGGCAGGCCAGTTCCTGGCGGGTGGATGAGACCTATATCCGGGTCGGCGGCAGGTGGTGCTACCTCTATCGGGCGATCACCGCCGGTGGCCAGACCCTGGACTTTTACCTCTCTCCGAAGCGGAACGTGGCCGCAGCGAAGCGTTTCCTGGCCAAGGCCCTCAGATCCAATGCGTCAGCCGGGTATCTCAGAGTGATCAACACCGATAAAGCACACTCCCTAGCCAGGGCAATCGCCGATTTGAAGTCAGAGGGAATCTGCCCGCCAACAGTGGAACACCGGCAGGTGAAATACCTCAACAACATCCTGGAAGGCGACCATGGTCGGCTGAAGCGGATCCTCGGGCCGAAAGGCGCGTTTAAGAACCGGACATCTGCGTATCGGACGTTGAAAGGGATGGAGGCGATGCACTCATTGCGGAAAGGGCAAGGCACGATGTTTGCCTACGGGCAACCGAACCCGGACGCGGTGATCGTCAACCGGGTCTTCGAGACGGCCTGACAACGCCCACCCGGGGCTAAGTAGCAGAAAGTGTGTCTGATTCTCGGAGTTGGCGCAGGCCAGGATATATAAAACCCAGGTTTGTTTCATTGAAGGTGAAATAAACCAGGTTGGCTAACGAAATACCGCTTTCGATGTGAGTCTGTGGTAGTCCACAGCATCCGACTCTTAGAAGCCGTGAAGTCAACTTCATTGTCGCGGAGGTTCATCACAGCGGAGTGCAACGGTTTAGATTAGCTACCTGCAGCGCGCAGGGCAGGTGGAACGCTTAAAGGCTTCACACCGGCCCTCTACGACGCCTCAGACGAGGCCCACACAAACTGGTATGTGCGATATCCCGAGGCGCACACCCTGTGCTCACAACGATGGAAGCTACGTAGCCCCTAGGAGGTTTTATGCCTGGAGATACGTACCCACGACACGCCGTAGCAGACACACTTTTTGCTACTTAACCCCTCAAACGGGATGTGCACCCTCAATCCCCGCACGTGCAATCCTCGGCCCTTAAAAACCGGAAAACGAAAGAAACCGGAGGTAAAAGCCTCTCTCGAGTTTGTTACCTCAGGTATCGCAGTTTGTTCAACTGCTCATCGTGCCCGGGGCGGTGTCTGATTCCATGACATCGTTCCGCTCTGTCTCACGACATCCTTCCGCCCCTCAAGGCTCTGATGTGCCACAACATCGTTCCGCTGTTCTCACACAACCACCCCAACAGGGACAATGAGGACACACGCACCACCTTAGGATGTAGCGAGACATACTTCCGCCCAAAATAGAGCATGGGCAAGAAACACACTTCCAACAAAGTCATCGTCGAAACCATCCTCGCGACCGGCATGAGTCATAAAGATGCCGCCGCACTCTTTAACGTCAGCACCCGCTGGATCCGCGAACTACTCCACCGCT
>NZ_JIAH01000013.1 GCF_000688415.1 Corynebacterium pseudodiphtheriticum DSM 44287
CCATCATCGAAATCCTCGCCGAAGAAGACGACACCGTCGAGGTCGGAGAAGTCATCGTCCGCGTTGGCGACGAAAACGCCGCAGCAGACGACTCCAACGAATCCGACGATTCAAAGGATGCAGACAAGAAATCCGCAGACAAGAAGTCCGAGGATAAAGAAGCCGGGTCTGCGAAGAACGATTCTGCGAAGAACGATTCTGCGAAGAAGGATTCTGCGGACAAGAAGCAAGACTCCGACCAAGAAACCAAGAAGGCTAACGAGGGAGCCGCGAAGGATTCAGCGAAGAAGAATTCCGGAAAGGTTCCTTACGTCACCCCGCTGGTACGCAAACTGGCAGATAAGCACGGCGTTGACCTGAGCTCACTGGAAGGTACTGGCGTCGGTGGTCGCATCCGTAAGCAGGATGTTATGGCTGCTGTCGAAGGTAGCTCGGCTGATTCTTCTGCCCAGGACTCTGCGCAGTCTTCCGAAAAGGATGCGAAGAAGGCGGGCTCGAACTGGTCCACCAAGTCAGTGGATCCAGAAAAGGCTGAGCTGCGCGGCACCACGCAAAAGGTTAACCGCATCCGCCAGATCACCGCAGAAAAGATGGTGGAAGCGCTGCAGATTTCCGCTCAGCTGACCCACGTGCAGGAAATCGACATGACTGCTGTGTCGAACCTGCGCAAGGCCAACAAGCAGGCTTTCGCGGACAAGCACGGTTCGAAGTTGACCTTCCTGCCATTCTTCGTCAAGGCCACCGTCGAAGCCCTGGTATCCCATCCGAACGTCAACGCCTCCTACAACGCTGAAAAGAAGGAGATGACCTACCACGCCGACGTCAACGTCGCCATCGCGGTGGATACTCCTAAGGGCTTGTTGACTCCAGTGATCAAGAAGGCACAGGACAAGTCCTTGCCTGAGATCGCCGCTGAGATCATCGACTTGGCTGACCGCGCACGCAACAACAAGTTGAAGCCAAATGACCTCACTGGCGCTACCTTCACGGTCACCAATATTGGTTCCGAAGGTGCGTTGCTGGATACCCCGATTCTGGTTCCGCCACAGGCCGGCATCCTGGGAACGGCAGTCATCGAAAAGCGCCCAGTCGTCGTTACCGAAGACGGCCAGGACGCTATCGCGATCCGCCAGATGTGCTACTTGCCTTTCACCTACGACCACCAGGTCGTCGACGGTGCCGACGCAGGTCGTTTCATCACCACCATCAAGGATCGTCTTGAAACTGCAGACTTCGAGGCTGATTTGGACCTATAAATCGGTCCCCATTCTCTGGATAAACTCCGGAGGACCAATCGCCTAGCGCTGCTAAGCAGCTAGCTGGTGCGCACACCGGGCCTTCCCTCTGTTAGCTCCTGTTCTCGTTACAGGACGCAGAGCAGGAAGGCCCGGTTTTCGTGTTATGAGCTGAATCACGTAACATAACGGTCATCATGTTAAGCACAGTCACATGACCGCACAAGGTAATGAAAGATCACAAACACCGCCGGTCTTGTCGGCGGTCATCGACACACGATCTCCAGTAGCCAAAAGAGGAACACATGCGTATCAGCGATTGGTTAAGAGTTGGCTTAGGTATGTTCGTCGTCGCATTCGGCGCCAACGCCTTTGCTCCACTGATGGTTTCCTACCGCCTGGAAGCCGGGCTTAGCGACGGCCAGGTGACAGCTTTCCTCGCCATCTACATCGTGGGCCTTATCCCCGCTCTGATCATTGGTGGCCCGCTATCAGATAGCTACGGTCGCCGTGCGCTGATTCGCCCCGCACTGGTGCTCTCCTTTTTCGGTTCCGCAGTTTTGGCACTCGGTGCTTTCGGCCCGGCATTTTTTATCGGCGCTGGCCGCTTCATCACAGGTTTAGCTACCGGCCTGGTTATGGCCTCCGGCGCAGCCTGGCTGAAGCAGCTATCAGCTGGACCATCAATCCAGGGTGCGCGCCGCGCGACCATCGCTCTTACTTCCGGTTTTGCTGGCGGACCTCTGGTGGCGGGTCTAGTTGCTGAGTTTTTACCAAAGCCTGATTTGTTCCCCTACCTGCTGCACCTAGTACTAGTAACTCTCATTACTCCGCTGGTATGGAACACCCCGACGGTTACTACTGGTAGTTCCGGCAAGGGCAAACTGTTTGCCAGCCAGGTAGCCACCAAGCGTTTTTGGCTTACCCTAGGCTTGTCCGGTCCGTGGGTATTCGGTGCGGCTTCAACAGCCTTCGCAGTCAACACCCGTTTACTAGAAGCACAGATGGACCATCCGGTCGTCTACACCGGCTCGATCGCTTGTTTGGCTATGGTCTTCGGCAATCTGATTCAGCGGTTCGTTGGCACCTCGCGCACCTACCCGCCAGCGGTCTATGGTCTGTCACTGATCATCGTTGGTATGCTGTGTTCAATCTGCGTTGCCCTCTGGCAAGATTCCATCGTTGGTGTCATCTTCGGGTTGCTAGCGACTATCCCGCTGGGTTTCGCCTACGGCATCCTCATGTCGTCGGGACTACAGGAAGCACAGCGTCAAGCCCCAGACGAAGAACTGGGTGCCGCCAGCGCGTCGTTCTATTCGTTGACCTATATCGGCTTCGTCTTCCCGTTTGTCATCTCTATTTTGGGGCCAGCAATTGGTTACATCATGTGCTTCGCATTTGGTATCGCAATGGCATTGTTTACCATCTTCATGGTGTTACGCTTCGACGGTCGGTTTTTCAAAAAATCCCGGCGGCAGACACAGAAAGACTCGGAAACCACGAATGTAGCCCGCAGCTAGGTGCACGCGCGGCTTGCTCTGACAGGGCGCGTTAAAATGAGCACTATGACTGCCCCGCGTGCTCCGTTTTTCCCCGCTGACCGTTCCATTCGTGCCGAAGAAGCCCTAGAGATTCAAAAGCTAGGAACCGTGGATTACCAAGAAGCTTGGGAGCTGCAAGCGAAATTAGCCAGGCAACGTGCCGACGGAGAGATTCCGGATCAGCTGTTATTTCTCGAGCACCCGGATGTCTACACCGCTGGCAAAAGAACCCAACCTTCCGATATGCCCACTAATGGCTTGCCGACGATCAAGGTCGACCGCGGTGGCCGCATAACGTGGCACGGTCGCGGGCAATTAGTCGTCTACCCCATCATCAAGCTCGCAGAACCGGTCGATGTAGTCGATTACGTGCGTCGCTTAGAAGAAGCCGTCATCGACGCACTGACTACGTTCGGCACCCAAAAAGTGGGCCGAATTGCAGGCCGCTCCGGCGTTTGGGTTCCGCACAGCGTGTCCGCCGTCGACAAGAATGCTTCCAGCAGGGACCGCAAGATCGCGGCACTGGGCATCCGCGTCACTCGTGGCGTCACCATGCATGGGCTGTCGCTGAACTGCAATAACTCGCTGGAATTTTATGAGCACATCGTCGCTTGTGGCATTGACGACGCGGATGTCACCACCTTGTCCTTGGAACATGGACGGGAGGTTACTACTGAAGAAATGATCCCACTACTACACAAGTCATTGGTGCGTGCACTGGCCGGTGACTTAGCCGTTAGCGATCACAGTTTGGATAGTTCGCGAGTCGGCCCATCCCCGCAATAAGGCACAGCGAACCCTGTTCGTCAGAAGCTACAACAAGGCGTAGGCTGGGGCATTATGAGTGTCACCCCCGAAGGGCGCAAACTGCTGCGCATTGAGAAGCGGAACGCAGAAAATCCTATCGAGAAGAAGCCACGCTGGATCCGTAACCAGGTCCGCAACGGCCCGGAATATAAAGACATGAAGGCCAAGGTCGCCGGCGCAGGCTTGCATACCGTGTGCCAAGAGGCTGGCTGCCCGAATATTCACGAGTGCTGGGAGTCGCGTGAGGCCACCTTCTTGATCGGCGGCGATTTGTGTACTCGCAGGTGCGACTTCTGCGATATTAAAACCGGTAAACCTGGTTTGTTAGATACCGACGAACCACGCCGCGTAGCGGAAAATATCCGCGAAATGGATCTGAACTACACCACTGTCACTGGTGTTACTCGTGATGATCTGAAGGATGAAGGCGCCTGGTTGTACGCAGAGATTGTGCGGAAGATCCGGGAGTTAAACCCGAATACCGGTATTGAAAACCTAACTCCTGATTTTTCTGGCAAACCGGATCTGCTGCAAGAGGTTTTCGAAGCCGAACCAGAGGTTTTCGCGCATAACCTGGAAACAGTGCCACGCATCTTCAAGCGCATTCGTCCGGCGTTTCGTTATGATCGCTCGCTCGATGTTATTCGTCAGGCACACGATTATGGCTTAATTACCAAGTCCAACCTGATCTTGGGCATGGGCGAGACCGAGCAGGAAGTTCTCGATACCTTGCAGGATCTGCGTGATGCGGGAACCGACATCATCACCATCACGCAGTACCTACGCCCAGGGCCTCTGTTCCACCCAATTGACCGCTGGGTTCGACCAGAAGAATTTGTGGAACATTCCAAGGCCGCCCGCGAAATGGGCTACGGCGCTGTCATGGCTGGTCCGCTGGTGCGTTCCTCCTACCGCGCTGGCAAATTGTATGTGCAGGCGATGCAGGCTCGCGGCCGTGAACTGCCAGAGCGATTGTCTCACTTGCAGGAGACTTCGCAAGGCCCAACCGCGCAGGAAGCTTCTTCCCTGTTAAGCAAATATGGCGCTTCCCAGGAGACCCCGGTAACCACCCGCTAAGGGCCGTGGATACTAGCTCTTCTACGGAGGAGCGCACCCCGGATAGCAGCGCAGGGGTGCGCTGCTATCCGGCAACGCGCTTCGGGTCCTGCCCGGGGCGCGTTTTCTCGTGGACACTTACTAGTGCGAGTGCTGATTAGTATGAGTGCTGACAGCGTTTTCTAAATTGATTGACTACCCCCTAAAGTGAGAGACATGGCAAAAGACGACAAGGCGAAGCTGAAAGCCCAAAAGCGCGAGGCAAAACAGGCTAAAAAGGCGCAACGCAAACAAACACGCTCGCAAATGTGGCAAGCGTTTAATATGCAGCGTAAGGAAGATAAAGCGCTGATCCCGCTGATGTTGCTGGCGGTAGTTGGCATCGCCGTGGCGTTTTTCTTCATCGGCATGTTGTGGGGCGGCCAGTGGTTTACTTTGCCTTTCGGCATCGTATTAGGTGCTGTCGTGGCCATGTGGATCTTCACTCGTCGTCTGCAGTCCTCAATGTACAAGCGCGTAGAGGATCAACCGGGTGCTGCTGGCTGGACCTTGGATAACCTTCGGAACACCTTTGGCATCGTCTGGTTTAGCAAGCAAGGTGTAGGCATGACGCGTCAGCAGGATTTGCTGCACCGCGTTGTCGGCAACCCGGGCGTGGTTTTTGTCGGTGAGGGCAACCCGAAGCGCTTAGAGAAGATCGTCGACAAGGAACGTCGCCGTATTGATCGCATCGCTGGTGGAGTTCCGGTACATGTGATTTACACCGGCACCGGTGAAGACCAGGTTCCACTCAGCAAACTGCAGCGTAAACTGCTGAAGTTGCCACGTAACTACAGCAAAACTGAGGTCTACGACATCAACGCCCGCATCGAAGCCATGGATGCTGCAGCTGGCCCCGGTGCCGGTATGCCCAAAGGCCCGCTGCCCAGCCAGGCACAGAACCCTTCGGGCATGAACCGCCGCATGCGTCGTATGAACGCGAAAAAGGGAAAATAACTCCAGCTAGTTCGTGCGAATAACGGTGGTTCCTGTCGCACGGTCGTGCATGCCACGGCCGTCGGAATCCACCATCACAGCCGGGAAAAAACATGCGGTAAGCAAGGTGCGCACCACTGCCCGCCATAGGCCGACACGTTCTTCTGCATCAACCCGCGCAACCCCCATGCCGAGCAACATCATGCCCGGGGTGCGGGCAAACAACCAGCCGCACACAATTCCCATAACAATCCAGAGCACATAATTCCATGTGGTGGTTGCTCCTTGGCTCACGTCGCCAAGTCCCAGGCCATAGCGCAAACCAAAAGCCAGCGCCAAGGCAACAAACCAGTCAATAAGCACCGCTAGCGCGCGTTTACCCACCGGTGCCATAGATCCGCGACCATGCCGCGGCATGCCAAGTTTTTCGCCTGGCCACCGACTTGGCGCATTGGGATCTTCATTTTCACCGGGAATGGCCGGCCCATCGAGCCAGCTTCGCTTTCTTTCCGCCATGGTCTCTAATCTACAAGCCAGGTTTAGGGCAGTGAAACCAGACAGAACATTCCTCGGCTGTCGCTGCCGCTTTCCTCGCCTGTCACTGCCGCTAACGATGCTTGCACCCGCTGCAGTGCTATCGGGCAATCCCGCTACCGCAGCGTTGCAACCCGCTGGTGAATTTCCCGGCCCATGGCCGCTTGGCCCGCCGCAGTGGGGTGAAATGGGAACGACCCGGTTTCAATACCAGTCAGATCCACCCAGCGTTGTTGTGGTTGTGCACACACGGTGTGCTTGTCGACGTCATCAGGCAACACAAATTCCGCACCATTGCGGTGGGCGGCTTCTGCAAGTGCGTGGTTGAGCTGGTGAGTCACGCTTTGCAACCACGTGCGGTCGGTTCCCGAAATCGCGGCGATTTCTGCACAGTCATCCCAAGCTGCGAGCAAAGGCAAATAGCCTGTCATTATCACCCGCGCCTGTGGGGCCTCGTTTTCGATGGCCTGAAAAACCTGGTCCAAACGATCAGAAACCACGCCGATTTCGTGCGCTACCTTGCGGTCCAAAAAAGTACTGCAATTGGACGGCTCACCGGTGTGCATCGCTGTCTGGGCACACCACACGAGTTCCCCGAAGCCAATATCATTGCCCCCAATCGTCAGGGTAACGAGCTCTACCGGCTGTTCGGTTTCACGCAAAGCATTTAATTGTGCGGGTACTTCTACCCCGCCGGCTTCGCGGGTTTCTGAAAGATTATCAATAATCGCGCCCTGGCAGCTGCGGTCAATAGCAGTATCCGTTCCCAGCAACTCCGCGACTATTGCTGGGTAATTATCTGGCGAGCGCCGGCAAAAATCAGCAACCGGATCATCTGGGCGTTGCGCACCAGCACGCGAGGCCATGGAAGCAAAAGAATCGCCGAGGGCCACATACGTTCCAATTCCATTGGCACCTAAGTGTTCCACTGGATTTGTCTGCTCGTGGGCAGGCGGTTGGCTTTCGGAAGAGGTGATGCTGCATGCAGTCAGCGCTAATGCACTAACCATAAGCCCGGCCCAGGTGCCACCAAGCCGGGTATTAGCCATTCCGCTTTGTGAATCCTAAGCGTGGGCGAAAACGAGCCGGGTTTTTCATATGCGCTACTGCATCAGCGATAACCAGCCTGTGGCGGGCCGATACAGACTGTGGCAACTGGGCTACGGAACACCATTGCACAGCAACGGATTCATCGTCAGCTACCACCGGCTGCTGATCGTAGTCTCCGAGCAACCTAGCAGATATCGCGGTGTCCATGAACTGGCACACGTCGCCATTGGGGTAGGTTACTGGCCCCACCGCGCCGGTGCCGAGCAAGGCAACTGGTTCGATGTCCAACCCAGTTTCTTCTTTTACCTCCCGCACAGCAGTAGCGTGCGGTTGTTCACCGGGTTCGCATATGCCACCAATCGGCGTCCAATCGCCAGTATCGGCACGCTTAACCAACAGCACCGTCGGAACCTCCCAAATGGGAGCATCGGCAGGCACTTCGCGTATCACCACCGTGGTAGTGGCTGGAACCCACAAGGGTGCATTGCCGATATGTTCACGCAGTTGGGTAATAAATTCCGGGGTTGCCATATCCGTATTCTAGCTGGCTTACCAGGTTTCTGTATTCGCCGCAGCCTCGGGCACCACAGCGTTAATGATGCGCTGAAATTCAGTGGCCGGTGTATACGAGACGCTAATGTCTTCCCCGGCACTATCCCCGGCATTGTGCCCGGATTCTTCCAGGTGACACTGGTGTGTGGCCTGCTGCGTAGTGGTGCCGGAAACCAGCCCGACGATGACTTTTTCGCCATTTATTTCGGTATATACCGGCCCACCAGAATCACCAGTGGTCGCACACAAAGCCGCCCGCGCCGAACGCGCATTCAACACCGCGCCATCATGCGTGTTCAGCTTGCCTAGTGCCTGAGACGCCGTGGTGTGCCCGCACGTGGTACCCGTGATCCTGCCATTCTTGCACACCTGTTCTGGCAGAAAATCAAGCCGTTCCGCGATTGCAGTCGGCATTGGGTGCACCGCAGCATCGGCCCCGCCGGCCAAACTGGCATCGTATGCATTAGCGTTGAGTTCGATAATCGCAACGTCTAAATCTGAAGAATTCAGGGTATACAAATCGGAATAGACAAAAGTACCGATCGGCTCTGCAGGCCAGCGGAATTTATTGTTGCCTTGGCCTGCCCACACCAAGTCGCCTTCGCGCCCACAGTGTGAGGCAGTAACGGCATAACCGGTGCCATTAGCATCAGTAAACGAATACGCAACGGTACAAATATTGTAATTAAATTGCTCACCCGGTGCGGGCACATGGGTAGAAATATCAATGGGCGCTCCTGGCGCCAGCGGCGCATTCACTGGATGAATAATCCGAGTTTGCGATTCTGGTTCTCGGGGTAGGCGTTGGTTGTCCGCACCATTGAGTGCGTCGACTCGCGGCGGAGGCGCCAACCGGGGCTGTGCCACCGCTTGGTCATAATCACCTTGGGCTTCCTGGACTCCGGATCCCCCCGTAGCACCGCCGTTGCTGCCTGCTTGGTTTAGTTCGCCCGCACCAAAATAGGCAGTGCTGCAAGCCGTGGCGAACAGCACTGGAATGGCTAAAGCTGCCACAACACTGCCCCGCCGTGCGGCAGGGCGCGCTGCGTAACTGTGCTGTTCATGCCCGGTCATAGCTACAGAGTATAACCCGGCGAATACTAATTAACGGACTTCTGTTTGCTCAATCGAAGTACGGATGTAGTCCTTAGCCTTCTCGGCATCGTTCGCTAAATCAACAACCTTCCGGCCACCATCCATAATGCCAGCGAAACGCTGTGGCATCGGCGGCGTAGTACCGAGAGCTTCTTCAATAGTTTCGGCGAATTTCACCGGAAGCGCAGTTTCTAAACACACCACGGGGCTGGTGATCTCGTGTTCGGCCACGGCGTCCCACGCGACCTTGATGCCGTCGGCAGTGTGCGGATCGACGACAATGTTGTGGTTCTGCTGTACCTGTGCAATCGTCGCCAAGCGATCCGAGTGCAGCGACCGTCCGGACACAAAACCAAATTCTTCACGCGCGCGAGCGAGCAGATCGTCGGACAGTGCAAAACCTCCATCCTTAATGCGCTGGCCAAACAACTCTGCCACCTGGGCGGCATCACGATCCAACAGGTCCGCAATGAAGCGCTCGAAGTTTGAGGCCCGGGAAATATCCATCGACGGCGAGGAAGTCTCGTGCGTATCCGCGGCAGAGCGAGGCCGATACTGACCTGTACGGAAGAACTCATCAAGCACGTCGTTTTCATTCGTGGCGACGATCAGCCGGTCGATCGGCAGCCCCATCTGCCGGGCGATGTGCCCTGCGCAAATATCACCAAAGTTGCCCGTCGGCACGCTAAACGACACTTTCTGTGCGTAATCACCGGTTGCTTCAGTGACTTTAATCCAGCAAGAGACGTAATAAACGATCTGCGCTAATAACCGCGCCCAGTTGATGGAATTAACCGCGCCGATGCGGTATTCGCGTTTGAAAGCCTCATCCGCGCTAACGGCTTTGACCACGTCCTGGCAATCGTCAAAAACTCCATCCAGCGCAATATTGAAAATATTCTCATCATCCAGCCCGAACATCTGGGCCTGCTGGAACGGGCTCATCCGGCCTTTCGGGGTCAACATGAATACACGGATGCCTTGACGTCCACGCATAGCGTATTCCGCCGAGGATCCAGTATCGCCCGAGGTCGCCCCCAGAATATTCAGCGTGGTTTCGCGCCTCGCTAGCTCATACTCAAACAACTCTCCAAGCAGCTGCATAGCCATGTCTTTAAACGCCGCGGTTGGGCCTTCAGACAAATGGCCGATATAAAACTGCTCATCTAGTTTGGTCACCGGCACAATTTCTTCGTGCGCAAACTTTTCTGTGTTGTAGGCCCGGCGCGCCATGGCTTCGAGTTCGGCGGCAGGAATGTCGTCGACGAATAACTGCAAAATTTCTGCTGCAAGCCCTGCGTATCCACTACTGCGGGAAACTTCCCGCAGATTCGCTAAGGTTTCTGCATCCAGCTGAGGGTACTGCGTAGGTAAGTAAAGCCCGCCGTCGGCTGCGAGGCCACCGAGCAAAATATCGGTAAATTGAGCGGGTTGTGCCTGGGGGTCACGAGTTGAAATATAATCCACGAGTTTCATCTTAGCGTCTACCTACAATGACTTGTATGGAAAATCACGCTTCACCGGCTTCTCATTCAGGAGCTTCACGCTCGGGGTCTTCTCGCCCGGAAGCTAGCCGCCCTCAAGCCTCCGCCACAGAAGCTGTCCCACCTGGTTCTGCCTTAAGCGGTACCTCCCGCGCCGAGATATCCCGGACTGGTGGCTCGGCACCGCACCCCCGCGAGGTAGTCACTGGCCGGGCATTGGTGGTCTGGGTAGCTGGCGTGGCGTGTTACATAGTCGCGATCACAGGTCGCACCTCCTTTGGCGTAGCCGGTGTAGAAGCCATTGCGCGTTTCGATGTGGATGCCTCACGCATCGCGGTTTTCGCGGCAGTGCAATTAGGTGTGTACGCCTTAGCGCAAATTCCCACTGGGCTGGGTATCGATAGGTTTGGCCCGCGTGCGATGGTTATGTTTGGTGCGGTAGTCATGGGGTTGGGGCAGTTTCTGTTGGCCTTGACGACGTCCTACCCGCTGGCGATTGTTGCTCGCGTATTGATCGGCGCCGGTGATGCCTCGGCGTTTTTGGCTGTCATGCGGTTGCTTCCCTATTGGTTCCCTTTGCGCAAGACGCCGTTGTTTACGCAGTTGACCGGCGCGATTGGGCAGACAGGCCAGTTTATTTCCGCTGTGCCATTTTTGGCTTTGCTCGGTAGCGCTGGTTGGACGGGCGCTTTTGTGACCTTGGGTGCGACCAGCATTTTGCTCGCTGGCTTGGCGGGCTTGGCCATTAAAGATCTTCCCGACGTTGATCGGCGCGCAGCGGATGTGCCGGAATCCGGTACGGCTGCTAGCGGACGCGATTCGTTGCGCACCCGCATGCGTACGCTGCTTCGCACACCAGTTGCCTGGCAGGGTTTTTTCATGCACTATTCCTGCCTAATGTTTCAGCTGGTGTTTTTGATGATGTGGGGTTTCCCATTGATGACACTCGGAATGGGGCTCAGCGCACAACAGGCCGGTGCGGTCTTGGCAATTAACACCGTCGTCACCGTGTTTTCTGGGCCGTTGCATGGCATCTTCTCTGCCCGTATCGGCGCTGCCAGGCACTGGGCAGTTGTGGGTTTTTCTGTCACGATCGTGCTCACCTGGGTGGTGTTTTTCGCCAGCGCTACGCCGCGGGGGCTAGCCGCCATCGTGGTGGTTAACGTGATTGTGGCTTTGTGCGCGTCTTCAGCTAATTATGGTTTCGATAACGTGCGCGAGGGAGTATCCCGCGAAGTTGTGGCTACTGCTACTGGTTTAGCGAATATGGGTGGTTTCCTGGCCGGAATGGCGGCATCGCAGGGGATCGGCGTTGTTTTGGATATTTCTTCTGCTGGTGGTGAATACACCTGGGGTGATTTTCAGGTTGCGGCCTTAGCCGCTGGTGTGGTGTGGGCCGTCGGCGTTATTGGGTTGTTGGTTGCTTCGGCATGGCGGAAGTATCCGGGGCCTGCGCATCGGATTCTGCCCCACCGATTACGTGCTCTGCGATCGCACTAGTGGGCGCATCGATCAAACCCAGGTCAAAGGTATAAAGCACTCGGTCTCGGTCCACATAGGAAATTTCGCTGCGCTCTACCGCTTGGTTCAGAATATTTTCGAGAACGATTCGCATGGCAGCACGGTTTTCGTTGTGCACGGTGATGGTGATGTCCGGCCGGTCAGAAGACGTGGCAAGTTCCATGGGCAGCCCCAATGCAGAGGCAAGCTCAGAAAGCCGGTTGGTATAGATTTCTGCCGATATTTCCCCGTTCGGGGTGGCCGCGAAACTGCTGCCAGCAGTTGCATCATCGTCGAACGGGTGTGGCTGATCAGTTAGCATCGCACCGACGGTACGCCCGCTGCGTTGCTCGTCGTTGTGTAAAGCGAATTGCCATGCAAAGACGCCAGCGACGACGGTCACTAGACCGATTACACCCCAGACCCAACGTGTGCTTGTTTTGGGCTTCTGTGTAGGTGCTTGTTGTTGTGGCATTTGGGTAATCTTCCTTGATGCATTTTCACCAATAACGATTCGACATCGTTTAGTCTAACCAGGTTATGTGACCGCAACAGTAGATATTCCTGTCAGTTTGCTAGGTATATCACATTATTTAGCCACCGGAAACAGCTATCTCCAGCTGCACTGGTGGCAGCACCTAGTTAGAGGTTTGCTGGGATGCAGTTTTTTGATAGACGCAGGGCCTATTCGTATTCATAAGAGTCTGGTTCACCCCAGAAAACTTGGTCAACGACCCGGCGCGCGTGTCTGGTTGCCTTCAGATAAGCCTCGAGGAATTCTTGGTTTTCTTCCGGCGCCCACCCGGCAACACCAGCAACTTGGGCCAGGTGGTTGCCGGGTTGTGGCAATTGGTCGACGCGTTTGCCACGCACCAACACCAGCGCGTTGCGGGCATTCGTAGCCATCAACCATGCTTCCCGTAGTTGTGTGACTTCCTTAGCGCTTAAGATTGCGCAATCGCGCAAAGCATCGAGTGCGTCTAACGTTGAGGGGGTGCGTAGTTCGTGGTGTTCTGAGCCGTGCATCATGATCAGTAATTGCACAGTCCATTCCACGTCCGTTAATCCACCTCGGCCGAGCTTGGTGTGAGTATTACGGTCGGCTCCGCGCGGCAGGCGTTCATTATCCACGCGAGCTTTGATTCGGCGAATCTCGCGAATTGTGGCATCAGAAATTCCGCTTGCCGGGTAGCGGAAATCGTTAATCATCTCGATAAAATCCGCCCCGACTTCGGGGTCTCCAGCCACCACATTTGCTCGTAGCAGGGCTTGGATTTCCC
This sequence comes from Corynebacterium pseudodiphtheriticum DSM 44287, assembly GCF_000688415.1. Taxonomy (GTDB): domain Bacteria; phylum Actinomycetota; class Actinomycetes; order Mycobacteriales; family Mycobacteriaceae; genus Corynebacterium; species Corynebacterium pseudodiphtheriticum. The sequence continues at coordinate 13,110 of NZ_JIAH01000013.1, forward strand.
AGGCTTCACCCCACTGCGAATAATAGCGTCGGTACGAAGAAATGCTGCGCACCACCGCCCCGCTGCGACCTTCTGGGCGCAGCCCAAGGTCTACCTCCAACGGTGGATCCCCGGAGGGTTTCGCCAGCCGAGCACGCAGCTTGTCGACGATTTTTTTCGCCCAGGCCATCGCCTCGGTCTCATCCTCGCCTTCGGCTGGCTCGGCCACCATGAGGACATCTGCGTCTGAGCCAAAACCAAGTTCTTGGCCTCCCAACCGGCCCATGCCGATCACTGCAATGCGCGCAGGTGGTTCTTCTCGGTCCATCTCACGCAGGCTGGCGCGGACTTCCGCGCGGATTGCTGCTTCTAGTACCGCGTCCCAAATCAAGGAAAGTTCCCGGCACACGCGTTCTACCGGCATGAATCCAAGCTGATCTGCTGCAGCAATACGCGCTAGCTCAACACGCCTTAAGGATCGCGCCACCGCGACCGCCTTGTCTGGGTCCGCGTGGCGTTTCGACGAGTTTACTAGCGATTTCGACACCTGCTGTGGGTTAGTGTCTAAGAACTTCGGTCCGTTCGCACCGTCGGAAAGCAGCTTCACGGTATCCGGCGAATTGATAATGAGTTCTGCCGTGTATGGCGAATTTCCGAGGATCGACATCAAGCGCTTGCCGACGATTCCTTCATCGCGCAACATGCGCAAAAACCAAGCCCTATCGAATGCCGCATCCGATAGTTTGCGGTAGTTCAACAACCCGGCATCAGGATCGGCGGTTTCTCCGAGCCACTCCATCAGCCCAGGCAGTAAAATCGACTGGATGCGGGCTTTTCGGGAGCTACCTGATGCCAGCTTGGTGAGGTGGTCAAATGCGCGCCCTGGGTGTCGGTAACCGAGGGCAGAAAGTTGCAGCTTCGCCGCTGCCGGGGACAGCCGCAGTTCTTCGGCGGACATGGAGGCGACGGCATCCAGCAGCGGCCGGTAAAACAGGCGCGAATGCAGTTCGGAAATGCGCAGGCGGACTTTGCGCAGATGGTTCACCATTAAGTCATAGGATGATTTCGCACCGTGGGCATCGAAGCCGGCCGCGCGTGCCAGCCAACGCAAAGCCTCTGTGTCGTCATCGGCAGGCATCGTGTGCGTGCGACGAAAGCGCTGTAATTGCAGGCGATGTTCCAGCAGCCGCAAAAATTCGTAGGCCTCGATGAGTTGCCAGGAATCTTCGCGCCCAATATAGCCGGCGTTTTTCAGAGCATCTAAAGCTTCCACTGTGGATAAAACCCGCAAACGCTCGTCAGAGCGTCCGTGCACCAGCTGCAGAAGTTGCACCGCAAATTCCACGTCGCGCATGCCGCCGGTACCAAGTTTCAGCTCACGGTTGCGCATGTCTTTCGGCACGTTGGCTAGGACCCGACGACGCATTGCTTGCACGTCTTCGACGAAAGAATCACGCTCCGAGGCAGTCCAGACCATCGGCCGGATGGCGTCCTCGTAGCGACGCCCCAGTGGTAGGTACCCCGTTTGTGCACGGGCTTTCAGCAATGCTTGAAATTCCCAGGTTTCTGCCCAGCGGCGATAATAAGAAATATGTGAATCTAAAGTGCGTACGAGCGCGCCTGATTTGCCCTCCGGGCGCAAGTTGGGGTCGACTTCGAAAAACGCGGCTGAGCCAATGCGGTTAAATTCTGCCGCCAGCCGGGTGGCTTTATTGCTCGCAGGCTCGGCGACGAAGATGACGTCGACATCTGAGATGTAATTCAGCTCCTGCGCACCGCACTTCCCCATCGCGATCACAGCCAAGCGGGCGTCCACGGGTGTAGCCTTTTTTGCGGTGGTTTTCCTTGCCCCTGGCCCTGCCCCGGCCGCTGTCCGGGCCGCCGTCTGCGTCGTCTCCGTCGTCGAATGGCTTCCGGATGTTTTGTCATCTGCATTTTCCGTTGGGTCCGTGGGGTACGGCCCGTAGACTTCCGCGACTGCAACCGCAAGTGCAGCAGTCAAAGCCGCATCCGCCAAACGCGACAGCGCACCGGTAACCGTGCTAAATAACAGTTTTGGTTGCGGCTCAGATTGCCCTTTGCGGGCGAAATAACTGCCAGCGAGATCATGCGCGGCGATCCGAAGCATCAGCGTTCGATAAGCATCGCGTAGCGCAGAAACCGCCTCACTGCCAGTCACCGACGCCCGGTAAGTTCCTGGCGTCGTGAGATCTTTACTGGCCGGGTCGTCTTCCACTGATTCAAGCTCAGCAAAATCTGCGACGTGCGCGCCCACCGATCCCAACATCTGCTGGAACATTTCGTGTTCTTCCGGCAATGGTTTCGTCAACTCTTGCCAAGTCTCCGGGTGTGCGGCAAGGTGATCGCCTAACAAAGTGGATCCACCTAGCAAGGCGAAAAACCGCACGCGCAATGCTTCATCTTCGCACAGGCGTGCGGTCAGTTCGGCGCCATCGTCGGCAAGGTTGCCTGCCATGCGCATGAGTGTATTCAGCGCAAGGTCTTGGTCGGACGCTGCAGCCAAACACCATAAAAGCGTGGTGTGGTCGGGATCGTTCCACCCCAGCCATGCAATATCTTCGCTAGCTTTCGGGCTGGAAAGACCCAGTGTGGCAATCGAGGGAATAGATGGGCGGTTCGAAGTCACAGTATCGCTCAGATCTTCGGGGTTAAATGTTGAGGTTGTTGTGGAGCTCGAAAGGAGTGATGTGTTCCTGATACGCGCGGAATTCTTGCCATTTGGACCGCAAGAAGAATTCGAAGACGTTCTCGCCTAACACTTCTGCCATGAAATCAGACTTTTCGAGTTTGCGCAGAGCATGGTCCAAAGAATTCGGCAAATCAATATAGCCCATCGCCCGGCGTTCGCGGCGCGTGAGCTCTTGCACGTTATCTTCGGCTGGGTCTCCCAGCTCATAGCCTTCCCTGATGCCGCGCAACCCAGCAGCCAGCAACACTGAATAGGCCAAATAAGGGTTTGCCGAAGAATCCAGGCTGCGGATCTCTACCCGACGTGACTCCGGCTTGTTCAACCGGTACGTGGGCACGCGCACCATTGCAGAACGGTTAGACACACCCCAGGTTGCTGCGCCAGGGGCTTCTTTGCCGAGCATCAGCCGCTTATAGGAATTCACCCATTGGTTAGTCACCGCGGTGAGCTCTGGTGCGTGGTGCAAAATACCCGCGATGAACTGCTTGGCCGTCGTCGACAAGCAGAATTCATCATCGGGATCATGGAAAGCGTTGCTATCGCCTTCAAACAAGGACATGTGGGTATGCATGCCCGAGCCGGTCCAGTCTTTGTGCGGTTTGGGCATAAACGTCGCTCGTGCGCCCTGCTGTTGGGCTACCTTTTTGATCAGATAACGGAAGGTCATGATGTTATCCGACATGGTCAGCGCGTCGGTGTGGCGTAGGTCGATTTCTTGCTGCCCCGGGCTGGTTTCGTGGTGCGAAAATTCGGTAACGATGCCAAGGTTTTCCAGCATCTGAATAGCAGTGCGCCGGAATTCTGGTGCCAGGTTCATCGTCGACTGGTCGAAATAACCACCGTTGTCGGTCGGCTGCAGATCAGCTGGATCGTCGGTCTGTTGCAGCAGATAAAACTCAATCTCCGGGCCTACCATGCAGGTAAAACCGTCATCCGCGGCCTCCTGCACTTGGCGACGCAAAATATAGCGCGGATCCACCAGCGACGGGCTGCCATCGGGCTGGACGATATCGCAGAACATGCGCGCTGTCAGCAACGATTCATTTTCGCTTTCCGAAGACATGATCTTGAACGTCGAAGGATCAGGCATCGCAATAGTGTCGGATTCGGCCACACGCGAAAACCCTTCCACGGAGGAACCATCGAAGCCGACGCCCTCCTCAAACGCATTTTCCAGCTCGGCCGGTGACATATCCACGGATTTCAGTGCGCCGGTGATATCGGTAAACCACAGGCGGATAAAACGAACATCGCGTTCTTCAACCGTGCGCAAGACGTAATCGTGTTGGCTGTTCATGAGTCCTAGTCTAGGCAACCGCGGTCACATTGGGCGGGGCGAAAGTCTCTTCTGAGAATTATTTCTCCCAAGCTGCAGGCTGGCCCCAGTCGTCATCGTCTTCTTCTGCCTCATCAGCAGCGTCGTTTCGCCTCCGCGCAATCTCGAACGCATTTTCGGCCAATTCTTTACTGTCATACGGGCCCATGCGATCATTCCACCCAGCGACTTTACCTTCGGTCACCTCCCCAGTAGAGGGGTTGAAAAACCATTGTTCATCTGCGTGTGCCATGTTTTAGTGCTGCTCCTTCATTCGAGTTCCCGGCCATTAGCTTTGCTGCGTAGACAAAAGCCAGAACCATGCCTATTCAGTATAAATCTGACTACCCACCGACACAGCTAAACAGGTAAAATCGCCCGAGATTGCCGAAAACGGATGTGCCCATATCCATATTCTCGATCGGTATTTTCGATTTTCGGTTCGCTATTCCCGATTTCCAAGGAGTTTTCTTCCCCCATGCCACATGCGCCCCAGACGAACGGTTCACCTGACGTTTCACTGGCCGTTTCTGCAGCCGCATGGCACACAGAACTCCATGGTTGTGCCCCAACCTGGCAAGCCGACGCCCCCGCCACCTGGTCACTGATCGGAGAACACGTCGATCACGCAGGCGGCGTCGTACTCATGAGTCTGGCCGCGCAGCGCGCCGCAGTTGCGGTATCTGCCCGCGAGGACCAGCAATTCGTGGTGAACTTTCGCCGCTGCTGGCTTACCGACGGCTCCACCACGCAGGCGTCCACAACCATGGATAAGGTCGCCGAACTGTATTCCCAACAACAACCGGGCATTGATGAATCCGGTAAGCCAACTACCCCACCACTGCCGCGCGGCGGATTGGCCGAGCGCTTAGGCGGGATCGTCTGGATGATGGTGCAGCGCCAACTACTTTCTCGCGAAACCAACGGCATGAATATCACGGTGTTGTCTGAAATCACCCCAGATTCGGGCTTAGGTGAATACGCTGCTATTGATTCCGCTTTAGCGCTGGCATTGCAAGCAGAAACAGCTGATATTGACGAAGCCCCGCTGCGAGCGCGGTTGGCGGAAATCTGCGGGCAGGCCGGCGAGGTGTTTTCCAGCACCGCCACCTTACGTGCACGGTATTCCACGGCCCTGCGTGGAGCTGCTGCACAAATCTCTGTGCTGGATTATGCCGATGGTTCACTCACCAAAGCAGTGCACCCGGTGACGCGAGAATTAGCAGCCTTTGCGGTGACAGTCCCACAGGATGCCGAGTCGCCCGACCAGTCCGACGAAATCCGTTCCCGCCACCGGTTTGTGGAGTCCGCCCAGCATGCATTTGGTGCACAGTCGCTGCGGCTGCTTCCCGACGCCCCGGCGCGCGTTACGCAATGGTTGTCCGCGGTGCACAAGGTACATGGCACCGACGGTGTCCCGGAGCTACATGAGTCGCGCACCTGGTTGGATTTCCACGAAGCGGAAACTGAGCGTGCTCAACAGTTTGCACACGCGCTTCGGTCGCAGCGTTCCCGGGATATTTGGCCATTGCTGCACAGCTCACAGCAGGCTTTACAAGATGATTACACGCTCGATGCTGCCATGGAACTGGCGCAGTTGTGTCAGGTTCGTGGCGCAATCGCCGCGCGGGCGGCTGCTGCGGGAACCTCCAAAGCCGTGATCGCCTACGTCGACAAGAAAAAAGCCGACAACTTCGCGCATGATCTCAGCGCTGATGGCTTGGTGGTCACGCGCTTGTTGCCGGGCGAAGTCGCAAAAATAGTGAGTGAATGAGCCAGCCTATAAGCCGGATTCTGTCCCGCACCGTGGTGGTGCGTGGGCGATCATCCATCTGGGCCGACCATTGCTGGTGACCTCAAGCAGCTACCTTCGAATATCGGGCGAGCAGCCCTCAAGCATTCGAGCAGGCACGCACCGTGGCGCGCCGTGATGCCTTGCTCCCAATGGGGTTTACCTAGCCACGCCAGTCACCTGGCATGCTGGTGCGCTCTTACCGCACCCTTTCACCCTCACCGCCGGACACACCGCGACGAATCGCGAGACACCCGGTGGCGGTCTACTTTCTGTTGCACTTGCCCGCAGGTTGCCCTGGGTTGCTGTTAGCAACCATCGCGCTCTGTGGAGTCCGGACTTTCCTCGACTTTCACTTACGCCGCACGGTTGTCGGCGTAGTTTGTCAGCCGCGATCGCCCGGCCAGCTCATTCACTCGCTCCATCTTCGTCGATAGTCGCGCACCTGTGCAAATGTGCAGTGTTTGGCTGCAACTTGGGCTTGCCCGACGCTTGGCACACGTTGTTTCAACGTTTTAGTCGTAGCGGATGACTTTTCGCCCGTCGATGCTGCCGTCGTGCAGCTGCTTGAACACATCATTGACATCATGGATGCTGCATTCACTGACATCTGGTTTCACCTTGCCACGAGCATAGAAGTCGATCGCTTCGGCAAGGTCCTGGCGAGTGCCGACGAGTGAGCCGCGGATCGTCAATCCTTTTAGCACAATATCGAAAATGGATGCTGGAAATTCCCCTGGCGGTAGACCATTGAAGACGATGGTTCCGCCACGTTTGGCCATCTCGATCGCTTGCCCGAATGCATCAGGGTGCACAGCGGTAACCAGTACCCCATGGCTGCCACCTGCGGTGTAATCCTGCACCGCCTGCACAGGGTCCACTTCGCGGGCGTTGACGGTGAATTCTGCCCCGTGACGTGTCGCGAGTTCCAGTTTAGAATCAGAAATATCCACGGCAATTACACGCATGCCCATCGCGTCGGCGTATTGCACGGCTAGGTGCCCCAGACCGCCGACTCCGGAGATCACGACGAACTGGCCAGGCTTGGTTTCAGTCATTTTCAGACCTTTGTATACGGTCACACCCGCGCAGAGAATCGGCGCGACTTCTACCGGGTCACTACCATCCGGGATGCGCGCGCAGTATCGCGTGTCGACGAGCATGTATTCGCCGAAGCTGCCATCGACGGTATAGCCGCCATATTCTGCATTCACACAGAGGGTTTCCCATCCGGTTAAACAGGATTCACATTCGCCGCATGCGGACCAGAGCCAAGCGTTGCCAACGAGGTCGCCTTCTTTGACGAATTGTTCGCCCGACCCCAGCTTGACGACACGCCCTACGCCTTCGTGTCCTGGAATAAACGGTGGTGTTGGTTTCACTGGCCAATCGCCTTCTGCGGCGTGCAGGTCGGTGTGGCAGATGCCGGAGGCTTCGAGTTTCACGAGTGCTTGGTGCTCGCCGGGCTCTGGTAGGGCGGATTCGCGAACTGTGACGTTAGGGCCGAATTTCTCTACGACTGCTGCTGTGAACTCTTTCGGTGTATGGGTGGGCTGTGTTGCTCTAGTTGGTGCAGTCATTGCTTCTCCTCTGGTTAGTGAGCATCATGCTTGCCATTCTCAGTATAGAAACAAAATCTTTAAATGTGAAGTGAATCACTTATCGGATATTGTTTTCAATTCTTCCCCCATGCGTCGCCGTCAACCAAGCAGGATTTCGTTTGCTCCAAGCACTAAGCTGAAAATAATTCAACCGCAACGAAATCTAACGACTATGAATCTTTCCGGCTCACAGAATCTTTTCGGCTCACACTCAGTCCCCTACCTCGCCGGCATCGTCGCCATCCCGATGATTCTCGCTGGCTGCAGCCCCCAGGATTCCGCCCCTGCGCCCAGCCACACCACCGAAAGCACGATCCAATCAAGCGCGCCGGAAACAGATCACGGGATCCACGATGTATTGACTATCGCTGTTGCTGAGATCACCGCTCAATTTGGTGGGAGCCTCGACATCGCGGCTTATACTGCCGACGGACCTGTTTCCGCTGGCGACAACACTGCACGTCCTGCCTGGTCCAGCAGCAAAGTGCCGTTAGCCATCGCTGCGCTTAATCGCGATCCAAGCTTAGAGCCTGACGCCGCCGCTGCCATCACAGTCTCCGATAACGCAGCGGCAACGCGTTTGTGGCAGTCACTCGGCACCCCTGAGCAAGCAGCCCAGGCAGTCTCTGCGGTCATTGCACAATCTGGCGTGCATGTGGACGTCCCTGTGGTGCCTCCCCGACCAGAATTTTCCGCCTTCGGACAAACCGCATGGACACCTGTGCAGCAAGCGCAATTTGCCGCGTACCTACCGTGTATCGCAGGATCGGAAACTGTCCGCTCCATGATGGGCGCTGTCGTTCCCGCGCAGGCCTATGGCCTAGGACGCTTAGCTATCGAGTTCAAGGGAGGCTGGGGACCAACCCCCTCAGGGGCCTATGAAGTCCGGCAGCTAGGTTTGTTGGCTGGGAAGAATGCTGCTGACAATGGCGTCATCGGTCTCGCACTCACGGCAGAAGCCGCCGACGGTTCCTACGAGACCGCTCAGCGCATGCTCGATGCAGCAGCCGAAAAATTACCGCCGCTGCTTGACAGCCTTCCAGGGACCACCTGCACAAAAAATTAGCGCCGCAAATGCGCAGTTTCGTTCACGCTGAGTACCGCAGATGCCACGGGCGAGTTCTCATCATAAAACTTGACGACGCCAATGCTGGCAAGATCCAAAAACAGGTGACTAAACGTCGCAGGCCCAGCATTCAACGCCTGGCGGGTCAACGATTTAATCGGATTCACGTGGCTGACCACCGCAATGGTTTTACCAGGGTGCTTGGCGACGAGTTGTTTCCGGAATTCTCGTACGCGGCGATGCACCTGCGCGAGTGACTCCCCTGCTGGTGGTGCTAACGACGCATCTGTCACCCAGGCATCGTGCAGCTCCGCATCGTCATCCTGGGCCTGTTGGAAGGTCAGCCCTTCCCATTCGCCAAAGTTTGCTTCGATCAACGCATCGTGCGTTTCTAACTCGGCACCGGTTTTTTCCGCGATCTTTTTCGCTGTCACCTGACACCGCTGCAGTGGAGATGAAACCACCAGGTCAATCACTCCACGCTCAGCAACCGCAGCAGCAGAGTCTTCGGCTTGCTGCTCGCCGACCTCGGTCAGTGCAATATCACTGTGCCCGCAATACCGGTGCTCAGCGGAGTAGGTTGTTTGGCCATGCCGAACCAGAATCAACGTGGTCGGCTGGCAGGTCGCGCCAGTCCACGAGCCGTGTGAGCCCGTACTTGTTGTGTCATCGTCAGAGGAAACAGGGCTTTCACCCGGAACTTCTGTCGGATCTCCACTTTGAGAGTCCGCAGCAGGTTTGGGAGCAGCACCAGCAGCATCACCCCGCTCCACCACGCCCGGCGCGTGTCCTTTAGCTGCAGCATCCATGGCCTCGTTAGACAAGGCATCGGCAACCTTATTGTCGCTACGCCGCACCCAACTAAGATGCACCGCGCCTAACTGTTGCATGAGTTTTTGCGCTTGCAACCCGAGCTGTTTCATATCCGGGTGCTTGATCTTCCACCGGCCATTCATCTGCTCGACGACCAGCCGGGAGTCCATATAAAAATCGACGTCATCCGCCCCCAGCTCCACAGCTGCTTCCAGCCCGCGCAACAAGCCGTGATATTCGGCAACGTTGTTGCTGGCTTTCTTGCCGACGACATAGACGATCTCACGCAGCACGGTGGTGCCATCAGCGGCGTAGACCACGGTGCCAGAACCGGCGATGCCGGGATTGCCGCGCGAGCCACCGTCTGCATAAATGATCAGCTTCATCGCTGCCTACTCCTTATTTTGCCTGCAACTTATTCTGCCTGGCCGCGTACCAGGAAGGTGCCACAATCTGGGCATTCCGGAACGACATCTGGCTTGGCTCCACGTACCGCGGACTGGTCTGCTGGTGGCAGCTGGATGTAGCAGCCGCCGCAACCACGTCCGGTAAAGCGGGCTACGCCCACACCATTTTCGCCCCGGACTTCGTCATAGGCCGCCAACGCTTCAGGGGCTTGTTCTTGCAGTTCTGCGCGTAGTTTCGTGATGTTTTCTAGCGGGTCCGGTTCTTCAGTCTTGACAGCATCCGCAGCATCGGCGGCGCGCTCAGCAGCTTCCAGCTCGTTTTTGGCTTGGTCTACCTTTGCTCCGTGCACGTCACGGTTTTGCCGTAACGCGTGGATCTCGTTGTGGGCTTCTTGCAGTTCACTCATCAAATCCGCGATGCGGGATTTTGTGGTGTACTTGTCGTGTTCTAGGTCTTTCCGGATTTCCGGGTCTTGCTCGGTGGCTAGCTGCTTTTTGTTGTCGATATTGCGACGCTTCAGCTTGCGTTCGTCTTGTTGGATGCGCAAGATCTCAGCTTCCATATCGTCCACTGCCATTTGCGCGGCCGCGGCGGCATCCCGCGCGCGTTTGAGCTTGCTTGCTGCTTTATCGGCTTCGGCGCGTTCTGGCGTGACAGACTTGCGCGTAGCTGCGTCACCAGACCCAGCCTGCGCACCAGCGCTGGCTTGCGCGCGTTCCAGGTTTGCCAGTTCCAGTAACTGTTGTTGCTGTTTCGGGGCTAGCTTCATCATCGTGAGTCTCCGTTAATTTCCGTATTTTCTTTAATCGCGTTTCTTAGCATTTATCGACTGTTGCATTCGCTGCGCTCGCCGCACCCGCTGTGCTGGTACCGTCCACTGCGTCCACGGCGCCCGCTGAGCTCGTTATGCTCTCATGCTCTTATGCTTTTAGCCCTTATGCACAGACACCGTCCAAGGATCAGTACGCACCTGCAAAATTGTGGTCTTAACACCAGCTTCCCGGCGCACAATTTCTTCAGCTTGCGCAGTCCACGGAAATTCCGAGGCCCAATGCGCGGTATCAATAATTGCCATATCGCTGGTGCGCAGGTGCTCATCGACGGGGTGATGCCGCAAATCTGAGGTAACAAACACATCAGCGCCCAGTTTCGCAGCCGTCGCGATAAAACCATCGCCGGCTCCTGAGGCCACCGCCACCGTCTGTACTTGTTTGTTCGGGTCTCCTGCCGCACGCACTCCCCAAGATGTGGCAGGTAAAACATCAGCGACTTGCTGGCTAAATTCCCGCAAGCTCATTGGTTCTGGCAACTTACCTATCCGTCCCAAGCCATAGGCACTTTCCAGCGGGGTGGCGTCAGCAAGCTCGGTGATATCAAAGGCGGGTTCTTCATACGGATGGTGGGCGTACAAGGCGTTGAGAAGCACCTGCTTATCGCCTGGCTTGGCGACGAACTGAATGCGCAGCTCATCGTCACGGTAAGTATGCCCGACCTCACCGTCTGTGGGATCCGCACCTGGTTCTGGTTTGAACTGCCCGGTGCCTGCGATCTCGTAGACGCACTCGGAATAATTACCAATCCGCCCCGCTCCCGCGGCAAACAAGGCCTGCTTCAGCGGCTCGGCGTGTGCCGCTGGCACGTGTACGCCCCACAAGTGCCGCCCCGGCCCTGGCTTCGGTGCCAACGGGCGCCCTGGGGTGATGCCAACGAGCTCCGCCAGCTTATCGTTAACACCGGGACGCGCGGAATCCGCATTAGTGTGCGCAGCAAACAACGCGATGCCCGCCTCAATCAGCGAGTGCAAAATCCGCCCCTTCGGGGTATCCGCAGCCACGCTATCCACCCCGCGCAGCAGCAACGGGTGATGCACGATCAACATGTCCACACCGGCCGCTACCGCCGCATCTGCCACCTCGTCGGTGCAGTCCAGAGCAAAAGCCACCTGGCGCACCGGGGCTTCACGACGCCCACAAATAAGCCCGACGCTATCCCAGCTTTCCGCCAAATGCGGTGGATAGGCGCGGTCCATAATCTGGCAAATTTCGCCTACCGTGGTCTCGGTGCTCATGTGCTGCTCCTTTAACTCCGTCATACGCTCCTACAATTATGGCACGCAGCAGGCACCTGAGACGATAAAATCCGAGACGATAAAATACAGCAGCATGACTGCTACCTATTCCATTAATTTTGTATGCACCGGAAATATCTGTCGCTCGCCAATGGCAGAAGTCATGGCACGCCAGGCCATTCAGGAGGCGGGTTTGGGCGAGCTCGTCAAAGTCGCTTCCTGTGGTGTAGACAGCTGGCACGTCGGGGAAGGTGCGGATGAGCGCACCGTGGCAGAGTTACACGAGATCGGCCTGGACGGTACCGAACACATAGCGCAACAGTTTGGCCCACAGGCTGGTGATACGGACTTATTCATTGCCATGGATACCGGCCACCGCTCCCAGCTCATCGCCCGCGGTGTCGACGAAAACCGCGTGGCCCTGATGCGCAGTTTCGATCCAACAGCAGAAGAAGAACCCTCCGTCGCTGACCCTTATTACGGGGGCAGCGACGGCTTCACGCGCGTGCGCAAAGAGATCGAAGCCAGCTTGCCTGGGCTGCTCGAGTACATCCAAGACCAGCTGCGCTAGCAACCGGGCTGTGCTGCTACCAGCTGCGCTAGTAACCGGCGTGCAGGTCTATCATGGTCGGTGTGAGTGCCCGACCCCAGCAGCCTGAACAATCTGGACTACCAGAAGCTCCAGATCAACCGAATCAGCCGCGCAATACCGACGTGCCACAAACCAACCGCACCGCCAACAACGGCGCACCAACCTCCTGGTGGAAAGTCTTTGCCAAGCCCAGTTGGATTATCCTGGCACTGTCGCTCATCGCTTTTTCCATCCTGGCTTTCACGGTGCTCGCACCCTGGCAGCTGAACAAGGATGATGAGATCGTCGACCGCAACGAGCGCATTCAGCAAGCCTATGAGCAGGATCCGGTGCCGTTTGCAGAGCTTGTCGACGCCTCCGGCGGAATTACCATCGACGAGGAATGGCACCGTGTCATCCTGCGCGGCCACTACCTGCCAGAACACGAGATGTTGCTGCGCTTGCGCCCGTTGGAGGGCTCGCAGGTGTTTCAATCGTTGGTGCCTTTCCAATTGGATTCGGGCCAGACAGTATTGGTTAACCGCGGTTTTGCGGTGGCTAATCGTGACGGTTCTGTTCCAGAAATCACCCCGCCTTCTGGAACGCACATCACTACCGAGGCCATGCTGCGTTTCGGGGAAGCACCCCACGAGGCCCCGCCGATTGACGACGCTGGCTATACCCAGGTGCGCTCGGTCAGCCCGGAACAGGTCGAAGAGCTGACCGGCCTGGAGCTTGCCGACGCCATCGTGAACGTAACCGCGGCTGAGCAACCAGAAGCACTGGAACCAATTCCGGTGCCGAAGCTGGATCGTGGTTCGCACTTATCGTATGGCTTCCAGTGGATCGCTTTCGGCATTATGGCCCCTGCTGGCCTGGCATATTTTGTGTATGCCGAGCTGCGCGAGCGACGTCGGGAGCGCGCGGAACACGCGACAGACGGGCAGTCTCAGATCGCAGACGCCAACGAACAACCAGATGCCGACGAGACTGCCGCGCAGGCGAATTCCCCGGCAGGCGCCAGTGCCCCAGCGGGTTCTGCGCGGCCCGCGGCAGCCACGCGTTCGCGTGGTTTACAGGATCGCTACGGCGGGGATAGCGCGAATCAACTCGCGAAATTCCGTGGCAGGCGGCGTCGATAAGCCACGGTTTGCGTCGTCAAGTAAGCATCCGCCACATGGCGTCGTTAAGCAACCATCCGAGGCGCGGCGTCGTTAAGCATCTCGAGAAAAACCATCGGTTCTAAAACAGATTCGCCAAAGTGCTATCACTTATCCGAAAAAGGCCGAAAATTAGGCTCTGAGCTGTGCAAGTGCCTAAAAGCGGTGCTAGCGTTCTACGGGTGAGTATTAGTTGGAAGGTCTTTCGCGAGGACTTAGCCCGGTTGTGGCGCACCCGGAAAGTGTGGGTGATTCTGGTCGGATTGATGATCACCCCAGCTTTATATTCCTGGGTTAATATCGCGGCGTTTTGGGATCCGTATGAAAACACCGGCAATATCAAAGTTGCTGTGGTTAACGAGGACGAGGGCGCTAGTTCGGATCTCACGGGCGATCTTGACGTCGGCGCGGAGTTAGTAAAGCAGCTCAAAGACAACGACCGCCTGGGCTGGCAGTTTATTAACCGCGACGAGGCCAACCACGCGGTGCACACGGGTGATGTTTTCGCTTCTATCACGGTGCCAAAAACCTTCTCGCAGGACTTCGTCAGCTTGTTCCAGGGCACATATTCCCAGCCGACGCTGGAATATGCGGTGAACGAGAAGCTCAACGCGATTGCCCCGAAAATCACGGATCAGGGCGCTTCCACCATTGATTCAACGATCAGCGCTGCGTTTAACGAGCAGGTAGCACAATCGGTGGCCGCGGAATTGCGGAAGTCGGGCCACGACCTGGATTTCCGCATCGGCGACACTGCCAGTCGGGCTTCGGATTCTTTTATCCGCACTGCAGAGACGGTGGCGCAATCTCGCAACAGGCTCGCTGCGGTGCAATCCAGCCTGGATAATTCCCGCCCAGCCATCGCCGAGGCCCGCGAAGCACTGGTTGCGGTAGAGCGCACCATCGACGACGCCCAAATTGCCCTGGGCCAGGTGGAGTCCATCACCAATGAGGTTCAGCGCCAGCTGACCACATTTGCCGATGAGGCCACCGCTGCTTATGTGCAGGGCACCACCGCGCTTGCCGACGGCGCTGCTTCCGCACACGCGAGCGTGAACTCCGTATCTGGCCAGTTGACCGGCGCACTCAACCGCGTGGGGGCGGCCACCGATGGTGCCAGCGGCATCGTCGACCAAGCAGAACAAGCCATCGACCGTTTAGGCGGGTTAGCGCGACTGCCGGCCCTACCGCCGCAAATTTCCGGACAGATCCAGCAAACCGTGGATGATCTGCACGCCCGCAATTCGCAAAACCGCGCCGTGCTCGGTGAGCTTTCCGTATTGCACGATAGCGCACAAAATACGTTGAATTCTTTGAACGACACTGCCGCTGCACTCGACCGCGCCACGGACGCAGTGCGTGCAGATTCCGTGGGACTGCGTGATTCCATCAACAACACCGTGCCACAGCTGAATTCGGCCATCTCGCGGGTATCTGCTACCGCCGCGAATCTGTCCGCCACCCTGGGTGCACAGAAGAGTTTGCTCGGCGAGACCGATGGTTTGCTCGACGGCGTCGACACGCAGCTGGGGCGCGCGAAAGACGTCATCGGTAATTTCCGGGAAGATCTCGACGGCATCGAAAATGGGCTCAACACTGCACGCACGGACATCCTGGCACTGGCCAATCTTGCCCAAGATAATCCTGCTTTGCGCTCGGTCAATGCACTGAATGCCGACGAGATTTCGTCATTTTTGGCCTCCCCGGCAGAGATGGAATCGCACGCGGTCTTCCCGGTTTCGCACTACGGTTCTGGCATGTCCTCGCTGTTTATCAACCTGACGCTGTGGATCGGCGCATTCATGTTGATGATCATTTTCCGCACAGAGGTCGATTCCCGCGGGCGGGAAGGCCTCACCGTGCAGCGTGCGTATCAGGCGCGCTACCTGCTCATGGGTGTATTTGGCATTATGCAAGCGCTGATCGTGTCCATCGGCAACCTGGTCATTGGCGTCGAGCACGTCTCCGCAATCGGTTATGTCCTCACCGCCACTATCTTGAGCCTGTGTTACTTAGCGATTATTTACGGCTTGGTCTCTGCCTTCGGCCACATCGGACGCATCATCGCGGTGGTCTACGCTTTTGTGCAAATCCCCGGAGCTTCTGGGCTCTATCCCATTGAGATGACCCCCGATTTCTTCCGCGCGATACACCCTTTCCTGCCGTTTACTTACGGCATTGGTGCGATGCGAGAAACCGTCGGCGGGTTCTATGGCAACCATTACTGGAGCAACCTGGCCACAATCATCGCGATGGCAGCGGTGGCCTTCCTGGTGGGCATGTTGGCACGCCGCGGCCTTTCACATGTCAATATTTTGGTCAACGACCAGCTGGAAAAAGGTGGCCTGGTAATCAACGAGAAGGTGCATTTGACCGGCAGCCCGTACCGCATCACCGACGTCGTCGCTGCTTTGCGGGACCGTGAAGGCTACCAAGAGAGTTTGGATTCCAAGTGGCGTTCCGCGCGCCGCAATTATTCGCAATGGATGGGTATCACCATTGGTGTGGGTGCGTTGCTCGTGCTGATCTTAGGCATCGTTTCCCGCTTCAACCCGGATGAGAAAGCTGTCTTTTTCGGTTTGGCGTGCCTAGTGGTGATGATCGCGGTAGTCATTATTTGCGCGTTGGAATACATTAAACAGTCCGTCGCACGCGATAACAGCTTGGCGGATCTCAGCGATGACGAGCTGCAAGAACAACTGGCCAAGCAAGGTGAGAAGTCATGAACAACATCCTGAGTATTCTCCGCAATGATCTGCGTGCAATCCGCGGCAATGTCATGACGGGTGTGATTGTTTTCGGTTTGGTCATCATCCCGTTGCTGTTTACTGGCTTCAATATTTTGGCTAGCTGGGATCCCTTCAGCAATACCGACCGCTTGAAAATCGCCGTGGCTAGCAAGGATGAGGGCCACGAGTCCGATCTGGCTTCGTTGCGGTTGAATCTTGGCGACGAAGTGCTGTCCCAGCTTTCCCGAAATGAGCAGGTCGATTGGGTTCTGACCAATGCCGACGATGCTTTAGAGGGCACCAAGTCCGGCGAATACTACGCCGGCATCGTGTTGCCAGAAAACTTCAGCCGGGAATTGCTGACCTTCTATATCGAAGGCACCGAGCCGGCAAAGTTGGATCTGTATACCAACGAGAAGAAAAACGCCTTGTCAACGACCATCACCGAGCGCAGTGCCAGCGGTGTGATTGAGCGTATCGACGAATCTTTCACCCGCGTGGTCACCACCATTGGGCTGGGTGTTGTCGAATCGTTGGATAATTATCTAGAGGAGGAAGAAACCCAGGCGGCTTTGGATAATGTCGCCAACCGTGTTGAAAACATCGGTACACGGTTGAATTCTTCTGCCGCCACGGTGCGTAGTTTGGCAAACCTTGTCGATTCCGCAATCCCGCTGGCGCAGGCCGCTGATAATATTTTGCGTGCTGCCGGGAGCCACACTGCCTCGCGTACTGATGCTGGCGCTAGCTCTGGCGCCGGAGCTGGGGCTGGGGCCGATGGCTCTTCCCCCATTGATGCGCTTTCGGCAACCCTAAATGATTCCACCGGCGCGCTAGAAAATTCCTTGGGCGCGACCTCGCAAGCTTATGCGGCATTATCGGATCAATTCGACGAGTTATTGAATAATGCGCAGGCTGCCACGGCGCAAACGGCGCAAACTTACCGCACGGCGGCAGAACGGGTAGCGCAGCAAACAGCAGCGTTCCAAGGCGTACGCGATGCACTCGAACGGGAAATCGACAACTTGCCGCTACCAGGCCCGGTTTCTGCTGGCTACCAGCAAGTTCGCGCGCAATTGGATGCGTCTATCGCCCAGTCGAATGCCCTGCATGATTCTTTGACGACGACCGCCGATCGCGTCGAATCGGGCACCGGTAATGCACGGCAATCCCGGCAACAAACCCAGGAAGCGATTGCGGCAGCCCGCCAGGCTGTCGATAATGCACGCACTGCCTACCGCGAGAATTTGCAGCCCCAGTTGAATACGCTGCGCGGGAGCGTAAACACCGTCGTTAATGATATCGCCGCGGTGCGCGCGGAAATCGCCGATGTGCGCAATACGCTATCGAGCACCTCGGGTGGTCCGGAGTCCAGTTTGTTGCGCGCCCGGGATGGCGCCGACCGGTTGGCCGATACTCTCTATGAGCAAGCACGTCGTTTTGCTGATCTGGAACGCCAATTTGCAGAGGTGCGCGAAGGTGGCGACCTGAGCAAATTAGCTGACATCATCGGCTCGGATCCAGAATTGCTTGCCTCCCGGATTTCCGCGCCAGTGGCTGTGGAACGCAAACCAGTGTTCGCAGTGGCGTCGTTTGGTGTAGGTATGACGCCGTTCTACCTGGCACTCGCACTGTGGGTGGGTGCGTTGTTGACGTGCGTTTTGATGCGCAGCAACGCTGAACACAAATACCTCAGCGACGACGGCGAGTTCACGCGCAACCAGATTTATCTGGGCCGGGTGGCTACGTTCTTGGCGATCGGTATTGCCCAGGCAACCTTCGCCGTGGGCGGTTTGATCTTCTTCGTGCAGATTCAACCAGAGCACCCATTCTTACTCTGGTTGAGTGCTGTGCTTGCCTCATCGGTATTCATGTTGATCGTGCATGCACTGGTGATCGCCTTCGATAGTGCCGGTAAGGCACTCGCTGTGCTGCTATTGATCGTGCAGGTTTCCGGCTCCGGCGGTGCTTATCCGCTACCGCTGCTGCCTCATTGGTTCCAGTCTGTGAGTCCGTGGCTGCCTGCCACCTATGCCATTGATGCGTTCCGCAGCGCAATCGCTGGTGTGTACCAAGGGGATATTTTCCGCGACCTGGGCATGCTGCTGTTATTCGCCATCCCGGCTTTGGTGCTGGGATTGTGGCTGCGTCGCGCGATGGATAGCTACCACCAGCGGCTGCAGAAAGGCATCCGGGAAACCCGAGTCATGCAATAGCGCTAGTACTACTAGTAGGAGGACGCCCGCGCTTGGCTGACTTTGCTCGCCAACACTGCTATTACTGGGTGTTATGAGTGGTGGTTGGTGTGAGTAAAAATTCCCCGGACAATATCCTGCTCTATTTGCCGGAAAAGCAAGAGCAGCGCATCCGCGAGATTTTCGCTGGCTTGGCTGCCCGGGGCTTTCCGGTGCAAAACCAGCGCCCACATATTACGGTGACGTTTTCCGCGGCGATGGATCCCAGCGTCGTCGAGTTGGCAGCCGAGTTATTGCCCGCGGTGATCCCAGCGCAGTTTCGCCGGGTAGGAAACGTCATCTTCGGTACTAAGAGCAAACAGACCGTGGCGTGGTTGTTGCAGACCACCCGGGAATTAGAAATTGCCGCCAGCACAATCAGCGCAGCCAACCCCGATGGCCACGGCCCATTGTGGACGCCCCACCTGACCATGGGTTTGCGCCTGCCCCGCAAAGACATCCCCGGCTATTTGCAAGCCATGGATGAGCTGACCTCGTCGCATTTCAAAGAACTCACCGCAGTGGAAGCCGCGTACTGGCGCCCGAAGACGCAAGAAAAACGGCTGCTCGCGGGTGGTTAGCATTATTTTCCAGCACGGATTAGCGTTTCAAAACCGCGCCGACTATGTGAATCCACGATATCCAAAGTCGTCGTAGCAATATGCTGAATTCATGAAGTCCATGGTGTCCCCAGCATCAACCCCGTATCGGACATAAAACGCCGTGGCTACGTCGAGAAGATTCGGCCTGTCTTCTTTGGTGCGAGAAAAATCAACTGAATAAGCAAGATCCGCATCCCCCGCACTGTGCGCATCAGTACATGCGCTTCCGAATAAAACCAGCAGGTCAATCCCCAGTTCTAAGCAAAACGATTCCAGCGAGCCATCTTCGACTTCGCTGCGCAACCTGGCGACGATTTCTGTGGGGTACTCATAATGCAACGCTGGCAAGCAATGTCTCTGGTCTTTGCGGCGCAGTCTTCGTGATAAAAAACATACGCCAGTCACACGCCACTGCTTATATGATGGGGACCATAAGGTTCCGGAATTTTATAGCACATCATTCTTCGACATTCATCCGATTTGCAGCCTGGCCACGCTACCGCCGCAGGCTGTCTATACACACGCCGTGACCTGAGGAGGCACCATGAAAGCTGCACGTTTTTATGATCGCAACGACATCCGTATCGAAGACATCGAGCAACAAGAATTACAACCAGGTACCGCCCGCGTTGATGTTGCCTGGTGTGGGATCTGTGGCACTGACCTGCATGAATACCTCGACGGCCCGATCTTCTGCCCTTCACACGGCAACCCACACCCCATCAGTGGCGAAGAACCACCAGTGACGATGGGCCACGAATTCTGTGGCGTGGTCTCCGAAGTAGCCGATGATATCGATGACCTGGCCGTGGGCGATCATGTCGTTGTCGAGCCCTACATCATCAGTGAAGACGTTAATACCGGCCCAGAATCCAAGACCTACCACCTGTCGGAAAACATGAACTTCATCGGGCTGGGTGGCCGCGGCGGCGGGCTGGCGGAAAATGTCGTCGTCAAGCGTCGGTGGATCCACAAGATCAGCGATAAAGTTTCCCTCGATCACGCCGCGCTCATTGAACCACTGACCGTGGGTTACCACGCCGTGGAACGCGCTGGCGTGGGCGAGGATTCCGCGGGCCAAGTTGCACTCATCGGTGGTGCGGGCCCAATCGGTTTGCTCACCGCGGCTGTGTTGAAGGCGTTTGGCGTGACCGTCGTCGTCTCCGAGCTGTCCAAAGCGCGCCGCGAGAAGGCCCTGGAAACCGGGGTTGCTGATCATGCGCTGAACCCAGAAGAAGTCGACGTCGTCGCCAAGATCAAGGAGCTTACCAACGGTGTCGGCGCCGATGTGGCTTTCGAATGCACCTCTGTTCCGGTGGTTTTCGACACGCTCATGGATGCGCTGCGCCCACGCGGGGTTTTGCAGATCGTATCGATTTGGGGCAAGCCTGCTGAGCTGGACCTAAACAAGATTGTGCTGAAAGAGCTGGACGTGCGCGGCACCATTGGTTATGTCAACAACCACCCGGCTGCGATCAAATTGGTCGAAGATGGACGCGTGGACCTCACGCCGTTTGTCACCGCGCGCATTGGTTTGGACGAACTGATCGACGAAGGTTTCGACACACTCATTCACCGCAACGAAACCGCCGTGAAGATCCTCGTCTCGCCATCTGGCAAGGGCTTGGAGAAATAGCTCTTCCTGGTTAACTCTTTCCCCCGTTTTTCTCTGCGCTATGCTTTATTGTGAGCTATAGCTTGTGAGGACAATCGGGGGATTTTTATGGATACGGCAGAAATAGTTCTGCAAGCAGCACAGTTAGTTGTTGCATTAGCAGGCCTTATAGGGCTAGTTGTCACCATCCAACAGCGAACGAACAGCGATAATCGTTCGGAATGGTGGAAACGTTATACTTGGTCAATCGAAAATATCGCTAATGACAATGAACGAGTTCGTAGCGCCGCCTGGCAAAATACAAAAGCCTTATACCAAAGCTCGCTCATTACAAAAACCGAAAAAGCACTAATTGCTGGTCTTGCCTTAGAAACATTGAACGACGATAATCGGAAGCAGGACGATACAGGAGGTAGCGATGCCCCAAGAAACCAATCCTCGGGTACGCCAAACGATTGCTGAAGTCGCAGTAGAAGGCACGAAGTTCACTGGCGAAATTCTCCCTCGCTATGTTTACGAGCTCGCCGGTGCGCCGGTGCCTCCAGAAGCTACCGATGAACTCCAACGGGGCACAAGCACTCCAGCCGACACCAGTATTGGTACAAAGCTTAAACAATGGTGGCGCCGAAATTGGAACACCCACCTCATCTTCGACGACTAACTTATTTCACCACTACTTCCCCGCCCGCGCCGATGCTTACCTGTGCATTCCAGGCGCGGGCTAGATTAATTCGCTGCCAGTCTCCTTTGGCTGGGTCACGATCATCCAGTGGGTAGCCGGACGGCAAGGCGGTGTGGCGCAGTACTTCAGCACGCTGCTCGTAGCTGAGTTCCGGGAAGCGGGTTTCCAGTAACGCTGGTGCCGCTGTGGGGACGTTCACCGGTTCATCGGTCGCGAAAATTGATGTGAAACCGTAGGTCATGCGTCGTGTGTAATCAGCTTCTGCTTGCTGGTCGCTGAGCGCATGCGAGTCTTCGGCAATCATCTCGGCAAAAGGCTTGCCCGCACGCCATTCCATCTCTGCGACGATCTCTGCACGCGCCTGCAGCAGCGCATCGCGCATTTTCGGATCATTCCACCGATCCGCCGCAGCCGCCTGCCCGGTCATGCGCCCGCCGATGACATCCAGAGGGAAGTGCACGCCCATCACCAGTCGCGATTCCCCAGCCTCAGAACCACGCGCCAGCAATTGCGTACCCACCTCCGGCAGCATCATGGCCAGCAGCGTAGTAATCCACGTCGCCTGGTTAGTGTGCCCAGACGGGAAAGATTTGCTCGAGCCGTCGTACAGCTCACGTTCCGGCGACTCATGGCGCTGAATGCGCTCCGGGGCTTGCACGAATGGGCGGTCGTTATTGAACAGCAGCTTTTCCGCGCGACCCCAGCTAGCGATTCCACCCGCGCGAGCCGCATAGCCGTTGCCCAGTAGGAACTCGGTTTTCGGCAGCCGCTTTTCGTGTAACGCAGCCAGAAAATGCCGGCCGAATTCGTCGCCAAGAGCCTCAGCTGCGGTAAAAAGCACGCCATCTTTATCCGCCAGGGCATCGCGAATGGCCTTGTCGACGCGCGGTGGCTGCGCATTATTGTTGTAATCGGCGACGATGTCCAGGTTTTTCTGCATCACCTCCGGGTGGTTACTGCGCAGGTCTTTAAATTCCCGCACTACCTCGTAATAGATGCCGTACCGGTAAGAAGACACATCGGAGACGTAACCGGTGAGGTAGCTGACATCGAAAGGCTGCGGCACCGGGGCGCCCGCGTGGTGTTGTGGGTTCGCGCCGATCGAGCTCAGCGGGCTGTACTCTGGCCTCGCGCCGTGCTCGCTGGAAAGTTTCGGGGCAGGCAGCTGCAACTGTGGGATCTCGAATGGGAGTGCCAGGTGCGTGGTGTTCGCGTTAAGTGGGGCTTGCAATGAGGCTTCTGCTGCCATGGAGTGCGCAGTGCCGCCGTGCTGTTCCACAAGGCTAGGAGTCCCAGCCACAACTGCCAGGGCTCCGGCGGCAGTTAACAGCGAAGTAGCACAGCGTCGGGATGTAAGAAACATTTTCACAATGAATTATCCCAGAGCATCTAATGAGATTGAAGGGTTCACTGCTGCGGTTGGATTACGTCTTCGAAAAATACCGAGAGTGGGATTGCCGCAGATGTTCTTCGCTCTCACTGGCAACGGCAACAACTTCGAGATCAGGGTCATCATTGGTCTCATCCAATTCGAGGCGCCTCAATGTTGCCTCTGGCAGCGAGTCAAATTCATGGATGTCTAGTTCCCCTGAACGACGGTGGTACTGAATTAGATATGACGCCATAACATTAGCCTTCCATTTCAGTCTTAGATTCGCTGCTGCCGCAATTCAGCTTGGATACGTGAAAGTTTATCATCGATTTGTCTGCGGAAATTACGAACATGGTCACGACTGTAGTGCGAATCGCTGTCTGTGCGTTGTTCAAACTCAGCAATTTCCGTCGACGCTTCAAGTAGCTGCATCACAACGCCTTGTGCCTTCGGAGGCATCGTTGCTCCTTCGTGCAGGTAACGAATTTCTCTTCCGAAAATATCAGCAGCTTCTTCGTAATAGTTCGCCCATTTAGATTGCCAAGCCGTCCGGATCTGCATCTCGCTTCTACCAGCATTACCTCGGATATGGAGGTGAATGGCGCGATATCCCGAGTGGGGTTCGTCCCGACAGTCCCTGATATCTACACGTTTCGCACCACTATTTTCGAATCCGCGCTTAAAAACTTCTGCAACCTCTGTTTGCTCAGTCAGCGACAGATCGCAATCAAACCTAATGCCAGCTACATCTTGAATGTTCATTAACGGCGTGGTCTGCAACCTCTGCAGTTTTTCAAGCAAGGTGTCTTTAGTCTTTACTCGTGCAGATAATAAGTACGAACCCGAGTCTGGAGTCACGGCATCACCTGCAGGACTGATGTTCATCATGAATCCAGACGTAATTTGCTCTGTAATCGAGAGTAATTCTTCAACATACACTGCATTAAATGCGATGTATTCATTAATCACTTTGACTTCAAAGTCTTGACCATCACGCCAAAGACTTCCTTGTTTATTTACTCGGCTTTTAGAAAACGGCGGATTTTCGCCCAGAAAATTCGCGCTTTTTCGGCTTGGATTCATCCCACCCCCACAGAGACGTAATTCGTCAAAAAATTGAGCAGCTTGCGATAGCTGAATTCTAACAACTATGTATATTATTCGCTTATAGAACATATTGATTGCTAGTACTAAGATAAAGGTATGCGGAAAATAGCCGTCCTTGCTGCAGCAAGTTTTCTCAGTGTCTTCGGAACAGCAACAGCCACCGGGCTGACGAACGGAACCGATGTTGCCACCACCGACACCGCTGCCGAAGGCGTGGTTCAAGTGGCCAGCTGCACTGGCACCGTGGTTGCTCCTCAGTGGGTGCTGACCGCCCAGCATTGCGTCGAGGTTCCCAATTTGCAGCGATCGGTCTACGTTGGCACCACCCGCGAGCAGCAACACCGGGAAGAAAATCGGTTCACCTCGGATTACGCAGTGTGGGCGCCGCACGGCGATGTGGCGTTGGTGCATGTCACCGATGCGTTGCCACAGCATCTGATCCGCGAGGTTCGCCACACACCGGTGAGCTTTGGTGAGCAGGGACGCGTGTACGGCTGGGGTGCTGGCACCGGCAAGACCTTGCAGTATGCCCGCGCTGCTGTTGGTAAAACTTCTTCCGGGGTTCGGCCGCAGGAAAGCCAGCATGATGCATTCCTCGTGCAGTATTTGGACGAGGCCACAGCCGGGCGCGGCGATTCCGGCGGGCCGCTTTTTGTCAACGGTGAGGTCGCCGGGGTGACCTCGTTTAAAGCTCCCCAAGGTGGTGGGCGTTTCTCGCTGTTTGCTTCGCTGCATGGGCTAGGCGATTGGATTGCGCAGACCACCGCTACCCCAGCACAGCCGAGCACTAACGAGACGCCCTCCGACGCCGAAGCCAAACGCCCGGATACAACTGCCCCAGACAGTCACCAGGGAGCCGCGCACCAGAATGGCCCCGTCGCCAAGCCCGAGCAGCCAAACACTAAGCCCGCGCCTCCCGTCGCCAAGCCCGAAAATCCGAATTCCAAGAATCCCCAGCCCTTGCCACCACGCGGGCCGCTAGCCACCCCAGGTGGTGGTGCTGGCGGCTCCAGCTTGGGGTTGTCGTCTTCTTAGCACGCCTGCATCTACGATCGCCTAGGAAATCCTTAAGCAAATCCCCCGCTCAGCGCCCCTGCAGCTTCGGCGCCGCAGAAACCTGCCGGATGGTGATGTTGATCCGGCCTTCTGCCAGCCCGCAGCCGTCGGGAAGCGTGGCATCATTCACGCGCACCACCCCGTGATAAGCAAAACGCTTCGGCCCGCCGAAAACCACCAGGTCACCGGAGCACAGTGTGACATCGTCCCAGGGCTGGGTGCGTGATTCGGTATGCCCCATGCGGAACAACGCTTCGTCGCCAATGGAGAGCGAAATGACCGGCGCCCGGGATTCCTCAAATTCGTCGACATGCATGCCCATCCCGGAACCCGGCGGATAATAGTTGACCAGCACCATCTCTGGCACGAAGGTCTCTACCCAGGGGGGGCCAGTTCTTCGGCAACCTCTGCTGCCGCGCGCAACGCCACCGGTGCCAACGCAGCTAGGCTGTCTGGCACTGGCGGGACGGTGACGCCCGAGATCTTGTCGACATACCGGCAACTCGGATAATGCCAGTACCTGCCTAAATGCAGCTGGTACACGCTCATCTGTCCGCCGGATTTTAGCGCCGGACGCAGCATCGCCATCGGAGTATCCGCGTACGTGCGGGCGATCTCACGGACCTCGTGCACTAGCTTTGCTTGCTTGTCGACGCCCAACCACCCCGGCAGGTGCGCCACGCCCGGCGCGATGCACTCACTCGGGCGCGGCAGAGAATCAAACAACATGCTCTCACCGTATCGGCTGCTGTGGGCTGTGTCGACGGGTGGCACAGCCACGGTGGTCGTCAGGCCCACGAGGAGCCCCGCACCCTGATATGTTTACGCAATCGACATTAGACATGTTTAATGTCGATTTTTCGCCTGAAAATCGACATTACTCACCAATATGTTTATTCTTTCGACATGAGCAGCACCACGTTCGACCCCAACCGGCCTTTCAACGAGCTTCCACCTCTGCCCCCTGCCCAAGTCGTCGAAACCGTTCCGGTACTCAAAGCGATTATTGCTGCAAAAGAAAAACTTGCTGAGCTACGCACCGCTTGCCAGCTTATTCCCAATCCGGAGATTCTTACTTCCACGATTCCGTTGCGCGAAGCACGTGCGTCTACAGAGATCGAAAACATCGTAACCACAAACGATGAGCTTTTCCGCGCTGCCTGGAACGTTGACGCAGAGCCAACCCCGGCAACTAAAGAAGCTCTGCGCTATAACACTGCCTTACATGCGGGCTTGGAATCGATCGGCCAGCGGCCACTATCTGCCAAGACCACGCAAATAGTCTGCGGAACTTTGCAAAGCGATGAACCGCACATCGCGCCGTTTCGCTCTTACCCTGGAACGTTTATCGGTAACCCGCATACGCAACAGCGCATCTACACTCCACCTGAAGGGCGCGAAGTGATTGAACAGCACTTATCGCGTTGGGAGCGCTATATTTATAGCGAGCATGACGTTGATTCTTTGGTAAAGATGGCTCTGCTGCATTATCAGTTCGAAGCCATCCACCCGTTTGCCGATGGTAACGGACGCACAGGGCGTATCCTCAATGTGCTGTATCTGCTGCAAGAAGCCCTACTTCCGTTCCCTGTGCTTTATTTATCCGGCTATATCGTGGAAAACAAGGCGCAATATTATCGTTGCTTGAACCGAGTGACAACGGAATCTGCCTGGGAAGATTGGCTTTTGTTTATGATCCACGGCGTGGAGGCTGCAGCCACCGACGCCGCCACTATGATCGCTGACTTACGTCAGGTACAAGATGAGATCACGGCTGCTATCCGCGATGCGGGCGTTATTAGTCCGGCTAAAGAAATGTCTGAAATCACGATGGTGCGCCCGTACCTACGAATTCAGGATGTGGAAGACAGCGGACTAGTGAAAAGACAAACGGCTGCAACGTGGCTTAATCATCTGGTTAGTATTGGGGTGTTGAGCGAAATTAAGCGGGGCCGTCAGCGCATTTTCATTAACGACGCCGCATTGCGCGTACTCACGCGGGAGTAGGGTCCACGACGATTTTAAGTCTGTCTACGCTTGCCGACGCCACCACCGAGCAACCCGCTGATCAGCGCAAATACTCACACGCTGCCGAGACCAATGCCCGGGTTCCGGTTTCTAGAGTCGGTTGCAGAACCGGCGCGAATTTCGGGCTGTGGTTCGGAATACTCACGCCTTCTGGCGCCCCACCAAGTAGCCAGAAACAGTACGGTGTGCCGAAGGCGTCGGCAAGCACGGAGAAATCTTCCGATGCCGTCAGTGGTTCGATGCGGTGCACATTCGCCTCGCCGAGGTCACGTCTGAAGCTCGCGGTTAACCGGCTGGCCACCACGTTGTCGTTGTCTGTGACCGGGAAGGACTCGTAATAGCGGAACTCCGGCTCCCGCGGCGCACCGGCAGCTACGGCCTCCCCGCGAGTGATCCGCTCGATCGCCGCGAGGATCCGTGCGCGCACTGCTTCGTCGTAGGCGCGCACGTTCAGCTTCAGCCGCGCGGTTTCCGGGATGACATTCGGGCGCGTGCCAGCTTCCACGACGCCGACGGTGACCACCCCGAATTCGTGCGGGCTCAGCTCACGCGCCACGATCGTCTGCAAGCGCTGCACCACGTGCGCTGCCAGAACAATCGGGTCGACGCCCAGGTGTGGCATCGAACCGTGCGAGCCGCGCCCGTGCAGCGTGATGTCCACGTTCACCGCCGTCGACATGAACGGCCCTGGCACCACGCCCACCTGACCGGCTGGCACTGGGCCGCAGAAAACATGCTGGCCCAGCACCACATCTGGCTTGTCGACGCGTTCCACGAGCCCGTCGGCAACCATCGACTTCGAGCCCTCGCCGGTCTCTTCCCCCGGCTGGAATAGCAGTTGCAACCGGCCGGACCACTGCTCACGGTGGCGCATCATCAGCGCCCCCATCGCCAGCAACGATGCCACGTGGCAATCGTGCCCGCAGGCGTGCATGACGGGGACGGTCTTTCCTTCTGGGTTCACCGCCGTTGCCGTCGAGGCATAGTCCAGCCCGGTTTCCTCGCGCACCGGCAGTGCATCAAAATCTGCACGCAACATGACCGTCGCCCCTGGCCCATTGTCCAGCGTGCCGACGAGCCCGCCACCAATCTTGTCGACGCGATACCCCAGCGTCTCCAGTTCGCGGGCGATCACCCCGCGCGTGCGTACCTCCTGCATGCTCAGCTCCGGGTTGCGGTGCAGATCCAGGTAAATCTCGGTTTGCCACTGCTCCACCGAGGCGTAGTCGCCCATGATCGTAGTAACCGCGCTACTAGCATCCATGAAGTTTGCTCCTTACAACAACACATTCGCAATCGCAGCGGATCCCACGAAGGTTCCGGTGAACACCAGCAGGGCGATCACGGCAATCTGCACACCGGATTTTTTGAAGATCGAGACTTCCGTGCGCGAGATCGCCAATCCGGAATACGTTAACGCCGGGGTCAGCAGTGCCAGCATATTCAGCTGATCCGTCGCGGCAATGAATGCTTCCGACCATGGCAAAAACGGCAGCGCTGCCAGGATCGCCACCACGGAAATCCACGCCACGTTGGGCACGCCGATGCGCACGTATTTCGTAATCAGCAGCCCGCCAATGCAGCAGACGTAGAGGATCACCATGCCCGGTGCGGCAGCCAGCGGGTTCACCCCGGAATTTACCCAGTTCACTACCAGCGCGAGCACGCAAACCCACACGAGCGCAGCCAGTACTGTGCGGATCGGCAGCTCGGTGTCGCCTTCTTGGCCGGATTCCCATTCTTCATCGGTGTATGCGCTGAAGTTGCTTGCCGACGCCTTCTGCCGTCGCATTTTCGCCAGCACCGTGAACAGGCGTTCTGCTAGCGGTAGCGCGATGAACGCGGAGACGAATAACCCGGTGCCGTAGGTGAGCAGGTTGCTGGTGGCCGCGAAGGCGCTGATCTCGTTGGCGGCATCCGGCACGGTTTCTGCCAAGGCCGTGGAGCACGCGCCCATCATGCTGCCGGAGCCCACGCCACAGGCCATGGCCAGCGAGCGAATATCGAATACCTCCCAGGAAGCGAATAGCCCGGCCACCAGCGAGAAGTACACGCCGCCGAAGACGGTGCCCATGACGTAGACGCCCATCACGCCGATGCCTTCGGAGGATTTCAGACCGTATCTATCCGCAACCAGCGCGATGTTTGGTTCCCGTGCGATGGAGTGTGTTGCACCGATGGTTTCGCGCCCCATGTTGAACAGCAGCACAGCCACGGGCATGGCGATCAGCAGCGTGGCAACGTTGCCGAGTTCTTGCAGGATCAACGCGGGCCCGGCTGCGATGATGTCACCGATTTGCGGGCCAATGCCGATGGCGAATTTCGCCATGAACGGCATCATGCAGATGAGAATCCACCGCGGCGCAATTCCTGCGCCCTGCTTACCGACGACGTTGCCCAGACCAGAAACAATATTCGGGTTGAACAACAGTGAGAAGAAAAACGCGTACAGCAGCGGCAGCAGAACCACCGTGCCGATGCCGATGTCGATCTGGATGATGCCGATGACCTCTGCCAGGCATGCGAGCACCAACACGACTAGGTGCAGGCGCCAATGCATCAGGCGTGCGATAGTTTCAGCCATATAAGAAATTAAACTAGATGGATAACACCGCACAAAATACTGTATTCACGCTGTGTAGTCACAGCGTGAACTGCAAAGAAAGGTAAGTGCGGCAAATATCCACTGCCCGTTTTGTCGTTTACGCCACATAGCACAGCCCCCCTCTCATTTTAGCTGTTCTTAATGAGAAGCTTGGAGGGGGTTTCTGTTGATTCTTAGTGTACTGCAGGCATTGAAAAATTCACGAATGCACATACATAGCCACTAATAACCCGAAATATCAATAACCCCGGCGATTTACTCCTACTTACGTAGTGCAGGGATCGTTCCGGGGCTTTCGAGTTAAAGACTAACATGTCCATTATGAATAATTCAAAGTCACCCCTAGTAACGCTATCTCAGTGGTTTTCCTCTGCACGAATGACACGATACGCCGACCATCCATCACCAGAAGCGCTATACCTTTGGAATACTCACCTCACGAAGACCTATCTTGCCGACATCGAGCATCTCGAGGTGCTTCTCCGAAATTGTATCCACGATGCCCTAACCAGAAGATACAACGAACGATGGTTTGACGACGACAGAATAGCTTTCAGCAAGGAAGCAGAGAAAAGTATCCGCAAGGCGAAAAGACGAGCCGGAGGTGAGAAGGCGCCACCAGGGAAAATCATCGCTGAGCTCAGCTTTGACTTCTGGCGCTTCCTGTTAAGTAGTCGCTATCAGGCCAGCATCTGGCCTCAGGTAGAGAAAGCTTTGCAGGAAAAACCCAACAGCAGACAGCAATTCGAAGATTTTGTATCCATTGTCTACAAAATGAGAAACAGATGCTCTCACCACGAATCAATCGTCCAACAACACGATGCACCCCGTGAAGCAGCACATCTCGACTCCGTTGATAACGCCATACACGTGGTGGCAAACTTCATTGATCCCTATGCCGCGGCATGGATCAAACGCCATTCCCGCGTCGTCGTTATCCGAGCACAACGCCCTTAGGCATGTCCCTCAGAATTATGGCAAGAAATTAAAATTGTCATCAAAATTGGTGGCCCCGGGAAGTGGACACGCAGGAGATGAACCCCATTCTGACCATGCGATCGGTTGGGCGAAGGATCGAAAGGACTACAACCGAAGTCGCTTACACTCGTCACTCGGCATGTACCCCATGGACTTCGAGAAAACAGTCACCAATACCCCGACCGAACCCAAGTCCGTTACCAACAAAGCCATTTAGTCAACGGTCGACATCTTGCGGGAAATCCCAAGATCGCATCGACCTGACCAAAATAGGCACAATCCTTAGTACCAGTGAGTCGCGAGCGCACGATGATTCCGTAGTTTCCGGCCCGAAATGTGCATGACCGCCATAAGAATCTCGCAATTGACCAGATCGTAGAAGTTCTCATCCCTGCTGAGAACTTCTAGGTTGAAGCACTCAACGCAGCAAATCAGCACGAGATTCAGGGACGCATTGGCCTTATGTAGCCAAACGGCATCGCCCCAAAATACCAAACGGAATGACCTAATCTCTTCTATTCGGTCATTCCGTTACGCTCAGATACCCACTTATCCTGAGCCTACATATTATCCGTTAAAAAATTAGGTATGCGATAGGCACTGTCAGCAGAACCGTGAATACAACTCGATAGAACCAGATGACTACCATCTTCCAAATTGCCAGTGGAATATCTGTCGCCAGGACTGCAGGGACCATCGAAGAGAAGAAAAATACCTGGCTAATCGATGTCACAGCGACTGTAAACCGCAAGACCTCAGAACCATCACCAGCGACAAGTGTTGCTGGCAAGAATAACTCTGCAAGCCCAATGGCAACTGCTTCCGAAGCAAACCAGGGGTCTGGTAAACGCAACACCCACATCAATGGATAAAAGATAGCTCCCAGCACAGTAAACGTTGGTGTGTAAAAGGCCAGGGTTAGCCCGATGACACCGACTGCCATAATTCCTGGGAGCACCTGAATCGTCATAACAACGCCATCTGCGAAATTCTTCCACAGCGTCTTAGGCAATGAGTCAGCATATTTCAGGAAGTATTTTCCTTGACGCCACGCTTCAGGAAGTAGCTTTCCTTGAACTTGAGCTTCTGGCTCAGGTTCAGATCCCGGGTAATAATCGTCAGGGATCGTGGAAAGAGGAGGCAATCTTACGACAATTGCAGTAACTGCAAAGCAAACCACCAAAGTTACCGCGAAGTAGATGCCCCAAATGTGCATAAGATCTAGCGTACGGGCAACAACAACCATGAACGTCGCAGACGCAGTAGAAAAACCTGCAGCAACAATCGATGCCTCTTTTGCCGTATAAGCACCTGCCCTGTACATCCGGTTAGTAATAAGCAGGCCAAGTGAATACGAACCCAAAAATGATGCGACCGCGTCAACCGCACTCTTACCTGGTGTATGGAACACAGGTCGCATGAATTTCTGCAACAAGACTCCGATAAATTCCATAAGGCCGAAACCAACCAGTAGGCCAAGGAAAATTGCACCGACTGGGATTAACAGCCCTACTGGCACGACGAGCTTGTCCAGGATGAATGGCCCAAGTTTATCCTCGAATAAAAATTCAGGACCAAAGCCGAAAGTCAGCATCGCGCACAAGATGACAGCCAGCACGCTTAGGGCAGCAAAAATCGCTCGTGCGATGCCCAATTTCCACTTACCTGTGGCAATTTGGAAGACAGCACCGGCGGTAATGAGCACTAGCACTACGTACCGTGTTCCCGATCCAAGACCATCTTGGATCCAACCAACGATGTGATCAAGAAGGATGGTGTTTTTCTCACCGATTTGGAAAGGCACGAAGAAAGCGAAAATGCCTATCCCGCTATATACAAAGAATCGCCAAACAGCTTTCGGTTGCGGATCAGTTTCCTTTTGAACCTCCGAGGCCGCGTTGCTGACCACGTCGTGGGAGTTAGTCATTGGCTTGCCCTTCATCCTTTACCGGTTCTGAAAGCCAACTCTCGATATCATCATTAAACTCGCCCAATCCCGAGGCTGGCACCGGGCCGGTCATTCCTGAGAGTTTTAGCGGAGATGCGAGAGTCGCGAAACCGTCTGATTCTGTAGCTACTACGCCTCGCTCTTGCGCAAGTGGGCTCTTCAAAGCATCATCAAGTTCATAGACGCGGGCTGTCGGGACGCCATGCTCCTCGAAAAGTGCGATTGCTTCGCCCATGGTTAAATCCGACAGCCGTGCTTCAAGCTCCTCACGAAGGTCGTCCCTATAGTCAGAACGGTTTTCAGCAGTCGCAAAGCGCTGATCTTCGGCAAGGTGCTGCAGGTCTAATGCCTCGCAGAGACGATCAAACAAACGGTTCGTTGTGATGGCGATGACGATATCGCCGTCTTTTGTCGCATACGTGCTGAATGGTGCTGAAAGACCGTGGTCATTGCCAATTCGTGATGGCGGGGTATCGCCGTGTAGGGCGCGCATGCCCACTGATTCCATCACCGAAATCAGGGAATCATACATCGCAAGGTCAATGTGCTGACCTTTCCCAGTATTTACACGCTGGTACAGCGCAGACACCGTACCAATTGCCGCATAGAGACCAGGGACAATATCGCCTAAGCTGATTCCTACTCGCGTCGGTTTGCCCTCGGGCCAACCAGTAATTGACATCAATCCACTCATCGCCTGGGCAACCAGGTCATAGGCAGGTTCCTTTGCCAAGGAGCCAGTCTGGCCAAAGCCACTGATGCTCGTGACAATGAGTCCAGGGTTCACAGCCATTAATTGTTCGGCTGAAAGTCCCAACTTAGAAAGCACTCCAGGCCGAAAGTTTTCGACGACTACATCAGAACGCTTCGCTAATTCCTTCAGCGTCTGTTTGCCGTCTTCACTCTTGAAATCCAGGGTGATGGATTTCTTTGACCGGTTAAATAACCGGTAGTACGTCGATTCACCTTCGTAGTACGGACCGAACTGGCGCGTATCGTCTCCCCAGGGCGATTCAACTTTGATGACCTCCGCACCCAAGTCAGCCAGAATCATCGCACAAAAAGGGCCAGCGAGCACGCGCGAACAGTCCAAGACTCTCACACCAGCCAATGGCGCTGGATCGTGTTGCTTATTTAATGATGCATCAGTAGCCATAGTGGCCTCCTACAAAATTGGATTACGAAATTCCGTGGTTAGACGAATGCGGATTCACCAGTGATAGCGCGGCCTGTGACCAGCTGGTTGATGTCGTAGC
This sequence comes from Corynebacterium pseudodiphtheriticum DSM 44287, assembly GCF_000688415.1. Lineage (GTDB taxonomy): Bacteria > Actinomycetota > Actinomycetes > Mycobacteriales > Mycobacteriaceae > Corynebacterium > Corynebacterium pseudodiphtheriticum. The sequence goes on from NZ_JIAH01000013.1 coordinate 46,805, forward strand.
TTCCTTCGTATGAGTAAATAGCTTCTGCATCGTTAAAGATCTTCGCCATTCGGTATTCCGTCATCAGACCGTTCCCACCAAGCAGCTCACGCCCTAACGCAACACTTTCCCGCATCAGTTTCGAGGTGAAAGCTTTAGCCAGCGCAGACTGTTCGTTTCGTGCAGAACCACGATCTTCCATGCGTGCTAACTGCGCCATCATGGATTCACTAGCAACGAGATTGCCTTGGATCGTGGCCAATTTGTTCTGGTTGAGTTGGAAAGATGAGATCTTCTTGCCAAACTGCTTACGCTTGTCGACGTAATCCAGCGCCACATCCAACGCACCCATCTGCGTACCGACTGCCTGCCAGCCCACAGTTGAACGGGCGCTTTTGAATACTTTGTTCAGGTCTTTGAAAGAATTCGCGTGCTCCAGCTTGCAGTCGTCAGGAACGTATACGTTGTCGAGAACAATATCTGCATTTTGCACCGCACGGATCGCAATGCGGTTTTTCATCAGAGTCGCGCTGTACCCCTCGGTTGAAGTATCAACGATAAATCCTTTGACTTGCTCATCTTCTGGGTCACGCGCGTATACCGCTACATAGTCCGAGAAGGTGGCGTTTCCGATCCACCGCTTCGCACCGTTCAGCACCCATCCGCCATCCACTTTCTTGGCAGTCGTCCGCATACCTTGTGCTACGTCGGATCCAGCCTCTGGCTCTGTAATGGCAAGCACTCCAGTTTTCCGGACCGCATAGAGGTCATCGAGCCAGCGTTCTTTCTGCTCCTCGGATCCGAGCAGTTCAATGCTTCCTGTAAACAAACCGTCTTGGCCGCTGAAGAAGGTTCCCACAGAACCATCAGCACGGTGGATCTCGGCCGCGACCAGACCGGCAAGCAGACGTGAGCGCCCTTGGCCACGAACGAGGCTGATGATATTCAGATCCTGGATTTCTGGAATCAGTTCGTGCGGGAATTCTTCGCGGTTCCAGTAATCAACTGCGATTGGAAGGACCGATTCGCGAGCCCATTCCCGAACTTTGTAAAGAATTTGCTTTTCTTCTTGTGGAAGTTCGCTCTCGAAATCAAAGAAATCACCTTGTGGGTAACGGCCAGCCATGTTGAGACTCCAATCCAAATATCAAGTGAATATGAACTGAGTTACAGGCTATTGTGACGCGACCGGTTTGGATAGCAACATTTACCGCACCCTGTCTGAAATTCGAGACCAGGAGAGAAAAACTTCCAGTATAGCATCATTGTTGAACAATAAGCATTATCCGCATACGCCACGGCACTGTTAACACAACATGGGCCCACTCACGTTTACAAGCGTGCGACAATGAGGTCATTGGCGATCGTGTTGGTTTTTACACAAAATTTTCACGAGAAATTGCGACTCCATCAAGACTTATAGCCCTGATAAAAAAACTTGCTCGAGCTTCCATCCGTTGGGCATTTTCCGCCCGATACATAGTCCGCCGGGTGGCATTGCAGATTTTCCAATACCGCACGACGCGACGCTCCCTGATTCCCAGGGCCCACCACACTTGCTTATAAGTAATATTCATAAGGCGCCAAGTTCCCCAATAACAATCAGGCGCTACCCAAAATTCATCAATTCAGCACAATTATGAGGATATATTCCTGGGTAATCGTTCATCTCACTCTCGACAGCCGCTTAATCAACTGTCCGCAACTGACGTGCAAAACCCCTCTCTCATTTGAGCTGTGCAGGTGAGAAGCTTGGAGAGGGGTTTACTGCGACGTAACCAACCGCGTCTGCAACCGCTGGGCGATCCGCACGCCAGCTACCGGTACCGCTTCGGGACTTCTGCTTGACCTAACGTCAGCATCAATCGGTTGGCCCAGTTGAAGAACGCCGAGGAATAGATCAGGTCCAGAATCGACTGTTCATCAAAGCCAAACTCGCGAAGCTCCGCACACTGTGCAGTGTCGAAGGCAAACGGTGTGCTCGTCAGGGCAACCGCCGTTCGGCGAATCAGATCCCATTTCTTTGAGCCAAGGTCCGCCGCAATGCCCTCATCAAGTAGCCGTTGCACCGCTGCTGATTCACCGCCCTCGTCGATGCAGCGTGCTTGGTGCACAGTGGCGCAATATTCGCAGCCGTTGTAACGCGAAACCACGGTTGCTGCGAGCTCCCGGTCGGCACGCGACAGCCCACCTTCGGTGTTGTAGAAAATATCCAGGTCAGTGAGTGTGCGGGCTTTCAACGCGTCTGGGTCACGGGCAAGCAACCGAAAATACGCGATACCGGCACGCTCGGGCTTAATGAGCGCATCAATATGCTCATCGTTAAGTTCTTCTTTTTCCAGCGGGGCGATCCACGGCAGCCAGCCCAAGGGGTGATTCACAAAATGGCTAGGCGCAACAGAGTCATGCTCGAGGATATTCGAGGTGGTTTCCCAGCCCGTGTTCTTCGTCCCTGGAGCACGATCGACTGTAGGCGTGTGCGGGTTCTGCCCCGCCATCACCCGCAGCCCATGCACTACGCGCACCTGGAACGCGAGGAACGCCACCAACTGCGAAAGGCTAACTATTTCAGTTGCGCTCCAACCGGCAGCATCCAGGTTTCCCAACGCCTGTGGGGACGCATCCTTCGGATGGAATGCCACCAGGTGTACCCAGGAAAAGGCTGCTGCCAAGCGGGTACCAAGCGCTGCTTCCACACCGTCGGCGTCACCATCGCCCGCCGTAACGTCACCGGTGCCGCTGGTGTCACTAGTGCCACCGAACACGACGAATCCACCATCGTGGTACGGTCCGGTCGACGCCCCACGGGCACTGGCGGCGCGCACTACCGCAATCAACTCTTCGTCGGCTTCGTCAGCAAGCAAATCGAAATAAAAGTCCGTGGCTTTTTCTTCCCCGAATAACGTGGCCGTAAACGCAGCAACGGCATAGCGCTCTGCGTAGGAAAAATTGCCTGGATCTTCCGGCTCCAGGAGTGCCGAAAAGCTCGCTTGCGCATTGTGCAACGCATCAGGACGAGCATTGCGTAGCTCCTCGATTTCCGGTGCTGCCGCAGCCAGGTTGTTAATGATGTCCGCCATAGTGTTTCTCCTTTTCCAATCCCTGATTTCCGCTAATTTTTCAGCACTTTCGGCTCTACAAGCCCAAGTTCAAATCTCCCGCACGGTAGCGCGAGCCTGGGATGGCGTCGATAAGCGTCCGGGTGTAATCCGTGCTCGGCTGGGTAAATACTTTTTCAGTTGCACCGCATTCCACCTGTGTACCGCGTGAAAGCACGGATACAGAATCTGAAATTTGGTTCACAACCGCAAGATCATGCGAGATGAAGATATAAGTCAACCCGAGTTCTTTCTGGAGCTCATCGAGCAACCGAAGGATTTGCGCCTGCACAGTAACGTCCAGCGCCGATACGGCCTCGTCCAAGACGATGAGCTCTGGCTCAATGATAATCGCCCGCGCGATCGCCACCCGCTGGCGCTGACCACCGGAAAGCTCGGTGGGTTTACGGGCAGCCATCGACGAATCTAACGAGACCTGGTCAAGCACCTTTGCCGCTTTCGCCCGAGCACTCCGCCGGGAATCACCGAGAAAATTCCGCACCGGCTCAGCGATACTGTCTCCGATGCTCAGTCGCGGATCCAGCGAACCAAACGGGTTTTGGTAGACCATCTGAATGCTGCGACGCAGCTCGCGTTGGCGCTTTCCGCGGGCACGTGTAATTTCCTCCCCATGCAACTCAATGCTTCCAGCAGTTGGGCGGCTAAACAGTGATATTGCCCGGCCTGTGGTGGTTTTACCAGAGCCAGACTCACCCACGAGCGCATGCGTGGTACCTGGTGCGACGCTAAAGCTCACGTCATTGACTGCGGTAAAGTCCCCAAATTGTTGGGTTAGCCCGGAAACCGTGAGCAATGGCTCCTGTACCTGCGGCGCTTCTTGCCCACGCCGGGAGGTGCCCAGGTGTGGCGAGCTCAAAGACGGCGCATCGGCAAGCAGCCGCTTTGAGTACTCATGCTGCGGCTTCGTCAACACTCGAGCTGCAACACCTGATTCACGCACCATACCCTTTTCCATGACGACAATTTTGTTTGCTCTATCGCCAGCCACGGCCAGATCATGGGTGATAAACAGGATGCCCATATTGAGTTCGCGACACATGCTGTCTAGGAGGTCCAAGATGATCTTCTGCACGGTTACGTCCAATGCAGACGTCGGCTCATCGGCAATAATCAGTTCGGGTTCCAGCGCCACTGCCGCGGCAATCAAGACGCGTTGTTTCATGCCACCGGAGAGTTCGTGGGGGTATTGCTCGTAACGACGCTGTGGATCGTCAATTCCGACTCGCTCTAACAGCTCTATCGCGCGCTGCTTGCGGGTGGCTTTATCGCCGAAGGAATGGATGTTGAGGCCTTCTTCGACAGAAGCGCCAATGGTCTTGAGTGGGTTCAGCGAATTGTTTGGGTCTTGCGGGATTAACCCGATGCGTCGGCCGCGCAGCTTACGCCATTGCTTTTCTGGCAGCTGCGTGGCTTCCTTGCCATCAAATTCGATAGATCCGGATACGATTGACGCGTTTTCTGAGAGCAAACCGATTGCCGCCATGGCTGAGGTGGATTTTCCGGATCCGGATTCCCCCACGATGGCGGTGATTTCTCCCGGAATCACGTCGAAGTTGATTCCGCTGACGGCTTCTACCTCACCGTGTTCGGTGCGGTAGGTAATGGAAAGATCGGAAACAGAAAGCAGGGACATCATGCCGCCTTTCGCAAAATCTGGCTGAGGTGGTTCGCTGCTAGGACGACAGCGACGATGACAAGTCCGGGTGCCATAGTGAGCCATCCGGCGGTAGCGATGTAGTCACGTGATTCCGAGATCAATAGCCCCCATTCCGGCGTCGGCGGTGGAGCCCCGTAGCCAAGGAATCCAAGTGTGGCCAGCTGCAGAATCGCCAAGCCGAATTGCAGTGCGGCAACGGCGAATACTGCGGTCAAGGAATTTGGCAGGGTGTGGCGCACGAGTACTTGGAATGGTGTTCCACCGGAGCCGTAGGCGGCCTCAACGAAATCCGCACCGGCGACGCTCAGTACCTGGGAGCGGGCCAGGCGCGCAAAGGTGGCAACCGAAGTAATGCCTACTGCAATAGCAGCATTAAAGATGCCATGGCCCAAAACGATGATGACGGATAGAGACAGCAGTAGCGCGGGGATGGATAACAGCACGTCGACGACGCGCATGATCGCTGCATCAAGCCATCCCTTATTCACGCCCGCGACCACGCCAAGAATGGTTCCGACGACGAGACCAAAAAGTACGGCGAGCAGCGCTCCCAATAGGGATTGCCGGGCCCCGTAGACCACCCTGGTGTACAGGTCGCGTCCAACGGCGTCGGTGCCAAACCAATGCTGAAAACTTGGGGCTAGTAGTGCGGTGGTGTCGCCACCCTGGCTCGGATCTTGCGAAGTAAACAACTGCGGCACCAATGCGCACAGCACTGCCAAGCCAAGCACGATGAGTGAAATAGCTGTACCGGGACGAACTTTAAGTTGTGCGGGTTTTAGCTGCATTTTTGCTCTTCCTTTTCGTGCGATTCTGAGGCATTCCGGGAAGCACCTGCCGCGTGTGCAGATGAAGAAGTTGCGGAAGGCTGTGCTGCGGAATTTACGACCGTGCGACGCTCCCGAAGGCGCACGTCTAGCACTGGATAAAGAAGGTCAACCACGAGGTTGATGAGCACGAAGATGACCGCGGCAAGCACCACGATCGCCAACAACACCGAGGTGTCACGGTCTGCAACCGCATCTACCGTTAAGGCTCCAATGCCGTGCCGAGCAAAAACGGCTTCCGTTACCACGGACCCGCCGATTAATTCGCCAAAGGTAAGTCCGGCCATGGTCAATACCGGCAGGAAGGCGTTGCGCAATACATTTCGCCACAGCAGCCATGCCCCGCTTGCGCCTTTAGCACGCACCACTTGTACGAAGGGCATATCCATGACCTCATCGATAGAGCGCATGAGCACCTGGGCCAGCGGCGCAGATATCGCGATAGCCAAGGTAATGACTGGAAGCACCAGAGATTGCACAGAATTCGCACCGATAACCGGCACCCAGCCAAGCCCGAAGGAAAAGACTTGAATGAGGATAATTCCGATCCAGAAGGTGGGCACCGAGACCATCACCGAGGGCAAGCTACGCGAAAGGCTTCGCAACCATTTCATTGGCCCGAAGGTAGATAGCACCGCAATACCGAAGGCGAGGATTGCGCCCACCACAAACGCGGATAATGCCAGGGCCATTGTGGACGGGATGGCATTAGCAAGCAGCTCCGAAACCGCAGTGCCTGTTGCCACGGAATAGCCGAAGTCGCCAGTCAGGAATCCTGTGAGAGCAGAAAAATACCGTGAGATAAGTGGTTCATCAGCACCGTAGACTTCACGGATATCGGCTAGTTGCTCGGGTGTCAGGCCAAGATTCGGGTTATCGTAGCGCGCAGCCACCGCGTCGCTTGGGAGGGCACTGAGCAATATAAAAGCCAGCGTAAACGTCGCCCAGATAACTAAAACGGACTGGCCGATTCGTGCAAATATTGATTTCCGGTTCATTACTTCCCCCGTCCTTGTGCAGGGTTAATCTCTACTGCGTAAAACGATGGTCGGCCAATGGCTTCCGTCGTAAAGCCGTCAACATGCGGTTGCGCACCATAGACTTGTGGTTCTTCAAACAAAGGCAGAATATAGGCTTGTTCTGCCAGGTAGTCCTGCATTTCAGCAGCTTTCGCGAGGCGCTGCTTCTCGCTGGTCAGCTGGAAGTAGTCATCCACCAATGCTTGCAATTGCTCATCGCCGTAACTATCGGTTCCTGCATCGTAGTTCAGAAAACTATTTCGCCCGGCGCCATCAAGCCAGGTAGCTAAAGTGTCGACGTTCGCACGTCCGGTCATCGTATGACGTATTTGTACGAGTTCTTGGTCTTGCATCGCTTTCGTCTGCGCAGAGCGATCGCCTGGGTACAAATTCGCTTCTACCCCAATGCTTTTCAGCATCTCTTGCGCTTTGGTAAACATCTCCCGGGACCGCGGTTGCGGCACGGCTTCGTTAAAGGTCAGGGAAAGCCGTTGGTCTTCCTTGGTGCGGATGCCGTCTGCACCACGTTTCCAGCCTGCTTCATCCAATAATTGTTCTGCTAATTCTGGGTCATAAGCGTAGTGTTCTGACTCGTCTTTGTAGCCGATTGCCGTGCGCACCAAAATTGACGAGCCCTTCGGGTAGGAATCCGAGTACAAGGTTCGCAGGATGTTGTCGCGGTCGATGGCGTGAATCAGTGCCTGGCGCACGCGGATATCTGCTACCAGCGGATGCCGGAAATGGAAGTGATAGCTATTGTTGACGCCGCGTGTGGGCGCAGCGAGGATCTGTAAATTTTGCTCCTTGAGGTGCTTCTCGTCCGGGGCTTCGATTTGGCGCGCCACATCGGATTGCCCGGCGACGAGGGAGCCCACGCGGACGGAATCTTCTTCGGCGAGCACGATATTCACACCTGCAATATTTGGTGGCCCTTGCTGGTCCGCGCGGGCAGACGGTGCCCAGTTGTAATCTTCACGCGCTTTTAACACCAGTTTTGTGCCGAGTTCTTCTTGCTCAATCACGAAGGGGCCAGACCCGGAAATTCCGGTGGCATTGCCCGGCGCGAAGCCGGAATCATCGAGATCCAAGGTTTCGTTGGACAGCAACCCTTGGTTCATAACTGACGTCGCTTGTGGGAAGCCCGGGGATGGCTTCGTGAAATAAAACTTCACCGTGTATTCGTCAATGACTTCAGCTTTCTCGTAATTCGGAAGCTGTTCGGAGGGCGTTAATAAGCGTGCCTCATCCCCTTTCGCGTAGAGGTCGTAGTTCTTTTTCACGTTCGCGGCATCAAGCACAGAACCATCGGAGTAAGTAACGCCCCGACGGATTGTAAAAGTGAATTCCGTATTATCCGCATTTGCTTGCGGTAATTCTTCTGCAATCCACGGGTGCAGCTCTAAGGTTTCCGGGTCTTGCCACAGCAGCCGGTCCGTAATGTTGTTTAACACGCCACCATTTGGGTAATAACCGCCAGAAGGTGGATAAAGGTTATTGAACATATTCGGCTCGGCATAGGTGACCATGCCGGTATCCGCCGCTTCGGAGATATTCGTGCATGCGGCCAGGGAGAGTGTCATCGCACCGCCCATAGCTGCGGCAAACGTTTTCAGGCGCCTTCGTAGGTTCGTCATAATCGTGGGTTTCCTTCAGTTCTAAAGTAAAGCCCGCTAATTAGACCACACACGAAAGATGATTACAAGACCATTCGGTCTATTGATTCACCTCGATAGATACAACAATTAAACAAACCATATAGACAATCCAGTCTACGATCGATGAACCGATTTTTTCGGCCCTGCACTATTCAATCGCCTACACCTAACCAGAGTGTTTTCGGCTAAAGGATAAACGCAAGGTGGCTACGCTTAGCATCCGGGAAATTGAGCAGCGCGTCACGCAGATCGCGGAGCAGGATGAGTTCGGCGATGATCTCTTCTTCGATCTCCTGCTCGCCTATGGTCGCGCGCAGTCTAATGTCACTCGCCTCCGCAATGGCAGCTACAACGCGGCGGAGGATCCTTCACGGGATTATGCCCAGAAGAACATCGTCTACTTCCGCCCGCTTGTCGACGCCGACCTACCTGCATAACCCGCTGGAGGCCATCATCGATGCCGTCGACAAGATCATCAACAGCGATATTGTGCACTACGTTTACGACGTCGCTGCGCAGCAGTTGGCACGTCGCGGTTTACGTGCTCGCCCCACCAACCACCAAACCAGGTAGAGCAGGGTCAGCAGAGAGATAACCACCGAGGCCACCATCCAGGGCTGCCACGGGCTGTAATAGGTTTGTGCCAGTGGTTGTTCCGGCATTTCTACGCGTTGGCCGCGCACCAGCAGCCGGTGGGTGTTCAGACCATAAGGTGTGCAGGTAACCAGCGTCATTTGGTCTTTGTCATCCTCTGCGCGCAGGTCCTCTACCTCATCGGGAAGCACGGTCTGAATCTGGTCCACCCGGTAGGCCAGCTTCTGCCCCATCGATTCCACGGTGAAAATCTCGCCTTCGGCCACGCTGGTGAGGTTGTCGAACATGGTCAACGTCGCCATTCCGGTGTGCCCAGTGAGCACGGAATGCGTTCCCAGGCCACCGACCGGTAAGTCCGTGCCGAACAAGTGCCCGACGCCCGCGGCTAAAACGTCAGTCGACGTGCCGTGGTAGATGGGCAAGTCGACGCCCACCGACGGGATCTCAATGCGGGCCATGAGCCCGTCGACGTTGAGGTGGTTTTCATAGTCGTGGTAGGCCGGCGAGTTGGTGTCCACGCCGTATTTCCACGGGTCGGAGACGGGAAAATCCACTAGCCCTTCGTTGTAGGCGTGGGCGTCGGCAAGCACGGGGTCGATGTATTCTGCGGGCAGCAGCGCTATGTCTTCGGAGTACTGCGCGGCGAGGTTGTGCTGTTCGACGTTTTTATAGTGCGTGATCGCCACTGGCGATAGGAAAACCGCCAGTGCCAACAGGAAGTACACGACGGAGCGGTAGCGTCGGCGTGGTTTTTGCCGCGTGGTGTGGTTGGTGCGCATGTGCCTGGGCCTAGGCGATGGTTTCTAGCTCTGCGGCTTCGCGCTCTGCTGCTTTGCGTGCGGCGCGCTTCTTCCATTCGCGATAAGCAACGATGGCTAGTACCACCAGGATGATGAACAGATCAAGATACATCCACCAGCTCAGGTGCGGCAGCCACGATGTACGGGTTTCTTGGGTTTCGTCCATTGGCACGCGTTCGGCATTGACTAGCAGCCGGTCTGTGTTAATCCCGTACGGGGTGCAGGTCACCAGCGTCAGTTTGTCTTTGTCGTGTTCGTAGGTCACTGCATCGTAGTCATTCGGTCCGACGACTTCGCGTGCGTTGACCTGGTAGCGCAGCTTTTCACCCATGATGTCGATGTAGACATCGGCGCCGTCTTTGATGCGCGGCAGGTTGTCGAACATGGTGGCGTTGACCATGCCCGTGTGCGCAGAGATCACCGAGTTGGTGCCCAGCCCGCCGACGGGCAACGAACTACCGAACATGTGTCCAGCGCCTTCGTAGAGCACGTGGTCTGCGGTTGTGTGATAAACCGGCAGGTCGACGTCGATCGACGGGATGGTGATGCGCGCGATCACGCCGTTAGTTTCGGGGGCGTTGAGTGTCGACATGTAATCGTCGAAACCCGGCACGCCTTCTTCGGGTGGCATGGCGTGGTGGCCGTGGCGCGCCAGGCGTTCGTTGTATTCGCGGGCTTCTTCGAGGTACTTGGCGACGCGCTCGCTTGGCTGGATCTTTTCGATGTTGTCGGAGTAGCTGCGTGCTTGCGCGTCTAGTTGATAGTCGTTGTAGATCGTCGCAAAGATCGGGTACAGCAGCACCGCGATGCCGAGGATGAGGTAGATGGCACTGTTGGATTTTTTGCGCTTCGCGTGCCGCGCACTCTGCTGCTGGCGCGGCTGCCCACCACCTGAGGGCTGCTGTGCAAGGAGCGTCATTTAGTTTTCCTCTTTATCGTCACGAAGGTACCGCCACAGTCCAAAAAGTAATGCTAGCAGGCCAAGGCCCAAAATCCAGACCATGGTTTGCACACCGGTGTTTGGCAGCATCTGGTCGATGAGTTTGCTCAGACGTGTTGCGCTGTACTTAGCTTCTTTTGCTACGGTTTCGTGGCCCTCGCGTTGGTAGCTTACGTAGAATTCACGAGTCGAACTGTCTTCCGGGTAGCTATAAGCTTCGTCTGCTTCGACTTCAATGGGTACCGCGAAGGTGCAGTCAAGGCTCTCCCCCGGTGCCAGAACCTGACTGTCGGTTGCACCATTCTCTGGCGCGGATTGGGCAACGTCAGGCTGTGCAGCATCGGGACGGTTAATTGTGCATTGCAATTCGTTGTAGATCTCGCCAAGATTTCCATCAGCGGGCACAACCACCTGCGTGCCACCGCTAACCTGGAAGTTTTCAATCGCACCACCAATTGTCAGCGTCTTGCCTGCCAGGGTTGCATCGCTCATGTGGAAGCGTTCGTGAACAAGGGGCAAGGGAAGGTCGCCGCTATTGATAATTCCTAGGCGCATCGGCATCACGGTTGCGTTACTCGGCAACACAGCCCCGCCGGGGTTCAAGACACCACGTGGATCAGAGACGCCTTCGATGTGTTTCAAGACCTCGAAATCCGCTTTACGGTCGTCGACATAATTCGAGATCAAGGTTAGCGTTGGCATCTCCGCTGCGCGGGTGCCTTCGGGTAGCGGGAAACGGAACTGGAAGCTAAGCGCAACGCCGTTTTCATCAGTTTCTGCCGGTGGCACTTGTTCACCATTGAGCTGTAATTCACGTGAGATCACCGGCTTACCGCCTTCGTCAGTTGCGGTTAAAACACAATCGCGTCCCGCGGGAGCTCCGGAAATGTCGTGCCGTGTCTGATAGTCCAACTCAGCACCGTTATTTGTGACAGGAAATTCGACCTGTTCGTTGAATGGGGTTCCCGGGCAAGTTAATTCGGACTTGATGATTTTTGTTTCACCCGGTTCCACAACGTTGACCGGGAACTCCCCTGATTTGATGTTGTTGTCAAGAAAGGCTGCTGTTTTTGCGTGCCGGTAGCTATTCGTCAGTGCAATGTCATAGTTGGTGGGTGTCCGGCTAGAAAAATCTCCGTTGACGTCAATCACTGCGAGGTTTAGCGGGTACTCATTTCCACGGAAACTGAACCAGAGATCATTGTTGTCTTTTATGCTCAGCTGCGGCGCACGAAACGGCTGGCCGCCTCGAAACTGATTGCCCTCGATAACAACGCCGGGAGTTACCGTTTGGCCTGGGACTTCTCGGTCAATCTCCGGAAGCATTTCCGAGAATTGACACTGCATACGTTCCGGAACAACGACGCTTTGTTGTTCATCCCGCTTCAGTGAAACAACTCCTTTAACCGGATGCTCAGCATCGCTGACCAATTCAGATTCTGCAGCGTATGCATCGATGAATTCTTCATTCGAGTATGAAGTGGAAGTTGCTGCACGGTCCACACGGCATGCGTAACCTATTTGGAATACTCGCTCAGCATCGCCAAAGCCATTGTCAGCCCAGTCTGAGACGACCGCTTTACTGAAGTTAAGAGCTGCAGACCGAAAGCGTGGTTGCCAGTCCACCCGGCAATAAATACCTCCAAATTGCTGATGCAAATTCGAAGGAATACGCAGCTCACTCACGCCAGTTTCGGGCATATTATTTAGGGTGATGTTCGTTTTATTCGAGTTGTCATTACCCGACGTCGGTGTCCGGAACTGCTCGCTGCCTGGCTGCGGATTCACCTCATTTGGGTTTTCCCGCACTTGATGCACGGCCTCGCGAATGCGAACCTGATCTGCCGAAGGAGTTCGACAGACCCATTCCGGCCGGTAACGCTTCATAGCTTTCACCGGATCTGAATTCTCTGCTTGCGAGCGATAGACGAGGGCTTTTCCGGTATTTTCCAGCTGGATCGGCTCGTTACTGCCTGGTGCTGTGTTCACTACACGCGGGGTTGGCAAGTAGCGCCCAAAATTGCCAAGCAATTGGTCCCTGCTGCTATTGCGTTCATTTTCGAAGGTGGCAGTCAGGTTAAAACCCGTCCGGGCGCCTCCGCTTAGCCCAGCCTCCAAGCTAGTCAGGGCAGTATCATATTCACCAAACGTTGGGTGCTCTTGTGCCTTTGGATGAACATCTCCACCCATTCGATCCAGCACCAAAGCAAAAGCTACAGCCTGTTCACCACCATTTCTAGGTAGGCCCATGGTGATTTCAAAACGGCGAGGTTTCTTCGCTGCCGCCACGAAGCTACCACGGTGGGTGTGCGCGCGCGGCGCACAAATCAACGAATACAACTGGTTGTCATCGAGGTTGATATAGCCTCTGCCTGTTAATGGCCCCTTGAAATCTCGATCACAGGATCGATTGTGCCCAAACCGCGATGTGCCTAAGTTTTTTTGCAATGCTAGGACTTCGACGTCTGATTGAAAACCCCAGTTTTCTTGGTTCGTAGTCGAGGTTTCTGCATCTGCGGCAGCCAGAAAAAATTCGGTTTGCGCTACTTCCTGACCGGTGGTTTTATCGACCAGTTTTATGTTAGTGATGCTAATTTTTGCGCGTTCGTCATTTCTACTTCGCTCTTTTCGGAAAGTCATCACATCATGAACGCCGTTTGGTTCGGTAATAAATGCCCCTGTGCCATTACTTCTTTTGGGATTTGGATTACCAAAGAATGCTTCCTCGTAGGTCGAATTAGAGAAGCGTTCGATTGGCCTATCGATGTGAATGTTGTACCGAAGCTCGTAGTTGCCGAGCGTAATTGGTTCACCGGATGCCAGTTTGTCAGCGGGAAGCCAGCACAGCGAATCGGCTAAACGACCTGCCGCATTGCTGTCGTTGCCTGGGCCGCGACCACGATAGGTGCATCCTTCGAGAAGGTTAGTTGGTGCTGGGGCATCAAACCCAGGCTCTTGAGCTTGCGCTGCTGGAACATTCACGGTGTGTAGCCCTATTACGGGTGCCGCGATCAATGTCATTATGAGAATTAAGACGGACACAAAAGAAAGCGAACGGCGGGAAAAAGAGTACATTTCGATCCTATGAATGCCCAAGGGTGCAACGCAGCAGAATGTTTAGACAAGATTGGCGGGAGACTTTCTCAGCCACCCGCCAATGTTGTGTGGCTCCGCGTGGAAGCCATGTGCAATGGTTAAAGCTTACGCGGTAGCTCGACCATCTTTACGGCTGGTGTAGAAACCACGTGCCAGCAAGCCCAAACCGACCAGGAACACGAGGATAATTCCCCATGCACCGGTAGCCGGAAGCGAGCTCAGGAAGTTATCCCGCTGGTTTTCGACGCGTACGCTCAGCAACTTCGCCTCATCGTCTGCGCCCGTCAGCTCGACTTCATGGATTTCTGGGTTCCGAACAAATCCAGCCGGCGCCTTCGTTTCGAGCACGCAGTAGTTGTATTGCTGTGCAGCTGTGCTCCCGGCTGCGAAAGTCCTGACCGGGACTCCGTACCCGCGGAAAATACCTTCGCGGCTATTTTCGTCGCTTTTCACCGTAGTCAGGGTTGCTGCATTGTCTGCGTGCGAAAAATTTGGATCAATTTCCGGGGTCGTCGCAACCGGAATCGGGTCACCTAGCAATTCTCCAGCTTCACAGCGGTACAAGTTAAACTGAGCACCAGAAAGATCTACGTCGCCCTCTTGATCATCCGTGTACTTGGTAATCGTCAGATTGGCGTATTCCGTCTGCGTTGGGCGCTTATTCTCTGGGGTGTCACCACTGTCAGTAGTGATCTTGACATCATTCGGATACTCCACCTCAGCGGTGTTAGTGATAGACTCGCCTGGTCCAGGCAAAGAAACAACTTTAGCGTAAAACTCCACATGAACCTGCAGGTTCGGCTGCCCATTGCGCTGCTCCGCGAGTTTCGCAAGGCCCTGCTCAGTGAACTCCACAACGAGGGTGTTGTTCTCAGTCCTTAGAGTATAGTCATCCGTTGCCATCTCGGTCGGTGTACCGTTCCCCGCAGAAAAAGACACCTTCGGGGCCGGCCCACCATCGCCGTTACCGGTCACCAGTGATAGCTGTGGTTTGAGCTGGTCAGTAATCTTAAGCTTAGACAGGTCACCAGCTGGGATCGGCGTGTTGATGGTGTATTTCATGTTGCTGCCCAAAGTTGCACCCTGCGCATCAACTTGCTTGTTTGGACGGAGTTCCTGGTTTTTCGGGTAAACAGTACGAGTATATTCCCACTTACCTGTGTTGCCATCAGAATATGGCAAAGAGACCAAAAACGGTGCAGAGGCCGAATACCCATCACGTGGCAACTCGGTTACATAGTAAACACCCACCGGGAGTTCGGAGAATATCGCTTCACCTTGCGCGTTAGTTGTTACTGGAGTCGGGTACGGCTGATTATTGTGGCGCTCTTCGCCGGCGACTTCCCCAGGGTTCTTCACCAGTGAATTAAGCTTCCTCCAGCCTTCTTGTTGGGTAAGATCGAGCGTGAGTCGTTCGATCTTAAACTGCGCTCCCTCGAGCCAATTTGCATCCCCGGTAGGTGCTCCACTGTGCGTTTGTCCGTCCTGTAGCTGTGGATCACCAAGTATTTTCTTGATTGTCAACGTTCCAGTCTCAGCTGCATCAACAAGGTCCGTCTCGTCCAACTCCGGTGCCGCAAGGTCAGCACCAGCCGGGGCAGGAGCACCATATGGGCGATCAACAGCGCCAGCAGTGGCTCCGTCTTCAGTGACCGCAGCATCCCCATCCTGGGCAAACGATATCGGCGCTGCTACTGCAGCACTACCAATGGCTAGCGTGCCAGCAGCACAGATTGCAATTACTCGCGACTTGAATGAGACCATGATGTCCGTTCCTATGAGGTGACTAGTTACTCTGAGGCCGCCCAACCATCACCGACCGAGATGATTTCGTTACCAAAACCACAGGTTAGCGAGAACCCTTGCAGCGAACCCAGCTTAAATTAACAACTTTTTACGCTTGAAACAAGCTTCTCGCAGCTTCAAATCCCATCGTTCAAGGCCTGGCCAGTGCCACCTAACCCCAAAGGTGTTCAACAACACAGAATCACCCCGGTCGGCAAGCTATACTGCAACGTCTGAGTACGGCATCAGTTCTGCAACATACGGAAACACCACTTCCATCAACAAGAAAAACACCCCCACCGCAAGCAACACAGCCAGCAGAGTCTTCAATACCACCCCACCCGGCAGCAAATTCCACAATCCGCGATACATAACTACCTCAATTCCCAAGCTCTTCGACGATTTTTGGGCTTCAGCACCCAGACTCCCAATGCACCAAAGCTCCGGTACACCACCCAGAATTACCGCGCCTTTACAACACTTCACCCAAAGCCACAGGGCGCTGACCTGCCGACTTCTCCAGCACTTCAACTTCCATAGCGTGCACGATCATGCGCTGCGAGTTCGAATACCACGGGTGGCACGTCGTCAACGTCGCCAGCGACTCACTCGGCTGCGGAGCGCCTTCCCTGCTGAAATCAACTCCCGGGATGGGTGCAATCACCCCAACATCTCCAGGGTGCGTGATGTGACGGCCAGCAATTCCGGCATACTCGTCGGCAAGCTTGGCGCGCTGCTCCTCGCTAAAACATTCCGCGCCACCGTTCGCGCCTGCGTCGATCGGCAACACCCGATACGTCACCCACTGCGTGGCGGTCTCCACCACGATTGCATCGCAAGCATGCAGATCCTCCAAATGCACAAAGGGCGCCCCCTGCCCCATGCGGTGCCCGGCGATTGCAAAATTGCCGAGTTCCCCCGGCGCCTGCGTGTCCACATAATGTCCTGGCCCGGCGGCTAAGACGTCCTGAGAAGTCCCGGCTAGTACCGCGTACTGATAATCCGGCCCCAACCGCGGAATATAAATGCGGCTAAACGCCTGCCCGTTATCCGGTTCCGGGGCCCCCTCCCCTGGGCCACCAGCATCTGCTTCCTGCCAGCGCTGCTCCATGCGCTCATTCGCCTGCGCCTGCAATTGGCCAGACTTCATGTTCGTCCAATACGCCTCATAGAACACGAACAAGACGATGAGCGCCCCGGCGGTCAGCAGGATCTCGCCCAACAACCGTCGGAGACTAAACGGTTCAGATTTCACGTGCTCTCCAATGCCTTATGCATGACCTCTATGCTTGTCGACGCCGCTGCGTAGCAAAACGTCACCGATTACTAAGAGTAATCCACCAAGTACAAAGCCAGATACCGTTGTCGCCAGTCTTTGGCAATTCTGGGCAGGGAACGTTTTCGTATTCTTGGACATGAAAAGTCTGAGTCACAGACGGAATCTGCTCGTTGTCAGAACTGAGCTCAAGGCTTTACGTTTATCTCTTCTTGCCCCGCGCCACTTAAGCACAAGGTCGGAAACAGGATTCGTCACAGGTTGTGCAGTCTCATCGGTATTTTGGATTGCTACGAGTTCTGCTCACGCTGCCTCTGCTGGGGCACACGGTGCCGCAGCTGCTTTTCGACGTTCCTTGCGGATCCAGTGAAGCAGATAAGCAATAGCCAACAATGCGATAATCAACAGTGCCCACATCCACCACTGCACAATGCGGTTTTTCTGATCAAAAGCAGTTTCGTCGTCAGGATCAAGCGGAACGCGCTCTGCGTGTACCAGCAAACGGTGCGAGTTCACGCCATAGGGCGTACAGGTAATTAGGGTGATGAGATCTTTGCCAGGTTGCTGCGCAAGACTTTCTGTTTCGTGCGGCGAAACCACTTCTGTGGATGTCACCTGATACTTCATTTTCTCACCAAAGGTATTGACATAAATTGCGTCGCCTTCTTTAACGTCCACCAGGTTGTCCCACATCGTCGACGTCGTCAGCCCGGTGTGTCCAGTAATAACTGAGTGGGTGCCTTCTCCACCAACCGGTAATGACGTGCCGTATAAGTGGCCAAGGCCTTTTTGCAGAACCTCTTCCGTGGTTCCGTGATAGACCGGTAGCGAAGAATCGATAGACGGGATAGAAACTTGCGACATTGCCTGCAGGCCCGAAAGCTGCTCCAAATAGCGCTGATAATCCTGGTTATCCTCGGAAACCCGAGCGAGCCACGGATCCAGGATCGGCCCGCCGCCAGAATTCGCGTTGTATTCCCGAGCCGCTTCGACAGCAGCGTTGAGTTGTTCTTGGGGTACTTCAGTAATTTCCGAGCTGTACTCTTCGATAACTTTTCGCTGAATGTAATTGTTCCATTGTGTGGAGACTACCGGATACAACAGCACGGAAATCCCCACCAGGATAATTAAGGCAGGCACCACCACGCGTCGGAATACCGATGCTTGTTTGGGCTTATTAGGCGTCGTGGCTTGACGGGTGGCAACTGCCATAGCGGTAATTTCCTAGTCTCTCTAAATAAAGCAAAACTAATACTATTTTTATTAAGTTTCGGTATATTCGCCGAAGGCCCGACGCTCGAAGCGCCGGACCTTGAATATGCTTTCTTTACGGCATGATCATTGAGATACACCGTGCACGGGAAAGCATCCGCGCGAGCTCCTAGGAGCTACTAAGCCGTGGCGGAGTTGCGACGAGCAGCGTAAACACCACCGCCGATGATTCCCAGACCAAGCAGTGTGACGAGCAGGATACCCATGCCACCGGTCTTCGGAAGCAGCGGACGATCTGTATCCGGAATGTTTTCGATTGTCATCGAGACCCGGCGGATGGTCTCACCATTTTGGCTTCCGTCAACGAATTCACGTGAGTCGATGTTTAGATAGAAACGGTATGGCTCTTCGCGGGTTTGCAAATAACCGGAAGGCGCATCAGTTTCCTGCAGACAGTACTCAACGCCCTCCTGCGGAGCTTCGTTGTTGACCCAGTCGCTGACGTGGATGCCCGAGAACGTCAATTGGCCTTTGTCGTCGGTGGTACCAGACTGAATAATCTTATCTGGAGCATCGCAACGGAAGAGATCGAAATCTGCGCCTTCCAGGAACCGCTCGTTGTTTGACTGATCTACCTTGTGGATTCGGACATCACCGATATAGGTAACGACCTTGTCGTTCGGGGTTTCGAAACGCTGGGCACCATCCCCACTTGTAATAGCGCCATAGGAGCTAACCGCGTTCTCAATATCTTGGTCTTTCGCATTCAGCAGTGTCGCTTGATATGCGACATAAACGCTATCCCCGCTCTCTAGCTCCGCAGTTTCTGGGTTTATGGCAATCTTAAAGGACTCATTCGCGTCCGCAGGCAAGTTTTGTGCATTGCTTGCTACAGGCTGCTGGGTCTGCACTTCATAGGTTGCCGGATTGAGCAACTTTGGCCGACCGTTTCCACCAGGCACGCGGTATACCAGCGGTTTCAGGTCGTTATCAATACCCAATTCGTCCTTATTGTAGGAGTCCTGCACGACAAACTCGCTCAGAAAATCTCCCTCAGCCACGTTTGGAACATGTGCGGTTAGGCCATATCCGAGTTGGGCGGTAGCGGGATCACGGAAATCGTTCAACGCGTGCTTATCTTCATCAATGACTTCTTTCCCTACCTTGACAGAAGAATTTTTCGGGTAGACGTGAACGTTCTTTTCCCAGCCGGATCCGTCTTCGTTTACAGTCGGAACCAGAACGATGAACGGCTTGGATTTTACGAATCCTTGCGCTCCATCCGGCGTAGGTGTCTGAGTTTCGGTCACCAAGTAGGCACCCGGTTCCAAGTCACTGAATTTGAGCTCACCATCGGTTCCAGCTCCGCCGGTCACGCCGGTGCGTGTCTGGAAGTTTTCATCCAAAGGAGGGGTCGTGAGTCCACCGTTGCCCCGCCAATTACCTCGTGCACGGTTAAATTCATCGGCAACTGCTGCGAGGTTACTCAAGCCAGCTTGTTCGCGGATATTGCCGTGCAGTTTCTGCAGTTGGAAGTGTGCGCCGTTAAGCGGTTCGCCGCTGACGTGTTGGTCTTCGTTACCACTTGCTTCACCATGAATACGTGGATTCAAGCTCTTGTGCAGAGTCAGAGAGAAATCTTTGGTATCGGGAATCGCCGATGCGTGTGGCAGAACTTGCGATGATTCTTCGACAACCGATTCCTGGTCATTGTCGACCTGCGCGAAAGCTGGCGAGCCAACTCCAAACGAGCCACCAAGTGCGATGCCCGCTGCAATCGCAAGCGCGACAGGTTTAGCAATAGCTTTTGCCATGAGAGGTCCTTTCACCCCGATACAGACAGCACACATTAAAAAACTCAAAGGAACAATAGCTTTTCTTTGTCAAAGCAGAGTTCTTTCCTAGCCTTATATGACAGCGTCTATATGAACTTGTTTCAGCTAATAACCACCCCACGTGGTTACCCGAAAAGGAATCTTAAAGTTTTGGAATGCTCATCAACAAGCCAAAAAGACAACTTCACACAGCCCAAACGTGCTGGTCACAGGCATTATCGTTTTAGGACACAAAATTAGTTAAATGACAGGTTCTATTCAGAATATTCAATATTAGAATTCGGGTAATTTGTATCCTTGTGCCAGCACTCAAATGTGTTGTTTGGCTACGCAACTCAAGATCAAACAACTTTGGACCCCCGCCTATAAGCCAAAAGCACCACAACCCAACGCCAATAAATGACGAGAGGATTGGGTGCCACGAAAATATTTGGTTAGCTACTGCTCTTTTCGACGGCGTATGAGTACGAAACCAAGAAGAATCAGCACTACGCCGGTTACCAGTGCCCACGCGATGTTTGCACCGGTGATTGCCAGTGCTCCATCCGTTCCATGACTTTTCGCACTGTCATCGGGGTC
This sequence comes from Corynebacterium pseudodiphtheriticum DSM 44287, assembly GCF_000688415.1. Taxonomy (GTDB): domain Bacteria; phylum Actinomycetota; class Actinomycetes; order Mycobacteriales; family Mycobacteriaceae; genus Corynebacterium; species Corynebacterium pseudodiphtheriticum. The sequence continues at coordinate 67,178 of NZ_JIAH01000013.1, forward strand.
ATCGCCCGGCTTATCCGTTGAAGGTGGAGGTGTATCAGGGTTCGTCGGAGTCTCTGGGGTCCGCGGCGGAGTGCCACCCGGGTCAGGTTTTGTGACCACCACATTCTCGTAACTAAATTCCCGGCCAGTTATATCGCCCAAGGGCAAGAGCGCCAACCGTGGACTGGATAAACGCCAATCGTGGTCGTCGTCCGGCGCAAATTCCTCAATGAGGTATAGCCCAGGGCCCAAATTATCGAATACAGCCAGACCTCCGGCATCGGTCTTTTTCTCCCGAGTTTCACTAAACCCTGCCTGCCGTGCGCGAGCAACATCGAATTGCTTCGCTGCTTCGCGTCCAGATCCGGTGGTGACGTCTAGGCCTTGCACCTTGGAGAGACGAAAGGTCAGCCCCTCTACACCACCAAATGGCTTGTCCCCCGGCAAAAGCTCATCATACGGATTCGGGGCAAGTTTTCTGATCTTTAAGGTCTGAGCACGGCCAGTTTCCATAGTCTCTGCGGAAAGATTTTTATCATTACCGGTGATTACCCGCTCGTGTGCCTCGGCAATAGGTGCCGCTAACGCGACAGACGTGGTCAGCGCTGCGGCCACACAAGCACTACAGAACTTATTGAGCACTCTGCCGCCTACCCGGCGTAGTTACTTTCACAAGCACATACCTTTCTTGTAATTCCACGCGAACCTTCTCTGTTTTCTTGCACAGCTGCTGACGCCGAGATCGCATTGTGGTCAATGCCGTGCTCGCCATCTCATTGCTTAGCTCAGAGAGCGACGCCCTAGGAAAATTGCAGCAACAGCGACAATTCCCGCTGCGAATGCCATCCAACCAACTCCAATTCCTCCTACCAATGGCAGGTCGCCTTTTCGAATATCCGCTACTTGCATAATGAACTCAGCCTGTTGTTTATTTGCTTCATTAGGCTTAATTTTGATTTGCGGGTATTGTTGTTCGCCACCTTCCAGGACGACTTGCGGCCCTTTTTCACCACGTTGGATGCTAAATCGCACTGCCTTCGTCAACAGTTGGTAGCCCTCGGGCGCTTTGGTTTCAATGAGCTCATATGTCTCGCCATGCTTGAGCCCTGACACAGTCCGCGTTCCCTCAGTGATTGTACGTGGCCAGCTTTCCGCTGCCGGTATCTTATTGACCAAGAACTCTGCACCCCCGAGTGGCACAGATTTATCCGCTGCATCAACCTTTTGCACGGTGATCGAAACGTCTAGTTGTTTGGCGTTCACAATAGTGCAGTGAACATTTCCGCGGAATGGAATATCGACGCGGAAACCAGGGTTTCGCCCATCATCGATATTCACTAGATTCGGCTTAGTTGTTTCCCATCCTTTGCCTTCGCCTTTGAAGACTTGAGCTGTACAGACGGCATTTTTATCACCTTGTTTTTGCAGCGTATACTCACTCTGCTGCTGCTCTACAACGTTAACTGAGTAACCTCTTCTGCCGGATTGATCGATTGATCGACCGAAATCACCATTTTGGTCCGTGACATCTGTCACGCTAGATTTACGATCGTCACCGTCGATAATGACATTCTGCTGGTCATCAACTGTGGTCGTAAAAGTCCAGTCGGCACCTGGGGTCAATGTTCCATCGTCATTCTGAATCTTTTTGGTCACGCTAAGCGTTCCAAAGCAATTTTGCAGCACGAGCTCTGAAAGATTTTTTGCAAGGTCGGTGAATTGAGCGACTGTAGTAACAGCATCAGGGCTGGAAATATCAGACGCGATTGTCTTAGTATTTCGCACTGCCGCGCGCCAAATTTCTGGCTGATTCGTGATGTCATACTTCACAGCTTTGTACCTGTCGGGAGTATCCCTGATGGTAATTTCGCCTGTTGTGACTAGTTCACGTACAGAATCTGCCTGGCCATAATAGCTAGGATAGCCAATTCCTTCGAGGTGAGGCCATGGTTTTGCTATACCCGTCGTCACCCCTGAAACCGCCGGCGTTTTCTGATGCTCAACTGAGGCCACTTGGAAGTAATCATCTTTGAGAATATATTCATCAAATGGTTCAAAACCCGCCATGATCGTTTCAATCCGGGTGCCTGAGTTCTTAAGCCTGTTAGCTTCTTTTACTGCAGCGGATAAATCACTTTGATTAATGAGATTGCCAATATCGAAACCATAAGGGTAGTCGCGACTACTCGTTGTAGGCAGGCCATCTGTGATGAAATATACTGTGTCGAATTCGCCACTAGGCACCTGCCCCAAACCAGCTTCGTAGTTCGTTCCACCACGCCCATTGCGTGTGAAAGGGCGAGTCAAAGAAGTGACTGCGTTACGAAGCTTCTTGACGCTATCGGCATCGTTCAAACTCAGCGTATCAGTCGACATATCCGGAACAGATTTGGCAGCTGAGGCAAAATTGTATATGGCCATCTCGCTTCCACTGCCCTCCAACGCATCGATTACTCTCCGCCCTGCTTCCACACTTGATATAGCACCGATAGCATTATTGCGGCCAAGCGAATCAGAGGTATCGAATACCAGGGCAATTTTTGCACCACAACGTGGCGTTGCGGTGGGATTCGGAAGCGATTCCGGGAGCCAACCGCGAAGCTCAGTGGTTGGAGTTTCTCCTACGGTCAAGTCAATGCTACCGGCATCTGGATTAAACCACTGTGGTTTTTCTTTCCACATGATAATCTGGCATCCAGTTTGACTGCCTCGCAGAGGAATATACGCCTCGACATCATATGATACTTGCTTTTCGGACGGCCGCCTATTAGTCGTCTTCAGAGTGAAATAAACGCTGCCCCCGCTGACAGTCAGCGTATAGTCTTCATCTTTACGCAGTTCCTGCCAACCATCATTATTAGAACCAAAGCGAAGTTTTAACCTCGGATCATTAACATTAACCCTCCCACTAAGGTTCGAGACACCATTAACCGCAACTTCAACAACATCCACACCGCCGTGCTCTGTGGTTGCCCATTTCTTATCCCACCAAGTCTTTGCAAACAATAGACCATTGTTATGGTGGCACTGATCATATCTGCGGGAGTTTGGAACCTCACGATGACTAGCAGACAAAACAGGGTTGTGATTGTCTTGTGAACCGGTTTCTTCCTTGTGCCACAAGTTAACCCGGCATCCAGTTGCAGAATCGCGCAGAGGAATATATGTCTCTACATCATAAGAAACTTGAGCTAGAGGCGCGCGGTTTTGTGTCGTCTTCAGAGTGAAATAAACGCTGCCCCCGCTGACAGTCAGCGTATAGTCTTCATCTTTACGCAGTTCCTGCCAACCATCATTATCAGAACCAAAGCGAAGTTTTAACCTCGGATCATTAACATTAATCCTCCCACTAAGGTTCGAGACACCATTAACCGCAACTTCAACAACATCCACACCACCTTGCTCTGCCGTCTCCGGGCTGGGGTCCCACCAGGTCTTTGCATACAGCAAACCGCTATTTTGGCTGCACTCGTCCCACCTACGGCGATTTGTAATGGTGCTAAAGCCTGCTCCGGAAACTGGATTTCCTTCAGTAATCGGGGCCATATCTTCTCCGTTAAGCAGGCCTGCGTCAACGGGAGGATTCATGCCAATTTCAATGCCCTCCATGGTGACGCTTAGACTCGACTGGCTAGGGCGTTTTCTCTCACCCGCTGCCCATGAAACTGTGATCGGGCTCCCTGGTTGGACCTCGATTTCGTTTCCGAACTCGACGGATAGGGAGTTGCCCGTGGAAGAAATCCGGTTAGTCGGCAGCGATTCACCGTTAACCGTTAGACCTTTGATCCTGTCAGCAGGCCTAGTTGCAAGTGTTGTGCGCGAAGCAATTTCCAAACGGGTCATTTTCATTGCCTGCGACGCAGACATATGAATTGTAAAGTTCGGTGGACTTTGAAGTTCGACGCGTGTGACCGTAACTGGAGCCTGAATGGTCCCCTGCGCGTGCGCGGCAGGAGTCGTCGAAAATTCTGTGAACTCAGAAGTTGCAGCAGGTATAACGCCTAAAATCAGCAGCAGGGTAAAGGCTGTTGCCACGAAATTCCGCACTATGCGGAGAGGCGTCTTCTCTGTCTTCATCTTTTTATCCTTGACTTCTTACACTGCGGCGGGCTGTCTGTGTTCGCGACACGACTAATTCTGCTCAATTAACGACGGCAGGCTGTATTTTTCTTTGTGCTTACGGTTCATCTTCTTTAACCAAGCGAGTGTAAGCAGCACAAGCAGAACCGCTGCCCCAATAAAAGCCCACATCCACCAGGACCACGTCAAACCACGCGATTTGAATACATCGCCTGCTTCTTCGTCGTATGGCACACGTTGCCCAGTCACCAATAGTCGGTGTGAGTTAACACCATACGGGGTACACGTAATTAGGGTTACCTGGTCTTTGTCCGCCTCTGGGCGTAGCGAGTCAGTCTCATGCGGTAGTACGACGCGAATATCATTGACCTGGTATTTCATTTTTTCGCCAGAAATCGATACATAAATCGGATCGTCCATTTCGACGTCAGTGAGGGTGTCGAACAGCGAGGCATTTACCAAGCCTGTATGCGCTGTTAGTACGGAATGGGTACCTTCACCACCGACGGGCAAATCCGAACCGTATAAGTGACCCACGCCTTTTTGCAGAACGTCTTCACTCGTGCCGTGGTAAACGGGAAGATCAATATCCGCAGATGGAACCACAAGTCGCGCCATAACATCATGCGCATCCAACTCAGCCAAATACGCTTGATAATCCTCGTTATCCTCAGAAATTCTGGTCAACCATGGATCGAGAATTGGCCCTGAAGAATGCGTGCGGTTGTACTCATGTGCCGATGCCAATTGGTCTGCCAATAACTGTTGATCGGTGTTATCAATCTCCTGGGAGTATTTATCTGCTGTACGCATTTGTTCCCAGTTATTGAGTTGAGTAACCACCACCGGGTATAGCAGAAGTAGAATTGCTGCCACGGCCAGGATAACTACCGGTAATACTTTGCGGTTAAACGATTCCACAGCATGCTTGGGTTTTGCCTTAGCATCAGCGGCACGCAATACCATATTAATCCTATCTAGTCATCCGTGACGTGGGTTTTATGATGGTGGGTAACAACCCAAAGCCCTTATCCCCATAAATCAAATCCATGAGGATAGGAAACAGGTTCTCGAATTAAGCTTTCGAGCTAGCACGACGGGCGAACCAGGCTGCCAATCCTGCAACCAGTGCTGCCAGAGCGGCCAACAAGCCAATACCCATGCCACCGGTCAAAGGCAACTGTGGCATCTCGGAGCGAGTGTTCTTAATGTTAGCTTCATACTGAACTGGAGATTGCGTATTCAAAGTTTCATCCTTTGAAACCAGCTTGAACTTGTGAACCTCACTGGTCGCCACGAATCCACGCGGTGCTTTAGTCTCCACCAAACAGTAAGACTTATCGATGTTCGTCGAATCATCTTCGATATTAGTGACATGGATGCCGTCGATCAGAACTGTTCCGTCATCACCGGTCGTCCACTTGGAGGTTTCGCCGATCGTAATCTTGTCTTGCTCTTGCAACTGGTTAGCCTGCGGATCGTCACCGGTGCAACGGTAAAGCTCAAACTCCGCACCCTTCAGTGGAGTTTCAGAGCCTTCCTCGGTCTTGACTACCTTGACCTGACCCCAGTAGGACTTAACCTCATTAGACTCGGTTTCGCGTTCTTGATCCTGATTGGGGTAATGCACAAACTGCTTCGCTTTGTTGACTGCGATACCGTCGGTGCCTTCCAGCTTCTTCACCGTGGCGGTAATCGTGAGGTCAACAGTGGTTCCCGCAGGCAATCCGGAAAGCTTGTCTAGGTTCGTAAAAGACAATTCGACCAAACCTGTTCCTTGATTAATACTCAAGTTGTAATCAGCATTAACCAGTTGCGTGCCATCAGACAGTGCTACCTTAGCCTCAATATTGTCAAGATTTTCCGTGTCGAGTTGGTCCGTAATGCGGAAACCTTTGAGTTTTTCACCCGTTGGAATGACTGGCACGTTACCATGGACCACGTACTCAATGGTCCCCCCAACGTTCTTGTCCGCGTCTTTGACTTCCTTAGTGACGCCGGAAGTGGTGTTCTTGGGTTGGACTACAACGTCATAGTTCCACCCGTCGCCCGCAGCGTTGGTATATGGAAGGGAAACGATAAATGGAGTGGAAGGGGCTACTTCAGAGGCCTGATACGTTTTATTGGTCTCGACATCCGTAACTTGGCCATCAATGGTTTCTTCGAATAGCCAGATTCCCTGTGCGAGTGCAGATGTTCCCGATTCGAATTTGAGTTGGCCGTTATCTCCAGTGGTACCCGTAACTGTCGTCTGGGTAAGAGTAGCGCCTTTCTGTGCGTAGTTGCGAGCAGTAAGGGTGCCTAGTTCTGAGGCATCGACACCATCAACGTTCAGAAGCGTGCCGGTGAAGGTAGCACCTTTCAGTGGGTTACCGGTTACGTTGGGGTCTGCCGTACCGGAACCGGCTTCGCCGATGCTGGTGGGGTTGAGACGCTTATCGATGGTCAGGGTTACCGGTCTATTCTCATCGATGACAGCAGCGGGAGCAGCTTCTTGCGCGACAGCTGTTACTCCCCCCATGGACAGGGATAGGCCAAGAATAGCGACAGCACTAGCTGAACGAATAAATCCAGTTTTCTTCATAGGTATAAGACCTTTCATGACTTAACACCTAATCTTGAGAAAATTTTTGTTAGGTGTTAACGATGACATCCGGAATCTGAATGTTCAACAAGAAAATATATAGCTAACGTTTAGCTACTTACAAGATTGTTCAACGATCTATTACCCCCCCCCCAACAACCCCGGCCATGCGCAACGCGAAAGACCGGAAACCTTCCGGTTCCCGGTCTTGGCATCGTGCGGCCTGAGGTGTCTGATTCCATGACATCGTTCCGCTCTGTCTCACGACATCCTTCCGCCCCTCAAGGCTCTGATGTGCCACAACATCGTTCCGCTGTTCTCACACAACCACCCCAACAGGGACAATGAGGACACACGCACCACCTTAGGATGTAGCGAGACATACTTCCGCCCAAAATAGAGCATGGGCAAGAAACACACTTCCAACAAAGTCATCGTCGAAACCATCCTCGCGACCGGCATGAGTCATAAAGATGCCGCCGCACTCTTTAACGTCAGCACCCGCTGGATCCGCGAACTACTCCACCGCTATCGAGAAGGTGGCTACCAAGCACTACAACCACGCTCCCG